>NZ_WKJD01000002.1 GCF_009674665.1 Agromyces kandeliae
GTCGATGTGGTGCGCTTCGACGTAGCCGATGTTCTGGCCGCAGGAGGCGCAGCCGCCGTCGCGTTCGCCGAGCGCGAGCCGCTGCGCCTTGGTGAAGAGTCGGGCGGCCCGGCCGAGGTCGAGTGGCAGGCTATCGCCGCCGAGCACGGCTGGGATGAGTTCCGCGTCGGCCGCCATGCGGCGCGCGGTGGCGGGGGAGATGGGCTGTTCGATGCCGTCGATGCGTGCGTGCCCGAGCCCGTCGATGAGGGTGTCGAGGTCGACGCGAACGACGACCGTGGTCTTCGCGAGCGCCGCCGCCGTTTGGCTGCAGCCGAGGGTATGGCGGGCGAGTGCAGCGAGCGCGTCGGCTTGGATCTGCGGAATCGACCGCCGGTCATCGACCACGGGTGCGAGGGCTCCTGGCTCACGCCGGCGCAGCGCTTCGCTGACGAGCGCCTCGATGGCCGCCTTCACCGGTGCGGCGCTCTCGGGGTCGAGGCGGGCATGCAGGTGCACCACACCACGGTTGTCTTCACGCATCGTCAGTGCGCGCTCCGTGCGCACCTCGTCTTCGCGGGGTTCGACGCCGTCGGGATCGAGCCGCGCCTCGGCCTCGCGCACCCCGCGCATCAGCGTCTCGAGCGGCACCCGCGCTGCCAGATCGACCAGTGCCGCCTCGACCACGTCGATCCGGCTCGCCCCAGCCCGAGCCGCCGACCGGTCGAGCATCGACGTGATCACGGACGCCGCCTCGATGCTGATGATCGCCGTCTCGACCGCCGCTGCGACATGCGGATGCCGCGCCGGCATCCGCTCACCACTGAACGCCTGCCGCTCGGCGGTCGCGGCACCGACGGCGATCAGCCGGTGTGCGTCCGACCGCGACGCTCCCGTCGCGGCCGCGATCAGGCGCACCGGATTGTGGAATCCCTGTGCCTTCGCGAGACCGTCGACGCCGAACTCGGGCCCGGACCGTTTCGCCACCTCGGCGGCGACCCTGGCGAAGACCGCATCGACTTCACGACGTGCCTCGGCGATTGCATCGACGACCCGCACCAGCCCGGCATCGCCCATCCGTTCCACATCGACCTGAACCGCCCCACTCGCCGGACCCCACGCCGGCATCGCACCCGCCCACGTCTCCCGCAGCGCTGCCACACCGCGCTCGAGCGCAGCCAGCGCGGGCACCGCCGCGTGCGCCGGGTGCGTCGGCTGCGCGGGGGTCGGGGGCTCTTCCATGCTTCGATCCTGCACCCACCCACCGACATCCATTCGCGCCGGAAATCATCGATGACCAGCCATTCTCCTTGTGGATGAATCGTCGCGAACGTGCCCTGTGGAGGAGGAGTCAGCAGGCCACGCCGAGCTCCGCGATCAGCATGGACGTCACTGGATCGACGACGCCTGCGCTTGGATCGGGTCGACGAGCAGGGATGCTGCCGCCCGCGCCGGCCGCCCGCGCACGCCACCCGCCCCGGACGCCCACGCCGGCCGCCCGCCGGCTCTCGCGCGGGCGACGCGTCACGCCACCCCGAACGCGGCCAGCCGCGTCATCCGCCGTGTCAGCTCAGCGCGACCAGCAGGCTCAGCACCGCCAGCACGGCGACGACCGGCGTCATCGTGACCCGCTCGGGCTTGCTTCGCGAGATGGCATTCGTCACGATGCCGAGCACGAAGTAGCCGAACACGACCCACATGCCCACCGCGGCGACGGCGTCGGGTACGACGTCGATCAGGTCGACGCGGTCGAGGGCGAGCACGGCGATGACGGCGTAGATGACGATCGACACCAGGCTGCCGACGCGCAGCCGTGCCGGAAGCACGCGGTGCGCACCGCCCCACGCGAACCGGCCGAGCGGCGCGCCGAGCGCGAGCGCGAGCTGGAACACCGCCAGCAGGGCGAGGATGACGGTCAGGGTGATCGCGGCGGCCATGGGCCGAGGGTAGCGGTGGCATCCGCTCCCATCCACGCCGGCTTCGGAACGACCCGACGGATCTCCTCCACGAGCCGTGCCGCGTGGAGCCCGGCCGAGGCATGGTGCACCGAATCTCTCGACTGTTCCCATGGAGACGACGAACGCGTAGAATGTTTGCGTATCCGCAAACAGAACGGAGGCCCGGAATGGCTCCCGCCGCCACCCTCCTCCGCGCTGCGCGCAAGACCGCGGGTCTGTCGCAGGCCGAGCTGGTGCGCCGTTCGGGCATCGACAAGTCGACGGTCTCGCTCATCGAGTCGGGCCTGCGCAACCCGTCGATCGAGAAGCTCGACCACCTGCTGCGAGCAACGGGCCGCCGGGTCGGCGTCTATCCCACCTCTCGCAGCGGCTCGATCGAGGCGGGTGACGCCATCGCCGACTGGCTCGCCGACGGTGACCCCGAGGCCGCTCTCCGCGCCTTCCTGCGCTACAGCGACAACCTCGCCGCGACCGAAGGCGTCGATCGCGTCGTCCTGGCCGCGACCGAACCGCCGCCGACAGGTTCGCCGGTCTGGGATGCCGCGCTCGCCGCCGTCACCGAGTACTGGCTCGATCGCGACGCGCTGCCGCAGCCGGCATGGATCGACGACCCCGCGCGCACGCTCCCGGAGGAGACGCCGCTCACCGTGAACCGCTGGACCTCGACGCGCGCCATCCGTGACGTGCCTCCGGCGTTCCGCCGCCGCCGGATCCTCGTCGACGAGTCGACCCTGCAGAGCGCATGACCGACCTCACGCGCGACGACATGATCGACGGGCTCCGCGAGCTCGTGCGCGAGCTGCACGCCAGGGGCGAGCGCGGCGGCGTGAGCATCATCGGCGGCGCGGCCATGCTGCTCCGCTACTACGGCGAGCGCCGCGTCACGCCCGACATCGACGCCAAGCTCCATCCGACGGGTCCGGCCCTCGAGATCGCGGCGGAGATCGCGCGACGACGCGGATGGGACGACGACTGGTTGAACGCCAAGGCGGCCACCTTCATCCCGATCGCGATCGACGTCGGCTGGGAGCCGCTCTACGACGACGATGACGTGTCGGTCTGGGTGATCTCGCCCGAGGCGCTGCTGGCGATGAAGATCCGCGCCAGCAGGCCGACCCGCGACGACGCCGACATCGCCGTGCTGCTCGCGCTCACCGGCATCCGCTCGGTCGACGAGGCAGAGGCGCTGTACGAGCGCTACTACCCGGGTGAACTGCCGAAGGATGCCGCGTACCTCATGATCGAGGACATCCTCGCGGCCGGGCTCCCGGAGCCGCCGCCGGCTCCGCCTCGGCCGGATCTCAGCCCGGGCGCCTAGAGGCCGCGCTGCGGCCGAGCCGATGACGGATGCTGCGATGAGCCGAGCCCCTGGCCGCACGAGCGCGAGGGCGAACTCGCGCTGAGCTGCCCGGTACCTGTCGCGCGCGTTGCTCGGGCTCATCGCGGAACGTCTGTCGGACGACGTCATCGAGCGCCTGACCGGTCAGGACACCCGTCGAACGCCTCCCGTTCGACCGAGTGCGGGCGCCTCACGCTCCGCGCAGTACGAATCCGAGCGAGCCGACCGGCTGCTCATCGTGACGCAACAGGACAGCCTCAGCGACGATCGCCGCGTCGGGAGAGAGCTCGCCCTCGGGTTCGATCGCCAACTCGACCCTCACGCGCTCGTGCGCCGCGAGCGACAGGCCATGGCTCAACTCGCGCATGGGATCCGTGAGCGCACGACCGTCGGGCCCGTGCAGCGTCACGATGGGCGGAATCTCCGACAGCTCTGCGCCGAGTTCGGCAACGACCGGCATGACGGCCGAGAGCTCGGTTCTCCTGACGAGCAGCACGAACTCGCCGTCATCCGCCGTGGGGTTCGCCAGGTCGAACGGGATCATCGCCGGCGCACCCGGTTGCGCGGTCACCGCCGTCAGGTTGCGTTGCGCCCAGTGGCGGTCGCCGACCGGATCGCAGACCGTTCCCGCCCGATCCTGCGGATGGTGCACGGCGGCGAGGAGGCAGATGTGGTCCGGCGCCGACGCCGGGATCGTCCGACGCATCGTCGGCGTCGTCACCGTGAGCGGCGACGTCCTGGCGGGCGGGACGGCGACGGTCGTCGCACCGAAGAACTCCGGCTGGGCGAAGCCCACGGTCGGGTCGGCCCAGTACACGACGACGGTCGCGATGGAGGCGGAGTTGCCGTCGCCGGAGTTGCGGACCTGCACCGCCACCTCGAGCGTCTCACCCGGCTGGTACGGGCCCGCGACGATGGCGGGACTCAACCACGACACCACCTGGGACGGCAAGGGCCGCTGCTCGCCCGTATCCCACTTCCCCCCTGGTTGCAGCGCGGAGGTCCAGTAGGGAAGGCAGAAGAACGGGCGCAGGTCGGGCCTGGCCTGATCGTGATCGTGATCGTGATCGTGATCGTGATCGTGTTCGTCGTGCTGAGACATCCGTTCGCCTCACTGATCGGTGTAGTCGAGTATCCGGACCGGTACGGGGGCGTCGTGCACCGATCCGGCCGCCTCCCACGCCGGGTGACCGTGGCCACGGTCGGCGTCGAGGTCCAGGTTGACATCGCCGTCGGCGCCGTGCGCGATGTCGCTCCAGAGCGACAGCGCGATCGTGCCGGCGTCCAGGGCGGCGCTTCCGTCGGAGACGGCGCGGGGCAGGGCGCCGTGCGGGTACGGCGATGGCGTCGCGGTGGGTTCCTCGGCCTCCGTGGTCGGGTAGCGATGGTAGGTCGACTCGGGGTCCGGCTCCTCGAGATGCGGCCCGAACGGTTCCACGGTGATCCTGACGAACTGTTCGTAGAGCGGCAGCGACTCGGTCGACTCGGGGGCGATGAGGCCGGTGATCACGAGGAAGGTTCGGGCACGCGCCAGGGTATCGAACGTCTGGGTGTGCAGGTCGAACAGCAGCATCACGAGCTGCAGTGCCTGCGGCGAGGTTCCGACGGCGGTCAGGCCCTGCTCGGTCGATTGCGGATCCCAGACCTCGCGCTGCTCGCGTGGGTCGGGCGGGTCCTGCTCGAACAGCTTGCTGAGGAACATGTTCTCCCAGAACGTGCACGTCTCGCCATCCGCCCACTGGACGACGCACCGGATGAACGCCTGCACCACGTCGGCCACGAGGAGGATCAGGGCGATCACGCCGCAGACCTCGCTGGCGGATTTCACGTCGGACTTGCCGGGTGTGCCGGGTCCGGGCTCGCCCGGGCCGACCTGGACGGCGGGGCCGTTGTCGGTGCCGACGACGTCCAGGTCCTGCGGCACGAGGTGCGCCGGCGGGTTTCCGGGATCGCTCCAGGCGAGCTGCATCCATCCTCCGGACGGCGGGGCGGGCACCGCCGGCATCGTGAACGAGTCGAGCAGCCGAAGATGGCGGATGACGCGCTCGACGCCCGTGCGCATCGACGGCGCGTCCACGTCGGCAGGCAGGTCGTACGCCTCTCGCAGGGATGCGGTGAGGAGTGCGTCGAGGTCGGGATCGAGCTCCCCGTTCGGGGCGACGGTGTCGAGCAGGTCTGCGAAGCGGCTCGGAGTGTCGGCCGTCGTCGACAGGTTCGACGACACCCAGCTGCCGATCGAGTACGAACCGAGACGGTCGCGGAAGTGGTGCAGTCGCCGGGGCCCGCCGACGACGTGATTCAGGAATGCCGATCCGGTGGCGTGCGCCGCGTATGCGCTCGTGACGCCAACCGCGGCCGCGAGGCATCTGGGCGTCGACTGCGCGGCGTTCCGGTACACCGCACGAACGAACGCGTCGCCGCGGCGTGCGATGACCCGATCGCCCCAGCCCCATCGGGAGACCTCGAGGTCGTCCTGACGCGGATGCGGCGGCAGGTGCTGCATGGTCGTCGCCTCGGCGCGGATGGCGTCGACATCCGCCCGCAGGGCGATGGCCTCGTTGGCGAGTTCTTGGAGCTGCACCGTCGCCGTGTCGAACGCACCGGTCGCGTTCGGAGCGGCGGGGTTCTCGAGCGCGGATTCCAGCGCGGCCCGGATGGATCCGAGGCGTTCTGCGAGTTCGCGTCCGCGGCTCCACGTCGCCGATGCCCGCTCCAGCAGGTCGAGTTCGCCGCTGCCGTCGTCCGATCGGGCGACGACGTGATGGATGAACGCCCCGAGCAGCCCGACGGCCGGCGCATCGCGCACCGCGTCGACCGCGGCCCGCCGACGCGCTTCGAGCTCGGGTTCGAGGAACGCGGCCTGTTCGAGTGCGTCGAGGAACGACCCGTGGATGGCCCGGAGCCAGCGGTACTCGATCATCGGAACGCCTTCCGCGAAGAATTCGAGACGGGCTCATCTTCGCGGCTGGGGGTGGGGCTCGGCAACAGGGTCAGCACGGAGTCGAGGCGCGGGGCCGGGCGGTCGCGGCTGATCACCCTGGTGGACGGACGTCGCGTGCTGCCCATGCCCGCGATAGGTTTACGCGATGATCGTCGTCGCCCGCTCGGCCACATCCGGGGTCGGCCTCCGGGACCGGGGTTCCCTCGCGACATTCCACTCGTCTGCTCACGCGCCGTTGCCGCACCGCGGGATCACGCTGAAGGCCGGCGGTGCGGCACGATGACGACGGATGCTGCCGCCAAGGGCGGCGACGTCCGTGCGCGCGCGGCGGCGCGGCATCCGTCGTGGGTCTGGCTGGTGTGCTGGGTGGTTGCGCTCGGCGCGACCGCACTGACCATCTGGATGCTCGACCAGTCCATCGCCGCAGTCGACGATTCGGAACTCGACCTCGTCGGCCACCTCGGCGTCGTGTTCGGCGTGACCGTGTTCATGATCGCCGCTTTCGCCTGGATATGGCTCGTGATGGCGATCCAGAACGGTGCGCGCGTCGATGCGGCGCTCGGGCGATCACGTCGCGCCTTCCATCTGCCGGTTGGTTTCGACACGACGGCGGTGCAGCAGGTCGCGCTTCTGTCGAAGGTGCTGACGGGTCGGCCGCGTCATCTGTCCCCACGTGCGCTCGCCACGCTCTCGGCGGATGCCTCGGGGCTCGCGCTCTTCACGCGCGCCGGCCTGGGTGAGCCGTTCGTCATCCCGGCGAGCTCAGTGCAGTCGGTGACGACGGGAGTCCGACACGTGCTGTTCGGCACCCGTCCGACTCTCGAGCTCGGGGTTGAGACGCATGGCGACCGGTTGGTCGTGGCGCTGTACCCGTTCACTTGGGAGCATCCGTTTCGATCGGTGCCGCTGGAATACGTCGAGGCGTGCGCTTCGGAGATCCGGCGCGAACTCGACCTCGCGGCGGATCCGGCCACCCGTTGATACCGCGCCCGTGGCGGTCACGCTGAAGGATGTCGCGCAGGCATCCGGCGTGAGCATCTCGACGGTCAGCCGCATCCTCGACGACCGCACGCCGGCCTCCCGCAGCGAGACGGCGCAGCGCGTGCGCCGCGTCGCGGAGGAGCTCGGATACCGCCGCAACATGTTCGCCGCGAACCTCCGGCGCGGTGCCACGGGCACGATCGGCGTGCTCGTGCCGCGCCTGACCGACACCGTGATGGCGCTCATGTTCCAGGCGATCGAGGAGGCCGCCGGCCGACGCGGCTACTTCGCCGTGGTGGCGACCTGCGGCGACGAACCCGACCACGAGCGCCGCGCCACCGAGACCCTCCTGGACCGCAACGTCGACGGCGTGATCCTCGCGACCGCCCGCCTCGACGACGAGCTCCCGGCGTCACTGCGCGCCCGCGACATCCCGCACGTCCTCGTGCTCCGCACCGACCGCATCAGCCCCTCATCGCTCGGCGACGACGAGACCGGCGGATACCTCGCGACCCGCCACCTGATCGACCTCGGGCACCGCGACATCGGGATGGTGACCGGGCCCTGGTTCACCTCGAGCGCCCGCGACCGCCGTGCCGGCGCGGAGCGCGCCCTCCGCGAGGCCGGGCTCCCGATCGACGACGCCCGCATGCTCTCGGTCGGCTACGGCGTCGACGACGGCATCGAGGCGGGCATGCGCCTGCTCGACCGCCCCGACCGCCCGACGGCGGTGTTCGCCGCGAACGACAACCTCGCGATGGGCGTGCTCACCGCGGCGAGCGGCCTCGGCCTCCGCATCGGATCCGACCTCTCGATCGTCGGCTACAACGACATCCCCCTGGTGTCGCGGCTGCCGGTGGCGCTCTCCTCGGTGCGCACGCCGTTCGAGCAGATCGCGTCGACGGCGCTGCAGCTGCTGCTGTCGCCGGAGGAGGGGGAGCGTGGGATCCGGATGGCGCTGCCGACCCTCATCCCGCGGGCGTCGACGGCACTGCCGCGGCGCTGACGGCGAGGCCGTGGTCGAGGAGTACCGCGCGGCGGGGGATGCACCTGCACGCCGAGCGACACAAGAGTGCGTCCGACGCGTTCGACGTTCCAGCCGATGGTGGAGACTGGCAAGCAGATGGCGGGTGCCGCCGTCGATCTGCAGCGGGAACGCTGTGAAGCTCGTGCACGGCACGCTCGAGACGTCGACCACGCGGGGCGGCAGTTCGCCCTGTGGGAACAGGGTGTCAGCGGATGCCGCCTCGGCGAGCAACGCCACAACAACCGACGCGTAGGATTGAGACTCGCCCGACAGCGAGGAGTGTGGATTCGGTGAGGGTCTCCAGCCAGTACCGCGCTCTACGTCAACTCGGGAAGCCGATCGAGGATGGCGTGGCATGGCCGCGCCCGATGTGCCCGTTCTGTTGGGAAGGGCATGTCGCGTTCTCTGAGCCGTCAACTGATGAGGACAGCGCTTCCAAGCGCGCGCGTGCGAACGAGTATTGGGAACCCGAGTGGATTTCTGGCAGGTTCATTTCGGCGGGCCGTTGCGATAATCCTGAATGCGAGCAGACTGTCAAGTCCTTCGGCGTGTACTCGGTGGGGGAGACAACAAGACACGAAATCCCGCAATATAGCGCGTTCTACCGTGTTGAGTACCTCAGCCCAGCCCTTAAGTTGCTTGCATTACCGGAGGATGTCCCGGGGGACGTGGATGACGCGATTGAGCGCGCCGAACGGGTGCTCTTCTTGGATCCAGGACTGGCCGCAACCGCACTTCGGGCCTCAGTCGAGCGCTTCTTGACGCATGTCGGCATTCCGTCCGAGCGTGATAATGGCGGGTTCATGACCTTGGACGCGCGATTGAAGGAGTGGAAGAGGCAAACCGGTCATGACCGCGCAGCGGCTCTGTTTCTCGCCGTGAAATGGATCGGGAACAGAGGAACGCACGAGGTCAGTGATCTCAGCGTGGATGACGTCATTGACGGAGCCGAGTTCATCGGCGAAGCGTTTCACGCGCTGTTTACGTCGCCCGGCCTGGACGCTCGCGCGCAGTCGGTAAACGAACGCAAGGGCCACCCGCACAAGGTCCTCCCGCATAGGAGAACACGCTCGAGGTGACCGTGGGCACACCCGGGGCCGCCGCAGCGGGCGAACTTCGCGTGGCAAGTATGCAACTTCGATCCGGGTGCCGATGCGTGCGAGGGCGCTCGGTCACTCCTAGGCGAGGATCGAGTAGAGACGGCGGCGCGACTCGTCGAGCACCTCGACCGCCGTCTCGACCTGTTCGGGAGTGCCCGTGCGGCCGACCTGCGCGGCCGTCTGGGCGAGCAGGTCGACGCTGCTCGACGTGCTGACCGGCAAGACCGAGCCGAATGACGGGGCCGTCCGTTGGGCGAAGCGCGTCAGGTTCGTTCCGGACAACCGGGATTAGGCCGAGTTCAGTCTTGATTCCGCACGCCAGCCCTATCGGACAGCACTACTCATCGCGACCCTCAAACCATCGGATCGGGATCGTCGAGAAGCTTGTCACGCGTTGCTCCAACAAGACAGCACGCATGCGGAGGAACTCCGACGGGTCTGCGAGCGCGTTGAGCAACGGCTCGTCGGGCAGCAACTGCGTGCCGAGGGCGGATGGTCGAGCGGCGCGCAAGAATGCCGCGCGGTCGCGCCGCATCTGTCGCGCGGACTGCTCAATTTCGAAGATGGCCAGGCAGCTCGGTGATAGGCAGACTGGTGCGGAAAGAGATGCCCTCATTCATGCCGCCCAGTCGGTCGACGGTGCTGCGCGGCTTTGCTTGGAGGATTCTGATTATGCCCTTGGCGGCATCCGGTTGCTCTTAGAACAGACAGCTCGGCTACGAACCCATCGTCTCAAGCCCAACCGAGCGCAGAAGCTGGAACGGTGGGGCCGAGCTTCGACGAGTCGGTGGCTGACGGAAGCAGGATGGGGGAGGCTCGCTGCACTGTTGAGAGCGGTGAACGAGTTCGCCCATCTCGGACTACGAACTCGACGAAAGGGCGCGCATGAGCTGCTGGTCGAACTGCAAGAGGGGGAGGGCGGGCCAAGAACGGGACGCGGCGCCCCGGTAGACGCAGTCATCTACATGTTTGCCTTCGAGCTTCATGATCGGCTGAGCAACGAGGACGAGATGGCGGCGCTCTTCACCGAAACAGTGACGCTCGTCGACCGGGAGGAGCATCAGGCGAGCCTTGAACGCTACTTAGACCGGGCGCAGACATGGGCGAGCCATAGCTTTGGCGAACCTGATCTGCGAGGCCCAGCGACTGATCCAGGCAACTGGAAGCCGCGATCTCACTGAGCTGCCCGCCATTGTGCGACCGTGAACCGTCCCGGGCTGTCGCCGATGGCGCCGGTCAGACTACCGTGGAGCTCGTGATTAGGGACATCGCAGGCTTCATTGACGAGCCAAAATTCACGCCGACTGGCGCACAATATCGAGGCAGACTTACCTTGCCTGGTGTGCAGTGGACGGGTCGAGGCCGCGAGGCGTTCGCCACCGCCACCGTCACGTTGGAGCAAATCGCGGATGCTGCCGAGAGTCGGATTCTGTGGACTGATCAATCAGTTCAACGTGGTATTAAGCCGACTGCACCGAGTGGATTACCGCGGGAACTGTCACTTTCGGATGGCTATCCAGACGATCGGTACTACGTTTTTGATTCTAGCAATGCGGACGAGCTGACCGATAAACTACTTCGAGGTGAGCGTCTTTTTCTGAACTCGCTCGTTTGGAACCTCAGGCCGGGCCACTTTGAGGCCTACTGGGACGACAATGAGAAAGAAGTGACGCTATATTCGGGCAAGGTTTATCTTCCCGATTCTCACCACAGGCATCAGGCTATTCTCAAGGCTGTTCGTGCATTTCGCGATCGGCCCGCCGCTTACCCGAAGTTCGACCCGAGCAAGGAGTTCAAAGTGGAACTCTATTTCTTGAGTCGGGAGGATGAAGGTAACTACTTCTTCGACAAGAATCAGCGCCCAAAGCCAACGGCGCTTTCGAAAGCATACGACCTGACGACAGAGGACGACTTGTCGACGCTTGCTAAGCGGGTCCTCGACAAGGCTCCTTCGTTCGAGGCAGGGGTAAATCGTGCCACGGATCGACTAAGCAAGAAGGCGCCCCATTTTGTAACCTTATCGACCCTACGCGAAGTGATGCGCACATTCGCTGGCTCCAATGAGGTGGAAGAGGCCGAATTGGACGGTTTGGCCGCTACCGCCGCTGAGTTCCTGGAGATGCTGGCCGAAGTGCGTCCGGAGCTTCGCCCTGGAACGTCTCATCTCGAAAGGGAGCAGAGTCTCGCGTCTGCCGCTGTAATGATGCACGGCTATGCGGCGCTGATGCAGGACTACGGTACTGACCTCGCGAAGCTCGGTTCCGAGCGCGCGAGGTTGACGTGGGGGGAGCGACTAAGCCTGCTTGCGCCGACCAATGAGTACGATCACGACGGTTGGCGTGGGGACTTCTTGAGCAAGGAGAACCCGTTGTGGCAGGAGCTTGGCGTCACGCGCGTCGATCGTGAGTCCGGCAAGATTTTGGTATCGAACAACGGGGGGACCCGCGCGAGAGCAGGCACTGCCCTGAGGCGGCGAGTCGGAAGCGGAACATGAGCGATCGGTCGACAGCTTCCCTGCTCGCGGGACGGTCGTCCGAGGCTTTGGACGACCGGGAGGTGCGTAGGGTCGCTACAACGTTCTTGGGACTCGATGGCACTGTTGTTTTCGAGTACGACGAGTCTGGGTATACACGCTTCGTAGTTGAGCAGGACGAAGATGGTGCGGATTATGGCAAGGTCTATTTTGGCCGGGACATCTATCCGGGCCGGAGCGTAATTGACCCGAACAGCGCTCTTTCGATGCCAGCTGCTGTGGCACACGAGATCAGCCACGTTCACCGTTGGCGCGACCGTACGGAGCTTCCGCTCGGTAGCCATCGACACGTCGATGAAGCGCTCACGAGCATGGACGCTGCCCTAAGGTTCGCCAATCAGCTGTCGCCCCACGACATCCAGCAGCTCATTCGTGACGCAACTCAGCGCCTGCAGATGCATGTTCGAGACCTCGACGACGAATCTTCGGCGGAAGGCGAGTGAAGGAGCGAAACTCGCTCCTTGGGGAGTCCGAAGAGACGCATCCGCCAGGTGGGATTACCCGCTGATGTCCCTCTCGAACTTGAGCGAACCCAACTCAATTTCCATCGGGGGGAACCCTAGGTGCCAGACGGCTTCAACGAGGCCGGCTCGAACTCGTTCTACGAGTTCCTGAGTCGCTACCTCGCGCTGGCTCATCTCATCGCTAGTCCTTCTGCGCGCGACCGATTCCGTGACGAGGAATCTGGGTTGTGGATTCCGTCTCGCCGTCACTGCTGCGTTCTACGCTTGAACGCATGTCGTACTCCGCCAAAGTGCTCCGCGTGATGATCGCTTCGCCATCAGACGTCCCCGAGGCGCGCGACGCTGTGGAGAAAGCAATCTTGGGTTGGAATGATGCGAACGCGCGAGCTAAGGGCGTGATCCTGCAGCCGTGGCGCTGGGAGTCGTCGGCGGTGCCGGTCATGGGTGCTCACCCGCAGAAGTTAATCAATGCCCAAGGTGTCGACGATTCGGACATCGTCTTCGCATTGTTCGGCGGCAGGTTGGGTTCGCCCACCCCGGATGCGGTTTCCGGAACAGTTGAGGAGGTCGATCGTGCACTAGAGCTTGGCCGGCAGGTCCATCTCTATTTCTCGACAGCACCTTTGCCCTACAACGTCGATACCGCGCAGCTCGACGCTCTCCGTGCATTCAAGGAAGACATGCAGGACCGCGGACTGCTGGGAGAGTTCAATAACATCGAGCAGCTCGGTCACGAAGTCTGGAAAGCGATCGAACATGACATCGCGTCTCTGAGCATCGACCCAACACCCGAGTTGAACGCAGGATTGGGCGAGGTGGATTTTGTGGTCCAGCCGCACCAAGAACGTGAGGTGTCCGGCGTTAATTCGAGGGGCGCGCCACGTTATTCGACCAACCACTGGCTCGAGATCACCAACACCGGCGACCTGGATGCTGAGGACGTCACATTCGAGGGAATACTCGAGGACGGGTATATGCGCCTAATTGCCCCTGGGAATCCGACGACGATTCACAAGGGGCAGAGCAGGCGCCTGCCGGTCCTGTACGCGGCTGGCGGCTCAGATGGCGCCCGCCTTCGCATCCGCTGGCGCGAGCACAGCGAACAGAAGGAACGCGAGTTCGACGTCGGTTAGTGTCGTGCCCTCATCGCAGAGCTCGGATTTGCCCCGATGCTGGTGGGGCGTTGACTCGGAAAACTGACGTCGGCTGCTGTTCCTGGGACGGATCAGCCCGGGCGCGAGAGGTCGGGGAACTGCGGCAGCAGGCGCGATGGCTCGGTCCGCCTGGCTCACTGGTCGTGCGACTCTCTTGTGGCCCTAGGACCTCGCTCTCGCGAGGGCCGTTCAGTCTCGGCCTGGACGAGCTGTTCCGGCTCATACGCAACGCGAAGTCGGTCCTCGTCGGCCCACCGCTCGTGAACCTCTTTCCGATGCTGACGAAGAACATCGAGCTCACGTGCGAGGTCTTCGGCCAGTACACGCTCGCCTCGGAGCCAAGCCGACACCACTTCGAGACCGGTCCGCCCGGCGCGCCGGACAGCCTCGCTCTGGCTACGTTCGTACCCCGCCTGCTGCAGAGCGAAGGCCATCCCGATGCACTCGCGCACGACCGTCAGATGACTCCGGAATTGCGCTGAAGGAATCAGTGCAATGTCGCGTTCGAGGAGCGGATCGACGTCCTCCCATGACTCGGGAAACCAATCCTCGAAATCCGGCCGATTCGGATCGGGCGGCTCGTAGGGATTCGGAGGTGAGGCGCTTCGAACTATCGCGATGAAGCGCTCCCGCACGGCATCGGCTGCGGGCCGCGAGATCTCCCAGAGCTCTCTCTCCCGATCCTCCTCGCGATGAGCGCGCGCCTCCGCTCGGGCTATTCGCTCACGTCGAGAGCGCAGGAGCTCGACGGTGACAACGCCGGCGAGGGTCAGCATCGCGCCCAGGAACGCGCCAATGAGCTGCGTATCGATCGCCACTGCCGCCAAGTCCATGCTTCACGGTACCCGAAGGGATCATGAAATCATGGTGCGCTCGCATGTGCGACCCTCGGCCGCCCGAACCACCAACCGATGCCTCAGACAGCCGCGCTATCGCTGCAGCATCTACGACCGGGCCAACTCGCGATCTACTCCGAATCGCGCTCATTACAACTACGCCTCGATATGCACCGTCTCAGCGCGATCACGGCCATCCTGATCTCGCGCGTGCGTGAACGACACCAGTGTGCCAGGAATGAGAAGCGCGGGATCGGGATTGTTTCGGAGAGTCCCGAAATGGAAGAAGACATTGTTGGGGAACTCCGGATGCGCGATGAACCCGTACGTCTCTTTCACTGTGATGATGGAGCCACTGTATTGGATGCCGGGCGAAACTGGCAGTTGCTCACTGCCTGCTTGTCGTATCGCCGGTGAGGGCCAGCCGTTCGGAAGGAGTTGCTTCTGGATCGAGTCCGGGAGTGACGCGACGGCGGCAGTCAGACGCTTCCAGCTCTCGACAACTCGGAATCGCCCCACGTTGTCGAGAATGTAGTCCAATGCCGACTTGAGGCGCCGAATTTGTTGCGGCGTTGCTTCCGCGACGTATCGAAGCGCCTTTGCTGCATCAGTGACGGAACGCCCGACAGCTTCGATTAGCTTGAAGTCATGGCTTCCCGCGTCCAGGAGAGACCTCCCCGCAGTGAAACCAGCCAGGCACTTGTCGACGGCAGCGTCTGGCATCCGGTCCTGAAGCTCGTCCTCGGCCCAGCGTCGCCAACTGTCGACCAGCGCAGTAGTAACGATGCGCTGGAGCTTCTTGCTGTCGCTGTCTAGCGCCTGCTCTAGGAGTTCCTGACCCTCCGCGAATCTCCTAATCCAGACATAGTAGTTTCCAAGAGCCATTGCCGTATCTGCGTTTGCCAGGATCTTATGAGCAAACTCCGCATGAGGGATCGCTGCGTCCATGTCGTGGCCATTTCGAGCGAGGTGGCCCGCTAGGAAATGGCTGACGCGTGCTCGCTCAACATCACTCTCGCAAGCGGATAGGGCGGCGCGATATCGACTTGTAGCACCGGGCACGTTGCCGCGTCGACTCGCGATGAAGGCATCGACGCGATCGATTTCGTAGTATTCCGGATTCAAGCTGCGAGCCCGAGAGATGTGCAGGGTTGCTGCATCGAAATCCTCGCGGGTGCTCAGTCGAAGGGCGAGCCGCAAGAGGTGCGCGGTAGGTTCGTCCTCTGGCGAACGCGCGTGCACCACATTGGGGTCAAGTTCGCGACGGACCTGGGCGAGTCGTGCTTCCTCGCGGTCTTGAAGATACGCCGCTTCCCGGTCAATCACCGCTTGAAGCACGGCGTTCGAGAGATCCACACGTGGAAGATACGCTCTCGCGGTAGGCGACAGTTCCAGCAGGTCTGGCGCACCGAGCTCGGAACTTGGCGTTCGAACAAGAAGGGAGCCCTGCGCCAAGTCCTGCGCGGTCCTGCGTAGCGTGTCAACTTCGAGGGCGGTTACGACTGCCAGTTCGTCGAATGAAATGGGACGATCGAGCGTTCTTAGTACGGCGAGCACAAGCTTTGAGTCCGGCGTCAGTGCCTCATAAACGTTGTCGACGCAGAACTTCAGAAGTTCATCCTGATTGCGAAGCGTGTCCGTGGGGACCTTCCCGCTCTCGACACTGAGGATGAACCAACGTATCGCTAGTGGCGAATGGCGGAGCCGCCGCACAGTGCGTTCAGCGGCTTCCTGTGAAAGCCCAGCTAACCCAGCCTGCCCACGACGTCTGGAGAACTTTCGGAAGAGGAGCACGGCGTCGCTCTCCTTAAGGCCTCCGAGTGGCATCCTTCGCTCGATCTGTCCAATACCTACGCGACTCGTGAATAGGAAAGTGACGCTCTCCGGAAGTTCGTCATAAAGACGAAGAACCTCCGTCCCCTGCACTGATTCAAGATTGTCGATAACAACGAGGGCACTCAATCCACTCAGGTAGTCCGCGAGTTCGTCGACACTGCCACCAAACGACGGCTCAAGTGCTCTGCCGAGTTGATTCGTGGCGCCGGACACGTCTCGCACAGCATCGGCGATGGATCGCACACCGTCGGCGGTGAGCCTCTCATGCTTGAGAGATACCCATAGCACCGCTTCGAAAGGCGGATCCAGCGCATCGACAAGTGAGTACGAGGCCTCGAGGGCCAGTGCGGTTTTCCCGATACCACCCTCTCCTGTGACAGTAATCATCCGGTCTCGACCCTTAACCAGCAAGTCGACCAACTGGCTGACTTCGCTAGTTCTACCTACGAGACCGGTCTCGTCAAAGTCGGCAGCAGGCAAATTGTGGAGGACTCGGTCGTGTGGCGCTGGCGTGGTCGTGTAGGCGGGCTCCCAATCAGCATCGGTGTCCAGTCGCGCTAGGACATCGCGTGTCAAAGCGAAATGCCGCGTCGAGAACCGATTGACGAAGGCGGTTGCGTTATCAAGATCATCTACGCGGAGCGGGCGGCCGTGCATGACGCGGTTGCGCACTCCGACGAACGCGTCAAGAGCTCCGACGTTGCGGGCGAGCTCATCGCCCAGATCCCGCGGCAGAGAGTGTGAGTGCCTGAGCAAAACATCGTAGGCCTGGCGAAGGTACAGGTAATTCGTGATCGAAAGCGTCGGTCCCGCGTCATCTCGAGAGCGCCGCTCTTGCGCGTCCGGGAGATCCGGCCCCAGTACTTCCTCTTCATTAAGGTGATCCAACAGGTAGTTATCGATTGAGTACCGGAGATCCTGTTCGAGACTGTCGATAACGATGAACGCCCGAGCTTTCGAGGTGATTTCGGCCACTACGCCCCCATTCCTGTCGGTCGCCGTAGCTTATCGGGATCCACTGTCTTCGATCGCTCGTGTACTCGATGATGCATACCGGCGGCACGGGTGGCCACGAAGCATCCGCATGTCGGACCTGCTACATGCCCGTGTGCATACGCCGAGCGACGAGGCCACATGACACTACGTGTAGCGCTGTCGCCGTACCTGGAGGCGCATCCCGACCGATCAGTGGCATTCCCTTCACGGCCTTAGGAAGCGGCGGGAATAGCGTCGCGGCCTCCGCGTTGAACTTGAGCGTACCCAACTCAAGTTCCCAGGAGGACCTAGGTGCCAGACGACTTCAACGAGGCCGGCTCGAGCTCGTTCGACGAGTTCCTGAGCCGCTACCTCGCGGGTGAGCAGGCCAGGCAGGCGCGGTCGATCGACCTCAGCCGGTTCCTGACCTCGCGCACCCAGAGCATCCTGCAGCGTGCCGGACGCTTCGCGCTCGAGCGCGGGCAGACCGAGCTCGACGCGCTGCACATCCTGCGCGTCATCGTCGAGGACGAGTCCGTCGCGCAGGCGATCACCCGCGTCGGCGCGTCGCCCGAGCGCATCATCACGGCGACCGAGGCGCGGCTGCCCGCGGCATCCGACACCGCCGACGCGAACGCGGCGACCATCACTCCGTCGGCCAGCCGCGCGCTGTTCCACGCGTACCAGGTCGCACGCTCGAGCGGGTCGACGTACATCGACCCCGAGCACCTCTTCTTCGCGCTCGTGCTCGGGCAGGACGCCCCCGCCGGGCAGGTGCTCGCGCGCGGCGGCGTCACCGCCGAGGCGCTCGCGGCCGGCTTGGGGGAGCACGTGGCATCCGACCCGTCCGCCGGCCCCGACATGGGCGGCATGGGCGAGCAGACGGATGCCGCGGCATCCGCCACGCCCATGCTCGACAAGTTCGGCCTCGACCTCACCGAGCGCGCCATGAACGGTGAGCTCGACCCCGTGATCGGCCGTGCCGACGAGATCGAGCAGACCATCGAGATCCTCAGCCGCCGCACGAAGAACAACCCCGTGCTGATCGGCGAGGCCGGCGTCGGCAAGACCGCGATCGTCGAGGGCCTCGCCCGCGCGATCGTCGAGGAGAACGTGCCCGAGGCGCTGCTCGGCAAGCGCGTCGTCGCCCTCGACCTGCCCGCCATGCTCGCCGGCACCCGCTACCGCGGCGACTTCGAGGAGCGCCTCACCAAGACGATGGAGGAGATCGCCGAGCACAAGGGCGAGCTGATCGTCTTCGTCGACGAGGTGCACTCCGTCGTCGGCGCCGGCGGCGGCGCTGGAGATGCAGGCATGGGCGCTGGTGACATCCTGAAGCCCCGCCTCGCCCGCGGCGAGCTGCACCTCGTGGGCGCGACCACGCTCAAGGAGTACCGCACCATCGAGAAGGACCCCGCGCTCGAGCGCCGGTTCCAGCCGGTGAAGGTCGGCGAGCCCTCGATCGAGGACGCCGTGCTCATCATGCAGGGCCTGCGCCCCGCGTACGAGGAGCACCACGGCGTCACCTATACCGACGACGCGCTGCGCGCCGCCGTCGAGCTCTCCGCGCGGTACCTCACCGACCGCGTGCTGCCCGACAAGGCCATCGACCTCATCGACCAGGCCGGCGCGCGCCTGCGCCTGAAGCTGGGCGTGAAGGTGGATGTCTCCGCCCTCATCGAGCGCCTCGCCGACCTGGAGGCCGACAAGAACGCGGCCGTCCGCGCCGAGCACTACGAGGAGGCGTCGCGCATCCGCGACGAGATCGAGAAGGTGCAGGAGCGGCTGGATGAGGCGACCGAGAAGGCCGCCGCGCAGGGCCGTGCCGTGGCATCCGCTTCATCTTCGGCGGATGGCGCTGCCGCGACCTCGACCGTGATCGACGAGGCGCAGATCGCCGCCGTGATCTCGCGGGCCACCGGCATCCCGGTCAGTCGGGTCACCGAGGGCGAGCGCGAGCGCCTCGCGAACCTCGAGGGCGAGCTGCACGCCCGGGTCATCGGGCAGGATGACGCGGTCACCGCCGTCGCCCGCTCGGTGCGGCGCAACCGCACCGGCATGGGCGACGCGAAGCGGCCGGTCGGCTCGTTCCTGTTCCTCGGACCGACCGGCGTCGGCAAGACCGAGCTGGCGCGGGCGCTGGCGTCGTCGCTGTTCGACGACGAGGGCGCGATCATCCGCTTCGACATGAGCGAGTTCGGCGAGCGGCACACGGTGTCGCGGCTCGTCGGCGCCCCTCCCGGATACGTCGGCTACGACGAGGCCGGCCAGCTCACCGAGCGCGTGCGCCGCAACCCGTACTCGATCGTGCTGTTCGACGAGATCGAGAAGGCGCACCCCGACGTGTTCAACCTGCTGCTGCAGGTGCTCGACGACGGACGCCTGACCGACGGCCAGGGTCGCACGGTCGACTTCCGCAACACGGTGGTCATCATGACCTCGAACCTCGGTTCGGAGTTCCTCGCGTCGCGGTCGGGTGCGCTCGGCTTCGTGGCGTCGGCGGATGCTGCGGCCAACGGCTTCTCGTCGATGGACGACGTGCGCCAGCGCGTGATGGGCAAGGTGCGCGAGGCCATGCGGCCGGAGTTCCTGAACCGCATCGACGAGATCGTGCTGTTCCAGAAGCTGTCGTCGTCGGAGATCGCTGAGATCGTGCGCCTGATGCTGGGTGCGACGTCGGCGCGGCTGGCCGCGCGCGAGATCGGCTTCGAGGTGACGGATGCCGCGGTGGCGCTCCTGGCGGAGCTCGGCTACGAGCCCGAGTACGGTGCTCGCCCGCTGCGTCGCCTGATCCAGCGCGAGATCGACGACCGCATCGCCGACCTCTTCATCACCGGCGCCCTCGGCGACGGCGAGGCGGTGCGTGTGGATGCCGCCGACGGCGAGTTCGTCGTCGCATCCGTGCCCAACGCGACGGTCGACCTGATGCAGGCGGCGTAGGACTCCCACGTCCCCGCCCCACCTCACCGATTGGACGAAACTGGGCGCCCGGCATCCGCCCTGACCGCCACATTTCGTCCAAACGAGCAACGCAGGCCCGGCACCCCATCGGGTGCCGGGCCTTCGTCGTACCCGGACGCCGAGTGCGGCAGCCGTCCGCGTTCCGGCGCGCGGACGCGTCGCGCGAGTCCGTCGGCGTCACCCGGCGCGCGGGGAGCCTCCCGCTAGGGTCGGGGGAGGCGAGCGCGCCCCGGGGGAAGCGATGGCGACGACACAGGCGACCGATGCCGAGACACCACGGCGGTTCGCCGCGATCGTGACGAAGGCGCCCGCGACCCTGGTGACCGTCGCGGTCATCCTCATCGCAGGGCTCGCGACCGGGGCGCTGTGGTCGCCGTTCGTCGACCATCCGCTGTTCGAGAGCGTCGCCTACGGGCTGCCGGCCTTCGCCGAGGGGAAGTTCTGGACCCCGATCACCGGCACGTTCTTCGTCGACCACCCCGTCGTCTACCTGTTCGCGATCGCGAGCTTCGCGGGCATGGCGTTCCTCGAGATCAAGCGCGGTGGGCGCATCGCGCTGGGGTACTTCTGGGTGGGGCAGCTGTTCGCGATCCTCGCGAGCGCGCTGTTCCTCTGGCTCGCCGCCCTGCTGCCGTGGCCGTGGGCCCAACTCGAGGCCACCGTGCTCGATGTCGGGCCGTCGGGCGGCACCGTGGCGTGCATCGCCGCCGCGGTCGGGCTGTTCGTGCAGCCCTGGCGGGTGCGGGCGTGGCTGGTGCTCATCGCGTTCAGCGTCGTCACGCTGCTCTTCTGGGGGAGCCTCGCCGACCTCGAGCACGCCTTCGCCGTGGGCCTCGTGCTGGTCGTCGACCGGTCGCTGAAGGTCCAGCGGACGACCGTGCACGAGCAGCGGATCATCGCCGGCATCGCGAGCCTCGCGCTCGGCGCCATCGTGCTGCTCACGACGCTCGCGCCCACCTTCGGCCCGTTCGGTCGCACCGAGCCAGCGGGCGGCTCGTTCGTCGACCTCGCCCTCGACGTCGCCGTCATCCTCATCGTCACGAACGGCCTGGTCCGTGGTCGACGCTGGGCCTGGGTGCTGACGCTCATCTGGGGTCTGCTCAACGCGCTGGTATCGCTCGCGCTCGTGGTGCTGCTCCTGACGGTGCTCCGCGATGCCGAGGCCGACGCCGTGATCGGCGGCGACGCCGGCGTCGCGATCGCCACCGGCATCCTCTGGCTGCTGATGGCCGTCTACCTGATCGCCGTCCGCCGGGCGTTCGCGGCGAGGCGCCGGCCCGAACTCGGCATCGCCCCGCCGCCGACGCGCGACGACGTCGCGCGGGAACTCCGCACGCACGGCGGCGGCACGCTGTCGTGGATGACCACCTGGCCGCACATGCAGTACGCCCGCACGTCGACCGGCATCGTCGCCTACCAGCGCCGAGCCGGCGTCGCGCTCGTGCTCGCCGACCCGATCGGACCCGAGGCATCCCGCGACGAGTCGGTGTCCGAGTTCATCGACATGGCCGAGCACGCGGGGCTCGTCCCGTGCTTCTTCAGCTCGGGCGAGGCCACCCGAGCGGCCGTTCCCGGCGGATGGCGCAGCCTGGTCGTCGCCGACGACACCATCGTCGACCTCGAGGGGCTCGCGTTCTCGGGCAAGCGGTGGGCTGCGGTGCGCGGCGCGCTGAACCGAGCCGAGCGCGAGGGCATGGAGTTCCGGCTGACACGACTGGCCGACGAGAGCTGGGGCATCCGAGCCCAGCTGCGGGCCATCAGCGAGCAGTGGGTCGGCGACAAGGACCTTCCCGAGATGGGCTTCACCCTCGGCACGCTCGACGAGGCCGCCGACCCCGAGGTGCGGCTCGCGCTCGCGATCTCGCCGAAGGGGGATGTCGACGGGTTCCTGTCGTGGCTGCCGGTCTACGGCGACGCCGGCATCCGCGGATGGACGCTGGACCTCATGCGCCGCCGCGAGAACGGATTCGGGCCCGTGATGGAGTTCCTCATCGGCTCGTCGGCGCAACGCTTCGCCGAGGAGGGGGCGGAGATCATGTCGCTGTCGGGTGCGCCCCTGACCCACGACTACCCGCCGGACGCCGGGAGGATCGCCGAGCTCTCCGAGCTGCTGTCGAGGGTGCTCGAGCCGGTGTACGGCTTCCAGTCCCTCCATCGGTTCAAGGGCAAGTTCAACCCGCGCTTCGAGCAGCTCTACCTGCTCTACCGCGACGAGGCCGACCTCACGCGTATTGGAGCCGCCCTGACCCGCGCGTTCCTGCCCGATGCCAGCGTCCGGCAGTTCGCCGGCGCCGGGCTCGAGCTGGTGCGGAGGCCCGGCGGCGCAGACTGACGACCGGCGCCCGGCTTCGTCTCGAGGTCGGGCGTCGGCGGATGGTTCGGGGCTCTCGTCTCAGGACGACGCGCCGCGCGCGCCCACGAGCACCGCCTGCAGGGCGGGGCCGAGGCGGGCGGCGAGCTCGTCCATGTCGAGCGGTTCGAGCGCGTCGACCCGCAGGATGCGGGTGTGGAAGGCGACGCCGACCATGAGCGCGCTCGCGAGGGCGACGCGGACGGGAGCGTCGTCGTCATCGCCGGCGAGCCCCGCCGCGTGCGTCAAGAGTGCGCGACCGATCGTGTCGCGGAGCAGTCGCGCGGCCGACTCGTCGGCGGACGCCGAGCGGATCAGCGAGATGCCGATGCCCCGGGGATCGCCGATGAAGCGGCGCAGGAACGTGCGGGCGAGGACCTCGCCGCGGTCCTCCGGGGCGGCGGCGAGGGCGTCGCCGACGAGGAAGAGCGGGTCGTCGGGGATCTCGTGCGCGGCGAGGAAGAGCGCCTGCTTCGATCCGAAGTGGTGCGCGATCAGCGCCGGGTCGACCTCGGCGCGCCGCGCCACGGCCCGCACGCTCGTCGCAGTGAAACCGGAGGCCGCGAACTCCGCCCGCGCCGCATCGAGGATGGCGCGCCGTGTCTGCTGCGCGTCGCCGGCGCGTCGGCCTCGCTTCCGCGCCGGAGTCGTGTCATCCATCTCGTCGTCTCACCTCGTCGGCTGGCGCACCGCCCCGAGCCAGTTCTGCAGTTCCCCGTCGAGTGCCCGGATGTCTCTGCCGAGCCATCCGACGTGTCGATCGGGTCGCACCCACGCGACCAGGCCCTCGGCGTTCCGCCCGGCGAAGGGTCGCGCGTCGGCGGCATCGAGGTCGACGATATCCCACCCCCGATCGGCGGCCAGCGCCTCGAGTGCGTTCGAGCCGCCGTGCCCGCCCCGGCCCGTGCGCACGAGCAGGTGACGCCCCGCGTGCGCGTCCACGGCACGATCGAACGCGTCGATGCCGGTCCGGTGCAGCAGGCCACCCGCGCGGAACGCGGTCGTGCGGCCGCCCTCGCTCGACGTCGGCGCGGGATAGCGCACGAAGGCGCCCGACAGCACCCGGAAGGCGAGTCCGCGGCCGGCACGCGTGCGCGTCACCGTTCGCACGATGAGCGGCAGGACGGTGCGCCGCATGAAGGCGAATCGCCGACGCCCGTCGGCCTGCAGCACGAATAACCGGTCGCTGGTGTTGACGACCTGGAGCGCGACGGCCCGCCGTTCCGCCGTGTACGTGTCGAGCAGTCGCTCGGGCGCGCCGTCGAGCACGTCCGCGAGCTTCCAGGCGAGGTTCGCGGCATCCGCGATGCCGGTGTTCATCCCGAGCCCGCCCGCCGGGCTGTGCAGGTGGCCCGCGTCGCCGACGAGGAGCACGCGACCGGAGCGGAACGTTTCCGCCACGCGGTGGTGGCTCCGGTACGTCGAGCTCCATCCGATCGACTCGATCGTGACGGGAAGGGCGTTCGCGGCGATGAGCCGTCGCGCCTCTTCGGCGGTGATGGCGCGTCCGTAGCCGGCCTCCGCCGGCTCGCCGGACTGCTCGAGCAGGTTGCCGATCAGGCGGAAGTGACGATCGCCGGGCAGCGGCAGCACCGCGACCGTGCTGCGCTCGTGGAAGTTCAGGTACGACATGCTCGTGTCGAGGTCGGTCGTCGCGATCGCGTCCACGAGGAAGAACGAGCTGTCGTACGTGCCGCCCTCCAGCCGGACCCCGATCAGCGAGCGCACGGTCGACGATCCGCCGTCGGCCCCGATGACGTACTGCGCGTCCACGGTGCGCGTCGCGCCGTCCTCGGTGACGATGGTCGCCCGGCAGCCCGCATCGTCGCGGGTCAGGTCGGTGAGCCGCGTTCGCCATGCGAAGCGGATGCGCGTCTGCGCGATGAGCGAGAGCAGGAGGGCCTGCGTGCGGGACTGCTCGAGCATCAGGCCGTGCGGGAACGCGCTGATCCCGGTCCCGTCGTAGGGCAGCGTCGCTCGGGCTCGGCCGCTCGTCCGCATCTGGATGGCGGTCACCTCGCGGCCCTCGGCCTGCGCGAGTGGGGCCATCCCGATCGTGTCCCAGATCTCGAGCGTCCGCGAGTGCACCCAGATGGCGCGGGACTGCTCGACGGGTGCCGAATCGCGATCGACGACCGTGACCTCCACGCCCGCCCGATCGAGCAGGAGCGCGAGCGTCAGGCCGACCGGGCCGGCGCCGACGATGAGGACCGAAGTGCTGCTGGGGATCGTCACGGGATCCTCCGTTCTCTTGTGCCGTCAATATATCATCACGTGATGAATTAAGCCCCGGCCCCAGCTTCCCAGGTTTGGACGCGATTCGGCGTCCGGCATCCGCCTTGGCCGCCGCATTCCGTCCAACGAGCAACGAAAGCCCGGCACCGGTGATCTGGTGCCGGGCCTTCGTCGACCATCTCCCCCCGGTGGTGGAACCGCGGAACCCCCGCGGCTAGCCTGAACGGGGGAGGGCGCGCCGGCCGGCGCGCCGTGTCGACGAGGGGGACGACCGATGGAGATCACCGACAACGGGCCGCAGCCGAACGCGTTCGACATCGAGTCCGCGACCGTCGAGAACACCGACTACCGGGTCGTCGCGTGGAGTGGGAAGTACCTGCAGGTCACGCTCATGTCGATCCCGGTGGGGGAGTCGATCGGCCTCGAGGCCCACCCGGAGACCGACCAGTTCCTGCGGCTGGATGCCGGGCGCGGGGTCGTGCGGATGGGGCCGTCGGAGGACGAGCTCACCTACGAGCGCGAGGTCTCCGACGGCTGGAGCATCCAGGTGCCGGCGGGCACGTGGCACGACGTCGTGAACACGGGCGACGAGCCGATGCGGCTCTACGCGGTCTACGCGCCCGTGCACCACGCTCCGGGCATCGTGCAGGCCACCCGCGACGACGCCGACCGGGACGAGGAGTCGGGCGCCGACGAACCGCCGTCGTGGAGCGTCCAGCCGCCGACCACCGAACCCGACGAGCACGCCTGACGGCGATCGGCACCGGCTCCGATCAGCGTGCGCGGCGCGCGAGCAGCGTCGAGTCGTCCATGGCCTTCGCCTCACCGTCGCGGACCATCGTGCGCGGGCGCTGCTCGACGACGAGCACCTCGAAGCCCGACGGCAGGCCGGGCAGCAACTCCTCGGCGAGGAACATGGCGTCGCGGCGGCTCGGCGACGCGTTCGCGAACGCCTCCGACGGCGCGTGCCCGACGACGAGCAGGAGCCCGCCGGGCGCGACCGCGCCGGCCAGGCGGCGCACGACGTCGACCATGCCGTGGTCCGGCGGGTGCAGGAAGTGGGTCGTCACGAGGTCGAACGACCGGCCGCCGGCGTCGAAGGTGCGGGCATCCACCTGCCACCAGTCGGTGCGGTCGGCGACGCCCGCCGCTTCGGCGTGATCCGCGGCGCGCGCGAGGCCGTTCGTCGAGAAGTCGGCGCCGGTCACGCGCCATCCGCGCTGCGCGAGCCAGATCACGTCGCCGCCCTCGCCGCATCCGACATCGAGGGCCGTGCCGGGCTCGAGGGCGGATGCCTCGGCGACGAGCTGCGCGTTCGGGTTGCCGCTCCACCGGGCCTCGTCGCCCGAGTAGGCCTCGTCCCATGCGGGCGGCTCGAAGATCTCGGCGCCGTCGCCGGCATTGCCGTGATCGTGGCCGTGGTCCTGCTCGTGTCGGTGCTCGGTCATGGGAGTCCTCTCGGTCCTCCGCCAGCGTACGTCGGCGTCAGCGGGCGTCCGCGTCCGCTGTCTCCGCGGCCCCGTCGAGTTCGCAGGATGAGCCGCGGCATGGGCGCCGTGCGGGGTGGATGGCGCATGTCATCCTGCGTTCTCGTGATTGCGGCGCGAGGCAGCCGGCACGCGCGCAACGACCGGAGTCGGTCGGGCGCACAGGCCAGGGGTCACGTGGCTCGCACGGGACGGAAGGCCCGCGGGCTCCCGCGAGCCGTTGTTAGGTTCCGACGGGGGCCGCGCGCTGCTGCGCGGTCGGATGGGGGAGACATGTCCGAGGAGCCGACGCTGCGCGAGTACCGACCCGGAACCACGTTCCCGGGGGTGGTCGCGCGCACGTTCGACGAATCGTCGCCGGCCTGGCCGGAGCCGCTGCGGGCCGGGGAGGGCGCCCCGAACGTGCTGTTCATCGTCATCGACGACATGGGCTACGGGCAGCTCGGATGCTACGGCAGCCCGATCCGCACCCCGAACATCGACCGCATCGCGGCGAATGGCGTGCGGTTCGCGAACATGCACACGACCGCGCTGTGCTCGCCGTCGCGGACCTGCATCCTCACTGGACGCAACCACCACTCGAACCACATGGCGGCGATCACCGAGACCTCGACCGGGTTCCCCGGGTACGACGGCAACGTGCCGTTCGAGAACGGGTTCCTCGCCGAGATCCTGAAGGGCGAGGGCTACAACACGTTCGCGGTCGGCAAGTGGCACCTGACGCCCACCGACCAGACGACCGCGGCCGGGCCGTACGACCGGTGGCCGCTCGGGCGCGGCTTCGAGCGGTATTACGGGTTCCTGGGCGGCGACACGCACCAGTACTACCCCGAGCTCACCCACGACAACCACCGCGTCGAACCGCCGAAGACGCCGGAGGAGGGCTACCACCTCACCGAGGACCTCGTCGACCGGGCGATCACGTTCATCGCGGACGCGAAGCAGGTCGCCCCGAACAAGCCGTTCTTCACGTACTTCGCGACGGGCGCGATGCACGCGCCGCACCACGCGCCGAAGGAGTGGACCGACCGCTACGCGGGCATGTTCGACGAGGGCTGGGACGTCTACCGCGAGCGCGTCTTCGCGAAGCAGAAGGAGCTCGGGCTCGTGCCCGCCGACGCGGAGCTGTCGCGGCACGACCCCGATGTGCAGGACTGGGACGCCCTCTCGGCCGACGAGCGCCGGCTCTACGCGCGCATGATGGAGGTCTTCGCGGGCTTCCTCGAGCACACCGACCACCACATCGGGCGCCTCATCTCGTTCCTCGAGGAGCTCGGCGAGCTCGACGACACGCTCATCATGCTCATCTCCGACAACGGCGCGAGCGCCGAGGGCGGCCCCACCGGGTCGATCAACGAGAACAAGTTCTTCAACTTCGTGCCCGACTCGCTCGAGCAGAACCTCGCCGCGATCGACGACCTCGGCGGGCCGAAGTACTTCAACCACTACCCATGGGGTTGGACCTGGGCGGGCAACACCCCGTTCCGGCGCTGGAAGCGCGAGACCTATCGCGGCGGCATCAGCGACCCGTTCATGGTGCAGTGGACGAACGCGATCCCCGCGCGCGGCGAGATCCGCACCCAGTACGCGCACGCCATCGACATGGTGCCGACCGTGCTCGACCTGCTCGGCATCACGCCGCCCGACGCGATCCGCGGGGTCACCCAGTCGCCGATCGAGGGCGTGAGCTTCAAGGACGCGCTGACCGATGCCTCCGCCGCCTCGCTGCACACCACGCAGTACTTCGAGATGATCGGGCACCGGTCGATCTACCACGACGGATGGCGCGCCGTGTGCCCCTGGCCGGGAGCCTCGTTCGCCGAGTCCGGGCGCGCATTCGGCGACCCGATCACGGCCGACGTGCTGCGCGAACTCGACGCCGACGGCTGGGAGCTCTACCACGTCGCCGAGGACTTCGCCGAGAACCACGACCTCGCCGCGCAGTACCCCGACAAGCTGGGCGAGCTCATCTCGCTCTGGTACGTCGAGGCGGGCAAGTACCACGTGCTGCCCATCGACGGCCGCGGCCAGCAGCGCTTCGCCGAGCAGCGCCCGGTGATCGCGAAGGACCGCTCGCGGTACGTGTACTTCCCGCACACCTCGGAGGTGGCGGGCAGCGCCGCACCGCGGCTCGTGAACCGCCCGCACACCATCAACGCGCTGGTCGAGATCCCGGACGGCGGCGCCGAGGGCGTGCTCGTCAGCCAGGGCGGCGTCGACGGCGGCTACAGCCTCTACGTCAAGGACGGCCGGCTCGTCTACACGTACAACTACGTGGCGGCCGAGTACTTCCACGTCACGAGCGACACCGACGTGCCGACGGGCACGCACATCCTCAGCATGGAGTTCGCGCCGACGGGACAGCCGAGCATCCGCGAGGGCAAGGGCACGCCCGCGACCGTCACGCTGTTCGTCGACGGCCAGCCGGTCGGGAGCGGCGACCTGCCGGTCACCATCCCGATCATGCTCGGGCTCGCCTCGGGTGTCTCGGTCGGGCTCGACGCCGGGGCGCCGCTGACCGATGCCTACCCCGCGCCGTTCGCGTTCACCGGCACGATCGACCGCGTGGTGTTCGACGTGTCGGGCGAGCACGTCGTCGACCACGAGGCGGAGCTGCGCGCGGCGCTCGCGCGCCAGTAGGCGGGCTGGGGCGGCGGAGGCGGCTCAGGGCAGCTCGACGGTGTCGGCGTAGACGATCCGGCGGCCTCGGGCCTTGAACGCGAGCGGCGGCCAGACGCCCTTCGGGTCGATCTGGTGGAGCTCGTACTCGGCGATCCGGATGCGAAGCCGCACGCCGCGCTCGCGGTCGGGCACCGCGACCGCGCCGGCCCACTCGACGTCGCCGTGACGCGGCCGCAGGATCCCGAGCCGGGTGAGCAAGTGGCGCACCGGCAGTTCGGTCGGCGCGTCGACGGGCTCCCAGTCGAGGTCGCTCGTCGCGTCCTCCGGCAGGCGCTCGATCCACGCCTCGACCCGACGAGACGCGGCGACCTGGGCCGTGAGGGCCCCGAGGTGCTCGGCGAACTTCGGAACGCCGACGGTGCCCGCGAGCGTGACGGCGATCGCGTCGCCGTCCGGGGAGAGGACGAACGTCGCCTCGCGGCGCGGCACGAGTTGCACGAAGTCGGCCTTGACCACCGCCGAGATCTCCTCGCCGGGGATGGAGTGCCGCTGGTATCGCGCGAGCGCGAGCTGCACGAACGGCGTGTAGGCGCTGCCAGCGTCGACCTGGATGTCGCAGTACCAGAGATCTCGGGACTCGTCGAACGCGGGGCGGTGGCCGACGACCGTCACGGGGTCGCTCGACGGCGAGGCACCGGTCGCCGACTCGACGAGGGTGCCGTGCCCGACGTCGACCCGGAGCGGGAAGTGGTGGATGAAGGGCCCGCCGGGCAGCGGCTCCCCCTCGAACACCGGGTCGGTGCCCCACGACGACGTGAAGCGGCGTCCCTCGTCGGACGTGTGCAGAAGGAGGAGGTCGAGCCAGGACCCGATCAGGGCGGATGCCGCGGCGTCCTCGACGATCGGACCGGCCTCGGCGATCCGGGCCCGGTCGATCGCGCTGGCGGTCCGGTCGAGGAAGTGCTCGGCGTCGTCTCGCGGATGTGGCCGAGCGGGGCTCGGGCCGACCGACACGCGCCGGCCGTTGCCGTCGACGGCGAGGCCGGGCTCGAGGCGAAGGCGACCGCCGTCACCGCCTGTCACACGCAGTCCGTCGAGGATGCCCGACCGGGCGGCACGCGCGTCGCCGCCGTCGACGAGCTCGGCGCTCGCCTCGGCCAACTTCGAGCGCAGGAGCGCCGACGCCGAATCGGCCTTCGCGACCTCGTCGCGGCCGAGCCCGAGCCCGGTGAGGACCGATGTGGCCCACCCCTCGGCGAGCGGCCCGAGGGCGCGCGCGCCCGCGACGCCCGCGTCGAGGTCGGCGAACCAGTCCAGCCAGGGCTGCAGGCGCAGGATCACGCCCAGCAGTTCGTCGTCGCCGCTCGACCACCACGGGCGGCGCAGGTAGACGCGCAGGCCGCCGCCCGAGCGGACGCGGCGCACGCCGAACCGCGAGCCGACGCGCAGCGGCATCTCGTCCCACCGCCAGGTCGGGATGATCGAGTGGACGTCCGGGGGGTCCGGCCGGCGGCTCGACGGCACGTTGACACGCAGTGCGGGACCGGCGTGCGTGACGAGGTCCGGATCGTCGGTGACCTTCGGCGGGAAGTACTCCCTGAACCGGGTCGTCGCGATCGGCGTGTAGTCGACCATCCGGTGCTTCGTGTCGCCGAACTCGTGCCGCACCTCGTGGCGGGGGCCGTACGGGCCGGCCGGCCCGGCGGCGTCGCGACCGATCCGCGCCTGCGACTCGATCGGGGTCACCGGGAAGTCGGCCACGTGGGCGTGGCGCACGGGCGGTGTCGGCGTCCCGGGCGGCGGCGGGTCCGCGGGGTCCGGGACGAACACCGGCGCCGGTTCGAGGGGGTCGTCGACCGGCTCCTGCCACGTCGCCTCCAGGTCCATCCGCCCGGTGCTCGCGGCGTGCGTGCGGACGAATCCCGGGAGCACCGAGAAGGTCTCGCCGTGCGCACGACGCTGCTGCGCGTCCAACGCGATCTCGGGCGGCTCGAGCGGCTTCTCCACGGCGTGCACGAGGGTGAGCTCCGCGTAGGGCGTCACCATCCAGTGCCGGCCCTGCCGCATCAGCTCGCGGGCCTCGGCGATCGCGCTCGCCGGCGCGCCGGCGGTCTGCAGCTCGGCGCGGACGAGCGACCAGATCGACATAAGGTCGATGTCGGGCGCGTCGAGGAACGACGAGATCCGCACCGTGACCAGCGTCGCCTTCGGCAGCGGCACCGTGAGCGTGCGGCTCGGCACGTCGAAGTCCGGCACGCCGTCGCCCTCGACGACGCGCAACCGGAACGGCAACCGGTCGTGCCAGTCGGGGCCGCCCGGCCAGCGTTGCTCGCGCGTGCCGCCGGTCGTGTCGTCGATCTCGTCGCCAGGCAGCGTCGTGAAGGACACGCCCCGGGAGAGCGGATCGGGCAGGTACGGCAGGGCGAGCTGAGGCGTGTCGCGGACGATGTACTCGCCCTGCATGAGGACGTCGTCCTTGGCGAACGTGAATTCCTGGCCCGGGGCTCGGTCGGCGGGGTTCACGAGCCGTCCGTTCGGCATGGTCAGGTACGTCTCCGACTCGCGAGCCGCGATGAGGTCGAACTGCGCCTGCACCTCGGCCGGGCTGCCGCTGAACGCGGCGTCGAAGCGCCCGTGCGTCTCGGCGAGCTGCACGCTCGTGATCGGCGGCGCCAGGTGGCGCTCGTTCTCCTCGCGGTACACGATCCCGATCCGGCCCGACGGCTCGTGCCCGGGCAGGTCGCGGACGCGTTGCAGCGCGATGTAGTCCGAGACGGTCTCCCCGAGCGTGGAGCGGATCACCATCCGCATGAGCGACTCGCCCTCGGTGAACTCCGTGAGCGGGATCACGGCCGGCGACGGGACCGGCTCCCAGCGCAGGTACGGCCCGTCGAGCTCGCGCTCGTGCGCGTCGTCGAGCTGGTCGGCGGGGATGGAGTGCGCCGAGAGGTCGACCGCGCGCACGCGGACGCGGTAGGACCGGCCGAAGCGCAGGCGCGGGAGACTGCCGCCGGGCACGTGGAACCGTGCGGCGAGCGGGAACCCGGTCCCGGCCACGTCGGGCGCTTCGTCCGCCTGCACCGTGTCGGTCTCCGTCTGCTTCAGTCCCGGGCGCGTGACCGCGAGCGACCAGCCGTCCCACCCGGCCAGGGTCTCGTGCAGGTACTGGTCGGCGGTGGTGGCGGCCTCCTCGCTCGAGGTGCTCGCGGCCTTCAGGTAGCCCTCGTCGCGGACGTGGGGCGGGTCGAGCACCAGCGGTTCGGACGGCTGCGCCGGTCGGACCAGCCGGAACTCGCCCTCGCGCTCGTGCAGCGACCGCCACGCGTGCTCGGGCGCGTCGAGGTCGAGCACGTCGACGCGCCATCCGCGCGTCACGTCGGTCGCGTCGAGGGTCGTCGGCGTCGGCGAACCCGTGCGGTCCGCCTCATGGTCCGCCGACTGCTCGAACTGCGCGACGAGGTGCTTGGCCCGGTTGCGGCGCGCGATCACGATCCCGTTCGACCGCAGTGCGGGCAGCGAGGAGGCGTCGTCCGTCATCGAGGGCATCTGCAGCGCCGTCGCCGGCGTCGCGTCGAGGTCGGCGACCGTGCGCGCGATCGTGTCGAGCAGGCTCGCGAACTTCAGCGACATGCCGTCGGGATCGACCTGGTCGACGAGGAATCGCTCCGGGTCGTCGATCACGAGGCTGCCGTCGACGATGTCGGGCTGCTCGCGATCGATCATCGGCGCCCATGCGCGATCCGAATAGTGCACGCGCGTCCACGGACGCGACGGATCCGCGGCGGCCAGATGCGCGATGGGCTCGTCGGACTGCACGTGCACGACGCGGATCCGGGTGCCGCGCTCCGAGACGCCGGGGTCCTCGATCGAGAGGTCGATCGCGAGGCCCAGCCGGCGCAGCAGGTCCTCGTGGTCGGCGCATCGCGCCACGAAGCTGTGGAACTCCGGGGCGACGGGCTCGGGCGCCGGGCGGGTGGCGTTCGCCGGGTCGTTCGGGTTCGCGGCGCGGTCGTAGAAGCCGGTCGCGGCGAGCAGCGCGGTCCGCGGACGGTCCGCGGCGGGCACGGCGTCCAGGTCGAGGTAGCGGGCGCGGGCGGGCGTGCCGGCGCCGCCCGACGCGGGGTCGCTGTCCTCGCGCAGGCGTCGCAGGTACTCGCGCACGGCGATCCGACGGTCGCCGTGGCCGAGTTCCGGGACGATCCAACCTGGGCCGAGCTCGTCGAGCGCGTCCTTGAGCACGCCGTGCGTCACGGGAGGGAAGTCGGTGGCGTGCTTCGTCGCCGCGGTCGCGTACACCTCGCGGATGGCGCGCACGACCTCCTCGACCGGATAGGAGTGCACGATGGACTCCTCGAAGTGCTGGAAGGTCGCCTGCCCGACGGCGGTGTCGCCGAAGAGCCGCATCCAGAGCTCGGAATCGGGCTCGACGTGAGGGTCGACGAACTCGCCCGGGAAGGTGCCCACGCCCTCGAGCTCGAACTCCCAGCCGGCGTCGCGCACGGTCCGCGGCCAGTCGGCGAACGCCTCCGACTCCGCCAGCGGCACCTGCCCCGCCCCAGCCGGCACGGTCAACCGCGGCGTCACGAAGACCGTCACGCGAAGTCGGCCGTCCTCCCGGCCGCCCGGCAGTGCGGTGAAGATCGCCTGCTCGTCCATCGTCGCCTCCTATGCCTGCTCCACCGCGAACGCGGCGCAGTACTCGCTCCACGGTTCGTGCGCGAGCTGCTCGGCGTCCGTGTAGCCGGCCATCATCGCGGCGAACGTCGGGTCGCCCCCCGAACCCGAGAACCGCCGCTCGCACGTGGCGGTCACCGAGAACGAGCAGAAGCAGATCGAGACCTCGATGCTGATCGAGGCCTTGCCGACGGCCTTCGCGGCACCGCCCACCTCGCGGTACGACAGCTCGAGGTAGATCTCGATGCTGGCCGAGATGAGGCCGAGCACGTCGACCTCGCCGCGCGCGCGGAAATAGCCCGAGAGCGTGACCGATTGCGAACCATCGGGGAGCTCCTCGAGTCGGAAGTAGATGCCCGCCATCACCGACACCTCGCCGCTGGCGACGACGAAGCTCAGCTTCACCGCGGCCCCGAACTCGAGGGCGGCCTCGACCATGCGGAGCCCCTTCGGCGTCACGGCCAGGCCGAGGAACCCGCCGCCCGCGAAGAGCGAGACCTGCAACCGGAACGGGTCCTCGCGGGTCGCGAACGCGAAGCGGAACTCGAGCGACTCGCCGATGAAGGGCACAGCCAGCGCCGCCGAGAAGCGGATGTTCGACAACGCGAACACGCCGACCGCGAGGTCGGGGATCGCGAGGTCGAATCCGGCGGTGATGCCGCTCGGCTGGATGTCGAGGTAGGGCGGATCGCTGAACCCGTCGAACGGGATGATGCCCTTCAGGCGCTCGACGAAGGCGAGCGGCCCGACGAACTCGACGCCACCCGGATCGGCGAGCGCGACGTTCACGTCGGGCTTGCGACCAGCACGCACCGAGAACTCCATCACGGCGACGCGGAGGCGCACGACCGCGCTGTCGCCCACGAGCCGGAGCTCGAACGGCGGCATCGAGCACGACACGATCGCCGTGGGACTTCCACCAGGCAGCACCGGCGCGCTGGTCTCGGCGAGCAGCCGGAGGGTGGCGTCGCCGCCGGGGACGAAGACGGACGCGCCGGCCGGCCAGGCGTGGAGTCGGGTCGACCACTCGAGCCGCGCATCGACGGACTCGGGCAGGCGTCCGCCCGAGAAGACCGCGAGCACCGCCTTCGCCGCGTCGGCCGCCTTGCCGTCGAGGTCGGCGAGTCGTCGGAGCACGGCCTCGAGCCGTTCGGCGTCGGCGCGCGCGAGACCGAGTGAGGGCAGCACCGTCTCCCAGCGGTCGACGATCTCGCGGGACGACGACGACAGGTCGGCGAGGGCGGCCGCGACGTCGGGCACGACCGCCTGGGGAGTGGCGAGCGCCAGGAACGCATCGGCCAGGTCGCCGACGGCATCGGCGAGCTTCACGGCCTGCGCCGGTACCGGCGCCGCCTGCGCCGCGAGCACCGCGGCCGGGTCCAGCTGCTGCACCTGCGCGACCGCCGCCCTGAGCGAGCCCACGACGTCGACGGCCTGCGCCACGAATCGCGGCACCACCGCATCCGCGTTCGAGAGCAGGTCGCGCAGGTCGAGCACGCCGAAGAGCTTCGCGACATCCTTCGGGAACATGCCCTGGACGTCGAACGCGCCGGGAATCGCATCCTTGGACGCGAGGTCGCCGCCGACCGGACCGACCCGCCGGGCGAGCGCCTTCACCTGGACGCCGGGGCTCACGAATCCGCCGGATCGATCCGACTGGCTCGCGAAGTCCATCTGGCGGATCGCCGGGCCGGTGCCGTCCGCCGTGGCCACCTCGAGGAACTGGTCCGCGCCGTTGCCGGGCACGCCGTCCTGCCGGGGACCGTTGTCGAGGTACGTCGCCGGGTAGCGCAGCGGAACGGGCTCGGCCTGGCCCGTGAACGCGCTCATCGATGGCACGACGGCGCGCGCCACGGCGAGCACCGGCAGCGCGAAGTGCGGCGCGCCGGCGGGGTCCGAGACCGACCGGAAGCGGAGCGTCGCAGTGGCGAGGGTCGTGTCGTCGGGGTCGGCGTGCGGCGCGTACGCGATCCGCTGCCCGCGCAGGTCGAACGTCGGCGAGGCGGTGTTCGCGGCTGCGAGGGTCAACTCCCGCTTGAGGCTCGCCGGGATCGGGACACCCATGTCGGGGAGGTCCTCCAGCGCAGTCTTCTCGGCGAAGACGAGCGGGCCCTCGAACTCCACGATGCGGTCCTCGACGTCCGTGGCGACCATCCGGAACGTGAACGGCACGTCGCCCGCGACGGGCTGGTCGCCGTTCAGTCCGTCGGAGGTCGGGATCGAGGGGACGAACACCTTGCCCCCGAACGCCCCGGGCAGGGGCGAGGGCTTGGCGAGCGGCGGGGTGCCGGCCGTGAGGATCCGCACCCACCGGAACGGCATGGCACGGTCCGCCTTCGGCACGCCATGTCCGCGGAACTCGCGCTCGGGCTCCTTCACGACCACGAACAACCGCTGCACGAGCCGTGCGACGCCGTGCCGCAGCATCCGCTCGGTGACCTTGACCAGCGCCGCCCGATGGCCGAACGGCAGCAGGACGCCCTGATAGACGACCTTCACGTACTGGTCGCGGGCCATGATGGTTCGCTGCGTCCACTCCTCGATCGACAGCCCGATCGGCACGTCCCCCGGGATCTGCAGGCTTCCGCGCAGCCAGCCGCCGAGCCCGGTGAGCATGAGGTGCTCGACGTGGAACGGACGCGGCTCCCACCTCGGGTCCGGCGAGCGGGGCCATCGGTAGTCGGAGGTGAGGTGCACGAGCTGGCGGCGGTCGCGCGGCGAGAGCGAGCCGCGGAACGGTGCGGGCGCGTCGACGTCGTCGTTCGGGTCGCCCGCCACGGTCGCGCTCGCGGCCTCGTCCTTCGCGTCCGTGTCGCGGTCGAAGTCGCGAGTCCAGACCGCTCGGATGCTGCGCCCCTCCGGTCGCCCCTCGTCGACCGGCGCGGGCGCCGCCGGGTCGATGGCGTTCGCGGTGCCGACGCGATTGCCGAGCCTGGTGTGCCAGAGCTCCACGCGGTCGTCGTGCTCGACCTCGTCCATGGCGTGCGCGAACGCGCCGCCCGAATGCGGGCTGACCTGCAGCCGCCACGGCAGTTCGAGCGCCGTCTCCGTCGCCGATGGCGGACGAGGCGAGGGCGGGAGCCGGTCGGGGCGGCCGATGATCGCCGCAGGGTCGGCGTGGAGCATGCCGGGCGCGTCGGAGACCGCCGCGACGGCACTCGCCACGCCGAACCGGGCCTGGACGAGGTCGGCCGTTCGGGCCAGGCGCGTCGCGGCGATCGCGCGATCGATTCGGGCCGCGGCCGGTTCTCGGGGAAGGCGCGTGCGATCCCATCGGTCTCCGAGGCGTCCACGGAGCGGAACGGGCGGTTCGGCACGGCCCCTGCGCACCACGACGCCGTCGTCGATCGCGAGTGCGGCGAACAGCTCGGCGTACTCCCGCCAGTCGATCCGACGCGCCTGGCCAGACGCGTGGGGCACGACGCTGAGCGGCAGCGCACGCATCGCCGCGAGGAGCCCGGCTCCGGTGAACGGGATGCGCTCGTCGCCGACCGAGAACACCAGGCGACTCGTGCGCGCGAGCAGGGCCCGCGATCGCACTCCCGCCCCGGGCACGCCGTGCTGTTCCGGGACGCCCGCAGCCTTCTTCGCGTCGTCGTCGGAGAGGAAGCCGTCGACCGGACCGCCGGCCTCGAAGAACGCCTCCTCGTAGAGGTGCTGCGGACCGAACTCCGCGACGAGGTAACCCCGGTCGGCCGTGCGGAACAGCGCGCGGCCGTCTCCGTCGCGTTCCAGGCCGAGCCCGGCGAACCGGAACCTCAGGTCGACGAGGTCGCGCGTGCGGAGCAGGCGCACGGACGGCATCGACTCCTGCAGCGGGTCCTCGTCGCCGAACCACCCGATCGGGTCGAAGGGGAGCAGGTGGCCGATGGGGACGCCGGCCACCGGCGCAGGCATGAACATCCTGTCGATCGCCGCCGAGAATCGCGGCTCGAGTGCTGGCATGGTCGTCTCCCCCGCCCCCGGGTGCGCACCGTGGGTCGACGACCGTCGAGCCGCCGCCGCGGGCCCGTACGCCTCAGATGGTACGCCCGATGCGAGCGGGCGGCGAGGGACCTGCGGCCCTCTCCTCCCGAAGCGGGTCCGACGGCGCGGCGGCGGATGAGCACGATGCCGAGGACGTGCTGCCGGAGACGCGCGCGGCGCTCGGCATGCGGGAGGACCATCCGCGCGGGTGCCGGGTGGCCGTCACCCGAGGCGGAGCGTCGTCACCGAGCTTCCGCCTCCGCCGCGACCGGCAGGTCGCCGAAGGCGCGCTCGTCGATGCCGATGCCGCGGTAGACCTCGTGCAGCGCGGCGACGATCGCGCCCGTCGCGCCGGCGAAGTCGCCGAGCTCCGACGCGGTGAGGCGCGGCGCCGCGCCGAGGTGGTGCTCGAGCACGGTCTCGTAGCGGCCGAGGTCGCGGGCGAGGGACTTCGCGATGCCGCCGCCGAGCACGATGACCTCGGGTTCGCACGAGACGGTCGCGGCGGTGAGCACGATGAGCATGGCCTGGTCGAAGTGGGCGCGGAGCGCGCGCACGGGCTCGGCGGCGTCGGTCGCGAAGAGGTCGGCCGGCGAGTCGAGTCGCACGCCCGCCTCGGCTGCGAGGCGCAGGATTCCCGGGCCGGTCACCATGAGCTCGAGCCGGGTGCCGAGCGGGCCCGCCGGCAGTTGCCCGAACTCGCCGATGACGCCGTGTGCGCCGCGGAGGATCCGGCCGTCGATCGCGATGCCGGCACCGAGGCCGGTGCCGATCGTGACCATCACCGCCGTCGGCGCGTTGCGCGCGGCGCCGAAGTGCTGTTCGCCGAGCAGGGCGAGGTTCGCGTCGTTGTCCGCCCGCACCGGCCGATCCGCGTGCGCGCGGACGAGGTCGTGGAAGCCAGGCTCCTCCACCTGCGGCAGGTTCGGAGCGTTGGAGATCGTCGACCCGTCGCGTCCGACCGCGCCCGGGAGGCCCAGGTACAAGCCCGCGACGTGGTCCCAGCGATCGCCCGCGATGTCGCGTGCCGCCGAGGCGAGCCACGCGGCGAGCCCCGCGGCATCCGCCTCGACCGGGGTCGCCAGCTCGCGGCGCTCGATCGGCGTGCCCACGAGGTCGGCGAGCAGGATGCGCGTGTTCGACGCGCCGACGTCGATGCCCACGACGAACGCGCGATCCGCGACGAGGTCGAGGAGCACCGCGCGGCGGCCGCGCTGCTCCGACACCAGCTCGGATGCCTCGACCACGACGCCCTCGGCGATGAGCTGCTCGACCGCGCGCGTGACCGTCGCGGCGGAGATGCCGGATGCCGCAGCGAGCTGCTTCCGGCTCGCCGGCCGGATGCGCATCAGCTCGGTCAGCACCGCCGTCCTGTTCAGTCGGCGCATGTCGTTGACCATCGGACCTCCTGATTTCCGCTCAGTCTGAGCGTAAAGCATTGCCCGAGCGCGGTCGATCCGACGCTCCGATGCGATTCTCTCGTTGGAATTCGAGAGAAGTCTTGACTTTGGTTGCGTACTGAAATCAAAATGGCAACGCACGCTCGCCGACGACATGCACGAGGCCGGCCGGTCGTCGCACCCAGGTACGTCCGCACAGGAAGGTCACACACCATGGCACGATCACCGCTCACCCCGACTCGAGTCCTGAGGGTCTCGCTCGTCGGCGCCGTCGCATCCGCCCTGATGCTGAGCGGCTGCGCCGCGCAGGGCACCGCGGCCGCACCGGCCGAGCCGGGCGCACCGGCCGCCGAGCCGAGCCTCGAGTTCGAGGGCCCCAACGGCGAGCAGCCCGGAGCGCTCGGCGAACTCGAGCTCACCGACGACGAACTCGCCGAGGTGCAGGAGGGCGACCTCACGGCCGCGTTCGTGTGGCACACCTCCGGCGATTTCGTCGCGGCCGTCGAGGAAGGCGCCCGCGCCGAGTTCGAGGAGCTCGGCATCGAGGTCGTCGCGAGCACGCAGGCGAACTTCGACGCCGGCACCCAGGCCAACAACGTCCAGACCGTCATGGCGCTCGACCCCGACATCGTCGTCGCGATCGCGGTCGACCCCACCTCGGCGGCGAAGTCGTTCCAGCCGATCCTCGACGCGGGCGCGAAGCTCGTCATCATGACCACGCCGCCCGAGGGCTACGCCGCCGGCGACGAGTTCGTCTCGATCGTCACCGAGGACCTCGCCAAGGCCGGACGCGCGAACGCCGAGATCCTGGGCGACGCTCTGGGCGGCGAGGGCGAGGTCGGCGTCCTCACGTTCAACGCGAACTTCTGGTTCACCAACCAGCGCGACCGGTCGTTCACGGACTGGCTCGCCTACGAGTACCCCGACATCGAGGTCGTCGAGGAGCAGGGCTTCGCCGACGAGACCGCGACGCAGGCCGCCGCCGCGGCGATGATCGCCAAGAACCCGAACCTGAAGGGCATCTACGTCTCGTGGGCGACGGCAGCGCAGGGCGTGCTCGCCGCCATCCGCGCCGCCGGTCGCACCGACATCCAGGTCGTCACCAACGACCTCGACACGACGGTCGCCGCCGCGATGGTCACCGGCACGAACGTCGCCGGAATGGTCGGCAACGGCTCGCTCGACATCGGCGCCGGGCTCGCCCGGGCGGGAGCGTACGGCGTGCTCGGCAAGGACGCGCCCGAGCTCGTGGCATCCGACCCGACCAAGGTCACGAAGGACAACCTCGTCGAGGGCTGGGAGGCGGACTACGGCGTGGAGCCGCCCTCGAGCGTCACCGGCGGTTGACCATCCGGAGGAGGGGCCCGGCCGGCTCGCGGCCCCTCCCACCCCGGCGATCCGCCGGAACGAACGAAAGGATGTCGGATGGCCGACGTCATGACCGTGCGCGGCCCGGTGCCGCCCTCCGAGCTCGGCCGGGTCATGCCCCACGAGCACCTGCTGTCGCTCACCCCGGGGCCGTGGCTCACCGCCGGCACCCGCGACGACCGGATCGACCTCGCGGTCGGTGCGCTCGCCGGGCTCGAGGCGCGTGGCTTCGGCACCGTCGTCGACCTCTCGCCGTACGGCGTGGTCGGGCGCGAGCCGGATGGCGCGGAGATCGCGATGCTCGCGGAGATCTCCGAGCGCAGCGGGCTGCACATCGTCAGCGGGACCGCGCTCTACCTCGAGGCGTACGCCCCGGCGTGGGCGAGGGAGGCCACGCTCGACGAGCTCACCGCCCGGTTCGTCGCCGACGCCGTCGACGGCATCGGCGGCAGCGGCATCCGCGCCGGCATCTTCGGCGAGCAGGCCACGAGCCTCGGCGAGATCACGCCGTTCGAGGATCGCGTGCTGCGCGCCGTCGCACGCGCCCACCGCGAGACCGGGCTGGCGATCATGACGCACACCACGCACGGCACCATGGCGCACGAGCAGGTCGACCTGCTCGCCTCGGAGGGCGTCGACCTCGACCGCGTGGTGATCGGCCACCTCGACACGCAGCTCAGCGTCGACCTGGCACGCAGCATCCTCGACCGCGGCGCGCTCATCGCCGTCGACACGATCGGCAAGGAGGTGTGGGACTTCTTCCTCGAGCCGGCGGCCGACCGGACCGACGGCGAGTTCCCGAAGCGGTCCTTCGCGCGCTCCGACCGCGGTCGGGTCGAGTTCGTCGCCGAACTCGTCGCCGACGGGTACGCCGACCGGATCGTGCTCGCACAGGACCTCACCGGCGCCGAGGTCTGGATGAACCCCGGCACGCACGGGCAGCTGGGCTACGCCCACCTCGCCGATCGGTTCCTGCCGGCGCTCGCCGCGCACGGGGTGCCCGAGGACGCGATCGAGCGGATGACGGCGCGCACGCCCGCCCGGCTGCTGGAGGTGGGCGCATGAGCCTCGTGGACGCCCGCGACGCGGACGGGTACGTCGTCGGCATCGACCTCGGCGGCACCAAGGTGCGCGCGGGCATCGCCGCCCTCGACGCGAGCGACGGGCCGCGGGCGCGCGCCGCGCTGGTCGAGGCCGAGGAGGCGACCGAAGCCGGAGGCGGGCGAGCGCTCGTCGGCCAGATCGCCGGACTCGTGGAGGGACTCTCCGCCGCCGTGTCGTCGCCGGTCGACGCGGTGCGGGCGATCGGCGTGGGGGGTGCAGGGGTCCCCGCCCACCCGCACGGCGGGTTCGAGCTCGCACCCAACCTCGGCGATCTCGCCTCGTTCAGCCTCGCGGACGAACTGCGACTCGCACTCGGCTGCGCCGTCGTGCTCGAGAACGACGCCAACGTGGCAGCGCTCGGCGAACTCGCCGCGGGCGTCGGCGTCCACCACGACGACTTCGCGTTCATCTCCATCGGCACGGGCATCGGGATGGGCCTCGTGCTCGACCGCGCCCTCGTGCCCGGCGCCGGCAACGCGGCGGGCGAGATCGGATACCTCCCGTTCGGCGCCGACCCGCTCGACCCGGCCGCGCATCGGCGCGGACCGCTCGAGGAGGTCGTCGCGGGCGACGCGCTCGCCGCCCGACTCGGCGCCGGAGCCTCCGCCCGCGACGTGTTCGACCTCGCCGAGCGCGGCGACGCAAGGGCCGTCGCCGCCATCGACGAGGAGGCGAGGTGGGTCGCCCACGCGATCGCCGCCGTCGCGGCGGTCGTCGATCCCGGCCGGTTCGTCCTCGGTGGCGGGATCGGGTCCCGCCCGGAGCTCCTCGCTCCCGTCCGAACCTGGCTCGCCCGGCTCGGCCGCGGCGACCTCCCCGTCACGATCAGCGAGCTGGGCGGCGCGGCGCCCGTGCTCGGAGCACTGCACCTCGCCCGAGCGGCCGCCGGCCGCACCCACGAAGGAGTCGCCGCATGACCATCGCCCCGACCCAGGCGCCCGCCGAGAAGGGGGTGCAGCTCGTCGTCCGTTCGTGGCGCAACTACGTGGTCTACGTCGGATTCGTCGTCGTGTTCCTCTACTTCGCGGCCACGCAGGGCGCCAGCTTCCTGAACGGCACCACGCTCGTCAACATCGTCACCCAGGCGACGCCGATCACGATCATGGCCGTCGGCACGGTGTTCGTGCTCAGCCTCGGCGAGATCGACCTCTCGATCGGCTCGACGGTCGCGCTCGCGGCGCTCACCGCAGCCGCGACCCTGCAGGTCTCCGGCGCCTGGTGGATCGCGGCGCTCGCCGGGCTCGCCGTCGGCGCCGCAGTGGGCCTCGTCAACGGGCTCTTCGTGACGGTGATGCGGCTGCCGTCGTTCCTCGTCACGCTCGCGACCATGGGGCTCGTGGCTGGGCTCGCGCAGCAGGTCACGAACCTCCAGTCGGTCCCCGTGACGGATGCCGCGTTCGGCTGGCTCCTCGGCGGCGGCACCCTGCTCGGCATCCCGATCCTCATCTGGTGGTCGGCCGTCGCCGCGGTCATCGGATGGCACGTCCTCCGGCAGCGCCGGTTCGGCGCGCATGTGCTCGCCGTCGGGAACAACGCCTCGGCGGCCCGCGTCTCCGGGATCAAGGTGACCCGGGTGCGCATCGCCGTGTTCATGCTGAGCGGCACGACCGCCGCGCTCGCCGGCCTGCTCTACGCGGGCCGCCTCGCCGGCGCGACCTACACGCTCGGCACCACCGACCTCATGAGCGTGCTGGCCGCGGTCATCGTCGGCGGCACCGCGCTCACCGGCGGCAAGGCGTCGATGATCGGCGCCGTGGTCGGCAGCCTGTTCATGAGCATGATCAACTACGGCCTGCTCCTGGCCGGCCTCACCGTCGCGCAGCAGGAGATCGTGCGCGGCGTCATCATCCTGATCGCCGTCTCGTTGTCGCTCCGCGGCAAGAAGGGGAGCTGAGCCGTGTTCCTGTCCCTGCTGCGCCGCCGCAACCCGCGGCTCATCGACGCCGCCGTCGCCCTCCACCGCTCCGGCGACTTGCCGCCGAACACGTACGTCATCGACCTCGACGCCGTCGAACGCAACACCGCGGTCGTCGCCGCCGAGGCCGCCCGGCTCGGGCTCACGGCCTTCGCGATGACGAAGCAGATCGGCCGCAACCCCGACGCCTCGCGCGCCATCCGGGCCGGCGGCATCACGCACTCGGTGGGCGTCGACCTCGAGTGCGCCGTCGCGGCCGCCGCCGGCGGGCTCGCATCCGGCCACCTCGGGCACCTCGTGCAGATCCCACGTCATCGCGCGACCGAGGCCGCGACCCTGCGGCCCCGGTACTGGACGGTGTTCTCCGAGCAGAAGGCCCGCGAGGCGGGAGCCGCGGCATCCGGCGCCGGGTACGTGCAGGACGTGCTGCTCCGGATCGTCGGCGATGGCGACCGGTTCTACACCGGGCACGAGGGAGGCGTCGCTGCCGCCGACGTGGTCGAGGCGGCCAGGCGCGTCGACGGGATCCCGGGCGTGCGGTTCGCGGGGGTCACGAGCTTCCCCGCCACGCTGTTCGACCGGGCGACGGGCGACGTGGCGTCGACCCCGAACCTCGCGACGCTGACCCGCGCGAAGCGCGACCTCGAGGCGGCCGGGTTCCGCGACGTCGAGGTGAACGCGCCCGGCACGACCTCGGCCTCGGCCCTCGAGCGACTCGCCCTCGCGGGGGCGACCCAGGTCGAGCCGGGCCACGGCCTCACCGGGACGACGCCGCTGCACGCGGTGCGCGACCTCGAGGAGGAGCCGGCGATCGCGTACGTCTCCGAGGTGTCGCACCTGTGGAACGACCGCGCCTACGTCTTCGGCGGCGGCCTCTACGTCGATCCGGTGCTGGGCGCGGCCGAGACCGACGCGCTCGTCGTCGGACCCGACGACGACGCGGCTTCCGCCACCGCCCGCCGCGTCGAGATGCCCGCGTCCGAGGCGATCGACTACTACGCGACGATCCCGGTGTCCGACGGCGGGGCGCGGCCGGGCGACACGGTCGTGTTCGGCTTCCGGCCGCAGGTGTTCGTGACGCGCGCGCTCACGGCCGGCATCCGCGGCCTCGATTCGGGCGAACCGCGGCTCGAGGGACTGTGGTCGGCCGACGGATCGAGGCCGCTCGGCCTCGCCGAGGCGCACGAGGGAACGGAGACCGCACGATGAACCCGCTCAGCCTGTCGGGCATCAGCAAGCACTTCGGCGGCATCGTCGCGATCGAGCGCTTCGACCTCGAGGTCGAGGCGGGCGAGGTCGTCGCGCTCGTCGGCGACAACGGCGCCGGCAAGTCCACGCTCGTGAGGATCATCTCGGGCGTGCACCAGCCCACCGACGGCGAGATCCGGCTCGCGGGCGAGCGCGTGGCGTTCCGGGATGCCTCGGACGCGCGCGCGAACGGCGTCGAGGTGGTCTACCAGGACCTCGCGCTCGTCGACCTGCAGCCCGTCTACATGAACCTGTTCCTCGGGCGCGAGCTGCGGCGGAAGCCCTTCGGGCTGCTCGACCGCGCCGAGATGGCACGGCAGACGCAGCAGCTCGTCGACGACCTCGACGTGCGCATCCCGACGGCGAAGGCGGCGCTCGGCGACCTCTCCGGCGGCCAGCGTCAGGCGATCGCGATCGCGCGCGCGACGCACTGGGCGAGCCGGCTCGTACTGATGGACGAGCCGACCGCGGCGCTCGGCGTCGCCGAGACCGCGAAGGTGGAGGAGCTCATCCTGAAGCTCAAGGCGCGCGGCGCCGCGGTGCTCGTCGTGAGCCACAACATGGAGCAGGTGTTCCGGATCGCCGACCGCGTGACCGTGCTCCGTCGCGGACGGCAGGTGGGCACGAAGCGGGTCGCCGAGACCAGCCACAACGAGCTCGTCTCGATGATCACGGGGTTGAGCTCGTGAGCGCGGCCGTGATGGCGCCGGGCGCGCTCATGCGGGCCGAGATCGCGGAGCAGCCCGCACGGTGGCGGGACCTGATCCCGACGCAGCGCACGGCCTGGGAGGCGGCGATCGACGCGTTCCGCGCCGCGACGCCCGAGCTCGTCGCGTTCGTCGCCCGCGGCTCGAGCGACCATGCGGCAATCTACGGGCAGTACCTCGTGCAGCGGGTGCTGGGGCTCCCCGCGCTCCTGACGACGCCGAGCCTGCACAGCGTGCTCGGCGTGACGCCCGCGTACCCCTCCGGCGTCCAGGTCGCGATCTCACAGTCGGGACGGTCGCCCGACCTCGCCGCCACCGCGGTGGCGCTCCGCGCCGCGGGGCTCCCGCTCCTGTCGATCACGAACGATGCCGCGAGCGGCCTGGCTGGGCTCGCCGACGTGCACCTGGATCTCGCCGCCGGACCCGAGCTCTCGGTCGCCGCGACCAAGAGCTACACGGCCGAGCTGCTCGCGGTGCACACGCTCGCGCGGGGCGTGGCTGGAGAGGAGCTCCCACGGCTCGAGGACGAGGTCGACGCGCTCGCGACCCGCGCGGACGGGCTCCTCGACCGGCTGGAGGTCGAGGTCGGGCCGATCGCCTCGAAGCTCGCGGACGTCGAGCGCATGATGCTCGTGGGGCGCGCCTTCTCGATGGCCACGGCGAAGGAGGGCGCGCTCAAGCTGATGGAGACGTCCGGCATCGCGGCGTCGGGGTGGAGCGCAGCGGATGCCACGCACGGCCCCCTCGGGCAGGTCGACGAGCACACGCTCGTGATCGCGCTGACCGGGGCCTCCGCGGGGCGGGAGTCGGTGGTCGACTTCGCGGCGGCCGCGCGGGCCCGGGGGGTGCGGATCCTCGAGATCGGCCCGGCCGTCATCCCCGGGTCGACGTCGATCGACGCCGCAGCCGGAGTGCCGGACGAGCTCGTGCCCGTGCTCGAGATCCTCCCCCTCCAGGTGCTCGCCGCCGAGCTCGCCATCCTCCGCGGATCGGATCCCGACCGGCCGGAGGGCCTGCGGAAGGTGACGCTGACCCGCTGACGCGCCCTCCGCGCCCGGTGCCCGGCACGCCGTCACGCCATCGTGTCGGCGTGCCGGTGCAGCACCCTCCACTCGCCGTGCTCGCGGCGGTACACCTGCGTCGAGCGCACGGTGAAGGTGCTCGGCACGCCGTCCTTCATCGCGGAGATGCGCTCGTAGCCCACGGTGTACGCCATGTCGCCCGAGACGTCGAACGAGATCAGCTCGAACGCGTAGTCGGTGCAGGCGGAGAAGCTCGCGGCGACGCCGTCGAACGCATCGAGCAGCTCGGCACGCCCGACCGCGTTGCGCCAGGCGCCGAGCACGCTCACGTCGTCGGTGTCGGACCACGTCGACCGCCTGGGACCGGCGTCGCCGTTGAACAGGGCTCGCTCGGCCCGGACGAGCGAGTTGTTGATCCAGATCAGGAATTCCTCGCGGTCGTTCATGGGTTCAGGATCCTCCCGTGCGGCCGTGGGCACAATCGCCATCGTCGACCCGACCTCGGCGGGATCGGGTCACGGATGCCGCAGCGCGTCGTTCCTCGGGCGTGCCGCGACGCGCTCGAGCACGCCGAGCGCCTCGGCCGCACCGTCCTCGTCGGCCATGGCCCGGGCCGCGGCATCCACCGCCGACTGGAACGCCGGAGCGGCAGCCAGCGCCTCGGCGAGGCGATCGGCGGTCAGCCGCCGGCGGGGGATCGGGGCGGGCGCGAGCCCGCGGCGGTGGAGCGTCGCACCCCAGAACGGCTGGTCGGCGATGAACGGCACCACGATCGACACGGTGCCCGCAGCGGTCGCGGCCTGCACCGTGCCGATGCCGCCGTGGTGCACGGCCGCCACCGCGCGGGGGAGGACCACCCGGTGATCGACCGAGCGCGTCACGAACACGTCGTCGCCGCGAGCGTCGTCGGGCACCGCGATGCCGCCGAGGCCGGTCGCCACGAGCAGGCGGATGCCGCGCGCCCGCGCTGCCGCGACGAGCGCGCGTCCGCGGACCGCCGGGTCGCCCGCCGCCATCGAGCCGAAGCCGGCGTAGGCGAAGGGGCCGCCGGCGAGGAAGTCGGCGAGGACGGGATCGGGCGTCGGCGCGGCGTCATCCGCCGTCGTGGCGGTCGACGGGGCATCCGTCGTCGCCTCGGGCGCGCGCCATGCGCCGGTGAGCGCGACCGATTCCGGCCAGTCCGCCGGGCGCGGCAGGATCGCCGGGCTGATCGGCAGCAGGGTCGCCGCCGGCGGCGACGACCGGCGTGCGCGGGGTGTGCCCATCACCTCGGCCGCCTCCTCGACCTCGCGCCGGAACATGCCGCCTGCGGCCGCGGCCGCGCGGTAGGTGAGCGGGTTCAGCGGTCCGAGGTCGCGCGCCACCGTGCCTGCAGCGGGGAACTCGCGGGTCGCCGTCATCGCCGGCACGAGCTCGACGAGCACGTGCGGGATGCCGAGCGCGTCGGCGACGAGCGGCGACGAGAGCACCTTGGGATGCCATGCGATGACGTCGGGCCGCAACTCGAGCGCCGCGTGCGCCGCATTGACGATGACGGAGCGCATCACGGGGCGCACCACGTCGCGGAGGTTGCGCATCGCGGCCAGCGGCGAGACGCCCTGCGACTCGATCATCGCCGAGAAGTCGGCCTCCAGGCTGCGCGTCTCGATCCCGGTCGTGTCGACGCCGGAGCGGTCGGGCAGTGCGAGGCGGACCTCGTGACCGGATGCCGCGGCGCGCCGGGCGAGCGCGGCGAACGGTTCCACGTCTCCGCGGGAGCCCGCGGTGACCAACAGCAGCTTCATCGTGCCTCCTCGGTGACGAGACCGGTCGCGGCGAGCAGCCGGTCGTCGGTGACGAGCCCGTCGGAGTACAGCTCGGCGAGCGGGATCGCCAGGCGCGCCAGGGCGGCCTCGGCGTCGCCGCCCGCCCAGGCGGCGAGTCGATCGAGCAGCAGGAACGGCGCGACGCCGAGGAGGACCAGGGCGACGGCCTGGGCGTCCGGGTCGCGGGAAGGGCGGAGCCATCCGCTCGCCGCACCGTCGTGGATCGCCGTGCGCGCGATGTCGAGAAGTCGACCGAAGAGCAGGTCGGATGCCGCGCCGCCGTCGCCGAGCATGCGCGCGAGGTAGGGCCCGTAGGTGCCGAGCACCTCGCCGAGCACGTCGGACGGCGCTGCGGCGTGCTGCTTGGCGGCGATGAACGCGGCGACGCGCGCGTCGCACTCCTCTCGGAGGGCCTGCTTGGTGCCGAAGTGGTGGGTGACGAGGGCGGTGCTGACGCCCGCGTGGGCCGCGATGTCGCGCATGGTGGCGGCGTCGTAGCCGTGCGCGGCGAAGCGGTCGAGCGCTGCGGCGACGATGCGCGCGCGAGCGGTGAGGTCGCCGTCGGCGGCCGAGGCTGTACGCATGTACAGCATTCTGTCTCTTCGTACAGCGGTCCGCAAGAGGCTGTGGAAACACCCCATGAACAGGTGTTCGATGGCATCACCATGCGGGGGTGTGGTATCCAAGTTGGCGTGTCGCGCGCCCGCTGGACGGGCCACGGCGTCGACCCTGACGCCGCGACCGGAGAGCGAGGTTCCCCCATGCGAGCACGTGCACGCACCACCGCCCTGGCCGCCTTGGCCGCCGCCGCCGGACTTGCGCTGGCCGTCACGACGGCCGTCGCACCCGCATCAGCTGCGAAGCCCGTGAGGGGCGGAACGACCACGACCAGCGTCGCGAGCGGATGCGGCGACCTGAACGGCCTCAAGGTGACCGCGAAGACGGTCAGCCGGACCATCGCACTGAACGCCGGCGACGTCATCGGCGTGACGGTCTCGCCCGCGCGTTCCGGCGACATGATCATCCTCAGCGGGTCGGCCGGCCTGTCGATCATCTTCGAAGAGGCGTCGGCGACCACGGGCATGAAGTACACCGCCCCGTACAGCACGACGTACGGGCTCGGCTGGTCGCTCGAGACGTCCGGCACGATTCCGAGCGACCTGACCTGGACCTTCACCTGCTCCGGCTCCGGCGGGTCGAGCGGCGGCGGCGCCACCATCTCCGACGCCGACCGCGACGGCGTCGCGGACAGCGCCGACTCGTGCCCCTCGACCTCGCTGCCCGACAGCGTCTCGCGACCCACGGCGGGCAAGTACTTCGCGAACTCGTCGGGGAAGTTCGTCGACGGCACCGGAGCATCCGCCGGCGTCACCGTCGTCGATGCCGGAGGCTGCTCGGCGACGCAGATCGCGAAGGCGCTCCGGCTGAGCAAGAAGGACTCGCGCTCCGGGATCAGCCTGACCACGCTGAAGAACTGGGCGGCGACCCACTAGGCGAGGGCACGTCCGCGGTCGCTCCGCATCGCGAGTGACCGAAGACCGTTGGCACGGCCCGCGCGCCGTGCGAGGCTGGCGTCATGCCGGAATCCCCCGAGGTCCAGGCCCTCGTCGACGAACTCGAGTCGACGCTGCGCGGGCGCACCGTCGCGGCCGTCGACGTCGTCGAGTTCCGGGTCTCGAAGACGCGCAGTCGCCCCCTGACCACGCTCGTCGGCGAACGGGTCCTCGGCGTCACCCGGCACGGCAAGCTGCTCGCGATCGACTTCGACGGCTCGGAGATGCTCGTCGTCTCGCTCGGACGCCACGGGTGGGCGCGCTGGGGCGCCGGCGAGGCGGATGCCGCGTCCGGCGCGGATTCCGTTCGTGCCGACGCCGAGCCGCCGCCGCCCACCCTCGTCTCCCTCGAGTTCGACGACGACACGGTGCTCGAACTCACCGACGCCGGCGGGTGGGTGTCGCTCGGATGCTGGGTGGTCGACGAGGTGAACGAGGTCGCCGCGATCGCCAAGCACGGCCCCGACCCCGCCGACCCGGCATTCGGTCGCGAGGACTTCGATCGGGTCGCGGCCGGTCGTCGCAAGCAGCTGAAGGCGATCCTCCAGGAGCAGGAGTCGCTCGCGGGCATCGGCAACGCCTACTCCGACGAGATCCTCTTCGCCGCACGGCTCTCGCCCGTCGTGCACGCGGCGGCCCTCGACGACGACGAGCTCGCCCGCCTGTTCGAGGCGACGACGCGCACGATCCGCGACGCGATCGCCGCGCGCCGCGGCGTCCCGATCGACCGCCTGAAGGAGGCGAAGGTCGCGGCCATGCAGGTGCACGGCCGCACGAGGGAGCCCTGCCCGGGCGGATGCGGCGGCGAGATCCGGGACTTCACGTTCGCGAGCACGACCGCGCAGTACTGCCCCGAGTGCCAGACGGGCGGCGAGGTCCTGCCGCTGAAGGCGGAGGAGCCCGGAGGTTGAGCGAGGCGCCGGGCGGCGGCCCGGATTCATCCGCCCCGCCGGTCGTCGTCATCGTCGACGTCGCCAACGTGATGGGATCGCGCCCCGACGGCTGGTGGCGGGATCGAGCGGCAGCCGCGACGCGACTGCTCGGCCGGATGCCGGGGCTCGTCGGCCGCACGGCCGGCGCGCCCGACGGTGCGAGCGGCCCGACGGTGACGATCGGCCGGGTCGTGGCCGTGCTCGAGGGCATCGCCAAGGCGGCAGCCGGTCCTGCGGGCATCGAGGTCGTCCGTGCGGCCGCCGACGGCGACGGCGCGATCGTGGACGAGGCGACCCGGCTCGTCGAGGCCGGTGAACGCGTGCTCGTGGTCACCGCCGACCGCGGGCTCCGCGCCCGCCTCGCCGACGACGTCGCCGTGGTCGGCCCGCACTGGTTCAACGACCTGGTCGGGCGCTGACCTGTCGCGGTCCGATCCGGCTCGCCCGACCGCGTCCCGTCCGGACGGTCGACGCGGGTGCGGCGGGTTCCGCACCCGCAACGACGGTCGTCACGAGCGGGAAACACGCGCACCGGAGAATGGACCGGTGAGCACCGCCCCCGCCCTCGACATCCGCACGGCCGATCTCGCGGACCCCCGGGTCATCCGCCTGCTCGAGGACCACCTCGCCGACATGTACGCGACCTCGCCCGCCGAGAGCGTGCACGCCCTCGACGTCTCCGGGCTCTCGGTTCCCGAGGTGACGTTCTGGACCATCGGCGAGGGCGACCAACTGCTCGGCTGCGTCGCGCTGAAGGAGCTCGATCCGGCTCATGGCGAGCTGAAGTCGATGCGAACGGATGCCGCGGCCCGCGGCCGTGGGCTGGGAGCGCGCCTGCTCGAGCACGTCCTCGCCGAGGCGGCGCGCCGCGGCTACGAGCGCGTCAGCCTCGAAACGGGAGCCGAGGAGTTCTTCCGCCCGGCGCGCGCGCTCTACGCGAAGTACGGGTTCCGCGAGTGCGCGCCGTTCGCCGGCTACGCCCTCGATCCGAACAGCGTGTTCATGACCCTCGCGCTGGCGACGGCTCCTCCCGCCGTGTAGCCGCGTCGGTCAGGCGCTCAGCGCCAGGTCGGCGTCGAGGAGTTCGAGGACGAGCGACGACGACGCGGCCGACTGGTCGCCCGCGATGAGCGACACCACCCACGGGGGCGTGGAGGCCGGGAGTGCGAGTGACACGAGTCCGGCGGCCTGCGGCTTCGCCGCGATGTGCTGCGGCACGAGCGCGACGCCGAGGTCGCGCTGCACGAGGTCGAGCAGGGTGTGCACGTCGTCGACCGTGCAGCGGATGCGGCGGGCGACCCCGTGCGCTGCGCCGGCCGAGTCGTTCAGCGCGCGCACTGCCCAGGACTCGTGGAAGTCGACGAAGTCGACGTCGCGCAGGTCGCTCCAGTCGACGGCGACGGCGCCGGCGAGCGGATGGCTCGGGGGGACCAGGAGCACGAGCGGCCGCCGGCCGAGTTCGGTCCGGGACATCCGCGCCGGCACGTCCGTGCCGGCCACGAAGGCGAGGTCGACGCCGCCGTCGCGCACCCGTGCCACGAGGTCGCGCGAGCCCGCCTGCGTGAAGTCGAGGTCGACGCGCGGGTACCTGCGCCGGATGCGCTCGAGCAGCGAGCCGACGTCGACGAAGCCGAGGCACTGCTCGGCGCCGATGCGGAGGCTGCCGGAGAGCTCGTGCGCTGCGCGCAGCACCGCGTCGCGGGCGGCGCCCGCCTGGGCGAGCATCATGCGGGCGTGGGGCAGGAGCGCGCGACCGGCGTCGGTGGGTTCCACCCGACGGGTCGTGCGGTCGAACAGGGTCGTGCCGAGTTCGTCCTCGAGGCTCCGGATCGCGGCCGAGAGGCCCGACTGCGACACCCCGCAGGCCGCAGCGGCCCTGGTGAACTGCTGCTCGTCGGCGAGGGTCACGAGGTATTCCATCTGCCGAAGGTCCATATATCCACCATACTTCTGAATGGCATGATCGAAAGTTGTTGGACTTCTGAATCGGGACTGCCTATCGTGAATCCGCACCCCACCACGACAGGAGTCGAATCGATGAAGACCATCCAGCTCGGCGGCGGCGACCTCGCCGTCCCGAACGTCGTGCTCGGCCTGATGCGCATCGAGCAGATGAGCGACGACGCCGTCCGCGAACTCGTCCGAACCGCCCGTGACGCCGGCATCGACTTCGTCGACCACGCCGACATCTACGGCGACGAGCTCCACGGCTGCGAGCGCCGATTCGCCGAGGCCATGCAGCTCACGCCGTCGCAGCGCGATGAGCTCACCATCCAGACCAAGGCCGGCATCGTGAAGGACGGCCCGTACTTCGACTTCTCCTACGAGCACATCATGGAGTCGGTCGACGGGTCGCTCCAGGCCCTCGGGACCGACCGCATCGACGTCCTCCTGCTGCACCGCCCCGACGCCCTCGTCGAGCCCGACGAGGTCGCGCGCGCCTTCGACGAGCTCGAGGCCGCGGGCAAGGTGCTCCGCTTCGGCGTCTCGAACCACACGCCCGCGCAGATCGACCTGCTGAAGCGATCGGTGGACCAGCCGCTCGTCGCGAACCAGCTGCAGCTCTCGATCACCCACTCGCCGATCGTGGCGCAGGGCCTCGCGGCCAACATGCAGGGCGTCGAGCAGTCGATGAACCTCGACGGCGGCGGCATCGTCGACTACTGCCGGCTCCACGACATCACGATCCAGGCGTGGTCGCCGTTCCAGGCCGGGTTCTTCACGGGCGTCTTCCTCGGCTCGCCCGACTACCCGGAGCTGAACGCCGTGATCGACCGCCTCGCGGCGGCCTACGACGTGCCCCCGATCGCGATCGCGACGGCGTGGATCACCCGGCACCCCGCCGACATGCAGGTCGTCCTGGGCACGACGACGCCCGAGCGCGTCGCGGGGGCCGCACAGGGCTCCGACGTGCCGTTGACGCGCGCCGAATGGTACGAGCTGGTCCGCGCCGGGGGCTACCGCGTGCCCTGACCCGCGACCAGTCGGTACGACGGCAGGCCGCGCCGCCTGATCAGCCACTCCGCCACGATGAGGTTCGGCAGCCAGCAGAGGAACGGCACCGCGGCGTACGCGTTCGCGAACGCGGCATCCGCGTCGAACCCGCCCGCACCGGCGAAGGGCACCTGCGCGAACATCAGCAGCGGCAGCCACAGCCGCAGGGTCACGGCGGCGTACGTGAGCGCGAAGGTCCGCATCATCCAGGCACGGTGCGACGCCACGTCGCCGCGACGGATGGCACGGTACCCGCGCCATCCGGAGAGCACCCACAGCACGGCGAGCGTTCCGAACCCGAACGTGCCGACGAGTCCCGCGGCGCTGAACGGCGCGAGCGCGAGGCCCGCGAGACCCGCGATCGCGATGGCGGCGAGCGAGACCCGACCCGTCCACCGGTGCACGCCGGGTGCGCGGTCGCGGAGCCCCCGCCAGAACTGGAACGGGCTCGCGACGAGCGCGATGCCGCCCGCGACGACGTGGACGTAGAACGCCACGAGCACGGCCTGCGGCTGCGCCGTGTAGTGCTCGGCGAGTCCGCCCGATCCGGACTCGGCGAGGGCTTCGAGGGACGTGGTCAGGTACGGTGCCACCGCGAACGCCGCGATCGCCATCGACGAGAGCAGGATCCAGGCCAGGCCGATGCGGCCCGCAGCACGACGGGGTGGCGAGGCGAGCGACGGGCTGCCTCCGGCAGCGGGATCGGCGGCGACGGGGGTCTCGGTCGTGGTCATGCCGCGACGGTATCCGGCGTCGCCGTCGGCGGGCATCCGGCGAACCCCCGGATGCCGCGGGGGCTGCCCGTACGCACGACCGACCCGGCATCGGAGCTCGCACGAACTCCGACGCGCGACGGGCTCGGAGCGACGATTCCCCGCGTTCAGCCGCGCGCGTCGACCGCGTTCCGGATGTCCTCGTCGACGAGGTCGGCGTTGATCGCGGCGCCCGTCAGGCTCCCCGACGACATCGCCCACGGCACCGACGAACGCGAGCCGACGACGTTGCCCGCCGCGTAGAGCCCGCGCACGCTCGTGCGGCCGTCCTCGTCGACGAGCACGTGGTCGACGCCGCCCTGCCGCATCGACCGGGCACGCAGTCGCCGCAGGAGGTCGTCGTGCGGCACCGCCTTCGGTGCGACGAAGACCGCGTCGGCCTCCCACTCGCCGCCGTCCTCCAGGCGGATGCCCCTGAGCCGGCCGCCGTCGTCGGCGAACACCTCGACCACGCGCCGGTCCTCGACCACGATGCCGCGCGCGTCGAGCCCGGAGCGTGCGGCCGGGGTGAGCACGGCGCCCTGCGAGCAGAACACCACGTCGGCCGAGAGCTGGCGCAGCAGCTGCGCCTGGTGGGCGTTCGCGGCACTCGAGGCGATCACCGCGATCCGCCGGTCGCGGAACTCCCATCCCTCGCAGTACGGGCAGAGCGCGACGCCGCGACCCCACTGGTCGGCGAGGCCCGCGATGTCGGGCAACTCGTCGCGCAGCCCCGTCGCCACGAGCAGCCGGCGCGCCAGGTGACGTTCGCCGGAGTCGAGCACGACCTCGAAGGCGGGGCCGGCCGGCCCGGAGGCATCCGCCTCGACCCCGGCGACGTCGGCGACCTCGCCCGACTCGACCGCGACGTCGTACCGCGTCAGCTCGGCCCGACCCGCCGCCAGCAGATCGAGCGGCGACGTGTGGTCGCGGCCGAGCACGCCGTGCATGTGCCGGGCGGGTGCGTTCCGCGGCCGCCCGCCGTCGACGACGAGCACGCTCCGGCGCGAACGGCCGAGCATGAGCGCGGCGGAGAGGCCGGCGCTGCCGCCGCCGACGATCACGACGTCCCAGGTCGCCACGGCGCTACCCGGTCGCCTCGGGCGCGGACGTCGTCTCCGCCTCGGCATCCGACGTCACGGACGTCGGCGGCGCCACGGTCGTCGGCGACGCCACGACGAAGTACGCGCCGCTGGGATCGGTGAGGCCCGCGCGCCGCCCGTCGGGAACGTCCCACGGCGGCACCACGAGCGTGCCGCCCGCAGCGACCGCACGCGCGACGGTCGCCTCCACGTCGTCGACCTGGAAGCCGACGTTCCAGGTGGGCGGCAGCTCGGCGCCGAGCAGCTCCGCGGCGTCGAGGATCCGCGCGAACGTCCGGCCGGCGTGCCGGTAGACCGCGTAGCGCGGGCCGCCCTCGCCGTGCTCGACGTCCCAGTGGAAGGCGTGCGCGTAGAACCGCTCCGCCGCGTCGAAGTCGCTCGCCGCGAGCTCGAACCGGGTCGCCGAGCCCGTCTCGTCGTACACGCCGAAGCCGGGCAGGCCGCCCGGCTGCCAGTAGCCGACGACGGCGCCGGTCGCGTCGATCGCGAGGCCCATGACGCCCATGTCGGGGATGTCGATCGGCTCGAAGAGCACCGTCCCGCCGGCCTCGGCGATCCGCTCGCTCGTCGCCGCCGCGTTCCAGGTCAGGAGGTAGACCGTCCAGTGCGGCGGCGCCGGGTCGTCCTCCGAGCGGCGTCCGGCGCCGGCCACCCGCTGGCCGTCGAGCAGGAACGTCGTGTACCCGCCGTACCGCTCGTCGTCGCTCCGGTCCGCCGTCCAGCCGAACACGCTCGCGTAGAAGTCGACCGCGCCGTCGAGGTCGGTCGTGGTCAGGTCGACCCAGGCCGGGGCTCCGGCGACGAGGTCATCCGGTCCGGGCATGCTGGCCTCCATCGGGGCGTCTCACGTGCGAACGCCACTGCGGAAAGCGGCGCTCCCGGATGCTAACACCGGGAGCCGTCGCTCCGACAGGCGACGCTCACCACGCGGGCAGGGCCGCGAGGAGGTCGCCGCGCAGCGCGTTCGCACGCTCGGCGAACCCGCGCTGCCGCCGCACGTACTCCGCCTTGCCGTCGGCCGTCTCGATGCGCACCGGCTCGCCGCCCCAGGGCGCCATGTCGTACGGCGACGCCTGCATGTCGAGGTACCGGATGTCGCGTGCGAGTTCGAACGCGTCGAGCAGCAGGCCGCCCGGCACGAGCGGGCCGAGCTTGACCGCCCACTTGTAGACGTCCATGTTCGCGTGCAGGCACCCCGGCTGCTCGAGTTCGGGCTGGGATTCGCGGGTCGGCGTGAAGCGGTTGCGGGGCGTCGCGTCAGGGGTGAAGAACCGGTAGGCGTCGATGTGCGTGCAGCGGAGCTCGTGCGCCTCGACGACCTCGTCGGTCGCGGCCTGTCCGAGGCGCAGGGCCACCGGGTGCCGGTGCTCGCCCTGCCGGTAGACCATCGCCCACTCGTGCAGGCCGAAGCAGCCGAACTGCCCGGGCCGCGCGGCGGTGCGTCGGAGCATTCGCTCGACCAGGCCCAGCATCGCGCCCTTCGCTGCGCGCATCGCCGCCGCATCGACGACGAGCCCGCGCTCGGTCGCGCCCGCTGCGTACCAGCGCCAGTCGGCGCGCGCGGTGCCCGCGGCATCCGCCAGCTCGACGCCGGCACCGGGATGCCACCGGCGCAGCAGCGACGGCGAGTACGAGTAGTAGGTGAAGAGGAAGTCCTCGATCGGATGCCGCGCGCCGCGCGCCCTGCGCGACCGGTGGCCGGCCGTCAGGGCGTCGGCCCGTTCCGCATGCGCCTGCTCGCGAGCGCGCCAGTCGGCGCGGTCGAGCACGACGGCGTCGCGCGCGACGCCGTCGCGGGTCGGGGCGGTGGAGGTCACCCGTCGAGGATAGGCGCGGAGGCTGAGGACCGCTCTCCGACCGGTGCCCGCGCAGGCCGGACCCGGGTCAGGGGCTGATCTCGTCGACGAAGTCGAGCGCCTCACCCGTGATCGCGGCCCACTCGCCGTCGCGCGCGAACGGCACGATCGCCCACTCGCGCATCGGTCGGCCGCGCATGACCATCGGGGCGAGCGCGAGTTCGGCGATGCGCGCCTCGGGGAGCTTCACGACGAGGTCGCCGTCGGCGGCGACGAAGGCGAAGAGCTTGCCGCGAACCGAGTACCCCTCCGAGCCGAACATGCGCCCGACCGACACGTCGGCCCGGTCGATCAGGTCGGCCGCGGCGTCGGCGAGGCGCTCGCGCCCGCGGGTGCGTGCATCCATGGGCCCGACCCTAGCGCCGGCCCGCGACATCCGCTGCGCCTCGGATCGCGGCTCAGCCGTGCTCGTCGTGGTGACCCTCGTGCAGGTGTGCCGACGCCGCGTCGAAGTGGATGCCGCAGCGGCGGCAGTACTCGGCCTTCAACTGCTCGTAGCGGTCGTGCGAGACGTGGTGCGCGTCCTCGTGTCCGGTCATGTCGCCCCCTCGACGGTGTCGCGTCCGCGGATCATCCACTGCTCGGGCCGCTCGAGCGGCTCGAACCCGAATCGTTCGTACAGGGTATGCGCATCCCCGGTCGCGAGCACGATCCGCTTCAGGCCCAGAGGTTCGAGTTGCGCGACGACGTAGCCGACCAGCCCGACGCCCACGCCGCGCCCGCGGGCCGACGGCGCGATGATCACGTCGCAGAGCCAGGCGAACGTGACGCCGTCGGTGACGATGCGCGCGTATCCGAGCTGCTCGCCGGTGCGGGCGTCGTACGCGCCGTAGTTCCACGACGCGTCGATCGCGGCATCCTGCACCTCGCGCGGCCGGCCGAGCGCCCAGTACGCGTGCTCCGAGATCCACTCGTGCACGCGTGCCCGATCGAGGTCGCCCGTGTCCGCCGAGTACCGTATGCCGCCGCTCACCAGCTCATCCTCGCAGCCACGGCCCGCCCGACGGCCAGCGAGATGACGCGAATTGCGCGTCGTCGACGCGCGAGCGGCGATTCGCGTCATCTCGCTGCGCGGCGACCGCTGGTCGGTCAGTGGTAGCGGCCCGAGTAGGCGTTGATCGCGGGCTGGCCGCCGAGGTGGGCGTAGAGGACGTTCGAGTCCTTCGGGATGTCGCCCGACGAGACGAGGTCGATGAGGCCCGCCATCGACTTGCCCTCGTAGACGGGGTCGAGGATGACGCCCTCGAGGCGTCCGGTGAGCCGCATCGCCTCGTCGGTCGACTCGACCGGGATGCCGTAGAGGTCGCCGGCCCAGCCCTCGAGCACCGTGATCTCGTCGTCGCGCAGCCCGCGACCGAGGCCGATGGTCGACGCCGTGTTCCGCGCGATGCGCGCGACCTGGTCGCGGGTCTCGTCGATCTTCGCGGACGCGTCGATGCCGATCACCCGGCGCGGGCGTCCGCCGAAGTTCTGCTCGAGGTCGGCGAAGCCGGCGATCATGCCGGCGTGCGTCGAACCCGTGACCGAGCACACCACGATCGTGTCGAAGACGACGCCGAGCTCGGCCTCCTGCGCGGCCACCTCGTGCGCCCAGTTCGCGAAGCCGAGGCCGCCGAGCGGGTGGTCGGACGCGCCGGCCGGGATCGGGTACGGCGTGCCGCCTCCGGCCTCGACGTCCGCGATCGCCTGCTTCCACGAATCGCGGAAGCCGATACTGAACCCCGCGGGGGAGAGCCGCACGTCGGCGCCCATGAGCCGGGAGAGCAGGATGTTGCCGACCCGGTCGTTGACCGAGTCCGGCCAGTCGACCCAGTGCTCCTGCACGAGCACGGCCTTCATGCCGAGGTGCGCCGCGACCGCCGCGACCTGGCGGGTGTGGTTCGACTGCACGCCGCCGATCGAGACGAGCGTGTCGGCGCCCTTCGCGAGCGCGTCGGGCACGAGGTACTCGAGCTTGCGGGTCTTGTTGCCGCCGAAGGCGAGGCCGCTGTTCACGTCCTCGCGCTTCATCCAGACGCGGGCTCCGCCGAGGTGGGCGCTCAGGCGGTCGACCGGATGGATCGGGCTCGGCCCGAACGTCAGCTGGTGGCGGGGGAAGTCGGCGAGGGCCATGGTGCTCCTTCTTCGGTGGTGGGGGAGTGGGCCTCGTCGTCGTCGTCGAGGTCGAGCAACCGGCCGAGGGTCGACCAGTTGTCGTGGGTGGCGGCGGCGGCCTCGTCGGCGAGGCCGGCCGCGCAGAATTCGATGATGCGATCGTGGTCGGCGACCGAGCCGCGGCCGGCGAGCGAGCCGAATCGCGCCCGTTCGAGCCGACGGAGGAGCGGGGTGACCTGCTCGAGCAGGCCCGGCAGGAGGGGATTGGCGCTCGCCGTCACCGCGACGCCGTGGAAGGCGTCGTCGGCGGTGATCGCCGCGTCGACGTCGTCGGCGTGCAGGGCCTCCGCGAACGCGGCGTTCGCATCGCCCATGGCCTCGAGGTCGGCCGTGGTCAGCTGCGGCACCGCTTCCCGGACGGCGAGCGCGTGCAGCGTGGCCGCGATGCGCTGCGCGGCGAGCGCGGTGCGCGTGTCGAGCGGCGCGACGACGGTCTGCTTCGCCCGCCGGGTCTGCACCAGCCCGGCGACCTCGAGCCGGGCGATCGCCTCGCGGATGGGCGTGCGGCTGACGCCCAGCCACGCTTCGAGCTCTGGGTCGCGCAGTCGCTCGCCCGGTGCGAGCTCGCCCGAGACGATCGCGTCGCGCAGGTGGGTGTAGGCGTGGTCGCGCATCGACTTCGGGCGCTCGGCTGGAGCACGGGCGGGCAGCGGCATGCAATATATTGCAGCGGATGCCAAGGCTCGCGTCAAGCCCGCCTGCGGCCGTGGGCCGCCCGAGATGACGCGAATCGCTCCTCGAAGATGCGCGAGCAGCGATTCGCGTCATCTCGCGGCTCGGGAGTCAGCGGCGCCGGGTGGTGCCGCGCTCGCCGAGTGCGAGGCGCCGCACGTGGGTGAGCCGCTCGGCGGTCTCGACGAGGAAGGCGCCCGACCCCTCTTCGGTGCGCCAGTGCTCGTCGACGATGCCGATGGGGTGCAGGAGCACCTGCCCGCGCGGCTGGTACAACGCCAGCTCGAGTCCGTGGGCGTGCTCGGCGAGACGCCATGAGAGGCCGGTGCGGCGGGCGACGTAGTCGCCGAACGCCGTGCCGAGGGCGTTCACCATGATCGCCGGGTCGTCGCGTTCCGGTGGGTTGATGCGGCGCCATCCTGCCGACCAGCGCTCGTAGAGTGCGCGCACCTGCTCGAGGTCGTCGGGGTCGGCGCCCGCATCGGCGACGAGCGCGACGTGCGAGTCGATCCAGTCGCGCTCGGGTTCGCCGATCTCGACGAGGCGCGGCATCGGCGGCGCATCGTCGATGGGCGCCGTCCGGCGCGAGAAGAGGGGCACCCGTCGATTCTGCCCCGAACCGGCGACGCCGGCGCTCGAGGGTGACGGGTGTCGTCCGTCCGGCGTAGCGTGTCGCGCATCCGCGCAGGCATCCGCCCGGCGCGCCGCATCCGAGGGGGAACGATGGCCAACCTGGTCGTGCACTTCGAGATCCACGCGACCGAGCCGCAACGGCTCGTCGAGTTCTACGGCGACCTGCTGGGCTGGCGGTTCACGCAGTTCGGCGACATGCCGTACTGGATGATCGACACCGGCGAGGGGGCCATCGGCAACGTCGACGGGCAGCCGGGCCTGGGCATCAACGGCGGGCTCACCCAGCGCGACGGGCCGGCGCCCGAGATCGGCGCGCCCGTGAACGGCTGCAACCTCGTCATCGGCGTCGACGGCGGCATCGACGAGGTCATGCGTCGAGCCGTCGAGCTCGGCGCGACCGAGATGATGCCCGCGGAGGACATGCAGGGCGTCGGCCGGGTCGGCTACCTCATCGACCCGGACGGCAACGGGTTCGGGCTCATCTCGCCGACCCTCTCCGACGGCACGAGCGCGATGACGGGCTGAGGCGGGTCATCGCCGGTTCATCGGGCCCGCATGGCGGGCGCACAGGCGCACCCGCCAGCGTGGTCGCGAACATCCCGCCACGAGACGAGGAGACCGCGATGGCGAACGAGGCGGACCCGACGACCGACCCGACGCGCGAGCTCGCCGTCGAACAGCGATGGGTCGACGAGCACGGCGAGGTCATCGACGAGGACCACCGCGGACTCACGTACGACATCCGGACGCTCATCGATCGCCGCCGCGCGCTCGGCATCTTCGGCGGTGTCGGGCTCACCTCGCTCCTCGCGGCGTGCGGCATGAGCGAGACCGATGCGGCCGGCGCGTCCGCCGGTTCGACGGGGTCCTCGTCGTCGAGCGCGTCCGCCTCGCCGAGCGCGACGGCCGCGGCATCCGGCCCGGTCGACGAGGTTCCGGACGAGACCGCCGGACCGTACCCGGGCGACGGCTCGAACGGCGTGAACGTGCTCGACGATTCGGGCATCGTGCGCAGCGACATCCGCTCGTCGTTCGGATCCTCGACGGCCGTCGCCGACGGGGTGCCCCTCACGATCCGGCTCACCGTGCGCGACGCCGCGACGGGCGGCCCGATCGTCGGAGCGGGGGTCTACCTCTGGCACTGCGACCGCGACGGCGGGTACTCGCTGTACAGTCCGGGGCTCCAGGACGTGAACTACCTGCGCGGCGTGCAGGCGACCGACGACAGCGGCACGGTGCAGTTCACCTCGATCTATCCGGCCTGCTACTCGGGCCGGTGGCCCCACATCCACTTCGAGGTGTACTCCGACGTCGCGAACGCCATCGCGTCGGGCCCGATCGTGAAGACCTCGCAGATCGCGCTCCCGGAGGAGGTGAACGCCGTCGTCTACGCCACCGCCGGCTACGAGCAGAGCGTGCAGAACGCCGCACGGGTGAGCCTGTCGAGCGACAACGTGTTCGGCGACGACGGCGGCATCCACCAGATCGCCTCGATGTCGGGCTCGGTGTCGTCGGGCTACACGGCGGCGCTCACGATCGGGGTCTGACCCGCAGCGCGGGCCATGTCGGCGGGCGGTGCGAGGATGATCGCGTGCTGCTCGACGAGGTCGTGACGACGGTCGAGCGGGTCGCATCCACGCGGTCGCGGCTCGCGAAGGTCGACGCGCTCGCGGGCCTGCTCGCGGGGCTCGCTCCCGACGAGATCGTCCCCGCGGTCGGATTCCTCACCGCCAAGCCGCGGCAGGGCAGGGTCGGGGTCGGCTGGCGCACGCTCCGGGGCGGGCTCGGCGACCCGGCGGGTGACGCGTCCCTGACGATCCACGACGTCGACGACGCGCTCGAGCGCCTCGCGGGCGCCGCGGGCTCCGGCTCCGCCGCCGAGCGCGCCGCGGTGCTCGCGGACCTCGGTGCGCGCGCGACCGCCCGCGAGCAGGACTTCGTGTCGCGGGTGATCCTCGGAGAGCTCCGCACCGGGGCGCTCGAGGGGGTCCTGACGGACGCGATCGCGCGCGCCGCCGAGCGGCCGGGCGACGTCGTGCGCCGCGCGGCGATGCTCTCGGGCGACCTCGGCGAGACGGCGCGCATCGCGCTCACGGGTGCGCCGGGCGACCTCGAGGCCGTCGGGCTGATGGTCGGCCGGCCGGTGCTCCCGATGCTCGCCGGGACCGCGCCGAGCGCCGCGGCCGCGCTGGAGCAGGCCGGTGAGGCATCCGTCGAGTTCAAGCTCGACGGGGCGCGCATCCAGGTGCACCGGGCCGGCGACGACGTCCGCGTCTTCACCAGGAACCTCGCCGACATCACGCACCGGGTGCCCGAGGTCGTCGACGTGGTCCGGGGCTTCCCTGCCCGCGAACTCATCCTCGACGGTGAGACGCTCGCGCTCGACGAGGGCGGCGCGCCGCGCCCCTTCCAGGAGACGATGTCCCGGTTCGGCGCCGAGGCCGCACGCGAGGTGCAGCTGCACCCGTGGTTCTTCGACGTGCTCCACGTCGACGGGCGCGACCTCATCGACGAGCCGCTCACCGCGCGACTCGCCGAGCTCGAGCGCGTCGCCGGGGAGCACCGCATCCCCGGCGAGGTGACCGACGATCCCGAGGTCGCCGAGCGCGTGGCGCGCGAGGCGCTCGCCGCCGGGCACGAGGGCGTGGTGGTGAAGGGCGTCGGCGCGCCCTACGCGGCGGGCCGCCGAGGCGCGAGCTGGATCAAGGTCAAGCCGGTGCTCACCTACGACCTCGTCGTGCTCGCTGCCGAGTGGGGCTCCGGCCGGCGGACCGGATGGCTGTCGAACCTCCACCTCGGCGCACGCGACCCGGCGGGTGAGTTCGGCGACCCCGATGGGTTCGTCATGGTCGGCAAGACGTTCAAGGGGCTCACCGACGAGCTCCTCAGGTTCCAGACGGAGCGATTCCCCGAGATCGAGACGCGCCGCACCGCGAGCACGGTGTTCGTCGAGCCGGTCACGGTGGTCGAGGTCGCGATCGACGGCGTGCAGCGCTCCAGCCGGTACCCGGGCGGCATCGCGCTGCGCTTCGCGCGCGTGAAGGGGTACCGTCCCGACAAGAGTTCGGGCGAGGCCGACACGATCCAGGCGCTGCGCGAGCTGCTGCGCGGCGGAGACGAAGGGGGAACGACATGACGGACGGCGCGGGCGCGGCGGGCGCGGCGGGCCCGGCCGGCGGCGGGCGGGTACGCCAGCTCCGACTCGTCGTCGAGGCCGAGGACTTCGACGCGGCGCTGACGTTCTTCCGCGATGTGCTCGGCATGCCCGAGCAGGAGTCCTACAGCGGTGATGACGGCGCCGAGGTCCGCATCCTCGACGCCGGACGGGCGACGCTCGAGCTGTCGAACCCGGCTCAGGTCCGGTACATCGACCGCGTCGAGACCGACGGCGGCCGCAGCGACCGCATCAGGGTGGCGCTCGAGGTGGACGACACGTCGACCGTGACCGGCGAGCTCGTCGACGCGGGCGCCGAGCTCGAGGCATCCGCCCGCGAGACCCCCTGGCGCTCGGTGAACGCCCGGGTCCGGGCGCCGGCCGGCCTGCAGCTCACGATCTTCCAGGAGCTCGACTGACCAGGGCCGGGCGCGGCTACCGGCCCTCTGGGTCCATGTCGATGCCCGTGACCGGGACCCCTGCGCGCTCGTAGACCAGTGAGATCGCGCCCTTCGGGAAGGCGACGGGCGGCTGGGCGAGCGTGAACGCCGCGGGGACGGTGCCCGTGTCGAACAGGCGCTTGCCGCTGCCGAACGCGATCGGGTACAGGTACAGGTTCAGTCGATCCACGAGGTCGGCGGCGAGCAGCGACCGGGCGAGGGCGCCGCTCCCGATCACGTGGATCTCGTCGAAGCGATCCGTGATCGCCGGGACCTCTGCCGCGACATCCGTCACGACGGTGGTGCCCGACCAGGTCGGATCGGTCAGTGTGCGCGACGCGACGAACTTCGGGACCGCATCGAACTTCGCGCCGATCGGGGTGTCGGCGTGCCGGGGCCAGTAGTCGGCGAAGATGTCGTACGTCCGGCGGCCGAGCATCAGGGCGTCGAGCCGGTCGATGCCGGCGCCGATCACCTCGCCCGACGTCTCGTCGATGTAGGGCGCCTGCCATCCGCCGAACTCGAAGTCCCCGGAAGGGTCCTCCTCCGGGCTGCCCGGGGCCTGGTAGACCCCGTCGAGCGTGATGAACAGGTCGACCGCGAGGATGCCCATGGTCGTGCTCCTTCCCGCTGGACACGGTAGCCCTCGCGGTGGCGCCGGGTCGAGTGGGTGCGACGCCGGGCTCGTCCCCGAACTCGACCGGGTCGGCGGGTCGCCCCGCGGCGAGGCGCACGCGGCATCCGCCCAGACGTCCCCGCCTAGGGTGGAACCCATGCACCTCGCCCTCGTCCGCCACGGACAGACCGACTGGAACCTGCGCGGGCTCATGCAGGGCCGCACCGACATCCCGCTGAACGCCACCGGGCGGGCGCAGGCGGCGCAGGCCGCGCGCACGCTCGACCCGGCCGACTGGGACGTCGTCGTGAGCTCGACGCTCGGCCGCGCGCGCGAGACCGCCGCCATCCTCGCCGACGGGCTCGGCCTGCCGCTGGCGGGAGCGTACGAGGACCTCGTCGAGCAGGACTTCGGCGATGCCGAGGGCACGCTCGTCGCGCAGATCGACGAGCGGTGGCCCGGCAGGGAGTTCCCGGGCAAGGAGCCCGACGACGAGGTCGGCCCGCGCGGCGCGCGAGCGCTCGCGCGCATCTCCGTCGACCAGGACGGCGCGCGCGTGCTCGCCGTCGCGCACGGCACGCTGATCCGCCACGCGCTGGGCGAGCTCAGCGGCCACGAGGCGCACAGCTACCCCAAGCTCGACAACCTGTCGGTCTCCCGGCTCGAACGAGCGGATGCCGCGTGGCGCGTGCTGACCGTCGGGGGCACGTCGTTCGACGAGGTGCTCCCGTGGCTGCGCCGGGCCGGTGCGGGCGACGAGGAGCTGGTCCGCACCGCCTGAGCGCCGGTCGCCGTGCGGCCGTGTTGCGATCTCGGAACGATCGTGCGACGGGCCGATGACGCCCCTCCCGGAGCCGGCCGCGCCGGACGTATGATCCGGAAATGGAGGCACCGGGCAGCACCACCCTGGTCGTCGTGGGCGAGGAGTCGACCGCCGCGATCGGATCCCTCGCGGGGCTCGCGAACGTCGAGAGTGCCACCTTCGCGGAGATGACGGATGCCACCGACGCCGAGGTCGTCACCTGGTCGAGCACCTCGCACGCGCCGTTCGTCGTGCACGACCGCGATCCGCTCGGCCACGTGGCATCCGCCTGGGTCGAGTTCTACGACGAGCGATCGACGCTCGGCGTCCTGCAGCTCGAGATCGAGCAGGTGATCGATGCGGTCGCCCGGCACGAGCTCCGGGTGCCCGACTACTACGTCGTCCTCGAGCCCGAGGCGCTGCGCGGGACCTGGATGCACTGGTGGCTCGGCGTCGTCGCCGCGGCGTCCCCGAACCGCGTGCTGCCGTGGGAACCGGGTGATGCGCCCCTCGCCGGACTCATCCGTCGGCTGCCGACGGCTCGGGCGTGGCCCGAGGTGCACCGGTGGCTGCCGGGAGTGGTGCGGGCCGTGCCCGACCGCGTCGGGCCCGGCCTCCCCGGCGCAGCCTGAGTTCCGCGCGGCGGCTCAGTCGTGCGCGGGCAGTGCGTGCGCCCTGATGTGCAGGACCACGAACTCCGTAGGGCGGATCGGTGCGAACCCCACGAAGACCGGCAGGTCGCCCGCATCGAGGTCGCGCTGCGAGACCGTGTCTCGGTCGCACTTGACGAAGTACGCGCGATCGGGGGAGTTCCCCCGGAACGCGCCGACCCGGTACCGCTCGTGCAGGAACGCCCCGACCGATTCGCGCACCTCCTCCCAGAGCGCCTCGCCGTTCGGCTCGAACCGGGTCCACTGCAGGCCCCGATCCAGGCTCTCCTCGAGGAAGAGCGCCGTGCGGCGCACCGGCACGTACTTCCAGACGCTCGCCGTCGCGTCAGCGCCCGCGAGGGTGCGCGCGCCCCAGACGACCGGCCCTCGCCCCGCGAACGTGCGCAACGTGCTGATGCCCGACGTGTTGAGCGAGTCGGCATCGCGGTTCCCGAGGTCGAACTCGAGGCCGTCGGCGCCGCGGACGTCCGCGTCGGTTCCCGCCGGTGCCGACCAGACGCCGTGCGACGCGTCGGTGCGCGCGAAGACGCCGGCCACCGCCGCCGAGGCGGCGAACGTCTCCACGGACCCGGCGCGCGACGGGTCCGGGCGACGCAGGCGCGGCGCGTACAGGGCGGCGTTGGCACTCGAGGTGCCGACCGCGGCCTCGGCGCCCGCAGAGATCGCGGCGCGGATCGCCTCGAGGCTGGTCCACGACGCGGGCGGGTCGACGAGCAGCATCGCCCGTCGGCGTTCGCAGAATGCGACCGCCTCCGCGACGACCTCGCGGGCGTCGGCGTGCGCCGCCGACTCGGCTGGGAGCACCAGCAGGTTGACGAGGTCGACCTGGTCGAGGGCTTCGAGGCCGAGCCGGACACCATCGATGCCGGCGTCGGCGACGCGCACCGCCACTGCCGAGACGCCGCCGTTGTCGAAGAACGAGCGCAGCGCGCGTCGCAACGGCGAGACGTGCAGGTCGCCCCAGATCGCATCCTCGTCGGCGGCCCGTCCGTCGACGTCGATGTCGACGGGCTCGTCGAACGGACCGTCCTCGGCGAGGCCGAAGAATGCCGTGTCGGCCGTTGCGACGCCCTCGATGGGTCGCGTCATCGGCCCCACCTCCCGTGCCCGGTTGCATCGAGCGGATGCCTCGTGGCCGAGCCTCCTCCGGTCGGTCGCGGGTGTCAAGGACGCCGATCGCGACCGGTGTGCGGGGCGACGGCGTGCACTCGGAACGCCGCGCCATCCGGCGGGTCCGAGGTGGCGCTCAGGCCGCGGGACGCCCGGGTGCAGGCTGGGCCTCGGCGTGCTCGAGGGCCCACTCCAGTGCGAAGTCGGCGACCTCCTCCCATCCGTCCTGGCTGACGATGCGGTGCGTGCGCCCGGCGAACTCCCGGTGGTCGACGACGGCCGGGCTGCCCGTCCTGCGGTACTTCCGGACGATGGCGCGGCCGATGGCCGGCGGCACGACGTGGTCGATCTCGCCGCTGATGACGAGCAGCGGCGCACGGTCGGTGCGGCCGTAGTCGACGTGGGTGACGCCGCCCTTCTCGTTGATCGTGGAGGCCACGCCCTCGAAGAGGACCCGGTTGTACGAGTTGACGGCGTACTCCTCCCAGATGCGGTCGGACGCCTCGCGGCTGAGGTCGTTGCCGAACGTGAAGTGGAAGTGGCCCTTGGAGATCGGCTTGGCGCCGTTGCGGTCGAACGGATTGGAGAGGATCGGGAAGCCGGTGCGGAGCGTCGCGGGCGGCAGGGTCGTGATGCCCGCCGTCTGGCCGGGCGTGACGCCGACGTAGGCGATGCCGAGCCCGCGGTCGGCGAGCATCTGGGTGATGACGCCGCCGAACGAGTGGCCCATGATGATGGGCTTCCGCGGCAGCGCGCGGATGATCCGCTCGTAGTGGTCGGCGATCTGCTTCAGCCCGATGCCCTTCAGCGGTCCGGGGTTCGAGCGGATGTCGGCGACGGAGCGATCGTCGATGCCCGGCCAGCCGGGGACGATGACGTCGTGGCCGAGTGAGCGGAACCGCTCGGCCCACGTGTCCCAGCTCTTCGGGGTCATCCAGAGACCGTGGATGAGGACGATCGGGGGCTTCGCGGCGGTGGTCATGGTTCCTGCTCCTCCTGGCGGTGGTGTCGTGCGTTCCTGAGAGGTAGAACGATCGTTCTATCTTGTTCTATTCCCAGAAGGTACGCCGTCGGTCGATCCGATGTCAAGCGAAAGGAGAAAGATCGTTCTATCATTTCGTTCATGGCAGCACGAACGACCCCGGCCGGCACTTCGGTCGCGCGCGAGCGGCTCCTCGCGACCGCGAGCGCGCTCTTCTACCGCGAGGGCATCCACTCGGTCGGCGTCGACCGCATCGTCGGCGAGGCGGGCGTGACCCGTGCGACGTTCTACCGGCACTTCCCGAGCAAGGAGGACCTCGTCGAGGCCTATCTCGGGGTCGAGGACGCGAACATCCGCGCGGCGTTCGATGCCGCCGAGGCGACGGGGGCGCCGCCGAGGGAACTCGTCGGACTCGTGATCGACGGACTCGCCGAAGACGTCGCGCGCCATCACACGCGTGGCTGCCCGTTCATCAACGCGGCGGCCGAGTACCCGGACGCCGACAGCGGCGTCCGCAGGGCCGTCGCGGCTCACCGGGAATGGTTCCGGTCCGAGCTCGAGCACGTCCTCGACGCGGCGGATGCGCCCGACCCGCGCCTCGCCGCCGCGGAGCTCGTGCTCGTCCGCGACGCCGCGATGGTCGGCGGATACCTCGACGGGTGGGAGCGCGTGAGGCCGGCGTTCGTGGCATCCGCCCACCGGGCGACCGGGCTGCCGCTGCCCCTGGCGTCTGCCGACGCCGTGTCGAGCCGCGACGGCTGAGGCGGCGAGCACGGCGAACGGCCCGCCTCGCGGGAGGCGGGCCGTTCGCGGTCCGGGATCAGCCGCGCACGTGCACGTCGACCCACACGAGTCGGTGGTCGCTCGACGGGAACGGGAATGTGCCCGTGAGCGCCGACAGCGGGTCGGACGAGAGCGGCCAGAACACGCCCGCGTCGGCGACGCGGAGGTCCTTCGACGGCAGCACGTAGTCGGCCCGCAGGTTGCCGGGCGCCGGGTTGTCGTTGAAGTCTGCGGTGTCGAGCGACGGGTCGCCCTCGTGCGCCAGGTTCGCGCCGCCCTGCAGCTCGGCCGCCTCGGCCGCGCCCGCCGACATCGGCATCGGGTCGGTGATGCGCGGGTGGCCGAGGAGCTGGTGGATCGCGTCATCCGTCGAGTCCCCGTCGAGCGGGTCGGCGTTCTGGTCGCCGAGGATCACGAACGACGAGCCGGGCTTCAGCCCGCCGGACACCCCGGTGTCGTCGTAGATGTACGACGAGGCGGCACCCGGGCTCACGTAGTCGGCCCAGAAGCGGATCTCGTCGTGGTTGCGCGTGCCGTTGCGGTCCTCTGCGCCGTCGAACGTCGGCGGCGTCGGGTGCGACGCCAGCACGTGCACCGTGCGGTGGCCGATCTCGACCGGGACGTCCCAGTGCGACTTGCTCGAGAGGCGGAAGACGTCGAGCTCCTCGGGCGAGTACCAGTCGGCCGGCGCCTCGGTGCTCGGGTCGTCCGGCAGCAGTGCCCCCGGCATGTCCTTCCAGAGGAAGTGCTGGAAGGTCCGCACCGCCGACTCGTCGATCGGGTACTTCGAGAGCACGGCCATGCCGTACTGGCCGGGGAAGAAGCCGAAGCCGAACGCGTCGTCTCCGCCGCCGATCACGCCGTTGTTGTTGAGGTCGAATCCGCTCGGGACGCCCGTGTTCGACGGGGCCACGAACGCGTACGGGTACTCGACCGGGTCGGCGCCGCCCTGCGAGACCTCCAGGTAGTTGTCGCGGAACAGGTCGACCGCCACGCCGTCGGGCACGTAGTCGAACTCGTTGAGGAGCACGATGTCGGGGTTCGTGCGCTGGATGATCTCGGCGACGGTCTTCGCCTGCGCGTTCGCGCCCGTCGAGAGGTCGGCGACGAGCTGCCCCTCGAAGTTCCGGTTCAGCGAGAGGTTGTAGGTGGCGACGCGGACGGTGTCGGCGCGACCGGGTTCGCCGCCGGGGGCGGCGTGCGCCGGCGCGGCGACGACGGAGGCGCCCAGGGCGATCGCCGCGACCGATGCGGCGACGAGCGGGGTGCGGCGTGCGGTGCTGGGGCGATCGGGTCGACTCATGGACATGCGAGCTCCTCTGCTGGCGTTCGGATCCGCGCTCAGGCTAGGCCGCTCCGGTGACGTCCGGAAGAACCCTGCGCGAACGAGCAGCACGACCTCGGGTCTGCTCAGAGGTGCACCGGGGTCTCGACGAACGCGCGCATCACCGAGTCGTCGCCGCGCAGGTCGAATCGTCCCGCCCTCGCGTACGGGTCCGCGCGTTCCCACACGAGCAGCACGAGATCGCCGAGCGACGCGCGGACCGTCGCCGCGGGAGCGTGCCCGACGACCGGCCCGCGCTCGAGGACCCAGTCCGGCGACAGCCGCCATTCCGCGGGCGCGTCGGCTGCTGCGAGCACGAGGTCGCCGGGAAGTCCGCGGATGCCGCGCCTGCGGGCCTGCGGCATGAACACGTCCCCGAACTCGTCGATCACGTCGGCCGTTCCGCCGCCGCTCACCTCGGGCGGGAACGGCGGGTCCTCGTCGCGCGCCGTGCGGAGGTCCCACAGGTGCTTCGCCGCCTCGTGCGACATGCGGCGTCGCCAGAAGCCGGCTCGCCCGAGCTCGCCGAAGAGCACGGCGCACGGGCGGTCGGGGTCCGTGCGCTCGATCGCCTCGATCAGACCGGCCGCCCCGGCGGTGAACCACGGGATCCGTTCCGCGTCGGCGGGTCGCCGGAACGCGGCGCGGTCGGCGGGAGCGCCGGTGCGCAGCACCTCGGCGGCCCAGCGCTGGATGTTCCCGAGATGGTCGATGATCCTGCCCGCGGTGGGCCAGGTCTCGGAACGGACGGGCGCCTCGGGATCGGTCTCGGCAGCCGTCGCCGTGAACGCCTCCACGGCGGCTCGGAGATCCGCGAGCGAGCCCATGCCTCCATCATGCCCCGCCGAACGTCCGGTCCGCACTGACGGGTTCGGCGGCGCCGCCCGGAACCGGGCGACGGGTCAGGCCGCGCCGCGGGCCGTCGGCCCGAGGTCGAGCGCGCGCGCCCGGACCGCGGCGAGCGCGTGCGCGATCGCCCCGGTCGTCACGCAGCCCTCGCCGAGGGTCGAGATCCGGAGTTCGGGCGCGCTCGGATCGCCGCTCCCGTCGATCAGTCGGGCAGCGCCCTCGATGACCATCGGGAGGGACCGGCTGGCGCCGCCGCTGACGATGATGCGGTCGACGTCGAGGAGATCGCCGAGCACGAGGCACATGCGGGCGAGTCGCGACGCGAGCCGGTCGACGATCTCGGCGGCGACGGGGTCTCCGGCCAGCGCGGCCGCGCCGACCTGCGCCTCGTCGATCGTCCGCGGGTCGAGCCGACCGAGCGCGCTGTCGGGCCCGACGCCGGAGCTCACGGCCTCCGAGGCCCATCGCCTGGCGAGCAGGGCGAGCCCGTCGGCCGAGCCCACGCCCTCGACGTGGTCGAGGAATCGGAGCTCGCCGGCTCCGCCGCGCCGGCCTCGGACGAGCCGGCCGTCGATCATGAGCCCGGCGCCGAGGCCCTCGCCGACGATGAGGGCGATGAAGGAGTCGACGTCGCGCCCGCCGCCGCCCGGGGCCGAACGCTCGGCGATGGCCGCGAGGTTCGCGTCGTTCTCGACGATGACGATCTCGGCGTCGTCTGCGAAGAGCCCGGCGTAGCCGGGATTGGTCAGGTTCCAGAACCAGTGCTCGGGCGGCGAGACGCCGCCGCCGTCGACCGGGGCAGGCACGGCGACCGCGATCGCGACGACGTCCTCGGCGGCGGATCCGGCGGCTCGCCGTGCCTCGTCCACGGTCGCCCGCGCGAGCGCGCGCCGCCCCTCGGCGTCGGCGAGCCGCTCCGTCCGGCCGGGACCGGCGGCGGGGATCGATGCGGTGCGCCGGGCGAGCGGAGTGCCGCGCAGGTCGGCCACGGTCGCGGCGATGTGGTCGTATCCGGCGTCGACGCCGACGACGACCGCGGCGCGTTCCCGCAGCGAGTAGCGGCGGGCCGGCCGGCCCTTCGTGTAGGTCCCGAACGTGCGGGCGTCCTCGAGCTCGGTCAGCCAGCCCATGCGCACGAGTTCGTCGCAGAGCCCGATCACGGTCGACCGGGTGAGGCCGGTCTCGGTCATCACGTCGGCGGCCGTGAAGGCGCCGGTCTGCCACGCGTGCTCCAGGACCCGGCGCGCGTTGACGCGCCGCAGCACCTGGGGTGACGTCGCGACGTCGTTCTCGCCCATGCCCTTGACCTTTCCCGATCCCTGAGCCATTATTTACGACACAGAGTAAATCTACACCCTAGATTTACTCCCGTCAGAGTCGACGCACCATCGCGTGCCGGCCACGAGATCCAAGGGGAGACGACACGTGCCTCGTAACGCGACCACCAGACCCGCATCGGCCGGAGGCCGCTCGCGTGGCCGGGCGACGCGGGCCGCCGCCGCGGCCGTCGCCACGGCGTTCGCACTGGCCGGATGCAGTACCGCCGGCGGCGGAACCTCCGACATCACGTTCCACATGTCGAAGCCGGAGGCGATCCCCTACTTCCAGGGCCTCGTCGATGACTTCAACGCCTCGCAGGACGAGGTCCGCGTCACCCTCGACACGGCCTCCAACCTCTCCGCAGGCTTCCTCCGCGGCAATCCGCCCGACGTCGGGCTGCTCAACTACAACTACGAGATGGCCCGGTTCATGGAGCGCGGCGCGCTCTCCGACCTCTCCGACATGCCCGAGGCCGACCGGATCCGCCCCGAGGTGCAGGACCTGGTCGACCAGTACGCGACCTATCCCGGTCGGACGAGCGTGCTGCCCTACTCGGTCGCGGCCGCGTCGGTGATCTACAACGTGGAGATCTTCGAGGAGCACGGCATCGAGGTCCCGACGACGTGGGACGAGCTGATCGCGGTCTGCGACGAGCTCGAGGCCGCCGGCGTGACGCCGATCTACAGCACGTTCAAGGACCCGTGGACCCTCGGCCAGGGGCTCTTCGACTACTCCGTCGGCGGCTCGGTCGACGTCCCCGGGTTCCTCGAGCAGATGGACGAGATCGGCACCGAGGTCGGACCCGACTCGGCCGTCTCGTTCCAGAAGACCATCCTCGAGCCGAGCGAGCAGATGCGCCGGCTCGCGGAGTACTCGAACGACGACGCGGCGAGCCGCGGCTACGGCGACGGCAACGTCGCCTTCGCCAACGGCGAGGCCGCCATGTACATGCAGGGCCCGTGGGCATTCGGCGAGATCGCGAAGACCGCGCCCGACCTCGAGCTCGCGACGTTCCCGCTGCCCTCGAGCGACGACCCCGACGACCTCAAGGTCCGGGTCAACCTCGACCTCGCCCTCTGGATCCCCGAGGCGAGCACCGAGCAGGAGGCCGCGCGGCAGTTCGTCTCGTACCTCATGCAGAAGGACGTCATGGACGAGTACAACGCCGCATTCCTCGGCTTCGGCACGACGACGGATGCCGCGCCGGTCACCGACGAGCGCATCGTCCCGATGCAGGAGTACTACGACGCGGGTGCGTTCTACCAGGGCCTCTCCCGGTCGATCCCGCTCACCATCCCGATCGACAACTACATCCAGACGATGGCGACCGGCGGCGACATCCCGGCGACGCTCGCGACCATCGACGCCGACTGGGCGCGACTCGCGCTGCGCGGCTGACGGCGATTCGAAAGGACACCCCGACATGAGCACACCCGTCACCACGGCCGCGGCATCCGCCGGCGCGCTCGTCGACGAGGCCGAGCACGGCAAGGTCGACCACCTCGCGGGCACCCGTCACGATCGGCGCGGTCGAACGCGCGTCGACCCGATCTACTACTGGTTCCTGGTCCCCACGCTCGTGATCTTCACGCTGGCGATCACGGTGCCGGCGGTGCTCGGCATCTTCTACTCGTTCACGAACTTCATCGGGTTCGGCGACTGGGAGTTCATCGGCTTCACGAACTACGTGGCCGCGTTCTCCGACCCCGCGATCCTCGCGAGCTACGGCTTCACGTTCGGCTTCGCGATCGTGACCGTGCTGCTGGTGAACGTCATCGCGTTCCTGCTCGCCGTCGGCCTCACGGCGAAGATCAGGCTCAAGGCCGGGCTGCGCGCCGTGTTCGTGATCCCCATGGTGATCTCGGGCATCGTCATCGCCTACGTCTTCAACTTCCTCTTCTCCAACTCGGTGCCGGCGCTCGGCTCGTCGCTCGGGATCCCGTGGCTGTCCGAGTCGATCCTCGCCAACCCCGACCTCGCGTGGCTCTCGATCGTCATCGTCACCGCCTGGCAGACGATCCCGGCGACCCTGCTCATCTACATCGCGGGACTGCTCTCGATCCCCGGCGAGGTGTACGAGGCCGCCGACATCGACGGGGCGGGTGCGATGCGACGGCTGTGGTCGGTCACCCTTCCGCTCGTCTCCGGGTACGTCGTGATCAACATGATCCTGGGGTTCAAGAACTACCTCAACGTGTACGACGTCATCATCGGCCTCACCAACGGCGGTCCGGGAACCTCCACCCGCAGCATCGCGATGACGATCTTCACCGGCTTCACGGGCGGCGACTACGCCTACCAGATGGCGAACGCGACGATGTTCTTCATCATCGCCGTCGCGATCTCGGTGCTCCAACTCCGAATCACCCGCGGAAAGGCGGCGATCTGATGACCCAGACAGCAGCGAAGCGGACCGCCGCTTCCGTCCGCCAGGCCACCGCCCGCAACGGCGCGCCGACCCCCGCGCGTCGGCGCGGGAAGGTCGGACAGGAGAAGACGAGCTGGACGACCATGGTCATCCTGTTCCTCTGTGCCATCACCGTGATCCTGCCGCTCTACGTGACCATCTCGATGTCGCTGAAGTCGACCTCGCAGGCCGTCGACGGCAACGCCTTCTCACTGCCGGCGCCGATCGACTTCTCGGGGTTCGCCCAGGCGTGGGAGCTCACGAACTTCCCGGTCGCCTTCACGATCTCCCTGCTCGTGACCGCGGGCACGGTGGTGGGCACGGTCATCCTCGCGTCGCTCGCCTCGTACGCGATCGTGCGCAACTGGGACCGCCGGTTCTTCCGCTGGTCGTTCTTCTACCTGCTCGCGGCGATGTTCCTGCCGTTCCCGGTCGTCGCACTCCCGCAGATCCAGCTCACCGGCCTCACGGGGCTCGCGAACCCGGCCGGCGTCACGATCCTGCACATCATGTTCCAGCTCTCCTTCAGCATCCTGCTGTTCACGGCGTTCCTGCGCTCGATCCCGCTCGAACTCGAGGAGAGCGCCCGCATCGACGGCGCGACCACCTGGCAGACCTTCCGGCAGCTGATCTTCCCGCTGCTCGCGCCGATGAGCGCCACCGTGGCGATCTTCGCCTTCCTGGCGTCGTGGAACGACTTCATGATGCCGTCGCTGATCATCGCCGACTCCGCGCAGCAGACACTGCCGGTCGTGCAGTCGATCTTCCAGACGCAGTTCAGCAACAACTACAACGTGTCGTTCGCGTCGTACCTGATGGCCATGGCGCCCGCGATCGTCGTCTACCTGTTCACGCAGCGATGGGTCATGGAGGGCGTCACCCAGGGCGCCGTGAAGGGCTGACCGCACGCGGTCGACCCGGGCCGCGGGCGTGGGCGCGAGCCCCGCCCGCTGCCCACGCGTGCGCCCGACGCCGCCATCACCGGCTCCACGACCTCGACCACCTCCACCCTCCATCCTCACTCCGGAAAGGACCTCCGCACCTCATGAGCGACGTGCTCGCACGCCCCGACCTCCACCCGCTCCGCGACGACGCCGACTGGTGGCGCCAGGCCGCGGTCTACCAGATCTACCCGCGCAGCTTCGCGGACTCCGACGGCGACGGGATCGGCGACCTCAGGGGCATCCGCGCCCGCGTGCCGTACCTGCAGGGCCTCGGCATCGACGCCGTCTGGATGAGCCCGTTCTACCCGTCGGCGCTCGCCGACGGAGGGTACGACGTCGACGACTACCGCGACGTCGACCCCAGGCTCGGCACGCTCGCCGACTTCGACGACCTCGTCGCGGCGCTGCACGAGGCCGGCATCCGGGTGATCATCGACATCGTGCCGAACCACACGTCCGACCGGCACGAGTGGTTCCGCGAGGCCCTCGCCTCGCCGCGAGGCTCGGCCGCCCGAGCCCGCTACGTCTTCCGAGACGGGCTGGGGCCCGACGGATCACTGCCGCCGGCCGACTGGACGAGCGCGTTCGGCGGGCCCGCGTGGGAGGCCGTCGGCGACGGCCAGTGGTACCTGCACTACTTCGCAACCGAGCAGCCCGACCTCAACTGGGACAACCGGGAGGTGCGCGACGACTTCCTGCGCACACTGCGGTTCTGGTCGGATCGCGGCGTCGACGGGTTCCGCATCGACGTCGCGCACGGCCTCGCGAAGCGACTCGACGACGACCTGCCCGACCAGGCCACGCTCGATTCGCTGCCGCGCGACGGCGCCCACCCGCTGTGGGACCGCGACGAGGTGCACGAGATCTACGCCGAATGGCGTCGCGTGTTCGACGAGTACACGCCGCCGCGCACCGGGGTCGCGGAGGCGTGGGTCGAGTCGCACCGCCGGCCGCGGTACGCGAGCGTCGACGGGCTCGGGCAGGCGTTCAACTTCGACCTGCTCGAGGCGTCGTTCGACGCCGCCGAGTTCCGCCGCATCGTCGACGCCAACCTCGCGCTCGCAGCGGCATCGGGCTCGTCCACGACGTGGGTGCTCTCGAACCACGACGTGGTCCGGCATGCGACGCGCTACGGGCTCCCCGAGCCGTCGGCGCCCGGTGAGAAGCACGGCGCGGCGTGGCTGCTCTCGGGCGGGGCGACGCCTCCGCTCGACCGCGAGCGCGGCCTCCGCCGCGCCCGTGCGGCGACGCTCCTCGTGCTCGGCCTGCCCGGCTCCGCCTACCTGTACCAGGGCGAAGAGCTCGGGCTCCCCGAGGTGGCGGAGATCCCCGCGGCGGAGCGGCAGGATCCCGCGTACTTCCGCAATCCGGGTGTCGACATCGGCCGCGACGGATGCCGCGTGCCGCTGCCGTGGACGGCGGAGGGCGACTCCTTCGGCTTCGGCCCCGACGGTGCGCACCTGCCGCAGCCGGACTGGTTCGGCGAGTACGCGGCCGACGGGCAGGTCGACGACCCGACGTCGACCCTGTCGATGTACCGGCGCGCACTCGCGCTCCGCCACGACCTCCAGGGGGCGGAGGAGCTCGAGTGGGTGCCGACCCCCGACCCGGACGTCGTGCACTTCCGCCGACCCGACGGCTGGGAGGTCGTGGCCAACTTCGGGACCGAGCCGGCGCCGCTGCCCGAGGGATCGGTGCTCGTCGCGAGCGGCGACCTCGTCGGCGACCGGCTGCCCGGCGAGACGACGGCCTGGCTGCGCCGCTGAGCGCCGGGCCCGCCGCTTGACGATCGGGGCGCCGCGTGGTCGCATGACCTGTGATGGATGCCGCGCGGCCCCCGCTCATCACCGACGACGACCTCGACGACCTCGAGCGCGAGGCCATCGGGCGCGTGCGCGGCCGCGTCCTCGAGATCGGTGCGGGCGAGGGCGAGAACTTCGGGGCGTTCGACACCCAGGTCGACTGGGTCGGCCTCGAACCCGATGCCGAGCGCCGCGTCGAGCTCGCGCAGCGGGCACGCGCCTGGCAGCACCGCGGCGAGCCGCTCGACGCCGTCGCCGAGCACATCCCACTGCCGGACGCATCGGTCGACGCGGTCGTCGGCACCTACGTGCTGTGCTCGGTGACCGACCAGGCGCGCGCGCTCGCCGAGGTGCGGCGCGTGCTGCGTCCCGGTGGCACGGTCGTGTTCGTCGACCACGTCGTCGCACCGCCGGGCACGCTGAAGCGCGGCATCCAGCGTGCGGTCACGCCGTTCTCGCGACGGTTCTGCCACGGATGCCACTGGGATCGCGACACCGGCGGTGCACTCGCCGCCGCGGGGTTCGAGGTCGACGAGGCTCGCCTCGTGCGGGTGCCCTCGTTCCCGTTCGGACCGACCCGCGTGCTCGTGTTCCGCGGACGCGCCCCGGGGGCGACCGGATGACACCCGGACTCGCCGGCGCTCCGCGCATCGTCGTGCTGACCGGCGCCGGGATCTCCGCCGAGAGCGGCGTGCCGACGTTCCGCGACGCGGGCGGACTCTGGGAGGGGCACCGCGTCGAGGACGTCGCGACCCCCGAGGCCTTCGAGCTCGACCCGGACACCGTGCAGCGCTTCTACGACGCCAGGCGCCACGCCGTGGCATCCGTCGCCCCGAACCCCGCGCACGCGGGGCTCGCCGCGCTCGAGCGCGAGCTCGGCGACGACCTGCTCGTCGTGACGCAGAACATCGACGACCTGCACGAGCGCGCCGGATCCGCTCGCGTGCTCCACATGCACGGCGAGCTCGGCCGGGTGCGCTGCGTCGCCTGCGAGGCGCGGAGCGATGCGCCGGGCGACCTGCTGCCGGGGCCGCCGTGCCCGGCATGCGGCGAGCGGATGCTCCGCCCCGACGTCGTCTGGTTCGGCGAGATGCCCTACGGTCTCGACGAGATCGACGTCGCGCTCGCCGCATGCGACGCGTTCGTCGCCATCGGCACGTCGGGCGCGGTGCATCCGGCGGCGGGATTCGTGCTCACCGCGTCGGCGTTCGGCGCGACGACGCTCGAGCTGAACCTCGCGGAGAGCGAGATCACGCCGTTCTTCGCCGAGTCGCGGCTCGGGCCCGCGAGCGTGCTGGTTCCCGAATGGGTCGGGGAGGTGCTCCGCGACGGGCACTGAGGCGAACGACGACGGATGCCGCGGTGCGTGGGCAGCCGCCGCGACATCCGCCGCCGGGTCCTCCATCCCCGGCCGAGCGGTCGTGTCCCCCTCCGAGCGTTCGGCCGGATCCCGGCGGGGCCTCGCGCCGCGCCGTTGCCGCGAGCGACGTGACGCGACGCGAGGGTGACCCGCCATCACCTACTTCCGGCGGAGGCGGCGGAACGGATGCACCTGCAGGGAGAAATCCCGTGCACCGTCACCGTGCCGGCTCGTCCGTCACCGTGCCGGCTCGTCCGTCGCCGACCGCGCGAGCAGGGTCGCGCCCGCGACCGCGGCCGGCATCGTCGCCACCGCGCCGAACGGAACGAGGAAGCAGAGCTGCGTCGCGACGCCGAAGCCGAGGAACCGCCAGCGGTTGGCGCGGAGGAGTTCGCGTCGCTGCTCGAGCGGGATGCCGCGCGCGTCGAGCGCGCGAGCGGTGAGCTCGCGGGCCAGCAGTCGACCGGTGAGCACGGCTCCGAGGACGGCGGCCGCGAGGGCGCCGATCACGGGCAGGATGCCGACCAGTCCGACGAGGATCGCCGAGAGCAGGCCCTGCAGGACGAGCACGAGCGACCCGCGCACCCCGCTCCAGAACCCCGGGCCCTCGCCGGGCGGCAGCCCGCCGGCGTCGGTCTCGACGGCCGCCCAGATGCGCTCGTAGAACGGGTCGCCGACGATGAGCGTGAGCGCGGTGAACGTCACGAACGCGAGCACCGCCGCCCCCGCGAACACCACGACCGCGACGACCGTGCGGAACGCCGTGCGCCAGAATTCCGCCCACACGTCGGCGAACGGCGTGGCGAGGTCGACGAGCCCCGGCAGGCCGATGCCGAGGGCGACGAGCCCCCAGACGAGCGCCGCGAACACGATCGCCGCGGGGACGAGTCCGAGGAGCATCGCCCCCGGGTCGCGCCGCCAGAAGCCGAAGCCGCGGAGCAGCATCCGGGCGCCGTCGACGAGATCCTGCAGCATCGGGCCAGCATAGGTCGGGCGGACCGGTGCGACGCGGTGTTGCGCCGGCGTCACGCGCTCCCAGCCGACGGCGATATCGTCGGAGGCATCCGTTTCACGCCCGACGCGCGACCGCGCCGCCCGGCAGCCGGCCGCCGCCGGCATCCGTTGGAGAAGGACCCGACGCCCCATGACCACGACCCCCACGACGTCCGCCCGCGCCGCCGAGTGGTGGAGGGCGCAGCGCACGCGCGTGCTGTGGGGGACCCTGATCGCGGTCGTCGCCTTCGTCGTCATCGTCGTGGTCGCCCGCCTCCTCCGCGGCATCCCCGCCGTCGAGGCGTTCATCGACACGTACCCGGGCGTCGTCCCGCCGCCCGAGGGCACCCCGGTGGGCATCCCGTGGTGGCTCGGATGGCAGCACTTCCTCAACGCGTTCTTCCTCGTGCTGCTCGTGAAGACCGGGCTCGAGCTGCGCGGCAGGCGCCGGCCGCCCGGGTTCTGGACGCGCGACAACACGCGCTGGCCGCGCACGAGGCGGGCGCCCCGCCGGCTCGGCATCTGGCTCTGGTTCCACCTCTGGCTCGACGCGCTCTGGGTGCTCGTCGGCATCACGTACGTCGTGCTGCTGTTCGCGACCGGCCAGTGGCTCCGGATCGTGCCGACCGACTGGGCCGTGGTCCCCAACGCGGTCTCGGCCGCCCTGCAGTACGCGTCGCTCGAGTGGCCGACCGAGGACTCGTGGATCGTCTACAACGCCCTCCAGCAGCTCGCCTACTTCTCGGTCGTCTTCATCGCGGCCCCGCTCGCCCTCGTCACCGGACTGAGGCTGTCGTCGATCTGGCCCGCCGAGGGCCGGTGGGCGTCGGCGAGGACCGAGCGGATGGCGCGTGCCGTGCACTACCCGGTGATGCTCTTCTTCCTCGCCTTCACCTTCGTGCACGTCGTGCTCGTGCTCTCGACCGGGGCGCTGCGGAAGCTGAACCAGATGTACGCGGCGCGCGACGCCGACGACTGGATCGGCTTCGCGATCTTCGCGCTGTCGGTCGTGGTGATGGTCGTCGCCTGGGTCGTCGCGACGCCGCCGCTGCTGAAGCGCATCGCGGCGAAGTCGGGGCGCGTGCAGGGCTGACGTCGTCGCACCCGCTCCGTAGGCTCGAGCCATGACCCGGTCTGCTCCCGTGCCCCCCTCCACGCCCGCGCGGACCGCCGGGCGGTGGACCCTCGCGGCGTTCCTCGTCTTCGCCGGCGTCAGCCACCTGTTGTGGGCGCGGCGCGAGTTCCGGGCCCAGGTCCCGCCGTGGGTGCCCATGGACGCCGATGCGGTCGTCGTCGGCTCGGGCGTCGTCGAGGTCGGACTCGGCGCCGCGCTCGTCGCGCTCCCGAGGGAGCGGTCGCGCATCGGATGGATCGTCGCCGCGTTCTTCGCCGCGGTGTTCCCCGGCAACATCGCGCAGTGGCGCGAACGGCGCGACGCGTTCGGGCTCACGACCGATCGCGCGCGGTTCGTCCGGCTGTGGTTCCAGCCGCTGCTCATCGCGCTCGCGCTCTGGTCGACCCGGGCGCGAGGCTGACTAGGCTCGAAGGATGAGCCGCACCGTCTGGACCGTCCTCGGCGTCATCGCCGCCGTCGTGATCGCGTGGATCCTCGTCGACGTCGTCTTCAGCGTCCTGTGGTTCGTCGTGAAGCTCGCGATCGTCGCGGTCGTCGCCGTCGTGGTCTTCTTCTGGCTCAGGTGGCTCGTGACGCGTCGAGACGACCGCAAGGCGGTCGAGCGATAGCGGCCGTCGGCGCGACCGGTGCCGCTCCGGTCGACGTGCCGTCTCCGCACGGCGGCGTCGTGCGCGCGTTCGACACCGGAGCGACACGCCCGGGGGCGCCGGTCGTGGTCTGGCATGCGGGGTCGCCGCACACCGGCGAGCCGCTCGAGCCGCTCGCCCGGGCGGCACGGGCCCGCGGCATCCGGCTCATCACGTTCGCACGCCCGGGCTACGGAGGCTCGACGTCGCGACCCGCCCGGGACGTGGCATCCGTCGCAGATGACGTCGCCGCGATCGCCGACGCGCTCGACGTCGATCGCTTCGCCGTCGTCGGGTACTCGGGTGGAGGGCCGCACGCGCTCGCGTGCGCCGCGCTCCTGCCCGATCGCGTGACGGCGGCCGCGGTGCTGGCGAGCCCGGCGCCGTACGGGGGCGACGACGACTGGTTCGCCGGCATGCACGGGCCCGGCGCGCTGCGTGCTGCGGCCGCCTCGCGCGACGAGCGGATGCGGTTCGCCGAGACCGACGAATTCGACCCGGCGCAGTTCATCGACAGCGACTTCGCCGCGCTCGGCGGGGAATGGGGCGCGGTCGGCCGCGACGCCGGGCGCGCCGAGTCGGCGGGCCCGGGCGGACTGGTCGACGACGACGTGGCGTTCACGCGCGCGTGGGGCTTCGACCTCGCCGGGGTGCGCGTGCCCGTGCTGCTCGTGCAGGGCGAGCTCGACCGCGTGATCCCGCGGGCGCACGCCGTGCGCCTCGTCGCCGGCCTGCCGGACGCCCGGCTGTGGATGCGCCTCGACGACGGGCACGTCGCGGTGCTCGAGGTGGTGCCCGAGGTGCTGGACTGGCTGGTGGAGCGCTGGGGCTCGAATCCCGGGCCGCGCTCGTCGCCGGCCGAGCCGGGCGATGCCTCGGACGCCGACGCCACCGACGACTAGGGGGCGATCCGCTTCTTCGATCCCGCCCAGTCGACGAGGCGCTCGGCGTCCCAGGTCGTGACGATCCGTTCCGGCGGGATGCCGGCCGCCTCGGCGCGAGCGGCCCCGAGCGCGAGGAACCCGAAGTGGCCGGGCGCGTGCCCGTCGGTGTCGATCGAGAACCGGCAGCCGGCCCCGATCGCGATCGCGATGAGGTCGTCGGGCGGGTCCTGTCGCTCGGGCCGGGAGTTGATCTCGACCGCGACGTCGTGCTCGGCGCATGCGGCGAACACGGCCTCGGCGTCGAACTCCGACTGCGGGCGGGTCCCGCGCGAGCCCTGCACGAGCCGGCCCGTGCAGTGCCCGAGCACGTTCATGCGCGGGTCGCGGATGGCACGGAGCATCCGCTTCGTCATCGCGTCGCGCGGCGCGCGCAGCTTCGAGTGCACGCTCGCGACCACCACGTCGAGGCGGTCGAGGAGGTCGGGACGCTGGTCGAGGACGCCGTCCTCGAGGATGTCGACCTCGATACCCGTGAGGATCCGCACGCCGAGGTCGCCGCGATCGCGCGCGTCATGCGCGTCGTCGCGGTCGGGCTCAGGGAGACCCGCATTCAGCGCCCCGACGATCTCGAGCTGCGACTCGAGGCGTTCCGGGGAGAGGCCGTTCGCGACGCGCAGCGTCGGGGAGTGATCCGTGAGCGCGAAGTAGTCGAGGCCGGCGGATGCCGCGGCGCGCGCCATGGCCGCGATGCTCGTCGTGCCGTCCGACCAGTCCGAGTGCGCGTGCAGGTCGCCGCGGAGGAGCGCCCGCAGGCCCGTCCTCGCCTCGACGCCCGCCTTCTCGCGGAGGTCGGCGAGGTACCCGGGCACCTTCCCGTCGAGCGCCTCGACGATCACGCCGAGGCTCGAGTCGCCGATGCCGGGCGTCCGCTTCAACCTGCCGTCGGCGGCACGGGCGCGGAGCTCGTCGTCGGGCAGGGGGCCGATCACGCCCGCCGCGCGGCGGAACGCCTTGGCCTTGAACGGCGAGGCGAGCTGCACCTCGAGCAGTGACGCGATCTCCTCCAACGCCTGTACCGGGTCCATCGCTCCAGTCTGCCGCGTACGTGGCGCGACGTCGCGGCCCTCCCGCCGACGTTCGGGAGGACATTCCCGGCGACACGCCGTGCGCCGGGGTGGTCTCGGCGGCGCGGCGGTCGGAACTTCCTCCCGAACGCGCCGCCGAGCGGGCGCTCGGGCGCTCGCGCGAGCGAACGAGCGGACGCGCGGGCGCTCGGGCGCTCGCGCGCCCGCGCGAGGTGCGGACCGCGGAGGAGCGCCGCCCCCCGTCAGCGGTGCTGGTCGACGAGCACGGGGTTGCCGTCGGGATCGACCACGATGAAGCTCCCGGGCCCCGAACCGCCCTCGTCGACCTCCGACACGAACTCGACACCGGCATCGCGGAGGGACCGCTGCAGTTCGCGCACGTCGGTGAACGGGTCGACCTCGGCCGCAGCCTGGTCCCAGCCCGGGTTGAAGGTCAGCAGGTTGCGTTCGAACATGCCCTGGAACAGTCCGATCACGTGCGAGCCGTTCCGGAGCATGAGCCAGCCCTGGTCGGGATCGCCGCCGAACGCCTCGAACCTGAGTCGCTCGTAGAACTCCCTCGAGGCGGCGAGGTCGCTGACGGCGAGGCTGACGGAGAACGCACCGAGGTCCATCGCCCCAGTCTGCTCGCGTTCGCGCTGCCGCGGTACCTTCGTCAGCCGTCGAAGGCGACCGCGCGCACGGGCGCGCCGTCGACGCCGAGCCGCAGCGGGAAGAACCCGACGCGCACCCGGTGCGGCAGGCCCTCGACGCCGGCGACGTTCTCGACGATCAGGTGGTCGGCCCCGAGGAGCACGTCGTGCACGGGGAAGGACGTCGTGCCCGCGGCATCCGTCGGGTCGGGGCTGAGCGTGTCGACCGCGAGCACGTGCACGCCCCGCGCGACGAGCTCGGCCGCGGCGGCCGGGTCGAGCGACGGATGCCGCAGCGCGCGCTCCTCGCCGAACCAGCGCCACCAGCCCGTGTCGACGACGACGATCGGCGGCAGCGCGTCGGGCAGCACGCCTTCCGGGAGCGCTGCCGCGAGCTCGTCGAGCCCGTACGTCGCGTGGTCGGCGAGGCCCTCGAGGTGGAACACGAGGGCCTCGCCGACGAGTTCGTCGAGCGCGACCTCGGCCATGGTCCGGCCGCCGCCGACGGTGTGCGCCGGCGCGTCGACGTGCGTCCCCGTGTGCGACCCGAGCTCGAGGGCGGTGACGGCGGCGCCGTCGCGGTCGAGCTCGAGCGCGGGGGAGAGGTGCACCGACGGGTCGCCGGGGTAGACCGTCATGCCGTCGGCGATCGGGTGGCTGAGGTCGCGCACGGCGGTCAGGCGTCCGTCGTGACGGTCTCGCGCGAGAGGTGCTCGCTCGGCTGCGCTCCGTGCGCGGACCGCTCCCGCAGCGAGAGGAGCAGGTACAGGACGAACGTCAGCGCGAAGCCGGGGATCGTCGCGCCGATCGGCGTCGGCCAGATCCACGTCCAGAGGTACACCGCGACCGCGCCGACGACCCAGGCGAGGACGGCGAGCCAGTTCACGCCCCCTCGGTACCAGTAGCGCCCGCCGCGGGCGTTCAGGATCTCGCGGGTGTACGAGCCGCGCTTGACGAGGTAGTAGTCGACGATCATGATCGCGAACACGGGGGCGAACAGCGCGCCGATCGTCACGAGGAACGTCGTGAACTGCTCCAGCAGTCCGAAGAAGGTCGAGCCGACGATCGAGACCAGGCCGAGGATGAGGGCCGTGGGCAGGAACTTCACCTTCGCGCCGGGCACGGCGTTCACGACCGACGTGACCATGCCGTAGACGACCATCGTGTTCGTCGCCATGACCGAGGTGAAGATCACGACCGCGAGCGGCCAGCCGAAGGGCTCGACGATCGTCACCGGGTCGAAGGGGATCGCCTCGCCCCCCGAGAGCACGACGTACGAGATCGCGGTCGCGCCGAGCGACATCGCGATGATGGTCGAGAGGCTGTAGCCGACGCCCGAGCCGATGATGCCGGCGCGGCTGGTCTTCGCGAAGCGGTTGAAGTCGGCCGAGAGCACCGTCCACGAGATCGCGGTCGCGATGACCACGTCGAGCACGAGGATCGGGGTGTAGCCGATCGACTCGTCGACGGGGATCGCCTGGAACTCGGCGGGCGTGAACGTCGTGAACGCGGCGATGAAGATGAACGCCATGATGGCGAGCATGATGCCCGCGAGCCACGGCTCGATGCGCGCGATGCCCTCGTGGCCGAAGATGGCGAGGATCACGACGATCGTCTGGCAGACGACCGCCCAGATGACGGGGTTGGAGAATCCGGTCACCGATGCCACGAGGAAGTCGAGCGCGATGCCCGCGAGCATCGCCTGCACCCAGCTCCAGCCCATGAGGATCACGACGTTCGCGGAGACGGGCAGCAGGCTGCCGCGCGTGCCGAACGGGCCGCGCGTGAGCGCCATGGTCGGCAGGCCCGTGCGGGTGCCGATGTTGCCGACCGTCACGAGCACGACCGCGCCGGCGAGCGTGCCGACGATGATCAGCAGGATGGCGAGGCCGTAGTCGATGCCGGGCACGAACAGGGTGCCGGTGAGCAGGGTGGTCACGACGAGGTTCGCCGCGAGCCAGATCATGCCGATGCGCAGCAGCGAGAGGCTGCCGCGCACGGGGCCGGCGTCGTCGGAATTGCGTTCGAGGCGCTGCTCGAGGCGGGTGTGGAGCGACATCACTGGTTCTCCTCGGGTGGGTGGGGTCAGGCGGCGGGGTCGCCGTCGGGCATGGGGGAGAGGTGCTCGTGCACGGCGATGAGGCCGCTGGCGGGATCGGTGCGGAACGCGATGGTCTCGCGCTCCCGATACGACTCGCGGCCGTCGGGCGTCTCGACGGTCGTCGCGACCGAGTGCGAGAGGATCGCGCCGCCCGGGAAGGCCTGGACGGCCCGGTCGGTCGAATCGCACGAGACGACGCGCCATCCGCCGCCGACCCACTCGTCCCAGAGCCGTTCGTAGGCGGCCCGGTCGTCGAGCCGCGCGGGCTCGGTGTGGAACACGAAGGTCGCATCCGGTGCGAACGTCGCGAAGTAGCGGTCGCGGTCGGTTGCGGCGAAGGCGTCGACGATGGCGGATGCCGCGGCCTCGACCTCCTCGGTGGTTGGGGTGTGGACGTCGGTCATCCTGGGGCTCCTTCGCCGTGCGGGGACGTGGTGGGTGGTGGTGGGTGGTGCGGTGCCGGCTCGGCCGGTCAGTCGCGGGGCGCCATGGCGCTGATGAGCTCGTACGCGACGTGGCTCGCCGCGACGGCCGTGAGCTGGGCGTGGTCGTAGGCCGGCGCGACCTCGACGACGTCGGCGCCGACGATGTTCCGGTCGGCGAGGGCGCGCAGCATCCGCAGCAGTTCGCGGCTGGTGAGGCCGCCGGCCTCCGGCGTCCCGGTGCCGGGCGCGTGCGCGGGGTCGAGCACGTCGATGTCGATCGAGATGTAGAGCGGGGCGTCGCCGATGCGGGCGCGCATGCGCTCGATCGCACTCGCGACGCCGTGCTCCTCGAGGTGCTCGCTCGTGACGATCGAGAAGCCGAGGCGTGCGTCGTCCTCGAGGTCGCCCTTGGCGTAGAGCGGGCCGCGGATGCCGACGTGCATGCTCGCGGTGAGGTCGATGAGGCCCTCCTCGCTCGCTCGGCGGAACGGCGTGCCGTGCGTGGTGGGCGCGCCGAAGTACGTGTCCCAGGTGTCGAGGTGCGCGTCGAAGTGCAGCACCGCGACGGGGCCGTGCTGGGCGTGGATCGCGCGCAGCAGCGGGAGGGCGATCGTGTGATCGCCGCCGATCGCGACGAGCTTCGTCGCGCGCTCCTGGAGCTGGCGCGCGCCGGCTTCGACCTGGCGGACGGCCTCGGCGATGTCGAACGGGTTCACGGCGAGGTCGCCCGCGTCGGCGACCTGCTGCGCACCGAACGGGAACACGTCCTGTGCCGGGTTGTACGGGCGGAGCAGGCGCGATGCCTCGCGGACGTGCGCGGGGCCGAAGCGGGCGCCCGGGCGGTAGCTCACGCCCGAGTCGAACGGGATCCCGACGACCGCGACATCCGCTCGTTCGACCTCGTCGAGTCGGGGCAGCCGGGCGAACGTGGCGATGCCGGCGAAGCGGGGGACGACGCTGGCGTCGACCGGGCCGATCGGCGCGGATTCGGTGGGGTGTTGCATAATAGACAACTTCCGGTACTGTTGAGGAAACTTGCGGGACACGCTACGCCGACCGGCCCACTCGCGTCAAGGGCGACGGATGCCGCGCTCGCGCCACGAGACGAGAGGAGCCGACGTGCGCCCCCTCCACCCCTCCGCCGACGTCGGCGGCACGCCCATCGGCGCGAAGCTCCGCAGTACGCGCATCGCGCAGGGCCTCACGCTCGCGCAGGTCGCCGAGGCGACGGGCCTCAGCAAGGGCTTCCTCAGCCGACTCGAGCGCGACGAGACCTCGCCGAGCGTCGCCACCCTCGTGCAGCTCTGCCAGGTGCTCTCGCTCCCGGTCGGCGCGCTCTTCGCCGAGCCCGAGATCCAGCACGTCCGCCGCGGGGATGCGCCCCGCATCAACCTCGGCGGCGTGCACGTCGAGGAGCACCTCATGTCGCCGCGCGGCGAGGAGCGCGTGCAGCTGCTCCGATCGTCCCTCGAACCCGGCGCCCACGGCGGCACCGACCTCTACACCGTCAACTGCGACGTCGAGGTCATGCACGTGATCTCCGGAACCGTCACCGTCCGCTTCGCCGACCGCACCGTGCGGCTCGAATCCGGCGACGCGCTCACCTTCCCCGGGCGGGAGCCGCACACGTGGACCGCGGACGACGACGCGCCGGCCGAGGTGGCCTGGGTCCTCGTGCCGGCGCCGTGGAGCGGCTCCGCCTGACGTACGACGGATGCCGCGGCATCCGTCGGCTCTCGGACGCACCGGGTCAAGGCCTGTGCCCCCGCGCGTGCCGCGCCTAGGGTCGAGCCATGGTCCTCCGACGCCGACCCGCACGCGATCCCGACCCCGGTCCGCCCACGGACCCCGAACGGGCGCGCGGCGGCGCGGGCGGGCCGATCTGGAACGACCGGCTCGGCCGGTGGTCGATCCGCAGCCTCCAGGTGCTCATCGTCATCGCGCTCGGGGCGCTCGCGGTCTGGGCGCTCACCCGGGTCACCCTCATCGTGATCCCCGTCCTCATCGCGCTCATCCTCGCGGCGGCGGCGAGCCCGCTGATCGCGTGGCTCCGCCGCGGGATGCCGCCCATCCTCGCCGCGTGGACGGCGCTCCTCGGCGGCATCCTCGTGCTCGGCGGGATCGTCACGGCCATCGTGTTCGCCGTGCGCTCGCAGTGGGACGACCTCGCGGACTCGGCGGTCGCGGGCTTCGAGGACCTCGTCGACTGGGTCCAGACCCTGCCCATCCCGGTCGACCAGGCGCAGCTCGACGAGTGGCGCGACGGCATCCTCGACTTCGTCACGAGCGCGGAGTTCGGCCAGAGCGCATTGACCGGCGTGTCGCAGGCGACGGAGTTCGTCACCGGCCTCGTGCTGATGCTCGTCGTGCTGTTCTTCTTCCTCAAGGACGGCGATCGGATCTGGGCGTTCTTCATGCGGCCGTTCACGGGCGAGCGCCTCGAGCGCGGACGCCGCGTCGGCGAGACGTCGGTCAAGGTCCTGGGCGGCTACATCCGCGGCACCGCCATCGTCGCCTTCGTCGATGCGGTCGCGATCGGGATCGGGCTCGCGATCCTGCAGGTGCCGCTCGCGCTGCCGCTCGCGGTCATCGTGTTCCTCACGGCGTTCATCCCGCTCGTCGGGGCGACGGTCGCCGGCATCCTCGCCGCCCTCGTCGCACTCGTGGCGAACGGCCCGATCGTCGCCCTCATCGTCGTCGCGATCGTGATCGCCGTGAACCAGCTCGAGGGCGACCTGCTCCAGCCCGTGGTCATGGCCCAGTCGCTCAAGCTGCACCCGCTCGTCGTCCTCATCGCCCTCACCGCGGGCACGATCCTCGGCGGCATCGCCGGGGCCGTGCTCGCCGTGCCGCTCACGGCGGTCGGCTGGGCGATCGTGAAGGTGTGGGATGCGCCCGATCCATCCCTCGACGAGCGCAAGCACCTGCACCTCCGGCGCCGGAGGCCGGCCGCCGGCGAGTCGAGCCCGGCGCCGACGGCGTGAGCCGCGGCATCCGCGCGGTGCGCCGTCCGGACGGCCGCGCTACGCCTCGCCCTCGAGCCGATCGAGCGCCGCGACCTGCCCCTTGACCAGGAGCGCGCGCGCCTCGTCGACCGGGACCCAGCGGGCGTCGTCGATCTCGGGGAACGTCTCGGTCCGTCCCGATCGCAGCGGCCACTCCAGCTCGAAGGTGCCGGGGCGGAGCTCGTCGAGCTCGAAGCCCGGCGCCTCGCCCGCGAAGACGTGCAGCACCTTCTTGGCCGACGCCCGGACGGTGCCGAGGTCGACGTAGTCGACGTCGGGCGCGGGCACTCCGACCTCCTCGGCGAACTCGCGGAACGCCGCGTCCCGCGGGTCCTCGCCGGGGTCGATGATGCCCTTGGGCATCGACCAGGCGCGCTCGTGCCGACCGGCCCAGAACGGCCCGCCCATGTGCGCGATGAAGACCTCGAGTCCGGGCGTGCGGCGGTGGAGCAGCACCCCGGCGCTCCGCAGCGTCGTCATCGGCGCGTCGGCGCCCCGGGGACGGCGTCGTGGGGCGTCACTGCTTCGGTGCGCGCGCGAACACCCACAGGCAGGCCGCGAGGCCGACCCCGCCGACCGCCATGATCCCGAAGATGGCCCCCCAGAGCACCGTTTCGACCGACATGCGCACCTCCGTGTGTCCGTTCCCTCATTCTGGCCCGCGGACGGACGTGCGCGCCAGCATCCGCCCGACCGGGATCCGACGGTGGTCCGCCGAGGGATCCCTCGGTAGCGTTGAGGTGTCGAACGGCGAGGAGGCTGGTCATGGCGAAGGTGCTGGTCATCGGTGGTCACGGACGGGTCGCGTTGCAGCTCGCACGGATCCTCGCGGACCGCGGCGACGAGGTCGACTCGGTCATCCGCAATCCCGAGCACGCCGAGGAGGTCGGCGCGACCGGAGCGAACCCGGTCGTGGCGGACGTCGAGTCCCTCGACGTCGCGGGGCTCGCCGAGCTGATCGCAGGGCACGACGCGGTCGTCTGGTCGGCGGGCGCAGGCGGCGGCGACCCGGCGCGCACGCGCGCGGTCGACCACGACGCGGCGGTCCGCTCGATGGACGCCGCGGCGCAGGCGGGCGTCAGCCGATACGTGATGGTGTCGTACTTCGGGTCGCGCGTCGACCACCGGGTGCCAGCCGACAGCGCGTTCCGCCACTACGCCGACGCGAAGGCCGATGCCGACGAGCACCTCCGCGCGTCGGGGCTCGACTACACCATCCTCGGGCCGTCCACGCTCGCCGACGGACCCGGCACGGGGAGCATCGACGCGACCGCCGAACAGAGCTCCGACGTGGATCGGGCCGACGTCGCGGCGACCGTCGCCGCGACGCTCGTCGAACCGGCGACGGTCGGCCGCACCATCCGGTTCAACCGCGGAGCGACGCCGATCGCCGACGCGCTGCGCTGACGCGCTGCGCTGACGCGCTGCGCTGACGCGCTCGTGCGTCGCTCGCGCACGCGCGGGTTCCGGATGCGCGGGCTCAGGCGGAGCCGCGCCAGACGATGTCGCAGTCGAGTCGCACCTCGGTCGCCGGCTCGTCGCCGCGGAGGCGCGCGAGCACGAGGCGGGCCGCCTCGGCGCCGAGTCCGGCGGCGGGCTGACGCACCGTCGAGAGCGCGGGCGTCGTGCGCTGCGCCCAGGCGCTGTCGTCGAACCCGACCACGCCGATGTCGTCGGGCACGCTGCGCCCCGACTCCTTGATCGCCTCGATCGCGCCCGCTGCGACCGCGTCGGATGCCGCGAAGACGCCGTCGAGGTCGGGGGCGCGATCGAGCAGCCGCCGCATGCCGTCGCGACCGGCGGAGTACGAGTAGAGCGGCACGGGTTCGACGAGGGCTTCGTCGAACGCGTCGCCGAGCGCCTCCCGGAAGCCCGAGAGCCGGTCGGCGCCGGAGTCGCGGTCGAGCGCCGCGGCGATCATCCCGATGCGGCGGCGCCCCGTCTCCATCAGCCTGCGGGTGATGGACGCGGCGGCGCCGACGTTGTCGATGACGACGAACGAGGCGGAGCCCGCGGCTCCCGGCGGGTGGCCGACGTACGCGGCGGGGAGTCGGAGTCGGTCGACCACTCGGGTGACCGGATCGTCGGCGCGCGCCGAGACGATGATCACGCCGTCGACGAGCCCGCCGGAGAGGTATCGCGCGACCCGATCCGTGTCGCGCTCGGTGTCGACGATCAGCACGGCCATCTGGTGGTCGGCCTCCGACAGCCGGGTGTTGGCGCCGAGCAGGATCTCGCCGATGTTCGGGTCCTCGACGAACAGGGAGTGGGGCTCGTGGACGATGAAGCCGACGGCCTGGGTGCGCTGCATGACGAGGTTGCGCGCCGCCGTGTTCGGCACGTACCCGACCTTCGCGATCGCCGCCTCGATCGCCTCGCGCGCGGCCGCGGAGACGTAGCGCTCGCCGTTGACGTACCGGCTCACGGTGCCGCGCGAGACGCCTGCCTCGAGGGCGACGTCGTGCACGGTGGCCCGCTTGGAGCGCGTCGGCTTCGTCGTCATGCGACTCACTGTAGCGCTGAGGGGTGTTGACATCGGGGAGGCGGCGAGCCACTCTGTGTACGTTCACAGAAATCGCCTCGATGACTCGCTCGGCCAGATCTGTGCACGTTCACAGAATCAACGACGATCACCGGGAGCACCGTGGACCACCCCGCGACGACGCTGGCGCCGATCCCGCCGCTGCAGGCCGAGCCTGCACCCGCCGCCGCCCGCCCCCGCTTCCAGCACCAGGGCATCGCGTTCGGATGCGACTACAACCCCGAGCAGTGGGAACCGGCCGTCTGGCGCGAGGACGTCGCGCTGATGCGCGATGCGGGGGTCGACCTCGTCGCGATCAACGTCTTCGGCTGGGCCGCCCTCCAGGGCCCCGACGGTGCCTTGGACTTCGCCGCGCTCGACGAGGTGATCGAGCTGCTCCACGCCGCAGGCATCCGGGTCAACCTCGGCACCGGCACCTCGTCGCCGCCGCCGTGGCTCACCGCGCGCCACCCCGAGATCCTCCCCGTCGTGGAGGACGGCACCACCCGGTACCCCGGCGGGCGACAGGCATGGTGCCCGAGCTCCCCGGTCTTCCGCCGGTACGCGCTCGCGCTCGTCGAGGCGGTCGCCGAGCGCTACGGCGAGCACCCGGCCGTCGAGCTCTGGCACGTGTCCAACGAGCTCGGATGCCACAACGCCCTGTGCCACTGCGACGAGAGCACTCTGGCGTTCCGGCGCTGGCTGCGCGCTCGATACGGCACCATCGACGAGCTCAACCGGGCGTGGGGCACGAGCTTCTGGAGCCAGCGCTACACCGACTGGGACGAGATCCTCACGCCGAGGCTCACGATCTCCAGCCGCAACCCCGGGCAGGTGCTCGACTTCCACCGATTCGGCTCCGACGAACTGCTGGACCACTACCGCGCCGAGGCCGACGCGATCCGCCGGCACAGCGCCCTGCCGATCACGACGAACTTCATGGTCACCGCGCACATCCGCGACCTCGACTACTGGTCGTGGGCGCCCGAGATGGACGTGATCGCGAACGACCACTACCTCGACCACCGCCTGAGCGAGCCCCGGGGCGAACTCGCCTTCGCGGCCGACCTCACCCGCGGCCTCGCGGGCGGCGAGCCGTGGCTGCTCATGGAGCACTCGACGGGCTCGGTCAACTGGCAGCCCGTGAACCTCGCGAAGGAGCCGGGCCAACTGCTCCGCAACTCGCTGTCGCACGTCGCACGCGGCGCCGACGCGGTGTGCTTCTTCCAGTGGCGCGCCTCGCTGCAGGGCTCCGAGAAGTTCCACTCGGCGCTCGTCCCGCACGCCGGCACCGACACCGACCTGTGGCGCGAGGTCGTCGAGCTCGGGCGGATCGTCGGCGCACTCGACGAGGTGGCCGGCACGCGCGTGCACGCCGACGTGGCGCTGCTGTTCTCGTGGGAGTCCTGGTGGGCCTCCGACGCCGAGAACCGCCCCACGCACGCCATCGAGTACCTCGACCAGGTGCACGCCCTCCACGGAGCGCTCCACGACCTCGGCGTCACCGTCGACGTCGTCCGCCCGGGCGCCGACCTCGCGGGCTACCGGCTCGTCGTGGCCCCGGGCCTCTACCTCGTCTCCGATGCGGATGCCGCAGCGCTCGACGAGGCCGTGGCATCCGGCACCCACGCCCTCGTGACCTTCTACAGCGGCATCGTCGACGAGCACGACCGCGTGCGCCCCGGCGGCTACCCCGGCGCGTGGCGCGACCTGCTCGGCGTGCGCGTCGAGGAGTTCGCGCCGGTGCTGCCCGGCACGCCGATCGCCCTCGAGTCCGGCGCCGCCGCGACGCTGTGGGCCGAGCGGCTCGAGGCGACGGATGCCGCGGTGCTCGACCGGTTCGCCGACGGGCCCGCCGCCGGTCGACCCGCCGTGACCCGCCGTGCGGGCGCCGACGGCGCCGGCGACGCGTGGTACGTCGGGACGATGCTCGGGCGCGACGACCTGCGATCCCTCGTCGGGCGAGCGCTCGAGGGCGCGGGGGTGGCACCCGTGCCCGGCGCATCCGCCGAGGTCGAGGTGACCCGCCGATCCGCCGACGGACGGGCGTACCTGTTCGTCGTCAACCACGGAGCCGACGACGCCGACGTCGACGTTCACGGCACCGAGCTCGTGACCGGATCCGTCGTCGACGGGCGCCTCTCGGTGCCCGGCGGCACGGTCCGCGTGATCAGAGAGGAGGGAGCGGCATGACCGCACCCATGACCACCCCGACCGGCGTGCGCACCGCAGCGCGCGGCGGTGCCGGGACGACCCGGACGGCCAGGCGCCGCCGGGTGCAGCATCCCTGGGCGATCGTCGCGTTCGTCGCGCCGTTCGCGGCGATGTTCGCGCTGTTCTACCTCGTGCCGATCGGCGTGGCGATCTGGCAGTCGATGCTCGTCGTCGAGCGCGAGGGCACCTACGGCGCCGCGACGGAGGTCTTCGGAGGCTTCCAGCAGTACGCGCTCGTGTTCCAGAACGAGGCGTTCTGGTCCTCGGTCGGCCGGGTCCTGCTCTTCGGCGTCGTCCAGGTGCCGGTCATGCTCGGGCTCGCGCTGCTGTTCGCGCTCCTGCTCGACTCTCCGCTGGTCCGCGGCAAGAAGTTCTTCCGGCTCGCCTTCTTCGCCCCGTACGCGGTGCCGGGCGTCATCGCGGCGATCATGTGGGGCTTCCTCTACTCGCCGAACCTCTCGCCGTTCGAGGCGCTCACGAGCCGCGTCGACCTGCTCTCCGCCGACTTCGTCCTCTGGGCCATCGCGAACGTCGTGACGTGGGTGTTCGTCGGCTACAACATGCTGATCATCTACTCGACCCTGCTGGCCATCCCGCAGGAGGTCTACGAGGCCGCCCGCATCGACGGCGCGGGCCAGGCCCGCATCGCCTGGTCGATCAAGATCCCGCTCGTGCGCCCGGCGCTCGTGCTCACCGCGGTGCTGTCGATCATCGGCACGCTCCAGCTGCTCGCCGAGCCGCAGACCTTCCGGTCGTTCAGCTCGGCCGTCACGAGCACCTACACGCCGAACATGACGATCTACGCGACGAGCGCGGTTCCGAACGTGTCGCTCGCCGCGGCGTTCTCGGTCGTGCTCGCACTGGCGACGTTCATCCTCTCGTTCGCATTCCTGCGATTCGCCCGACGGAAGGGGGTGGACGCATGAGCACCGCCATCGAACCCGAGGCCACCTCGGCCTCGCCCGCGGTGAACCCCCGCGGAATCGGGCGGCGCGGCGACGCCCACCCCGGTGCCACCCGCGGACGCGGTCCCCGCGAGAGCCTGTTCTCGCGCACGGGCGCCATGATCGTGATGGCCGTCTTCACGTTCTACTTCCTGGTGCCAATCTGGTGGCTGCTCGTGGCCTCGACGAAGGACCGCGGTCAGCTCTTCAGCACCAACCCCCTCTGGTTCGCCGACTTCCAGCTGTTCGAGAACATCGGCGCGCTGTTCGACTACCGGAACGGCGTCTACCTGCGGTGGATCCTCAACAGCCTGCTCTACGCCGGGCTCGGAGCGGTCGTCGCGACGGTGCTCGCGGCCATGTGCGGGTACGCCCTCGCGAAGTACCGCTTCCCGGGTCGCGAGACGATCTTCAACGTGGTGCTCGGCGGCGTGCTCGTGCCGGCCACCGCGCTCGCACTGCCGCTGTTCCTGCTGTTCAGCCGCGTGCAGCTCACCGACACGTTCTGGGCGGTGTTCCTGCCGAGCGTCGTGAGCCCGTTCGGCGTCTACCTCTCGCGGGTGTTCGCCGAGGCATCCGTGCCCGACGAACTGCTCGAGGCGAGCCGGCTGGATGGCGCTGGGGAGCTCCGCACGTTCTTCACCGTGTCGATCCGGCTCATGTTCCCCGCGCTCGTGACCGTGTTCCTGTTCCAGTTCGTCACCATCTGGAACAACTTCTTCCTGCCGCTCATCATGCTGCGCAGCGAGGAGCTGTTCCCGGTCACCTACGGCCTCTACGCGTGGAACTCGACCATCAACCAGTTCCCCGAGCTGCGCACGTACGTGCTCGTCGGCTCGCTGCTCTCGATCATCCCGTTGATCATCACGTTCCTGCTGCTTCAGCGCTACTGGCGCACGGGCCTCGGCTCCGGCTCCCTGAAGTAGGCACCCCGCCCGGAGGCATCCGGGTGCACACCCCCACCGAGAAGAGGAAACCATGCGACACACGAAACGAGCGGTCACCGCAGCCCTGCTCACCTCCGCCGCACTCGCGCTGACCGGATGCGCCGCAGGCGACGCGTCGTCGAGCGGCGACGCCGCCTCGTGCGAGCCCGCCGGCGAGGACGTCACGCTCGAGTTCACCAGCTGGATCCCGGGCATCGAGGACGCCGTCGCGGCCTGGAACGACGAGAACCCCGACATCCAGGTCGAGGTGCAGACCGGTCCGAACGGCAACTCGGGCACCTACCAGAACTTCTTCAACCAGCTCGAGGCCGGCAATGCGCCCGACCTCGGCCAGATCGAGTACGACGCCCTGCCGAACTTCCGCGTGCAGGACGGCCTCGAGAACCTCGCCGTGTGCGAGGACGTCGTGGCTGCGCAGGACCAGTTCCTCGACTGGACGTGGGGCCAGGTCTCGCTCGGCACCGATGACGAGGCCTACGGGATCCCGCAGGACCAGGGCCCGATGGCGCTGTTCTACCGCAGCGACCTTTTCGAGCAGAACGGCATCGACGTGCCGACCACGTGGGACGAGTACCGCACGGCCGCGGAGGCGATCCGCGAGCAGGGCGGCTACATCACGAACTTCTCGCAGACCGACATCAACCAGTTCGCCGGCTTCGTCTGGCAGGCCGGCGGCGAGTGGTTCGCCAACGACGGCGACGCGTGGGACGTCGAGCTGACGAGCGACGCCTCGGTCCAGGTCGCCGAGTACTGGCAGGACCTCATCGAGAACGACCTCGTCTCGACCTACCCCGCGTGGACCGACGAGTGGAACAACGCCTACAACTCGGGCGAGGTCTGGACCTGGAACTCCGCCGTCTGGGGCGCCAACTCGATCGCATCGGGTGCGCCCGACACCGCCGGGAACTGGTCGGTCGCGCTCGCCCCGCAGTGGGCGTCGGGCGACGCCGCCGCCGGCAACTGGGGCGGCTCGTCGATCGCGGTCTTCAAGGGCACCGACCACCTCTACGAGGCGGCGAAGTTCGCGCTCTGGCTGAACACCTCGGATGAGGCGCTCACCATCCTCAACGAGCAGGCCGCGATCTACCCGGCCACGAAGGCCGGCCTCGAGCTGCCCACCCTCACCGCGGGCGTCGAGTTCTACGGCGGCCAGGCGATCTACGACGTGTTCGCCGAGGCGTCGACGCAGGTCGACCCCGACTTCGTGTGGGGCCCGACGATGACGCAGGTGTACGCCGACGTCTCCGACGGGTTCAAGGGCGCCGCCTCCGGCAGCAGCACGCTCGTGGAAGCGCTCGAGAAGGGGCAGGCGTCGACCATCGATGCGCTCGAGGCCCAGTCCATCCCGGTCGCGGAGTAACCTCACGCCGTGATCCATCACCTCCGTGCCGCGGGCGTCAGCCTCATCGTCGACGCCCGCGGCGCGGCCGTGCCCGCGGTGCTGCACTGGGGGAGCGACCTCGGAGCGCTCGCGCCGGATGCGCTCGGCGCGCTCGCCGCAGCGTCCGTGCCGGCCGTTCCGCCGTCGTCGATCGACACCCCGCTTCGGCTCAGCCTCGTCCCCACCATCGGCGAGGGCTGGTCCGGGCGACCGGGCGTGCAGTTCGCCCGCGACCCTGCCGCGGCGGACGGCCCGCTCGGGGCGGACGCGCTCCGCGCGCCCCGGTTCCGGCTTGACGCCGACTCGGTCGCGGCGCATTCGTCGACCGATGCCGCGGGCGGCACGATCACCTTCGAGGTCGTCGACGACGACGCCCGCGTGGCCGTCTCGTCGCGGCTCGAGCTCACGCCCGAGGGCGTGCTGCGGATCCGGCATCGCGTGGCCAACCGCGGCGAAGGCCCGCTCGCCGTCGCACGGCTCGCGACGATCCTCCCCGTGCCCGCCAGGGCGAGCGAGCTGCTCGACTTCAGCGGGCTCTGGGCGCGGGAGCGGCGCCCGATCCGCCGATCGCTCGACCACGGGGTGCACGCCCGCGAGTCCCGACACGGTCGCGGCGGGCACGACGACGCGTTCCTGCTCGTCGTCGGCACGCCCGGCTTCGGGTTCGGGCACGGCGAGGCGTGGGCGACGCACGTCGCATGGTCGGGCGACACCGAGGCCTGGGCGGAGCGCAGCGCGCTCGGCGCGGCGACGCTCGGCGGTGGCGAACTGCTCGCCCCGGGCGAGGTGGTCCTCGGGCCCGGCGAGGCGACGACCTCGCCGTGGGTCGTCGCCGTGCACTCGACGACGGGCCTCGACGGCCTCTCCGATCGCCTGCACCCGTGGATCCGCTCCTGGTCGACGATCGCGGGGCGCCCGCGCCCGGTCACCCTCAACACCTGGGAGGCGGTCTACTTCGACCAGTCGCTCGAGCGGCTGGAACCGCTCATCGACGCCGCCCGGCGGGTCGGCGTCGAGCGGTTCGTGCTCGACGACGGATGGTTCCTCGGGCGGCGCGACGATCGCCGCGCGCTCGGCGACTGGACGGTCGACCCGTCGGTCTGGCCCGACGGGCTCGGGCCGCTCATCGAGCGGGTCGCGTCGGCGGGCATGGAGTTCGGCCTGTGGGTCGAGCCCGAGATGGTCAGCGCCGACTCGGAGGTCGCCCGCGCGCATCCGGACTGGGTGCTCGGCCGACCGGGCGACCCCGAATGGCGCTGGCAGCGCGTGCTCGACCTGACCGCCCCCGGCGCGGCCGACCACGTGTTCGCGGCGCTCGACGCGCTGCTCGCGGCGCACGACATCCGCTACCTGAAGTGGGACCACAACCGCGACCTGCTCGGCGGTTCGGCGCACGCGCAGACCACCGCCCTCTACGCGCTCATCGACCGGCTGCGGGCGGCGCACCCCGGCGTCGAGATCGAGTCGTGCGCATCCGGCGGGGCGCGCATCGACCTCGGCATCCTGGAGCGCACGGACCGGGTCTGGACGAGCGACACGAACGATCCGCTGGAGCGCCAGCCGATCCAGCGGTACACGGGGGTGCTGGTGCCGCCCGAGTACCTTGGATCCCACCTCGGCGCCGAACGCGCGCATACGACGGGGCGCGCGTCCGACCTCTCCTTCCGGCTCGCGACGGCGCTGTTCGGCAGCGCGGGCATCGAGTGGAACCTCGCGACGGCGACCGATGCGGAGCTCGACGCGGTGGCCGCGTGGACCGCGACCCATCGCCGGCTCCGCAGCCTGCTGCACGGCGGCCGCGTGGTCCGCGCGGATGCCGCCGATCCCGCCCAGGTCGTGCACGGCGTCGTCGCGCCCGACCGCCGCCACGCCGTCGTGTCGATCGCCGTCGTCGGCACGCCAGTCGCCGCGCTGCCGCCGGCCGTGCGGATGCCGGGGCTCGACCCCGACGCCGAGTACCTCGTGCGGCGCGTCGACCTCGGGCCCGTCCGGACGATACAGGACACCGACCCGCCGTGGTTCGCGGACGGCGCGGTCCGCCTGCCCGGACGCGTGCTCGCCGAGGTCGGGCTGCCGATGCCGCTGCTCGCCCCGGAGCAGGCGCTCGTGCTCGAGCTCGTGGCCGACCGAGTCGATCGGTCCGCCCGCGGGGCTGACGGCGACGCCCCCGCTGCGGGATGATCGGGGCATGACCCTCCCCGTCCCCGGAGTTCCCGGCGAGTCCGACCAGCCCGGCGGCGACACGTATGCCGCGCTGCTCGTGCCGGCCTCGGCGGCATCGCGCGACGCCGTGCAGGCGGCGCTCCAGGAGTTCGCGTTCACGGGGTGGCTCGCACCCCCGTCGGTCGGCTGGGTCGTCGCGATCGCGGTGCCCGGCGATCGCGCGGTCGCGGCGGGCCGCCGCGGCGTGCTCGACGCGGGCGCCGCGATCGCCGAGTCACTGCAGGCTCCCGCGTTCGCGCTGCGCGTCCTCGTGGACCGCCAGCTCGTGCTCGCCGCGTGGGACGGCCGCGACGAGCTCGGTCGCTACTCGAGCGATCCGTCGCGCGAGCCCGGCGCTGACGAGGAGGTGCTCGACCAGCCCTTCGGCGCCGAGCACGCCGCGGCGTTCGCGGCCGCGGCCGGCGAGCCGGACGCGGCGGAGGAGCTGGAGGCGGTGCTCGCGGAGACGCTCGACCCCGACAGCGTGTTCGAGTCGGAGCGCCTCGCGCGCGTGCTGGGCATCCTCGGGATGCCCGGGTGGATCGTCGCGTCGGCCTCGCTGCCGAAGGACGTCCCCACCGGTCCCGCCGCCCGAGAGTTCGTCCGTCTCGGCGCGGGTGCGGCCGGGGCGTCGGGCATCGTGCGCGGGTGGATGACCGCGCGGGTGCGGAGCCGCACGACGCCGCCACCCGCGCTCGCCGACCCCCCTCGGGCGGACGATCCCGGCATCGACCCCTGGCTGCTCTGAGACGCCGATCCCGCCCGGCCGGTCGGACACGCACGACGGGGCTGGCCGTCCGGGCAGCGCGGGAGTAGCATCGCCCGCACCTGCCGGTCGGAACCGCCTGAGGAGGTCGCCGTGAGCATGACCCTCGACGAACTGCCCGCCGTCACCGAGTGCTCGGTGTCCGGGTGTTCCTACAACGACCACTCCCATTGCCATGCCGCCGCGGTCACGATCGCGGGCAGCGTCGGCGACGCCGAGTGCGCGACGTTCATCCCGCTCGGCACCAAGGGCGGCCTCGACAAGGTCGTGACGCACGTCGGCGCGTGCCAGCGGTCCGAGTGCGTGCACAACGAGGCGCTCGAGTGCACCGCGACGGCGGTGCGCGTCGGGCCGGGGGCGGTCGACGCCGACTGCCTCACGTACGAGACGGCGTAGGCGCCTCACCCCTCGCTGCGCGACGCGCGGCGACGCTGTTCTGCTGAGAGCGGATCGCCCTGTCGTGCGCGCGGCCGCGTGCGTAGCCTCGGCTCATGGGCGAGACGATCGAGTTCCCTGGTGCCGCTGCCGGTCGGGCGCGAGGGACGAGGCCGCTGTGGCGCGATGTGCTCGGCGACGTGCTCCGGGACGAGCGCCGCGAGCAGGAGCGCATCCTGACCGAGGTCGCCCGAACGGCGGGCGTGTCGCCGCAGTACCTGTCCGAGGTCGAGCGGGGCCGGAAGGAGGCCTCGTCCGAGGTGCTCGGCGCGGTCGCCGACGCGCTCGGCCTGGAGCTCGTCGACGTCGTGGGCCGGGTCGCCGGCCGACTCGCGGTGCGCGGGCCCGTGCGGGGCGAGCACCGGCACAGCGCTCCCGCCGGGACGGCCCTCCCCGTCGCGCCGGTCGCACCGGTCGCACCGGTCGCACCCGACCCCCGGGCCGCACATGCCACCCTCGCCGCCCTCGTCACCCCGATCGCCCCCGTCGACGCCTACCTCCTCGTCGCCTGACGCCTCGCCCCCGTCACCCGGTCCGCCGAGATGACGCGAATCGCGCTCGCCGGGCGCCGGAAGCGCCGTTCGCGTCATCTCGACGCCCCGGGTGGGTCAGGCCGGGGCAGGGACCGCGACGTGCGCGGCGAGCACGTGGTCGGCGAGGCCGTAGTCGACCGCCGCCTGCGCCGGGAGGATCAGGTCGCGGTCGGTGTCCACGCGGATGGCCTGCGGCGAACGCCCGGTGTCGGCGGCGAGCGCCGCCTCGAGTTCCGCGCGGACGCGGAGCACCTCGTCGGCGTGCAGGATCAGGTCGGGCACGGTGCCGCGGCCCTGGGTGGACGGCTGGTGCAGCGTCACGGTGCTGTGCGGGAGCATCGAGCGCCGGCCGGGTGCGCCGCCCGCGAGCAGCACCGCGGCCGGACCGCCGGCGCGTCCCACGCACGTCGTCGCGACATCCGGCCTGATGTGCCGCATCGTGTCGTACACCGCGAGTGCCGCGCTCGGCGAGCCGCCGGGCGAGTTCACGTAGAGGCTGATCGGCGACTCGCTCGAGTCGGAGGCCAGGTGGAGGAGCTGCGCGATCAGGACGTTCGCGACGCCGTCGTCGATCTCGGTGCCGAGGTAGACGATGCGCTCGGAGAGCAGCCGACTGTACACGTCGAGCGAGCGCTCGACGCCGCCGCGCTTCTCGACCACGTAGGGGATCGTGTAGGAGGTCATGCCGACACCCCCAGGCCCGCGACGGCGCGCGGCTCGAGCGGGAACAGCTCGTCGAGCCGCTCGGTCACGTGGTCGATGAACCCGTAGTCGACGGCGGCGTCGGCGGTGTACCAGCGGTCGCGGAGCGAGTCCTCGCGGACGCGCTCGACGGGTCGGCCGGTGTAGCGCGCGATCAGGCCGAGGACGGTGTCGCGCGTGTGCCGGAGGTCGTCGGCCTGGAGCTCGACGTCGACCGCCGTGCCGCCGATCCCCGCGGAGCCCTGGTGCAGCAGGATCCGCGAGTGGGGGAGCGCCGCGCGCTTGCCGGGCGTGCCGGCGGTGAGCAGGAACTGCCCGGCGCTCGCGGCCATGCCGATCGCGATCGTGGCGACGTCGTTCGGGATCGCGCGCATCACGTCGTGGATCGCGAGCATCGCGGGAACCGACCCGCCTGGCGAGTTCACCCAGAAGCGGATGTCGCGACGCGGGTCGTCGGCGGCGAGCGCGACGAGCTGCGCGCAGATGCGGTTGCCGCCGGCCTGGTCGAGCTCGTCGCCGAGCACGATGATGCGCTCGTGGAAGAGCCGCCTGGCCAGTTCGGCGTCGATGGGCTGGACGGGTGGGGTCTCTCGATCGGTCATGCGCCCAGCCTGCGCCGCGCGGCGCGGCGGTGGGGCGGATGCGGCTCACGGCAGCGCTGCTCACGGCAGCGTGCGGGGTCGTGGCCTAGATTGAGTTCACGGGAGGCATCCCCCGATGCGAAGGAGGCATCGTGTTCCTCGACATCCACGCGGTGCGATGCTCCGTGCGCGTGGATGCGTCCGCCGCCGAGCACGGTCCGGTGACGCGGCGATGAATCCCTCCGCCGCCGATGCATCGGACACCGACACGACCGGTGTGCTCCAGCCCTACGTGCCGCGCCTCGTGCGCTACTGGGACGAGGAGACGCCGGGGCGATTGCACCAGGCGGTCGAGGGCACCATGGTGCTCGTCGACATCTCGGGCTTCACGCGCATGTCCGAGCGCCTCGCCCGGCACGGCAACGTCGGTGCCGAGGAGGTCACGGAGGTGATCGACGGCACCTTCGATCGACTCCTCCCGGCCGCCTACGCGTTCGGCGCCAACCTGCTGAAGTTCGGCGGCGACGCGCAGCTGCTGCTCTTCACCGGCGAGGACCACCACCTGCGTGCGGCGGCCGCGGCCCACGACATGCGCGCCGAGCTGCGCCGGATCGACGGGTTCGCGACGAGCGCGGGCACGGTGTCGCTGCGGATGTCGGTGGGGATCCACAGCGGTACGTTCGACTTCTTCCTCGTCGGCGGGTCGCACCGCGAGTTCATCGTCGCGGGCCCGGCCGCGACGCGCACCGTGCAGATGGAGGGCGCCGCCTCGGCCTCCCAGATCATGCTCAGCCCGGAGACCGCGGGACTGCTGCCCCGTGCGTGCGTCGGCGCCGCCCGGGGGCCCGGCCGGCTGCTGAGGCGGGCCCCGCACGTCGAGCAGTCGGGGTTCCTCGCAGCCCGGACCCCGACGGTCGACCTCGAGCAGTTCATCCCCGTCGGACTCCGGCAGACGCTGCTGAGCGGCACCATCGATCCGGAGCACCGGCCGGCCGCCATCGCATTCCTGCACTACGTCGACTTCGACCGATTGGTCGCCGACGACCCGGACCACGCCGCCTCGGTCCTCGACGAGCTGGTCACCGAAGTCCAGCAGCACGCCGACGCGCACGGCGTGACGTTCCTCGCCACCGACATCGCCCCAGACGGCGGCAAGATCATCCTCACGGCCGGCGTGCCCGACACCGCCGGCAACAACGAGGAGCAGATGCTCCTCGCCGCCCGGGACATCCGCGTCGGCGCACCCGCCGAGTTGCCGGTGCAGATCGGCATCAGCTGGGGACACGTCTTCGCGGGAGCGGTCGGGCCCGCCTACCGGCGCACGTACACGATCATGGGCGACGCGGTGAACCTCGCCGCCCGCATCATGGACAAGGCGCCCCTCGGCGAGGTGTACGCCACGCGAGACGTGGTGGACGGGTCGCGGACGACCTTCGAGGTCCGCGCGCCCGAGCCGTTCACGGTCAAGGGCAAGCAGAAGCCGATCCAGGCACTTTCGGTCGGCGACCCCGAGGGCAGCCGCATCGCGGGGCGGGCCGCGAGCACGCCCCTGGTCGGCCGCGATGCGGAACTCGCGCTCCTCACCGGTGCGTGGGCCGACGCGCGAGCGGGCCGCGGCGGGGTCGTGGACGTCACCGCCGACGTCGGGATGGGCAAGTCCCGGCTCCTGCACGAACTGCTCGAGACGACGCAACCGGATCGCGTGATCACCGCCGAGTGCCGGCTCTACCAGACCGCGACGCCGTACTTCCCGTTCCGCACCCTGCTCCGATCGGCCTGGGGGCTCGAGGGCCTCGATCCCGAGGCGACCGCGGACGCCCTCGCCGAACTCGTGCGGACACGCGCCCCCGACCTCCTGCCGTGGCTGGCCCTGATCGCCACGCCGCTCGGGCTCACGCTGCCCGAGTCGCCCGAGGTCGCCCAGCTGGACGACCAGTTCCGTCCGCAGCGCACGCGCTCCGCGGTGTCGACGCTCCTCCGCGCCACCAACGATCGGCCCACCCTCTTCCTCATCGAGGAGGGGCAGTGGATGGACGAGGCATCCGGGGAACTGCTCACGGCGCTCATCTCGGGGATCGAGCCCATGCCCTGGCTGATCATCGTCAGTCGCCAGCCCGGCGGCCAGGGCTACGTCCCGGTCGACAGCGCGGTGGTCACGCACGTCGAACTCCAGCCGCTCGACATCGCCCATGCGAGGGAGCTCATCCAGCGTGCCACCGCCGGCACCCCGCTGCTGCCCAGCCAGGTGGACACGCTCGCCGCGCGGGCCGAGGGCAGCCCGCTGTTCCTGCTCGAACTGCTCCAGGTCCTGCGTGCGGATGCCGCGGTCGACTACCTCCCGCAATCCGTCGAGGGCCTCATCGGCGCTCGCATCGACCGACTCCCGCCCGCCGACCGGAACCTCCTCAGACGTCTCGCGGTGCTGGGCACCGGCTTCCGGCAGGAGCACATCCCGGCCGTCCTCGGCAGCGCCGCGGCGGAGCCGAGCCGCCAGGTGAAGACGCTGCGGCGCCTCGGCGGCTTCCTCTCCGTCGACGCGAGCGGGTGGGTGCAGTTCCAGCACAGCCTGATCCGGGACGTCGCGTACGCCGGCCTGCCGTTCAAGACCCGCCGGGAACTGCACGCGCACGTGGGCGACGCCATCGCCGGGTCGTCCGCTGATCATCCCTCGGGCCAGGTGGAGCTCCTGTCGATCCACTACTCCGAGGCGCATCGGTGGCCGGAGGCGTGGGCGTCCTCGCGCGAGGCGGGGGAACGCGCCAAGGAGATCTACGCGAACCTCGAAGCCGCGACCTTCTACCGGCGCGCCCTGAACGCCTCGCGGTACGTGCCGGATCTCGCGCCGGCGCAGGTCGCCGACGTCTCGGAGGCCCTCGGCGACGTGCTCGAGCTGGCCGGCCTCTTCGAGCAGTCCGTCGAGGCGTACCGGCAGGCGTCCCGCCTCGTCCGGGAGGATCCCATCCGCTCCGCCGACGTCCTGCTCAAGCGAGCCCGCGCGCGGGCGCGCACGGGGTCCTACGTCACCGCCTATCGAGACCTCACGATCGGTCGCCACCTCGTCGCGGAGATCGGGAGCGCCGAGGCGCTCCGTGCGACCGCCCGGCTGAACGCCCTGAACGCCCAGATCCGGCAGCTGCAGGAGCACATGCCCGCCGCGGTGCGCCTCGCCGAGCAGGCGATGGTGGAGGCCGAGGCGTCGGGCGAGCGGGAGGCCCTGGCACGTTCGTACCAGGTGCTCGACGCGGCGTACGTGATGCTGGGGCAGTCCTCGAAGGCGGTCTACGGCGAGCGCGCCCTCGCGATCTACGAGGAACTCGGCGACCTGCCCGGCACGGCGGTCGTGACGAACAACCTCGGGGGACAGGCGTACTGGCAGGGGAAGTGGGAGGACGCCGTGGGGTTCTACGCCCGCGCCCGGGACGCGTTCCTCCGTGCCGGGAACGAGGCGGAGGCGGCGACCTGCGGTGCGAACATCGGCGAGGTGCTCGTCAGCCAGGCGAGGTTCGACGAGGCCGAGGACGTGCTCGTCCCCTCGGTTCGCGTGCTGCGCGCGCACGGCCTGGTGGATGCCGCGATCTTCGCCGAGATCCAGCTGGCGCGGTTGCAGCTGCTCCGGGGCGACGACGGGGCGATGGAGCGCATGGTCGTCATTCGCGCCGAGGCGGTGCGGACCGGGCAGGTCCAGTCGGCGATCGAGGCCGGGATCCTCGTCGCACATGGGCTCGTGCTCGCCGGGAGGCCGGAGGACGCGCTCGACACGCTGGCCGAGACCGAGCACGGGGCCGGCGGCGAGGCCGAGCTCTACGGCAGCACCATCGCGCGGACGCGGGCACTGGCACTGGCCGCGCTCGGTCGCACTGCGGAGGCCCGCGAGGCGGTCTCAGGCGGGCTGGCCCAGGCACGCGAGCAGGGTCTGGCCTTCGAGGTGGCCCAGCTCCAGCTCATCGAGGCCGACCTCATCGAGGACCCGGCGGCGGCGGAGCCGATCCGCGCCGAGGCGGAGCGACTCCTCGGTGAGCTCGGCGTGGTGAGCACCACGCCGAACCTCCGGGGGTGACCCGTCCGGCCGGACCGGTCAGCGCATCTTCGGGTCGCCGATTCCGACGACGTCCCATGCGGTGCGCGTCTGCGTCGCTGAGTAGATCGTGGTGCCCTCCGAGACGATGCACCAGGTGTGACCGGTCGGGATCACCGAGGTGTCGATCGAGCCGGGCGAATCCGGTGTCGCGAACGGGTCGCCGGTGCACCAGGGCATGTAGACGAAGTCCAGCGGGCCGTCGTCGTCCTGGTCGTACTCCAGGTGGCTCGTGAACGGGTTGGACGAGTTCTGCGGAGCGAACTTCACCGTGCCCCGGTACGCGGCGGGCTGCGGGGGATCGACGTCGACCGGCACGAAGCTGAGCGTGCCCGCCCCGACATCGGCGGTGAGCGTGTAGGGCTTGAGCACGCAGTCGGATCCGTCGGTGTTCTCGAGTCGCGTGAACGTGCCGTAGACGGTGCCCTGATCGATCGTCGCGGTGCTGTTCTCCGCGGTGCACCCGAGCTCGCCGGTGAACCCCTCGAGCGTGAAGATCGTGTCGAACGCCGGGTCGTTGCCGAAGTCGGAGCTGCCCTCGAGCGACATCTCGCCGCTCAGCGGGGCGAAGGTCACGGCATCGAACGACCCCGACGGCTCGATCGTCAGGTAGCAGTTGTCGAGCGGGCCGGCATCCGGACCCGCGTCGGAGGCGTTGCGGCAATTGGCGATCGGCTGTGCGGCGGTCGCGGTCGCGGTGAACGGCGCGGTCGTGCTGCCGTCGACGCCCTCCCCTGGCACGATGCCGCCACCGGCGCGGACCTGGAAGGTGTCGACCTCGGTGCCTGCCTTCGACACGATGACGTCGACCTGGACGGAGCCCTTGAACTCGAGGTCGAGCGAGGCGAACACGGCATCGGGTACGCCCTCGAGGCTCACCGTCAGGTCCTCGGTGGCATCGACGCGAGAGCACGGCACTCCCGTGGAGCCGCCCGACTTGATGCCGATCGACCCGTCCTTCATGCCGGGACCCTGGTCGCTGCCGCCGATGGCGGCGAGCGGGCCGTTCACCGTGATCCGGCAGTTCTTCTGGGCCGTGATGGTCTGGGTGATCGGATCGCCGTCGTTGCTGTACACGAATCGGGTGCCGTCGCTGCCGAGATGCAGCCGGAGCGTCTCGTCGCCGGTGCCGGCAGCGCTCAACGCCGTCGCCCCGATTCCGAGCATGAGTGCCGCGGAAACCGCCGCAACCGTACCAAGTGATCGAACCACGTTCATCGGGGCCTCCCGAGCACAGGTGATCCGGGGGGCCGTGGGCCGTCCCTCGGGTCAGGATGCTGCTCATGCTAGCGACGCGCGTTCCTGGCCACGACCCTCGTACGGGGGCGCTCCGCCGAGCCCGGCGACGGCGCTGCTCAGCCGGCGCGTGCGATCGCGGGGCCCTCGCTGAACTGGCAGGCGGTGGCGGTGAGCCGCTCGTCGGGATCGAGGCGACCGAGCACCGCGCCGGCGATCTCGTAGAGCTGCCTCAGCTGCTCGGGCGAGAGCGCGTCCAGCACGTACTGGCGCACGGTCTCGACGTGGCCGGGTGCCGCGTCGTCGATGAGCTCGAGCCCGGCGTCGGTGATCGTGGCGTTGGTCGCGCGGCGATCGGTCGGGCAGGGGAACCGACGGATCAGCCCGCGTTCCTCGAGTCGACGTGCGACGTGGGAGAGCCGAGGGAGCGTGGCGTTCGTGCGCGCGGCGAGCGCCGTCATCCGCATCGTCCGCTCCGGGGCGGCGGCGAGCGCCATCAGCGCGGCGTACTCGAAGTGGGTGAGCTGCACGTCCTGCAGGAGCTGCTGGTCGAGCACGCCGGGGAGGAGTTCGGTGAGCGCGACGAGACGCACCCAGGCGGCCGATTCCTCGGTGTCGAGCCAGCGCGTGTCATCCGTCATGACTCCATTGTCGCACATTGGTTGACACGACAACTGATTTGCCCTATCGTGTTGGTTGTCGCAACAAGTAAACGCGTCGGATGGCGCGGGAAGGACATCATGACGACCGTCAGCATCATCGGGAACGGCAACATGGGCACCGCCATCGGCGGCATCGTGGCGGCCGGGGGCAACACCGTCGAGTACGTGGGTCGCGACGCGGCCGAGCCGGTCTCGGGCGACATCGTCGTCCTCGCCGTCCCCTACCCCGCCGTCGCCGAGATCATCGAGGCGCGGCGCGAGCAGCTCGCCGGCAAGGTCGTGGTCGACATCACGAACCCCCTGAACTTCGAGACCTTCGACTCCCTCGTGGTCCCGGCAGACGGGTCGGCCGCCGCGGTGATCGCCGCGGCGCTGCCCGAGTCGCGCGTGCTCAAGGCCTTCAACACGAACTTCGCCGCCACGCTCGCCGCGAAGACCGTCGGGGGCGCCCAGCCCACGACCGTCCTGGTCGCCGGCGACGACGAGCTGGCCAAGCGGGCACTCCTCGACGTCGTCCGCGCCGGAGGAGTGAACGCGGTCGACGCGGGCGCGCTGTCGCGCGCACGCGAGCTCGAGTCGGTCGGGTTCCTGCAGCTCACGCTCGCCGTCCAGGAGAAGGTCGGCTGGAACGCGGGCGTCGCCCTCGTCGCCTGACCCGCACCGCCCGTGCAGCGCCCCGGAGCCTCGGCCCCGGGGCGCTGCTGCGCGCCGTCCCACCACGCCGCCGCAACCCGTTGACTCGCCCCGGCTCCGGGAGGAACGTTGAGGTGACGGACCGCGATGCGCGACCGCGATCCGGCGCAGCACCAGCCGGGAGGAGAACGACATGAACGGCGACCCGCTGAACCCGTGGGAGGCGAAGGACCGACTCGGACCCGCCGGGGACCTCAACCCCGACAGCCCCGACCTCACCGGCACGATCAACACGGTCGGCCTCGGGGCCGCGTTCCCCGGCGACCGCGCGGCGGAGCGCGAGGCCGAGGACGCCGAGCAGACGGCCGCCGGCGGTGTCGGCGACACCGGCCCGGAGCCCGCCCCGGATGCCGACGACCTCGAGGCCGACAACGAGGTCGAGGAGGAGATGATCGAGACCGTCGACCCCGCGAATCCCCCCGACTGAGGGGCCGTTCGGCCCGGGTCGCCGCGCCCGTGCGGGCTAGCGTGACGACGTGGACTGGTCCGCCTGGTTCGCCTGGTTCGACGCCCGCGATGCCGACCTCGCGCGCGAGGTCCTCCAGCGCGGCATCGCCGCGCTCTTCCTGGTCGCCTTCCTCTCGACGCTGAACCAGTTCCGCCCGTTGCTCGGGGAGCACGGCCTCCTACCGGTTCCGAGCCTGTTGCGTGCGGTCGACGACGCGGAGCGGCGCGTCCGCGAGCGCGCCGAGCGCGCCGGCGAGCCGGTCGGGCGGCTGACGCGCACCCGCCGACGCGGGTTCCTCGGTCCGACGATCTTCCGACGGTGGGCCTACAGCGACTCCCGGCTGGTCGCCGTCTGCGCCGTCGGCATGGTGCTCGCGGCATCCGTCGTCGTCGGCCTGCCGCAGCTCGGCCCGCCCTGGGTGCCGATGCTCGCCTTCCTCGCGATGTGGTCGCTCTACCTCTCGATCGTGAGCGTCGGCCAGACGTTCTACGGCTTCGGGTGGGAGATGCTGCTCTGCGAGGCCGGGTTCCTCGTCGCGTTCCTCGGGTCTCGGGAGGTGCCCCCGCCGCTCCCGACCATCGTGCTCGTCTGGTGGCTCGTGTTCCGGCTCGAGTTCGGCGCGGGCATGATCAAGATCCGCGGCGATCGGGCGTGGCGCGACCTCACCGCCCTCTACTACCACCACGAGACGCAGCCGATGCCCGGGCCGCTCAGCCGGCAGGCGCACCTCCTGCCGAGGTGGTTCCACCGGCTCGAGGTGGTGGGGAACCACACGGCCCAGCTGGTCGTGCCCTTCCTGCTGTTCGCACCGCAGCCCGTGCGCACGATCGCGGCCGCGATCGTCATCGGCACGCAGCTGTGGCTCGTGATCACCGGGAACTTCGCATGGCTGAACTGGATCACGATCGTGCTCGCCTTCGGGGCGGTCGGCGACGGAGCCGTGCAATGGGTCCTGCCCTGGCTCCCGCTCGACGCGATCGAGGCGCCGGCGGATGCCGCGAGCCCGCCGTGGTGGATCGCGATCGTGCTGCTCGTCACCGCGTTCGTCCTCTGGCTCAGCCGCCATCCGCTCAGGAACCTGTTCTCGAAGCGGCAGCTGATGAACGCGAGCTTCGACCGGTACATGCTGGTCAACGCATACGGCGCCTTCGGGTCGGTGACCAGGCAGCGGGTCGAGGTCGTGGTCGAGGGCACGAGGGACGACCCGCGGGACCCGGCCGCGGAGTGGTCGGAATACGGCTTCAAGGGCAAGCCCGGCGATGCGAGGCGGATCCCGCGCCAGTTCGCGCCGTACCACCTGCGGCTCGACTGGCTCATGTGGTTCCTCCCGCTCGGCCGCCTCGAGGAGCCGTGGTTCCTCAGGTTCCTCGAGCGGCTGCTCGAGGCGGATGCCGCCACGCTGCGCCTGCTCGCGCACGACCCCTTCGGCGGCGAGCGACCGCGGTCGGTCCGGGCCCGCACCGAGCTCTACCGCTTCAGCACACGAGACGAGCATCGCCGCACCCGGCAGGTCTGGATGCGCCACCCGCTCGGGACCGCGATCCCGCCGCTCTCGCTCGACGGCGAGGTGCGCGATCTCGACTGACTCCCATGCGCCACCCGGCATAGACTCGGCCGCGGTTCGGCGAGAATGGGCGCATGGACTTCTCCCTCGAGTTCACGCCCGACCTGTTGGCCGTGTTCCTGACCCTGTTCGTGCTCGAAGTCGTGCTCGGCGTCGACAACGTGATCTTCATCTCGATCCTCGCCGCGAAGCTGCCGGTCGAGCAGCAGGCGCGGGCGCGGAACCTCGGGCTCACGCTCGCCATGCTCATGCGCGTGGGCCTCGTCTTCGCGGCCGGCTGGATCATCACGCTGAAGGAGGACCTCTTCACCCTCTGGGGGATGGGCTTCTCCGGCCGCGACCTGATCCTCATCGCGGGCGGCGTCTTCCTGGTCTACAAGGCCGTCTCGGAGATCCACCACAAGCTCGAGGGCGACGAGGAGCACACGACCGGAGCCGGCACGGCGACCTTCGGTGCCGTGATCGCCCAGATCCTCGCGCTCGACGTCGTGTTCTCCCTGGACTCCGTGATCACGGCGGTCGGCATGACCGAGAACATGATCGTCATCATCACGGTCGTGGTGCTCTCGTTCGGCATCATGCTGTTCGCGGCGCGCTACATCTTCGCGTTCGTCAACCGGCACCCCACGGTGAAGATGCTCGCCCTGTCGTTCCTCCTGCTCATCGGCGTGTTCCTCGTCGCGGACGGCTTCGGCGTCAAGATCGACAAGGCCCTGATCTACGTGCCGATGGCCTTCGCCATCTTCGTCGAGGCGCTGAACCTCGCCGCCGCGGCGCGCAGGCGCACGCGCGCGGGCGAGAAGCCGGCGGAGCCGGTGCACCTGCACCAGCAGTACGTCGACGACACCGGCACGGCCCTGGAGCCGGCCTCCCGGGACTGAGCCGCGCGCGTCAGGCGCCGCGAAGGTAGTCGAGCTGCGCCCTGACGGATGCCTCGGCGGCGCCGCGCACGGCGGGGTCGACATCGGCGTACACCGCGTCGGTGACGGCTTCGGCGCTCGCGGCGTCACCGAGACGCGCGAGTGCGGCGCGCACCTGGTCGAGTCGTTCGGCGCGGTGCGCGAGGTAGGCGTCGCAGATCGCGGCGAGGTCGGGGAGCGCCGGCCCGTGACCGGGCAGCACCACGACGGGACCCGACGTGGTGGCGGCGGCGATGCCGATCGTCAGCAGCCGGTCGAGCGCGTCGAGGTACGGGCCCAGCGCGCCGTCGGGATGGGCGATGATCGTGGTGCCGCGCCCGAGCACCGTGTCGCCCGTGAGGACGCCGAGGGGTTCGCCGCCCTCGCCCCGGAGGACGATGCACATCGAGTCGGAGGTGTGGCCGGGCGTGGCCAGGATCTCGAGTCGGAATCCGCCCGCGACGATGACCTCGCCGTCGGCCAGGGGGTCCGCACCGCGGCACCAGGCCGGGTCGATCGCGCGCACGGGTGCTCCGGTGAGCTCGGCGAACGCGTCGACCGCCTCGGTGTGGTCGGGATGGCGATGCGTGATGAGCACCAGTGCGACGCCGCCCCCGGCGAGGCGGGCGAGGTGCTCGGCATCCGCCGGCCCCGGGTCGACGACGACGGAGCCCGCCGCGCCCTCGGCGCGGAGGACCCACGAGTTCGTGCCGTCGAGCGTCATCGGCCCCGGATTGGGTGCGCGGACGAGGGTGACGCCGTCGGGGAGCGGGGGAGCTTCGGCGGTCTCGGCCATGTCCGAAGTGTAGCCACCCGCGTATCCTGTTCGGCATGCACGTCGAGGTGGATTCCGATGGCGAACCGACCGTCGGGTCGGCCGCGACCGTGGTGATCCTGCGCCAGGGCGCGCGCGGGGTCGAGGTGCTCCTCGGGGAGCGGACGCACCGCGGATCGTTCGCCGGGGCATGGGTGTTCCCCGGGGGTGCGGTCGACGAGTCGGATGCCGCGGGCGATCCGATCGACTCCGCGTCGGCGGCGAGGCGGGCCGCCGTGCGGGAGACCCTCGAGGAGGTCGGCCTGGAGCTCGTCGCCGAGGATCTCGTCGAGTTCGCGCTCTGGAGCCCGCCGAAGGGGGTGCCGAAGCGGATGCGCACGCGGTTCTTCGCGGCGCGTGCGCCGGTGCCTTCGCCCGAGATCAGGCTGGCGGCCGACGAACTGGTCCAGGCGGAGTGGCTCACGCCGACCGAGGCGCTCGAGCACCACGCCGACGGAGCGATGACGCTCTTCCCGCCGACCTGGGTCACGCTGCACGAGCTCCGGACCGCGCCCGACGTGGACACGGCGATCGCGATGCTCGACGCGCACGAACTGCGCGCGTACGTCGGGCGGTTCGACGACGACCGGACGACGCTCTACTGGCAGGAGGACGAGCACTTCCACACCGACGACCGCGCGCATCGGGCCGTGCCCGACGATGGGCCGGACGCCGACGGTCCTCGCCATCGGCTGATGATGGACCGCCTGCCCTGGGTGTACCTGCACTCGTTCTGACGATCGTGCGGTGACGGGGACGGATGGTCGCTCGGGACCTTCGCTAGAGAATCTAGTATCAAGGTCATGTAGTATCAGCTGGATGTCTGACAAGCGATCATCGGGGTACTGGTATTCCGCCGATCGCACCCGACGAGGGGTCGCGGTCCTGAACGCGCTGCGCGACTATCGCGCGGCCGAGGCGGCGATGCGTCGCCGCACGCGATCGGCGATGCGGATGGGCGAGACCGACCTGCTCGCCATCCGCTACCTGCTGAAGCGCGAGGGCGAGGGGCGATCGGTGAGCCCCAAGGACCTGGCCGCCCACCTGGGGATCTCGTCCGCATCGACGACCGTCCTCATCGATCGCCTGGTGCGCAGCGGGCACGTCGAGCGGAGGCCGCATCCCACGGATCGGCGTGCGCTCGTCATCGCGCCCACGATCGCGAGCGACGACGAGGTCCGGGCGACGCTCGGCGAGATGCACCGGCGGATGATCGACGTCGCAGAGGGCCTCGGCAAGGACGAAGCGGTCGTCGTCCTCGAGTTCCTCGACTCCATGCGCGATGCGGTGGACAGCGTTCAGGACGCGGCCGGCGACGAGGCCCCTGCGGCGCAGGTGACCGCGATCGATGCCGCCAGGAGCGCCACCGGATCCTGACCCGTCGAAGACGACGACGTTTCTCCGCCTTGTCAAGCCTCCCAGCCGGAATTGTTGCGCGAGACCCCGTCGCTGATACTTCTCAGAAGGAGTTGTCCGGCGAGATGCTAGTTAGATAAACTAGCGAAAATCGCCACAACACATGAAGCGGCCGCACGGCCGAGGAGAAGAGGCCGCGAATGCACGGGTCTGCACCCATCGACGGCCCCGCCTCGCCGCCGGGCCCGGGTCCGGCCGGCATGCCCGGCGTCGGCGTCCGCACCGACCCGACCCGTCGCACCGATCCCGCGACTCGCACCGATCCGGGGCAGGCAGCGTACGGCGACCCGAGCCTCCGCACCGACCCGGGCGCGATGCCCGTCGTGCCGTCCGTGACCCCGAGGCCGGCTCCGGCCCCCGGATACGACGCGCCGGCACCGCAGGAGCCCGAGCCTTCCGCCGACTCCGCGCCGCGGTACGAGTTCCTCGAGCACATCGGTTCCGGCGGCATGGCCGACGTCTACCGTGCGCGCGACAACGAACTCGGCCGCCACGTCGCCGTCAAGCTCTTCCGCGAGACCGAGGAGACGGTCGCCGACCAGCAGCGACGCGAGCGCGAGATCAACCTCCTGAGCGGCTTGACCCACGTGGGGCTCGTGCCCGTCCACGACGCCGGGCGCCTCATGCACGCGGGCATCGAGCGTCGGTACCTCGTGATGGAGCTCATCGACGGGCTCTCGCTCGCGCACCGCATCGCCGAGGGGCCGATCAAGCCGCGCCAGGTCGCCGACATCGGCGCGCAGGTCGCCGACGTCCTCAGCTACGTCCACGGACGCGGCGTGATCCACCGCGACATCAAGCCCGAGAACATCCTCATCAGCGAGGTCCCCACCTTCGGGTACACGTTGATGACCCGACTCGCCGACTTCGGCGTCGCGCAGTTCGTCGACGGGACGAGGCTCACCGGTCACGGCACCATCATGGGCACCGCCGCCTACATCTCGCCCGAGCAGGCGCGGGGCGAGGAGGTCACCGCGGCCACCGACATCTACTCGCTCGGACTCGTGCTGCTCGAGGCGCTCAAGGGCGAACGCGAGTACACGGGCACGCCCATCGAGGCCGCGCTCGCACGGCTGCACCGCCCGCCCGCCATCCCCGAGGACCTCAGCGCCGAGTGGCGCTCGATCCTCGGCGCGATGACCGCGGACGATCCTGCCGTGCGCCCGAACGCGCACGACGTCGCGAGCACCATGCGCGACCTCATCCGCCTCATGATCCTCCAGACGCAGGTGCGGAAGGGGCGCGTCCCCGTCTGGGCCCGTGCGAGCGGGAATGCGGACGACGGCGCCGACCGGCGGCGCCGGCACGCGGGCATGGTCGGCATGGTGCTCGGCGTGCTCGGCGTCGGCATCGCGATCGCCGTCGGCATCGCGGCGGGCACCGGACTGATCGGGTAGCCGGGGTGGCGATCTCTCCGATCCGCAGGGCGATGCCGCGGGCGGCGGCAGGGGGGCTCTCGGCGCGCCGCGTCGCGGCGTGCCGACCGCGCCCGCGCGGGTCCCGGGCGTAGCGTCGCAGCCATGTGGAGACGCGTGGCCGGTGCCATCCGCAATCCCGAGCCGACCGTGCAGGCGGAGGTGACGGCCGATCAGGATCCGAGCGCGCCGGAAGTGCGCGTCCGGGCCTTCCGGATCGGCTTCGTCGGCGCGATCGGCGTCCTGCTGGCCCTGTTCGTCGGCGGCATCGTCGGCCAGCTCAGCACCGTCATCCTCTACATCGCGCTCGCGCTCTTCCTGGCGCTCGGCCTCGACCCCATCGTGAGCTGGCTCCAGCGCCGGGGGATGCCGCGGTGGGTCGCGATCCTCATCGTGTTCGCGTTCGTCATCGGCATCTTCATCGGCCTGATCGCCACCATCGTGCCGATCGTCGTCACGCAGATCACCGAGGTCGTCACCAACTGGGAGCAGATCGTCGCGGACTTCCAGGACAGCGACCTCGTCGCCTGGATCGGCTCGATCACCGGCAGCACCACCTGGCTCTCGGACTCGATCGCCGCCATCGGCGACTGGTTCGCCGACCCGGCCAACATCGGGGCGCTCACGGGCGGCATCCTCGCGGTCGGCGCCGGCATCGCCGGGGGATTCACGGGCGCGACGATCGTGCTGATCCTCACCCTGTACTTCCTCGCCTCGCTCGACGCCATGAAGCGCTACGCGTCGCGCTTCGTCCCGGCGTCGTCGCGCAACGGGTTCGTCGACGTCTCGCAGGAGATCACCGGGTCGGTCGGTCGCTACGTCATCGGGCAGATCAGCCTCGCCTCGGTGAATGCGGTGCTCAGCCTCGTCTTCCTCACGATCATCGGCGCGCCCGCGCCGATCCTGCTCGCCTTCCTCGCGTTCCTCGGCTCGCTGGTGCCGCTCGTCGGAACGCTCACCGGCGCGATCATCATCTCGCTGATCTGCCTCGCGGCCTCGCCCGCGACGGGCCTGGCCGCGGCGATCTACTACCTCGTCTACATGCAGCTCGAGGCGTACGTGCTCAGTCCGCGGATCATGAGCCGTGCGGTCGCGGTGCCGGGCGCGCTCGTCGTGATCGCGGCGGTCGCCGGCGGCACGCTGGGCGGTGTGCTCGGCGCGCTCGTCGCGATCCCGGTCGCCGCGTCGCTGATCATCATCGTGGAGAAGGTGATCTTCCCGCGGCAGGACGCCGCGTGAACGGTCAGAACCAGATGCTGAGGTGCGGTGCCCGCGTCGAGGCGAACATGCGGTCGGCGAGATCGAGCGCGCCGTTCGAGGAAGCCGTGATCCGGCCGGCGCGCGCGAGGACCGAGGGACGCACGCCGCCGAGGTAGATCGAGGCGAGGTCGCGCACGTCGAGCTTCAGCGATCTCGGCTCCGCGGCGCGAGCGGCGGAACGGGAACCCGAGGCCTCGGCGCCCGCGGCCCGGGCGCGGGAGCGCTCGCGCTTCGGCGCGGCGGACGTGCCCGAGGCGCCGGCGCCATCCGTCGACCCGTCCGAGCGGGGGACGTGCACGACCGCGCGGCCGTCGGCCGAGGCGAGCAGCGTGTAGCGGCCCGCGGCGTAGCCGAGCGGGTCCGCGATGTCGAGCACGAGCTCGCCCGCGGCACCGTAGCGGCGGGCGCCGAGCGCCGCGGCCGCGTCGACGATGCGCACCCAGAGGTGATCGGACTCCTCGGTGACCCGCACCGCGCGCGGGTCCTCGAGGAGCCACTCGATCGGCTCGTCGACCGAGCGCAGTCGGCCGCGGACGCCGGTGACGAAGTCCTGTTCGACGAGCACCCGCCAGAGCGCGCGCTCGGCGTCGTCGGTCGCCGCGGCGAGCACGTCGAACTCGGCCCAGCCGGGCTCGTTCGGTTCGCGGGTCACCCGGAAGGCGGCGAAGCCCTGGGGCTGGCCGTGCTCGTCGTCGTAGCGGATGGCGCGCAGCGCGCGCGACGAGTCGGACTCCGGATCGACGAGACCGAGCATCCGGTCGAGGATCCCGGACCACCGGTCGATCTCGCCGGGGGTCCGCGCGACGGCACGGCGCGAGATCGCCGCAGCCGTCTCCCGCAGCGATGCCGGCTCGACGAAGTGCACGCGTCCCGGTGCGCTCGGCCCGATCCATCGCGCACGACGCCGATCGATCTCGATGGTGGCGGCTCGTGCGGCCGGAGCATAGCCGTAGCGGCCGTAGATGGTCGCCTCGGTGGCGGTGAGCATCGCCACGGCCGCGCCGGCCTGCTTCGCAGCGCGCAGCTCGGCCTCCATCATCGCGCGGGCGATCCCGCGACGCCGGTGCGTGGGGGAGACCGTGACCGAGCTCACCGCCCAGCCGTCGACGCTCCGCCCCCCGGGCACGCTGAGACCGGTCGGCCAGCTCGAGACCGTGGCGACCGGAACGATCGGGTCGGGGACGCCGGAGTCGAAGACGCCGTGCAGACGGCGCTCGCCCATGACCCGCCGCTCGTAGTCGCGCGTCACCTCGCGCGGGCGGGCGTGGTGGAACCCGCGGTGATCGGCGTCGATCCAGCCGTCGAGCGACGCGAGGTCGGAGGGGTCGATCAGGCGGTAGTCGAGTCCCTTCGACGAGAGCGCCGCCTGGGCATCGGGATCGACCGGGATGGAGCGGGGTTCGAACGACACCGATCCAGCCTACCGAGGCTCGCTCGGCCGGAGCTGAGGGGGCCGACCCCCCGGAGTCCGTCGTCAGGTTCTCATGAGGCTCCCGCCGGAGCGGACTCGCGACACGGCGTCGACGGTGGCGGCGAGGATGAGGACCCCGCCGGTGACCATGAGGTTGACGCCGGCTCCGAGGTTCAGCAGCCCGAGGCCGTTGGTGATGACCGCGATCACGAGTGCGCCGATCGCGGCGTGGAGCAGGCGTCCGCGGCCGCCGAAGAGGCTCACGCCGCCCACGACGGCCGCGGCGACACCGGAGAGCACGATCTCGCGACCGGCCGCGGCATCGACCGAGCCCACCTTGCTGATCGAGAACAGCCCAGAGACGACGGCGAGCGTCGAGCAGACGATGAACGCCGTCCACCTGATCAGCATGACCTTGACGCCAGAGCGGCGTGCCGCCTCGGCGTTGCCGCCGATCGCGTACAGGTAGCGCCCGAACCGGGTGCGGTCGAGCACGAACGTGCCGATCCAGAGGATCACGAGCACGATGGGCACGACGATGGGCACGCCCTCGACGACGCCGACCGACTGCCCGCGATTGCGGCTGAGCACCGCGACGGCGGCGCCGCCGATCACCGCGATCACGCCGAGCTTGATCCAGACGAGCGAGATGGTGCGGTTGGGCACCCCGGCGCGGGTGCGGCGGGCGCGGTCCCAGAACGACATGCCCGCCGAGATCAGCAGGATGACGCCGAGCATCGCCCAGCCGGCCCACACGGGCATGTTCGAGTTCTGGATGTCGCGGATCTCGGGGATCTGCACCCGGTAGAGACCGCCCGACCCGATGATCAGCAGGGTCAGGCCCTGGTACCCGAGGAACAGGCCCAGTGTGACGACGAACGACGGGATCCCGACTCGCGCCACGAAGAAGCCGATGAACGTACCGGTGAGGATGCCGGCCGCGAACGCGATGACGAGCGCCAGGATCCACGGCACCGCGTGCACGTTGACGAGCACGATGAACAGGGCCATCGTCATGCCGCTGGTCACGCCCGCCGACAGGTCGATCTCGCCGAGCAGGAGCACGAACACGAGCGCCATCCCGAGCATGACGAGCGTCGCCGCCTGGGTCAGGAGATTGGCGAAGTTGCGTTCCGTGAGGAAGAACGGGCTCAGGAAGCTGAACAGGATCGTGAGCACGACCAGCCCGGCCACCGCGGGCAGGGCGCCCATGTCGCCGTGCTGCAGGCGTTGGACGTACGCCCGTGCCTGATCGCCGATCGTGCCCTCCTGGCCGCTGCCGATGAGCTCGACGTCGTGGACGCTCGTGTCCGGTGCCGGACCGGTCGTCGACGGGGTCTTCTGCGTGCTCATGCCGTCGCCTCCTGCTGGACCTTCGCACCGGTGATGTAGCCCACGACGTCGTCGCGCGTGGTCTCGCTCGCATCGAGGTGCGCGACCATCTGGCCGAGGTAGAGGACGTCGATGTGGTCGGCGACCTCGAACACGTCGGCGAGGTTGTGGCTGATCAGGATGACGGCCACGCCCTGCTCGGCGAGGCGACTGACCAGGTGCAGCACCTGCTCGGTCTGCGCGACGCCGAGCGCGGCCGTCGGCTCGTCGAGGATCACGAGGCGCGCGTTCTTCAGCACCGCGCGGGCGATGGCCACCGTCTGCCGCTGCCCGCCGGAGAGGCTCGACACCTTCTGCCGCACCGACTTCACGGTGCGCACCGACAGCGAGCGGAGCGTGTCGGAGGCGTCCTTCTCCATGCGGCCCTCGTCGAACGTGCCGAACTCGGTCTCCTCCCGGCCGAGGAACATGTTCTGCACGATGTCGAGGTTGTCGCAGAGCGCGAGGTCCTGGTAGACGACCTCGATGCCCAGGCGCGCGGCCTCGCGCGGCGAATGGAGTGCGACGGGCTTGCCGTCGAACTTGACGACGCCGCCGTCGTAGGGCTGCACACCGGCGAGCCCCTTGATCAGGGTCGACTTGCCGGCCCCGTTGTCGCCGACCAGCGCGGTGACCTTGCCCGGATAGGCCCTGAGGTCGACCCCCTTCAGCACGCTGACCGGGCCGAAGCTCTTCATGATCCCGCTGAGTTCGATGAGTGGCGCGTCCATGGCGTTCCTTCCGACATCGTCGTCGTCGCTCCCAGCGTGGCACGTGCGGCGGTTCGCCGGGAAGGGGAATCGGGGCCCGGGTCGCGGCGACGTGCCGCGACCCGGGCCTCCGTGGTGCGACGGGCTAGTGCCCGGCGCGACCCGTGATCACTCGATGCCGTACTCGGCGCACTTGGCCTCGACCTCGCCCTGGCAGAGCTCGGCCGGGTCGGCGTCGCCGGCCTCGACGACGGTGATGACCTCCTCGGGTCCGACGAGCTCCGGGGTGACCGCGATGTAGGGCGTGCCGTACGGGTCCACCAGGTCCGGCTCGGCCGGGGTCTCGCCGTTCAGCAGCTGCACCGCGAGCTCGACCGCGGCCTCGGCCTCGAGCGCGACCGGCTTGTACACCGTCGCGGTCTGCTTGCCGAGCAGCACGTTCTGCAGGCCCGCGATCGACGCGTCCTGACCGGACACCGGCACGACGAGGTTGTTCTTGTCGAGGATCGTGATCACGCCGGCGGCGTTGGTGTCGTTCGCGACCCACACGGCGTCGACCTTGCCGTCGAGCGAGGTCAGCGCCTGCTCGAAGTTGGTCGCCGACTTGTCGCCGTCCCACACGCCCGGCGGCTCGGCGGCCGGCGTGATGCCCTCGGCCTCCATCACCTCGACCGCGCCTTCCTTGAACATCGCGGCGTTGTTGTCCGACGGGTCTCCGCCCATGTACACGACGATCGCCTCGGCCGGGTCCTTGCCCGCGTCCGCGAGTCCGTTGAGGATCGACTGGCCCTCGAGCCGGCCGACCTCGACGTTGTCGAACGACACGTAGTAGTCGGCGCCCTCGATCGAGCGGTCGTACGCGATCACCGGGATGCCCTCGGCCGACGCCTGCTCGGCCACCGCCGCGCCCGCGCCGTTGTAGTCGACGAGGATCATCACGCCGCAGCCCTTGCTGAGCTGCTGGTCCGCGATCGTGGCGTACATGCTCGTGTCGCCCTGGGCGTTCTGGATGTCGGTCTCGAAGCCGGCCTCCGACAGGCCCTCCTCGAGGTACTTCCGGTCGAAGTTCTCCCACCGCGGCGATGATGCGGCGTCGGGCAGGATGACGCAGGCGCGGGCCGCCGCAGCGTCGCCGCCGTCGGAACCGCCGCCACCGGAATCGCCGCTCGAACAGGCCGCCAGGAGCAGCGCTGAGGCGCCTGCGACCGCGACGGCGGAGACCAAGGATGTCGTTCTCATGTCTCTCCCCTTGCAAGGTGAGGTCGACCCCTCCGGGTGCCACCGTCATCGTCGGCGGTGGCATGGGCCATGTTCCTCCTTAACGCTGGAGTCCCCAACAAATGTTGGTAACGCTTCCGTAACTCCCTCCGATCATGGGAGAGAGCGCTCCCAGCGGACGCGCGGCATGGCGGCGGACGACGATCGACGCCAGAATGGACGAATGCATGGGCAAGCGCTTTCCCGAATCGAGCACGCCATCGACGGTCGACGACCGGGACGCTCCGTGCTGCGTCTGCTCGGCATGCACCGGCGCCGGGTCGCGGCATCCGTCTTCTTCTTCGCCCTCAAGGACACGCCGCTGTGGCTCATGCCCGCGGTCACCGCGCAGATCATCGACGTGGTCGTCGCCGGTGGGCCGCTGCGCGAGCTCGCCCTGTGGGCGGGCATCGCGATCATCGCGCTCCTGCAGAACTACCCGAACCACGTGATGTACACGAAGCTCTTCATGGGCGCCGTGCGCGACGTCGGCCGGGATCTCCGCAACGCGCTCGCCGCCCGGCTCCAGGCCCTGTCGATCGGCTTCCACACGCGCTCGAATTCGGCGATCGTACAGACCAAGGTCGTGCGCGACGTCGAGAACATCGAGGTCATGCTGCAGCAGACCGCGCACCCGTTGCTCTCGGCGACCATGGTGCTCCTCGGCGCCATCGTGATGACCGCGGTCAACGTCCCGCAGTTCCTGCCGGTCTACGCGCTCGCGATCCCGCTGGCCGTGCTGCTCCGCGCCATCCTGAACCGACGCAGCCGCGTGCGCAACGAGCGGTTCCGGCTCGAGGTCGAGCAGTTCTCCGCACGCGTCGGCGAGATGGCGACGCTGCTGCCCATCACCCGGGCCCACGGGCTCGAGCACGTCGCGGTCGACCGGGTCGCGATCGGTGCCGAGGGCGTGCGATCCGCCGGCCTCCGCCTCGACCTGCTGAACGGGCGCTTCGCCTCGCTGTCATGGGTGACCCTGCAACTGCTGGGGGTCGGATGCCTCGTGCTCGCCGCCTGGATCTCGATCGCCGGATGGCTGCCGATCACGGCGGGGCAGGTGGTGCTGCTGAGCTCGTACTTCGCGCTGCTCACCTCCGCGGCGACCGGGCTGCTCATGCTGCTCCCGATCGTCGCCCGCGGCACGGAGTCGATCCGATCGATCGCCGAGGTGCTGCAGGAGCCCGACCTCGAATTCAACGAGGGCAAGCGGGCCGTGGAGCACGTGGTCGGCGGCATCCGCCTCGACGGGGCCGAGGTGCGGTACGAGTTCGGCGAGCCTCCCGCGCTCGACGGCGTCGACCTCGAGATCCGCCCGGGCGAGACCGTCGCGTTCGTCGGCTCGTCGGGGTCCGGCAAGTCGACGCTGCTGAACCTCGTGCTGGGATTCCTCCGACCCACGCGCGGGCGCGTGCTGCTCGACGGCGTCGACATGGAGGAGCTCGACCTCCGCACCTTCCGCCGCTTCGTGTCGGTCGTCCCGCAGGAGTCGGTGCTCTTCGAGGGCACCATCCGCGACAACATCGTCTACGGCCTCGGCGAGGTCTCCGACGAGCGCGTGCTCACGGCGCTGCGCGACGCGAACGCCCTCGAGATCGTCGAGGCGCAGCCCGACGGGTGGGACACCGTCGTCGGCGAACGCGGTGCACGGCTGTCGGGCGGCCAGCGACAGCGCCTGTCGATCGCCAGGGCGCTCGTGCGCGATCCGCGCGTGCTGCTGCTCGACGAGGCGACGAGCGCGCTCGACCCGGCCTCCGAGGCGAAGGTGCGCGACGCGCTCGGGCGGCTCATGGGCGGCCGGACCACGCTCGTCGTCGCGCATCGGCTGTCGACCATCCGCTCGGCCGACCGGATCGTCGTGCTCGAGCGGGGCCGTGTCGTCGAGGTCGGGTCGCACGACGAGCTCGTCGCCCGCGGCGGGCGATACGCCGAGCTGCACCGGGTGCAGTCGGCGTAGCGCCCGCCGCGGTCAGGCGACGGGCGCGTGAATCGAAGGAGATCCGCCGGCGCGGACGGCGTGTCGGACCGGGCGGCCGGCGTGTCGCGCGAGGACTCCTTCGACCCGAACGACGACGCCGGGGAGGGACGGGCGGCTCGGCGGCTCTCGCCTACGCGAGTCGGGCCGCGAGGCGCACCAGGGCCCACGACTCCGGCGGAAGCGGCACGGTCGTCGTATCGCCTGCGGTCGAGACGCCCCCGAGCGGGCGCGGTGCGGCGGCCGCGCCGCGTGCGGCGAGGTCGGCCGCGGCATCCGTCGACGACGCCCCTCGCACGTTGTCGTCGGCGACGACGACGCATGCCTCGACGAGGGCCGCGTCGGCGAACCCGAGGTGCCGGACCGCCGCGTCGACCGGCTCGGCGGTGCGGTTCACGAGGATCGCGACGAGCGAGCCCGCCTCCGCGTCCCACGTCAGGGTGGCGGAGACGCCGGCGACCTCGCCGTGCTTGTCGGTCGCGAGCGCAGGCCCCTCGACGCGGGCGTCGAGCGTCACGCCGCGCGCGTGCGCGGCGGTGAGCGCGATCGGATGGAACGTGGTCTGCTTCCACGCGGCGCCGCCCGGCTCGGTGAGCATCGGTGCGATCACGTTCACGAGCTGCGCCAGGCACGCCACCGCCACGCGATCGGCGTTGCGGACCAGCGTCGCGAGCAGGTCGCCCGCGACGACCGCGTCGAGGCCCGAGTACACGTCCTCGATGAGCCGCGGCTCCTCGAGGAGGGCGAGGTTGTCCTCGCCCGGGAACTCCGAGATGTACCAGACGTTCCACTCGTCGACCGACAGCTTCAGACGCTTGGTCGAGTGGCGGCGTGCGGCCACCGCATCGGCCGTCGCGACGACCTCGTGCATGAAGGCCTCGAAGGATGCCGCGGAGCCGAGGAAGGACGCCCGGTCGCCGCCCTGCTCCTGGTAGTACGCGTGCACCGAGATGTAGTCGACGTCGTCGAACGTGTGCTCGAGGACCACGCGCTCCCACTCGCCGAACGTCGGCATCTCGCGGGACGACGACCCGCACACCACGAACTCGATCGACGGGTCGACCCGCCGCATGGCCTGCGCGGCCTGGCTCGCGAGCTTGCCGTAGTCCTCGGCGGTCTTGTGCCCGATCTGCCACGGACCGTCCATCTCGTTGCCGAGGCACCAGAGCTTCACGGCGTAGGGCTCCTCGGCGCCGTTCGCACGGCGGCGGTCGCTCCACGAGGTGCCGCCGGGCACGTTGCAGTACTCGACGAGGTTCGCCGCGGCATCCGCCCCCCTCGTGCCCAGGTTCACCGCCATCATCGGCTCGACGTCGGCCCTGCGCGCCCAGCGCATGAACTCGTCGGTGCCGAACAGGTTCGGCTCGATCGTGCGCCACGCCAGGTCGATGCGGGTCGGGCGCTCCTCGACGGGGCCGACGCCGTCCTCCCAGAAGTAGTTCGAGACGAAGTTGCCGCCCGGGTAGCGCACGAGGCTGGTCCCGAGCTCGCGGGTGAGGTCGATGACGTCCCCGCGGAAGCCGTCGGCGTCGGACGTCGGGTGCCCCGGCTCGAAGACTCCGGTGTAGACCGCGCGGCCGAGGTGCTCGACGAACGAGCCGAAGATGCGGCGATCGATCTCGCCGACGACGAACGAGGGGTGGGCGGTGATGCGGGCGGTCTGCGTCATGGCTCTCTCAACTGCAGTCTGATACGCGAGGCTCCACGAAGTGTCGCATCCCTTCCGGGCAGGCGACACTCCGTGGATACTCGGGGGCGGTCGTGGCCCTAGCGGGACGGCACCTCGGCGGGCGCCGTCGCGAGGTGCGGTGCGACCGCCCGGTCGAAGGCGGCCGCGGTGCGTGCGACGACGTCGGCGTACGGTGTCGCCCAGATGTCGGCGTTGAAGAGCTCGACCTCGATGTCGCGGTCGTACCCGGTCGCCTCGACGGCCCTCGTGAAGGCCGCGAAGTCGATGACGCCGTCGCCGGGGTAGTGGCGGGCCAGCAGCACGTCGGCGGGCAGCGGGGTCTTCCAGTCGCACACCTGGTAGCTCGCGATACGGCCCTCGAGCCCGGCGCGCGCGACCTGGTCGAGCACCTCCGGGTCCCACCAGACGTGGAACGTGTCGACCTCGACGCCGACGGTCTCCGGGGCGAACGGCGCGGCGAGGTCGAGCGCCTGCTTCAGCGTCGACACCACCGCACGGTCGGAGGCGTACATCGGGTGGAGCGGCTCGATCGAGAGCTGCACTCCCGCGGCCGCGGCATCCGGAACCAGTTCCGCCAGGGCGTCGGCCACGCGGGCCCGCGCGCCGATCAGGTCGTCCGACCCCTCGGGCAGGCCGCCCGTGACGAGCACGAGCACGGCCGTCGAGCCCGGCGCGCCCGCGCCGGCGAGCGTCGCGGTCTCCTCGATCGCGCGGCGGTTGTCGTCGATCGACGCGCGCCGCTCGGCGCCCTCGGGCATGGTGAAGAAGCCGCCGCGGCAGAGGCTCGTGAAGCGCAGCCCCGAGTCGGCCAGGCGAGCGGATGCCTCGGCGAGGCCGACCTCGGCGACGGGCTCGCGCCACAGGCCGATCGCCTGGTACCCGCCGGCGGCGGTCACGTCGAGCGCCTCCTGGAGCGACGCGTGCTTGATGGTGGCCTGGTTCAGCGACAGCCGGGGGTGCGCGCTCATGCGGGGACCGCCTCGGAGGACGGTGCCTCGACGGCGGCGTCCGCGGGAGTCGCCGACGCGGCATCCGTCACCGTCGTGTCGACGCCGTTGATCGTGAGCAGCTCGTGCCAGCGTGCGGCCGCGAGCTCGGGGCGCTCGAGGGCGCCGGAGCCGTTCGCGAGCTCGACGATGCGCGAGAGGTGCGGGAGGCTGCGCGCGGCGTGCAGGCCGCAGACCATCTGGAACGCGGACTGGTGGCCGTTGAGCCACGACAGGAACGCGACACCGGTCTTGTAGTAGTACGTCGGTGCGGCGAAGACCTGGCGCGAGAGCTCCTCGGTCGGGCCGAGGATGCGTCGGTACTCGTCGACGTCGTCGCGGTCGAGCGCCTGGATCGCGGCCGACGCGTTCGGCGCCAGGGCCGCGAACGCGCCGAGCAAGGCGTCGGAGTGGCCCTCGTCGTCGCCCTCGATGAGCCCGACGTAGTGGAAGTCGTCACCCGTGAACATCCGCGCGCTCGCCGGGAGGCGGCGACGCACGGCGATCTCGGCGTCGGCGTCGAGGAGGCTCATCTTCACGCCCCGGACCCGGTCGCGGTTCGCCTCGATCACCTGGAGCAGCGTGCCGGCCGCGACCTCCGTGTCGGTCGACCCGAAGTAGCCCTCGAGCGCCGGGTCGAACGCGGTGCCGAGCCAGTGCAGCACGACCGGTGCACCCGCCTTGGAGAGCACCTCGCGGTAGACGCGTCGGTAGTCGTCGGCGTTCTGCGCGACGCGCGCGAGATGGCGGCTCGCCATGAGCACGGCGCCGGCGCCGGCGTCCTCGGCGTGGTGGAGCTGCTCCGCGTAGGCGTCGATGACCTGCTCGAGGGAGACGACCTCGTCGTCGAGGTGGTCGGTGTTCACGCCCACGACGACGCCGCCGCCCACCGACGCCGCCTCGGCGGCGCTGCGCGAGATGAGCTCGCGGGTCGCGGCGGCGTCGAGCCCCATGTTGCGCTGAGCGGTGTCCATGGCGTCGGCGACGCCGAGGCCCCACGACCAGACGTGGTGGCGGAAGGCGAGGGTCGCATCCCAGTCGATCTCCGCCGGCCGACCCGGCGTGTTGTCGGCGTGCGCCTTCGGCACGACGTGCGCGGCGGCGTACGCGACGCGCGATGCGAGCGGCTTCCGCGGCTTCGCGAACGCCGGCGGTGGCGCGAGCGGGACGGCGCGGGTCGCGCCATCCGCCCCCAGCAGCGTGAGCGTGGTCATGGTCAGTGCGCCCCCGTCAGCTCGCTCGTCTCGTCGGTGCCGGATGCCGCGGCGTCCGCCGGCTCGACGCCGCCGTCGAGCGCGACCTCGGGGACGTCGATGCGACGGCCCGTCCTCGACGACTCGAGGCCGAGCTCGGCGAGGAGCATGCCGCGGGCGCCCGCGAGGAAGTCGTACGCGTTCGGGGCGTCCTCGACCACGTGGCGGATGAAGTCCTCCCACTGGGTCTTGAAGCCGTTCTCGAACTCCTCGGTGGTGGGCACCTCGATCCAGTCCTGCGCGTAGTCGTGCTCGTCGGCGAGGTCGGGGTTCCACACGGGCTTCGGGGTCGCGTTGCGCGGCTGGATCTTGCAGCCGAACAGGCCGACCACGGCCGAGCCGAGCGTGCCGTCGACCTGGAACTCGACGAGCTCGTCGCGGTTGACGCGCGTGGTCCAGCTGGAGTTGAGCTGCGCGGTCACGCCGCCCTCGAGTTCGAAGATCGCGTACGCGGCGTCATCCGCCGTCGCGGTGTACCGCTCGCCCTTCTCGTCGACGCGCTCGGCGATCTCGGTGACCGCCTTCGCGTAGACGGACTCGACGCGGCCGAAGGTGTTCTCGAGCACGTAGTTCCAGTGCGGGAACATGTCGACGATGATGCCGCCGCCGTCCTCGGCGCGGTAGTTCCAGCTCGGGCGCTGCGACGGGTGCCAGTCGCCCTCGAAGACCCAGTAGCCGAATTCGCCCCGGACGCTGAGGATCTTGCCGAAGAACCCCGAGTCGACGAGGCGCTTGAGCTTCTGCAGGCCCGGGAGGTAGAGCTTGTCGTGCACGACGCCGTTCTTGACGCCGGCGTCCTGGGCGAGGCGGGCGAGCTCGAGCGCCTCGGCGTAGCTCTCGGCGGTCGGCTTCTCGGTGTAGATCGCCTTGCCCGCTGCGATCGCCTTGGTGATCGCCTTCGCGCGGGCCTTGGTCACGAGGAAGTCCGCGTACACCTGCCAGCGGTCGTCGGCGAGGGCCTCGTCGAGGTCGGTCGTGAAGTGCTCGATGCCGTGCTTCGCGGCGAGTTCGGCGAGCTTCTTCTCGCTGCGGCCGACCAGGATCGGCTCGACCTGGACGCGGGTCTCGCCGTCGGCGAGGAGCACGCCGCCCTGCTCGCGGATCGCGAGGATCGAGCGCACGAGGTGCTGGCGGTACCCCATGCGGCCGGAAACGCCGTTCATGATGATGCCGATGGTCTGCGGGGTGGTCTCGTCTGCCACGGTGGTTCCTCTTCGGTGCCGGGAGCGGGAGACGGGCCGGGACCTGGTGCCGGCCGCCGCGCCGCTGCGGGAAAGCGTTTACCCGAGTGTAGGACACCGTGGCGCGCTCGCGCAACACCCGGGCGTGCCGATCGGCCGACGGGAGGAGGTTCCGGTCGATGCCACGGCGTGTCGTCGGCGACACGCCGAGCGCGGCCGGGAACTTCCTCCCGACGGGCGCGCGGGTCCTGAGTCAGGGGCCCCGGGTCCGGCGGTCAGGGTGGGGGGATGCCGCGTCAGCGGCGGCGCGGCGTCGACTCGCGCAGCACGACCTCGGTGTGCACCGGGCTGTCGTCGACCGCGCCGACCTCGTCGAGCGCGAGTCGGAGCGCGCGGCGGCCGACCTCCTCGAGCGGGATCCGGACGGTCGTGAGGGGCGGGGTGACGTCGCGCACGGTGGGGATGTCGTCGAAGCCGGCGACCGCGACATCCGTGCCCGGGGTCAGGCCGGCGTCGCGGATGGCCGACATCGCGCCGACGGCCATGACGTCGTTTCCGGCGAAGACGAGCTCGATGCCGTCGAGGCCCTGCTCGATGAGCTGCGCCATGCCCTCGTAGCCGCCGTCGCGCGTGAAGGCGGCGCGGACGATGCGATCGAACGTGCCGCCGCCCGCCTCGAGGCCGGCGCGGAAGCCGGCGAGGCGCTCGTCGGCGGTGCGGATGCCCTCGGCGCCGGTGACCGCGGCGAAGCGCCGGTAGCCGAGGCCGATGAGCTCGCGCGCGAGGGCCTCGGCGCCGGCGCGGTTGTCGAGCTGCACGGCGCGGAACGCCCCGGTCGCGCTGCTCACGAATGCGACGCGTCCGCCGTTGGACTCGAACGCGCGCAGCTCGGCTTCGAGGGCGTCGTTGTTGGGGTCGCCCTCGCGACGCGACGCGGCGAGGATCATGACGCGCGGCCGCTGGCCGCGGAGCGTGCGGACGAGGTCGAGCTCGCGCTCCGTGTCGCGCTCGGTCGCGGCCATGGTGACGATGAGCCGCTCGCGGTCGGCCTCGCGGACGACGCCCGCCGCCATCTGCGAGAAGTAGGGGTCGGCGATGTCGGCGACCAGGAGCGCGACGGTCGTCGTGGTGCCGCGGGCGACCGCCTGCGCGGACAGGTTGGGGGAGTAGTCGAGCTTCGCGGCGGCCGCGAGCACGCGCTGGCGGTACTCCTCGTTGACCTTGCGCGTGCTGCCGTTCAGCGATCGGGATGCGGTGGCCAGGGACACGCCGGCCTCGCGGGCGACGTCGTGCAGCGTCGCGGGGGCGGTGCGCCGGGTCTCGACGGCGTCGTCGGTCATGCGTCCTCCGTATCCGTGAGCCACTCTCGCGAGGCTCTGGCAGGCGCCCAATGGTATCGCCGGGGGCGACGGATGCTGCGGCGTCGCGGCCGCGGGGCGCCCGGATGACGCAATGCTACCGTAGTGAGATAGCGCTTTCCCGAATCGTTCTGGCGGAAGGCACGACCAGCGAGCGGAGCAGCGATGGCGCAGCGGGAACGGTACGGACTCATCGGCGCGGGCAGCCGTGCCGGCATGTACATCGGCGCGATGAGCGGCACCGTGCTCGGCGCCGAGCGCGTGCCCGACGTCGCCGAACTCGTCGCGTGGTCCGACGTGAACCCGGGCCGCCTCGACGTCTACGAGCGCGAGGTGGTCGCCGCGGGGCATCCGTCACCCGCCCGCTGGGCCGTGGGCGACCTCGAGCGGATGATCGCCGACGAGCGGCTCGACCGGGTCGTCATCACGACGCCGGACTTCACGCACGCCGACTACATCGTGCGCGCGCTGCGCGCCGGCGCCGACGTCGTCGTCGAGAAGCCCCTGACGATCGACGCGGCGAGCGTGCGACGCATCGGGGCCGCGATCGCCGAGACCGGCCGCGAGGTCATCACGACGTTCAACTACCGCTACAGCCCGCGCAACTCCACGCTGCGGCGCGTGATCGCCGAGGGCCGCATCGGGACGGTCACGAGCGTGCACTTCGAGTGGGCGCTCGACACCGTGCACGGCGCCGACTACTTCCGCCGCTGGCACCGCGACAAGGCCAACTCCGGCGGCCTGTTCATCCACAAGGCCTCGCACCACTTCGACCTCGTCAACTGGTGGATCGGCGCCGAGCCGGTGCGCGTGTTCGCGAGCGGCGGCCTGCGGTTCTACGGCGCCGAGAACGCCGCAGCGCGGGGGCTCGGCAGCCGACCGGCACGGGGCACCGGCGCCGGCCCGGCGGGCGGGCCGTTCGCGCTCGACCTCGCCGCCGACGCGCGCCTGAAGGAGCTCTACCTCGACCAGGAGCACCACGACGGCTACCTCCGCGATCGCGACGTGTTCGACCCGGGCATCACGATCGAGGACAACCTGGCCGCGCTCGTCGACTACGACTCCGGCGCGACGCTCAGCTACTCGCTGAACGCGCACGCCCCGTGGGAGGGGTACCGCGTCACGGTCAACGGCACCGAGGGGCGCGCCGAGCTGGAGGTCGTCGAGCGCGGCGCCGTCCTCATCGGGGAGGACGGCCGCGTCGTCGTCGACCCGAGCATGCACCCCGACCACTCGGCCGTCGACGAGGTCCGACCCGACAGCGAGCGGCTGGTGCTGCAGCGGCACTGGGAGGGCGCCGAGGTGGTGCCGATCCCGGAGGGCGTCGGGAGCCACGGCGGCGGCGACGCCTACCTGCTGCAGCACCTCTTCGACCGGGTGACGGATGACGCGCCCCTCTGTCGCGTCGCCGGCTACGCCGACGGCGTGCGTGCGGTCTCGGTCGGCATCGCCGGGAACCGGTCGCTCGAGACCGGCGCGCCGGTGCGCATCGCGGACCTCGACCTGGGCGTCTGAGGCGCCGCCCGCGGCATCCGCTCGTCCCTCGGGCCGTCGCGAGGGCTCGTGGGGCTTAGTACCCGAGCGGATGCCCCGGGGTGCTGGGATCATCGCGACCATGAGCGATCCGACGAGCGCGCCTCCGGGCTGGTACGACGACGGGCGCGGACAGCAGCGGTACTGGGACGGGACGCAGTGGACCGAGCACACGGCGCCGCTGCCGGGTGCACAGGATGCGACGCGGCCCTACGACAGCGCGGCACTCGGGGCGGACTCGTCGCCCGGCTCCTCGCCGTATGCGGAGACGACGCCGTTCGCGGGCCTGCCGACGAGCGGTCCCGCCGCAGCAGGTGGCGCTCCGCCGGCGGACCACCCGGGCTACGCGGCCTACGGCGGTGCCCCCGGTGCCCCCGGCGTGCCGCCCGAGCCCGGCGGACCCAACGTCCTCGGCATCGTCGCACTCGTGATCGCGGCGATCGGGTTCGTCTTCGCGTGCATCCCCTTCGTGCAGGTCGTGGGGCTCATCCTCCTGCCGATCGCGTTCGTGCTCGCCATCATCGCCCTGTTCCTCAAGGGCCGGAAGTGGCCGGCCATCACGGGCCTGATCCTCTCGGTCGTCGGCGGGATCATCGGGACGATCGTGTTCGCGGTCGCCGCGCTCGGCGTGTTCGGGCAGATCGTCGACTCGGGAGTGATCCAGGACGAGATCGACCGCCAGCTCGAGGAGGAGTTCGGCGAGCCCACCGGACCCGCGAGCGAGGAGCCCGGCGAGGAGGCCGGCGAGGGCCAGGTGCTCGAGTTCGGCCAGACCATGGTGTGGAGCAACGGCGTCTCGATGACGGTCTCGGGGCCCGAGCCGTTCACGCCGTCCGACATCTCGGCGGGCGACGACCAGGCCGTGAACCTCGTCTTCACGCTCACGATCCAGAACGACTCGGGCGAGAACGTGCAGCCGGTCGTGTTCTCGCAGCTCTCGTCGGGCGGCACGGAGGCGTCCCGGATCTTCGACGTCGGCGCCGAGGGGGGTCAGGTCGGCATCCCGCCGACCACGGCGATCCTGCCGGGCTCGTCGATCACGTGGAACGAGGCGTGGTCGGTCGCCGATCCCGATTCGCTCACGATGCAGACGGCACCGTCGTTCGAGTACGAGGACGTGATCTTCACGAACGTGCCGCGGTAGGCGGGCGATCAGCTGCCGTCGATCGCGGGCGCGCCCCTCGGGTAGGCGAGCAGCATCGCGCCCGACGCGACCCAGACGACGCCGATCGCGACGATGAGCGCCTCGGCGCCGACCCCTGCCGCCAGTCCGGCCACGGCCGCGCCCGCTGCGGCGGCGGCCGCGCGGAGGCCCGCGCCGACCGTGAACACCTGCGACCGCAGGGCGGGCGGGCTCTGCTGCTTGCGGATGAGGAGCATGGCTGCCGCGCTCGGCGCGGTGAAGAGGCCCGAGGCGCCGATCGCGGCGATCGCCCACGCCGGGCCGAGGTCGAACGCGGCGACGACCGTGCAGAGGCCGGTCGCGGCGAAGCCCCACCCCATGACCCACTCCGGTGAGCGACGCGGCGGGCGGCGCGAGTTCCACAGCGCGCCGACCAGCCCGCCGACCGCGAACGACGTGACGATGATCGCGCCCTCGCCCGCGTCGCCGCTGCGGGCGACCGAGAGCGCGACCGCGGCGATCGCGAGCCCGCCCGACCCGAACTGGCTGAGCGTGCCGCTCCAGGTGATCACGGCCAGGGGGCGGTGCGTGGCGATGTGCCGGAATCCGGCGGCGATCGTCCCGAGGAACGACGGTCGGTCGTGGGCGGATGCCGCGGCCGGGCGCAGCCGCAGCGGGATCGTGCCGATCGCGCCCGCGAGCGCGCTCGCCGCCATGACGATCGTCGCGATGCGCGCCGACCCGAGGGCAGCGGCCGCGGCGACCACGGCAGGTCCGGCGACCGCGCCGAGGTTGTAGGCGAGCGCGTCGATCGCGTACGCGCGCCGCTCGTCGGGGATGCCCTCGGTGACGAAGCTCGACAGGCCGCCGAAGACGAACGGGGTGACGGTGCCCGCGGCGACGAGCGCGATCGCGACGGCCCACGCCGGAACCGGGCCGAGGAAGGCGGCGAACGCGTACGCGGCCGCGATCACGAGGCCCGCGCCGGCGACGAGCGCACCCGGGCGGCGGCTCCGGTCGAGCATCGCGCCGGCGATCGGGGCCGCGACGATGCTCGGGCCGAGGGCGGCGGATGCCAGGAGGCCGCCGACCGCGACGCCGACACCCTGCTCGACCGCGAGCACGGGGATGGCGATCGTGATGCCGCCGACCGCGAGTCGCGGCGGGGTCGCGGCGACGAGGTAGGTGGCGACGCCCACTCGGCGGCTCAGCCGGCGGCCGGCGCGTGCTCGGAGCCGCGCTCCGGCAGCACGAGCATCCCGTCGACCCGGCGGGGGATCCGGAGCGGGTTGGCGTCGCGGAGCTCGGGCGGCAGCGCGGCCTCCGGGGCGTCCTGGAACGCGATCGGCCGCAGGAACCGGCGCATGGCCGTCACGCCGACCGACGTGTGGATGGACGTGGTCGACGGCCACGGGCCTCCGTGCTGCTGCGCCCAGCTGACGGCCACGCCCGTCGGCCAGCCCGCGAAGAGCACCCGGCCCGCGATCTCCGAGAGGACCTCGACGATCGGGGCGAGCCCCTCGCCCGGCTCGGCGTGCACGGTCGCGGTCAGGCTGCCGCCGACGGCGCGGGCGGCGGCGAGGGCGTCGGCGACGTCCGCGTACTCGACGATCAGGGTCGACGGCCCGAAGCACTCGTGCAGGAGCGCACCGGGGTCGCCGACCACGGCGGCGGTCGTGGTGCGGAGTACGACGGGCGCACCCGTGCCGGGCTCCTGCGCCGTCGGGTCGCCGGCGACGACCTCGACGCCGTCACGACCCGCGAGGTCGGCGATCCCCGAGGCGAAGGCGGCGGCGATGCCGTCGGTGAGCATCGGCGCGGGGCCGGTCGATGCCGCGTCGAGCGCCGCACGCACGCGCTCGCCGAAGCCCGACCCGGCGGGCGCGAACACGACGCCCGGGTTCGTGCAGAACTGCCCGGCGCCGAGCGTGAACGAGCCGGCGAGGCCCGTCGCGAGCGCGTCGGCGCGGGCCTCGATCGCGGCCGGCGTGATGAGCACGGGATTCACGGCGCTGAGCTCGCCGTAGAACGGGATCGGGTCGGGGCGCTGCTGCGCGAGGTCGAAGAGCGCGCGTCCGCCGCCGAGGGAGCCGGTGAAGCCGACGGCCCGGATCTCAGGGTGCTGCACGAGGGCGACGCCCGTCTCGTGGCCCGTGACGTGGGCGAAGGCGCCCTGGGGCGCGCCTGCGGCGGCGAGCGCGTCGGCGACGATCTCGGCCGTGCGGGCCGACAGGCGCGGGTGCGCGGGGTGCCCCTTCACGATGACCGGGCAGCCCGTCGCGAGCGCCGAGGCGGTATCGCCGCCCGCGACCGAGAACGCGAACGGGAAGTTCGAGGCGCCGAAGACGGCGACCGGCCCGAGCGGGCGCAGCATGCGGCGTAGGTCGGGGCGCGGGGGGATGGTGGTGGCGTCGGGGTGGTCGACGGTCGCCTCGAGGTACGAGCCCTCGAGGACCGCGTCGGCGAAGAGGCGCAGCTGCGCGGTCGTGCGGGCGACCTCGCCGGTCAGCCGTGCGGTGCCGAGGCGGGTCTCCTCGTCGGCGATCGGCACGAGCTCGTCGCGCGCGGCGTCGAGTGCATCGGCGGCGGCGCGGAGCCACGCGGCGCGCTCCGCGGCCGTCGCGGCGGCCGTCACGGCGAACGCGCGGCGCGCGGCGGCGGCGACCCCGTCGAGCTCCACGCGCGTCGTGTCACCGGCCGGCGCGGGTGCGGCGGCGGTGCGTGCGGGTGCGGCGGTGTCGGTCATCGGTCCTCCGTGGGTGGGACGGATGCCGCGGCATCCGTCAGCTCGTTCGAGAAGCGTACGCCGAGGCCGGGCTGCCCGGTCGTCGATGCCGCGGCGCCGACGAGGGCCACGGGCGACGGCGCGGCGAGTGCGCCGAGCGCCTCGAACGACGCGTCCTCCACGGATTCGACGAGGTGCTCGCCGGGCAGGGCGAGGGCGAGCTGCGCGGAGAGCTCGAGCAGCAGGTGCGGCGCGAGGCCGACGCCGCGCTCGGCGGCGAGGTCGGCGATGCGGAGGAACGGCGTGATGCCGCCGACCCGGACCGCGTTCGGCTGCACGAGGTCGACCGCGCCGGCGTCGATGAACTCGGCGAAGCGGTAGCGGGTGTGCAGGTTCTCGCCGAGCGCGACCGGCACCTCGATGCGACGCCGCAGCTCGACGTGGGCGGCGAGGTCGTCGGCGCGCAGCGGTTCCTCGATCCAGGTGAGGTCGAACGCGGCGAGCTCGTCGATCGCGCGCTCGGCCTGCTCGAGGCTCCAGCGCTGGTTCGCGTCGATCATGAGGCCGCGCTCGGGCCCGAGCACGTCGCGGACGGCCGCCAGGCGCTCGATGTCGCGCGCGAGGTCGGGGCTGCCGACCTTGACCTTGACGGCGTCGAACCCCGCCTCGACCCACCGCGACGCTTGCGCGACGAGCTCGTCGCGCGAGTAGTGCAGGTTCACGCCGCTGCCGTAGACCGTCGCGGTCTGGTGGTGCCGGCCGATGAGGTCGGTCAGCGTCACGCCGGCCCGCCGGCCCGCGAGGTCCCACAGCGCGAGGTCGAGCCCGGCCATCGCGATCGTCGTGATGCCGCCGCTGCCGCCCTCGTGCAGGTGCGCCCAGAGCGGGTCCCACAGCGCGGATGCCTCGGCTTCGCGTCCGAGCGCGAAGTCGCGGAGGTCGTGGTCGAGGTGCGCGCGCACCGCCGCGGCGCCGATGGTCGGCGTCCACGAGAAGCCCCGGCCGACCGCGCCGTCGGAGTCCTCGACCTCGACCTCGACCACCGACAGGTCGCGCACGTCGGGCCCCCAGGGTCGGCGCAGCGGGATGCGGATCGGGCGCGTCGCGATGCGCGCGATGGTCGCGGTCACCGGGACGCGGCCCCCGCGGCATCCGCCATCGCCGTCGACGGGCAGGCCGACCCTGCGGGGCGCGTGCCGCCGAGCTCGACGAGCGCGAGCCCGCAGTCGAGGATCGCGGCGAGCCGCGCCTCCTGCTCGGGGGTCGGGTCGACGAGCGGCGGACGCACCGAGCCGACGGGCAGGCCGCGCCTGCGCAGCCCCGCCTTGATGAGCGACACCCCGAAGCCCGGTGTCTCGTCGCGCAGCCGCACGAGCGGCGTGTAGAACTCGCGCAGGAGCGTCATCCGCGTCGTCTCGTCGCCGTCGACGTACGCCCGGTAGTGCAGCGCCGCGAGCTCGGGGATCATCGCGAACGCGGCCGACGAGTACAGCGGGATGCCGATGCCGCGGTAGGCGCCCTGGCTGAGCTCGGCGGTGAGCAGGCCGTTGAAGAAGGCCCAGTCGTCGCGGCCCGCGGCCTCGGCGGCGAGCACGATCTCCTGCGCGAGGCCGATGTCGCCCGTGCCGTCCTTGAACCCGACCACCTTCGGGTTCGCGGCCAGCCGGGTGATCGCGTCGGCCGTGTACCGTGCGGTGCCTCGGTGGTAGACGATGACGGGCAGGTCGGATGCCGCGGCGACCGCCTCGACCCAGGCGACGAGCCCGTCGGCGGTGCCCGACACGAGGTACGGCGGCAGGAGCAGCAGTCCGTCGGCGCCCGTCTCGGCCGCGCCGTGCGCGAGCTCGATCGCGTGGCCGAGCGGCCCGCCGGCGCCGGCGATCACGGGCACGCGCCCGGCGACGACGTCGACGCTCGTGCGCACGACGTCGATCGCCTCGCCCGCCGAGAGCGCGTGGAACTCGCCCGTCCCGCAGGCCGGGAACACGCCGCCCGGGCCGAACGGCAGGCGCGTCTCGAGGTGCTCGCCGAGCACGTCGAGGTCGACGCGCCCGCCGGCGTCGAACGGGGTGACGGGGAAGAACAGCACGCCGTCGAAGTCGAGGCGGGCGGTGGGGGTGGTCGTCATGCGGTCCTCGTTCCGGTGGTGGGTGCTGGGGCGGATGCCGCGGCGGCGGCGAGCTCGGAGCGCCAGTCGCGGCTCGGCGACCAGCCGAGGCGGACGCGCGCCTTCGCGATCGAGAAGACGGGCGCGGTGCCGACGAGGGCGTCGGCGGCGGGGCCGAGGGCCGGCGCGAATTCGCGCCACAGCTCGGAGACGGGGCGCTCGGCGAACGCGTCGGCGGCGCCGACGAAGAAGCCCTCGCCGTCGATCGCCTCGATCGGAGCCCCGAGCCACGCGTCGACGAACGCGGCGACGTCGCGGGCGTCGACGTAGTTGAACAGGCTGACCGCGGCCAGGGCGGGATCGGCGAGCCGTTCGGCGACGGTGTGCCCCTGCTGGGTGGGTGCGCCCGCCCACTCCTCGGGCGAGATCACGTAGCAGGGGCGGAAGGACCCGTACGCGCCGGCGGCGGTGCGCGCGAACATCCGCACGGTCTCCTCGATCACGACCTTCGACAGTGCGTAGGCGTTCGCCGGGGCGAGCGGGTGCGCCTCGTCGATCGGCACCGCGGCGGCGCGCCACGCGGGGGAGGAGTAGCCGACGGGCGTCGGGCTCGACGCGGCCAGGACCCGGCCGACGCCGGCGGATGCCGCGGCCGAGAGCACGTCGTGCGCGAGCGCCGTGTTGGTCAGCAGGATGTCGCGCTCGGGAGCGCTGAACGGCACGGCGATGCCGGCGAGGTGCACGAGCGCGTCGGGGCGGAGGTCGGCGAGCGTCGCGGCGGCGGCGCCGGGCGCACCGAGGTCGATCGTCCGCTCGTCGACGCCGTCGAGCTCGGCCGGCGCGCGGTCGAGGCCGACGACCTCGTGCCCGGCGGCGGCGAGCCCGGTCGCGAGCGACCGTCCCAGGCGGCCGGACGATCCGGTGACGACGATGCGCATCGCGGCTCCAGTTCACGCAAGTGAGAAATCGGTTTCTCGCCGAGAGCCTAGGCGAGGTGCGGGTATCCGGGCAAGCCGGGGGCTACACTGAGGAACCGATTTCCCGAAGCCTCGCGCTCCGGGAGTGACGGCCCGATCGGCCGACGAGCACGACGCCGGCGCGCACGCGGCGCGTCGCGGCATCCGGGGAGGGAACCATGGGCGAGCGCAGCAGGGGCGTGACGATCTCGGACGTCGCCACGCACGCGGGGGTGTCACCGGCCTCCGTCTCGCGCGTGCTGAACGGCCGCACGAGCGTCGATCCCGACATCGTGCGGAAGGTGCAGGCGTCGATCGCGACGCTCGGCTACGCGCCGAGCCTCGTCGCGCGCAGCCTCGTGCACGGCCGGAACACGACCGTCGCGATGGTCGTGCCCGACCTCGAGAACCCGTTGTTCCAGGGCATCCTCAAGGGCCTCAGCGTGTCGGCGGCCGCCGACGGCTACCGCGTGCTCGTCGCCGACACCGCCGAACGCGTCGACGACGAGGAGGCGATCGCCATCGAGGCACGCCAGCGCTGCGATGCACTCGTGCTGTGCGCGCCGCGCCTGCCCGAGGCGAAGCTGCGCCGACTCGTCGAGCGCGTCGCCCCGGTCGTCGTCGTGAACCGCCCCCTGCCCGACCTCGACGTGCCGATCGTCGGCGTCGACTACGTCCGGGGCATCCGCGACCTCGTCGACCACCTGGTCGGTCTCGGGCACCGGCACCTCGCGTACGTCACGGGCCCGGAGACGAGCGCCTCGAACGCGGAGCGACTGCGCGGCGTCGACGAGGCGCTCGCGATGCATCCGTCCGTGCGGATCGACTGCATCCCGGGCGGGTCGCGACCGGAGGACGGCGAGGCGGTCGCCGGCGCCGTCGTCGAGGCGCACCGCGCGGGCGTCACGGCCGTCATCGCGTTCAACGACCTCGTCGCGCTCGGGCTGCTCGCCCGGCTCCGGGAGCTCGGCGTCGACGTGCCGGGCGAGCTGTCGGTCGCGGGCTTCGACGACGTGCCGATGGCGCGGTACGCGACGCCGCGCCTCACGAGCATGTCGGTGCCGCGCACCGAAATCGGGGCGCAGGTGTGGGTGCGGCTGCGCACCCTGATCGGCGGGGGACCGGCCCCGCACACGGTGCTGTACCGTCCCCGGCTCGAGGCTCGAGAGAGCACGGCGGCTCCGGCGGGCGTCGAGGTCTCGACGTGAGCGGGCTCGTGCCCGCGGCATCCGCCCTCGGGACCGATCGTGCGGCGAAGCGCGCACGCATGCTCGACCTCCTCGATCGACGCGGCGCCTCGGCGGTCGTGCTCCGTTCGCACAGCGCGGTCGCGTGGATCCTCGACGGGGCGCGCACGCATGTCTCGCTCGCGGGCGACCCCGTCGCCGCGGTCGTCGTGCGGCGAACCGGCACCGAGCTTCGCCTGTTCGCGAACGAGGCCGATCGGTTCCTGGCCGAGGAGCTGGGGGACCTCTCCGACCTCGAGGTCGTACGCGTGCCGTGGCACGAGCCGCTCGTGCCGTCGAGCCTCGACGCCTCCGACGCCCTCGACGCCCTCGACGAGGCGAAGGTGGCCGTCGACCTGCGCGCGGCCCGCGCGTCGCTGCTGCCCGCCGAGCTCGCCCGCTACCGAGCCCTGTGCCGCGAGGTCGCCGCGGTGATGACGGATGCCGCGCTCGCCGCGTCGCCCGCCGACTCCGAGCTGGCCGTGGCCGCTCGCCTGTCCGGCGACCTCGCCGCGCGCGGGATCGACCCGCTTGTGACCCTCGTCGCCGGACGCTCGAGGCTGGCCCACCGGCATCCGCTGCCCACCGACGCACCGCTCGGCGACCGGGCGATGCTCGTCGTCTGCGGTCGCCGCCACGGCCTCATCGCGAACGCGACCCGATGGGTGCGCTTCGGCCCCGGCGACCCGGCCGAGTCGGATGCCACGCGCCGCATCCTCGAGGTCGAGGCCGCGTTCCTCGCCGCCACCGTTCCCGGTGCGAGCCTCGCCGACGCCTTCGCGGCCGGCACCGCCGCGTACGCCCGGCACGGCTTCGACCCGCACGAATGGACGCGGCACCACCAGGGCGGTGCGGCCGGCTACGCCGGCCGCGACCCGCGCGTGGTGCCCGGCACTCCCGACGTCGTGCAGCTCGGCCAGCCGTTCGCGTGGAACCCGACCGCGGTCGGCGCGAAGGTCGAGGACACGGTGCTCGTCGGCGCCGACGGCATCGAGGTGCTCACCCACGACCCGCGGTGGCCGGCCGTCGCGGTCGCCGGGCGCGATCGGCCGGCCGAGTTGCGGCGGGGGTGACGCCGCCGTGCAGGGCTTCACTCCGTCGGATCCTGCACGGGAACCTCCCGTCGAAGGTCCTGTCGACGGTCGATCGCCGCGGGATCGGCTGGGACGGCGGAGGTTCGGGGCCAGGTCCAGGCGGAGCGCAGGATGAAGGCCAGGAGCAGCAGCTCGACTCCGATGGAGAGGGCGTAGAAGGAGGCCCAGTCCCAGGACTCGCCGACCGCGTTGAACACCGTCACGGGGACGTACAGCGATGCCACGACGAGGTTCGCGGCGCGGTTCACCCGGGCGGGGAGCGCCGTGGAGAGCACCACCATCAGGGCCGGGATCGCGATCAGCGCGAGGAACGCGGTCATCAGCGCCGGGCTGACGTCGAACTCGAAGACGACGCCGACCAGGATGTCGTCGATGGTTCCGGGCTTGTAGAGGTGGTAGTAGTCGACGTAGATGTACAGGAACATGAAGCTGGTCCATGCGGCGGCGAGCTTGGCCTGCACGGGGATCGGCGGGGTGTCGAGCATCTTCGGGGTGTCCGTTCGGAGGGTCATCGGTTCTTCCTGGTTCGTGGAGCGGTCCGTCCGCCGGAGTGGCGGCACGTTCTGGGCGTGCATGCGCACGGGTGGGGTCGTACTGTTCGGTCCGGTCGTCAGACGGTGATCACGACCTTCCCCCGGGTGTGGCCGGCTCCGACGTAGCGGAGTGCGTCGGCGGCGTCGTCGAGCGGGTAGGTGCGGTCGATGACGGGGGCGACCTGCCCGGTCGCGAGCAGGTCGGCCAGCGCGAGCAGGTCCCGGCGCTTCGAGAACGACGTGAAGGGCGTCAGCCGCTGACGGGTGAACCCGGACCGCACGCGTGCCCTGACGACCCGGCCGACGGGGCCGAGCCAGCGGCCGCCGTGCCCGCTGTTGGGGATCAGGGTGCCGGTGGGCGTCAACGCTCGGCGGACGGCCGCCAGGGTGTGGGCCTCCACGTTGTCGAGGATCACGTCGTAGCGCTGCTCGGCGCGGGTGAAGTCGGTCTTCGTGTAGTCGACGAAATGGTCGGCGCCGAGCGACCGGACCACGTCCACGTTGCGGGTGCTGCACACCCCCGTCACCTCGGCGCCGAACGCCTTGGCGATCTGCACCGCGAACGAGCCGACGCCGCCCGACGCGCCAGTGACCAGCACCGTCTGGCCCGGTCGGACGTTCGCGATGTCGCGCATCGCCTGCAGCGCCGTCATGGCCGACGTGGGCACCGCTGCCGCGTGCACGATCGACACGTCGGCGGGCACGGACACGAGGTGGTCCGCTGGGACGCAGGCGTACTCCGCGAGTGCTCCAGTCGCGCTCCAGCCGAACACCTCGTCGCCGGGGCGGAAGGCGGTGACCTCCTCCCCGACCGCCGCCACCACGCCGGCGAGGTCCCGCCCCGGGATGCCATGGCGCGGCCGGCGGAGTCCGAACGCCGAGCGCACCAGGTAGGGCTCCCCGGTCATGACGAAGTAGTCGCCGGGATGCACCGAGGCCGCGCCCACCCGGACGAGCAACTCGCCTCGACCGGGCGACGGTCGCGCGACCTCTGACGACTCGAGGACTGAGGGCGGGCCGTAGCGGTGCTGCACGACGGCCCGCATCGTCGCCGGCTCGGCCGGCCCCGCCCCCGGCTCCCGGCGCGCGCCGGGAGCCGATCGCTGTTCGATTCCCACAGGGGCCTCCTCTCGTCCGAGCAGCGACTCCCGCTGGCTCGTACACCGTACGTCGTACGCTGTACTATGACCGTACGCTGTACGATTGTCAAGCCGTTCGAGCGAGTGAGGAGACCGGTGACTGCGAGGGAACGACGTCCGGTCGAATCAGACGCGGGGCTGAGCAAGCAGCGGGTGGTGGACGAGGCGATCCGGCTCGCCGACCGCGAGGGGGTCGGCGGGCTCAGCATGCGCCGGCTGGCGGGCGCGCTCGGCGCGGGCGCGATGTCGCTCTACCACTACGTGGCCAACAAGGAGGAGTTGCTCGACGCGATGATCGACCTCGTGTTCGAGGAGATCGAGCTCCCGCGCGAAGACGCCGACTGGCAGTCGGCGATCCGCCGGCGCGCGGTATCCGCCCGGCGGGTCCTCGCGCGCCACCCGTGGGCGGTCGGCCTGATGGAGTCGCGGACCTCGCCGGGGCCGGCGAACCTCCGCCACCATGAGGCGGTCACCGCGTGCCTGCGGAGGGCCGGCTTCTCGGTCGTGATGGCGACGCACGCCAACTGGTTGCTCGACAGCTACGTGTACGGTTTCGCCCTGCAGGAAGCCGGCCTGCCGTTCGACACCGCCGAGGAGCTCGCGGACATGACCGAGGGCGTCTACCTGCCCCAGCTGCCGCCTGACGAATTCCCCTACCTCAACGAGTCCGCCGCGGCGCTCGTCGCCGCCGGCTACGACCCGGCGGAGGAGTTCACCTTCGGCCTCGACCTCGTCCTGTCCGCCCTCGAGCCCCTGCGAGCCTCCGCGTAGCGCCCCCGTGGCCCCTCGGTGCTCGGCGCGATCGCGTCCGCGATGCGCGGCCATGAACGGCTCCGGTTCGGGTACACGAAGCACGGGGGCATCGAAGAGGGGCGCCACACCGAACCGCAACGGCTGGTGAGCTGGGGGCCGCTCTGGTACCTCTTCGCCTGGGATCCCGACCGAGACGACTGGCGGGTCTTCCGGGTCGACCGCATGGTTCCGCACGCGCCGACCGGTGCGCGGTTCCGGCCGCGCGCGATTCCGGAGGACAGCGTGGTCGAGCACGTGGTCGGACGCGTCATCAGGGCGTCCTGGAGGTACCGCGCCCGGGTGCTCGTGCATGCTCCCGCCGCCCAGTTCACCGCGAAGATCGTCATCCCGGTCGGGGTCGAGGTGGTCGACGAGACCACCTGCCGCGTCGAGCTGGGTGCGGACGACCCGGACCGGCTCGCGCTGTGGTTGGCACAACTCGACGTCGACCTCGACGTGATCGAGGGAGACGAGCTCAGGGCGGCGTTCGACCGCCTCGCGACGAGGTTCCATCGCGCCGCGAGTGGCGCGTCGACGACCCGGAGCCGCATCGACGCGACCTCGTGACGCCCCCGTGCTCGGTCGCCACGACGAGGTGCACGCTTCCCATCCGCCGATCTCCCGCTCCTCGCGTGGCTCAGCCGGCGCCGCCGCACCGGGAACGCCCTCGCGTCGAACCGGGCCGCGGGCTGCGGGCACGAGATAATGGAGGATGTCTTCCTCCGTCGATGTCCGCACCAATCCGGCGGCCTGGGCCGCGTTCTGGATCGCGCTGGCCGGCCTCGTGCTCATGCCCATCCCGCTGTTCATCGGGCTGATCCTGGGCGGCGGCCTCTCGATCGTCGCCGCGATCCTCGCCGTCATCGCCCTGTTCAAGGGGCTCGCGCGCAGCGGCAAGGGGATCGCGCCCGTGGTGTTCGCCGCGATCTTCATCGCGCTCACGTGGGGCGGCATCTCGATCGGCGGCGGCGTCGTCTGGTAGGTCGACCGGTGGGCGCCCGACCGCTGCCGTGCCGGGAGCGACGATGCACCGTCCGCAGCTCGGCTCAGAGCTCCCGCAGGGCCTCCACCAGCCGGGCGACGTCGTCCTCGTGGTTGTAGAAGTGGATCGACAGCCGGAGGTTGCCGTCGCGGGCGGCACCGATGATGCGGCGCTCCTTCAGTCGACCGAGCAGTTCGCGCGGATCGCGCTCGCCGAACGGAACCGACACGATGGTGCTCCGGTTGGCATCGGGCAGGTCGACGGGGGCCCATCCGATCTCGCCGAGCGCCGCACGAAGCAGGTTCGACAGTTCGACGTTCCGGGCGTAGACGGCGTCGGCTCCGAAGGCGTCGAAGACGGAGAGCGCCGCCTCGTCGCCGACCGCGGCGAACCAGCTGATCGACTGGTCGAATCTCGATGCGGTCGTGGAGAGGTGCATGTCGGGGCCGAAGTAGCTCTCGAACGGCGTCGCTCCCGCCTTCCATCCGGGAGCGACGGGCGTCAGGCGTTCCCGGGCTCGCGGAGCGACGTAGCAGTAGCCCATTCCACGCCCGGCGTTGAGGAGGAACTTGTGGTCGGGCGTGGCGAGGACGTCGATCCACTCGAGGTCCTGCGCCACCGGCAGGGCTCCGACCCATTGGGCCCCGTCGACGAAGAGCAGCGCCCCCACCGAACGCGCGAGCTCGCCCACTGCGGGAATCTCGGTGCGGTGACCGGATGCGGTCTGCACGGCGCTGACCGCGATCAGCCGCGTCCGCCGGTCGACGTGCGCCGCGACGTCCGCAGGGTCGAGTCCGCCGTTCCGGAACGGCACCTGTCGGACCTCGTATCCGCGGTGCGCGAGCATGCGCCAGGGGAAGTGGTTCGAGCTGAACTCCCGCTCCCCGATGACCACGCTCCCGCCGGCCGGGTCCTCTGACCCGAGTTGCGCGGCGACGAGTCCTGCAGCGGCGGAGACCGATGCGATGAGCGCGACCTCGGTCGGATCCGCGCCGATGAGCCCGGCGGCCGCCGCCCGGGCGTTCTCGCCGGCGGACTCGCCGCGGACGAAGTCGAGGCCCGATGCGACCCAGTCGGCGAGGTACTGCTCGGAGGCCGTCGCGAGTCGGCGACTGGCGAGACCGACGGCCGCGGTGTTCAGGTAGGCCGAATCCTCCGTCGCGGGGAACAGACCCCGAGCTTCCCGGATGTCCTGGACTCGATCCCTCGATGCCACGGCGATGCGATCACCCTACTCGCGAACGCGGCCGGCGCGCGAGCCTGCGGTGAGGCGCGTCGGCCGGTCGGCGGTCATGATGCGGCCCGAGCGGTCATCGCGCGGCGACCGGGAAGCGGGTGGCGAGCCGGTCGAGGATCGGAACGAGGTCGATCGCCATCTGGTCGAAGAACTCGTTCTCCCAGTCCGCCCCGGTGCCGTACGCGCTCGTGACGACGCGCACCACGCACGTGCCGCCGGAGACGGCCTCGATCAGGAACTCGGTGGCGATCGGGGAGACGTGGTGCAGGCCCTCGGAGACCTCGGACAGCGGCACGCCGATCGTGTCGAACCACTGCGCCATCTCCGGCGGGAGGTCCTCGGGCCGGTCGCCGATCGGCCACGGCTCCTCGTAGGCGAACCGTTCGTTCGGCGTGTACTCGGTGACGACCCCGGTCGAGGTCGGGCCGCCGAGGTCGAACGACACCTCCCCGCCGATGCGGGGCTCGAGTCGGGTCGGCACCATCCACGACGAGATCCCGTCGGCGGTCGCGATGGCCTCCCACACCTCGTCGGGAGTCGCGGCCAGCTCGTAGGTGCGTTCCATCCGGTGCTCGACGCGGTCCGGGCGTTCGGGCGCGTTCATGACGACTCCTTCGGTCGGGCGTAGGACGAGACGGTGAGGCGATGCGGGCGGCCGTCGTCGTGGTGGTACTTCGCGACGAGGGCGGCGAGCGCCGACTGCAGGTCGGCGGCGAAGGCGGCGCGGTCCTGGGCCGACGCGAACCCGATGACGGTGTCGACGGTCAGTGTCGGCAGGCGCGCCTCGGGCGCCGAGTCGCCGGTGATCGCGCCGACCTCCGAGACGGCCCGCGCGTTCACGGCGATCAGGTAGGCGGCCGAGAGCCGGTCGCCGATCGCCTCGGGATCGATCGCGGTGCGCTGCACCACGTTCGGCGAGACGACGAGGTGCCGTGCCGAGCGGCGGACGAAGCGCTCGCTGATGCCGCCCCAGGCCCGGGTCTCGACCGGTTCGACCAGGCCGTGGGCCTCGAGCGCCTTCAGGTGGTAGTTGACCTTCTGCCGGGTGGACCCGAGCTCGGCGGCGACCGTGGCGGCCGACCCCGGCTCGGCCAGCACGTCGAGGATCGACGCGCGGATCGGGTCGAGCGCGATCTCGACGGAGGCGCCGTCTGCGAGCACTCTGACGTCATGCATGCGACCACGGTACGCCTTGACAGAAAAAACTGTCAAGAGGTTCGAGATGCCCGTCGGCGAGGCGCTCGGGCATGCGGTGCGGCTCGTTCGAGCGGCTCGGATTCCGCATGTCCGCCGTGCGACACTGGCTCGGTGGACCCCGACCGGGTCGCGCACCGGCGCGGCATCGACGGCGAGCTCATCGGCTGGATGGCGCCCGAGGCGACGCTCCGGCCGCCCGTGCGTGATCCCGGTTGACGGTGTAGGCTCGGGATAGCGCTTTCCCGCACCGGACGAGCGCGAGCGCGAACGTGGGCGGGCGACCGCGCCGCACCCCGGATCGACGACGAACCCGAAGGAGCCCGATGCCCGACCTCCGCATCGCCCGCGACGACGACCGCCTGATGATCCACGCCGACGGCGACGTGCTCGCCGAGTACGTCTTCCGCCCCGATCACCCCACGTTCGAATCGCCGCGCCCGTACCTCAGCCCGATCCGCACGCTCGGCGGCGAGACCGTGTCGCTCTATCGCCCGCACGACCACGTCTGGCACAAGGGCATCGCGTGGTCGCTGCCGGTCGTCGGCGACGAGAACTTCTGGGGCGGCCCGACGTTCGTGCGCGGCGAGGGCTACGTGCAGCTGCCGAACAACGGCGAGCAGCGGCACGTCGCGTTCGAGCCGGGCGAGGCGGATGCCGCGGCCGACGGCACTTCGACCGGCGGCATCGCGCGCATCCGCGAGCGCCTCGACTGGGTCACCCAGGCGGGCGAGACGATCCTCGACGAGGAGCGGACGCTCGCGGCATCCGTCATCGCCGACGACGCCTGGCTGCTCGGCTTCGCGACCGCGCTGACGAACGCGACCGACCGCGCCATCCAGATCGGATCGCCCACGACGCGCGGCCGCGAGAACGCCGGCTACGGCGGCCTGTTCTGGCGCGGCCCGCGCTCGTTCACTGGCGGTCGGGTGCTCGCGCCGGGCGTCGCAGGAGGCGACGAGCTGCGCGGCACGCGCGCGCCGTGGATGGGGTTCACCGGCCGCCACGACGAGACCGGCACGGCATCGACGATCGTCATGGTCGACGACCCGGGCAACCTGCAGCATCCGCCGCAGTGGTTCGCGCGCAGCGAGGAGTTCGCATGCCTGTGCCCCGCGCCGTTCTTCAGCGACGAGCACGTGATCGAGTCGGGCGCGACGATGGCGCTGCGGTACGGCGTCGTGATCGCCGACGGCGCGTCCGACCCCGACCGCGCGGCGGCGCTCGCCGTCCTCGCGACCGACCGGATGCCCGCGCTGCTCGGGCCGGCCGCCGCCGGGAGCGGGGCCGCGCCGTGACCCTGCCCGCCTTCCCCGGCGCGACCTCGGTCAGCGCGCTCGAGGTCTACGATGGCGTCGCCTCCGACGGGCTCGCGGGCGGCACGCCGCACCTCCACGTCGTCTCGGCGGAGGCCTACCTCGTCGTCGGCGGGCGCGGGCGACTGCACACGATCGACGGCGGGGGCGTGTTCGAGGAGCGCACGCTCGCGCCGGGCGACCTCGTCTGGTTCGCGCCCGGCGTCGTCCACCGCGCCGTCAACGACGGCGGCCTCGAGGTCCGCGTCGTCATGCAGAACGCCGGGCTCCCCGAGGCGGGCGACGCCGTGATGACCTTCCCCGACGACGTGGTCGCCGACCTCGGGCGCTACGCGGATGCCGCGCGACTGCCGGGGCCGGAACGCGCCGACGCCGATCGACTCGCGGCCGCGCACGCCCGCCGCGACCTCGCGGTCGAGGGCTACCGCGCGCTGTTCCGCGACGACGGCACGGTCGACCCCGACCGCCTCGCCCGGTTGCACGCCCGCGCGGCCGACCTGGTCCGCCCGCGCGTCGCCGACTGGCGCGAGCGCTGGGAGGCCGGCCCGCTCGCCGTCGTCCGCGAGACCGGCCGCCGCCTCGACGCGCTCGAGGGCGGCGGTGACCCGGGTCTCGGCGAAGCGCGCGTGGCCGAGGCATCCGTCGACCCCGCGTTCGGCATGTGCGGGCGACTGCAGCGCTACGACACCAGCATCGACCCCGACGGAGGAGCCCGATGACCGAGCAGACCGACCCCGCCACGCCCGACGCCCCGCTGCGCGCCGCGATCATCGGCACGGGCGCGATCGCCGACGCGCACGCGCAGGCACTCCGCGCCACGCCCGACGGCGAGCTCGTCGCCGTGATCGATCGCCACCCCGAGCATGCGCAGGCGTTCGCCGACCGCTGGGGCGGACCGGCGGTCGCCGACTCGCTCGACGGGCTGCTCGCGGCCGGCGCCATCGACGTGCTGCACATCTGCACCCCGCCGGGCGTGCACGCCGAGCAGGCGATCGCCGCCCTCGACGCGGGCGTGCACGTCGTCTGCGAGAAGCCGGCCGCGCTCTCGCTCGACGAGCTCGATGCGATGACGGATGCCGCGTCCCGCAACGACCGGCGCCTGGCCGTGGTGTTCCAGCAGCGCACCGGCACGGCCGCCGCGCACGTCAAGGGCCTCCTCGAGTCGGGCGCCCTCGGGCGACCGCTCGTCGCGACCTGCCAGACGCTCTGGTACCGCGCACCGGAGTACTTCGCGGTGCCCTGGCGCGGCAAGTGGGCGACCGAGGGCGGCGGGCCGACCCTCGGCCTCGGCATCCACCAGGTCGACCTGCTCGCGTGGCTGCTCGGCGACTGGGCGAGCGTGAACGGGCAGCTCTGGCGACTCGCGCGCGAGACCGAGATGGAGGACGTCTCGACCGCGACGGTCGCGTTCGAGAGCGGCGTCGTGGCATCGGTCATCACGAGCGCGCTCTCGCCCCGCGAGACGAGCTCGATCCGCATCGACACCGAGCTCGCGACCGTCACGGTCGACCACCTGTACGGCCACGGCCACGAGCACTGGCGCATCACGCCGGCGCCCGGCGTCGATCCGGCCCTGGTCGATGACTGGGCCGCGCTGCCCGCCGACGAGGAGCCGAGCGGACACGATCCGCTGGTCCGCGACATCTACGCTGCGCTGCGCTCGGGCGGCCCGCTGCCGTCGACCGCGACCGACCCCGCGCGCTCCTTCGAGCTCGTCACCGCGATCTACTCGTCGGCCGCCACCGGTCGGACGGTCACGCGCCGGAGCCTGCGCGACGACGCCGAACGGATGCACAGCCTCGAGAGCCCGATCGCCGACCTGCGGCGATGACCGGGCGCGCGGGCGGCGCGCGCGGCGCGCATGGCGTGGCAGGCGCGGCAGGCGCGGCCGGTGCGGCCACGTCGGGCCGCGCGATCGGGGCCGCCGCGGTCGGCCGCGAGGCATCCGCCGTCCTCGTCGAACTGCCCGACGACGACGCGCTCTTCCACGACCCGGTGCACGACGGCGCCACCGATCCCACGGTCGTCCGCCACCACCTGACGGGGGAGTGGTGGATGCACTACACCCAGCGACGTGCGAGCGTCGACGAACCCGGCGTCGCGTGGGTCCACGGCAGCCGCATCGGCGTCGCGCGCTCGGTCGACGGCGTGCGGTGGCGGTACGACGGAACCGTCGACGACCTGCACGTCGGCGATGGCCCGGAGACGCACTGGGCCCCCGAGGTGATCTTCGACGGCGAGCGCTACCGGATGTACCTGACCGTGATCGACGGCATCCCCGACCGATGGGCCGGACACGCGCGCCGGATCGTCGAGTACGCGAGCGACGACCTCTCGTCGTGGCGGCTCGTCGGCGAGGTCCCGCTGAGCTCGGACCGCGTCATCGACGCATGCGTCGCGCGCTGCCCCGACGGGCTGTGGCGGATGTGGTTCAAGGACGAGGTGGACGGCTCGACGACCTGGGTCGCGGCGAGCGCCGATCTCGCGCCGGGCTCCTGGCAGGTCGAGGGCCGCGCGATCGGCGGGCGCCCGCACGAGGGCCCCAACGTGTTCGAGCTCGGCGGCTGGTGGTGGATGCTCGTCGACGAGTGGCGCGGCATGGGCGTGCACCGGTCCCGCGACGCGGTCGGGTGGGAACGCCAGGGCGGGCCCGACGACGTGATCCTCGGCGCGCCGGGGCGGCGGCGCGGGGATGCGACGTTCGGACGGCACGGCGACGTCGTGGTCGGCCGCGATCGAGGCATCCTGTTCTACTTCACGCACCCGCACTGGGACGGGTCCGAGCTGGGGTCGACGGATGCCGCGGCCGCGCGCCGCAGCGCCGTCTTCGCGGCACCGCTCGTGGTCGTCGACGGCGTGCTGGCCTGCGATCGCGATGCGTCGGCCGATCTCGGTTCGATCACGTATTGAAACGATTTTTCCCACAGCGTTGACCATTCGGGGTCGATGGGGCTACATTTGGGGAAGCGCTTTCCCACCAGCGCGAATGCACCAGGCAGACAGAGACGTTTCCGGGAGGACACCGATGTTCAACATTCGCACCCGACGCGCGGCACTCGCCGCCGCGGCGGTCACGGCGAGCGCGGCGCTCGTGCTGACGGGCTGCTCCGGCGGCTCCGAGCCGGCCGCGACCTACGACCCGGACGAGGAGGTCACCCTCAACCTCGCCTTCTGGGGCAACGACGTCCGTGCCGACCTCTACGACCAGGCGATCGCCGCCTTCAGCGAGGAGTACCCGAACATCACGGTGAACTCCTCCTTCCTCGGCTTCCCCGAGTTCTGGGAGAAGCGGCAGACCGAGGCCGCCGGCGGCGGGCTCCCCGACGTCATGCAGTTCGACTACTCCTACCTCCGCCAGTACTCCGAGAACGGCCTCCTGCTCGACCTCGAGCCCTACCTCGGGAACATCATCGACACCGAGCCGCTGAGCGAGAACATCCTCGGCATCGGCGTCGTCAACGGCGAGACCACCGGCATCCCGACCTCGACCAACGCATGGGGCATGTTCACGAACCCCAAGCTGCTCGAGGGCGCGGGCGTCGAGGAGTTCCCCGGCGGCGACTGGGACGACTACAACGAGTGGATGGCCGAGGTGACCGAAGCCGGAGGCGGAGACCTGTGGGGCGGCACCGACTGGACCGGCCGCATCCAGAACTTCGAGATCCAGCAGCGCGCGATGGGGTCGGACCTCTTCACCGACGAGGGTGAGCCGAACTTCACCGAGGACGACCTCGCGGCGTTCTGGGAGCAGGGCACCGACATCCGCGACGACGGCACCGTCATCACCCAGCAGCGCCTCGAGGAGATCTACCCGGTGTCGGGCTTCGACGCCGCGCTCACCACGAGCGAGCTGACGTGGGACAACTTCGGCGCCGGCTACCTCGGCAACCTGGGCGAGGAGTACACCGAGCTCGGACTGATCGCCCCGCCGATCACCGAGGAGGGCGCGCAGGACCTGTACCTCAAGCCCTCCATGCTGCACTCCATCGCCGCGACGACCGACCACCCCGAGGCCGCCGCCACGCTCGTGAACTTCCTCGTGAACAGCCCCGAGGCCGGTGCGATCTTCGGCACCAACCGCGGACTGCCCGCGTCGGAGACCATGCTCGAAGGCGCTCAGCTCGACCCGCTCGGCGAGCAGATCCGCGCCTACGAGGAGTCGATCAGCGACCGACTCGGCGACGCGCCGCCGGTGCCGATCGTCGGCTACGGCACCCTCGAGGAGAAGTTCCGCCAGCTCGGCCAGGAGCTCGGCTTCGGCACGATCACGGTCGACGAGGCCGTGAGCCAGTTCTTCACGGAGATGGACGTCGTCCTGAACCAGTAGGGACCCTTCGGGTCCGGGCCGAAGCGGTCCGGACCCGGAGTACCCTCGGCACGGAACCCGGGAGAGAGACCATGAGCACCACCCTGACGAAAGCGATCGTCACGGCCGATCAGGAGAAGCGCCCGCGCCTCCTCGGCCGTCGCGGCCCCGACACGCCCACGCGGCCCGGACTGAGGGTCCGCAACCGCAGGGAGACGGCGACGGGCTACACCTTCCTCCTCCCGTGGATGATCGGCTTCCTCGGCCTGACCCTCGGGCCGATGATCTACTCGCTGTACCTGGCGTTCACGAGGTACAACCTCTTCACCGAGCCGAGGTGGATCGGGCTCGACAACTTCGTGCGCATGTTCACGGAGGACCCGCAGTACATCCAGTCGGTGCAGATCACGCTGGTCTACGTGCTCGTGGGCACGCCGATCAAGCTCGCCGCGGCGCTCGGCGTCGCGATGCTGCTGAACTACCGCGACCGGGGTTCGACCTTCTTCCGCTCGTCGTTCTACGCGCCGTCGCTGATCGGTGCGAGCGTGTCGGTCGCGATCGTGTGGCGGGCGATGTTCTCCACCGACGGCCCCGTCGACAACACGCTCTCGTTCTTCGGCCTCGACATCGGCGGCTGGGTCGGCAACGTCGCCCTCGTGCTGCCGATGATGATCCTGCTGGCGGTGTGGCAGTTCGGCGCCCCGATGGTGATCTTCCTCGCCGGCCTGAAGCAGGTGCCGCGCGAGCTCTACGAGGCCGCGGAGGTCGACGGAGCCGGCCCGATCCGGAAGTTCCGGTCGGTGACCTTCCCGATGCTCTCGAGCGTGATCTTCTTCAACCTCCTGCTCGAGCTCATCAACGCGTTCCAGGTGTTCGCGTCGGCGTACATCATCTCGAACGGCTCCGGCGGACCGGCCGGCATGACGAACTTCTACACCGTCTACCTCTACAAGCGCGGCTTCGCCGACCTGCAGATGGGCTACGCCGCCGCGATGGCCTGGGTGCTCGTGATCGTGGTCGCGATCATCGCCGCCATCCTCTTCAAGACCCAGAAGTCGTGGGTCCACTACGCGGGAGACAACCGATGACCACCTCGACCAGCGAGATCGCGCGCCCCGAGTTCCTCGAGATCGAGCTCGACCAGCAGCCGGCCCCCGAGCGGCGCCGCATCAAGCGCAAGACGATCAACACGATCATCTGGTTCGTCGTGCTCGCCGCACTGACGGCGATCGTGCTCTACCCGCTGATCTGGCTGTTCGTCGCGACGTTCAAGCCGTCCAGCGAGTTCGGCCAGAACCCGGGCCTGATCCCCGACAACCCCACGATCGACAATTACTTCAAGGTGCTCGAGGGCATCGCGGGCGTGCCGCTGTGGCGGTTCTTCGCCAACTCGACCTTCATCGCGGTCATGGCCGTGATCGGCACCCTGTTCTCCTCGGCGCTCGCGGCCTACGCGTTCGCCCGGGTGCAGTTCAAGGGCGTCGGGATCCTGTTCGCCGCGATGATCGGCACGTTGCTGCTGCCGTTCCACGTCGTGATCATCCCGCAGTACATCATGTTCCAGAAGCTCGACATGGTGGACACGTACTGGCCGCTGATCCTGCCGAAGTTCCTCGCGACCGAGGCGTTCTTCGTGTTCCTGATCGTGCAGTTCATCCGGAACATCCCACGCGACATGGACGAGGCGGCCCGCATCGACGGCGCCGGGCACTGGCGCACGTTCTTCTCGATCATCCTGCCCCTGATCAAGCCCGCCCTGATCACGAGCGCGATCTTCACCTTCATCTGGACCTGGAACGACTTCCTCGGCCCGCTGCTCTATGTGAACAGTCCCGAGCAGTACCCGCTCCCGGTCGCACTCCGCCTCTACAACGACCAGACGTCGACCTCCGACTACGGCGCGACCGTCGCGGTGTCGTTTCTCGCGCTGCTGCCGATCCTGATCTTCTTCATCGTGTTCCAGCGCTTCCTCGTCGACGGCGTCGCCACCCAGGGCCTCAAGGGCTAGGGGCGAGCGGATGTCTCGGGCAGGCGGTCGCACGGAGCGTGACGCACGTCGCGCCGAGCGGTCGGGCTCCGGCCCGGTCCGCTCGGGCGCGGCACCCGCGCGCTTCCCGGGCGCGACGAGCGCGTTCGGGCTGCTCGGCGAGGTGCTCCTCGTGGGCGTGCTCGTGGCGCTCGTCTCGATCCCGCTCGTCACGCTGCCCGCGGCGCTCGCCGCGGGGGTCCGACACCTGCGGCGATACCTGCTCGCCGAGGGATCGCGCCTGGGCGAGTTCTGGGCCGACCTGCGGTCGGGGCTCCTCGGCGGGATCGGCGTCGGCGCGGCATCCGTCGTGCTCGCGCTCGTTCTGCTGCTCGACATCGACCTCGCGAACAGCGGCGCACTGCCCGGCGGGCCGATCGTCGCTGCGGTCGGCTGGGCCGGCCTCGTGGCGCTCGCCCTCGCGCTGTTCACCGCGGCCGGCCTGTGGACGCCGAAGCTCGGCTGGCTCGGCGCGCTGCGCGCGGTGCCGCGGGCGATCGCGGGCGACGCGGTCGGGGCGGGGTACCTCGTGGCATCCGCCGGCTTCGCGGCCGTCGTGACCTGGCAGCTGTTCCCGCTCATCGTGCCCGCGCTCGGCTGCGTCGCGCTCGCGATCGTGGCGGTTCCGGAACGGCCGCGGCGGAGGCGCTCGGCGGACTGACGTCCGCGGCAGGGACGAGCCCACCGCGCCCCTGATGCGGTCGAGCGCGCCCTGGACGGCGCGCCCGCCTCGGGCCGGCGCGCCCGCCTCGGTCCGGCGCACCTCGGTCCGGTGCGCCTCAGGAGGAACTTCGGGCCTGCAGACGGCGCGTCGACCCGCCCTGCGCGGCGTGTCGCGCGGAATCTCCTCCCGAACGGGAACGGGAACGGGAACGGGAACGGGAACGGGAACGGGAACGGGAACGGGAACGGGAA
>NZ_WKJD01000020.1 GCF_009674665.1 Agromyces kandeliae
CGGGTGCGTCCGTTCCTTGAGAACTCAACAGCGTGCACTATGTTCAATGCCAATTTATTTGAACCCCGTTTCTTCTGCCGTTTTGGTGGGGGATGGGTTTCCTTTGATTGATGGACAATTTGATTTTTTGAAGTCAGTTGTTTCTCTGTCAGTGATTGAACTTGACCTTTCTCCTTTTTGGGGGTTGGTTGAACCATTTTTTTTGGAGAGTTTGATCCTGGCTCAGGACGAACGCTGGCGGCGTGCTTAACACATGCAAGTCGAACGATGAACCGGGTGCTTGCACTTGGGGATTAGTGGCGAACGGGTGAGTAACACGTGAGTAACCTGCCCTGGACTCTGGGATAACCCCGAGAAATCGGAGCTAATACCGGATAGGACCAGTCCTCGCATGGGGGTTGGTGGAAAGTTTTTCGGTTTGGGATGGACTCGCGGCCTATCAGCTTGTTGGTGAGGTAATGGCTCACCAAGGCGTCGACGGGTAGCCGGCCTGAGAGGGTGACCGGCCACACTGGGACTGAGACACGGCCCAGACTCCTACGGGAGGCAGCAGTGGGGAATATTGCACAATGGGCGCAAGCCTGATGCAGCAACGCCGCGTGCGGGATGACGGCCTTCGGGTTGTAAACCGCTTTTAGTAAGGAAGAAGGGGAGCTTGCTCCTTGACGGTACTTGCAGAAAAAGGACCGGCTAACTACGTGCCAGCAGCCGCGGTAATACGTAGGGTCCGAGCGTTGTCCGGAATTATTGGGCGTAAAGAGCTCGTAGGCGGTTTGTCGCGTCTGCCGTGAAATCCTCAGGCTCAACCTGAGGTCTGCGGTGGGTACGGGCAGACTTGAGTGGTGTAGGGGAGACTGGAATTCCTGGTGTAGCGGTGGAATGCGCAGATATCAGGAGGAACACCGATGGCGAAGGCAGGTCTCTGGGCACTTACTGACGCTGAGGAGCGAAAGCGTGGGGAGCGAACAGGATTAGATACCCTGGTAGTCCACGCCGTAAACGTTGGGCGCTAGATGTGGGGACCTTTCCACGGTTTCCGTGTCGTAGCTAACGCATTAAGCGCCCCGCCTGGGGAGTACGGCCGCAAGGCTAAAACTCAAAGGAATTGACGGGGGCCCGCACAAGCGGCGGAGCATGCGGATTAATTCGATGCAACGCGAAGAACCTTACCAAGGCTTGACATGACCGAGAACGCCGCAGAAATGTGGAACTCTTTGGACACTCGGTTACAGGTGGTGCATGGTTGTCGTCAGCTCGTGTCGTGAGATGTTGGGTTAAGTCCCGCAACGAGCGCAACCCTCGTCGCATGTTGCCAGCACGTTATGGTGGGGACTCATGTGAGACTGCCGGGGTCAACTCGGAGGAAGGTGGGGATGACGTCAAATCATCATGCCCCTTATGTCTTGGGCTTCACGCATGCTACAATGGCCGGTACAAAGGGCTGCGATGTCGTAAGGCGGAGCGAATCCCAAAAAGCCGGTCTCAGTTCGGATTGAGGTCTGCAACTCGACCTCATGAAGTCGGAGTCGCTAGTAATCGCAGATCAGCAACGCTGCGGTGAATACGTTCCCGGGCCTTGTACACACCGCCCGTCAAGTCATGAAAGTCGGTAACACCCGAAGCCGGTGGCCTAACCCTTGTGGAGGGAGCCGTCGAAGGTGGGATCGGTGATTAGGACTAAGTCGTAACAAGGTAGCCGTACCGGAAGGTGCGGCTGGATCACCTCCTTTCTAAGGAGCATCTGGCGCTCTTCGGGGCGTCCAGGCATGCCAGATCAGCGGCGTACGTTCGCTGCTGGCAGCTCATGGGTGGAACATTGACATAGGCATCCAGTTCAAGGGTTCTGGTTCAGTACGCCGTCTTCGGGTGGTTGGAACGATCGGGGTCGGCGGGGTGGGTGCGTGCACGCTGTTGGGTCCTGAGGGACCGGACATGGCTTCCGCGCTCTTCGGGGTGCGGGTCGGGGTTGGTCCCCGGTTCAGGCCTTCATCGATGCCGGCGGTTGTCGGCGGGGGTGGGGGTTCTGGTCGTCTGTTGAGAACTACATAGTGGACGCGAGCATCTTAGAAGCAGCCTTCGGGCTGTTTCACATAGGTGAGTCGCCAGGTGGCGCCCTTCGGGGTGGCTGTTTGGCGTATTCACTGGTCAATTTCGTATCCGGGCCTTCGGGTCCGGGTGCACGAATTTCGATCGAACTCATGTGATTTCAAGTTTCTAAGAGCAAACGGTGGATGCCTTGGCATCTGGAGCCGAAGAAGGACGTCGTAATCTGCGATAAGCCTCGGGGAGCTGATAAACGAGCTGTGATCCGAGGATTTCCGAATGGGGAAACCCCGCCAGGCCCTTCGTGGTGACCTGGTGACTCCCGCCTGAATGTATAGGGCGGGTAGAGGGAACGTGGGGAAGTGAAACATCTCAGTACCCACAGGAAGAGAAAACAACCGTGATTCCGTGAGTAGTGGCGAGCGAAAGCGGATGAGGCTAAACCGGTCATGTGTGATACCCGGCAGGGGTTGCATGGTCGGGGTTGTGGGACCTCTCTGGTCGATCTGCCGGTCGACCGCGGTGACGTGCGTGGCATAGGCGAACCGGATTGAAAGCCGGACCGGAGTGGGTGTGAGTCCCGTAGCCGAAATGTTGCGCAGCCCGGAGGGGGATCCCAAGTAGCACGGGGCCCGAGAAATCCCGTGTGAATCTGTCAGGACCACCTGATAAGCCTAAATACTCCCAGATGACCGATAGCGGACAAGTACCGTGAGGGAAAGGTGAAAAGTACCCCGGGAGGGGAGTGAAATAGTACCTGAAACCGTTTGCTTACAAACCGTCGGAGCGCCCTTTGTTGGTGTGACGGCGTGCCTTTTGAAGAATGAGCCTGCGAGTTAGTGATCTGTGGCGAGGTTAACCCGTGTGGGGCAGCCGTAGCGAAAGCGAGTCTGAATAGGGCGATTCAGTCGCAGGTCCTAGACCCGAAGCGAAGTGATCTATCCATGGCCAGGTTGAAGCGACGGTAAGACGTCGTGGAGGACCGAACCCACTTAGGTTGAAAACTGAGGGGATGAGCTGTGGATAGGGGTGAAAGGCCAATCAAACTTCGTGATAGCTGGTTCTCTCCGAAATGCATTTAGGTGCAGCGTTGCGTGTTTCTTGCCGGAGGTAGAGCTACTGGATGGCCGATGGGCCTCAACAGGTTACTGACGTCAGCCAAACTCCGAATGCCGGTAAGTGAGAGCGCAGCAGTGAGACGGTGGGGGATAAGCTTCATCGTCGAGAGGGAAACAACCCAGACCACCGACTAAGGTCCCTAAGCGCGTGCTAAGTGGGAAAGGATGTGGAGTTGCACAGACAACCAGGAGGTTGGCTTAGAAGCAGCCACCCTTGAAAGAGTGCGTAATAGCTCACTGGTCAAGTGATTCCGCGCCGACAATGTAACGGGGCTCAAGCACGCCACCGAAGTCGTGGCATTGCCGCACAGTGATTGGCCTTCGTGGTCCAGTCGTGGTGATGGGTAGGAGAGCGTCGTGTGCCGGGTGAAGCGGCGGTGGAAACCAGCCGTGGACGGCACACGAGTGAGAATGCAGGCATGAGTAGCGAAAGACGGGTGAGAAACCCGTCCTCCGGAAGACCAAGGGTTCCAGGGTCAAGCTAATCTGCCCTGGGTAAGTCGGGACCTAAGGCGAGGCCGACAGGCGTAGTCGATGGACAACGGGTTGATATTCCCGTACCGGCGAAGAACCGCCCACACGAGACCAGGAGTGCTAAGCATCCCAAGCCGTGCCGGATCCCTTCGGGGTGATGGTGCGGGGCGGCGTGCGACCCCGTCTGGTGGAGTGAGCGTGATAACAGGTGTGACGCAGGAAGGTAGCCCAGCCCGGGCGATGGTTGTCCCGGGGCAAGCGTGTAGGCCGAGCGATAGGCAAATCCGTCGCTCATCGAGGCTGAGACGTGATGCGGATGAAAAGTGGGTGATCCTATGCTGCCGAGAAAAGCATCGACGCGAGGTTCCAGCCGCCCGTACCCCAAACCGACTCAGGTGGTCAGGTAGAGAATACCGAGGAGATCGAGAGAATCGTGGTTAAGGAACTCGGCAAAATGCCCCCGTAACTTCGGGAGAAGGGGGGCCCGATTCGTGAAGGGACTTAGCTCCTGGAGCGTTGACGGCCGCAGAGACCAGTGGGAAGCGACTGTTTACTAAAAACACAGGTCCGTGCCAAGTCGCAAGACGATGTATACGGACTGACGCCTGCCCGGTGCTGGAAGGTTAAGAGGACCGGTTAGCTCTTCGGAGCGAAGCTGAGAATTTAAGCCCCAGTAAACGGCGGTGGTAACTATAACCATCCTAAGGTAGCGAAATTCCTTGTCGGGTAAGTTCCGACCTGCACGAATGGCGTAACGACTTCCCAGCTGTCTCAACCGCGAACTCGGCGAAATTGCAGTACGAGTAAAGATGCTCGTTACGCGCAGAAGGACGGAAAGACCCCGTGACCTTTACTACAGCTTGGTATTGGTGTTCGGTGTGGCTTGTGTAGGATAGGTGGGAGACTGTGAAGCGGGCACGCCAGTGTTCGTGGAGTCATTGTTGAAATACCACTCTGGTCACTCTGGATATCTAACTTCGAACCGTGATCCGGTTCAGGGACAGTGCCTGGTGGGTAGTTTAACTGGGGCGGTTGCCTCCCAAAGAGTAACGGAGGCGCCCAAAGGTTCCCTCAACCTGGTTGGCAATCAGGTGGCGAGTGTAAGTGCACAAGGGAGCTTGACTGCGAGACTGACAGGTCGAGCAGGGACGAAAGTCGGGACTAGTGATCCGGCAGTGGCTTGTGGAAGCGCTGTCGCTCAACGGATAAAAGGTACCTCGGGGATAACAGGCTGATCTTGCCCAAGAGTCCATATCGACGGCATGGTTTGGCACCTCGATGTCGGCTCGTCGCATCCTGGGGCTGGAGTAGGTCCCAAGGGTTGGGCTGTTCGCCCATTAAAGCGGTACGCGAGCTGGGTTTAGAACGTCGTGAGACAGTTCGGTCCCTATCCTCTGCGCGCGCAGGAAATTTGAGAGGATCTGACCCTAGTACGAGAGGACCGGGTTGGACGAACCTCTGGTGTGCCAGTTGTTCCGCCAGGAGCACCGCTGGTTAGCTACGTTCGGGATGGATAACCGCTGAAAGCATCTAAGCGGGAAGCCGGCCTCAAGATGAGATTTCCATCCCCTTCGGGGGGAGAGGCTCCCAGCCAGACGACTGGGTTGATAGGCCAGATGTGGAAGCACCGCAAGGTGTGCAGCTGACTGGTACTAATACGCCGACAACTTGACAATCACCATTCACACCAGTGTTGTAAGGCAACGGTGTGGAGCCTGATGACTCGCGTCCACTCTGTGGTTCCCAACAGACGAACACACACA
>NZ_WKJD01000021.1 GCF_009674665.1 Agromyces kandeliae
CCGCTTCGCGATCGAGTACCCGCTCCACACCTCGAACCCACGCTGCGCCGACGCGATCGCCGCGTCGATCTCGGCCTGGTCGGCCAACGCGACCTCGGCCCGGACGGCACCGGTAGCGGGGTTGAACACCGGCGCGGTGCGACCCGACGTGGACACGCTCGGCGCGCCGTCGATCCAGTGGGAGATGACGGTGAGGCCCTCGCGGACCTCGCCCCTGGGGGCTTCAGTGACGTTGGTCATGGTGTTTCCTTCGGTTGGGGTCTGTCGGGGTCGGGGTCGGTCAGTCGCCGTGCACGAGCCGCGCGGCCGCGTCCACGGCACGTTCGACATCGCCGTCGTGCGGATAGAGGAGCGTCCGGCCGACGACGAGGCCGTGGACGCCCGGGAGCGCGAGGGCGCCCTGCCAGGATGCGAACGTCGCGTCGGGGTCGCCGTCGGCGTCCCCTCCGAGCAGGAGCGTGGGAAGCGTCGCCGCTTCCATCACGCGTTCCATCTCTGGCACGACCGGAAGCTTCAGCCAGGAGTACGCGGAACTCGCACCGAGCCCCGAAGCGATCGCCACGGAGGTGATCACGGCATCGGCGGTCAGGTCGTTCACGATCCGCCCGTCGACCCAGCTGCTCATGAAGGGCTCGAGCATGATGGGCAGTTCGGCCGCGGCCGCGGCGGTCACCGCACGCGCGGTCTCCTCGAGCGTCCGGGCCGTCCCCGCGTCGCCGAGGTTCACGCGGACGAGCAGCTTCGCCGCGTCCAAGCGGGATCGCACCATCGCATCGACGTCGTACCCGGTGTACCGGTCGTCCATCTCGAACACCGAGCCGCGGAGGCCTCCACGGTTCATCGACCCAACGGCGACCTTGCCGTCGAGGGCACCGAGGACGGCGAGGTCCTCGATGATGTCCGGCGTGCCGAGCACGCCGTCCACGCCGGGATTGGCGAGGGCCGTGGCAAGACGTTCGAGCAGGTCGTATCGGCTCGCCATCGCCATCGACTCGGGTCCGACGCCGAGCGCGCCGCGGGCCGGGTGGTCGGCGGCAACGATGAACAGCCGACCGTCGCCCTGCACGAGGGGGCGTCGGCGTCGCTCCGCGAGCGTCGCCGGAATGGTCGCCGGCGCCTCGTGGCGCACCCGGCGCAGCCGCTCGAAGTCCGCGGCGGCCAGTGCGCGCGCCACGCGCTCCATCTCAGGCGTGGACATCGGCGGTCTCCTCGAGGATCGCCTCGACCTCGGCGGTCGAGGGCATCGCCGTCGAGCACTCGCGGCGGGTGGCGACGATGGCCCCGGCGATGTTCGCGAAGCGGAGCACGCGCTCGAGGGGCCAGTCCTGGAGCAGCCCGTAGCAGAGCGCGCCTCCGAAGCCGTCGCCGGCACCGAGCCCGTTGACCACGTCGACGGGATACGGAGGCACCTCCACGGTCTCGTCGCGGGTCTTGGCCAGGACGCCCTTGGGGCCCTGCTTCACGATCGCGAGTTCGACGCCGCGCTCGAGCAGGGCATCGGCCGCGCGCTGCGGCTCGGTCTCGCCGACCGCGATCTCGCACTCCTCCCGGTTGCCCACGGCGACGGTCACGCGCTCGAGCGCGCGGTCGACCTCCGTCGTCGCAGCCTCGGGCGACGACCAGAACATCGGACGGTAGTCGAGGTCGAGGATGGTCAGCGGAGCGCGACCGCGCGCCTGCCAAGCGGTGTGGTGCGCGGAACGGCTCGGCTCCACGGAAAGCCCCGTCACCGTCGACCAGTAGATCGAGGCGCGGCTGATCGCGTCGAGGTCGAGCCGCCCGCCGGCCAGGACGAGGTCCGGGGCGATCGGCGCCCGGTAGAAGTACAGCGGGAAGTCGTCGGGCGGGAAGATCTCGCAGAACGTGACGGGCGTATTCAGGCCGGGCACCGTGCCGACGTAACGGTCGTCGACCCCGAGCCGCTGGAGCTCGGAATGGGCATAGCGGCCGAAGGGGTCATCGCCCGTGGCGGTGATCACCGCGGTCCGGAGCCCGTGCCGGGCGGCCGCGATCGCGACGTTCGTCGGGCTTCCGCCGAGGAACTTCCCGAAGGTCTCGACCTGCTCCAGCCCGACGCCGTCCTGCAGCGGGTAGATGTCGATGCCGATGCGCCCGATCGTCAGTACGTCGAATCGGCTGTCGCGGGATTCCGTCATTTCGCGCTTCCTCGAGTGAGAGTTTGTTAGGACATTCTAACATATTCCGCCGGGCTGCGCCGAAACGCAACGCAGCCCGGCTGCCGACCATGTCAGGGCGTCGTCTGCACCGGCCCGGTGAGCTCCGCGAGCTCGGCCTCGAGCTCGGCCATGGCCTCGCCACCGGCCATCAGGTCGGTGATCTGCTCGCGTGTGCGCTCGCCCTTGCGGAAGTCGTCCGCTTTCTTGCCGTGGATGAGCACGGCGAAGCGGTCGCCGACCGCCATCGCGTGGGTCACGTTGTGCGTGACGAAGACGACCGCGATGCCCTGGGCGCGCGCATGCATGATGATGCGGAGCACGTGCGTGGACTGCTTCACGCCGAGCGCCGAGGTGGGCTCGTCGAGGATCAGGACGCGTGCGCCGAAGTACACCGCCCGGGCGATCGCCAGCGACTGGCGCTCGCCGCCCGAGAGGGCGCCGGTGAGCCGGCTGCCGTCGGTGACGCGCGTGATGCCGAGCTTCTGCATCTCGCGGACCGTGATCTCGCCGGCGGCCTTCTTGTCGAAGTACTTGAACGGCCACACGCCCTTGGTGGGCTCGTGCCCCACGAAGAAGCAGCGGGCGACCGACATCAGCGGGAAGGTTCCGCCGTATTGGTGGACGGTCGCGATGCCGACGTCACTGGCGGCCTTCGGGCTGTCGAAGACGACCGGCTTGCCCTCGACCTCGACGGTCCCGGATGAGGGCTTGTGCACGCCCGACAGGATCTTGATCAGGGTCGACTTCCCGGCACCGTTGTCGCCGAGGAGGCACAGCACCTCTCCGGGGTTCACCTCGAGCGAGATGTCGGAGAGCGCCTGGTTGGTGCCGAAGTTCTTCGACACGTCGGACAGGGTGAGCAGTGGGGTGGTCATCTCAGGCTCCCTTCGCAGCCGATGCCGCCTTCCGGCCGCCGCCGCTGAGGGCGAGCCGTCGGAAGGTGTTGTTCATGAGCACGGCGACCAGGAGGAGGATGCCGAGGATCAGCTGGGCCCAGTCGGAGTTCCAGCCGGTGTAGTAGATGCCCTGGTTCACGATCGCGAACGTGAGGCAGCCGAGGATGACGCCGGGGACCGAGCCGTACCCTCCAGTGAGGAGCACACCACCGACGACGACCGCGACGATCGAGTTGAAGACGAACGACTGGCCACTGCCGGTCTGCGCGCCGTTGTAGAGCATGGTCTGGATGATGCCGACGAGCGAGGCACCGATCGCGGTGGACATGAAGAGGGCGATCTTGACCTTGGGAACCGGGATGCCCGCTGCGCGGGCGCTCTGCGAGTCGCCGCCGATGGCGAAGATCCAGTTTCCGGCACGGGTCATCTGCAGGATCCAGACGACCACGACCGCTGCGCCGATCGCCCAGAAGATGGCGACCTCGAACTGGCCGTTGATCAGGGTCCCGAAGAGCGCCTTGAACACGGGGTCCGGCGTGAGCGGGACGCTCGTGCTGCCGGCGATCACGCGAGCGAGGCCGAGCGTCAGGCCGGCCAGGGCGAACTGCATCGCCAGGGTCACGATGAACGAGGGGACGTTCGTCCGGGCGACGATGATCCCGTTGACGAACCCGGTGAGGGCGCCGACCGCGAGGGCGGCGATGATGCCGATGATCTGCGGCATTCCATAGACGCCGGAGACCACGGCGAGGGTCACGGAGCTGCTCGCGACCACCGACCCGACCGAGAGGTCGAACTCGCCCGCGATCATGAGGAGCGCGACGGGGAGTGCGATGAGGGCGAGCTCCGAGGCGATGTTGAGCCAGCTCGCGACGCCGCCGGTGGTGAGGAACTGTGCGCCGCCGAAGATCGCGAAGAAGATGAAGACCGTGACGGTGCCGACGAGGGCCCCGGTCTCCGGACGGCGGAAGAGGTCACCGACGGTCCGCTGGGAGCGGACACCTGTGAGGACCATGTTCGACTCGGTCTTGTTGAGGGACTGCTTGCCGCCCGATGGCGGGGCGCCCTGGGGTGCGTGCGTGGTCATGTCCTGCTCTTTCCTTCTGCTTCGTTGCGATGGAGGTGACCCGGGGCGGCCCGGAGGCCGCCCCGGGTCGGGGCTCAGCGGACTCCGAGCTTGACGCCCGCCTCCGCCGTCTCGACGTTGCTCGCGTCGATCAGCGCCGGACCGGTCAGGAGCGGGTCGACCGCGAGCTGGATGCCGTACGCGGCGAGCTGGAACGCCGCGGAGACGCCGTAGTAGCCCTGCGAGTACCCCTGCTGGTCGATGGCGAACAGCTGGGTGCCGTTCTTGATGCGGTCGAGCGACTCGGTGTCGAAGTTCTGGCCGCCGAGGAAGACCTTTCCGGTCGCGCCGGCCTGGTCGATGCCGCTCGCCGCCGCGTTGGTGTCGGACTGGCCGGGCGTGAAGATCGCGTCGATCGTCGGGTCCTGGATGATCGCGCCCTTGATCGCCTGGGCCACCGCGGACGGGTCGCCGAACTGCGAGGTCGGGAGCGCAAGCTCCTCGTACTCCGCTCCGCCCGGCTCCGCGCCCTCCTGGACGCCGCGGCAGCGTGCGTCGGCGTTCGTCGTTCCGGGCAGCGTGTTCACGCACACCACGTGCTTGGCACCCTCGGCGGCGAAGGTCTCGCCGGCGAGCTTGCCCGAGGTGTAGTCGTCCGATCCGATATAGCCCTGGGCGCCGACGGCCTCGACCTGGTCGATTCCGGTGTTGTAGAGGAAGACCGGGATGCCCTTGCCCGTGATGATCGAGATGTTCTCGTTCTGCGCGTCGGGCGCCCAGTCCGGGATGACGGCGGCGCTCGGGTTGAGCGACTCGATGTTGGAGACGAGCTTCGCGGCGTCGGCGTTGAAGTTGTCGTAGTTCGGCATCGCGAGGAAGGTGACGGAGCCGCCGGCGGCTTCGACGGCCTTGGCGGCCGCCTCTCCGCCGCGCTTCACCGTCGACCAGAACGGGTCGTCGGTCGCGCCGCCCATGACGACGATCGAGATGCCCTCGCCGCCGCCGGCGGTGTCGCCGGAGGACGAGTCGCTCGACGCGGTGCCTTCGCCCCCGGCCGAACAGCCGGCCAGGGCGACGACGGCTGCGGAGACGAGCGCGGAGGAGATGAGGAGGCGTCGGCTGGGGCGGCCGGCGCGGACGTTGAGCAGCGAGGACTTCATCCCGCGACTCCCTTCATTGTTGAGCCGCGTTTCGCGGCGGGGATCGTCTGTGATCAGCGTGAGCCGCGTGGGTGCGGGATCGACCTTGATCACCACCGATAGTCCTCCATGTCAGTACATACTGACAATAGGTTGTTTCCTCTCGTTACCTAACCGTAACATTTGGCCCCTTGGGGGTCGAGGTTGACCGCAGCGAATTGTTCGGACATTCTGTCGAATACTCCCCCTTCCACAGACGAAAGGAGCGCCCGTGACGATCCGTGTGGGCCTCGTCGGATACGGCGTCGGCGGACGCCTCTTCCACTCTCCCTACATCCGCGCATCCCGCGAGTGCCGACTCGTCGGCATCGTCGCGCGCTCCCCGGAGCGGGTCGCGAAGGCCCGACGCGACCACCCCGACGTTCGGGTGTTCGCGAGCCTGGGCGACCTCATGGACGCGGGTGTCGATGCAGTCGTCGTCTCGACTCCCCCGCACACGCGGCGCGAACTCGTGCTGGAGTCGATCGGTCGAGGCGTCCACGTCGTCGCCGACAAGCCCTTCGCGCCAACCGCGCAGGATGGCCGGGAACTGGCGGATGCCGCCGAGCGGGCAGGCGTCGTCCTCAACGTATTCCACAACCGACGGTGGGATACCGACATCGTCACTGCACGATCGATCATCGTCTCCGGGGCGTTGGGTCGCATCACGCGGCTCGACCTTCGGTGCGACCAGGACGACCCGGCGACCCTCGAGGGCGGACCCGAGGGTGGCCTCCTGCGCGACCTCGGCAGCCACGTCGTCGATCAAGCGCTTCACCTGCTCGGCCCTGCGCGATTCGTGTCCGCGCAGCTCGACTGGCGGGACCTGCTTGCGGGCCGCACAGACACCGGTTTCACGATCACGATCGAGCACGAGTCCGGCGCGCACTCGCACGTCTCCGCCAGCAAGGTCAACCGGCTATCGTCGCGGGAACTCCGCGTGCACGGCGACCGAGGCTCGTACCGATCCGATTTCGCCGACGTCCAGTTCGAGGCGCTGCGGCGAGGCGAATCTCCGATCGGCGGTCGTGACACCTGGGGGTACGAGTCCGAGGAGCGGTGGGGGGTGCTCGCCGTCGAGAGCGGCACCCGGCGCATCCCCTCCCTCCAGGGCGACTACGCAGCCTTCTACGACGCCTTCGCCGAGGCGGTGCAGGCCGGCGGACCCGGGCCGGTACCGGCGCGCGAGGGCATCGAGGTGCTGGCGGCCCTGGACGCGGCGCGCGCGAGCGCAGCGGAGCACCGGACCGTGCCGGTGGGCTAGCGAGCGGGCCCGGTGGTGCCTCGGACGACGAGCGATGGCTGCAGCGTGCGCGCGACGCCGACCGGCTCTCGACCGGCCATCCGCGCGATGAGCAGGCGGCCGGCCTCCCGGCCCACGCCGAAGCCGCTGTCGTCCACCGTCGTGAGGTGGATGAGGTGCGTCCGCGCGAGCGGGGTGTTGTCGTAGCCGACGATCGAGAGCCCCGCGGGGACGGGAATCCCGAGATCCCGGGCAGCCCCGAGCGCACCGATCGCCATCACGTCGTTCGCGGCGAAGATCGCCGAGATGCCGGCATGGTCCCGGAGCAGACTGCCCGCGGCATCGAATCCGGCGGCCTCGGTCGCGGGACCCGTGTAGTCGGTGGCGACGACCTCGGAGCCCGCTTCGACCGCCGTGGCGATGAAGCTCGCCGCCCGTGCGCGCGCCGCGCCGCCGCCGGCGGCGAGGTGGCCGATCCGCCGATGCCCGAGGCCGATGACATGCAGCGCGGCGAGCCGCGCCCCCGCGCCGTCGTCGTTCGCGACGACGTCGACGCCCACCGGTGCGTCTGTCCGGGTGCCGGCGATGACGATGGGCGATGCGGCCGAGTCCACGAGGGCGCGCGGCACGTCCCTCGCGACGACGATGCCGTCGGCGTGCATCGAGAGCACCCCTTCGACCGGGTCTTCAGCGGTCGCCGCGTTCGCACTGTCCACGACCGTGACCCGGTACCCCGCTGGCGCGAGCACCTGGCCGAGGCCGCGAACCAGTTCGACGAACCACGGGTTGGCGAAGTCGTCGATCAGCACGGCCACGAGCCGCGTGCGACCCGCCGCGAGGTCGGTGGCCGCACGACTCGGCCGGTAGCCGAGGTCGCGGATCGCCGACTCGACCGCCGCCCGCGAGGCCTCGCTGACGCGATCGGATCCACGCAGGACGAGGGACACGAGCGACTTCGACACACCGGCCGCTCGGGCGACGTCATAGATCGTCGGACGTGGTGCGGACATCGACCCACCTTTCCCCAGACACATCCTATTGACAGGACATACTGACACGACTAGTCTCGCCGTTGGAGCGCTCCACATGGAGTCTCTCACCGCACCGGCGCCGTGAGGGGTCGGAACCGTCCCTGTCTGGAGGACCCGTTGTCCATGTCTCCACTCGGTGTCGCCGTCATCGGCGCCGGCATGGCGGGCAAGGCTCACGCCGCCGCCTACCGCAATGCACCGGCCCTGTACGAGAGCATCCTTCCCGAGATCCGGCTGGTGTCGATCGCCGACGCCTACGAGCCTGCCGGCGAGGCCGCGGCGCGCCGATTCGGCTACTCGCGCCACGACACGTCGTGGCAGGCGATCGCCGAGGCGGACGACATCGACGTCGTGAGCGTCGTCGTCGCCAACCACCTGCACCGCGAGATCGTCGAAGGCCTGCTCTCCGCCGGCAAGCACGTGCTGTGCGAGAAGCCGCTCTCGGACACGCTCGAGGACGCGCGGGCGATGGCCGCGGCCGCCGACCGCGCCCCGACCCTCGCCCGCATCGGCCTCACCTTCCGTCGGGCACCGGGCATCGCCTACATCCGCGAGCTCATCCAGTCGGGCCAGCTCGGCCGGGTCCTGCACGTGAGCATCCGGTACTGGACCGACTACGCCGCCGACCCGAAGACCGCCATCAGCTGGCGCTTCAAGGGTCCGTCGGGCTCCGGTGCGCTCGCCGACGTCGGCAGCCACGCCAGCTACCTGGCCGAGTTCCTCGCCGGCGAGGCGACGGAGGTCGGCGGCGGCCGCTTCAGCACCGTGATCGCCGAGCGCCCGAAGCCCCTCGGCGCGGTGAGCGGTCACGGCCACAGCGCGGTCTCCGACGAACTCGACACCGTCGAGAACGACGACTACGCGACCTTCTCGCTCGGCTTCGCCTCCGGCGCCGCCGGCACCATCGAGGTCTCCCGCGTGGCCGCCGGGCACCCCAACGATCTCCAGATCGAGGTCTTCGCCGAGCGCGGCGCCGCGAAGTTCAGCCAGGCCCGCCCGTCGGAGATCCAGCTCTTCCTCTCCGAGGGCCCGGCCGCCCAGCAGGGCTATCGCCGCATCCCCCTCGGCAACCCCCACCCGTACATCGCCGGCGGCATGCCGATCGACGTCTCGGGCGTCGGGTTCGGGCAGAACGAGGGCTTCCTGTACCAGGCGCGTGCCTTCCTCGAGGAGGTCGCTGGACTCGACGAGTCGGCATCGCTCCCCCGGAACGCAGGCTTCGACGAGGGGGTCCACAACATGGAGCTGCTCGCCGCCGTGGCCGAGTCCGAGCGCTTGGGCGGCGCGGTCGTCCGACTCGCGGGCTGACCCCGCAGGTCGCCGAACCTCAGCCCACCAGAACTCCCAGAACTCCGACCGACAAAGGAGAACGATAGATGCGACTCGGACTGTACAACGCGATCCTGCACGACCGGCCGCTTCCGGAGGCCATCGCCGTGGTCGCCGACCTCGGCCTCACCGGACTCGAGATCAACACCGGCGGCTTCCTGCCCGCCGTCCACGTCCCGACGTTCGACGACATCCTCGTCAGCGACGCGGCCCGCGACGACTTCCTCGGGATCTTCGAGGGCACCGGCGTCGAGATCGCCGGCCTCAACTGCAACGGCAATCCGTTGCACCCGAACCCGGTCATCGGCGACGCGCACTCGGAGGACGTCAGGCGCGCCATCCGCCTCGCGGAGCGACTCGGGCAGCACCGGGTCGTGACGATGTCCGGCCTGCCCGGGGGCGAGCCCGGCACGGTCCACCCGAACTGGGTCGTCAACGCGTGGAACTCGGGCGCGCTCGACGTGCTCGACTACCAGTGGGGCATCGCCGCCGACTTCTGGCGCGAGACCGACCGCCTCGCTCGCGAGCACGACGTCAAGGTCGCCCTCGAGCTGCACCCGCAGAACCTCGTGTTCAACTCGGCCGACGTGCACAAGCTCGTCGAGCTGACCGGCGCCACCAACGTCGGCGTCGAGCTCGACGCCTCGCACCTGTTCTGGCAGCAGATGGACCCGGTCGCGGTGGTCCGCCACCTCGGCGCCCTGGTGTTCCACGCCGCTGCGAAGGACGTGCGGATCAATCCGCAGTGGGCGGCGCTGAACGGCGTGCTCGACAACAGCTTCCGCCGGCTCTCGCCCGACGAGCCGCGCGTGAACCTCGGCGGCGACGAGTGGGCCAACGAGTGGCCGAAGGAGTCCGCATGGGACTTCGTCGCGCTCGGCAAGGGCCACGACGTCGCCTACTGGACCGAGTTCCTGCGCGCGCTGCACGAGGTGGACCCCGAGATGATGGTGAACATCGAGCACGAGGACACCGAACTCGGTCGCATCGAGGGCATCGCGGTCGCCGCGGAGGTGCTCCGTGCGGCCGACGCCGCCCTCACCGAGTCGCTGCTCGCCGGCTGACTACGGCCACGACGAGGCGCCCGCCGCAGCCGATCGGCTGCGGCGGGCGCTTCGTCGTGGGGGCAGGGATTCAGGCGTGGGGGCAGGGATTCAGGCGTGGGGGCAGGGATTCAGGGCCGAGGAAGACGGTCGCGCTCGTACGTGATGTCGGAGTATCCGTGCGGCACGGGACGTCCATGATCGTCGACACCGACGAAGACGATCCGGTCGATGGCGAGGATGCGCTCGCGGGTGACCATGTTCCGCACCTCGGCGCGCATGGTCAGCGACGTCCGACCGAAGCCCGTGGCCCGGATCCCGAGTTCGATCAGGTCGCCCTGCCGCGCCGAGCTCGCGAAGTCGATCTCGGACATGTACTTCGTGACCGCCCGGGGATTGCCGAGCTGGAGGATGGCGTAGATCGCCGCCTCCTCGTCGATCCACCGCAGCAGGCTGCCGCCGAAGAGCGTGCCGTGCGCGTTCAGGTCCTCCGGCTTCACCCAGCGGCGCGACCGGAAGGTGACGTCCCCGTCGGTCGTGGGTGTCATACCGGCGGCAGGAGGATGTCTCGGACGACGCGATCGAGCTGCTCGTCGGCCTCGAGGAACTGCCGGAGCGTGCGCACCGTCGCCCCGAAGCGATCGAATTCCTCCGGCGTCATGCCGTCGACCTCGTACGCCCGCCGGAACTCGGAGAGCTCCATGAGTGCGTCGAGGATCTCCGGGTCGACGGGAACGTCGATGCGGTCCTCTGCGACGATGCCGTTCTCGTTGATGCGAAGCTGCCAGTCGAACGGCGGGGAGACCACGAGGTCGCCGCCCTGGAGCTCGGACCAGTGCATGTGGTTCCGGAAGGCGGCGGAGAGCACCCTCGACCGGAATCCGCGCTCGGTGAAGGTCCTGTGCGCGTGCTTCAGCGCGGCGACTCCCGCCCACTCCAGGATGCCCGGGTCGACCAGGATCCGCTGCTTCTGCGTCCAGGCCTTCAGCCAGTCGTCGAGTCGGCCGCCCATGATGGTGACGACGGACCCGAACTCGTGGTCGGGCAGGCCCTCGGCGGCCCGGCGGTCGAGTCCACGCTCGATCGCCTCCGCTGCGGCCACGGCCTGGGGGACGGTGAACGACACCGTCACGTTGATGCTGACGCCGCGATACGTCGCCTCCTCGATGGCCCGGAGTCCGACCGAGGTCGCCGGGATCTTGACGATGATGTTGCGGGCGAGGCCGCTGAAGCGCACCGCCTGCGCGACGAGGGCGTCGGCGTCTCGATGGAGCCGGGGGTCGGTCTGCACCGACAGTCGGCCGTTGCGGCCGCCGCTGGCGTCGAACGCAGGTTCGAGGAACTTCGCTGCTTCGATGGAGAGCTCCTCGACGACCTTCCACCCGAGTTCGGACTCGGAGGCCGTCGGGTACAGTTCGGCGAGCTCGCCGATGCGTGGTCCCCAGACGTCGAGGTGCGCCTTCACCGCGGCGAGCGCGATCACCGGGTTGCACGTGGCACCGACGGCGCCGAACTCGATGGACTTCGCCAGCTCGTCCGGGTCCGCCGAGTCGTTCCAGAGCACGGTCGGGAATCGGTCGGCCGCCTGGCGCAGCGGCAGTGGTTCGGCCAGCACGGTGGTCGCGGACATGAGCCCTCCTGACATCTTTGTTCGGACATAGTGACATTAGCGCATGACACGCCCAGCTGCAACGAGGCGATCGGGCAGGAGAGTGCAATAATTGTCCGGACAATCGACCAATCTGTGTTTCTTGGGGGCTCGCGATGGCGCAGGCGGAGACGGTGCTTCCGTCGGACTTCTTCCTCGACCTCGACCGGTCGAGCCCGGTGCCGCTCTACTACCAGATCGCCACCCGCCTCGAACGCGCCATCCGCGACGAGGACCTGCCGGCGGGTTCCCGCCTCGAGAACGAGATCTCGCTCGGCCAGCGGTTCGGCTTCTCCCGGCCGACCGTCCGCCGAGCCATCCAGGAGCTCGTCGACAAGGGACTGCTCGTCCGCCGGCGCGGCATCGGCACCCAGGTCGTGCACGGGCAGGTGACGCGCAACGTCGAGCTGACGAGCCTCTACGAGGACCTGACCCAGACCGGGCAGGGGCCGACGACCGAGGTCGTCTCACGCGAGGTGCTCACCGCCGACGAGAACGCCGCACGCGAACTCGGCGTCGCGGTCGGCGACCGCGTGCTGCGCATCGTCCGCCTCCGCTATGCGGACGGAGTGCCCCTCGCAGTCCTCGACAACACCCTGCCGAGCGAGTTCGCCGACTTCACCGAGGAAGAACTCGCCGAACGCGGCCTGTACCAGCTTCTCCGCGCGCGCGGCATCACGATCCGGGTGGCGAAGCAGCGAATCGGCGCGCGCAACGCGACCGCCAAGGAGCGCGAGCTGCTCGCGCTGCCGAAGGGATCGGCGGTGCTCACCATGTCGCGCACCGCGTTCGACAGCTCCGGGCGCGCGGTCGAGTTCGGGCAGCACTGCTACTCGCCCGACCTGTACTCCTTCGAGATGACGCTCGTCGACAAGTAGTCGTCCCGTCCCGTCGAAGGGAGCACCGGTGCCCCACTTCACCGGACTCGAGTGGAGCATGCTCGCCCTCGCCGCCTTCGCGGTCGGCGCGGCCAAGAGCGGCATGCCCGCGCTCGGTCCGATCCCGGCCGCGCTCTTCGCCTCGGTCCTCCCCGCGAAGGCCTCGACCGGCGCCGTCCTCGGGCTCCTGCTCGTCGGCGACCTCATCGCGGTGCGGATGTACCACGCCCACGCCGACTGGAAGATCCTCCGCCGCCTCCTGCCGTCGGTGCTCGTCGGCATCCTGGTGGGCGTCGTCGTCCTCTGGGCGGCGAACGACATCGTCGTGCGCCGGATCATCGGCGCGACGCTGCTCGTGCTCGTCGCGCTCAGCGTCCTCCTGATGCTCCGGCGTCGAGCCGACGCTGCCGCCGGGCGGGAGGCACGACCGGTCCCCCGCGCGCTCTCGTGGCTGTTCGGCCCGCTCGGCGGGTTCACGACGATGATCGCGAACGCCGCCGGCCCGGTGATGTCGCTCTACTTCGTGGCCTCCCGACTGCCGGTGCAGGCGATCCTCGGCACCGCGGCCTGGTTCTTCCTCATCGTCAACACGATGAAACTGCCGTTCTCGGTGGGCCTCGGGCTCATCACCCCGGAGTCGCTGCTCCTGAACCTGCTGCTCGTGCCGGCGCTCATACTGGGTGCGTTGGGCGGGCGGATGGCGGCCAGGCGCATCTCGCAGGAGTGGTTCGAGCGCGTCGTGCTGGTGCTGACCTTCGCGTCGGGCGTGTACCTGCTCTGGTGAGCACTCCACCGTCGGGCCGGCAACCGGTCAGCAGCTCACATGACGACGCAGTGGCCCCAGGGATTCCCCGCCCAACGAGCGACGCCTCGGCCCCATCGGGCCGAGGCGTCGCCTTCTCGTGGATGGCTATCCACAGGTCCACTGCTTGATGCTGGAGGTCGCTTCGCAGGCTGAGCGCGATGTCCCATTCCGACTCGGGCGCGGCCAAGCACAGTCCCGGGTCGGCGATGCTGCTGACCGTGAGGCGCAAGTGGACGTCTTACTTCTCCTTCTTGCCGATCGAGAATTCGAGCACCGTGGTGTCACCAAGCGAGTTGGTCGCCTCGATGACGTTGATGCCGCGCACGACCCCCGGGTAGTCGGGCGTCAGCTGGTCGAGATCGAACGACGTACCCGTCGCGGGCCCCTGTTCGACCCCGTTGAGCAGGATGCTCGTGAGTTCGCATGCGGACGTCTCGATCACGTACGACGCCTTGCGGTACACGCCGTCCCCGCCGACGGTCCACTTGGCTCCGTCCTTGACGGTGATCGTCGGGGCGACCGGGACGATCATCCATTCCTGGGTGCCGTCATCCGCACCGAGACGCAAGGCCACGTCGCCGTCGGCCGTGCCGGTCAGGTACAGGTCATCGCTGCCGGTCGCGAGGAACCGTACATGGCCGTCGTCGGCGTCCTGGATGGTCCAGCGGCCGCCGTCGTTCTCGTCGACCCACTGGGCGATGTCCTGTCCGTCGTACGCGCCTCCGCCCCACATCGCCACGGAGCGACCACCGGAACGGTTGAGGAGCTCGACCGTGCCGTCACCCTCGTCGATGACATGCCAGTTCTGCGTGTCCTCACGTTCGGAGCACTGGTCTTCGAGCTGGACGTCGGGCACCCACTTCGGGAAGTCGAACTCGGCGTCGCTGATATTGCCGCCGGTGCCGAGCACCTTCCCGGTGGCACGGTTGACGACCTGGTAGTAGTCACCTTGCGAGTGCCCGAGGTCGACCTCGCCGTAGCGGATGACCGCCCCGGTGAAGGGGCCGCCCCAGGTGCCCTGGAGGATGACGATGCGGCCGGTGCCCTCGACGTACTGGAGGTTGCGGCTGTAGCCGGAGCCCATCGTGGTGTTGTACTGCTGCCAGAGGCCGTCGCTCGCGCCGGACTCGTTGACCCAGACGTCGCCATTGCCGGCGGCGTTGTACACCAGGCGGCCGTCGGGCAGCGCGATCACGACCGGGCTGCCGCCCCACGAGAGTCCTTGGGCGCCGGGGTAGAAGGGCAGGCCCTCCGCCATGTCCTCGTTCCAGCGACTGATCTGCTCGCCGGTGTCGTCACCGTCGGAGAAGAAGTCGAGCGGATCCGCCGAGAGTTCGAAGCGTACGTTCGCCTCTGCCGGCCAGCCCCAGGTCTCGGAGCCGAAGTACTCGTAGGTGAGCACGTAGAGCCCGTCGGTCGTGGGCACGATATTCGTCATGCCGGGTCGACCGTGCCCGATCTGGGGCGAGCCGTTGAAGTCGACCGTCTCGCCGGCCACGTCCACCACGGGTTCGCTCCACTCCCCCTCGCCGTCCCATGTCCGGTGGACCAGGATCTGACGGCCGGAGTCGGGACCGGTCTCGTTGTCGGGCGTGAGCTCGGGTACGCCGGTCACCGGGTCATAGCCGACGTAGTCGTTCTCGTCGGAGTAGTACGTGACGAGGAGACCGTCGTGGACGTGCAGGTGCGGTTCCCAGAGCGGATCGATCTGCGCGTGCTCGTTGGCCTCGGCGATGGCCGAGCCGATGTTGCCGGCGCTGCCACCCTGCCATCCACCGGTCGCGATGATGTCGACCACGTCCCAGCTCTCGGCCTGGTCGGTGCTGGCGAAGAGCGCGATGGCCATGTCGCGGCGGTCGCCGTCGTTGGTGGGCACCCACTCCGGGTCGGCGGCCTTCTGTTCGCGATAGAACTCGTCCTCGCCGGACACGACCGTGGCGAGCAGCAGCGTTCCGGCCTCGAGGTCGCCGACGTCCTCGGGGAGCACGTACAGGTACGGGTTCGTCCAGTTACTGGTGTACGGATCGAACTCGGGGTCGTCGGAGAGGAACGCCGGCGCCTGCACTTCCGAAAGGGGCTGCCAGCTGGACCCGAGGTCGTCGCTCGCGTAGATCGGCATGGTCTGGCCGATCGCACCAGTGGTGTCGTCCTCGTACTCGACGACGGTGGACCGCTCGAAGGCGGCGACCAGCCTTCCGCTCGGGAGCTGGGCCGACTTGGGGTAGACGGCGCAGTTGCCGAGTCCCTTGAGGCAGTCCTGGTCGCCGACCTCGTACAGGATGCCGCCTTCGGGGTCGTAGGCCTGGGCTGGTGCGAGTGGGGCGATCAGGAGCAAGGATGCGACGGCCCCGGCCGCGATCCCCTTCGTCTTCCACGACGACATGAGTTCTCCTTCGACGAGTGATGTGTGCTTGCCCGGGAACCACGGCTGTTCGAGTCGTCCCCAGTGACGGTGCGGGCCACGCTAGCAGGAATGTTGCCGGAAACATACCCTTCTCTGGACAGTTCGTTGCTTCTGCCTGCGAGGTCGGCTCGGCGCGGGCCAGGGGGCCCGTACTCCCGGGCCCCCTGACCGTTTCAGCCGTGGTCGTGCGAGGACTACGGGATGGTGACGGTCGCGACTGCCGACACGTTCCCTGCCCCGTCGGTCGCCCGGTACTGGACGTCGACGCTCTTCCTGCCGTTGAACTTCACCGGCGCGGTGTACTGGGTCCAGTTGGTGGCGCCCGCGGTGCGGTACTGGATCGAACTCACGCCGGAGGCGTCATCGATGGCCGTGAGGGTGAGGGTTCGTCCGTCGACGGACGCGGAGACGACTGGCGGCGTGGTGTCGGCGGGAGGGGTGATGCCTTCCGCGTACAGCTTCCATTCCTGCGTGCCGTTGTCCGCGTATGTCGCGAGGCTGAGCGGTGCCCCGTTCGAACCGCCGGTGAGGTAGAGCGACGAGTTCGCGGTGGACTGGAAGCGCACGTGGTCCCCCGTCGTCGGCACGATGTTCCAGAGCCCGCCGGCCACGTCGTCGACCCACTGCCCGATCGAGGCGCCGGTGTATGCACTGCCGCCCCAGATCGCGGCCGCGCGGCCGCCCGACTTGTTGAGGAGCGTGGCGGCGCCGTCGTCCTTGGTGACGACGTGCCAGTACTGGGTGTCCGCAACGGACGTGGCACCGAAGGCCTCGAGGCGAACGTCCGCGGCGTCGCCGTTGCCGATGTTTGCGTCGGTGATGTTCCCCCCGGTGCCGATCACCTGGCCGCTGGCGCGGTTCACGACGCTGTAGTACGGCCCTGCGGAGCGACCGAGGTCGACGTGGCCGAAGCGAATGGTCGACGGGGTCGTCGCCCCCTCCCACGCCGCCTGCAGGATGACGATCCGCCCGGTGGCCTGGTCGTACTGGAGGTTGCGCGAGTACCCGCCCGGCATCGTGGTCTGGAATTGCGTCCAGACGCCGTCGCTCGCACCTGACGTGTTGACCCAGATGTCGCCGCTGCCGGCTGCGTTGTAGACGAGCCTGCCGTCCGGCAGAGCCTTGAGCACGGGGCTGCCGCCCCACGTGAGGCCCCGTGATCCTGGCGCGAACGGGAGATCTCCCTGTTGGCCGTTGGCGAGGCTGATCTCCCGGCCGTTCGGGTCGCCGTCGGCGTAGAAGGCGAGCGGGTCGTCGACCATCTTGAATCGGACGCTTGCTCCGCCTCCGAAGTACTCGAAGGTGAGCATCCATTTTCCGTCGGTCGTCGGGGCCACGTAGGCCATGCCGGGCCGACCCCCGCCGATCTGCTGTGCGCCGTTCCAGTTGAACGTGTCGCCCGAGACGTCGACGATCGGTCCGCTCCATGCGGCGCTCGCGCCATCCCACGTCCGGTGCGCGAGGATCTGCGCGCCCGAGTCGGGAGCCGTCGCGTTGTTCGGGTCGAGCGTGGGGACGCCGGTGCCGGCATTCATCCCAAGGTAGTCGTTCTCGTCGGAGTAGTAGGCGATCAGCTGGCCGTCGCGTGCCATCAGGTGGGGTTCCCACACGGGGTCGATCTGCGCGTACTGGTTCGCGTCGGCGATGTTCGTGCCGGTGGCCCCGGCCGAACCGCCTTGCCATCCGCCCTTCGCGATGATGTTCTCCAGCTCCCACGTCGTGCCTTGGTCGGTGCTGGAGTACAGCGCGATGGCGATGTCGGAGCGGTCGCCGTCGTTGTTCGGCACCCAGTTCGGATCGGCGGCCGTGTGCTCGAGGTAGTAGTGGTCGTCGCCGGAAACGACGCTCGCGAGGAGCAGCGTGCCGGCGGCGAGGCTCCCGACGTCCTCGGGGAGCACGTACAGGTTGGGGTTGGTCCAGTTGCTGATGTAGGGGTCGTACTGGGGGTCACTCGAGACGTAGGCGGGCGCTTCGACCTCGGTGAGGTGCTGCCAGCTGTCGCCGTGGTCGTCGCTGACGTAGATCGGCAGCGTCTGGCCGTCCGCACTTCCGGAACTCGGGACGATGGACCGCTCGAACGACGCGACGATGCGGCCGCTGGGAAGCTGGACCGACTTGGGATAGATCGCGCAGTTGCCGAGGCCCTTCAGGCAGTCCGTCCCGCTCGGCAGTTGGTACAGCACACCCGGGGTCGGGGTGTACGCCTGGGCGACGACCGGCGTGAACAGCAGGGCGGATGCGAGTGCTGCGGCCGTGCCTGCCCGGAACCGTTTCATCGTCTTCGATGACATGAGCTCTCCTTCGAGTCCGACTCGTTCGGGCAACGTAGCATTAATGTTGCCGGTAACATAGCGTGTTTCGCCGGAGCATCGTCGCGCTCGAACGAATGAGCCTCGGCCCGGTCGCACGACGTGACGCGGCCCTGCGCGGGCGCGGGTACCGTGGGGTACGAGGACAGCACGGAGGAGCGATGGCCATCGAGGAGCACGGAAGCGAGCCGGAGGCCGTTCCCGGCGGCGAAGCGACCACCGGGCCGCGAGTGGCGCGCTCGACGCTGCGGAGGGTCTCGGCCGGTCGCGCAGGTCGAGCGGCGACCATCTACGACGTCGCCCTCGCCGCCGGAGTCTCGCACCAGACCGTGACGCGGTACCTGAACGGTTTCGCCGGAATCCGGCCCGCCACCCGGGAACGCGTCGAGAAGGCGCTCAAGGAGCTCGACTACCGACCGAACCTCGCGGCGCGAGCCCTGAACTCGGGCCGCTCGCAGCGCGTCGGTGCGATCACCCACGAACTCGACCAGTTCGGCCCGAGCAAGATCCTGCAGGGGGCGACGACCGCGGCTCGGGATGCGGGCTTCGTGCTCGACATCGTGACGGTCGACCTCGCCCGCCCTGACGTGCTGAACGAAGCCATCGAGATGCTGCGTCGCCACGACCTCGCCGGCGTTCTGGTCATGTCATCGACCGACACGATGTCCGAAGCACTGGCGACGGCGGACTTCGGAGTGCCGGTCTATCTCGGCGCTGAGCCGGACGACACGAGCGGCACGGACCCGTCCGAACTGACCCAGTTCGGTTTCCCGGCGCTGTTCGATCACCTGGTGGGTCTCGGACATCACACGTTCCTGCACGTCGCCGGGCCGGCGGAATGGTCTGCCGCGCGAAACCGTTCGCGCGCCTACTCGACCGCGCTCGCCGCCCGCGGGCTCTCGTCGGCCGGCGTGCTCCGGGGCGACTGGTCGGCGCGCTCGGGTTATGAGGCGGTGATGGCTGCTCCCGACCTCGCCGGTGCCACCGCCATCGTCGCAGCGAACGACCAGATGGCGCTGGGCGCGATCCTCGCCCTCACGGAGCGAGGTCTGCGGGTCCCGGAGGATGTCAGCGTCGCCGGCGTCGACGACATCCCTGAGGCGGCGTACTTCTCGCCTCCGCTGACGACGCTCCGCGTCGACTTCGCAGCGCAGGGGCGGGCGGCGTTCTCGACGCTCCTCGACCGGATCAGGGGCGAGGCGCACGCGCTCGAACCCGCCTTGCATGCCGACCTGATCGTGCGTCGGTCGACGGCGCGGGCGCCCGGCCCCGAGTGATCAGAGCGGTCCGGTCGGGCTGGTGTGCGCCTCGCGCACGCCGAGCGCTTCCAGGTACTCGTTCGAGAACACGCCGGTCGGGTCGAGTTCCCGGAAGAGCGAGCGCGCGAGCGGAAGGCGCGGGTACGCAGCCGCGATCCGGTCGGCGTCGAACGCGTGCCACTTGCCCCAGTGCGGGCGGACGTCGAAGGGAGCGAGCACCTGCTCGATGCGCGGAAGCAGGGCGCGGACGGCGTCCTCGTCCCGGGCCCAGGTGAAGTGGATCCCGACGCTGTCGCGCCCCGAGGCGGGACCGAGCCAACTGTCGTCCGCGGCGATCGTGCGCACTTCGGTGATGATCAGGTGGGGGTCGATCTCGGCCGCGAGTCCTCGCACCGCCGCGATCGCCGCCGCCGCGCGCGTGCGAGCCACGAAGTACTCGGACTGGATCTCCTCACCGAACGACGGCGTCTCCTCGAGGCGGAAGTGCGGCATCCGCAGCAGCCACGGCCCCTCACTGCCGTCCTGCGGCGTCCAGCTCCGCTGATCGAACCGCTCGTCGGGCTCGGCCTCCCGCGTCGTCGCCAACACGGAGTCGTCGAACGAGGCGTCGGCGCGCTGCTTCACGAGCACCCGTTCGACCGAGGGCGAGCCCCAGTGGGTGAACAGGCTCACGCTCGTGCCGCTCGCCGTGACCTCGTCGAACCGCTCCGCGAGCACGCCCCAGTCCAGGCCGATGTGAAGCCGTTGACGGACCCGGTACGACGGCTGGACCGCGAGTTCGATCCTCGTGACGATGCCGTAGGCCCCGAGCCCGACGAGGAACCCTCCGAATCGCCAGTCGTCCGATTCGACGCGCTGCAGCGCGCCCGCGGCATCCACGAACTCGATCGCCCGCACGGCGTCTGCGAGCATCGGGAGCCGGTCGCCTGAGCCGTGCGTGCCGGTCGACATCGCCCCGGCGACCGAGATGTGGGGCAGCGAGCCCATGTTGTGCAGGGCCAGCCCGTGCTCCTCGAGCCAGAGCGCGAGCTCCCCGTAGCGGATGCCGGCGCCGACCGAGACGCGGTCACCGCCGCCGAGCACGCGCGGCGCCGGCGGGACGTCGAGGACGGAGACGAGCGTTCCGGCGGAGTCGGCGATCTCGTTGAACGAGTGCCTCGTGCCGAGCGCGCGGACGGGGCCCGGTCGGCTCCGGAGGACTTCCTGCACCTCCGGCACGGACTGCGCCGCGATGAGGCGGCGGGCCCCGAAGCGATGCGTCCCCGACCAGGTCTCGCCGACATCGGTCATCCGTCCGCGTCCGTCGGGACGATCGCGACGCCCTGCGGAGGGAGGACGAGCCCGGGGGCGTTCGAGCCGGAGAGCAGGTCGGTCCCCGCCAAGTTGAGTTCGGCGTCGTCACCGCCGTGGTTGATGATCACGACGTACTCGCCGCGACGGACGACCTCGAGCGCTCCGCCCGTGCCAACCGGGTCGGGGCGTGCGATGCCGGCATCCTCGAGGATGGCGGCGGCCAGGCGTGCCAGCGCGTCCGGCTCGGGCAGCGTCGCGACGTACCATCCAGCACCGCCGCCGGAGGCGCGCCGGGTGACCGCGGGCCAACCGGAGAGCGCCCCCTCGGTGAACGTCGCCCGCGCCTCCGCGTCGTCGAGTCGGACGAACTCCGCCCACGTCGCGCCGAGCACATCGCCGCCGAGCACGTCGCCCGTGATCGGGACGGGCGGGGCGTCGCCCTCCCCGGTCGCTCGCAGGTCGGGCGCAGCGGGTGGCGCGAACTCCTCGATGCGGATGCCGAGCGCTTCGCGAAGCGGCGCGCCGAGGTACCCGCCGAGGCGGATGTGCAGGTGCTCGTCGGTGATCGCCGTGCCGAACCCGGCGACCAGCGTGCCGCCGGATCGCGCGAAGGCGGCGAGGTTCTCGACCTGTGCGTCGGTGGCCACGAAGTGGGCGGGCGCGACGACGAGTCGGTAGCCCGACAGGTCGGCCTCGGCTCGGACGAAGTCGACCGTCACGCCGAGCGAGCTGAGCGCACGGTGCCACGCGAAGAGGACCTCGAGGTACGAGACGGTGGTCGGCGAGGCCGGCTGCTCGATCGCCCACCAGCTGTCCCAGTCCATCGCGATGGCGACCTGGGCCGGCACGCGGCTGCCCTCGAGGCCGACCTGATCCGCGGAGAGCCGCTGGAGCTCGGCGCCCAGTGCTTCGATCTCGCGCCACACGCGGGTGTCAGTGCCGCCGTGCGGGACCATCCCGGAGTGGAACTTCTCGGATCCTGCCTCGGACTGCCGCCACTGGAAGAAGAGCACCCCGTCCGCGCCGCGCGCGACCGCTTGGTACGACCAGGCGCGCATCATGCCGGGCGCCTTCGGCGCGTTCCGTGCCCGCCAGTTCACGGCGCTCGGCGCCTGTTCCATGAGTATCCACGGCGCGCCGCCGCCGAGCGAGCGCATGAGGTCGCGGACCATCGCGGCGTACGCCGCGGAGTTCGGATCGGCCGGATCCGGATAGGTGTCGTCCGAGACGACGTCCACCTTGGGCGCCCACTTCCAGTAGTCGACCGGCTTGAAGAAGCCCATGAAGTTGGTGGTGATCGGCACGTCCGACAAGGCGCGGATGACCTCGACCTCGGCGTCGTAGCAGGCGAGCAGTTCGTCGCTGGAGAACCGGTCGAAGTCGAGCAACTGGGTCGGGTTCCGGAAGGTCGGCGCCGCGCGCGGCGGCTCGATCTCGTCGAACGCGTCGTACCGTTGCGACCAGAAGGCGGTGCCCCAGGCCCGGTTGAGCTCCTCGATGGAGCCGTATCGCGCCTCGAGCCAGGTGCGGAAGGCCGCGGCGGAGACGTCGCAGTAGCACCGGCTCACGTGGCATCCGTACTCGTTGTTGACGTGCCACAGTTCCAGCGCGGGATGGTCGGCGTAGCGTTCAACCATCCGCTCGACCAGCCGCCGCGCGTGCTCGCGGTAGACGGGTGAGCTCGGGCAGTACTGCTGGCGGCTGCCGACCGCCAGGCGCACGCCGTCCTCCGTGACGGGCAGCGTCTCCGGGTGCCGCTTCGCCAGCCACGGCGGCGGCGACGCGGTGGCCGTCGCCAGGTCGACTCGGATACCGCCGGCGTGCAGGGTGTCGAGCACGTCGTCGAGCCATCCGAAGTCGTACTCGCCCGGGCGTGGTTCGAGTCTCGCCCACGAGAACACGGCCACCGTGGCGAGGCTGATGCCGCCGCGCTGCATGAGCTGGACGTCGCTGTCCCAGACGTCGCGAGGCCACTGCTCGGGGTTGTAGTCGCCGCCGTACCAGATCGTCATCGTCGCGTCTCCTCGAATGCAGGTTCCGGTTGTCTTGGGGAAGTCCGCAGCGTCATCCCTTCACGCTCCCTGTGGCGAGCCCGGACTGCCAGTAGCGCTGCAGGAACAGGAACGCGATGATCAGCGGCACGATCGAGATGAACGAGCCGGTGATCACGGTGGAGAACAGCGCCTGAGATCCGCCTCCGGCGTTCGCGGCGGCCTGCAGCTGGGCGAGGCCGACCGTGATCGGGTAGAGATCCGAGCTGTTGAGCATGATCAGGGGCAGGAAGTAGTTGTTCCAGGTCCCCACGAGGGCGAACAGGAAGACGGTCACGAGCGCCGGGCCGAGCAGTCGCAACCCGACCTGCCAGAAGATGCGGAACTCCCCCGCGCCGTCGACGCGGGCCGCCTCGATGAGCTCGTCGGGGATCGCGTCGGCCGAGTACACCCGCATCAGGTAGACGCCGAACGGGCTCACCAGCGAGGGGATGATGATCGCCCACGGGGTGTTGGTCAGTCCTGCCTGCGAGAACAACAGGTAGGTCGGCAGCGCGAGCGCGGTCAGGGGGATCATGATCGCACCGAGCGTCGCGCTGAACAGTGCCTTCCTGCCGGGGAAGTCGTACTTCGCGAACGCGTAGCCCGCCATGGCCGACAGCAGCGTCGCGCCGACCGCCGCAGCACCGGCGTACAGGACGGTATTCAGGAGCCAGCGGGTGAAGATCCCGCCGCGAACCGTGAACAGGGTCTGCAGGTTCTCGAAGAACGAGAAGTCGCCGCCGAACCAGAGCCCGAACGTCGTGAACAGCGCCTGGTTGTCCTTCGTCGACGAGACGAGGAGCCACCAGAGCGGCAGGATGAAGTACGCGACGCCCAGCCAGAGCAGCACCGTGAGCAGCGAGCTCCGACGCTTCTCCGGGTCGAAGGCCTTGGCACGGCGGGCTCGCTTCGGGGCGCCGACGGTGACCGCGGCGCGGGTCTCGAGGGAGGTCATGAGGGGGTCTCCGTCTCGGTCAGTGCCCGTCGTTCGCGTCGCTCGGTTGCCAGCTGGAACGCGTAGGACAGCACGGCGATCACGATTCCGAGGAGGAACGCGATCGAGGCGGCGTAGTTCAGTTCGCGGTTCTGGAAGGCGAGGTTGTAGGCGTAGTAGTTCGGGGTGAACGACCGGGTGATCGCGTCGGGTGCGATCGCGTTGAGCAGGCTGGGCTCGGCGAACAGCTGGAACGTTCCGATGATCGAGAAGATCACGGTGAGGATGATCGCCGGGCGGATCGCGGGGATCTTGATGCTCCACGCGATCCGGAACTGTCCGGCACCGTCGATCTCGGCCGCCTCGTACAGGTCGCTCGGAATCGCCCGGAGGGCGGCGTACATGATGATCATGTTGTAGCCGACGAACTCCCAGGTGACGATGTTCATCATCGAGCCGAGGATGTTCCCTGCGGACAGGAAGTCGGGCGTTCCCCAGCCGACCGCACGCGCGACCTGGGCGAGGGGTCCGAAGTCCGGCCCGTACAGGTAGCCCCACATCAGGGTGGCGACGACCGCGGGCACGGCGTACGGCATGAACACGAGCAGTCGGACGCCCTTCGCGCCGCGCGCGCGGCCGCTGTCGAGCGCGAGCGCGAAGAGGAGTGCGAGGCCGAGCATGATCGGGACCTGGACGATGAAGAACAGGCCCATGCGCAGGAGGCTTCCGATGAACGCGGAGTCCTGGATGGCGCGGATGTAGTTGGCGAACCACGCGAACTGCTCGCCGCCGATCAGCTTGCTCTCGAAGAGGCTCAGGTAGCCGGCGTACATGAGCGGGATGACGAGCATCGTGAGGAAGACGAGGAAGAACGGGAGGATGAACAGGTAGGCCGCGCGGTTCTGCCTGCGCTTGTTCGCGTTGCCTCGTCGAGCTGGAGCTGTTGGGTGGCGCTCGGCGGCGAGCGCCGGTGACTGCGACACGATGGTCCTCACTTCGCTGTGATCGGACCGGCGGTTCCCGCCGGCGGGGTGGGTCGGGGCGCCCGTCGTGGGGGTCGACGGGCGCCCCGCGGGCTCACTCGACCGTGAAGCCCTGGCCTTCCGCGTAGCTGACGAGCTGATCCTGCCACTCGTCGAGCGCGGCTGCGATGTCGCCCTTCTCCGCGACGACCGAACCGATCGTCTCCTCGTAGGTGGAGTAGACGTACTCCATGAACGGCACCCACTGGAAGTCGGTGTCAACCGTCTCGGAGATGTCGGCGAACAGCTTGTTCACCTGCTGGCCGCCGTAGAACTCCGACTCCTGGTCGATGAAGTCCGGGTTCTCGAGCACCGAGAGCTGCGGCGGGTAGAGGAACTGCTCGGTCGCGAGCTTCATCGCCGACTCCTCGTCGTGGTTGATGAACTTCGCGAGCTCGTACGCGGCGATCGGGTTCTCGCTGGTCGCGAGGACCGCGTCGGACGATCCGCCCCAGTTGCCCGAGACCTGCTCGCCCGCGCTCCACTGCGGGAGCGGGGCCGCCCGCCAGAGGCCAGAGGTGCTCTCAGCAGTGCCCTGGAGGAAGATCGGCCCCCAGGCTGCAGTCAGCCAGCCGGCGTACTTGCCGTTCGCGAGGCCCTGGTACCACTGGTCGGAGAAGTCCGTGTCGACGGAGATCAGGTCCTGCTGGATCAGTTCGGTCCAGTAGTTCGCGACCTCCTTCGCCGTGTCGTTGTTCACGTCGATGCCGACCGTCTCGGCGCCGTCGTAGGTGAACGGCTGCACGCCGGCCTGCCACATGAAGCCGATCATCTGACCGGCCTGCGTGGCGCCGAGGTTCGAGATGTAGGAACCGGTCTCGTCCTTGACGGCCTTGGCCGCCGCGGCGTAGTCGTCCCAGGTCTCGGGTGCCTCGGCGATGCCGGCCTCGCTCAGGATGTCCTCTCGGTACAGGTTGCCCATCGGGCCGACGTCCTGCGGAACCGCCCACACTTCCTCGTTCGGCGACACCTGGTTCCACGCCCAGCCGACGTAGTCGTCGGCGATGCCGTCGGCACCGTAGGGGGTGAGGTCGAGCAGGGACTCGGTCAGGACGAACGACGGGATGTACTGGTACTCGACCTGTGCGACATCCGGTGCCCCCTCGCCGGCCTCGAGCGCGCTGCGGAGCTTCTGATAGTGCTCGAGGCCCTGGCCGACGTTCTCGACCGTGACGTTGATCGCGGGGTACTGCTCCTCGAACAGCGCCACCTCGTTCTCGATGTCCGGGACCCAGGTCCAGAACGTGAGGTCGGTCGGCGTGTTGAGGGCCTCCTCGCGCTGCTCATCGGTGATGGCGTCGCTGGTCGTCCCACCGTCACCGCCTCCGCTGGGTGCGCAGCCGGTCAACACGAGACCGACGGTGGCAGCGCCGGTGACCAGCGCCAGTGCTGTCTTACGTGCCTTCTTCATCATTGACTCTTTCTGTGGTTGGAGGATCGCACGATCCCTTGGTGCTCACCGGATGAAGGTCCGCGCCGACCAGGCGTCCAGTGAGACATCGGTTCCCGCCGCCAGTTCGGCTCCGGTGGCGGGCTCGGTGACGGTGACCGCGAGCGTGATGGTTCGCGGCTCCCATCCCCAGTTGAAGACGAACCAGGCGCGCCGACCCTCGGGGAGCGATCCGGATGCCACCGTGATCGGCAGCTGGACCTCCCCCGCGAGTGCGTCGGCGTGCCCGGGCCGGTCCGTCGCCCAGCGGACGATGCCGCGGGCCAGTTCGGGGTCGGGCACGCAGCCGACGACGGTGACGCGTCCGTCGCCGACGGCGTGGCTGGTCACGGCCGCGAAGGCCGAGAATCGGGGGTGGTCGTATCGGGCGAGCACATCGGCCTCGTCGGCGATGAGTCCGTCGATCCAGAGCCGGGCCGAGGCGCCGTCGACTGCGGGGCCATCCGGCTCGGCGACCACCGCGACCGGGTGATCGAGGTTGGAGTACTCCTCGTAGCGGGCGCCCGCGAGATCCGCGAGGCGCGGCGGGGCGACGTCAACGCGTGCACGCGCTTCCTCGTCCGCATACGCGGTCCTCGGGCCGAGCACGAGGTGACCACCGCTCGAGACGTAGTCGCGGAGCAGCTCGAGCTCTGCGTCGGAGGTCACGTAGGCCCCCGCCGCGATGAGCACGGGGAACTGCCGCGCCAGCTCGGCCGCGCCGAGGTCGACGGCCTGGTCGAGGTGCAGGAGCCGCGACTGCCGCCCCGACTCGATCGTCCCCCGATGGAACGAGTCCACGATCCGCTCGTACGACTGGACGTCCGGCTCGCCGTCGAGGCGCAGCGGCGGCATGAACTGCAGCGCGAACCGGCTCGGGTTGGACCAGAGGATCGCGACGTCCGCGTCGGGCTCGAACCCGTCGAGTACGTCACCCAGCTTCGCCAATTCGGCGCCGAGCTCCGAAACCTCGCGGTAGACCCGACCGGGGACGAGGCTGTGCGGGAGCACGCCTCCCCAGTAGGTCTCGAAGCCGTACGGGAGGGTGTGCCAGTGCCAGTACTCGATCATCGCGGCGCCGCGCGAGATGAACGTGAACGCCGCCTGCTTGAGCTGGCCGGGGTACGGGGGGAAGTTCGTGTCGGGGGCGCCGATGGACTGCGCGTTGGTCTCGGTGACGAGGTACCGTCCCTGCTTCGAGGCGTACATGCGATCGGCCTGCCGGAAGAGGCCGGGAACGCCGGTCGTCGTCCAGTGGCTGAGCTGCGGGAGCTCGCGCGATGCGTCGAGGTGGTCCTGCATGCCGTAATAGGGGTTTCCCGCGATGACGTCGAGGTCCCGGGCGAGCCGCTCGTCGTCGAGCGCGGGGCGGCCGTACTGCAGGCAGGTCGTGACGAACTGCCCGGGTCGGCGGTACTCCCGCACGAGGTCGGCCTGCCACGCGATGAACTCGGTCGTCAGCTGTGCCTGGTAACGGCGCCACGCGAGGTCGTACTGGGGGAACGTGTTCCCGTCCGGTCGCCAAAGTTCGGTCCAGTCGCTGAGGCGGTGCGACCAGTAGGTGAGGCCCCATTCGCGGTTGAGCGTCTCGACGTCGCCGTATTCCGTCCGCAGCCGGTTCACGAACTCCTCGAACACGTGGTCGTTGTGGAAGATCTCGAGTCCGGGCTCGTTGTCCACCTGGAAGCCGATGACCGCGGGATGGCCGGCGTACCGACCGACGACAGTGCGGATGATGCGCTCGGCGTACTGGCGGAACACGGGGTGCGAGTAGTCGACTTCCTGGCGTGCCCCCCACGGGATCGGCTCGCCGGTGCGGCGCTCGGCCGCGATCTCCGGGTGCGCGACCTGCAGCCAGGGCGGCACGGCGTAGGTCGGCGTCCCGAGGATCACCCGGATGCCACGCCGATGAGCGCCGTCGAGCACCGGCTCCAGCCACTCGAGGTCGAACTCGCCGTCGCGCGGCTCCCACGTGGACCAGACCGACTCGCCGACGCGGATGACGTTGATGCCCGCCTCCACCATCAGGTCGAGGTCGATCTCCGTCCGCTCGCCACGGTGGTACTCGGCGTAATACGCGACGCCGAAGAGCAGACCGCTCATCGGCTGGACGGGGGTACGGGATGTCATCGGTGCTACTCCGTTGTAGTTCGGGCGATTCGATCAGGTCGTGTCAAACCTTGGCGATCTCGTCAATGTTGTCGGAAACATCTTTACTACACAAGAATGTGGTCGATAACATCGATCTGTCAAGTCACATTTGTGTGAAGCTGCGCAACCCGTTCCGCGCCGTTGCCGCAGGGCTCACTCCAGCGCAGAAGGACCCGCGACATGGGCGAATCCACGGAATCGATCGACGCCGACCCGGCGGTCGCGACGCCGCCCCCTGACCCGAACGCGCCCCGGGAAGCGCCCGCACGGGCCGCGACGATCTACGACGTCGCGACCGCCGCCGGCGTATCGCACCAGACGGTGAGCCGGTTCCTCAAGGGCTTCGAGGGCATTCGGCCCGAGACGCGTGCGAAGGTGGTGAAGGCACTCGACGAACTCGGGTATCGCCCGAACCTGACCGCGCGCTCGCTCAAGTCCGGACGCTCCCATCGCATCGGCGCGCTGACGCACGAGATCTCGCAGTATGGACCGAGCCGCATCGCCGAGGGCGCGAGTGCGGCCGCGCGCGAAGCAGGGTACGTCCTCGACCTGGTCTCGCTCGATGCGCACAACCCGAGGGCGATCGAGGAATCGCTCGAGCTGATCACCCAGCACAATCTCGCCGGGATCCTCGCCCTCGCCTCCACGGATGAGATGAAGAGAGCGTTCGAGACGACCGCCTTTCGGGTTCCGGCCTTCATCGCGGCGGAGTCCGACATCCTCACCGACGCGGAGCCGGCCGGGTCGACCGGAGCGGGAATGCCGGCACTGATCGGGCACCTCGCCCTGCTCGGCCATCGTGACGTCGTCCACATCGCCGGTCCGCAGACGTGGTCGGCCGCTCGGAACCGGCTCCGCGCCTACACGGCAGCAATCGAACATGCCGGCCTCCGGTCACGAGCGGTGCTCCGCGGCGACTGGTCCGCGAAGTCCGGATACGACGCGATCGCTGCCCTCGGGGAGCTGCCTGAGGCGACCGCCTATGTGGCCGCCAACGACCAGATGGCACTCGGGGCCATGCTCGCGCTCAAGCAGCGAGGACTGCACATCCCGGACGACGTCAGCGTCGCAGGGGTCGACGACACCCCGGAGGCGGCCTACTTCGACCCACCGCTGACGACGCTCCGCCTCGACTTCGAGGCTCAGGGGCGCGCCGCCGTTCGGGCCTTGCTTTCTCGGATCGAGCCCGACGTCACGGAGCCATCCCCACCGGCATCGCCGCAATTGATGGTGCGGGAGTCGACCGGCCCGGCGAACCAGTCCTGAACGACCTCCTCCCGGACCGCCCGCGAGTCGGTCGACCGAGGTAGTAGATCCCGTCGCGCTTGCGCATCGAGCATCCCTCGTGGAAATGATGCTGTGCCTCGGTCACGACCCCATTGACGATGGAATCCTCCTCGATGGAGATCATGTCGCGATTCAGTCCCAGCAACGTTCGCTGAGAACTGGCCCCAGTAGAGGTAGGCCTGACCGACCGACGCCCGGGTCATGCCTCCAGAACGACCTGAACTGTCGAACAGGAAGCAGGCGGCAGTGTGGCCTCGAGCATGCCGCCGACGACCCGCACGTCGTCGAGCGATCGAGGCGCGACAGCCGCCGGATTCTCAGGCGTGTTGTGCGCGTCGAGACTCGGTGCGGTGAGCACACGCCCGACCACATCGGTGACGGTTGCTCCGCGGAGGTCGATGCGAATCGTAAGTGGATCACTCTCGTGCGCGTTCGTCAGTGAGATGAGAGCGGCTCCATCCGGAGGCCGGTGTCTGCTCATCGAAGCGCACGGGCGCCGTCCGCCGCCAAGACCAATCGGCTGCGGACTCCATACCCGCCGCCTATGGGCCGGGGCCGCCGCGGTCAGGCGCGCTGGTCGCGCGCCAGGCCGCTCAGCAGGTGGGTGAGGCCGAACTCGAACTCCTCGGCGAGCGGCTTCGGCAGGAGCGGTGCGAGCTCGACGAGGTGCGGGTACGCCATCGGGTCGACGGTGAACGATGGCCGCTGCGCACCGTCGTCCGCGGCGGACTGCATCGCGAAGCCGAGGACGTAGCGGCCCAGGGTCGCGACCGCGGCGGCCGCGACCTCCGGGGGCAGGCCACCGCGCAGCAGGGCTCGCGCGATGCGCTCGCGCAGTGCGATGGCGTGCGGGCCGGTGGGGAACCGTTCGATCAGCAGGGTCGCGACGCTCCGGTGCTGCGCGATGGTGGTGAAGATCGCGGTCGCGGTGCGGTGGCAGACGACCTCCCACGGCTGCTCGTCGTCGTCCTCGACGGCGGGAAGTTCGACCTCCCCCAGCATGCGGTCGATCACGAGGCCGATCAGTTCGGACCGGCCGCTCACGTGCCGGTACAGCGTCGCGGTGCTCGACGAGATCCGCTCGGCGACGGCACGAAGGGTGAGCGCGTCGGCCCCCTGTTCGTCGACGATCTGCAGGGCGGCGTCGACGATGCGTTCCCGGGGGATCCGGGGCCGGCCGGGCTTGCGCTTCTCGGTGAGGGTCATGGGTGCCAGGGGTGTCTCGCGGGGTGGACGCTGTGGTCCCTACGCTACCGCCCGGCCCCCATGACCCGGGTGCGACCGGTCAGTGCCAGCCGATCCAGTCCGAGATCCCGGCGCCCATCACCCGCTCGAGGTCCGCGCCGGCGAGCCACGGGAGGTGGTCGGTGAACATCGAGACGCACTCCCCCCAGGTCGCGGTTTGGCGGGTGATGTCGGTCCCCCAGAACATGCGGTCGGGGCCGAATGCGTCGAACGTGCGTCGAAGCACCTCGTGGGCGCTGGCGAACGGGTAGCCGTCGGTCGCGGCACCGGTGATGCCGCTCGCCTTCACGGCGACGTTCGGGTACGCGGCCAGGGCGACCAGCGCGTCGAGGTGGGACGCCGCCCCGGGCAGCGTGTCGAACGGGCCGATCGCGAGGTGATCGAGCAGGAGCCGCATTCTCGGGAAGCGGGGGGCGATGTCGCCGATGAGCGAGAGGTGGTCGGGCATGACCATCAACGCGACCGGGAGCTCGAGTTCGTCGGCTCGGGTCCAGAGCCAGTCCAGCGCGCCGGATCGGAGGATGCCTCCTGCCTCCGGTGCGTAGAGGACGAAGCGCAGGCCGAGCATTCCCGGCTTCGACATCCACTCGTCGACGCGGTGCGGGCCGGCGCTGGCGTCGAGGGGGAACCATCCCATGGTGGCGAACCGGTCTGGGTGGGCCTGCGCCGCCTCGACCGCGTAGTCGTTTGCGTCGGGGTCCCAGATCGCCGGGCAGTTCACGGCGCGGTCGATGCCGGCCTCGTCCATCTCGCGCAGGGCGCGCTCGATGGTGTACGGCGCGCGGTGGTGGTACGGCGGCGCGCCTGCTCCGGTCCAGAGGTGGATCTGCGCGTCCGTGATCTGCATCGCGGTTCCCTTCACTCGGAGTCGGAATCGAAGTCGGAGTGCGAGTCCGCCGCGAGGCGGGCGTGCACCCAGTCCGCGATGAGGTCGTCGCGGTCCGTCCTGTGGTTGTAGATGCAGTGGATGCCGTCGGAGAAGAGCACCATCTGCTTCGACTTGGCGGGCGCGTGGGCGAAGACCGCCTGCGCCATCTCGGACGACACCATCGGGTCGGCGCCGCCCTGGATCACGAGGAGGTCGTAGTCGGCGTTGCCGCCCGGTGCCAGCGGGGTCACCGTCGACCAGACGGCGGTCGCCTGGTCCGGGTCGTCGACGTCGCAGAAGGCGGCCATCTTCGTGAAGAACGTGCCGATGCTCGGGGGCACCATCCAGGGTGCAGGGATGCCACCGTTGTCGACGCACGCCCGGACACGTGGGTCCCCGTTGGCCACAGCCATCGCGAAGCTGCCGCCCATGCTGTTGCCGACGACTCCGATCGGGAGGCCGGGCACCGAGGTCGCGAGGTGGTCGAGCGCCGCGGTGTACGCGTCGCGCCAGGTCGGGGTGAGGTAGACACCGTGCGTGAACCGGCTCTCGCCCTGTCCCGGCCCGTCGAGCAGGAGGGTCTCGATGCCGCGGGCGGCGAGGGCGTCGCCGATGCAGTCGAAGTCCATGGCATACCCCTCGACCCCGCCGATGACGATCGCGGCGCCGACGCGCGGGCCTGTCGCGGGCACCTGCCATCCGACGACGGCGCCTTCCGGCGTGTCGAGGGTGACCCGGATGCGATCGCCGGCGATTTCGGCGGCGCGGAGGTAGAGGTCGCCCGCACGGGCGTAGATCGCGGTCCGCGCCGGGCCGTCCTCGAGCATCATCACCTGGCTCATCCGCAGCAGCGCCGATGCCCGGCGGAGGGCGGTGATCCGGGTCTGCGTGCCGGCCTCGGCCGCGGCGTCGAGGTTGGCGAGGCAGCGCTCGGCGAGCCGGGTCGCCGCGTCCAGCCAGCCCTCCCCCGCCAGGACCCGCGCCGTCAGTTCGATCGCATCGCTGCGGTCCACGCCGTAGCCGATCAGGCGGTCTTCGGAGAACTGGCGCAGCGCCGCCTGGGACTCCGGCGTGAGCGTCTCGGTGCGGGGGTCGGCGCGGGCCGCGGGGGGTTCGAACGTCAGGATGCGAACGTCGTCGCGGGCTGCGGGCATGGATTCGACATCGACCATGGTGTGACACGCCTTCGTGTTGGGGGTGGTTCGGGCTCGGGATCGGTCAGGAGGACGGGAAGACCGGGAGAGCCGGCCAGTCGCGCACGTCGTCGAGCGAGTCGCGTGCGATGGCGGCGACGTAGCCGTCGGGCCGCACGAGCACCGCGCCGTCGCCGAGGATCCCGGTGAATCGGCGGAACGGCTCGTTGGACGAGCCGTCGAGGGGGATCATTCGTACGGGCGCACCGGCGGACGTCCAGGAGAGGTCGCGGCAGGCCTCCGCCGCGCGGTCCCCGATGGCGACCAGCGAGAACGACGGGCCGCGGAACTCGTCGAAGAGCGTCGTTCGAGCACCGTCATCGAGGACGACGGGCGAGTCGGGCGCCCGGTCGCCGGGCTGCAGGCCGGGAGCGTCGAGGTCGCCGGGGGCGAGCGGACCGCCGCGGTACGTCAGGGAGAGCTGCCGCTCCTCGTCACCGCGCTTGGTCGCCGCCAGCGGGCGGTCCCCGAGGTGCGCGTACAGCCCTGACGCGAGGCCGAGCACTCGCGCTGCGACGGGCTGCCGCTCCGACTCGTACGTGTCGAGGAGCGCATCCGGGGCGCCCGCAAGCACCTGGCCGAGCTTCCAGCCGAGGTTGTAGGCATCCTGGACGCCGGTGTTGAGGCCCTGTGCACCGGTCGGCGGATGCACGTGTGCCGCGTCTCCGGCGAGGAACACGCGGCCGCGCCGATAGCGCTCGGCGAGCCGGATGTTCGGCCGCCAGACCGACGACCAGTGGATGTCGTGGACGCGGACCTTCGATCCGCCGACGACGTCGCGGACCATGCGATCGACGGCCGCGGTGTCGAGGTCGGCGGGGTCATTCGGTCGGAGCTTCAGCATCAGCTGGAAGGTGTCTCCGGGCAGCGGGCACAGCGCGACGAAGCGCCCCTTGGAGCGGGGCCAGACATGCCAGCGATCCCGACCGAGCCCCGACACGGCGACGTCGGCGACGATCATCCGGTCGCTCTCGTCGGTCGTCCCCTCGAACGCGATGCCGAGTCCCCGCCGAACCGTGCTGCCACCGCCGTCCGCGCCGACGAGGTACCGCGCGCGGACCGTCTCGGTCCCCGCGCCGGACTCGAGGCTCGCGACGACCCCGTCGGCGTCCTGCTCGAACGCCCCCAGGCGGGTGGCGTACTCCACCGAGCCGCCGAGTTCCTCGAGGCGCTCGCGCAGGCTCTGGTCGGTCGCGTACTGGGGCGCGAGCAGCGTGTTCGCGTGGGGTACGTCCGGCGTCGCGTCGTGCAGCGCGATCATCGTCCGCTTGAGGGTCACCGGGCCGAGGTGGATGCCGAGCGGCGGGTAGAGCGTCGACCGCGACTCGAGGCGGGCGAGCACGCCGAGGTCGTCGAAGACCTCGGCCGAGCGCGGCTGGACACCCTTCGCGCGCGACCCCTCGAACCCGTGCGGCGCCGCGTCGATCAGCCGATGGCTCACGCCTCGCCGCTGCAGGTCGCACGCCAGCGTCAGCCCGGTCGCGCCGGCACCGACGATCAGCACCTCGACCTCGTCGTCTCTCACCATGGAACACACCTCTGAAGTCACTCCGCCCCGATCACCGTTCGCGATGAGGCTTACGGCCACACTGTATCCGCAATGTGCTAGTAATGGCTACGGAATATCCGAATTCACAGCGACAAAGGAGTTGCGATGCCATCCCAGGCCCCCCGCCCCCACGACCCGGCTCCGCCGTGCGCCCTCGATCCCCAGCGGGAGGTGTGACCGTGTCGACACCCGAGACCATGCCCGTGACGAGGCAGGTCGCTGCGTCCGGTTCCCTGCTGTTCTCGATCTGGAGCTCGCAGTTCGGCATCTCACTCGTCTACGGCGCCGTTCCCGGTGTGCTGCTGGCGCTGCAGATCGAGGACCTGGCCGGTGACGACAAGGTCGCCGTCCTCAGCATCTTCACGTTCCTCGGCGCCATCGCGGCGCTCCTCGCCCAACCGCTCGCGGGCATGCTCTCGGACCGCACGCGCACCCGCTGGGGCAGCCGGACCCCGTACGTGCTCGGAGGAACGATCGTGGTGGCCCCGATCCTGTTCTCGATGGGCTTCATCGAGTCGCTCGCAGTGCTCGGCGTGCTCTACGTCGCATCGGAGTTCGTGCTGAGCGCCTCGCAGGGCCCGCTCGCGGCGATCCTCCCCGACCGGGTTCCCGAGAACCGACGCGGCCGGTTCAGCGCAGGGCTCGGACTCGGGATCATGCTCGGCTCGGTCGGCGGAACCATCCTCGGCTCCGTCCTCGCCGACGACCTCGTCGTCGCCTACATGGTGCTCAGCGTCCTGCCGTTGGCGTTCACCGCCACCCGGCTGTTCATCGCGAGGGATTCGGACAATCGCGAGTCCGCCCCGACGCCCGCCTCGGACTCCGCCCGTTGGTGGCGCACCTTCTTCGTGAACCCGCGGACGCACCCCGACTTCTGGTGGGCGGTCGGCAGCCGGACCTTCGTCTACACCGGCTTCTTCATCATCCAGGGCTACGCGCTGTACATCCTCAGCGACTACATCGGTGCCGGTGAAGCCGCCGTCGACTACGTCGGCATCGCCGCCGCGATCGCAGCGGTGTGCATCAGCCTGACCGCCGTCCCCGCCGGACTGCTGTCCGACCGACTCGGCCGGCGCAAGGTCTTCGTGACGGTGGCGAGCATCGTCATGGCCCTGGGCCTGCTCATCCCGCTCGCAGCGCCCACGGTGGAGGGCTACCTGACCATGATGGTCGTCGTCGCGCTCGCCTTCGGTACGTTCGAGGCCGTCGACACGGCGCTCGTCACGCAGGTACTGCCGCGGTCGAACTCGTTCGCACAGGACCTCGGGGTCACGAACGTCGCTGCGATCGCGCCGCAGATCCTTGCACCGGCACTTGCCGGCGTGATCGTCATCGTGACCGGATCGTTCGCGCCGCTCTTCCCCGTCGCGGCGGTGATCGTCGTCATCGGCGGCGTGGTCGTCTTCCGGGTCCGCGGCGTGCGGTGACGGGCATCGCATGCGATCGGTAGAGGTGGCCGCCTTCGGGGCGTCCGACGTGCTTCGCGTCGTCGAGCGCCCCGAGCCCAGCGCCGGCCCGGGCGAACTCGTCGTGGACGTCGCCGCGATCGGCGTGAACTACATGGACGTCTACCAGCGTCAGGGGCTGGGGGCGTTTCGCCCCCACCCCCCGTTCGTCGCCGGGAACGAGGGAGCGGGCATCGTCCGGGCGGTCGGTCCTGATGTCGCGGAATTCACGACGGGCGATCGCGTCGCGTGGATGGGGGCCATCGGCGCCTACTCCGAGGTCGCCGTGGTCCCCGCGGAACGGACCCTTCACGTCCCACGGGGACTGGAACTCGACCTCGCCGGGGGCATCCTGCTGCAGGGTGTGACCGCGCACTACCTGGCGACGAGCGTCCGCGCGATCGCACGAGGGGACGTGGCCGTCGTCCACGCCGCAGCCGGTGGCGTGGGCCTGCTCCTCACCCAGTTGCTCGTCCGGCACGGCGGAACGGTCGTTGCCACGACGTCGAACCGCGAGAAGTCCCTGCTCGCACAGGAGGCGGGGGCGCAGGTCTCGGCGGGGTACGACGACTTCCGAAGTGCGGTGGATCACCTCACGGCGGGTCGCGGCGCCGCCGTGGTCTACGACGGCGTCGGCGAGGCCACGTTCGAGGAGAGCCTGGCCTCGTTGGCGCCACGTGGAACACTGGTCGCGTACGGCTCGACCAGCGGCCCGATTCCCCCGGTCGACGTGCAGCGACTCGCCGAGAACTCCCTTTACCTCACCAGGCCGACGCTCGCCCACTACGCCGGATCGCGCGCGGACCTCGTCGCGCGCGGCTCCGAGGTACTGGCATCAGCAGCCGACGGCTCGCTTCGGCTGCACGTCGGTGCACGCTACCGCCTCGAGGATGCCGCCCGAGCCCATGACGCGCTCGAGTCCCGTTCGACGGTGGGCAAGATCCTCCTACTCCCCTGACAATCGCTGCCGGGCGGACGCGGCGAAACCTCCGGCAGCATGGGCGGACTCTCGTTCGGGCAGCCGCCCGTCCGTACTGGGCGGACAACGCGTATCCAGAGCCCTCGACGGTATGCACCGTCGGCATCCGGTCAGGCCTCGCGACGTGGCCCGGTCGACTCGCGAACGATCAACTTCGTCGCAAGGAGGGCTGGGTCCGCGACACGTTCCTCGCCCTCCATCCGTGCGAGCAGGTTCCGGACGGAGCGCCTGCCGGCGGTCTCGAGTTCGGAGCGCACCGTGGTCAGAGAGGGCGTAATCAGCTCGCTCCCGAAGATGTCGTCGAAGCCGGCGACGCTCAGTTCGTCGGGAATCCCCACGCCGCGTGCGGCCGCGCCCTGCATCAGGCCGATCGCGATCAGGTCGTTGAACGCGATCACGGCAGTCGGGCGGGCCGCGAGCACACGTCGCAGCGCGTCCCTGCCGCCTTGGATCGTCGGCGGATTCGGGCCGATCTCGACGAGCGCGACGCCCAGCGACTCCGACGTCTCGAGCAGTTTCTCCCATCGACGTGCGCTCACCCAAGAGGTCTCGGGCCCAGCGAGGTAGACGACAGATCGGTGACCGAGGCCGTAGAGATGGTCCATCAGGTCCTTCACCCCACGATCCACGTCGGGAAGGATGCTGTCGATGCCCGCTACGGCCCGGTTGATCAGCACAACCGGGCGTCGCGCCGCGATCGACCGGATGGACTCGTCGCCGAGGCGGGTCGTCGCGAGAACGATGCCATCGACGGTGGGCATCAGCCGCTCCACGGTCTCGGCTTCCGTCTCACCAGACTCCTGCGATTCGGCGATCACCAATGTGTAGCCGGCCGCGGCCGCCTCCTGCTCGGCGCCACGCACGATGCCGAAGACGACCGGGTTGGTGATATCTGCCACGACGAGCGCGAACGTGCGACTGCGGCCGGTGTACAAGGCACGCGCGATGGGATTGATGCGGAAGTTCAGTTGCGCCGCAGCGTCGCGAATACGAGCCTCGGTCTTCGCGCTGATGCGGCCGGGCTTGGACAGCGCGCGCGACACGGTAGAGGGGTTGACCTTCGCGAGTTCTGCGATGTCGTAGATCGTGGCGTTTCCCCCGCGGCCGCGGATTCGGTCCGCCATCTCGACCGGAATCTCGTCAGTCCCCGAGTTCGGTTCCTCGGCTCGTCCGTCAACCATTCGAAGTCACCCACTCAGCTGCTCGCTGGGCGATGACCGCAGGAGCGTCTGACACGTCCAGGGTCACTCCCCGTTCTTCTGCATCTAGCGGTTCGAGAGTAGCAAGCTGCGAATCCAACAATGATGCGGGCATGAAGTGTTCGACACGTTCCGAAGCGCGATGAGCGAGAAGCTCACGGGATCCGTGCAGGTGGACGAACACCGCGGTGGGGCAGGCCGCTCGAAGTCGATCGCGATAGTTCCGCCGCAGCGCGGAGCATGCCACGACGATCCCCTCTGCGGCTTCACCCGCGGCGAGCTTCTCGCCGACCGCGTCCAGCCAAGGACGACGGTCATCGTCGTCCAAGGGAATCCCGGCCATCATCTTCTGTCGATTCGCCGAGGGGTGGAGATCGTCGGCGTCGATCCATGGCACGGCCAATCGCCGTGAGAGGGCTTCGGCGATCGTCGATTTCCCGGCGGCCGAGACACCCATCACGACAACGGCGGGAGCGGCAGCCGAAGCGCGTCCCTCGGGGTGGATCATCGTGTCACCAATCGTGCACGGTTCCGTCGAGGAGACGGTTGTACGGCAGGTACGCCTGCTCGTACGGGTACTTCCCGGCATCGTCGAGATTCAGCTCGACGCCGAGCCCCGGCGCATCGCCCGGGTGCAGGTAGCCGTCCGTCCAGGTGAAGGACTGCTCGAAGACCTGGTCGGTCTTCGCACCGTGGCGCATGTACTCCTGGATGCCGAAGTTGTGGATCGACAGCCCCAGGTGCATCGCTGCGGCCATCCCGACCGGGCTGATATCGGTCGGGCCGTGCATGCCGGACTTCACCTGGTACATGGCGGCGTACTCGAGCGTCTTTCTCAGCGGGCTGATCCCGCCCATGTGCGTGACGGCGCCGCGCACGTAGTCGATCTGCTGGTCGCGGATCAGGTCCTTGAAGTCCCAGATCGTGTTGAAGATCTCGCCGATGGCGAGCGGCGTCGTCGTGTGCTGCCGCACCAGGCGCAGCGCCTCCTGGTTCTCGGCCGGGGTGCAGTCCTCGAGCCAGAACAGATCGTACGGTTCGAGGTCCTTGCCGAGTCGGGCGGCCTGGATCGGGGTCATCCGGTGGTGCCCGTCGTGCAGCAGCGGCACGTCGGGACCGAACTCGTTGCGGACCGCCTCGAAGACGCCGGGCAGGTGGTTCAGGTAGGCGCGGGTGTCCCAGTCCTCCTCGACCGGCTTCGCGCCGCGGCGTGCCGGTTCGTGGTCGTACCGGACCGATGCGTCGCCGACGTCGGCGCCCTGCGCCGCGATGCCGTAGATCGCCTTGAGCGTCGGGACGCCGGTCTGCACGCGGATCGCCTTGTACCCCTGCTCCTGGTGGGCGCGGATCGAGTCGAACAGCTCGGGCAGTTCCTTGCCCGACGCGTGCCCGTACGCCATGAGCCCGTTGCGCGATGCCCCGCCGAGGAGCTGGTAGACGGGCATCCCGGCCGCCTTGCCCTTGATGTCCCACAGGGCCATGTCGACCGCGGCGATCGAGGCCATCGTGACCGGCCCCCGGCGCCAATAGGCGCTCCGGTAGAGGAACTGCCAGGTGTCCTCGATCCGGCTCGCGTCGCTGCCGATGAGCAGGGGGACGACGTGGTCCTGAAGGTAGGAGACGACCGCGAGCTCACGGCCGTTCAGCGTCGCGTCGCCGAGGCCGGTCAGGCCGTCGTCGGTCGTGAGCTTCAGCGTGACGAAGTTCCGGTCGGGGCTGGTGACGATGACCTCAGCCTTGTCGATGATCATGATGTCCTCTCAGTCCTCGGCTCCGGGTTTGCTGTTCCCGATGCCTCGCCAGCGTTCACGCAGTGCGAATGCCGCGGCCTTGGGCCTGCGGTCGCGGGTGAATACGCCCTTCTTGTTGCCGCCGACGCGGTGGATGCCGAGCGACGTCTCGAAGTCGGCGAAGTTCCAGACCTGTTCGCCCACGAAGGAAGGGATCCGATCGAAGATGCGATGGTGCATCGCCAGGTAGTCCCGCTGGTACTCCTCGGTCCATGGGACGTCCCATACGGAGTGCTGCCCCGGCATCGTGTCGGCACCGTATTCGGTCATCAGGATCGGCTTGCCGTGTGTGTCCGCCCAGGCTCGAAGGTCCATCTCGAGGTACTGCGCGGCGGTCTCGAGGTCTCCGGTGGCGACGTACCAGCCGTAGTACCTGTTCAGGCAGATCACGTCGAGGAGGTCTGCGACCTTGTCGTTCTCCGATGTCGCGAACATCACCTCGGCGATCGTCACGGGCCGGGTCGGATCGAGCTCTCGTGTCAGTTCGATGAGCGGTTCGAAGTACTCGCGGGCGCCATCCTCGTTGCTCGCAGGCTCATTCGCGATGCACCACATGACGACGCTCGGATGATTCTTGTCGCGGGCGATGAGCTCGCGCAGGTGCTGCGCGTGCGCATCCCGCGTCTGGTCGTTGCAGCCTTCGGGCGAGAAGGTCGGCGTCGCCGGTGCTCCGGTGAGACCGCCCATCACACCGAGGTTCAGGCCGACAGCCGCGGTCTCGTCGATCACGACGAGGCCGTGACGGTCGGCGTACTCGAGCACCTCCTCCGCGTACGGGTAGTGCGACGTGCGGAACGAGTTCGCGCCGATCCAGTTCATCAGCTCGAAGTCGTGCACGAGGTACGCGTTGTCGTGGCCCTTGCCGCGCACGGCGGTGTCCTCGTGCTTGCCGAACCCGGTGAAGTAGAACGGCTCGCCGTTGATGAGGAACTCGGTGGCGGTGACCTCGACGGTGCGGATGCCGACAGGCAGCGTGTACGTGTCGGCGACCGCGCCGTCCTCGACGATCTGCACCTCGAGCTCGTACAGATACGCGGCCCCGGGCTGCCAGAGGGTGGCGTCCGGAACCACGAGCCGGCCGTTCGCGCCGTCGCCGGCGGTGACCTGTCCACCGTCTGCATCGCGGAGGATCACGCGCACGGTTCCGGATGCCTCCACCCGGTAGTCGACCGTGCCGTTCGCCCCCTCGCGACCCGTCGTCACGGTGACGCCCTCGATGAAGCGAGACGGGGTGCTGTAGAGCCACACCGACCGCGCAAGACCGGCGTAGTTGTAGAAGTCGTGGAGGTAGCTCTGCTTCTGCCGACCGTCGGGACCCGTGGTCACCGTTCCGGGCGGGATCGTGATGTTCGTAAGGCGGTTGTCGACGCCCACCGTGAGGCGGAACTCCCCGCCTGCCGTGACGACGTCTGTGACGTCCGCTTCGAAGGGGGTGTATCCGCCGACGTGCTCGGCGACGAGGGTGTCGTCGACGTAGACCGCGCCGGCGTGGGTGGCGGCGTCGAGCCGCAGAACGATCCGCTCGTCCTTCCAGCCGCGCGGGACCCGCACGTTCCGCTGGTACCAGACGAGGCCGACGTGGCCCCGGATGGCAGGATCGACGAACTGGTCGTTGAAGCTCGCAGGCACCGCGACCTCGAGCGATCCCGGCAGCGTCGCCGCCCACGGGGCATCGCCCACCATGGGGTCGGTGGCGAAGCGCCACACACCGTCGAGGTTCACGAGCTCGCGGGTCGGGGTCGTCTGGGGCTTGAGCATGGAGTCTCCTGTTCGAACGCGTCGGCGCGATGCGGCTACGCGGTTTCGCTCTCCGTGAGGAGGGCCTTTGTCGTGAGGTCGGCAACGGCGGCATCGACGCGCGCGCAGAAGGCCGCGTCGCCCCCGAGAACGGGGTCGAGGTCGGCGACCTGTCGCGCGGTGCGGCTCTCCGCTGCGGCGCCGCGGGTCTCGACGGCATCGTGGCCGGCGAGTATCCACGCCGCCACGGCCGCCGCACAGCCGGCCGCGGAGCGTCCCGCCGCTCGTTCGAGGCGCGCCACCGGGACGATGCGCACGCGCATCTTCGTGGTCGCATCGAGGGCGATCTGGGCCAGGCGATGCTCGATCCGTGGGTTGCGGAACCGTGCGAGGAGATCGGCCGCGTAGTCGTCGACCTCGACGCCTGTGAGGTGCCGCGCGTCCTCCTCCCAAAGGGCGGTGACCAGATCGCGGCAGACGGGATCGTCGATGGCCTCGCTGACAAGCGCATGCCCCCGCAGCGGGCCGGAGGCGGCGAGCAGAGTGTGAGCGCCGTTCAGCATCCACAGCTTCCGCGCCTCCCACGGCGCGATGTCGTCGACGAAGCGGGCGCCGGCGGTCTCCCATGCGGGCCGGCCGGAGGGGAAGTCTCCGGCAAGCACCCAGTCCGAGAACGGTTCGGTCACCACCGGTGCACGGTCCGCGACACCCGTCGCGTCGAGGACGAGTTGCGCGTCCTCCGGCGTCCCGCGCGGCGTGATGCGATCGACCGACGTCGACACCACCGAGATGCCGGAGTCGAGCCACGCAGCCAGCGTGCTGCTGGTGGCGGTCGCCAGCGCGCCGAGCGCCTCGCGGACGACGTGCCCGTTGTCGGGGATGTTGTCGCACGGCACGATCGCGAGCGCCGGGGTGCTTGTGCGACGGCGCTGTTCGAGCGCAAGCAGCACCCGCCCGAGGGCGGTGCGCGGATACTCGAAGCCGGGCAGAGCTGCCTGTGCATCGAAGAGGCGGCGAAGCAGCGCGACGTCGGCTGCGACATCCGGATCCGTGAGGTCGAGTCGACCATCGGCACCGAGTCGGTAGCCGGCCTCGGTGATCGTGAGGGTCAGGATGGCGACGGGCTCGGATGCCGCCAGCTCGACGAACGCGGCGACGTCGGTGCCGGGGATCGCGCGGACTACGCTGTCGACGACCTCGAACGAGTCGCCTTCGGGTCCTCGGACCACGAGGGTGTACTGCCCGTCCTGGTCGGTGAGCTGCGCGGCGATCTCCGTGCTCCGGCCGGTGAAGGCGGCGATGCCCCACTCCGCGGCATCCGTGGCGTGCGCGGTAAACCAGGCCTGGTGCGAGCGGTGGAACGCGCCGAGGCCGAGGTGGACGATGCGGACGGGCGGCACCGCGGCTCCGGGCTCACGGTGCAGAGGTACGGGAGAGTAGAGGTTCGTCACAGCTTGAACACCTCCCGCGGGATCGCGTCGACGAGGTCGTCGGCGATGCGTTCGGCAGTCGCCAGCGCGATGCGTCCTTCGGTGACCAGACGCGCGAGATAGGCGGCATCCGCACGCCGGGCCGCATCATGGCGCGCGGGAATCGAGAGAAACGCGCGCGTATCGTCGATGAAGCCGGACGTGCGGTAGAAGCCCGCCGTCTCGGTGACGGCCGAGCGGAAGCGCCCGATCGCGTCGGGGGCGTCGAGGAACCACCAGGGCGCGCCGACGTAGACACTCGGGTAGAACCCCGCGAGCGGTGCGAGCTCACGGGAGAACGTGGTCTCGTCGACGGTGAACAGCACGAGGTGGAAGTCCTTCGCGAGACCGAACCGCTCCAGCAGCGGCCTCATCCCCCGCGTGAAGGTGGTCGGCAGCGGAATGTCGTGCCCGGTATCGGCCCCGAAGCGCTCGTATGTGGCGCTGCTGTGGTTGCGGTGGACACCGGCGTGCACGGTCATCACGAGACCGTCGTCGACGCTCATGCGCGCCATCTGCAGCAGCATGTGGCCGCGGAAGGCGCGCCGCTGCCCGGCATCCGCCGTCCCAGCGAGGACCTCCTGGAACAGAGCCTCCGCCTCGTGGGGCGCGAGCTCGATCGTGAACGGCTCCTCCACTCCGTGGTCGGCAGACACGGCGCCGTGGCGGATGAAGTGCTCGCGCCTCGCCTCGAGGCCCGAGAGATAGCCGGCGAACGTCGCGGGCTCGCTGGTGGCGGCGAGGAGCGTGGACACGGAGTCGCCGAATCCGACCGCGTCGGGGTCGAGGTATGCGTCGGGGCGGAACGTGGGCAGCACGCGGCCGCCGAGGTCCAGACGAGCCAGCGCATCGTGATCCCCGAGGTCGTCGAGCGGATCGTCCGTCGTCGCCAGGACACGAATATCGAAACGGCGGAACAGAGCCTGCGGCAGGAACGCCGGATCGGCGAGGCGCTCGCCCACGAGGTCGTAGATCTCGTGCGCCGTCCCGGCGTTGATGGGCAACCGGATGCCGAGCACCTCGGCGAGTTCGGTCTCGAGCCAGTAGCCCGACGCGGTTCCGGCGAACCGATGCCAGTTCGCCGCGACCAGACCCCACGTGCGGCGGGGGTCGGCGCCCGAGAGCTCCGCGAGGTCGACGCCCGCGGCATGCAGCATCCGGGTGACGTAGTGGTTCTTCGTCACGAACAGCTCGGCCGCGTTCTCGAAGGACGCATCGTCGAGCAGCATCCGTGCGGGAACATGACCGTGGGGCGAGATGATCGGGGCATCCGCGACGCGCGCGTACAACTCCTTCGCCACGTCCCGCGTCGCCGCGTCCGCAGGCAGCAGTCGTTCGGAATCGCGTCCTTGCGTCGCTTGCATACTCCTCATCCAACCTTCTCGGGCAACATTTGTCAATCGGTTGCCAGATTCACCCACGGAACCTCACCATGGTGGCCGTGACGATGCCTCCGACTACCGCGAGGGCACCGGAAGCGAGGTACAGGACGGTGTACCGGGCCTCTGCGACCGGAGCCAGGCTCATCACGAGCGGGGCGGCCAGGGGCGCTACGGCGCTCGGGATCCTCTGCGAGAACCCGATGATCGCCGAGAAGCGTCCCGCCTGCGTCTCTCGATGCGGCATCACATCGAGGACCAGCGCCTGGCCGACGGACCCGAACGCGGCGATGCCGACGTTGGAGATCATTGCGCCGGCGATCAGCCCGGGGAGCGTCCACGAGAGGGCCGAGACGATGCATCCGACCGCGAACAGGGCTGCGGCGGTCGCGGTCCACATGCGGCGCGACCCCCATCGGTCGGAGATCCATCCCGCCCCCAGCGCGCCGACGGACGCTGCGGCGATGCCCACCGCCGAGATCGCGGCCATGACGGTGGCGACGTCCTCGACCGGGACGCCGAGCCGCTGGGAGTAGAAGTACGTGCCGTAGGGGATCGTGAGCGACAGTCCGAAGAAGAACAGGAACCTCCCCACCCAAGCCCATGCGAAGGCGGGGTGCCGGCGGGGGTCGAAGGCGAGGCTCAGCACGAACCTCGCGACGGTCAGCGCATCCGCGAAGCGCAGGTGCCGCGAGTCGCCCTCGTGGACGAACAGCGCGAAGGCGAGCACCATCAGCGCACCGAGCAGTGCGGGGACGAGGAACAGCAGCAGTGAGCTTCCGGTCACGAGACCCGCGAGCAGGATGCCGAGCACCGGTGCCACCTGGCCCGCCAGATTCACCAGGCCCGAGACCTGGCCCCGCTGGCGCTCGGGGAGTGTGTCGGCGAGCAGGTTGCCGATCGATCCGCCCGCGGTGCCCCACCCGATGGAGGTGAGCAGCCAGCCTGCCGTGAGGACGGGGATGTTCGGGGCGAACGCGAGCACCGGCACGGCGGCCAGCCCGATTGCGACCCCGAGCACGGTGAACGGTCGCCGCCGTCCCCATCGGGATCGGGTGCGATCGCTGATGATACCGGTCAGAGGAGCGGCGACCAGTGAGCAGACCGCGCCGATGCCGAGGATGTAGCCGAGAACGCTCTCCTGTCCGGGCGCCAGGTCCGCCAGTCGCAGCGCCATCGAGTACGCCATCGGAACCACGAGCGCGAGACCGGCGCCGAACGCGCCGACGAAGATCAGCGCGACGGTGCGTCGCGGCACCCGTCGCTCGGCGGGGTCCGTCTGCGGAGACCCGGGGGCTGACGGCGACAGTGCGTCCACGGCGACGGTCTCGGCGAGGATCACGTCGGTCCGCTCGGGCGATGCTCCCCCCATCCCCCGCACGGCGTCACGATCCTGCGTCATGACGTGCGAGGTGTGAGAGTGAGCTCCCAGCTCCAGGCGTAGTGATCGCCCGCGAGACGATGCACCCGCTGGGTGTCGGGCCCGAGCAGCGCCGTCCCCACACCGCGATGGGCGATGTCGAGATGGACGATCGTGCGCGAGCTGTCAGGGAGCTGCCACCAGTGGGTCGCGTCCTCGAGTTCGTCGAGGGTGTGTCGCGAAGCGCTGACGTGCAGCGGCTGCGCCGACGTCACCGTGACGACGCCCGCCGGTCCCGAGATCTCGAGATGGTCGACGCCGCCTCGCGTGCCGTTCTCCTGAGGGATCAGGTAGGGCGTCGCGAGGTCGTCGATGGAGCTCGCCCATCGCCCCAGCAGGGCGGAGCTGTGGCGGTCGGGGTAGTTCTCCCACGGGCCGAGTCCGACCCACTCGGCGTCGTCGAAGCGTCCCTCGAGTTCGAAGCGGACTCCAACCCGGAGCCCGTCGCGCGTGCCCTCGGGAAGGGAGACCTCTTCATCGATGCGGTAACCGCCGGCGACCTCCGAGATGCGGCGCCGGTGCACGACCTCGTCGTCCCATGCGGTGGCGTACCGGATGGTGACGAGTGTGGCGTCGTCGGTCTTCTCGACCTCGACGGACGACTGGGTCAGGGAGAAGAAGCCGGATCGGACGAAGCGCTTGTCGAGTGCGAACGAGTTGTCGTTGTCGACCATGGCGCGCCACAGGCACAGTTCGGGCGGTGCCGCGAGCAACGGATGGGCGATCGCGCCGTCGTCGGTGACGTCGGCAGGCTGGCCCGCCTCGCGCAGCGGTCGCGGAGTCCGGGGCAGCACGACCTGTTCCACGCTCAGCTCGGTCCCCGCGGGCGCCCAGATCGCGTCGCGCGCGGTCCGCACGCTCAGCGAGAGCGCGAGCGCGTCGTCCCCTGCGAGGCTCGAGGCGACCTCTGCGGGGAGGGTCAGCGCGGTTTCCTCACCGGGTTCCAGGTTCAGCGAGATCGGCGTGCTGCTGACCGCGCCGTCTCGCGTTTCGACACGGAGCTCGAACGCGAGATCGCTGAGATCGGCGAAGTGACGCCGGCTGCAGACGCGGATCGTCCCGGCGAGCGCGTCGGCGGCATCCGACGTGATCCGCACGGGGCTGAAGATGCCGCGCATCTCGAACATGGCGGGCTTGGGGGTGGCATCCGAGAACGCGATGCCGTTGAGCATCGTGGCGCCGTCGTGGGCGGTGTCGTCGAAGTCGCCGCCGTAGCGGAAGGTCCCGTCGCCCTCGATGTCGAGGGCGTGGTCGGTGAACTCCCAGATGAAACCGCCCTGCAGAGCGGGGAGGGTTTCGAAGAGGCGCCAGTACTCGGCGAGTCCGCCGGTGGAGTTCCCCTGCGAGTAGGCGTACTCGCACAGGATCAGCGGGCGATCCGTTCGCTCGTCGTTCGCGTAGCCCTCGAGCGCGGCGAACGACGGGTACATCGGCGCCACGATGTCGGTCGCGCTGCGTCCGCCGTGCCAGTCGGTGGCGATGGCGCCTTCGTAGTGGACGGGACGGGACGGGTCGGTGCTGCGCACCCAGGCCGCTGCGGCGTCCTGGGCGGCGCCGTGTCCGGACTCGTTGCCGAGCGACCAGGCGATCACGCACGGGTGGTTGCGGTCGCGCAGCACCATGCGCTGGACGCGCTCGACGATGGGGAGGAGGTAGTCGGGATCGTCCGGGATCCGGGAGGCGAAGGCGTGCGCTTCGACGTCAGCCTCGTCCACGACGAGGAAGCCGACCTCGTCGCACAGGTCGAGGAACACCGGGTCGTTGGGATAGTGCGCGGTGCGGATCGCGTTCACGTTGAAGCGCTTGAGGAGGCTCAGCTCCTTCAGCATCCGGTCGCGGCTGATCACCCGTCCGGTGCGCTCGTCGATGTCGTGCCGGTTCACCCCCTGGATGAGGACGCGTGCGCCGTTCACGAGAAGGTCGCTGCCGACGATGCGGACGGTGCGGAATCCGACCCGCAGCGAGACGGCGTCGATGTCGGCGCCGTCGGGGTCGACCAGTGTGACGCGCACGTCGTACAGGGCGGGGCGCTCGGGAGACCACGGCTGCACATCGATGTCGAGCAGTTCGGCCTTCGCGGTCCCGGCGATGCCGAAGGTCGGCATCGCCATGGATCCGAGATTGGGGATAGCACGGAACTCGGTCGGGATCGGCGCGCTGGCCGCCTTGATGCTGAGAAGGTCCATCACGTCGTCGGGGAGCATCGGCGCGGGGCGGCTGTCGCGCTCCTTGGCCGGCTTGGGGAGTGTCGGCGCGGCGACGCGTGCGGCGATGTCGGCCTCGGCGGTGTGCTCGGCTGCCTCGACTCGGACCTTGTAGCCGCCGTCCCGGCGCTGCGCGAGGCCCGCGGTCTCCACATCGAGCCGGAGCGATCCGATCGCGCGTTCGTGATCCCAATCGGCGTGTACGACGACATCCGCGATCCGGATCTCGGGAACGATCGAGATCCACACCGACCGCGAGATGCCGGACTGCCACCACTGGTCCTGGTCTTCGAGATAGCTCTCCTCGGACCACTTGGCGACGGCGAGCTCGATGGTGTTGTCGCCGTCCACGGCGACGTCGGTGATGTCGAAATCCGCCTCGAGATGGGAGTCCGTACTCGGCGCGTAGGCGTGGCCGTTGACGGTGACGGTCAGCTGCCCCTCGGCCGCGCCGACATGGAGGATGATCCGCGTCCCCGGCTCGGGGCGGAGAGCGACGAGGCGTCGGTAGAGGCCGGTGGGGTTGTCGGCCGGGACGGTCGGGGGCATCTCGTCGAACGGCATCGGCACGTTCGTGTAGAACGGCCGGTCCTGCGGCGAGGACATCGTCCACAGCGACGGAACCTCGGCGGTCTCCCATGCGTCCGAGTGCTGGGCGTCGGGTGTCGGGAGCAGCTGGAAGTCCCAGGTCCCGTCGAGGGGCATGTCTGCCGGGCGCCGGACCGCGCGCATGGTCTCGCGCTTCATCGGGCGCCTCCGTTCAGGCTCGCGCCGCCGGTGCGGGCGACGTCGCCGAGCCACGTGAAGCTCGGCTTGGGGGTGCGGGCGAAGGTCTCACGGTCCACGGCGATGAGCCCGAAGGTCGGGTCCCAGTGCCCCCACTCGTAGTTGTCGAGCAGGCTCCAGTGCAGGTAGCCGCGGATGTCGACGCCGTCGGCGACCGCGCTCGAGACGGCCTCGAGCGCGCCGCGCGTGTAGGAGATGCGCTGTTCGTCGTCCTTGGTGGCGATGCCGTTCTCGGTGATGAGGATCGGCACGCCGCCGGTGACCTCCCACGCGTGGCGGGCGGCGATCCCGACCGCGTCGGGCCGGTAGGGCGTGCCGACGAGGGTGTCGTCCGGCTGTGGCGTGTGCGGGACCGGACCGTCCGGGCCGACGGGGATCGTCGAGTACGACTGCACGCCGATGAAGTCGTCACCGCGTGCGGCTTCCAGGTAGAGGTCCTCCCACACCCAGCTCAGTTCGCGGGCCGCCTGCTCACCGCCGGGGAGCACCTCGTAGGCGCGGTTGGCGACCGTCCATCCGACCTTGGCGTCGGTGCGCTCGTGCAGGATCTCGCGCGCGGCGTGGTGGGCCCGGATGAAGCGCCGGCCGATCTCGGGATCGGGCGGCGGCAGCTGCGGGCGCGGGCGCTCGGTGTCGCCCTCGATCGTGGGGCTCGTCCATTCCTTGGCCGCCTCGGGGTCGGCGGCGAGGCGTGCCATTCCGGTCATCATGGCGAGCATGTTGGGCTCGTTGATCGTGGCGATCCAGTCGACGCCCTCGAGGATGCCGGTCACGGCCCCGACGTACGAGCGGTATCGGTCTACGGCGGAATCGGCGAGCCATCCGCCCTCCTGCGCGAGCCACTGCGGATTCGTGAAGTGATGAAGCGTCACGACCGGAGTGAGACCGGCCTGCTGCACGGTCTCGATCATGCGGCGGTAGTGGGCGAGCTGCGCCTTCGAGATCATTCCCGGTCGCGGTTCGATCCGCGCCCACTCGATCCCGAACCGGTACGCGGTGTATCCCGCGTCGGCGAGGAGGCGGACATCCTCGCCGTACCGGTGGTAGCTGTCGCAGGCGTCCCCGCTGAATTCCATCCCCGGCATGCGACCTTCGTTCGCCCAGAAGTCGCTGGCCGTGTTGTTACCCTCGGTCTGGTGCGGGGCGGTGGACGCTCCCCAGAGGAAGCCGTCGGGGAATGTGGTCATCATCGATCCGTCCTTGTGGTGAACGAGCACGAGCGTAACATCAATTTCGCAATCAGTTGCAGTTTTCGAAGGAGCACTCCATGAAGCGAGGTGCCGAACGAGGTCCCTACGCCAAGACCGCGGACGTCCGGCGGAAGATCGTCGAGGCGTGCATGGAGACCTTCGCCGCGACCGGCTTCCAGGCCACGACCATGGCCGAGGTCGCCCGCCGGGCAGGCATCAGCCACAACGGACTCCTCCACCACTTCCCCACCAAGGAGGACCTGCTCCTTGCCGTGATCGAACGTCGCGACTCACAGATCGCCGCCACACTCGCCGGCGCCGGCGCCCCGGACGCCGAAGCCGATCCCCGCGAGATCCTGGCGAGCTCGATCCGCGCCACCGCGCCGGAGAAGTGGTCGGTGGCGGACCTCGAACTCGACGCCGTGCTGTCCGGCGAGGCCGCAGTTGCCGAGCATCCCGCACACGCAGCGATCGCGGAGCGCTACGAAGGCATCCGCCACTTCTACGCGCGCCTTCTCGGTCAACTGAGCGATCAGGGCCAGCTTCGGACTGACGGCGGCGACCCGGACGCTCTGGCGACGATGTTCCTCGCACTCGCCGAGGGACTCCGGCAGCAATGGCTGTTCGACAAGGATGGCGTCGATGTGGCCGCGTCGATGGACCTGTTCTTCGATCTCATCGTCGCGGACGAGCAATCCTGAGCGTCACCTGAATTTTGCAACGGGTTGCGAAATTCGTTTGAGGGTGCTTCACTGGTGCCTGGAGCCGCGCGGCTTCGAACCGCGCGCAGTGCTTGAACCACGATGGCGCGGATGGAGACCCGACGATGACGCACCCTGATCCCCTTCTGCCGACGGCGGCGCGATTCATCGGCGCTCCCGAGGCACTCGGCGACGCCGCTCCGTATCTGCGATTCGCATTCACTCTCGAGGAGCAGCCGGTCGCCGCCACGCTGCGCACCACGGCGCTGGGCATCGTCGAGCCGTGGCTCAATGGCGCCCGCGTCGGCGACGAGCTGCTCGCACCGGGGTGGACCTCGTACCGTCACCGCGTGATCGTGTCCGACCACGACGTCACCGAGGCCATCCACGCGGGAGAGAACGTCGTCGGCGCGATCGTCGGCCGCGGCTGGGCTGCGGGCCGGCTCGGCTGGGACGGTGCAGCCCAGTACTACACCGATCGACCCGCCGCCTGGATCGAACTCCGACTCGAGTTCGCCGACGGCTCGCAGCGCACGATCGACAGCTCGGACCGGTTCCGCGTCGCCACAGGCGCCGTGCTCGCGGACGATCTGTACGACGGCGAGACGTACGACGCGCGACTCGAGCCCACGGGCTGGTGCGCACCGGGCTTCGATGACTCGGCCTGGGTTCCGGCCGAGGAGCGCGAGTGGGATCTTGCCACTCTCGAGCCGCGCACCGCGGAGCCGATTCGCGCGACCGAGGTGCTGCATCCGGTCGAGATCACGACCAGCGCGAGCGGTGCCCGAATCATCGACTTCGGGCAGAACATCTCAGGGTGGGTGCGGCTGCGCGTCGACGGCCCCTCCGGCACCGAGCTCACACTCCGACACGGTGAGCTGCTGACCCCCGACGGCGAGCTCGAGACCGTGAACCTGCGCAGCGCCCAGGCCGTCGACCGGTACGTCCTCGCCGGATCCGTCGTCGAACAGTGGGAGCCGCGCTTCACGTTCCACGGCTTCCGCTACGCGGAGATCACCGGCTGGCCGGGGGCGCTCGCGCCCGAGGACGTCGACGCCGTCGCCATCCACACCGACATGACCCGCACGGGCTGGCTCGAGACCTCCGACGAGCTGCTGAACAAGCTGCACGCCAACACGGTCTGGGGCATGCGCGGCAACTTCGTGGGCCTTCCCACAGACTGCCCGCAGCGCGATGAGCGACTGGGCTGGACGGGCGACGTCAACGCCTTCGGCCCGACCGCCGCGTTCCTGTACGACGTCCGCGGGGTTCTCTCCTCGTGGCTCGCGGACGTCGCCGCCGAGCAGACCGAGCTCGGGTACGTCCCGTGGTACGTTCCGCAGATCACCGGTCGCACGCAGGCGCCGACGGCCCTGTGGGGCGACGTGGTCGTCAGCCTGCCCTGGGCGATGTACCAGGAGTACGGCGACCTCGACCTGCTCGACCAGAGCTACCCGTCCGCCGTCGCGTTCGTGGACCAGGTCGAAGAGCTCCTCGACGACAAGGGACTCTGGTCCAACGGGTACCAGTTCGGCGACTGGCTCGATCCCGACGCGCCCGGCGAGCGGCCCGACCTGGCGAAGGCCGACCGGTTCCTGGTCGCGACGGCGTACTTCGCGCGCGTCTCGCGTGAGATCGCCGACATCGCCTCGGCACTGGGGCGCGCCGCCGACGCCGAGCGGTATCGCACGCTCTCCGCGCGGGTGCGAGGCGCCTTCCTCCACGAATACGTCGCGCCCTCGGGCCGCATCGTCGACGAGTCCCCCACCGCCTACGCCCTGGCCATCCGCTTCGGCCTTCTGGAGGGCGACCGGAAGGCCCGCGCAGGAGAGCGCCTCGCCGCCAAGATCGCCGAGAGCGGATTCCGCATCTCGACCGGCTTCGCCGGCACCCCCCATGTCCTCGACGCCCTCGTCGAGACGGGGCACGCCGACGTCGCCTACCGGCTCCTCATGCAGCAGGAGAGCCCGTCGTTCCTGTATCCGGTCACGATGGGCGCCACCACGATCTGGGAGCGCTGGGACGCGGTGCGCCCCGACGGCACCCTTCACCCGTCCGCCATGACATCGCTCAACCATTACGCCCTCGGCGCGGTCGCCGACTGGATGCGCCGCCGCATCGGCGGGCTCACGGCTCTGGAGCCCGGCTACCGGCGCGTCGAGATCGCTCCCCTCCCGGGCGGCGGGCTCACCTCGGCATCCGTCTCGCACGACACGCGCTTCGGGCGCATCGAGGCGGCGTGGCGCATCGACGGGACCGCCGCGACCCTCACGGCGACCATCCCCGACGGCGTCACCGCCCTGGTCTCGCCGCCGCTGCACCCCGATGCGCTCACCCAGGAGGTGACGGCCGGCAGCCACACGTGGACCTACGAGCTCACCGTCGCCGAGATGCCGGAGTTCGACCTGGATACCCCCATCAGCGAGATCGTCGCGTTCCCCGACGCCTGGGACGCGGCATTCGACGCGATCCTGCAGCACCACCCGTTCCTGAAGGACTACATGCCCGAGCCGCCGCCCGCGGGGACGCCGGAGGGACAGATGTCGCTGCGATTCATGCTGAGCCAGATCCCCGGATCGGGCCCGACCGTCGAGGCGGACGTGTACCGTGCCCTACAGGACGCCCGGGCCCGCTCGCTGCCCGGCGCCCTCGTCTGACCGGAGAACGAAGAATGGTCGACCTCGCACCGCACGTCAGCTCGGCTCACGGGCGCAATCCCGTTCTCCCGCTGGACGTCCACATCCCGGACGCCGAGGCGCGTGCCATGCCGGACGGACGGCTGTACCTGTACGGCAGCCTCGACGAGCGCGAGGACCGCTACTGCAGCGGTCGGTACCGCGTGGCCTCGACCGCCGATCTGCGCGAGTGGACGATGCATCCCACGTCGTTCACCACCGACGACGTGCCTTGGGCGGGTGTCGTCCCTCCGTCCGGCCGGTCGTTCCTCGACGGGGTGACGTCGTACGACGAGCTTCCCGAGTACGCGCGCGCGATGCTCCCACCCGGAGCGATGGACGTTCCGTTCGAGGAGTTCGCCGCGGGTGTGCGCGCGGCGACGGCCCAGCGCCAGCCGACCGAGCCCCTGCTCTACGCGCCCGACGCGATCGAGCGCGATGGCCGGTACTACCTGTACTTCTGCATGTCGGACGACAGCGAGGGCGTCGCGGTCGCCGATGGCCCCGCTGGGCCGTTCGGCGATGCCACACGCCTGCCGATCTCGCAGATCGACCCGGCGGTATTCGTCGATGACGACGGCCAGGCCTATCTGTACTGGGGGCAGTTCTCGGCGAACGTTGCGCGCCTGAACCGCGACATGATGTCGATCGATGAGTCCTCGATCGTCAACGGTCTGATCACCGAAGCCGAACACCACTTCCACGAGGGCTGCTCGATGCGCAAGCGCGACGGCGTCTACTACCTCGTGTTCGCCGACACCTCCCGCGGCAAACCCACCTGTCTCGGCTACGCCACCAGCACGAGCCCGCTCGGCCCGTTCGAGTACCGCGGCGTCATCATCGACAACGCCGACTGCGATCCGGAGAGCTGGAACAACCACGGCTCGATCGAGTGCGTCGACGGCCAGTGGTACGTCTTCTACCACCGCTCCTCGCGCGGGTCCTCGAGCATGCGACGCGTGTGCATCGAGCCCATCCGGTTCCTCCCCGATGGGAGCATCCCGGAGGTCCCGATGACCTCGCAGGGCGCCGGCGCCCCCTATGGACCCGGCGAGACGATCCCCGGCTCGTCGGCGTGCTCGGTCACGGGAACCGCCCGGATCGCCCCCGTCGCGGAGGGCGAAGCCGTCGTCGGGTTCGCCGACGGCGACACGGCGATCTTCCGCTACGTCGAGAGCGAGGTCGCCATGCGCACCGTCCACGTCGACCTGCGCGGTACGGGCCGGATGCTCGTCCTCGCAGACGGGACGCCGCTCACCGAGGTCGACGCGGGCGCGGCCCCGACTCCGATCGACCTCGCGCCGGGCCGCCATGAGATCACCGTCCAGGCCCGCGACCCCCGGGATCTCGAGTTGATCGGGCTCCGCTTCGATCGGTGACCAGCGCGCTCTCAGACGCCCGCGGGTAGCGTTGCCTGGCCCCCAACCCACGCATCACGTTGGTCACACGAATGACCGCGGCGCTCGTGGTCAAGATCCCGTACCACCGCTGGCAGCCGGTGCACATCGTCACCATGGTGGTGTTCTCGCTGCTGACCGTGCATGCGCTTCTCGCCTCGAAGGGATTGGGGGCGACACCGGCGTTCGCGATCTCGGCAGGGATCTTCGCCGTCGTCGGAACCCTGAGCATGGCGGTCAGACTCGTCGACAAGGCGCGCGGCGGCGCCGAGTACGAGGTCATCGCGACCACACGGACGGCGCGCGAGGTGGAGATCTCCCTCTCCCCCGCGGGACCCCGGACCATCCTGCCCCCGACGGCCGGCCAGTTCGCGTTCCTCACGGCCAGCCCTGGCGGAACGCGCGAGACGCACCCCTTCACGCTCAGCAGCGCGGCCGGAGGCCGCGAGCTCTCCTTCGTGATCCGCGCTCTGGGCGATTGGACCTCGCGCGTGCAGGACGGGCTCGCCGTCGGCGACCGCGTGCGGGTGGACGGACCGTTCGGAGCATTCGCCCCCAGCCGGAACGTCGTTTGACCTTGGTACCGGGCCCGCTCCCGTGGCCCCTATCGCTCTGAATCCGAGCTCGGAAGCGCATCCTGACCGGACGCGGCCACGGCGGCGGCGGGGACCGCGAGGTCGTCGCGCTTCCGGGTGATCGCCCAGCCGAAGATCGGGATGACGAAGAACTTCAGCACGGTGTACGCAGCGGCGGGCACGGCCAGGAGCGGCTCGTTCAGCACCGAGATGGCGACGGTGATCGCGAGCGTCTCGGTGTGGATCCCGAGCTCCATCGTGATGGCGATGGATCGCGCACGACTCACGCGGAGGAGTCGCGGCACGAAATAGCCCACGGAGAGGTTGACGATGCAGAACACGATCGCGATGATCGCGATGCTGCCGAGATAGGGAAGGATGTCGCGGCTCTGGACGATGAGCGCTCCGACGAAGACGACCAGGAGAATGACGATCGAGGCGACGCGCATCGGACGGTCCAGCCGTGCGGAGAACTGCGGCGCGCGGGAGCGGACCAGCATGCCGAAGGCGATCGGCACCAGCGCGATCACGAAGACCTGCAGCGTGTCCAGCGGCTGCAGGCCGATGGAGGTGTCGTCGGCCAGGAAGTACGCGAACGAGAGATTCGCGATGAGGGGGAAGGTGAACACCGAGATCACGGAGTTGATCGCGAGCACGGTGACGTTGAACGCCACGTCTCCGCGGAACAGGTGGCTGAACAACGACGCGGACGCGCCCCCCGGGCAGGCGGCGATGAGCATCATCCCCGCGGCGAGATAGGGACCGGCCTCGCCGGCGTTCTGCAGGCCGGTCGCGAGCACCAGCGCGAAGCAGAGGGCGGGGAGCAGGACCAACTGGCACCCGAGCGCGATCAGCACTTCGCGCGGCTGCCTCGCGGCGCGCGCGAAGTCGGCGGGCGTGAGCGACAGCCCCAGGCCGAACATGAGGAGTCCGAGCGCGAGCGGGAGGAGGAGGCTGAGCATGGTGACGTCGGCCCCGGTCACGCGGGGCGCTCATCCGCCGACGAGGGCTCCGGCAGGTCGAGCATCACCTTGATCGCTCCGCCGCGTCGTTCGATGTACGTCGCGAAGGCCTCATCGATCCGCTCCAGCGGGAAGCGATGGGTGATCAGTCCGCCGAGCGGCAGACGACCGCGCGTTGCGAGGGCGACGGCCCGAGCCACCGACCCACTCCCTTCCCCACGGACCGTGCGCAGTGTGATCCCCGAGGTGACCGCGCGGTTCAGATCGGCCGTGACCGGCGCGCCGAAGAAGCCGACCAGGACGACGTCGCCGCCGCGCTTGCACATGAGCAGCGCCGGGTCCACCGCCGCCGCGGCTCCGGAGCATTCGAGGACGATGTCGGCACCGACGCCGCCGAAGGCCGCGCGCACCCGCTCCACCGCATCCGGAAGGCGACCGTCGACCACCATGTCGGCGCCCAAATCTGTCCCGATCAGCAGACGCTCCGCCCGGGTTCCGACGAGCACGACCTTCGCCGCCCCGAGCTCCCGGGCGATCTTCACGGCGATCAGTCCGATCGGGCCGGGCCCGATCACCGCCACGGTCGCGCCGACGAGCATGCGCGGCACGACGTCGAAGGCGTGCATCACCGTGCCGGCCGTCGTGAGCAGCACCGCCTCGTCGAAGCTCACCGCGTCGGGCAGCCGGGTCAGCGTGGAGACGTGGTTGAGGGCGTACTGAGCGAATCCCCCGTTCACCGTCATCCCCTGGGCCCGATGACCCTTGGACCGGTCGCCGTAGTTGAGGCAGTCGGTGTACGCGCCGCGCAGGCAGTTCGCGCAACGCATGCAGCCCCGATGCGCTTCGGTGACCACTCGATCTCCGGGCGCGAACTCGTCGACGGAGCTCCCGACCTCGGCGACGACCCCGGCGTACTCGTGCCCGGGGATGAAGTCGGCGCTCGGAGGTCGCCCGCCGTCGAAGAAGGCATGGCTGCGGATCTTCACATCGGTGCCGCAGAGGGACGCCCGCCGCACCTCGACGAGGACTTCGTCGGGACCCGGCACCGGCCTCGGAACCGTGCGCACCTCGATCTCACCGGGGTCTCCCAGCACCGCTGCCGTCATCGTCGTCGAAGCCAAGGCATCCTCCGTCTGCGCATCCTTGCGAACCCGTTCACAGAACCACGAGCACGATGGCGGCGTCCAAGATGCAGATCGCGCGCCGGTCATAGTCATCGTCTATGGGCTCGTCGTCACGCCCTCAGGACCAGCACGTAGGCCCTCTCGATCGGCTTTCCGCCCCGGTCGCCTAGGCTGTGCCGATGAGGTTGCGTCAGCTCGAGTACTTCGCGGCGATCTGCGACCAGGGATCGTTCACCGGTGCGGCGCAGGCACTGTTCGTCGCCCAGCCGTCTCTGTCCCAGCAGATCCGTGAACTCGAGCGCGAGCTCGGCACTGCGCTGCTCGAGCGAAGCCACCACGGCGTCTCGCTCACGCCTGCGGGCCGTGCGTTCCTGCCGCACGCTCGCGCCGCCGTAGAAGCCGCCGAGGCGGGGCGGCGAGAAGTCTCGCGCGTCATCGACGGTGTGGCCGGCGAGATCAAGGTGCTCACGGTCGGCTCGGTCGCTGCGAACGTCCTTCCGTCGGGCCTCGCGCGCTGGCGCGAACAGTCGCCTTCAACCGTGCTGAGTCTGCACGACTTCACACACCGGCGCGATCTGGAAGCGGCCATGCGCGCGGGCCGCGGCGATGTGGCCGTGGGCCCACGACCCGCGGACTGGGACGGCGACGTCGTCTCACTGGGATTCGAGGAGCTCGTCGTCGTCGGCAAGGGTCCCTTCGACCGCGACGCCGTCGATGGGCGCACGCTCGAGGCGGCTGACTGGATCCACTTCGAAGGCGAGCAGGGAATGGGCGATGTCGTCGACTGGGCGACATGGTCGCTCGGCATCACTCCCCGTGTGGTCGTGCGTGTGGGCCAGGTGGCAGCGGCCCTGGGGCTGGCCGTCGAAGGTGTGGGGCTGACGATCGTTCCGGCCAACGCCGTTCCCCTCGGCTGGAGCGGGAACGTGCGCTCCCCCCAGCCGCGCCTGTACCGGGAGCTGGTGGCATACACCAGGGGCGCGGCGTCCGCTTCCGCCCGCGGCTTCATCGAGACGCTGACATCGGTGGACCTGCCGATCGCGGCACCCGCCGAGCTGCCGCTCGGTTCGCTCACGCTGTAGCGCGCTCCCCCGCCGACCGGAATCGCGTGGCTACGGGTTCGGCACGCGGGCACGCGTATCGCGCCTGGCGAGGCGCCCGAGAAGGAAGTCGACCTCGTCGCGTTCCCACTTCGACAGCTCACGTCCGGGCCGTCGCTGCGCCGCGGAGTCGAGAATGCCGCGACGCTGCATGACGTACTTGCGCACGGCCAGCCCGGTACCGGGCTGCTGCTCGTACCTGATCAGCGGCAGGTGCGCGTCGAACAGGTCGTGCGCCTCGTCCCGTCTGCCCGAAGAGGTCAGGCGCACCATGTCGACGAGCAGCTCGGGGAAGCAGTAGCCGGTCATGGCGCCGTCCGCGCCCCGTTCCAGTTCGAAGTCCAGGAACAGGCCGCCGTTCCCGCACAGGATCGAGAGACGCCGCTGCCCCGCCGCCTCGCGTTCCCGGATGGCTGTGATCTTCTCCAGACCGGGCCAGTCCTCATGCTTCAGCATCACGATCGACGGGACCGTCTCGACGATCTGGGAGATGACACGGGGAGAGATCTGCACCGAGAACGACAGCGGATAGTCCTGCAGGCAGATCGGCACGTCCGGCCCGAGCGCCTCCGCAGCCTGGGTGTAGTACGCGATGATCTGGTCATCGGTGCGCAGGGTGTTGGGCGGTGCGACCATGACCCCGGCCGCGCCCATGGTCATCACCTCGTGCGCCAGCGTGCGCATCGTGCCGAACCCGGGAGCGGTCACCCCGACCACCACCGGAAGGGCCGTACGCTCCAGCACCGTGCGGACGATCGCAAGCGATTCCTCCGCTGCGAGTTTGGGGGCTTCCCCCATCTGGCCGAGCACGGTCAGGCCGGTGACGCCCGCCGAGGCGTAGAAGTCGATGAGCCGGCGCAGCGAGGCGGAGTCGACCGCTCCATCCGGGTGGAACGGTGTCGGAGCGATGGCGAAGACACCCCGCGAGTCCGCGTCGATCGCCATGTCAGATGCTCCCGATCATTCCGCCGTCGACCCGGAGTACCGAGCCGGTGATGAACGAGGCACGCTCGCTGGCCAGGAACGCCGCGGCGGCACCGAACTCGTCGGGCCGGCCGTATCTCCCCACGGGGATCGTCGCCGCGCTCTCGCGCTCGACGTCGCCGATCGGCATGCCCTCCCGCGTGGCCCGCGCTCCGTCGATCGCGCGGGTGCGCGCGGTGGCGATCCGGCCGGGCACGAGCACGTTGCACGTGACGCCCGACGCGGCCACCTCCCGCGCGAGCGTCTTCGACCACCCGACCAGCGCGGAGCGCAGCGAGTTGGACACGGCGAGGTTCGGAATCGGCGCGATCACGCCGGAACTGGTGCACGTGACCACACGCCCCCATCCGCGGCTCTGCATTCCCGGGACCACGCGGTCGGCTGTCGCGAACACCGACAGGATCATGGAATCGAACCACCCGCGCCACTCGTCGGAGCTCACACCCAGCGCGCGGCCCGGTCGCGGCCCGCCGGTGTTGTTGACGATGATGTCGACAGGGCCGAGCTCGTCCTCGATGCGGCTCACGTGGGAATCGACCGCGGCGACGTCGGCCAGGTCCCATGCGACGGGGATCGCGGTCCCCCCGTCACGACGGATCCGCGCTGTCGTCACCTCGAGGTTGTCGAGAGATCTCCCCGCGGCCGCGACACGAACGCCCTCGGCCGCAAGGGCCTCGGCGATCGCGCCGCCCAGCCCTCCGCCGGCTCCCATCACCACTGCGACCCTGCCGTCGATGCCCAGCTCCACGTCTTCACCCTTCTCGCGCGGCCGCGCTCGTCATGCTCGTCCGCCGACCTCGGCCGCCGGCCAGCGGATGACCTCGTCGTCCCGATGGAAGACGTCGAGGTGCTCGTGAAGAACGTCGAGTCCGAAGTCCGCGACGGGGTCTCGCCAGGCCGCGTGGCAATGGTTCCCCTGACGCTGTGTGTTGTCGTACTCGATGAGTATCCGCGGACCCTGGATGCGGTAATAGTGCGGCCGCCCACGGTCGGCGCTTCCCGCCCAGGCGAAGTGCACGGCATCCAGATTCGCGCCGACGGAGTAGAACGCCGACTCCTCGGCCGCGATCTCGTCGGGAGCGCGGCCCGTGTACGCGGTGATCGTCTGCAGCAGCAGGGCACGCTGATCGGGGCTCAGCGCGGAGCCCGGTATCCCTTTGGGGTCGCGCGTCAGGCTCAGCACGGCGTAGGCCGCATCGTCGAAACCCGATCGCTCCTCCTCCCGATCGTGGATCGAGGAGATGTAGTCGGCAAGGCGCGGCTCGCGGAACCTGCCCCGCCAGACGTCATCCATCCGCGGCATCCGAGCGTCGTCGCCGATCAGCGTCCTGTTGCCTCCGACGATGTCCGCCGGAGCGCGGTCGAGGAGGGTCGCCAGATCGCGCTGGCCGGGGCCGAGTGCGTGGAGCAGGGCACGGGCATGGTCCTCTCCCGCTCCGAGCGGCCGCACGTGACCGCCGCCGACGAACCCGGCCTCGGCCGGGTCGCTGCCGAAGAAGCTCGGCGTCGCCGAGACGAGGCGACCGTCGACCACGAGGTTGTTCATGGAGATGTGGTGCCCTCCGAAGCGCCAGGCCCATGTTCCGCTGCCCGGCGTGCCGAACACGCGCAGGTAATAGCGCTGCGGATCGCGTCCCCGTTCCATGCCCCAGTCGATCCGCCACGACTCGAGACGATCGAGGATGTTCTCGGTGCCCATGATCACGCAGGCGGTGACATAGCCCTCCATGGAGAGACCCGACGACACGAGCTGCATGGCGAGGGACTGCTGCTGCGGAGACTGTTCATGCAGCGTCACTCCCCCGTGATCGGTGGGCGTGAAGAACCATGTGAGGCGATCGTCCTCCGAGGGTGACGCTGCACCGGGGCCATCGGCGACGGCGAGCGCGCGCTGCCCGGCGTCGAGCGACGCCAGCCATTCCGTCGCCGCGGAGGCCATGCGCTGGGCCACTGCTTCGCGGCCTCGGGTTGCGACTGTCTCACTCACGTCCGGAACATCCCTCCTGCTCCTGTGTCACCGCGTCCGTGCTCGGGCGCGGATCGACAGGAGCCGGTGACGCCTTGTCGAGTCCTGCGTCAGCGGTGACCAGGGCTTGCTTCGCACTCATGCAACCGCACCGGGCGCAGCCCGCGCCAAGACGAATCGACTGTCGGGCCCATATGCAACGCCTATGGGCCCGACAGCGCGGCCGGATGCCGAGGGCGCGGCCGCTCAGCTCACAGAGGTGAGCAGCTCCTTCATCTGGCCGGCGAGGATCAGCGTGGCGCGACGCGGCGCCAGTCGCGAGAGGCGGTCGAGCATGGTGACGTCCTTGCCGATCGTCACGCGGTAGCTGCCCTTCTCGATCGCGGCGACGATCTGGCGCGCCGCCTCCTCGGGACGTGTCGGCTCGGGTGCCGTGCGTCCCGCGCTGCCCATCGTCGGCATCGTGACGCCGGAGTTGGCGGTGATGTCCGTCGCGATCGCGCCCGGGAACACCACGGTGGCGGTGACGTTCGTGCCCTGCAATTCGGCGAACAGCGCTTCGGTGAACAGCTTCACCGCGGCTTTCGACGCACCGTAGGCGGCCTGCCCGGGCACCGGAGTCAGCGCACCCATGCTGGAGATGTTGACGATCGCGCCCTCGGGCCGTTGCCGGATCACGGGGAGGAACGTCTTCGTGGTGTTGACGACGCCCCAGAAATTGACGTTCATCACCCGCTCGATCACATCGAACCCGAGCTCGTCGATCGTCACGAACGGCTGGATGATGCCGGCGACGTTGACCAGTCCGTCGATGGCCGGGTGGAGCGCCGCGATGGCGTCGGGAAGCGCTGCCACTGCTGCTCGATCGGTGATGTTCACCGGGTGCAGCGAAAGCCGCTCCCCCACATCAGCCCGCCGCGCGGTCTCCTCCAGGCCCGCCTCATTGAGGTCCAGCGCCGCGACCCGCGCGCCCCGAGCGAGGAGCTCCAGCGCGAGTGCGCGGCCGATTCCGTTGCCTCCGCCGGTGACGACGAAGGTCTTGTCTGCGATCCGCATGAGTTCTCCTAGGCGTTGATCAGGGCGCCGCCGTCGGCGTGGATGTTCTGGCCCGTGATCCAGTGGCTGTCGTCCGAGGCGAGGAAGACGACGACGGGGGCGACATCGTCATAGGGGTTGCCGGCGCGCCGGAATGGGTTCGCCACGAACGCCTTCTGCACGTGTGCGCGCGCTTCGGGGCTGAGCGAGGTGAGGCCGCCCGACGCGTTCTCGGTCAGGCCGTTGGGGCAGAGCGTGTTGACGCGGATGTTGTACTGGCCCCACTCACGGGCGACCACCCGCGAGAGTCCACGCACGGCTTCCTTCGACGCGGCATAGGGGGCATAGAATTCGTCGCCGGCGATGGCCGCCTCGGAGGCGAAGTTGATGATCGAGGCGCCCGCGCCCTCCTTGTCCCGCAGGTGCGGGAAGCACAGCTTCATCAGGTGCCAGTACGCGTAGACGGAGCTGCGCATCTCGAGGTCGAGGTCGTCGATCGTCTTCTCGAGGAACGGCGCTGGGATGGTGATCGTGTGGGCGTTGTTCACCAGTACGTCGATCGTTCCGAACCGGTCGACCGTCGCATCGATGAAGGCGACCAGGCTGTCGTACTCCATGATGTCCACGGTCATCGCGAGCACCTCCGCGCCCTGCTCCTCGCACAGTCGCGTGGTCTCTGCGAGCTTCTCCGCGTTGCGCGCGCAGATGGCCAGCGAGGCACCCTCTGCGGCCATGCGGATCGCCTGCTGCTTGCCGAGGCCGCTGGAGCAGCCGGTGATGAGGACGACTTTGCCGTCGAGCTTTCCCATGATCGATTCCTGTCTGTGTTGTCTTGTCGGTGCGCGGCGATCAGCGGACCGGAAGGATGCCCTCGTCGTTGGAGAGGCCGGCCATGAGTTCGCCCGGCACGCGCTCCCGCAGGACGTCGATGGCCCAGGCGTCGGCATCGGTCGTGATCTGGCGCACGACCTCGGGCTGCGACCACAGGCCGATCTCACCGTCCGCGGCGAGCTTGAACAGGTTGCCCGAGATGGCGGCGGCGTCGTCCGAGGCGAGATAGGCCAGGAACGGGACCATGCCCTCGGCCGTGCGCTTCATCGCTTCCGGGGCACCCGCCTCGATCATCTCCGCGGGAACGCCCTGCATCCGGTACGTCGCGGCGGCGTTATACCAGGCACGCGTCTTCGCGAGCGGCGTGTATGCGTTCACGGTGATGCCGGTGCCGCGGAGGTCACCGGCGGCGGCCTTCGTGAGCGCGACGATGCCCGCGTTCGCGGCTCCGTACGCGGCATACCCCTGCAGTCCGAGGAACGCGTCGGAGGACGAGTTCAGGATGCGTCCGTAGCCCTGTGCCTTCATGTGCGGGAGGGCGTGGTGAATCAGGTTGAACGCGCCCTTCAGCTTCGACACGACGCTGATGTCCCACAGCTCCTCGTCCATGTCGGCGATGTTGCCGACCCAGTTCGACGACGCGTTGTTGACGATGATGTCGATCCTCCCGAAGCTGTCGATCGCGGTCTGGACCATCCGGCCGGCGCTCGCGAAGTCGCCGACATCGCCGAAGAACGGCACGGCCTCTCCGCCTGCGGCCACGATCCGGTCCGCCGTCGTCTTCGCGTCGCCCTTCACGCTCTCGAGCGCGGCGCGCTCTTCATCGGTGAACGGGATCTCGGTCTTCTCGAACGCGTCGAGGGAGGAGCCGGGCTTGCGGTTGTTCGTGATGACCTTCGCGCCGTGCTCGGCGAGGCACACAGCGACGTCTCGCCCGATCCCCTGACCCGATCCGGTGACGATCGCAACCTTGCCCTGCAGCAGTCCAGACATGCCGTTCAACTCCTTCTCAGTCGGCAGCACGGTGCGCACCGCCGTTCCTCAAGACTTCCGCAGCGACGCTTGCTTGTCGTCGTCCGGCGAGATCGACCGATGTACTCCATTTGAAGTAGGGTCGCGAAGTCTGCCTGATCTGTCCGCATCGCCGATCGATCGACGTGCCCCCGGACCCCCATCGGAGTGGCCCGGACCGCGACAATGGGAGTCATGTCGATCCCGGAGCCCGAGCGCGTCGAGCTTCCCCCGTGGTACCTGAGCAGCCGAATGCTCGACCGAGTATCCATCGCCGGGGGAACAATCGCATGCGTTGCGCAGGTCGTCGTCCTGATCTGGACCGGCGCCGGACCGGCGGGTTATGGCGCACTGGCATTGCTGATCGCTGGATTCGCTCTGAGCCGCCGGTTCGGAGTATGGGGACTCATCCCGGCCGTTCTGGGCGCTGTTCTCGGGATCACGTTGTCCGACGGCTACACAGCTGGGTGGATCGTCGTTCTGTCGATCATCTTCTCCGCAGGGCTGCGCGGGCCGGCCGTGTTCATAGGCGGCACCCTGGCCGGGCTCGCGCTCTATTTCGCGACCGTGGGCGTCGAAGCATCCGGGTTCGACGACCCTCTGGCGTACGTGGCGCTGAGCACCACAGTCGCCGCCGCCGCGACCGGGTACGCGATCCGGGCGCACGAGATCTACCTGCTGACGCTCCATCAGCGTGCCCAGGATGTGATCTCTTCCAGGGATCTGGAGGTGACTCGTCGAGTGGCCGAGGAGCGCCTACGCATCGCACAGGACTTGCACGACGTGGTCGGCCACGAGATCGCCGTCATCGGCACGAACCTCGGAGTCATCGACGTGCATCTCCCGCCGGGCGCATCAACCGAGCGCGCAGCGCTGGCGAATGCGCAGAGCGGGGTACGGCGGGTTCTGCAGGAGACGCAGCGCATCCTCGGTGTTCTTCGGCGCGGCGACAAGACGAGCGGCAGCACGCTCATGCTGCCGACGATCGAACGCATTCCTGAGCTCGTCAAGAACCTCGAAGCATCCGGCGGCGAGGTCCGGCTCACCATGCCCGATGGAGAGATGTCGATTGATCCGTCCGTGAGCGTCGCCGCGTTCCGAATCACGCAAGAGGCTCTGACCAATGCGCATCGGCACGGATCAGGTCCCGTTGACGTGGGCATCCACCTCTCCGGCAAGAAGCTGATCATTGAAGTGGAGAACGGAGTCGCCGCAGATTCCCGCCGCGCAGTCGGTGGTCGTGGCTTCGGTCTGATCGGCATGCGTGAACGGGTGGAGGCCGCGGGCGGGCTCCTCGACATCCACTCCGACGAAGAGATCTTCCGCGTCACGGCGACGCTGAGGACCGATGGCGGGTCCGTCCGATGATCCGGATCCTCATCGTCGACGACCAGGAGATGATCCGGGTCGGCCTGCGAACGATCTTGGAGTCTCAGTCCGACATGGAGGTCGTCGCGGACGTCTCCGACGGGATCCGGGCACTGGACCTGCTGTCGACCGAGCAGGTGGACGTCGTCCTCTTGGATCTGCGCATGCCCGGGATGGACGGAGTGCAGACCACCAGCCGAATCCGGGAGTCGACGGTCGGTGAGAGCGTCCGGATCGTCATCCTCACAACCTTCGACCAGGACGAGAACGTGCTGGCGGCCCTGCGCGCCGGCGCCAACGGCTTCCTCAGCAAGGGGGTGACTCCGGCCGAGCTGCTCGGCGCCGTCCGAGACGTGGTCGCAGGCGGCGGGGCGCTCTCTCCTGCAGCCGCACGCGCCCTCATCGAGCACGTCAACGATCAGCGCAGCCCGGCCGTCGTCGTCGAACTCGCTGCACGGTTCGACGCGCTGACGGCCCGGGAACGCGATGTCGTCGCCGCGATCGCGCGGGGACGGAGCAACGACGAGATCGCGGCGGAGATGTTCGTCTCTCCCTACACGGTCAAGACACATGCCAGCCGAGCCATGCTGAAGGTCGGCGCACGGGACCGCGCGCAACTGGTGTCCTTCGCTCTTCTGTCAGGATTGCCGGCGTTCAGGCCGCCCGAATAGCCACGGCGCCCTTCACCCCCCCCATCGACTCATTCAGGCGGTGCGGAGAGGGACGTCGAACTCGTGCCGACCAGGCCCCACCTTGACGTCAGGCACGCCGGGCAAGTCCACCACCGCCGCGCTCCCCTCCGGGACCACCGCCTCGAGTCTCATGGAGCCGTGCTCGATCGACCACCGGACCGAGGCACGCCCGTGGGGCGTATCGAGGTCAGCCCTCGCCCACGTCAGCCCGCCGCCCGGGCGGGGAGCAATGCTGATGGTCCGGTAGCCCGGTTCGGCGGGGGCGATCCCCGCCACGACGCGGTGCATCCACTCCCCGACGGCGCCGAAGGCGTAGTGGTTGAAGCTCGTCATCTCGCCCGGATTGATCGACCCGTCCGGCAGCATCGAATCCCATCGCTCCCACACCGTCGTGGCTCCCATCGTCACCGGGTACAGCCAGGACGGGCACTCGGTCTGCATCAGGAGGCGATACGCCGTCTCGAGATGCCCGGTCTTCGAGAGCGCGGGAAGAATGAACGGCGTACCGGCGAACCCCGTCGAGACGAGATGGCCGGCCTCGCGCACGAGGTGCGCGAGCCGATCCCCTGCGGCTTCCTGCTCCGATTCGTCGAGCAGGTCGAACGCGATCGCAAGGGCGTAGGCGGTCGGCGAGTCGCTGTGCACACGACCGTCGGATACGAAGGCGGTGTTGAATGCACGACGCAGCCTCTCGGCCGTGCGGCCGAACTCCGCAGCGTCTTCGCTCCTGCCCAGGGCGTCCGCAGCGCCTCGAGCCATCATGGCGGACCGATAGACACACGCCGTCGCGACGACGACCGGATCCGTCTTGCCGTTTCCCGGCTTGCCTGGAGGCGCGTCGGGGTCGAGCCAGTCGCCGAACTGCTCCCCACGGAGAAGCCCATCGTCGGAGACCGCGAGGGCGATCTCTCGCGCATACGCCGCCATGGAGGGGTACTCGTCCCGCAGCACCTCGAGGTCGCCATATGCCTCCCACGCCGCCCAAGGCACCCAGCAGGCCGCGTCGTGCCACAACGCGACCACGGGATGCTGCGCGCGCGCGAGCCGCCACGACATCCCTTGACGCTGCTCGAGTTTGAAGCTGTCCGGCACGATGAGCGGGATCGTTCCCCCGGCGTGCTCCTGCTCGACGGCGAGATCCCGCAGCCAGTCGTGCAGGAACGACTGGACGTCGTACAGATACACCGCCGTGCCGACGAAGGCCGAGAGATCACCCGTCCAGCCGAGGCGCTCGTCGCGCTGCGGGCAGTCGGTCGGCACATCGACGAAGTTGCCCCGCATTCCCCACACGATGTTGGAGTGCAGCTGATTCAGCAGCGGGTCGGAGCAGGAGAACCATCCGATGCGTTCGAGATCCGATCCGATGACCACCGCGCGGATCGCCGTTGCCAACTCATCGTCCGAGCCCGGCCAGCCGTCCACCTCGACGTAGCGGAACCCATGGAAGGTCAGCGTCGGCTCGAAGACGTCGTGTCCCCCGCTGAGCACGTACCGATCGGTGACCTTCGCGGTCCGAAGCGGCCGCAGCCCGATCTCCTCGTGCTCGAGCACTTCGGCGTGGCGAAGGGTCACCGCGTGACCCGCGCCACCCGTGACCTCGAGCCGGGTCCACCCGACGACGTTCTGCCCGAAGTCGATCAGAGTCGCGCCCGCCGGAGACCGCCACACACGTTGCGGCGCCAGCTCCTCCTGCCGCCTGATCGGCGGACCGATGTACGGCGTGAGTCGGACGTCGTCGAAGTCGACGGTCACCACGCCCGACCACCCCTCCGGAGCCGGCCCGGGACGCGACCATCGGTCGTCCCGCTGTCGTGCGTCTATCGTTTCGCCGTCGTAGAGATCGTCCGAGAGGATCTCACTCGGGCCGGACTCCCATGACTCGTCGGTCGCGACCGTCTGAACGTGGCCGTCCTCGAAGTGGATCCGGAGCTCGAGGAGCGCGGCGCGCGACGTCCCGTACAGAGCGCGTTCTTCGGCGAACCCGAGGCGACCGGAGTACCAACCCGCACCGAGCGTGACAGCGATGACGGACTCTGGTTCGACGAGGGCGGTCACGTCCCACTTCGCATAGCGCAGTCGCCATTCGTAGCTGGACCATCCGGGGGTGAGGACGTCTGCCGTAACCGGCCGACCGTTGAGGGTGACGTCGCACACCCCCAGTGCCGTCGCGAGGATCTCCGCCGACACGACGGCGCCATGCCCGGCATCGCACCGGAACGACCGCCGAAGGCGTGGCGCCGAGTCCCGATGGCGATCAGGTCCGATCATCCGGGCCTTCCACGTGCCGGGGAGAGCGCCCTTGGGGGCGTCGGTCGGAGTTGCCATCGTGAGCCACCTTTGGAATCCGATTGCCAACCCTTGGGTTTCATCAGGGATCGGCCTGCAGGTCTGGATGGCCGGGCGACATGCGGATTGAGCCATCGTGACCGGTCACGGCTACAATAGCACTCACCATCTGGCCATCGGAGGCCGGATGGGAGCTTGTCGCAGCAGAATCGGGAGCACCAACGATGTCGCCACACCCTGTCGGACCCTTCGATCGCTCGGGACTGCATTCTGTCAATCGCTTGCCAATGTCCTCGCTACGGCGTGAACCCGAGATGGCGCTCGATGGACCGTGGCTCTTCCAGCTGCGCGAGTCCGACACCGCACGGGGCGGCACCCCGTGGGAGACCGTCGATCTGCCGGAACTCTGGACGATGCGGTCTGCAGGCGGCGACATTCCCCACTACACGAATGTGCCCATGCCGTTCCCCGAGGCGTTCCCCGACATCCCGTCCCGCAACCCGATGGGCGTCTACCGGCGCGAGGTGTACATCGACGATCCCGCGGACCGGCGGCTGATCCTCCATGTCGGCGCCGCCGAAGGCTACCTCCGCGTCGCCGTCAACGACCAGCCGGTGGGAACGAGCGGCGACTCGCATCTGGCGGCAGAGTTCGACATCACCGACTTCGTGACCGCCGGCCCCAACACGATCGAGCTGGCAGTCTCGAAATGGTCCGCCGCGACGTACATCGAAGACCAGGACCAGTGGTGGCATGCCGGAATCTCCCGGTCGGTGTCGCTGTACACCGTGCCCGAGGTCCGCCTGCAAGACGTCCGGGTCGACGCGGACTTCGACGCTGACACCGGCCTCGGAAGTCTTCGTCTGGTCGCGCAGACGTCCGGGCTGCGGGGCAGCTACGAAGCAAGCCACCGGATCCGGGTGCGCGTGCTCGGCACTGAGTACGTGGCGCAGGTGTCGCCCCGATTCGCATCCCCGACGATGCCCAAGCCCTCGCGCGATCGCAGCGTGCGGCCGCCGCAGCGCCTGCCGGACGACTACATGGACGCCCTCAGCATGGCAGCCGCTGACGCCCCGCTGCCGCCGGAATGGCGCGCCAATCCCGATGCGATGTGGTGGCTGGCGCCGGACGCCGCCCCGCCCGGCGACGCCGAACTGGAGCTCACCGAACTCGACGTCGCGCCATGGTCGGCAGAGACTCCCCATCTCGAGACGGTCGTGGTCGAGCTCCTCGACGAGGATGACGCGGTGGTGGACCGCGCCGAGTATCGTGTCGGCTTCCGTCGGGTGCGCATCGTCGCCAAGGACCTGCTCGTGAATGGACGACGCATCCTGATCCAGGGCGTCAACCGCCACGACACGGATCCGCACCGCGGGCGCGTCATCACACGGGACAGGATGCTGGCGGAACTCTCGCTGCTCAAACGCTGCAACGTCAACGCCATCCGCACCTCCCACTACCCGAACGATCCGCAGTTCCTCGATCTCTGCGACGAACTCGGCTTCTACGTCGTGGACGAGGCGGATGTCGAGTCACACGCGTTCGCCTCAGCGCTGATCGACGATCCGCTGTATCTGCCCGAGATCGTCGAACGAGTGTCGCGAATGGTGATCCGGGACCGCAATCATCCATGCGTGATCACGTGGTCCCTCGGCAACGAGTCGGGATACGGCCCTCCTCACGACGCGGCTGCGGCATGGGTCCGTCGAGTGGATCCGACGCGGCCGGTGCAGTACGAGGGTGCGGTCGCATCGGCCTGGTACTCCGGACACGCCGCGAGCGACATCGTCTGCCCGATGTACCCGTCCTTCGCCAGCCTGCGTGCATACGCCTCCGACCCGCGCGCGGATCGTCCGCTCATCACCTGCGAATACGCATACTCCCAGGGGAACTCCACGGGCGGATTCGCGCAGTACTGGGAGCTCTTCGAGTCGCTCCCCGGCCTTCAGGGCGGCTTCATCTGGGAGTATCTTGACCACGCCCTCGACCCCGACCGCAGCGGACGGGGCCGGTTCGGCGGCGACTTCGGAGACGAGCCGAACAACGGTGTGACCCTCCTGAACGGGATCGCCTTCGCGGACGCGACCCCCAAGCCGGCGATGCTCGAGGTCCGCGGCGTGTTCTCGCCCGTACGCATCGCCGCGACACCCGAGGAACTGCACGCGGGGCGCGTCCGCCTGCGCAATCGCCAGACCTTCGCCGACTTCGACGCCCTCACGATCCACGTTCGGGTCGAGCACAGAGACGGTCCCGGTCCTGAAGCCCTGCTCGTTTCGCCGTCTGTATCTCCCGGTCGCGAAATCGCCGTGACGCTCCCCGACCCGATCCTCGACGAGCTCCGAGCCGACACTGCTCTCGCCGTCACGGCAGTGGTCCGCACCGCGACGGACACCCTCTGGGCGCCCGCCGGCACTGAGCTCTCATTCGAGCAGGTCGAACTCCCTACCGCCCATGGCCGGCTGCCGCAGGCAACAGCACCGGGCGGCTGCGACGACGGATCGATCTCGGACGCGCTGCTCGCCGGAGCGCCCCGACTCGAGCTGTGGCGTGCCCTCACCGACAACGACATGTCTGCGGCCCTGGACCAGCGGTTCGTCCGTTCGGGCTTCTTCCGACTCGACGCCGTCGAGACCGACGTGCAGTCGGGGCCCACGAGCCGGACGATCCGAACCCTGTATCGCGCCGCGTTCGGCGATACCGTCGAGCACACACGGATCCTGTCCCTCGCCCCGAACGGCAGCTACCTGTTCGACGAGGAGGTCGTGCTTCCCGAGGCCTCCCACGACCACCTGCGTATCGGAATGGTCTTCGAGCTCGTCGCAGGCTTCGATCGCGCCGCATGGATCGGATACGGCCCGTGGGAGAACTACACCGACCGCCGCACTGCGGCCATGCTCGGGCGCTGGGATCTCCCGATCGACGACCTGGCCGTGCCCTACCTCAGACCCCAGGAGAACGGCACCCGCAGCGGCGTGACCCGGTTGGAGCTCAGCGGCGAGGCGGGCCGTGCGATCGTGACCTGCGATCGTCCGGTGCACGTGAATGTCTCACGTCACTCCGTCGCCGACCTGGAGTCGGTCGACCACTGGTGGGAGCTCCCGGCCCGCGATGGGACGGTTGTCCACGTCGACGTCGCCCACCGTGGGATGGGCACAGGTCGGCTGGGACCTGACACCGGCATCGCCCACCGACTCACCCAGACCCGATACCGGTGGCGGTGGCAGCTCATGCTCGAGTCGGCGACAACCGAGGAGAGCTAGATCCCGATGGCCACGCAGGACCACGCGCTTCGCGCGAACGGATTCGACTTCTCCGTTCGGACGTATCCGGCGGACGCGCCCACCGGCGCGGCCCTGGTCTGGCTTCACGGCGGCGCCTTCATGGGCGGCACGGTCTCCATGCCGGAGGCCGATCAGGTCGGCGCGCGCCTCAGCGCGCTGGGGATCACTGTAGTGTCGGTCGAGTACACGCTCGGCCCACGGCATGCACTGGCCGGACCGCCTCTGCCAGAGGACGGCGGGCCGGGCGCGACCGAGGAGATGCGGGCAGCCGCGATCGCCTCGCGACGCCCGCGGTCGCCGTACCCGACGGCGTCCCTGCAGACCGTCGAGGCGTTCGAATGGACACGGCGCATGGCGCCGGAGTGGGGAGCGGACCCCGACCGTGTTTGCCTGGGCGGCGCGAGCGCGGGGGGCAACCTCTCGGCGGGTGCGGCAGTGCGGCTGCGCGACGCCGGCGGGCCCGGTCCGCGCGGGCTGATCCTCGTCTACCCCACCCTGCACGCGAGCCTGCCTGAACCTGATCCAGAACTCCGGGCATTCCTCGTGGACCTCAGCCCCGGCCGGGACTTCAGCCCCGACCATGTCGCGTCGATCACCGAGACGTACCTCGCCGGCGCATCGCCCGACGAGGTGTACGCCTTCCCCGGCGGACACGACATGCGGGGAATGCCGCCGACGCTCATCGTCAATGCGGAACGCGACCGCCTGCGGTCATCCGGGGAGGCCTTCGCGTCGGACCTCGCCCTTGCCGGGGTCGACGTGTCCGTCGTGCGCGAGCGCGATGCGATCCACGGCTTCCTCAACACGGTCGGTGATCCGGCCGGCGAACGGACGCTCGCGCGCATGGCCGCGTTCGTGTCGGACTCCCGCGCTTCCTAGCCGCGGCGCGGCGTCGCCTGATGTGCCACCCGTCTTCAACTGTGTCGTGGACCGGGAATTGCCTTGGGAAGTGTTGGCGTGCCATCCATCGGCGTCGACTCCGACATCACGTCACGGGTACTTCTCGCCCTGGCTTCCGTCACGGGAGGCGTACTCCCGCTCCGCTTCGCTAGGCAGACGGCACCCGCCCAGACAGGAGGCCTGCGCGTCGTTCCATCTGACATGCACGACCAGGTGGTCGCCGATTCCGTCCAGCGACGATCCCGCCCCGCCCGGCCCACGCCAGTCGGGCGCGCCCGCCACGCCACCACGGCGCCTGTCGTGGCACACCCAGGACGTCGTCGTCGGGCGCGGTCACGGAGAGATGGAATGCCATCGGCGATCCGGCCGCCGAACGCACGCTTTCACGCATGGCGGCCTTCGCCTCGGACTCCCGGGTCCGGTAGACGCGCAAGCTCCAGCGCCGCCCATCGACGGGACGAGGCCGGCGCCCGGGGCGGCGCTCCTCGTCCCGCCGTGGCGGGTAGTCCTACTTGAGGGCACCCGCCCCCAGGCCCTGAACGATCTGCTTCTGGGCCAGGAGGTACAGGATGATCACGGGGACCACGGAGATGGCCGTGGCAGCGAGCAGGATCTGCTCCTGCGGCGTCTCGGAGTTCACGAAGCTCGTGAGACCGCGCTGGACCGGCATCAGGTTGTCGTCGCGGAACAGCACGAGGGCCATGAGGTACTCGTTCCACACGCCGAGACCTTGGATGACCGCGACCGCAGCGAGGCCCGGACGCGCGAGCGGCAGGATCACTCGGGCGAAGATCGTGAACGAGGACGCACCATCGAGGGCGGCGGCCTCCTCCAGATCCTTCGGCTGATTGACGAAGAAGCTGCGCATGATCAGCGTCGCGACGGGGATGCCGGCCGTGATCATGACGAGCACGTAGCCCACTGGACTGTTGGTGAGCCCGAATCCGATGAGCAGCTTGTACTGCGCGATGAACATCGCAGGTGCCGGAATGATCAGCACCGCCAGGATCACGAACATGAACACGTTCTTGCCCCAGAACTCGAGCCGCGCGAGCGCGTACCCAGCCAGACTCGACACGATCAGGATGCCGAGTACTGAGGTGAGGGTGTAGATGAGGCTGTTCGTCAGGTAGACGGCGAGGTTCCCCTCGACCCATGCCGTCGCGTAGTTGCCCCAGAGCAGTTCGGTCGGCAGCAGACTGGCGCCGCGATACAGCTCCTGCAGGGACATGAGAGAGCCCGTGAGCAGGAAGAAGATCGGGAACAGAGCGGTCAACGCGGCGAAGATGAGCAGCGCGTAGAGCAGCACCTGCTCGGCGCCCCACTTCCGCCGCCGGCGGCCGGCCTGCTCGGTCCGAGGGGGACGCGGCACTCCCGTGACTACCGCGCGAGTGGACGTCGATTCGGTCGAGATCACCACGTCGACCCTCCTTTGTTGCGGCGGGTCATGAGCGCGACCGCCTCTGTGTCAGGCCGAGCTGGATCAGCGCCAGCAGGACGAGAGCACCGCCGAAGATGACGGACATCGCAGCCGCGACGCCGTAGCGGTGGCTCGTGAAGGCCTCTGTGTAGATGACGAGCGTGGGCACCATCGTGTGGTAGCCCGGCCCGCCGTTCGTGAGCACCTGGACGGTTCCGAAGATCTGCAGGGCCCCGAGGAGGCTGAGCAGACCGACGATCGTCGTCACGGGGACGAGATGGGGCCACGTCACGTAACGGAACTTCGCCCATGCCCGGGCGCCGTCGAGGCTCGCTGCCTCGTACTGTTCAGCGGGGATGTCCTGCAGCCCAGCCAGGAACAGGATGAAGCCGAAGCCCCAGTGATACCAGACGAACGTCACGGCGACGGATCCCAGAGCGAGAGCCGGGTCCCCCAGCCAGTTCTGCTGGAGACCTTCGAGCCCGATCGAAACCAGCAGCCGGTTGATGATGCCGACGCTCGGCTCGTACAACCAACCCCACATCAGACCGATGACCACCACGGAGAACACGCCAGGGATGTAGTAGGCCGTGCGGAAGAACGACCGTGCGCGCCGGGCCTTGTGGACGGCCATCGCCATGCCGAGCGAGATCGCGTTGCCGATGAAGAAGCCGATGACAGCGAATGCGAGCACGTTCTTCATCGACTCCCAGAACACCTGGTCGCCGAACACTCGTTCGTAGTTCTCCAGCCCGACCCACGGCGTGTCCGGGCTGATGCCATCCCATTCCTGGAAGCTCAGCAGGATGGCCTGCGCGAACGGCACGAGCGTGAAGAGGCAGATCAGCGCCGTGGCGGGGAGGAGGAAGAGCAAGCCCACCGCGTGCTTGCGATAGGGCCACCGCTTGCGCGGCGCCAGGTCCTGGCGCCGCGCAGCGGCCACTGCGGTCGGGGTGGTCATGTCGATCAGCTTGACTGGTCCTGGGCCGTCTGGACCTCTTCGAGGACCTGCTCGACCGTCTTCTCTCCCAGAACGATGCTCTGCGAGCCGCGGATGATCGCGTCGTTGACGTCAGCCGTCAGCTGAACCGGCACGATCTGGATGTCGCCGATCGCGGACGCCATGCCGGCGATCTGGTCCGGGACGGCGAGGCTGTCGAGAAGCTCCGGGTTCGTCGGGATCATGCCCGCTTCATCGACGAACACCTTCTGCTGCTCGGGCTCAGTCAGCCACTTCACGAAGGCGAGTGCCTCGTCGACGTGGTCGCCCTTGGCGTTGACGGCGGCGCCTCGTCCGGTCACGCCGGGCGATCGCGGCTCGTAGTCCCCGTCCGAGGCGGCGGGAAGCACCATCGAGACGTAGTCCGTGAAATCAGGCGCCGTGGTCTTGGCGACGGCGACGGCCCAGGAGCCGTCGAAGATCGCGCCGGTGTCCTGGATGTTGAAGAAGGACTTCTCGACGGTGGGGTTGTCGTCCGAGCCGCCCGGCAGCGCGTCGTTGGCGATGACCCCGCCCTCGGTCAGGTCCACCAGGAGCTGGAAGGTGTTCTCCCACGCGTCGGTCGTCCAGGGCGCATCCCCGGTGAACGTCGCGTTGATCTCCTCATCCGTCATGTAGTTGGACGCGTAGGACTGGAGGAGGGAGGGAGTGAGGCTCGCGGCGACGGAGAACGTGCCGTCGTTGAACTCGTCGATCATCTCATCGATGGTCGTGGGCGGGTTGGCCGCGTCGATCCCGGCGGTCTCGGGCTGGACGAGCAGGCCGAAGGTCGCCAGTTCCCAGTACGCGGCGTACGAGCCGGCGGGAACCTCGAGCGGGTTGCCCTCTGGGAAGGCAGTCAGCTCGAGCACGGCAGGCGTGAAGTTGTCCGACCACCCGTCCGCCAGCTCGTCGTCAAGCCGAAGGGCCCATCCGGCCTTGTAGAAGGGCGCCATGTCAGTGGCGCCGACGGCCGTGTAGACGTCCGGCATGTCGTTGGCCTGAGCGGCTGCCTGCAGCTTGGCCACGTAGTCGGCCGGCCCTGGGGTGTCGACCGTGACGACGACGCCGGTCTCCTCCTCGTACTGCTCGGCGAGCATCCCGAGAGCCGCTTCCTGACCGCGTGAGTGGTTCATCATGGTCAGTTCCACCGTGCCGCCAGACGCATCCGAGCCACCCGACGAGTCCGCCGCGGAGCAACCCGCGAGAAGAAGGGCCGATACCGTGACGAGCGATCCGGTCGCCACCGCGAGCTTGCCGCGTCGCCGCATTCCTGCGTGCGCTGAGAGTTGGTTTGTTCGCATTGTCCTCACCTTTGAATGACTGACGGATGGGTATGTCCCAACCGCCGACAGCTGATTGGGATCTCCATTTGGCAACCGAATGCCAAGACCGATGGTAGCAACAAAATCGTGACCGGTCACGTACTTAACGAAAATGAGACATCCGCGACCGCGAGACGATGCCGAGCGGGCGGGCTCCCCAGCGCCTGGAACGCGGCGGAACTATGCGGTGGCGGTCGACTCCCGAACCGTCAGCGTGTGCGTGACGATCGCGACGGGCCCCGTGCCACCCGCCGGATGCGGGTCGCTCAGCGCGGCGAGCATCGCCTCGAACAGCATCCGAGCCGCCATCCGCATGTCGAACTCGAGGGTCGACAGACTCGGCGTGACGAGCTCGCCGACGAGGAGACCGTCGATTCCGAGCACCGCACACCGCTCCGGCACGGCGACGCCGGCGGACACCAGTTGCTTGAGCGCTCCGACCGCGATCATGTCGTTGAAGCCGACGATGGCATCGGTCTCCGGGTGCGTCTCGAGCGCCTGCGCGACGAACGCCATCACCGCGCCTGTTCGCGGTAGGTGCTCGTCGGGAAGCTCCACGATCGTCGTTGCGAGCCCCCGGGCAGCGGAAAGTCGACGGAAGACCTCGGCGCGTGGGGACGGCCCCGCCTCCGTCGGTACGTCCACCATGAGGATGTGCCGACGTCCTCCGTGCGTGAGGTGGTCGAGCGCCGCGGACATTCCCGGTTCGTAGTCGATCCCGATCATCGGCCGGTGACCGCCACGGGCGAGATCGGCGAACCGCACGACCGGCAGGTCGCCCACGAGGTCATCGAGTTCGGCGTCGTCGATGAGGAGATAGCCCACGATGGCGTCGACCTGCGTGGCAAAGCTCGAGAGCACCCGCTTCTCATGCTGCTTGTCACGTTCGATCTCCTGGACGAGCACTGTCCAGCCCACTTCCCCCGCCACGGCGATGAACTCGGAGGCGAGCTCGGCGAAGTACGCATTCGTGAGGTCGGAGACCACGAGCCCAACGGTCAGAGTGTCCTGCTTCGCGAGCCCTCGGCCGAATCGGCTGGGCCGATATCGCAGCTCACGAGCGACACGGAGCACATGCGCCTTCGTGTCGGCGCTGATCCCGGGCATGTCGTTCATCGCCCGAACCACGGTCTGGCGCGACACGCCCGCCTTCACCGCGACGTCTCGGATACTCGCCCGCTCGGGCTGGCGCGTCGTTGGAACCTCGCTCACCTGATCACCCTATGCAACCGATTCGCCACGTAGGGCGTCGAGGCGCCGTTCGAGACCGTCGCGTGCCGACGCTCGGCGGCCTTCGCCCAGCAACTCGGCGACCGTTCGCCCGCGGAGCCAACGTGTGTGAGCGCAGATCTCCTCCGCGAGGCCCGGCTCCACCTCGTCGAGAGAGTCACGGAGCGCATGATACGCGCTCGGCTGGTCGATCAGCTCGGCCAGCGAACTCGCCAGCGAGATCGGCTCGCGCTCGGGCTCGGATGGCGCCGCGGCGCTCCATCGATGCTTCCCCGAGCCGACAGTGGCGCGCTGACCGTCGGGGAGCTCCACCTGGGCGGTCGTATTCGGCGGGACGGTTGCGACGACGATGATCGTCTGTCCCGCCCGTCGCCAGTCGACGCGTGCGCGGCCGTATGGGGTGGTGTGTTCGACGAAGGCATGATCGATGCCTGGTAGTGGTGTCGGCGCGATTCGCATCACTCGATACCCCGCCTCGGCCGGCGCGAGCCCGCCCACGACGCGATGGAGCCAGTCTGCAATCGCTCCGAACGCATAGTGGTTGAACGAGGTCATCCCGCCTGGATTGACGGATCCGTCCGGGCGAAGTGAATCCCATCGCTCCCAGGTCGTCGTGGCCCCCATGGACACGGCGTACAGCCACGACGGGTTCTCGGTCTGCATCAGAAGTCGCGCTGCCTCGCGCATCTTGCCGCCGCCCGTCAGAGCGTCCTGGATGACCGGTGTTCCCACGAACCCGGTGCCGATCCGGTAGCCGTTCTCTCGAACGAGCTCCGCGAGACGGGCAGCCATGATCTGGCGTCGATCTTCGGGCGCCAGATCGAACTGGAGCGCCAGCGCGTACGCGGTCTGGGAATCAGACATCATGCGCCCTGCGGGCGTGACGTACTCGTCGACGAAGGCCCGCTTGACCGATTCGGCCAGTTCCTCGAACCGCTCGGCATCCGTCGTGCGGCCGACGATCGCCGCCATCCGTGAGGCGATCTGCGCGGAGCGGAAGAGGTAGGCCGTCGCGACGATGTCGGGATTCGTAGCTCCCTCTCCGGCGTTCTCGGGCGGAGCCGTCGGGTCGAGCCAATCGCCGAACTGGAAGTCGCCCGACCAGAGATGATCCGGACCTGCCCGTCGAGCGATCACGTCCAGCCAGGCGCTCGCGCTCGCGAATTGATCCGCGAGGAGGGCACGGTCGTCGTACCGCTCGTACAGCACCCACGGCACGACGGTGGCGGCATCGCCCCACGCTGCGGCTGGCACCGGAGAGGAGAGCACGTTCGGAACGACGAACGGAACGATCCCCTCGGCAGCCTGTTGCTCCAATGTGAGATCTCGGAGCCAAGATGCCAGAAAGCCGCGAACGTCGAAGAGGGACGCGGCGGTCGGCGCGAAGACCTGGATGTCTCCAGTCCACCCCAGACGTTCGTCGCGCTGGGGGCAGTCCGTCGGAAGCGAGAGGAAGTTGCCCCGCATGCTCCAGACCGCGTTCTCGTGCAGCCTGGTGATGAGCGGATCCGAGCATCCGAACCAGCCGGTACGCTCCATGTCGCTGTGTATGACGATCGCCGTGACGGCGTCGGGATCGAAGTCCCCCGGCCAACCGGAGATCTCCGCGTAGCGGAACCCGTGGAATGTGAACTCCGGTTCCCAAGATTCTTCGTTCTCACCGCGAAGGATGTACGTATCGGTCGCTGCCGCGTTGCGGAGCGGGCGCACAGCGAGTTCTCCGTCCTCGAGGACCTCAGCGTGCCGGAGCATCACGGTCGTGCCACGTGGTCCCTTCACCCGTATGCGCAGCCGCCCGACGAGATTCTGCCCGAAGTCCACGACGATGCGTCCCGAGGGCGACTGCAGCACGTCGCACACGGCGATCTCCTCGATCCGTCGAACCGCTGGCGAACGGCGGGCCTCGGGCTCCCGCGCCTCGCCGACGACGGCGGCGGGTCGCCAATCCGAGTCGTCGAACCCCGCGAGTGCGAAGCCTGGGTGCTCTCGACGAGCGTCGAACCGCTCGCCGAGGTAGATGCCGCTCGCCTGCACCGCCCCTGTCGCTGTGCGCCAGGTGGAGTCCGTGATGACCCGAGACTCATCACCATCGGCGAACTCCAGCACGAGCTGAGCGGCGACGTGTGGCTGGTCGGCGTAGACGCGCTGCTGGCGACTCGGCGGACCGTACGATTCAGTGGCCCACGCTCCGGCGAAACGGATACCGATGGCGTTCGACCCGTGAAGGACCAAAGAGGTGACGTCGGTGGTCTCGTGGACGAGACGATGTGAATACGATGTCCAACCGGGCTTGAGGACCTGGTCATCCACGTCCACCCCGTTGATCGCGACTTGGTACGCGCCGAGAGCGGTGGCGTACAGCGTAGCTCGGCGGATCTCCTTCGTGATGGAGAACTCGGTACGCGCCAGCCCTGGTTGTGCGACGTCATCTGGCGCGGGGAGCGCGATCGCGTGCGCGGTCCAATCGCCCTCCTCGAGGAACCCACCCACGACGTCGACTGGTTCGCTCCAGTCGCTGGAGCTTCCGTCCACACCGAACACGCGTACACGCACGCGCGACGTCTCTCTCGGAGACAGGGGCGGAAACGGCCAGGGCACGAGAACGGAAGCCCTGCCGTTCACGTGCGCGCGAATCGACCCATCGCATTCGATCTCCGCCGATGCCTGCATCCAGCCACCTGTTTCGGCGGAGGTCGTCCACGTCAGCGGGGGTGCGGGCGTCATCACGAATCCGTCGCCGGAGGGCTGTTCGATACGCAAGGTCGTGGAGATCATCGGCGTTCCCTTCCGGCGGCAGGATGCGCCGCCCCGTGACCGGTCACGATGTTAGTTCGCCTGCCGCGGTCACCTCAACCTGACTCGGCGATGGAGACTCGTCGATCGAGAGGCGATACCAACTGGTCGGATGGCGTCTGATCCGGTGCGAGGCGATCAGCCAAACCGATCCGACTGCGCATGCCGTGATGGCGGCTATGGCACTGAGCGTCACGCCCGCCCGAGCGCCGAACTCCGACGCCACCCAGCCGACGATGGGCGCGCCGATGGGTGTGGCGCCGATGAGGATCGCCATGTAGATGGCGAGGACGCGCCCGCGCAGCGTCGCGGGCGTCGAGGTCTGCACGTAGCCGTTCGCGGTCGTGAGCGTCGTCTCGAGCGCCACCCCGAAGACGACCAGAGTCGCCGCGTAGCCCCAGTATGTCGGCATCGAAGCCGACACCAGCCCTGTCACCCCGAGCACGGCACTCGCCGCGATGATGGTGTGGAGTCGCGCGCGGGCCCTCTGTGCGGCGACGAGCGCCCCGGCGAATGCTCCGACCGCGACGAAGGAGGTCAAGAGGCCGAAGCCGGCGGCGTCCTGATCGAACTCCAGCGCCATCGTCGAAGCCATGATCGCGAAGTTCATGCCGAGGGCTCCGATCAGCGCCACCATGACGATGATGACCACGAGGTCGGCACGCCGAGCCACATAGCGCACCCCGTCGGAGAACCCGGATCGGGCCAAGGGCGGAGCGGTGGGCTCTCGTTCCTGCCCGCGGCCGATCGCAATGAGCGCCGCGAGCATGGCGAGGAAGCTCGCCGCGTTGATGAGGAACACCCAGCCCGGACCCACCGCCACGATCAGTAGGCCGGAAACTGCAGGCCCGACCATGCGTGCACCGTTGAAGGACGCCGCGTTCAAGGCGATCGCATTCGAAGCATGTTCGCTCGTCACCAGGTCCGAGACCAGTGCCTGACGCGCGGGGCCATCGAATGCGATCACGATCCCGAGCGCGAGCGCCAGCACGTACATCATCGGCTGCGTCAGTGCGCCCGCGAGGAGCATCGATCCGATGAGGATCGAAACAAGCATCGAGGCGAGTTGCGTGGCCATCAGGAGGCGGCGACGGTCGAAGACGTCAGCGACCCATCCAGCGACGCTCACCAGCAGGAGCGGCGGAGCGAACTGCAACGCCATCGTCATCCCCATGGCAGTCGCGTCGTGGTCCGTCAGCACGGTCAGCACGACCCAGTTCATGGCGGTCGCCTGCATCCAGGTTCCGATGTTCGACACCGCTCCCCCGATGAACCACACTCGGAATCGCCGCGACGCCATCGAGCGGACGACCGTGATCATCGGTCGGCGATCTCGTTCAGGATGACCGTCGCGCGGCGTAGGACTTCGCGGTCGGAGTCCGACAGTTCAGCCAGTGCGTCGTCCATCCACGCATCACGTCGACGAACCGTTTCGGTCACGACTTCCGCTCCTCTCGCGGTCAGGGCGACCCGCACCCTTCTCCGGTCGCCGGCATCCGTCGCCCGAACCACGTACCCGGCCTGCTCCAGGGCGTTCACCGCGTAGTTCATCGATGGAGCGGTCACTCGCTCTCTCTGGGCCAGTTCGCCGAGCGTGTGGGGACCGTGGCTGCTGATCGCCGAGAGGATCGCGAAGTGTGCATCGCTCATCGTGTCCACGACGCGCTCCGCACGGAGCCTCCGCGAGAAGCGGAATGCCGCGATCCGGAGTTCGAATCCGAGGGCAAGAGATGCAGTCTCGTCGGGAGCTCGATGGACATCCATTTCATTAGAGTATCTAATTAGAGTCTCTAATTCAATCGAGAGAGGACTCGCTTTCAGGGTTCACGGGGCGAGCTGACTAGGCTGCCGGACAACCGGTTGCACACGCTCGAGTGCATCCAGGAAGGGGCGCCCAATGCAACTCCCGACCCAGCTCACGCTCGGAGTGGCCACCGCTGCGTACCAGATCGAAGGCGCAGTCGACGAGGACGGGCGCGGTCGTTCGATCTGGGACGTGTATTCGCACACGCCGGGACGGATCAAGGACGGCACGAACGCCGATCTCGCGCTCGATCATTACCATCGACTCGAAGCGGACCTGGATCTGATCCAGGAGCTGGGGGTGCAGGCGTACCGCTTCTCCATCGCGTGGCCACGCGTCGTTCCAGGGGGCATCGGAGTGGTCAATCAGGCTGGGATCGACTTCTACTCTCGGCTCGTCGATGGCTTGCTCGCACGTGGCATCGAGCCCATGGCAACGCTGTACCACTGGGACCTGCCCCAACCACTGGAGGAGTCGGGGGGATGGCCGGCACGTGAAACCGCGGTCGCGTTCGGCGAGTACGCGGCAACGATAGGTACGGCGCTCGGCGATCGCGTGAACACGTGGACGACCTTCAACGAGCCGTGGGGCTCGGCGTACCTCGGGTACGCCTCGGGCGCGCACGCACCGGGTCGGCAGAATGCTGCGGACGCATTCCGCGCGGTCCACCACCTGAATCTGGCCCATGGTCTGGGGGTGCGAGCCCTTCGCGATGTGGTGCGGGCGGATGCGGTTCTGTCGACGACGCTGAACCTCCACACATTCCGACCCGCCGGCCCGACTGGTGAGGAAGCCCGTGATCGGCTCGAAGCGATCGCCAACGAGGCGTTTCTCGCGCCGATGTTCGATGGGCGGTTGAGCAAGCGCCTGGTCGAGCTCACGCAATCGATCACCGACTGGGGATTCGTCGATGACGGAGATCTCGCTGAGATCAGCCGCCCGATCGACGCGCTCGGGATCAACTACTACTACACGAACTCTGTGCGCATGCGGTCACCAGGCGACACCACGTCGCCGGGGTTGCAGTGGCCCGCCGCCGAGGGCGTGGAGATCCTCCCGAAACAGGGACCCCTCACCGAGATGGGCTGGAACATCGACCCGGCTGGGCTCACCGAGCTGCTTCTGGCGCTCCACCTGCGCACCGATGGGTTGCCGTTGATGATCACCGAGAACGGAGCCGCGTTTCCTGATGCGGTGGACGGAGACGAGCGCGTTCGTGACGTCGATCGGATCGACTACCTCCGCGAGCACCTTGAAGCCGCGACGGTGGCGATAGAGGCAGGGGTGGATGTCCGGGCGTTCATCGTATGGACGCTGATCGACAACTTCGAATGGAGTCTCGGTTTCGCCAAGCGTTTCGGTCTCTACCGAGTCGAAACAGGCTCGCTTCGCCGCATACCGAAGGACAGCGCCGTGTGGTTCCGGGACGTGATCGCCGCGCGCGACACCGCGGTACCTGCACCGGCGTGAGCCGGCACGATCATCCGGCGTCCGGCGACCGCGACGCCCTTCGCGCGTTCGCGATGGTGTCGGAGTAGCGACCGCGACGGGGAATCCGCTATCGAAGCCAGGTCCAACCGGTTGCCGTCCCGCCAGGCCCGTCGGAGCCCAAGACGCGAGAAACTGCACCTGATCCAATTTGGCAATCGCTTGCTATTTTCGTTGCCGCGAGGTTTACTTGGTCTACGCACCCCGCTTGCGGACCAAGACAGCACGCAGGAACCCCTGCAGGTCGCACTGACAAAGGAGTTGGATGATGGCGAAGACCCGAGCCGAGAGGGCCACGGATCCGGATCGGCTGCCGGCCGGCAAATTGATGGCGTGGGCTGGAGCGGGAATGTCCGCGGCCGCGAACTTCATCGTGCTCGGCTATCTCTCGATCTACGCCACGGACACGCTCGGCATCTCTGCCGCCATGGTCGGTGTGATCATCCTCGTGAGCAGCCTGGCGAACGTGGTCGGCGGCCTCGTTGCGTCCTGGATCGTCGACCGCAGCCCTGAGACGAAGTGGGGCAAGGCGCGCCCGTACGAGTTCGCCGTCATCGGCGTGTGGCTGGCGACCTGGCTTCTCTTCTCGACGCCCGCCGGCCTCGGGGACGTCGGGCGCGTGGTATGGGTCTTCGCGATGTTCCTTGCGATCAACGTGCTCTTCGACACGCTGCTCCGATCGAACGACACGCTGTACATGGCCCGGGCCTTCGCCAACCGTCGCGTCTACGCGAAGGTCTACACGCGAGCCGGCATCTTCACGACGATCATGGGCATCATCATGACCGTCGGGCTTCCCGTGGCACTCAGCTGGGCGGACAAGGACCCGGCGCGCTGGTCCATCGTCATGGGCGCCGTCGCGATCCCGCTGGCCGCGCTCGGCATGACCCGCTTCCTCTTCGTCAGAGAGGAGTACCAGACCGCCGACACCGGCGCACCGCCCGTGAAGGTCCGCGACCTCCTCGCCACGCTCGGCGCCGGGAAGTGGATCTGGCTCATCGCGGGCCTGTTCTTCCTGAACAGCGCGATCAATGGCGCGAACATGATCTCGTACTACTTCCGCTACATCGTGGGCGATCTCGCCCTCCAGGGCATCGTCGCAGGCGCAGGTGTACTGATCCTCCCCCTCATCCTGCTCTTCCCCAAGCTCATGAAGCGGTTCGGGATCTCGCAGATCATCATCGTCGGCTGCACCCTCGGCCTCATCGGCACCGGGTTCTACTTCTTCGCCAACGGCAGCATCCCGCTGCTGATGATCGGAGGCATCCTCGGCGGTCTCGCTTCCCTTCCCCTGTCGTACCTCGGCGGCGTCATGATCCTCGACGTCTGCGCCTTCAACGAATGGAAGGGCAAGCGTCGCCTCGAGAGCACGATGGGAGCCGTCACGGGCGTCATGGGCCGGATCGGCATCGGCATCGCGGGCCTGGTCGTCGGTCTCCTGCTCAGTGCGTCCGGCTACGACGGCACCACCGACGTGCAGACGGATGCGGCGAACAACGCGATCGTCGGCCTGTTCGCCGGCGTCCCAGCCTTCGTGTTCCTCGGCATCATCGTCCTCATGTTCTTCTACCTGCACTTCGACCTGAAGATCCTCCCGCAGGTGAACGCCGACCTCGACGCGCGCCGAGCCCAGGCCTCTGCCGACGCGATGACCCGCGAGGAGGAAGACGCCGCGGTTCCCCTGACCGCCGCGGCGGCGATTCCCGGCGAGCAGGCGAACCCGCCACACGACATGTGACCTCGTCCCCTCCCCTGCCTGGAGGCGCCGACCGCTCCCGCGGCCGGCGCCTCCAGTTCGTTCTTGATCGATCGCCGCTGAGGAGTCACGGGTCGGGCGCCCCGGTTCGGGCCCGCGGTCCGAGCGGTCGCGGACACCAGCGGTACCGCCACTCCGCCCCCGGGGTCCGCGAGGAGCACTGAGGGTGACACCGCAGCGACCCGCCTCAGCGGCCGAGCACCAGTCGGACGGTCGCCCATCCGTCGAGCTCGAGCAGGTCGAGCTCGCCACCGCTCGCCTCCGCGCACGACCGGGCGATGTCCAGGCCGAGCCCGGTCGAGCCGCGGTCGCTACGTCCGCGCTGGAGGGCGTCATTGGACACCCCGTGCCCGCGGTCGCGCACGTCGACCGCGATGCGCCCGTCGTGGAGGTCGGCGACGACGACTGCGACGGGGGTGCCGTCGGCGGTGTGCGCGACGGCGTTCTCGAGCAGTGCGTCGAGCGCAGCCGACAGGTCCTCCGACGAGCACCTCACGAGCGCCTCCCCCGCGGTCTCCGTGCTGATGGATGCCTCGCGGCCCTGGTCCTCCATGAGGGGTGCCCAGTAGGCGAAGCGGTCGCGCGCGACCGTCGCTGCGTCGCACGACGGCATGGCCCCTTCGCGTTGCGGACGTCGTGCCGCCCGGATCACCGCGGTCAGCGTCCGTTCGAGCTGGGCGACGTGGAGCTCGAGCTCCGCCTTGCCGGATGAGGCGGGAAGCGCCTCGACGTCGAGCCGGACTGCGGTGAGGGGCGTGCGCAGTCGGTGCGAGAGATCGGCAGCCGTCTCACGCTCGAACTGCAGCAACTCCTCGATTCGCTCCGCGAGCCGGTTGAGGGCGTCGCCGACCCTGCGGACCTCCGGAGGGCCGGCGTCCGGCACTCGAGCGTCGAGGTCGCCGTGGGCGAGGCGATCCGCCGTGACGGCGGCGGCCGCGAGGTGTCGGGTGACCCGGCGGGCGATGAGCAGCGCCACGATCGCGACGACGACCAGCACGCCGAGCGCAGCGGCCGCCAGCGTCCCCATCCGTGCGGCGACGGCGCTCAGCCAGGCCGACGTACTCGCGTCGGCGCAGACGGTGAAGATGCCGGCCGCGGTCTCGGTGGTCAGGACGACACGACGTCCGCCGTCGATGGGTTCCACTGCAGGAGGCCCGCCGTCGGGTGAGTATTCGGCCGTCGGGCCGTCGCGCGGCGGGGCGCCGGCGTCGCGGTCCGAGGTCGCGTCCACCGTGCACGCGACCTCCGACTGGGCCCCGAGGACCTCGCCGTCGGGTTGCACGACCGTCACCGCGACACCCGTGAACCGTTCGTCGACCTGCTCGAGCTCGTCGGCCACGCTCTCGGCGTCATCCGCTCCGGCATCGATCGCGACGACCACCGACTCCGCGGCGAACTGCGCGCTGCGGTCGGCGTCCTCGCGAGCATCCTGGCCGACGATGAGTCCCACGGGGATGGAGAGCAGCACCAGGACGGCGACGGCGGAGCCGACGCCGAGCGCGACCATCCTGCTGCGCAGGGTGGCGTTCACGCCTCGCCGCCGACGGGGTCCACGAGCTTCACGCCCACGCCACGGACGCTGTGGAGGTACCGCGGTTCCGCAGCAGTCTCACCGAGCTTCCTCCGCAGCCAGGAGAGGTGCACGTCGACGGTCCGGTCCGCGCCGCCCCAGGGCATCTGCCAGACCTCGCTCAGCAGTTCGCGCTTGCTGACCACCTGTCCGGCGCGGGCGGCGAGCGCGAGCAGCAGGTCGAACTCCTTGCGGTTGAGCATGAGATCAACCCCGGCGAGGCTCGCGGTCCGGGCCGGCGGATCGAGGACGAGGTCGCCGACCACGACGCGACGGTCTGCGGCATCCGTCGTCGAACCGGATGCGGCCGCGGCGCGGCGCAGTACGGCGCGGATGCGTGCCATGGCCTGCGCCGCCGAGAAGGGCTTCACGAGGTAGTCGTCGGCGCCGGCGTCGAGCAGGCGGACGATCTCGGCGTCGTCGTCGCGCGCGGTGGCGATCACGACCGGGACGTCGCTCGTCGCGCGGAGCATCGTGAGCACGTGCGAGCCGTCGAGGTCGGGCAGCCCGAGGTCGAGCATGATCGCCTCCGGCTGCTCGACCGCGAGCGCCTTCATCGCGCCCACTGCCGTGTCGACCGCGGTCACGCTCGCCCCCTGGTCCGTCAGGCCGCGGGTGAGGGCGGCCCGGATCGCCGGATCGTCCTCCACCAGCAGGATTCGCGGCATGACCTCAGGGTAGCCTTCGGGGCCGTGCGCAATGGTCAACGTCATCGGACGAGCTCGGTCGGCGGCGATCCGAGGGACGTCTCCCGCTCGCCCCCCGCGACCGCTCGGGACGCCCTCCGCTCGAGGAGGCGCCCGTGCACGACGGCGGCGGTCGCGAGCGCGGCGAACGTGACGGGCACCGTCCACGAGGTTGCGATCAGTGCCTCCTCGACACCGGACAACGGGTCGGTGATGAGCCCGATCCGATCCAGGACCCATGCGGTCGCGGCGACGACCGCGATCCCCGCCGCCGCGAGGCGCACCGGCGCGTACCACCGCGTCCGTGCCAGGACGAGCAGGGAGGGGAGGACGAGCGTGATCGCGGCGAGCTGCGCCAGCTCGATGCCGACGTTGAACGCCAGGAGCACGGGCCACGACGCGTTCCCGTCGAAGCCGAGGTCGGCGAGGATGCCGGCGAACGCCAACCCGTGGATCAGCCCGAACGCGGCGGCGATGATCACCTCTCCCCGCCGCACGAGCGGTCGCATCGCATGGATCGCGGCGATGCCCACCGAGACCGCGATGAGGATCTCCACGGGCTGGCTGGGAACGTCGACCCATCCCATCGCGGCGGCGATCAGCGTGATCGAGTGGCCGACCGTGAACGCCGTCGCGACCCTGACGACCGACCATACGCTGTCGCGCACGGGTCGCGCCTCGCCGGCCCGGCTGCGCCAACGCCCGGCGAGCGCGATCAACGGCGCCGGAAGGAGCAGGGCGAACACGAAGAGCAGGTGATCGGCCCCGTCCATCACGTGGTGGTATCCGCTGACCACCATGTCGAGGATCCCCGGATCGGCCGACGCCGCGGCATCCGCGACGTCGCCGATCGTGACCGCACCATCCGCCTCGGTGATCACCCCGGCCAGGCCGATCGAACCGTCGGCATCCGTGACGACCACGGTGACCTCGTGACCGACGCCGTCGGCGATGATGCCGTCGAAGCCGAACGTGAAGTCCCCCGGGTCGGCGCCGACCGGGTCGAGGGTCACGTCGACGGACAGTACGGCGACGTCCTCGATGGTGGTCACGGTCGCCTCCCCGAACGTCTCGCCCCATGAGGACCCGTCGGCGCCGGTGGCGGTCAGGTGCTCGGCGACGTAGGCGACCAGGTCGTCGGCATCGGTCGCGACCGTCGACGGGTCGGCCGCGTAGGCGGTTCCGAGCGCCTCGTCGAGGGCGACGAGCGGGATCTGGATGGTGCCGTCGACCGAGTCCGCACCGACGGTGAGCGTCACGGCGGTGCTGTCGACGGAGTGCGCGTACGCCGCGGTCGGGGCGAGGGCGAGCAGGGCCGCGGCCGTGACCGCGATGAACGCGGCCACGGCCCGTCGGCCGGCTCGAGCGAGGCGGGACATGGCGATCTCCTGCGGGCGGATGACTCAGCCCTCGAAGTTCACGCGCTCGGTGAACGCCTCCTCGAGCTGGGCGAGGTAGTCGTCGGCCTGGTCCTGCGTGATGATGCCGTCCTCGAGCGCCTGGTCGATGACCGGGGAGAAGTCCGCCACGAGCGCGTCGATGAGGGTCTGCGGGTCGATGCCGAGGTCGGTCGCGACCGCGGCGAGGTTCTGGCCGGCGTCCATGCGCGCGTGCAGCTCGGCGTGGCTGATGCCGAGCACCTCGTCGAGGACGCTCTCGATCGGCTGGTGCCCGCGGTGGATGCCGAGCGACGCGTCGCCGAGCGCGGTGTCGATGAGCGCGTCGAGATCGGCCGTCGAAGTCGCGACGGTGCCCGAGCCTGCCTCACCGCCGGGTCCGCCGCCGTCAGGACCGCCGGCGGGCATCGATGCGGCGTCCTCAGAGGTGCTGCTCGCCGTGCTGTCGGTGGTCGTGCTGTCGGCGGCAGACGTCGACGACTCGGTACTCGCCGCATCCGTGGCGGCGACGGCTGTGCAGCCGACGAGCGTGAACGCCGCGATGGCGAGCGAAGCGGTGGCGAGAGCCTTCTTGATGTCCATGTGGATGTCTCCTCGTGTCGGCCGGGATCGATCTCCCGGTGACATCCACGTTCGTCGGCGTCGGTTCAGCTGCACGCCAAGGATCCCTCAAGGGAATCTCAAATCTTCCGGAGTAGAGGCTTCCGGGCTCGCCTGAGCTCGCGCTCGGCCCGGACAGGTCCGCCAGCGGTGACGGTGATCGCGGCGTCGACGCGTCCGCTCGCGATCGGAGCGGGCAGGGCGGCCATGGCGGCCGACCGTTCGGGCGAGTCGACGTAGACGCGCTCGGCCCTCGCGAACCCGTCAGGTCCGCCCGGCGTCGACACGGCCCACACGAACTCCCCCGAAGCGGGAACGGCGCAGGCGAACTCGATCTCGAAGCCTGCCGCGCGGCGGGCCGGAACGAGGTGCTCGCGCCACCAGACGACGAATGCGTCGAGCCGGTCGGCACCGACCTCGTACCGGCGCAACTGGACGGTCATCGTCCTGCGCCCTCCGCCATCGGTCGCACGCTGAGGCTCGGCCGGTCGTTGAGCAGCGACGGGTCGAACCCGGCGGCCTGCTTGTACTCGGCGGCGATCCGCTGCCGCTCGGCGAGTGGCACGACCTGCTCGATGTCGTCGAAGCCCTGCGGAGCGCGTTCATAGGCCAGTTGCATGACCCGTTCCGGTCCGAGGGATCGGTTGCTGAGCGTGAGCGCCGCGGTGACGGGACGCCGGGCGTGCTCGTAGGCGGCGAGCGCCGCGGACGCATCGGCGGTGGTGGCGAGTTCGCGGGCGACCGTGCGAGCGTCGAGGATCGCCTGGGAGGCGCCGTTCGAGCCGATCGGGTACATGGCGTGGGCGGCGTCGCCGAGGAGGGTCTGCGTCCCCCACGTCCAGCGATCGACGGGGTCGCGGTCCACCATCGGGTACTCGAGCACCTGGTCGGATGCCGCGATGAGGCCGGGCACGTCGAGCCAGTCGAATCGCCAGTCGGCGAACATGTCGATCACACGAGAGGGGTCGACGGCGCGGTTCCAGTCGGAGATGCCCGTGTCGCCGGCACTCGCGCGGTACTCGGCGATGAAGTTGATGCGGGCGAGCCCGTCGGGGCGCGGCGTCTCGAGCGGGTATGCGACGAACTTCTGCAGTCCGTCGCCGGCCATGATCATCGTGCGGCCGTCGAGGTAGGCCGGCGCGATCGCGGTGCCCCGCCAGAGGATGAGCCGGTTCCAGACCGGGTCGCCCTCGTCGGGATACCGCTGCTTCCGCAGGGCGCTGTGGATGCCGTCGGCGGCGATGACGACGTCGGCCGTGAGCGTCCGTTCCTCCCCCGACGCCTCGCGGAAGGTGACCGACGTGGCATCCGTCCGAGGGTCGGACGAGACCGCGGCCAAGCCGAGACGGACCCGCTCGGCGCCGAGTCGGCTTCGCACCGCCGCGAGCAACAGCATCTGCAGTTCTCCGCGGTGCACGGAGTACTGCGGCCAGCGGTAGCCCGCGTCGAGGCCGCGCGGTTCGGACCAGATCTCCTGGCCGAACCGGTTCGTGTAGGTGAGTCGGCTGGTGGGCATGCCGATCCGGGCGACCTCGTCGCCGAGGCCCAGTTCGGTGAGTTCGCGCACGGCGTGCGGGAGCAGGTTGATGCCGACCCCGAGTGGGCGCAGCTCGTGGACCTGCTCGATGATCGTGATGTCGCGGATGCCGGCGTCGTGGAGCGAGAGCGCGGTGGCGAGGCCGCCGATCCCGGCGCCGACGATGAGGATCTTCATGGTGATGACTCCGTTGTCGTGAGGTGTGTGGGTCTACTGCGCTGATGCGGCGACGTCAGGTCTCGTGGACGACCTCCCCGGCGACCACCGTCACGGCGGTCGCAAGCGAGGCGATCTCGGCGGCGGGCAGTTCGAACGGATCGCCCGTGGCCACTGCCAGGTCCGCCCGTTCGCCGACCCGGATGCGACCCGACCGCCCGAGGACCAGTTCGCTCGATCCGCTCGTGTACGCGCCCAATGCCTGCTCGAGGGTGAGGGCCTGGTGCGCCGCGTCGAGGTTCGGCGGCTCGGCGCCGTCGGCGACGACGGGCCGGGGCGCACCGGGAGGAGGCGGTGCCCAGCGGTTGACGACGACGTGGATCGCGAGCCACGGGTTCGGCGGCGAGACCGGCCAGTCGGAGCCCATCGCGAGGTCGGCACCGCCGTCGGCGATCGTGCGGAACGGGTACCCGCGCTGCATCCGCTCTTCGCCGATCAGGTCGACGACGAACGGGTCGGGTGCGGCCCACAGGCCCTGGATGTTGGCCGTGACCCCGAGCGGCCCGAACCGCCGTGCATCCTCCGGCTGCACCATCGACAGGTGGGCGATGTGATGGCGCGGGCCCGGCCCGTCGGCCGCCCGCGCGGCCTCGATCGCGTCGAGCGCCACGCGGATGCCGCGATCGCCCATGACGTGCAGGTGCAGGGCGAATCCGGCGGCGTCGAGTGCGGCGACGAACGCGCGGATCGTCGGCTCGTCGAAGTGCAGCTCGCCCGAGAAGCCGTCGTCGCCGTGGTTGCAGTACGGCTCGAGGAGCGCGGCGGTCTCACCGTGCGGCACGCCGTCGATCATCGCCTTCGCCGTCGTCGTGACGAGCCCGGCGGCGGCGTTCCGTTCGCGAAGCGCGATGAACCGGTCGACGAGCGCGGGCACGTCGGCCTCGCGCAATCCGGGCGCGATCCACAGTGCGCCGGAGGTCCGGCTCCGCAGCGAGCCGTCGGCGATGGCGCGCAGGTAGGCGGGAGTGCAGTCGGCCTTTCCGTTGTACTCGCCGAGGATCGCCTCGTGCCAGCCGGTCACGCCGAGCGACCAGAGATGCGACTGCGCATTGAGGAGTCCGGCGTGGATCTCGTCTTCGGTCGCCGGCGGGATGACGCGCCCGACGAGTTCCGCTGCGGTCTCGTTGAGGTAGCCGGTCGGCTCGCCCCGCTCGTCGAGGTGGATCCGTCCGTTGTGCGGCTGGGGGGTGTCGCGATCGACCCCGGCGAGTTCCAAGGCCTTCGAGTTGACCCAGAGGGTGTGGTGACCGGCGTCGCTCAGGGCCACGGGGCGGTCGGGCACGATCTCGTCCAGTTGCTGTCGCGTCGGCATCGGGAACAGCTCATGGCTCCATCCCCCGCCGGTGAGCCAAACGGCGTTACCCTGTTCGGCGCCGTCCCGGATGAGGTCGAGCGTCTGCTCGACGGTGGACGCCGGGGTGAGGTCGAGGCTCAGTCGTTCGACGCCGGCGAAGGCCGCGTGCACGTGCGCGTCGACGAAGCCGGGGTGGATGACGCCGGCGCCGGCGTCGATCACGCGGGTCGTCGTACCGCGCAGCTCGAGCACGTGCGCGTCCGACCCGACTCGGACGATGCGGTCGGCCACGACTGCGACCGCCGTGCTCGCGGTGCGCACGCGCCCGTCGAACACGCGGCCGTTGACGATGAGGAGGTCTGCGGGGGCGGTCATGGTCGGCCCTGCCTTCGGTACTGGGAGCGGATGAGGTCGGTTGGTGCGGAGGTCACGCGAGACGGAACACGCGGATGATCACGTACCCCGGCTCGGCCCGGGCGTACCCGACGAACTGGTACTCGGTCAGCCAGCGGAGCTCCGGGTGATCGGTCCGGAACCGGAACGCCGTGCGGTAGTAGAGCTCGCGCTCGTCCACCGCCTCACCCGCCACGATCCGAGCCCACGTCGCGTCGTCGGTTCGCCAGACGCCGCGGTTGACGACCTCGACCCCGGCGGTGCCCGTCTCCACCTCGGCCTCGATGACGTAGCGCGCGTCGAGTTCGACGGCGAGACCGCGGCCGTTCCACCAGTCGCCGCCGCCGTCGAGAATGGTGCCCCGGAGCCGGGGGCCGTCGAACGTGCCGCCCGACACCCGTGCGAAGTGCAGTCCCTCGCCCGGTGTCGTGCCGCCGAGCTGCACCGGGTCCTCGACGCGGCATCGCAACTCGAAGCAGTACTCGAAGGCGGGTTCCATCAGCGGGATCGACATGCGTGGTCCGTTCCGTTCATTCGGGGATCATCGCGCTGGAGCGCGTGGTCGTGGGCTGCGACCGCGTGCGACCGAGCCGGCGCCGGGGCGTCCACCCCTCGCGCGGGATCGACTCGAGCAGCATGCGGGTGTACTCCGCGGTCGGCGCATCGAGGATCTGTGCCGCGGTGCCTCGCTCCTCGATGCGCCCGTGGCGCATCACGACGACCTCGTCGCACAGCCGGCGGATGACGGTGAGGTCGTGCGTGATCATCAGGAGGGCCACGCCCGTCTCGCGGCGGATCGTGTCGAGGAGGGTGAGGATCTCGACCTGGGTCGTGACGTCGAGCGCCGAGACCGCCTCGTCGAGGACGAGCAGTTCCGGATCGGCGGCGAGCGCCCGGGCGATCGCCACCCGCTGTCGCTGGCCGCCCGAGAGCGCGCGCGGCCGGCGCGCGGCGAGCCCTTCGTCGAGCCGGACCTGCCTCATGAGCTCGCGGACGCGTCCGTCGACCACCTCCGCCGATTGGCGCGGTCGGTGCACGCGAACGGCCTCGGCCAGGCACTGCCGGACCGTCTGGCGCCGGTCGAGGGACTGGTAGGGGTCCTGGAACACCATCTGCGCGATCTTCGCCCGCACGCGCCGGTCCGCACTGCCGCGCGCCGGCCGGCTCCAGTCCTGGCCGTCGACCGTGATCGTGCCACGGTCGGGGCGCTCCAGCCCGAGCAGCATCCGGGCGGTCGTGGACTTGCCCGAACCCGACTCGCCGACGATGCCGAGCGACCCGCCCGAGGCCATCTCGATCGAGAGGTCGTCCACGGCGACGAGCGTCTCCCGCCTGCCGGTCGCGCCGCGGACCTGGTAGGACTTGCGGAGGTGCTCGATGGTCACGAGGGGCCGAGGTGACTCGGTGGCCGGCTCGAGCGGCGGTGCCTCGTCGAGCGACGCGGACATGAGGACCTTGGTGTACTCCTCGCGCGCGTCGCGCCGCATCGACCCGGCTCGGAGCGTCTCGAGGATCCGGCCGCGCTGCATGACGTTCACGCGGTCGCAGACTGTCCCCGCGAGCGCGAGGTCATGGGTGACGAACAGCAGTGAGAGGTCGCGGTGCGCGCGGAGGTCGGCGAGCACCGCCATCACCTCCTCCTGGGTCGTCACGTCGAGGGCCGTCGTGATCTCGTCGGCCAGCAGGATGTCGGGATCCATCGCGAGGGTCGCGGCGATCATGACGCGCTGCAGGAGGCCGCCCGAGAGTTCGGCCGGGTACTGGCGCATGCGTCGGTCGGGGTCGGTGATGCCGACCTCGTCGAGCAGGTGCCGTGCGCGGGTCGCGGCGACATCCGGCCGCTCACCCGCGACGTGCACGAGCGCCTCGGTCATGAAGTCGCCGATCGTCCGCAGCGGGTTGAGGTGCGCACGCGGGGTCTGGAAGACCATGCCGATCCGCCGCGCGCGGAGGGCGCGCAGCGCGGTCGCGGTCATCCCGCCGAGGTCCTGGCCGTCGATCCGGATCCTGCCCTGCGTCGTGAAGTCGTCGGGCAGGAGGCCCGCGACCGCGCGGAGCGTGAGCGTCTTGCCCGAGCCCGACTCGCCGACGAGGCCGACCGCCTCGCCGCGGGCCACGGACAGCGTGGTGTCGGTGACGAGTCGGCGGGGGCCCTCCGGGCCCGGCGCGACGATGTCGAGGCGCTCGACCTCGAGGACGGGTGCGGTCATCGCTCCTTCTCCTCAGCCCAGTCGGTGACCCTCGCCCCGATGATGCCGACGGCCAGCACGGTGATGACGACGAGGATCGCCGGGAAGACGGACTGCTCGGGCGCCCCCGCCAGGATCCCAGCCTGACCGGCGGCGATCATCGACCCCCAATCCGGGGACGGTGGTTGCTGGCCGAGTCCCAGGAACGAGATCGCCGCGAGGTCGAGCATGGCGTAGCCGAATCCGACGGCCATCTGCGCGGCGACGATCGGAATCATCGCGGGCACGAGGTGCCGGAAGCAGATCGCCGGGCTCGATACGCCCTGCACCCGGAGCGCGGCGATGTACGGCTTCGCGAGTTCGCGGGCGGCGGCGGTGCGGGTGAGACGGGCGATGATCGGGATGTAGGCGATGGCGAGGGCGATGACGGGCGCGGCGAGGCCCTTGCCGAAGATCGTCACGGCGAGCACGGCGATCACGAGGCCGGGGATGGCGAAGATGACGTCGACCAGGCGGGCGATCCCACCACTCACCCATCCCCCGAACCAGGCCGCGGCCAACGCGAGCCCGACGCCGAGGATCGTCGAGAGGACGACCACGACGGCGGGCGCGAACACGCTCGCCGCGGCTCCGACGAGCACCCGGGACAGGATGTCGCGCCCGAGATCGTCGGTGCCGAAGGGGTGCTCGAGGCTGGGGGCGCCGTTCAGCGGTCCGACGTACAGCTCGTTCGGGTCGTAGGGCGCCAGCCACGGCCCCGCCAGGGCGACCACGCTGATGACGCCGAACGCGATGACGGCGACGAGGAACGTCGGGTCTCGTCTCGCGACCCGCCTGGCCGCGGCCGGCACGGTGCCGTTCGCGATCTGGGCGACGCTCATGAGGTCCTCCCTCCGCCGACGCTGGACGGGTCGATGATCGCGCTGATCAGGTCTGCGACCGCGTTCAGCACCACGAAGATCGTCACCAGCAGGAGCGAGACGATCTGCACGACCGGCAGGTCGGCTCGTGCGGCCGCCTGGACGAGCAGCGAGCCGATGCCGCCGAGGCCGAACGCGACCTCCGCGATCGCGGATGCGGCGAACAGCCCGGCGATGGTCGTGCCCGCGATGGCGAGGATCTGCGGCGAGGCATTGCGGAACACGTGCACGCCGAAGATGCGACGCCGCGGGATGCCGCGCACCCGTGCCGTGTCGACGTGCTCGCTGTGCAACTGGGCGACGAGCGAGCCGCGGGTCACCCGGCTGACATACGCGATGAAGAGCACTGCGAGCGAGATGGCGGGCAGGACCAGGTGCCAGAGGCGGTCCCACACCCCCTCGCCCTCACCGTAGACGGGGAACCAGCCGAGGCTCTTGGCGAAGACCCAGATCAGCAGGATGGCGACGACGAAGGTCGGCAGCGCCATCCCGAGCGAGGTCATCGCCGCGATGGTGCGGTCCACCACCCGACCGCGGGTGGCGGCGAGGATGCCGGAACCCACGCCGAAGACGAGGATCAGCAGCACGGTCAGCAGCACGAGCTGGAGGGTGATGCCGAATCGCGGGCCGACGAGGGAGACCACCGGCGTCTTGTAGACGAAGGATCGCCCGAAGTCCCCCTGGATGGCGCCGGTGAGCCACTGCCAGTACCGCGACCAGACCGGGTCGTCGAGGTGGTACTCCGCCCGGATCTGCTCGACGAGCTCGGGCGTCGGCTTCGCACCTCCGGCCAGAGCCGCGATCGGGTCGCCGGTCAGCAGCACCGCCGAGTAGATGACCATGCTGGCGAGGATGAGCGTCAGCAGCATCCCGCCGAGCCGTCCGAGCACGGTCCGCGTGAGCACGTTCACGTCGCCGCCTCCTCTCCGTGTCGTGGGTCGGGCGACCCGGCACGCGGGCCGCCGGGGCCGCGGAACCCCCGTGAAGGGAGGATCCCACGGCTCCGACCGGCCGGCGCGTGCATCGGGTGCCGATCGTTCCGGCTACTTGCCGCCGAGGTGCAGCGCCCAGGGGCTGCTGTACGCGGCGATGGACGTGGTGACTCCAGTGAGCTCGTCACTGAGGTACGTGAGCTGGTAGGTCCCGGCGAGCGTCACCTGGAGCATGTCGGGGGCGAAGACCTCCTGCGCCGCCGTGAACTCCCGAGCGGCCGTCTCGGGATCGGTGGCGTTCCGGGCCGCGAGCAGGTGCTCGGTCACCTCTGGGTTCTCGTAGCCGCTCCAATTGAAGATGCCTCCCATCTCGGGCGGCAGCATGAACAAGGACGGGTAGCCGAGCACGCCGGGGGTCTCCAGGTAGCCCTGCGTGGCCACGAAGTCGACGCCCTCGCGCTTGCTGGGGTCGTAGAACAGCGCGCCGAAGTCGGAGGCCTGCATCTCGTCGATTCGGATGTCCAGGCCGATCTGCTTCCCGGCGCTCTGGATGATCGCGGCGGTCTGCTGGAACTCCTTGGCGCCGGACGGGACGGCGACGACCAACGGCCGGCTGACGTCCTCACCGCTCTCCTCGACCAGTGCCGTGGCGGCCTCGAGGTCGACCTCGGGCTCGGCGAGCGCGTCGTAGCCCTCCTGGTAGGTGCCGGAGGCCTCCATCGAGTGGAAGGAGAACTCGGGCACGATCGTCTTCTGGACGTAGCCGAGGCCGTTCACGACGGTCTCGAGGTACTGGTCGCGGTCGATCGCGAGGTTCAGGGCCTGCCGGATCTTCGGGTTCGCCGCCGCGCTGGTGGCCGATGCGGGCCCGAAGCTGTACGACGCGGTCGAGTGGCCGACCGTCAGCGAGCCCGCACCATCTCCCTCGAACACCGCTCGTGAGCCCGGCGAGACGTTGATCGCGCCGTCGATCTCGCCCTGCGTGAGCGCGGTGGCCAGGGTCGATCCGTCACTGACGAAGGTGTACGTCAGCGTCCCGACGAGCGGGGCGCCGTTCCAGTAGTCCTCGTTCGCGATGGTCACGATCTCGCTGCCCGGCGTCCACCCGCCGTCCTGAAGCTCGAACGGACCGGTGCACATCAGGCCCGCGTCAGGCGTGCCGACCGCGGCGCCGTTGGCCTCGCCGAACGCCTTCTGCATGACCGCACCGCCCTGGCCCGCGAGCGCGTCCCTGAAGGTGGAGTCGGGTGCGATGAACCGCACGGTGACCTCGTTCGGTCCGGTGGCGGCGATGCCGGCCGTCGGGTCGGGGTCGACCAGGGCGAACGCCCCGTACCACTGCGAAGCGGGGTTCGTGTTCTGCTGCAGGCTGTACACGACGTCGTCGGCCGTCACCGGGCTTCCGTCCCAGAACGTGACGTCGTCGCGGAGCGTGATCACGAAGGTGACCGGATCGACGAACTCGGCCCGTTCGGCGACGCCCGGCTCGATCGAGAAGTCGGGCTGCAACGAGAGCAGGTTGTCGCAGAGGTTCGGGATGATGAGGTTCGCCGAGGCGGCCGGGTTGAGCGTGGCGGGCTCGCCCTCCACGATCGCCCAGGTCACCTCGTCGACGGCCTGGGTGCCGGCCGGCTGCGCGTCGACGATCTCGAAATCGTCACCGACGACGTCGGCATCGTCCGCGTCGCGAGGAGTGCAGGCGGTGAGCGCGAGCAGCGCGGCGCCGGCAACGGCGCCGGCCGCGAGTGCGGTTCTCTTCATGATGGGTTCCGTTCGATCCGTACGGTCAGGTCGGGATGCAGCCCGACCGCGGGTTGGGTGAGGTGGATGGTGCGGTCCTGCCTGTGTTCGGTTGTCCTGTGGTGCTGGCGTTGCGGGGCGAGCCGTTCAGGCGACCAGGTACACGCGGATGCAGACCTGACCGTCCTCGTCGCGGGCGAGTCCGATGAACTGGTGTTCGGCCAGCCAACGGTGCTGCGGGGCATCCGTCTGGAAGACGGGTGCGGTGCGGAAGTAGAGGCCGGGTTCGTCCTCGGGAACGTTCTCTCCGCGTTCCATCCGCGCGAGCACGTCGGGGGTCGCCCGGAAGTAGCCGCGGTTCAGGATGTCGATGACGGCGCCGTCGTCGGCGCGGATCAGGTATCGGGCCTCGAGTTGGGCAGTGCCGTGACGCTCGACCGCCCAGTCGCCGCCGCCCGGCAGGACTTCGCCGTTCAGCCGCGGGCCGGCGACCGTGCCGCCCGAGATCGGGGTGAACGAGAGCCGTTCTTCGGGACCGCGTCCGATGTGCAGGTCGGCGTCGATCGTGGCTCGGATCTCGAAGACGTACTCCAGGACGGGGTTTATCACGGCAGTTCTCCTTCGAGGACGGGCAGGGTGAGCGAAAGGCCGTCGCGACCACCGACGGCGAGGGACTGTGTATTGCAGCGGGTCTCGCCCCACGTCCAGGGGTCGGCGCCGGTGCCCGTCTGCGGCAGGAACTCGGGGTAGTCGCTGCTGGAGATGTGTACGCGGAGTCGATGGCCCGCTTGGAGGCGGTACCCGACGTGACCGAGGTCGATCTCGAGGGTCTCGGGTTCCGTCGCCTGCAGCAACTGCTGCTGTCCGCGCGCGATTCGCAGTGCCGTGCCGTCGGGGGCGACGTCGAGCAGCCGGACGAAGCAGTCCATGACGGGTCCGTCGGAGCAGACGCGGAGCCGTGCGGTCACCGGCCCGGCCAGGTCGACATGACTCGGAACGGGCGGCGAATCGAACCGGAGCACGTCCGAGCGGTCGCCGATCGGAGCCTCGTCGGGGTGAGACAGCAGGAACGAGAAGGCGTCCGGAGCGCTCGACGGCACGAGGTCGGCCGGATCGTGGGTCCACTGCATCGTCGCCTCGGTGGCAGTGCTGTCCGCGACGAGCCCGCCGTCGACGGTCGCATGTCGGGTGACGGTTTGCACGTCAGCGGGCGGCCACGTCGACGCCTCCTGCATTCCCTCCGTACCCGCGAGGTTCCAGCTGACCCGGGGGATGTCGCCCGGTGCGCCGTTCCCGCGCACGAACACGTCGAAGAAGGCGATCGCCGGGTCGAGAGTGCGGGGCAGCAGATCGCGGATCTGCTGCTCGCTGCGTTCCCACACCCGATCGCGCTCGGCATCGAGCAGTCGGTAGCTCTCGTGGTCGATCGACTCGATCCGCAGGTAGTGGTGGGCGTCCCAGTTCGGATGGCGCCCGATCTCATCGACATCGGCCCACGAGAGCGGCGCGCAGTTGTCCCACCATCCGATCGTGTGCAGCACCGGCACGGAACGACCTGCGAACGGGTCCCCGCCCGGGAACCGCTGCAAGTGCACCGGATTCGGGTACCACTGGTCGTAGGAGAGCCCGCGTGCGCCGACCTGGTTCATGAACTCCTCGGCCTGGGTTGCGAAGTCGCGACGCGACCAGTCGGGCTCCCAGTGCAGCGCATCGTTGGCGAAGAACTGCGTGAGCGGGTACAGGTACGTCACGCCCCACTCGACGCGGCGAGTCCGCCCCGGCGAGTTCCGATGCACCGGCTCACCCAGCTGCGTCCCGGTCACCCGAGGCGAGATCGCCTTGAGCGCCGGATGCCCGCTGGCGGCAGCCGCCCATTGGGTGTAGCCGTAGTAGCTGTCTCCCCACATCGCGACCCGCCCGTTCGACCACGGCTGACGGATGATCCACTCGATCGTGTCGTACCCGTCGTCGACCTCGTTCACGAAGAGGAGCGCGTCGCCTTCGGAGCGGAACTTGCCGCGAACGTCCTGCGCGACGACGCGGTAGCCATGCCCCATGAAGTACTCGGCGATCAGCGGAATGAAGCAGTAGTAGCCCGACTTGTCGTAGGGCAGCCGGATGAGGATGGTGTCGCCCGGGCTCGTCTCGACGTCGCCAGGTGCGCCGGGCAGGTAGACGTCGGCCGCGAGCCGCACCCCGTCGCGAACCCGCACACGCGCCGGAAACGAGAGTGCGCTCTCGGGTGCCGGCGGGGTTCGAACGATGTCGAGCATGTCTCTCCTCTGCGAGGCGCATCGCCGATCGATGCGGTGAGGTCACGCTACGGAGCCTTTCGTAAATAGTCAAGTCCGACTAGACTAGAATTTATCGCGCCGCTACACTCGCAACGGCGGAACCGCGCAGTCTGCGCACGAGAGGAGTACGAGTCGATGGGTCGCCCCTCTGTCGCCGCCGAGCGACGCGCGCAGATCCTGGACGCCACGATGGCGACGATCGCCGAACACGGCATCCACGGCACGACGCTCGACCGCATCGCCGACGCCGTCGGGATGTCGCGCGGCCACGTCCGGCACTTCGTCGGCAATCGCGACCGGCTGCTCCTCGATACGGCCATCGCGGTCTTCGCGGGCGGGAACGGGCAGGTCGGCTCCATACTCCCGTCCGAGGTCGACGACCTCGATGCCGCGCTCGACTACCTCTTCGGGCCCGAGTTCAACTCTCCCGATCGGGAGAACGCCGTGGTGCTCGGACTCGTCGAGCTCGCGCGCGTGACTCCGGATATCGCGGACGTCCTCACGACGGCGTACACGGCGACGCGTCTGCAGATCGCCGACCTGATCGCACGTTCGCATCCTCAGGCATCGCAGGAGTCACGACTGACCGCGGCGTACGGCGTGCTCACCTGCGCCCTGGGCTCGGTGTTCCTCGGCGACTTCGACCGGGATCCGGCGCTCATGGAACGGACACGTGCCGCGGCGGAATCGCTCCTGGCCGCGCTCTGACACGCGGCAGGAGCGAGCGCGTTCACTCTCACCAAGATCGCGAGAACCGTCCACCTGAAGCACTCCCAGCTGAGCACGTTCATCGCCTTGGCTCGCTGGAATGGTGAGCGCGGCCGATCGAGAGGGGGCTTCGCGGGCCCGCCCTGCGCACCGCCTTTCGGCCCGGAACGGCGACGTCGGCGTGCTGCGGACCTGCTCCCGCACTCCGCGCCCAGCCGATTCGCTCTCCCGGGGTCTCAATCGCCTTGCGAGCGCGACTCAAGAAGCTGGGAAACTAGCGGGAATCAGACGTGCGAAGTGAGGCACGAACACGAAAACCCCCGCCTGAGCGGGGGTTCTTCACTGCTGGGGTACCTGGACTCGAACCAAGAACAACTGAACCAGAATCAGCCGTGTTGCCAATTACACCATACCCCAATGGCCCTGAACCGGGGTTCCGGGCCGACATGTAACTGTAGCCGATCGCGGGGTGCGGTCCAAATCGAGCGGGCCTCGTGAGCGGATGCCGCGGCGCGCCGTGCAGGGCGCGGCCGCGGCATCCGTCGGGTCAGTCGACCAGTGCTGCGAGGCGGTCGATGCGGTCGATGGACTCGACGCGGCCGAGGATCTGCATGGACTCGAAGAGCGGCGGGGAGACGCGTCGGCCGGAGACCGCGACGCGGATCGGGCCGAAGGCGATGCGGGGCTTGAGGCCGAGGCCGTCGATGATGGCCGAGCGGAGGGCCTCCTCGATCTCGGTGTGCGTCCATGCCTCGCCGGGGATGCGCTCCAGCGCCTCGCGGGCGGCGGCGAGCACGGCGGGCGCGTCGGCGGGCAGCGACCCGACGGCGGCCTCATCGAACTCGAGGGATGCGGCATCCGTGAAGAGGAAGCCGAGGAGGCCGGGCACCTCGCCGAGCACGGTGATGCGCTCCTGCACGAGCGGTGCGGCCTCGACGAGGAGTGCCTCCTCGCCGGGCGTGATCGGCGTCGAGACGACGCCGGCGGCCTGCAGGTAGGGCACGGTACGGGAGGTGAAGTCGGCGAGCTCGAGCAGCCGGATGTGGTCGCCGTTGATGGCGTCGGCCTTCTTCTGGTCGAAGCGGGCCGGATTCGGGTTGACCTCCTCGACGTCGAAGGCCTCGATGAGCTCGTCGCGGCTGAACACGTCGCGGTCGGCGGAGAAGCCCCAGCCGAGGAGCGCCAGGTAGTTGACGAGACCCTCGGGGATGAAGCCGCGGTCGCGGTGGTGGAAGAGGTTCGACTCGGGGTCGCGCTTGGAGAGCTTCTTGTTGCCCTCGCCCATGACGTAGGGCAGGTGGCCAAAGCGCGGCACGAAGCTCGTGACGCCGATCTCGATGAGCGCGTGGTACAGCGCGATCTGGCGCGGCGTCGAGGAGAGCAGGTCCTCACCGCGCAGCACGTGCGTGATGCCCATGAGCGCGTCGTCGACGGGGTTCACGAGCGTGTAGAGCGGGGCGCCGTTCGGGCGCACGACGACGAAGTCGGTCGTCGAGCCTGCCGGGAAGTCGATGCGGCCGCGCACGAGGTCGTCGAACCCGAGGTCGACGTCCGGCACGCGCAGGCGGAGTGCCGGCTGACGCCCCTCGGCGCGGAACGCGGCGCGCTGCTCGTCGGTGAGGTCGCGGTCGAAGTTGTCGTAGCCGAACTGCTTCGGCCGGCCGGCGGCCTCGTTGCGCGCGTCGATCTCGTCGGCCGTCGAGTAGCTCTCGTAGACGTGCCCGGCGGCCTTCAGCCGCTCGATGACGTCGGCGTAGATCTCGCCGCGCTGCGACTGGCGGTACGGCTCGTGCGGGCCGCCGACGTCGATGCCCTCGTCCCACTGCAGGCCGAGCCACGAGAGGGCGTCGATGATCTGCGCGTAGCTCTCCTCGCTGTCGCGCGCGGCGTCGGTGTCCTCGATGCGGAAGACGAAGGTGCCGCCGGTGTGGCGCGCGTACGCCCAGTTGAAGAGGGCCGTGCGCACGAGGCCGACGTGCGGGGTACCGGTGGGCGAGGGGCAGAACCGCACGCGGATGTCGGATCCGGTGGCGGTCGTCGTGGGGTGGGTCGTGTCAGACATCGCCCTCAATGGTACGGCCCGGGCGCGGATCGGCGGGGGTGCCGCCGCGGCCGGCGACGAGGCGCGCGAGCGCCTCGGCGGCCACCGCGACGGCCGGGACCCCGCGGCCGCCCCGCGCGGTCACCAGGTGCAGCGTCCGCCGGTCGCCGTTCGTCGTGCCGCGCACCGCGACGCCGGCGCGCTTGCCCGCCGACTCGATCGCGAGCGCGGGCAGCACGGCGACGCCGAGTCCGCTCGCGACGAGTTCCTCGACGGCGACGAAGTTGTCGGTCTCGACGGCGATGCGCGGCGCGAACCCCGCGGTGTCGCACAGCTCGAGCAGGTGGCCGCGGCAGCGCGGGCATCCGGCGATCCACGGCTCGCGCGAGAGGCCCGCGAGGTCGACGGTGTCGCCGCCCGCGAGCGGGTGCGTGTCGGGCAGCACGACGTGCATCGGGTCGCTCCCGATGGTCGTGACCTCGAGCCCGCGTGCGCTCTCGCGGTGCGGATCGGTGTGGTCGCCCGGGTAGCTGAACGTGAGCGCCAGGTCGGCGCGGTCCTCGCGCACGGCGGCGACGGCCTCGGGCGGCTCGGCCTCGACGAAGCTGACCCGCACGCCGGGGTGCCGGCGGGCCATCTCGGCCATGAACTCGGGCACGATGCTGGGCGACGCCGAGGGGAACGCCATGAGCCGCACCCGTCCGGAGCGGAGCCCACGCAGGTCGGCGAGCTCCCCGCGCGCCGCCTCGAGCGCGGTGGCGACCGCGCCGCCGTGGCGTGCGAGCACGCGGCCGGCTGGGGTGAGTCGGATGCCGCGGCCGGTCCGCTCCACGAGTGCGACGCCCGCGCGGGCCTCGGCCCGGCGCACCTGCTGACTGAGCGCCGGCTGGCTGTAGCCGAGGGCGCTCGCGGCCGCGGTGATCGACCCGCGCTCGGCGATCTCGCGGAGCACGAGCAGGCTGGTGGCGTCGAGGTCGGCGAGGCCCGAGGTCTCGGTTGGCGAGGCATCCATCCATCGATCATAAGCCAGCCTTATGTGAAGGATCGCAGACCTGCTCTCGACGGATCGAATCGAGCCGAGCACGCTGGAGACATGACCGCGACCACCTTCGCCTCGACCGGCGCCGACGCCTTCGCCTCGTCCGGAGCGTCCGCTGCGACCGGCGCGTCCGCCGCGACGACGACCCTCCCCGACCCGCGATTCACCGCGGGGCGCGGCTACCTCGCCGCCTGCACGCTCGGCATCCCCGCTGCGCCCACGGTCGCCGCCGTCACCCGCGACCTCGAGCGGTGGCGCGACGGCCGCGCCTCCGCGGCCGAGTACACCGGTCTCGTCGAACGCGCACGCGGCCACGCCGCGACGCTCCTCGGCACCTCGGCCGACCGCGTCGCACTGGGCTCGCAGGTCTCGGTCTTCACGAGCCTCGTGGCCGCCTCGGCCCCGGCCGACGCCGAAGTGCTCTGCGTCGACGGCGACTTCAGCTCCGTCGTCGCCCCATTCCTCGCCCGTGGCGACCTGAACGTGCGCCACGTGCCGCTCGCGCACCTCGCCGACGAGGTGCGCCGGAGCACGTGGCTCGTCGCGTTCTCGCTCGTGCAGTCCGCGACGGGCGAGGTGGCGGACGCGGCATCCGTCGTCGCGGCGGCCCGCACGGCGGGCGCGCTCACCCTCGTCGACACCACGCAGGCGACCGGATGGCTCCCCACCACCGACCTCGGAGCCGACCTCGTCGTCTGCCACGCGTACAAGTGGCTCTCCGCGCCGCGCGGCGCCGCCTTCATGTCCGTCGGCGAGCGCGCGCTCGACGAGATCACCCCGCTCACGGCCGGGTGGTACTCGGGCGACGACCCGTGGGCGTCGTGCTACGGGCCCGAGTTGCACCTATCCACCGGCGCCCGGCGGTTCGACGTCTCCCCCGCGTGGCACGCCTGGGCGGGCGCCGAGGTGGCGCTCGAGCTCGCGGCCGGCCGCGACCCCGCCGCCGTGCTCGCGCATGATCTCGCGCTCGCGAACGCGTTCCGAGCGCAGCTCGGGCTCGAGGCATCCGACAGCGCGATCGTCACGTGGCCCGACCCCGACGGCGACGACCTCGCCGCGCTGACGGCGGCGGGCCTCGTCGCGTCCGGGCGCGCCGGGCGCGCGCGGGTCGCCTTCCACGTGTGGAACGACGGGGAGGACGTCGAGCTCGCGGCATCGGCCGTGCGGTCGACGCGGAGCTGACGCCCGACCGATCGAGGTCGTGCGACGGAGACGGCTCGTCGCGCGCTACCGTGGGCGCATCCCGACGCGAAGGAGCACCCGTGGGCAGAGTGGTCATGTACGCCTCGGTGTCGGTCGACGGCTTCATCGCCGACGAGCACGACCAGCCCGGCCCCCTGTTCGATTGGCTGACGAGCGGTGACGTGCCGCTCGACGAGAGCGGTGTGCTGAAGGTGTCGCGGGCATCCCACGACTACATCCGCTCGTACTGGCAGCAGATCGGGGTGACGATCTGCGGTCGCCGCGTGTTCGACCTGACCGACGGCTGGGACGGGATGCCTCCGAGCGGTATCGACCACGTCGTCGTCGTCACGCACCGGCCCGCGCCCGAGCGGTGGGACCCCGCGGCGCCCTTCCACTTCGTCGACGGCGTCGAGGCGGCCATGGCCACGGCGCAGGAGCTCGCGGGTGACCGCATCGTCGAGGTCGCCGCCGGCGACGTCGGCGGCCAGGCGCTCGCCGCGGGCCTGGTCGACGACGTGCGCATGGACGTCGCACCCGTCGTGTTCGGTTCGGGCAAGCGCTACTTCGGGTCGGTCGACGCGCAGCACCTGCTGGAGGATCCCGACGTGGTCATCCAGGGCGACCGCGTGCTCCACCTGCGGTACGGGGTGCGCCGCTGACGGCCCTCCGCGATCAGCGCACGGGCGCCTCGCGCACCGGGTTCACGAGCGAGCCCAGGCCCGACACCGACACCTCGACCGAGTCGCCGTCGACGATCGGGCCGACGCCGGCCGGCGTGCCGGTGAGGATCACGTCGCCCGGGAGCAGCGTGAACACGTCGGACGCATACGAGACGACCTTCGCCACCGAGTGCACCATGTCGGCGAGCCGGCCGTGCTGGTGCCGCGTGCCGTTGACGCTCGTCGTGAGCTCGCCGTGCGCGAGGTCGACGTCGGTCTCGATCACCGGGCCCAGCGGGCAGAACGTGTCGAAGCCCTTCGCTCGCGTCCACTGCCCGTCGCGCCGCTGCAGGTCGCGCGCGGTCACGTCGTTCGCCACGGTGTAGCCGAAGATCACCGACTCGGCGTCGGCCTCGCTCACGCGTCGGGCCACGCGCCCGATGACCACCGCCAGCTCGCCCTCGAACTCGACCTGCGCGCTCTCGGGCGGAAGCACGATCGGGTCGCCCGGGCCGATCACCGACGTGTTCGGCTTCAGAAACAGCAGCGGCTCCGGCGGCGCTTCGCCGCCCATCTCCTCCGCGTGCTCGTGGTAGTTCCTGCCCACGGCGACGACCTTCGACCGCGGGATCACGGGCGCGAGGAGCTTCGCGTCGGCGAGCGCGACGCGCTCCCCCGTCGGCTCGTAGCCGGCGAACATCGGGTCGGCCTTCAGCACGACGAGCTCGTGCTCCTCCTCGTCGACGATGCCGAACGAGATGGTCTCACCGTGGGAGAAGCGCGCGATCTTCATGCGTCCACCCTATTCCGCGGCGTCCGCACCAGCCCGCGAACGTGCGGGTGGTGCGGGCCGCCACGCAGCGACTACGCGTCGAGTCGCACCATCCAGCCGTGGCGGTCCTCCACGCGGCCGTACTGGATGCCGGTGAGCTCCTCGCGGAGCGAGAGCGCGAGCTCCTCGGCGGCCGCGCCCGAGTGGACGATCTCGAAGTCCTCGCCCAGGAGGCGCCCGATCGGCACGACGACGGCGGCGGTGCCGCAGGCGAACGCGCCGACGATGTCACCGGATGCCGCGCCCTCGCGCCACTCGTCGAGGGTCACGGGCCGCTGCTCGACCTGGTGGCCGCGGTCGGCCGCGAGGCGGAGGATCGAGTCGCGCGTGATGCCCTCGAGGATCGAGTCGGACTCCGGCGTGAGCAGCGTGCCGTCCTTCTTCACGAGCACGACGTTCATGCCGCCGAGTTCCTCGAGGTACTTCCCCTCGTCGAGGAAGAGCACCTGCTGGCAGCCCTTCTCGTGCGCCTCGGCCTGCGGCAGCAGGCTCGAGGCGTAGTTGCCGCCCGTCTTCGCCGCGCCCGTGCCGCCCTTGCCGGCACGCGCGTAGTGGGTCGAGAGCCAGATGTTCACGGGCTGCACGCCGCCGGGGAAGTACGCGGCCGCGGGGCTCGCGATGAGGTAGTACGCGACCTTCTTCGCCGGGCGCACGCCGAGGAACGCCTCCTTCGCGAACATGAACGGCCGGAGGTAGAGGCTCGTCTCGGGCGCGCTCGGCACCCAGTCCGCGTCGACCGCGATGAGCTGCTTCAGCGAGTCGATGAAGATCTCGACGGGCAGCTCGGGCAGCGCCATCCGCCTCGCCGAACGCTGCATGCGCGCGGCGTTCTCGAACGGGCGGAACGTGCGGATCGAGCCGTCGGCGTGCCGGTACGCCTTGAGGCCCTCGAAGATCTCCTGGGCGTAGTGCAGCACGGCGGCGGCCGGGTCGAGCTGGATCGGGCCGTACGGCGAGACGCGCGGGCGGTGCCATCCGCCCTTCTCCGACCAGCAGATGTCCGCCATGTGGTCGGTGAAGTGGTTGCCGAAGCCCGGGTCGGCGAGGACCGCCTCGCGCTCCTCGATCGACTTGGCGTTCTCGTTGGCGGTGACCTGCCAGACGAGCCCGGCGGGCGACGGGGTCTTCAGGGTGAGGTTCGACGTGGTCAAGGGATCCTCCTTCGGAATGGTGCGAGTCAGTGGGCGCCGACGGTGGCGCCGATGCGGGCGGCGATGGCGTCGCCGATCTCGGAGGTCGAGCGCCGGACGTCGCCGCGTTCGGCGATGTCGGCGGAGACCGCGTCGCGCACCCGGTCGGCGGCGGCCGCCTGCCCGAGGTGGTCGAGCAGGAGCGCCACCGAGAGGATGGCGGCGGTCGGGTCGGCGATGCCCTTCCCGGCGATGTCCGGAGCGGAACCGTGCACCGGCTCGAACATGCTCGGGAACCGGCCGTCGGGGTTGATGTTGCCCGAGGCCGCGAGTCCGATGCCGCCGCTGATCGCGCCGGCCAGATCGGTGAGGATGTCGCCGAAGAGGTTGTCCGTGACGATGACGTCGAATCTAGCAGGGTCCGTGACCAGGAAGATCGTCGCGGCGTCGACGTGCAGGTAGTCGACCGCGACCTCGGGGTACTCGTCGGCGACGGCGTCGACGAGCCGCTTCCAGAGCGAGCCGGCGAACACGAGCACGTTCGTCTTGTGCACGAGGGTCAGCTTCTTCTTGGGGCGAGCGGATGCCGCGGCGAACGCGTAGCGCACGACGCGCTCGACGCCGTACGCGGTGTTGACCGACACCTCGTTCGCGACCTCCGCGGGCGTGCCGACGCGGATCGCGCCGCCGTTGCCGACGTACGGGCCCTCGGTGCCCTCGCGGACGACGACGAAGTCGACCTCGCCCGGGTCGGCGAGCGGGCTCGCGACGCCCCGGTGGAGCACGCTCGGGCGGAGGTTGACGTAGTGGTCGAGCTCGAACCGGAGCTTCAGCAGCAGGCCGCGCTCGATGTTCGCACCCGCGAGGCGCGGGTCGCCGGGCACGCCGCCGACGGCGCCGAGGAGGATCGCGTCGTGGCGCTTGATCGCCTCGAGGTCGTCGTCGGTCAGGGTGTCGCCGGTCTCGAGGTAGCGTGCGGCGCCGAGCGAGAAGCGCGTCTGCTCGAAGGCGACGTCGGTGCCTGCCGTGGCGGCCTCGAGCGACTTCAGCGCTTCGCCCACCACCTCGGGGCCGATGCCGTCGCCCGGGATGACCGCGAGCCTGACCGTCGTTACCATGAACACTCCTTCGTACGCCAGCCCTCCCAGCGTACTGGCCGTCGCGCCCGTCGCTCACTACGCTCGGCGCCAGTGGGCGGCACCCCGCCCCTGCCCCCGCGGCCCCGCGCCGCTCGAGTGAAAGCAGGCACACCACATGAGTCTCGGCCTCGGAATCGTCCTGTTCGCCATCGGCGCCGTCCTGGCGTTCGCACTGAACCTGTCGGTGGACTGGATCAACGTGCAGATGGTCGGCTACATCCTCATGGCGGCGGGAGCCGTCGTGATCATCCTCGGCATCATCCTGCTGGCCCGTCGTCGGAGCTCGGTCTCCACGCAGCGCACGACGGTCGACCCCGCGACGGGCGACCGCGTCACGCGCAACGAGACCTCGCGTCCGGACGACACCACGGCGGTCTGACCGCGACCGACCGCTTCGCCCGCGAGGGGCGTCGCCTCACTCCGAGGCGGCGCCCCTCGCGTCGTCGAGGGTGAGCGCCGCGACGACGCCGGCGCCGACCATGAGCAGCACGCCGATGAACGAGGTCACGACCACGCCGCCGTCGAACGCGTGCGCCGCCGAGGCGAGCAGTTCGGCGGATGCTGCGGCGGGCAGCGACTCGGCGACCGTCACCGCGCCCGCGAGCGTCTCGCGCGCGGCATCCGCCTGCGACGCCGAGAGGCCGGCCGGCAGTTCGAGCGACGCGCGATACCACGCCGCGAGGATGCTGCCGAGGAGGGCGGTGCCGAGCACCGCCCCGAGTTCGTACGCGGTCTCGGAGACGGCCGAGGCCGCGCCGGCCTTCGCCGGCGGCGCGGCGGAGAGGATGAGCTCGTTCGACACCGTCTCGGCCATGCCGATGCCGAGGCCGAGCAGCACGAAGGCGACGATCACGCCGGCGATGCCCTCCCCCGCAGTGAGCGCGACGGTGAGGTAGCCGCCCGCGGAGACCGCGAGCGCCGCCGGCACCAGCATGCGGGGGCGGATGCGCCGCGCGAGCGGCACCACGGAGAGGCCCGCCGCGATCATCGCGACGAGGCCGGGCGCGAGCGCGAGGCCGGCCTGCACGGGCGAGAGCCCGGCGACGAGCTGCAGGTGCTGGGAGACGAAGAAGAGGAATCCCACGAGCGCGATGACGCTGAGGAGGTTCACGACCACGCCGCCGCCGAACGCGCCGACGCGGAACAGGCGCATGTCGAGCATTGGCGTGCGCGCCCGCAGCTGGCGTCGCACGAACCACGCGCCGAGCGCGAGTCCGGCGACGATGGATCCGACCGCGACGGCGTCGACGCCCTCGGTCGCGAGGTGCTTGATGCCGTAGACGGCGGCGCCCATCGCGCCGAACGAGAGCAGGATGCTCAGCACGTCGATACGGCCGGGCGCGGGGTCACGGCTCTCGGGGATGAGGATCGGCAGCAGCACGACGAGCGGCACGAGCACCGGAACGGCGAGGAGGAACACCGAGCCCCAGGCGAAGTGCTCGAGGAGGACGCCGCCGACGATCGGGCCGAGCGCGGCGCCGGCCGCGAAGCCCGACGCCCAGATCGCGATCGCCAGGCGCCGCTCCTCGCGCTCGGTGAAGACCGAGCGGAGCAGCGACAACGTCGATGGCATGAGCATCGCGCCGAAGAACCCGAGCGCGGCACGTGCGGCGATGAGCGCCTCGGAGGTCGGAGCGAACGCGGCCGCGATCGACACGACGGCGAAGCCGATCGAGCCGATGAAGAGCATGCGGCGGCGGCCGAACCGGTCGCCCGCGCTGCCCATCGCGACAAGGAGCGCCGCGAGCACGAGTGGGTAGGCGTCGATGATCCAGAGCTGCTGCGCGGCCGTCGGGCCGAGGTCGCGCGCGATCGCGGGCAGCGCGAAGCTCAGCACGGTGTTGTCGACCGCGACGAGCAGCACCGGCAGCATGAGCACGGCGAGCGCGACCCAGCGGCGCGTCGCGCCGCGCCGCGCGACCGACCCGAAGCGGCCGGGGTCGGGGCGAGGGGCGGATGTCGCGGCATCCGCCTTCGCGGCGGCGGCGGTGCCCCGGCGGGTCGGGTCGATGGTGGTCGTGTCGAGTTCGTTCGTCATGTCGGGGTCCTATTACTGTACCGGCTGGACGGTAGAGTATCAGATGCCGCCGACCGTTCCCCTCGCTACCATCGGAGCCATGAGCCGACCCCCCGCCGCCCGCGGCGCCGTCCTCGACGCCTTCGAGCGACTGCTCATCGACGGCGGCGTCCGTGCGGCGACGCTCGACGCCACCGCCCGGGCCGCCGGCGTGTCCAAGGGCGGCCTGCTCTACCACTTCGCCAGCCGCGACGCGCTCATCGAGGGCGTGCTCGACCGGTTCTCCCGGCTCGTCGACGACGACATCGCGGTGCTCGAGGGCGCGCCCGAGGGCGCCATCGCCTACTACGTCCGGAGCTCGGTCTCCCAGGACAGCCCGCTCGAGCGCGCCGGCGTCGCCGCCGCCCGACTCGCGCAGGCCGGCAGCGCTCCCGCGGTGCGGATGATCCGCGACGTCCGCGACCGATGGCTCCGCGCCATCCGCCGACACGTGCCCGACCCCACGATCGCGCTCGCCGTCACCCTCATCGGCGACGGGCTCTACTACGACTCCGCGCTCCACGGCGTCGACCCCGAGATCGGCGTCGACGCGCCGCACGGCGCCGACATGGACGCCCTCGTCGCACTCCTCGAGCGACTGGCGCACGGGCCGGCGCTCGAATAGCGCCGCCGCCGCGGCATTCGTCTCGGACTAGGACTCGGTGATGTCGACCTCGACGAGCACGTCGGCGGCGATCGCCTCGCCGACCCGCTCGAGCACCTCGGCCGGCACCGGCGAGTCGACCGTGAGGACCGACAGCGCCTGGCCGCCCGCCTCGCGGCGCGCGATCTGCATGCCGGCGATGTTGATGCCCGCCTCGCCGAACTCGCTTCCGTAGACGGCGACGATGCCCGGGCGATCGGTGTACAGCATGACGATGTGGTGGTCGGCGATCGGCACCTCGACGTCGTAGCCGTTGATGCCGACGAGCTTCTCGGTCTGCTTGGTGCCGGTGAGCGTACCCGACACCGACACCTGCGTGCCGTCGGCGAGCGCGCCGCGCAGCGTGATGACGTTGCGGTACTCGGGGCTCTCGGCATCCGCGATGAGGCGGACGGCGACGCCGCGCTGCTCGGCGAGGAGCGGCGCGTTGACGTACGAGACCGACTCGCTGACGACGTTCGTGAACACGCCCTTCAGCGCGGCGAGCTTCAGCACGCTCACGTCGTAGTCGACGAGCTCGCCGTGCACCTCGACGTCGAGGCTCTCGAGCGGACCCTGGGCGAGTCCGGCGAAGAGCTGGCCGAGCTTCTCGACGAGCGGGATGCCGGGGCGCACGTAGGGGTCGATGATGCCGCCCGCGACGTTCACGGCGTCGGGTACGAGCTCGCCCGCGAGTGCGAGGCGCACCGACTTCGCGACCGAGATGCCTGCCTTCTCCTGCGCCTCGTCGGTCGAGGCGCCGAGGTGCGGCGTGACGACGACGTTCGGGAGGGCGAGGAGCGGCGACTCCTTCGGCGGCTCCTGCACGAAGACGTCGAGGCCGGCGCCCGCGATGGTCTTCGCGACGAGCGCGTCGTGCAGTGCGTCCTCGTCGATGAGGCCGCCACGAGCGACGTTCACGACGAAGGCCGTCGGCTTCATCTTCGCGAGCTGGTCGGCGCCGATCATGCCGGTGGTCTCCGGCGTCTTCGGCATGTGGATCGTGATGAAGTCGCTCTGCTCGAGGAGCTCGTCGAGCGTCACGGTCTGCACGCCGAGCTGCTGGGCGCGCGCGGCCGTGATGTAGGGGTCGTAGGCGATGACCTGGACGCCGAACGCCTGCAGGCGCGCGGCGATGAGCGCACCGATGCGGCCGAGGCCGATGATGCCGACCGTCTTCTCGTAGAGCTCGGTGCCGGTGTAGGCCGAGCGCTTCCACTCCCCCTGCGCGAGCGCGGAGTGCGCGGCGGGGATGTGCCGGGCGAGGCTCAGGATGTGGCCGACCGTGAGCTCGGCGGCCGAGATGATGTTCGAGGTGGGGGCGTTCACGACCATGACGCCCGCGGTCGTCGCGGACTTGATGTCGACGTTGTCGAGGCCGACGCCCGCACGCGCGATGACCTGCAGCTTCGGCGCTGCGGCGATCGCCTCGGCGTCGACCTTGGTGGCCGAGCGGACGAGGATCGCGTTCGCGTCGGCGAGCGCCGCGAGCAGCGCCGGGCGGTCGGTGCCGTCGACGTTGCGGACCTCGAAGTCGGGCCCGAGGGCGTCGACGGTGGCGGGCGAGAGTTCTTCGGCGATCAGCACGACCGGCTTGGTCACGGACGGATCCTCACTGCGATTGGGGATGCGGTGCGCGCACCGCGGGACGTCGCGCCGGCATCGTCGGGGCGCGGATGACGCGGCCAGCCTACTTCAGGGGTATCGCGCCGCCCGAATCGTGTGACGCGCGCAGACGAGCGGCCGCATCCGTCGCCGTCGCTCAGGCGAGCAGCGCGCCCGGCCCGAACATCAGCAGGATGTCGAGGTAGAGCGCCGCCGACACGGCGAGCCCCGCGAGGTACAGCGCGGCCTGCACGAGCGCGCTGCGGCGCCGTCCGATGAGGAAGGCGATCGCGAAGAGCGCGACCGGCAGGAGGATCGCGAGGATGAGGACGATCCAGCCCGTGCCGCTGAGCGTCGTGCCGAGCGCGGAGGCGACGCCGGCGATGCCCACGAGGTTGCCGACGGCCTCCCACGCGTCATAGGCGAAGAACAACCCGAACACGATCGCGAGCGCCAGTTCGAGCCAGAACGGCGTGCGGCGGCCCGGCGTGGTCGCCGTGGCGCCGGTGTCGGCCGGCCCGGCGTCGGGGTCCGTCGAGTGCGGCTCGGCGTTCATGCGGTCACCCCCGCCACGAACGGAACGGGCACCAGCACGACGGCACCGACCGCGAGCCAGGTGAACCGGAGCGGGACCCGCCCGCGCGTGAGCGCGAACGCGACCGCGAACCACAGGGCCGGAGCGATCACGGCGAGCGCGAGACCGAGCGCGAACATGAACTGCCCGACCGGGTCGGTCGCCGTGTTGGTCACGCGGAGCACCGTGAGGATCCATCCGAGCGTGTAGAGCAGGAACACGCCGCCGAAGACCCCCAGCAGCACGAGCTCGGCCGAACCGATCTGCGGCCCCGCAGGGGCGCCTGCGACTGCGCCGCCCCCGGTCGCCCCGTCTGCGTCCGCGGTCGTGGATGCCTCGGCATCCGTCGCCTCGTCGTCGCGGCCTCCCGCCGCGCCACCGGGCGTCGTCGGCTCGCCGACCCGCTTCCACCCGGGCGCGAGCGTCGCGTCCTCGTCTCCCTCCCAGCGGAGGGCATCCTCATCGTCGCCGTCACGGCTCATGCGGATCAGCCTAGCGACGGCCGTGCCCGCCGAACGCGTCGGCGGGCACGGCCGGCCGCTGATCAGAACACCGGCGTCCCGTCCCGCGTGAGCCGCCAGTTCGCGACGTGGAAGTCCACCGGGTCGATGACGCCCGCCTCCGACGCGTACGACACGATGGCCTCGCGGATGGCAACATGCGCGTTGTACGCGACCGGCGCCGACGCGATGTGCGGGAAGCCGCCACCGCCGGACTGCCGGTAGTTGTTCACTGCGACGAGGAACCGCTGGTCGGATGCCACCGGAGCTCCCGCGTACGAGAGGTTCGCGATCCGCGAGCCGACGGGCTGCGAGCTGTCGACGTCGTAGTCGACCCCCCGAGAACTGGTCGTAGTTGTCGTCGGGCGTCCCGCTCGCGTTCGTCCACGCGGTCGGGGTCACGGGTCGCCGGGCGCGACCTGCGCGAAGTACTTGGTGGAGTCTGCTCATTCGCGCACGCCGTTCCGGACCCCGGAATCACCGCATGGGGGGCCGCTCGGATCGACCCCGCCATGCGGTTGCCCCGCTGCCGTCCTCCGGTCGGGAGCGGCTCCGTGAGATCTGCACCGATCAGCCGCAAGTTCCCGCCGCGAGTCGTTCCGCGGTGTCGGCGGTCACCAGCGGCCGCTGCGCGAGTGCGAGGACGGCGCACTCCTTCACGGTGCGGGGCTGGCGACCGGTCGCGGCGGCCATCCGCTGCTCGATGCGGTCCGCGGGGAGCCCCGCGAACTCCTCGGCCAGCGCCTGGCGCCGCTCCGCCTCGCGGAGGATGGCCTCCTCCAGGCGGTCGGCCGGTGCGAGGTGGGACAGGTACGCGGGCCGCTCCGCCCGGGCGGCCGCCGGCACCCCTCCGCCCTGGGTCTGCGCGGCAGTCGCACAGGCCGAGAACGACAGGGCGACTCCGACGGCGGCCACGATCCCGGCCGAGGCGCGAACGATGTGTGCGCGGCGGTTCCCGATGCGAGTGTTCATGATGCTCCCTTCGGCCGGAACGACTCCGGCGTTCGCCTTCACGCTCGCAATCGCGGATATCGGCGGACGATCGGCAAATATCCACGCGATATCCGTCCCGGCGCGACATCATTGACCGGCAACTGACGATTTCTCGATACTTCAGGCATGACCATGCGGATTCTCGGCCCGATGGACACCGGCGGCCCCTCGCTGAGCCCGAGGGAACGCACCATCCTGACCGCCCTCATCGTGCGCCGTGACGTCGCGATCTCGCCCGCCGAGCTCGCCGAGGCCTGCTGGGGCGAGGAGCCCCCGGCGACATGGGCGCAGCAGGTCCGCAACGCCGTCGCGAAGATCCGGTCGAAACTCGGCGCCGACGCCGTGCGCACGGTCGGCGTCGACTACCGCCTGGGCATCGAGCCCGACGCCATCGACGCGGTGCAGTTCGAGCGCGCGGTCGCCCAGGCTCGGCGGCAGGCGCTCCAGGGCGCGCACGATCGTGCGGCGGCGGGATTCGCGAAGGCGCTCGCCCTCTGGCGCGGCGCCCCGCTGCCGGATGCCCCGGACTGGCCGCCCGCCGTCATCGAGGCCGCGCGGCTGGTCGAGATCCGCCGCAGCGCCGAGGAGGAGCGGCTCGACGCCAGGCTCGCGGCCGGCGAACGCGGCGCCGTGATCGCCGACGCCGAGCGCCTCGTGCGCGAGGAGCCGCTGCGCGAGCACCGCTGGGCGATCCTCGCGCTGGCGAACTACCGGGCCGCCCGCCAGGCGGAGGCGATCGCCGTCATCCGCGGTGCGCGAGCGCGGCTCGCCGAGGACCTCGGCATCGATCCGAGCCGGAGCCTCGTCGAGCTCGAGACGGCCATGCTCCGGCAGGACCCGGACCTCGAGGCGCCCGCCATCGCGCTGGCCGAGCGCGAGATCGCGGCATCCTGCCCGTATCGAGGGCTCGCCGCATACGGCGACGGCGACCGCGCGCTCTTCTTCGGCCGCGACGCCGACATCGAGGAGGTCCTTGCGCGCTGCCGTCGCCAGTCGGTGGTCTCGGTCGTCGGTCCGAGCGGGTCGGGCAAGTCGTCGCTCGTGCGCGCGGGCGTCGTCCCGCGGCTGCGCGACCAGGGCCGCGAGGTCCTGATCGTCACGCCCGGCGGTGCGGGCGCCGAGCAGTTGCGGGCGGCGTTCGAAGGCGGTGCGGCAGTGGTCTGCATCGATCAGGCCGAGGAGTTCCGGACGCTGCCGGAACACCAGCTCCGCGAGATCGGCGCGCGCTCGGCCGAGTGGGTCGAGCGCGGCGGATGCCTCGTGCTGGCGCTGCGCTCCGATTTCATCGACGGGGCGACCGGCATCCCATCGCTCGGGACGCTGGTCGGGCGAGGCCTGTACGCGCTGTCACCCCTCGGTGAAGCCGGCCTGCGAGCGGCGATCACCCGCCCCGCCGAATCCGCGGGACTCGAACTCGAGCCAGGCCTCGTGGAGCTCATCCTGCGCGATGCGGGCGATCGGCCCGGCATCCTTCCAGCACTGTCGCACGCGCTCGTCGCCACGTGGTCCAGACGCGAGGGCGCGACGCTCACGGTCGACGGCTACGAGACGTCGGGGGGTATCGCCGGCGCGATCGCCCAGTCGGCCGAGCAGGTGTTCCAGTCGCTCTCCCCCTCCCGCCAGGAGGTCTGCCGGTCGCTCATGATGCGGCTGGTCGAACGCACCCCGGAGGGCATGACCGTGCGACGCCGGGTGCCGCTGGCGACGCTGAGCTCCAACCCGGAACGGCGTGCCGTCGTCGAGGGTCTGGTGCGGGCCCGTCTGGTCACCATCGACGGCGACGCGGCGATCATCGCCCACGAGGCGGTGGGCACCACCTGGCCGCGCCTGGACGGGTGGCTGACCGAGGACGCGGCGAACGCCCGCATCCTGCGACAGATCGAGGCCGCCGCGGCCGCATGGGACTCCGCGGGGCGCCCGCCCGATGACCTGCTGCGCGGTGCCCGCCTGCACGGCGCGACGGACTGGCGCGACGGCGTGGACCCCGACCTCACCCCGGTCGAGACGGCGTACGTCGACGCCTCGCTCGAACTGCACCGGTCGGAGATCAGAGAACTCGAAGCACGCTCGGCCCTCGATCGCCGGCGCAACTCGTGGCTGCGGGGCGCGCTCATCGGGGCGGCACTGCTTCTGGTCGTCGCGGTCGTCTCGGGCGGCATCGCGGTCGTGCGCGGCAACGATGCGGGTGCCGCCGCCGAGGACGCGACGATCGAGGCACTCGCCGCCACCTCGCTCGCGATCCGCGACAGCGACCGCGATGTCGCAGCGCTCCTCGCGGTCGAGCTGCAACGTCGCTGGCCCGACGACTCACGTGCCCGATCCGCCCTGTTCGGAACCCTCACCAGCGCGGACGGGCTCGCGGCCCGGCTCTCCCTCGGCGAGTCCCGCGTGAACGGCGCGCTGATCCCCGGCACCCGGACGGCGTTCGTCGTGGAGGATCGTCTCATCGACGACGAACCCCAAGGTGTCACAGCCGAGCCCCGTTCCGTCCGGGTGATCGACCTCGACACGGGCGACACGGTTCGCGAGTACGCCGTCGACATCGCGCCGGTGGACTCGAGGTTCGAGCGCGACGTGTTCGTGAGCGAGGACGGCTCGATCGCGTTCATCCAGTCGGGCGCACTGCGCGATCCGGCGCGTGACAGTTGCTGCAGGAACTTCTTCGATGCGGTGGACCTGGCAACCGGGGAACAGCCGTTCGCGACGGTGGACTTCGACGACCGCACCGGGCAGCGCCCTGCCGTGACCCCGGACGGGTCCCGCGCCTACTTCAACCACGCCATCACCGCGGATCCGGGCTGGATCGACCTCGTGACCGGGGCGGTCACGCTCTCGGTGGAGCACGATCCGCTCGAATTCGAGGGCCTGCCCCTGTACACCAGCGGGCTGGCGCTGATCGACGACCGGCTGTACATCGGCGGCGAGGAGGGCATCGTCGTCTACGACGCCTCGAGCCTCGAGCGGATGACGCGGCTGGGCGACCTGCCGGGCGACCTGGTCAACCAACTGTTGTTGGCCGACGGCGAGGGCGGGCTCATCGTCGCCGGGAACGAGGGCGGGGTCGCGCGCCTCGATCTCGCCTCCGGCGAGGTGATCTGGCAGCGCGCCGCCGACGAGGTGCGCTGCGGCGAGGCGATCGTCGTGCCGCCCGACCGATTCGTCTGCACCGACGGGATCGGCCAGATCCGTCAGTTCGAGCTCGCGACCGGTCGGGAGACCGGCGCGGCGCTCGACACCCTGTCGGACTGGAATCGCGGGCTCGGCCTCCTTCCCGGAACCGAGGAGGTGGTGACGTTCACCACCCGATCTCCGGCATCCGTGCTGCGATGGCGCGTCGACGGCATGCCGGCCATCACCCGCCCCATCGCCGAGGGCCAGGTCGCGGTCGACGGGTTCGGCGCCGACGACGCGCTGCTCATCACCGCCGACGCGCCCGCCGCGCGCGGCGCATCGCCCGGGGCCGTCCGGCTGTGGAATGTCGGGGACGACACGCGGGCGAGCGACGACGCGTTCGAGCAGGTGTGGGTCGGCCGGGACACCGTCGCGGTGAAGCAGACCGGGTTGGGCGACCAGGTGCTGCGTTCGGTCGACTCGGACGCGATGGTCGACATCGGCGTGCCCGACGACGCTCGCGCGGGATGGTTCGTGCCGCAGGGCTCGACCGGTCCCTACGGCTTCGTGGTGATGCACGAGGGGCTGCTCGCCTTCGACCCGAGTACCGGCGAACCCGTGAGGCTGATCGAGACCGCGATCGACCCCGTCATGTTCGGGACCGGGCATTCGCAGGTCGGCGAGGACCGGGTCGCGTTCACGTGGTGGGACGCCGACCTCGGCCGCACCGTCACGGGCGTGTACGACATCGCCTCCGGCGAGGAGGTCGCACGCGGACTCGAGGACGACGAGAGCGTCGTGGGCCTGCCCGACGGCGACGTGGTGAGCGCGAGTGCGGCTCGCCTCAACCGGAGCACGGGTGATCTCGAGCCGGTGCACTCGCTGCCCAAGTCCGGCGTCACTCCGGCCTACATGAACGTCAGCGCCGACGGCACGACCCTACTGCTGTCGGGTCACGACCAGAGCGTCGCGCTCTACGACGTCATCGACGTGCGTCGGCTCGGCGACGAGATCTCGACACCCCAGAGCCCGAGCCAGTGGTGGCCGGCCGGGTTCCTGAGCTCCGACGGCCGCCTGATGGCCACGAACACCTTGGACGGCGTGCTCCTCTGGGACCTCGACGCCGACGCCATGCGCGACGCCGCGTGCCGCATGGTCGGCCGCGACCTCACCGAACTCGAATGGGCGACCTACTTCGGCGACGAGGCGCAGCTCGCCACCTGCGCCGACTCGATCGGGTCGGGTGTCACGGCGGGCTGACCGCCGCGAGACGGATACTCGACGAGGGCGCCCAGCACGCGATGTGCATGGGCGCCCTCGTGAACCAGTGCGGTGACGGTCGCTGAAGCGCGACCGACTAGCGAGCGACCTCGCCGTCGACGTAGTCGTCCTCGCTGACCTGGGTCCACGCGAACAGCTTGCGCAGCTCGCGGCCCGTGGTCTCGATGGGGTGACCCTCGCCCTTGGCGCGGAGCTCGAGGAACTCCTTGGCGCCGTTGTCCTGGTCGTCGATGAAGCGCTTGGCGAACGCGCCCGACTGGATGTCGGCGAGCACGGCCTGCATGTTCTCCTTGACGTGCGGGTCGATGACGCGCGGGCCCGAGACGTAGTCGCCGTACTCGGCGGTGTCGGAGACCGACCAGCGCTGCTTCGAGATGCCGCCCTCCCACATGAGGTCGACGATGAGCTTCAGCTCGTGGAGCACCTCGAAGTAGGCGATCTCGGGCTGGTAGCCGGCCTCGGTCAGGGTCTCGAAGCCGTACTGGACGAGCTGCGAGACGCCGCCGCAGAGCACGGCCTGCTCGCCGAACAGGTCGGTCTCGGTCTCCTCCGTGAAGGTCGTCTTGATGACGCCCGCGCGGGTGCCGCCGATGGCCTTGGCGTACGACTTCGCGAGGTCCCAGGCGGTGCCGGAGGCGTCCTGCTCGACGGCGATGATGTCGGGGATGCCGCGGCCGGCGACGAACTCGCGCCGGACGGTGTGGCCCGGCGCCTTCGGCGCGACGAGGATCACGTCGACGCCCTCGGGCGCCTCGATGTAGCCGAAGCGGACGTTGAAGCCGTGGCCGAAGACGAGCGTGTCGCCGGTCTTCAGGTTGTCCTTCACCGAGTCGGCGTAGATGTGGCGCTGGAACTGGTCGGGCGCGAGGATGACGACCACGTCGGCCCAGGCCGAGGCATCCGCCACGCTCTTGACCTCGAAGCCGGCCTCCTCGGCCTTCTGGGTCGACTTCGACCCCTCCTTGAGGCCGATGACGACCTCGACGCCCGAGTCGCGGAGGTTCTGCGCGTGCGCGTGGCCCTGCGAGCCGTAGCCGATGACGGCGACCTTCTTGCCCTGGATGAGCGAGAGGTCGGCGTCCTTGTCGTAGTAGATCTCAGCCATTGCTGTTCTTTCTCCTTGGGTGGGGTTCAGGTGACGGATGCTTCGGCGCGCCGCCGCGGCATCCGCTGGTCAGTTCTTGAAGACGCGCTCGGTGATCGACTTGCCGCCGCGTCCGATGGCGAGGAGGCCCGACTGGGCGATCTCCTTGATGCCGTAGGGCTCGAGGACCTTCAGCAGCGCGGTGGTCTTGCCGGAGTCGCCGGTGACCTCGATCACGAGCGCGTCGGTCGAGACGTCGACGACGCGGGCGCGGAAGAGGTTCACCGCCTCGAGCACCTGCGAGCGCGTGGTGTTGTCGACGCGCACCTTGATCAGCAGGTGCTCGCGCTGCACCGACTGCGTCGGGTCGAGCTCGACGATCTTGATGACGTTGACGAGCTTGTTCAGCTGCTTGGTGACCTGCTCGAGCGGCAGGTCCTCGACGTCGACGACGACGGTGATGCGGCTGAGGCCGTCGATCTCGGAGTGGCCGACCGCGAGCGACTCGATGTTGAAGCCGCGGCGGGCGAAGAGTCCCGCGACGCGGGTCAGCAGGCCGGGCTTGTCCTCGACGAGGAGGGAGAGCACGTGGGTCGACATGTCAGTCCTCCTCGCTGAAGGCCGGCGCATGGTCGCGCGCGTACTGGATGTAGCTGTTCGAGACGCCCTGCGGGACCATCGGCCACACCATGGCGTCGGCCGACACCACGAAGTCGATCACGACCGGGCGGTCGTTGGTCTCGAGCGCGAGCTTGATTGCGTCGTCGACCTCCTCCTCCGTCGTCACGCGGATGCCGAGCGCGCCGTAGGCCTCGGCCATCTTCACGAAGTCGGGCACGCGCGCGGTGTCGTGTCCGGTGTTCAGGTCGGTGTTGGAGTACCGGCCGTCGTAGAAGAGCGTCTGCCACTGGCGGACCATGCCGAGGGAGGAGTTGTTGATGACCGCGACCTTGATCGGGATGTCGTTCAGGGTGCAGGTCGCCAGTTCCTGGTTCGTCATCTGGAAGCAGCCGTCGCCGTCGATCGCCCAGACGGTGCGGTTCGGCTCGGCGACCTTGGCGCCCATGGCCGCCGGGACCGCGTAGCCCATGGTGCCCGCGCCGCCGGAGTTCAGCCACGAGTTCGGCCGCTCGTACTTGATGAACTGCGCCGCCCACATCTGGTGCTGGCCGACGCCCGCCGCGTAGACGCCCTCGGGGCCGGTGAGCTCGCCGATGCGCTGGATCACGTACTGCGGCGCGAGCAGGCCGTCGGAGGTCGGCGCGTAGCCGAGCGGGTACTCGGTGCGGAGGCCGTCGAGCGTCGCCCACCACTCCTCGAGGTCGGGCGCGCCCGCCTTGGTGACCTCGCGGTACGCGGCGAGCAGGTCGACGAGGACCTCCTTCGCGTCGCCCACGATCGGCACGTCGGCGGCGCGGATCTTGCCGATCTCGGCCGGGTCGATGTCGACGTGGACGACCTTCGCGTCGGGCGCGAACAGTGCGGCCTTGCCGGTCACGCGGTCGTCGAAGCGCGCGCCGAGCACGATGAGCAGGTCGGACTCCTGAAGCGCGAGCACCGCCGGGACGGTGCCGTGCATGCCCGGCATGCCGAGGTGCTGCTGGTGCGAGTCGGGGAAGGCGCCGCGCGCCATGAGCGTGGTCACCACCGGTGCGCGCGTGCCCTCGGCGAGTGCGAGGAGTTCGTCTGACGCACCGGCGCGGATGATGCCGCCGCCGACGTAGAGCACCGGGCGCTTGGCCTCGGCGATGAGCTGCGCCGCGGCGAGCACCTGCTTGCCGTGCGCCTTCGTGATCGGGCGGTAGCCGGGCAGGTCGAGCTTCGGCGGCCACGAGAAGGCGAACGTCGCCTGCTGGGCGTCCTTCGTGATGTCGACGAGCACGGGGCCGGGCCGGCCGGTCGAGGCGATGTGGGCTGCGGCCGCGATCGTCGCCGGGATCTCCTCGGCGCGCTTGACGAGGAACGAGTGCTTCGTGATCGGCATGGTGATGCCGACGATGTCGGCCTCCTGGAACGCGTCGGTTCCCATGAGGTTCGAGAACACCTGGCCGGTGATCGCGAGCAGCGGCACGGAGTCCATGTGCGCGTCGGCGATCGCGGTGACGAGGTTCGTCGCGCCGGGGCCCGAGGTCGCGATCGCGACGCCGAGCTTGCCGGTCGACGACGCGTAGCCCTCGGCGGCATGGCCGGCGCCCTGCTCGTGGCGGACCAGGATGTGGCGGAGGCGACGGCTGTCGAGCAGCGGGTCGTAGACGGGGAGGATCGCGCCGCCGGGCAGTCCGAACACGTCGGTGATGCCGATGAGCTCGAGCGATCGCACGACCGCCTCGGCTCCGGTGAGCATCTCGGGCCCGTTCTGGGACTGCGACAGGGTGGCGGGCGATGGCACGGGGCTGGCTTCCGTGGTCATTCGATTCCTGTTCATGGTGATGGTGAGTTCGGGACAGGCGAGAGCCTCAGCCCGTCGTCGCGCCTTCGGCTGCGGAGCGCACGAGCTTCGAGTACTTCGCGAGGACGCCTCGGGTGTAGCGCGGGGGAAGTGCGGCCCAGCCGTCGCGGCGGGCTGCCAGCTCGGACTCGTCGACCAGTAGGTCGATGGAACGAGCCGCGATATCGACCCGAATCAGATCACCATCGCGCACGAAGGCGATCGGACCTGCGTCCACCGCCTCGGGTGCCAGATGGCCGATGCACAGGCCGGTTGTGCCGCCTGAGAATCGACCGTCCGTCAAGAGTAGTACATCTTTTCCGAGCCCAGCGCCCTTGATGGCGGCGGTGATGGCGAGCATCTCGCGCATGCCGGGGCCGCCCTTGGGGCCCTCGTAGCGGATGACGACGACGTCGCCGTGCTTGATCTCGCCCGCGGTGAGTGCATCCATCGCAGCGCGCTCGCGCTCGAACACCCGGGCGGGGCCCTCGAAGGTCGCCGCGTCGAAGCCGGCGGTCTTCACGACCGCGCCCTCGGGGGCGAGCGACCCGTGCAGGATCGTGAGGCCGCCGGTCTCGTGGATCGGGTTGTCGAGGGTGCGGAGCACCTCGCCGTCGAGGGCGGGGATGTCCATCTCGGCGAGGTTCTCGGCGAGCGTCTTGCCCGTGACGGTCAGTGCGTCGCCGTGCATGAGCCCGGCGTCGAGCAGCGCCTTCATGAGCACGGGGAGGCCGCCGCGGCGGTCGACGTCGTTCATGACGTACTTGCCGAAGGGCTTGAGGTCGCCGATGTGCGGCACCTTCGAGCCGATGCGGTTGAAGTCGTCGAGGGTGAGCTCGACCTCGGCCTCGCGGGCGATGGCCAGCAGGTGGAGCACGATGTTCGTCGAGCCGCCGAGCGCCATGCCGACCGCGATGGCGTTCTCGAACGCCTTCTTGGTGAGGATCCGGCGCGCGGTGATGCCCTGCTTCAGCAGCTCGACGACCGCCTCGCCCGAGCGGTGCGCGTAGTAGTCGCGGCGGCGGTCGGCGGATGCCGGGGACGCCGACCCCGGCAGCGAGAGCCCGAGCGCCTCGGCGACCGACGCCATGGTGTTGGCGGTGTACATGCCGCCGCACGCACCCTCGCCGGGCGCGAACGCGCACTCGATGCGCTTGGCGTCCTCCTCGCTCATCTTGCCCGCCTTGACGGCGCCGACGGCCTCGAACGAGTCGATGATCGTGATGTCCTTCTCGGTGCCGTCCGACAGGCGCACCCAGCCGGGGGCGATCGAGCCGGCGTAGAGGAACACCGAGGCGAGGTCGAGTCGGGCGGCGGCCATGAGCATGCCGGGGATGGACTTGTCGCAGCCCGCGAGGAGCACCGAGCCGTCGAGGCGCTCGGCCTGCATGACGACCTCGACCGAGTCGGCGATGACCTCGCGCGAGACGAGCGAGAAGTGCATGCCCTCGTGGCCCATCGAGATGCCGTCGGAGACCGAGACGGTGCCGAACTGCAGCGGGTACCCGCCGCCGCCGTGCACGCCCTCCTTCGCGGCCTGCGCGAGGCGTCCGAGCGAGAGGTTGCAGGGCGTGATCTCGTTCCACGAGGACGCGATGCCGACCTGGGGCTTGTCCCAGTCGGCGTCGCCCATGCCGACCGCGCGGAGCATCCCGCGACTGGTGGTGGCCTCGATGCCATCCGTGACGACGCGACTGCGGGGCTTGGGATCGATCTCCGACATGGGTCCGAGTCTACGGGCCGCGCGCGACCCGTTTCGCCGGGCGACCGGCGCTCGCGGCGCCATTCGTTCGCCACGGCGTCCAGTGCGAGGCGGATGCCGCGCCGCGGCGTTTCAGCGCGCGGCGTCGCGCGCGTCGGCGAGGAGCTCCAGGAGCTCGGCGACGTCGTCGGGGCCGTTCAGGCGATACGCGGCGAGCGACTTGCCCTGGCCGACCTTCACGCCGACGTCGACGCCCTCGAGGACCGCGAACGCATCCTCGTCGGTCACGTCGTCGCCGACGTAGATCACGGCGTCGGCTCCCGCGTGCTGTCGCAGCCGGAGCAGCGCCTCGCCCTTGTCGCTCGCGCGGACCGCGAACTCGAGCACGTTCTTGCCCGAGCGGGTCGCGAGACCGGGCAGCTCCTGCTCGACCAGCTCGCGGGCGCTGCGCTGCAGTGCGGCGCCGGCTCCGGCGCCCAGCTTGCGGGTGTGCAGCGCGATGCCGGCGGGCTTGCGCTCCACCCAGGCGCCGTCGGCGGCGGATGCCGCCTGCTCGACGATCTCGATGAGCTGCTCGAGTCGCGTCAGCTCGCCCTCGCGCAGGTCGATCGTCACGTCGCCCCCGCTGTCGAGCTGGAGCTCCACGCCGTGCGATCCGCTGAGGAGCGCGGCGACCGGCGGCGACGCGACCTCCTTGAGGCTGTCGAGCGCCCGCCCGGAGACGAGCGCCACCCGGGTGTCCTCGTGCTCCGACATCCGTTCGATCGCGGCGCGGGCCTGCGTGGTCGAGCGGGCGTCCTCCGGCCGGTCGACGATCGGGGCGAGCGTGCCGTCGAAGTCGAGCGCGACGAGGAGCCTCGGCGCCTCGGCGAGCTTGGCGACGGCACTGCGCAGCCCGTCGGGCACGCCCGGCGCGATCTTCCCGACCCCGGTGAGGGTCTCGAGGAAGGTCGCGGACCAGTTCGCGACGTCGTTCTCCTTGACGCGCTTGCGGAGCACCCGCATCCGGCGGGCCCGCTCGCGCTTCGAGAGCTTCGTGGCCTCGACCATGGCGTCCTTCAGGCCCTCGATGTCGTGCGGGTTCACGAGGATCGCCTGGCGGAGCTCGTCGGACGCCCCCGTGAACTCGCTGAGCAGCAGCACGCCGTCGTCGTCGTACCGGCTCGCGACGTACTCCTTCGCGACCAGGTTCATGCCGTCGCGGAGCGCCGTGACGAGCATGACGTCGGCCGCGAGGTAGAGCGCCGCCATCTCCTGCCGGGGGTAGCCGTGGTGGAGGTACGTGATGGCTGGGTGCCCGAGCGTCGAGTAGTCGCCGTTCAGGCGTCCGACCATGAGCTCGATCTCGTCGCGCAGCTGGCGGTAGGTCTCGACCCGCTCGCGCGACGGGCTCGCGACCTGCACGAGGGTGGCGTGCTCGACCGAGAGCCGGCCGTCGCGCAGCAGCTCGCCGAACGCCTTCATGCGGTGGCGGATGCCCTTGGTGTAATCGAGCCGGTCGACACCGAGCATCACGACATCGGGGTCGCCGAGGCTGCGACGGATGGCGCGGGCGCGCTCCTGCACCTCGGGCATGCGTGCGAGCTCCTCGAACGCGGCCGCGTCGATCGAGATCGGGAAGTGTCGCGCGACGACGTGGCGCACCGCGCCGTCGTCGCCGGGGACGTCGACCACGGTGCCGCGCGTCTTGTAGCCGAACAGGCGACGGACCGCTCGCGAGAAGTTCCCGGCATCCGCTGCCCGCTGGAACCCGATCACGTCGGCGCCGAGCAGGCCCTCGACGACCTGGCGACGCCAGGGCAGCTGCGAGTAGATGCCGTAGGCGGGGAACGGGATGTGGTTGAAGAAGCCGATGACGAGGTCGGGCCGTGCCTCGCGGAGCATCCGCGGCACGAGCTGCAGCTGGTAGTCCTGCACCCACACGACCGCGCCCTCCGCGGCGGCGGCCGCGGCCGCCTCGGCGAAGCGGCGGTTGACCGCGACGTACGCCTCCCACCACTCGCGGTGGAAGCTGGGCGGCGCGATGACGTCGTGGTAGAGCGGCCAGAGCGTGTCGTTCGAGAAGCCCTCGTAGTACTCCTCGATCTCCTGCTCCGAGAGCGGGACGGGCACGATCGAGATGCCGTCGTGCTCGAAGGGCGCGAACTCGCGGTCGGCGACGCCGGCCCAGCCGACCCAGGCGCCCTCGTTGGCGCGCATGACGGGTTCGAGCGCGGTGACGAGCCCTCCCGGCGAGGCCTTCCACTGCGTGTCGGCGCCCTCGCCGCCGACGTAGTCGACTGGCAGGCGGTTGCTGACCACGACCATGTCGTAGATCGGCTCGATGTCTGGCTCGGTGTCGGAGTCGGTCGCGGGCTTCACGTCGTCGGATCCTCCTGGCGGCTCGGGAATCAGGCTAACAGCCGAAGGTCCCCACCCGATCCCCAGCCGTCGGGGCTAGACTTCGAGCCTCATGATCCGTATCGGTATGAGCACCACTTGCGTGTACCCACTCGAACCCGAGCACGCCTTCCGAATCGCGAAGGATGCCGGGTTCGACGGCGTGGAGATCATGGTCACGCAGGAGGCGACGACGCAGGATCCCGCGGCCCTCATCGAGATGTCGGAGCGCTACGAGCTGCCGATCCTGTCGATCCACGCCCCGGTGCTGCTGCTCACGCACTTCGTGTGGGGCCGCGACCCGCGCATCAAGCTCGCCCGCACCGCCGAGCTCGCGAAGGCGGTCGGCGCCGACAGCGTCGTCGTCCACCCGCCGTTCCGGTGGCAGGCGAGCTACGCGCTCGAGTTCCTCTCGATCGTCCGCACGCTCTCCGAGGAGCACGGCGTCGCCATCGCGGTGGAGAACATGTTCCCGTGGCGCGCCGCCGGCCGGAACATGAAGGCGTACGCGCCCGGCTGGGACCCGCGCCAGATGGACTGCGACGCGGTGACCCTCGACTTCTCGCACGCCGCGCTCTCCGGAACCGACAGCATGCAGCTCGCGACCGACCTCGGCGAGCGCCTGCGTCACGTGCACCTGTGCGACGGCTCGGGCGCGATCGGCGAGGGCCAGATCTTCGACGAGCACCTGCTTCCCGGGCGCGGCAAGGAGCCCGTCGCCGAGGTGCTGCGCATGCTCGCCGACCGGGGATGGGACGGCGCGGTCGTCGCCGAGGTGAACACCCGCAAGGCGAAGACCGAGGCCGAGCGGCTCGAGATGCTGCGCGAGACCGTGGCGTTCGCGCGCGAGCACACGGCGGTCGCGGCAGGCGTTCCCACGCCGGAGCCGGCGCACGGTTCGCCGCTGCGCCGCGTGATCGACGCGATCATCCCGGGCCGCAACTCGTAGCGGTCGCCGAGCCCGACCGGCCGCGCCGCGGCATCCGCTCGAGCCCGCCGTCGGCGGTCGCCTGCGGCGGCGCCGGGCATGAGCCTCGACGCCGCCGCGCTGCCGGTCAGGCGCTCGCGGGTGCGAGCCGCGGTGCGGTGCGGATGCCGCGGCGTCGGGCGACCACGATCGCCGTGCCCGCCACCCCGAGCACACCGAACAGCATCAGCGCTCCGGCCGCGGCCCAGACCCCGGATCCGCCTGCTCCCGACACGATGAGCTGCATGCCCTGCACCGCCCAGGTCAGCGGCAGGAACGGGCTGATCGCCTGGTAGGGACCGCTCACGATCTCGAGCGGGTAGACGCCGCCGGATGCCGCGAGCTGGAGCACCACGAGCACGAGCGAGACGACCGTGCCGATCCGCCCGAGCCAGGCGCTGAGGAACGCGTGGATCGCCGTGAACACCACTGCGAGCAGCGCCGAGAACGAGAGCGTCTGCGGCAGCAGCGACCAGGCGACGCCGAGCACGGTGTGCATGAGCAGCACCACCGCGGCCGCCTGCGCGAGTCCGATGAGCGAGCCGCGGAAGAGCGTGCGTGCGACGAGCGTGCTCGTCGGCGCGGTCGTCTCGAGCGCCTCGCGGCGGAACGGCCGGAAGACGAGGAAGAGCGTCATCGCGCCGAGCCACAGCCCGATGGGGCCGATGAGCATCGCGACGACCTCGCCGAACGTGGAGATCTCGTTGGCCCGCGTCGCCTCGGTGACGACCGGCTCGGCGACGACGCCCGCGGTCTCCTCCGGGTCGAGTCCCTCGAGCGACGAGGTGCCCGCGGCGCCCTGCGCGAGGCCGTCGGCGAGCTCGCCGGTGCCGTCGGCCAGCTGGGCCGCGCCGTCGGCGGACGCGGCAGCGCCATCGCTCAGCCGGGTGAGGCCGCTCGCGATACCGCTCACGCCGGACGCGAGGCCGTCGGCGCCGTCGCGCAGGGCGGGCGAGCCGGCAGCCGCCTGGGAGGCGCCTCCGGAGAGCTGCGAGATGCCGGACTGCAGGCCGTCGATGCCCGAACCGGTGCCGGAGACGAGTGCGGCGCCGCCCGCGGCGAGCTCGTCGAAGCCCGTCGCGGTGCCGGCGCGGAGCGCATCGCCGCCGTCGACCAGCTTCGTGAAGCCATCGGCGGTGCCGGCCCGGAGCACGTCGCCACCGCCCACGAGCTGGTCGAAGGTCGCATCCGTCCCGGCGATGAGGTCGGCACCGCCGTCGGCGGCGGCGTGCACGCCGGCGGCGTACTCCTGGATCGCCGCCTGCAGTGCGGCGCCGGTCGGGTCTGCCGCGAGCAGCGCGGGGACGGATGCCGCGAGCTGATCGCCGGCGGTCGCCAGCCCTCCGATGCCGTCGACGTAGTCCGACGTCCCCTGGGCAAGGCCGTCGCCGGCGAGGCCGATGCCGTCGACGTATGCCGCGATGCCATCGTCCACGCCGGTGCCGGCCGACCGGACGCCCCCCACGTACTGCGCGATGCCGCCGTCGATGCCGGCTCCGGCCTGTGCGACGCCGCCGACGTACTGCGACACGCCCGAGGTGATGCCGTCGAGGCCGCCCGCCTCGGCGTCGAGGGTGCCGAGGCCGCCCGCGAGCTGCTCGACGCCCGAGGTGTACTGGTCGACGCCGGAGGCGTACGCGACGGCGCCGTCGGCCGCCTGCGCGGAACCGTCGGCGGCCGAGCCGATGCCCCCGGCGAGCTGGTCGAGACCGCCGGCGAGCGAGTCCGCGCCGTCGGCGAGCCGACCCGCGCCGTCCGCCGCATCGCCGAGCGAGCCGCCGACCTGCACGAGGTTGCCGTAGAGCCCCTCGAGGTACTGGGTGGTCAGCTCGTGCCCGAAGGTCGTCGCGATCGCGTCGCCGACGGTCGCGCCGATGGTGCCCGCCAGGTAGCTGTGGGCGTCGTCGGTGCGGATGTCGAGCGCCGCCGTCGTCGGCGCGTCGCCGGCGAGCGAGGTGACCGAGGCCGAGAAGTCGGCCGGGATGGTGAGCACCGCGTACGCCTCGCCGTCGGCGAGCTTGGCCGCTGCCTCCTCGTCGTTCGAGATCGTCCAGTCGAACCCGGTGTCGCCGTCGCCCGTGAGCTCGGTCACGAGCAGGCGACCCGCCAGGACCGGCTGCTCCTCGCCGTCGGGCGTGGTCGTCGTGACCATCTCGTCGTTGTTCACCACGATGGCGGGGATCGAGTCCATGCGCTCGTCGGCGCCGCCGATCGCCCCGGCGACGAGGCCTGCGACGGCGAGCGGGACGGCGATCACGGCCGCGAGCAGCGCGGCGCGGCGACCTCGGCGGCGGACCGCGGGTGCGGCCTGGGCTGGGGCGTCGGGTCGGGTCATCGGAGTGCCTCCATCGGGCGGGTGGCGAGGTCGATCGTGCGGATGCCGCGCGGCTCGAGCGCCGCGCCGGCGGCGTCGAGGTCGGCGTCGGGGTCGGCGGTCGCGATGAGCACGACGCCGGGGGGCAGGATGCGGTCGAGCGCCGTCCACGCGGCGGCCGAGCCGGAGAGCCCGTCGAAGTCGACGACGATCGCGCGGGGGTGCTCGGCGAGGGCCGCCGAGACCGTGACGAGCAGTCGGTCGAGCGCGTCGAGCGACGCGATCGGGGTGTCGGGGTCGATCGTGCGCGAGCGGCGGGAGGTCTCGTCGCCCGGCGCCGTGCGCGCGTCGGCGACGCGACGCAGGGCGGCGTCCACGGCCGATCGGGTCGAGTCGAGTCGGTACCACGCGCGGGTCGCGTCGGCACGCGCGGCGATGAGCTCGCCGGCGCCGCCCGCGGCCGCGGCATCCGCTGCGCCGTCGGCGATCGCGACGCGGCGCATGACCGTGCCGGCGTCGATCGGGAGCGGTGCGCCGAGGACCGCGAGGCGCCCGCCCGCGGGCAGCACGCGCCCGGCCAGCGTCGCCGCGACGAGGCGGCGCTCGGCCGGCTCGCCGAGCACGACGAGGGCGCCGCCGCGCGGCACGCCGACGGAGATCGGGCCGATCGGCGCCGCAGGGTCGCCGACGAGGAGGTCCTCGGCGAGCACGTCGGCGTCGCGCGCGGCCGCCCACTCCGACTCCGCGAGGTGGGCGCGCAGGCCCTCCCCCTCGATGTCGACGTCGGGGAGGATCCGGCCGAGCCACTTCGGCAGCCACCAGGCGCCGCGACCGGCGAGCGCCATCGCCGCGGGGACCAGCGTCATCCGCACCAGGAACGCGTCGAACGCCACGCCCACGGCGAGCGCGAACGCGATGCCCTTGATCACGCCCGTCCCCTCGGGCACGAACGCGAAGAAGACGAAGAACATGATGAGCGCCGCCGCCGTGACCACGCGCGCGGCGTGCTGGAAGCCGTGCACGATCGAGTTGCGCGCATCGCGGGTCTTCACGAACTCCTCGCGCATGCCGGAGACGAGGAACACCTCGTAGTCCATGGCGAGCCCGAAGAGGACGGCCATGAGCAGGATCGGCAGGAAGCTGAGGATCGGCCCGGGCTCGATGTGCATCAGGTCGGCCATCCATCCCCACTGGAAGACGGCCACGGTGAGGCCGATCGCACCGAACGCGGAGAGCAGGAACCCGAGCGCGGCCTTGATCGGCACGAACAGCGATCGGAACACGATGAGCAGGAGGATCACCGACAGGCCCACGACGATGAGCGCGAACGGCACGAGCGCGTCGTTCAGGCGCTGCGAGATGTCGATCGAGACGGCCGTGTAGCCGGTCACTGCGATCGGGGTGCCGAACTCGTCGACGATGTCGTCCTCGAGCGCGCGGATGTCCTGCACGACCACCTTGGTCTCGGGGTCGGTCGGCGCCGACTCCGGGATCACCTGGATGATCGCGGTGTCGACGGTCTCGTTCGGCAGGCCCTGCCCGACGTAGGCGACGCCGTCGACCGCGGCGAGCCGGGCGCCGATCGCGTCGAGGTCGTCGAAGATGTCGGTCGTCTGCGTGATGTCGACGGTGACGATGAGCGGGCCGTTGTAGCCGGGGCCGAAGCCCTCGGCGATCATGTCGTACGCCTCGCGCTGGCTCGTGCCCTCCTCGCCCTGCCCGCCGGGCAGGTTGAGGTCGAGGCTCGCCGCGGGGACCGCGGCCGCGCCGAGGAGGCCGACGACGAGCAGCACGAACACGACCGGGGCCTTCAGCACGGTGTCGACCCAGCGGCGACCCATCGTGCGCTTGCCGGAGTCGTCGGAGGCGACCGCGCGCCGGTGCGCCCGGCTGCCCGGCTTCGGTGCGAGTCGGCCCTTCGCCAGGCCGAGGAGCGCCGGCAGGAGCGTGGTCGCTCCGAAGACGGCGACGAGCACCGCGAACGCGGCGCCCACGCCCATGACGCTGAGGAACGGGATGCCGACGACGAGGAGGCCGAGCAGCGCGATGATCACGGTGAGGCCCGCGAACACGACCGCGCCGCCCGCGGTCGCGACGGCCTCCGCAGCGCTCTCCTCGGGGTCCATGCCGCGGGAGAGCTGGGTGCGGTGACGAGACAGGATGAAGAGCGCGTAGTCGATGCCGACCGCGAGGCCGATCATGACCGCGAGCATGGGCGCGGTGCTCGACACCGTGGCGAACGCGGCCACCACGGTGATGCCGCCGAAGGCGGTGCCGACGCCGACGAGCGCGGTGAGCAGCGGCATCCCCGCCGAGAGCAGCGACCCGAACGTGATGAGCAGCACCACGCCCGCGAAGATCACGCCGAACGCCTCGGTGATCGTCAGGCCGAACGTGGTCTCCTGGAAGACCTCGCCGCCGAACGCGACCTCCAGCCCGGCGTCGCGGCCGGTTTCGCCGGTGGCGAGCACGGCGTCGATCTGATCCTGCGTGACATCCGTCACCTGGCCGTCGAACTGCACCTGGATGTACGCGGTGCGGGCGTCGTCGGAGACCTGGTCGCCGGCGTACTCGTCGAACGGGCCGAGCACGCTCGCGACGCCGTCGACGTCCTCGAGATCGGACTCCATGTCCTCGATGGCGTCGCGGTACGGGGCGTTCTCGACCGAGTCGCCGTCGGGCGCCTCGACGACGGCCTTCGCCGACGCACCCGCGGTCTGGGGGAAGACGGCGGCGAGCTGGTCGATCGCGTCCTGGGACTCGGTTCCGGGGATCGCGTAGGACTCCTGGAGCTGGCCGCCGAGGCCGATGCCGGCGCCGACGAGCCCGCCGAGGGCGATCACCCAGGCGATGATGACGACCCAGGCGCGACGGTAGGCGAAGCGTCCGATGCGGTGGAGGAGGAGGGCCACGGTTCTCTCTCAGTTGCTGGGGGTTCGGGCGGGGGTGAGGATCTCGGCGATGATGCGCCGGAGCGCGTCGCGCATCTCGTCGTCGCTCGGGAGCGTCGACTCGTCGGCGAAGTTCCGGCCGGCGGTGAGGAGGAACGCGGCTCCGCCGATGGCGATGCCGAACCGCACCTGGTCGTCGACGCTCTCGCGCTCCTCGCACACTGCCGACGCCAGGCGGCGGACGGCGACGTTCGCGCGGGCGATGACGGGCAGCTCGGCGAGGCTCTGGCCCTGGGTGAGGAAGACGTGCACCGCTTCGCGATGCTCGAGCAGGAGGTCGACGACGCGGTCCACGAGCTCACGACGGCGACCGGAGCCGCGCCCGGCGAGGAAGACCTCGAGCACGTCCTCGAAGCCCTCCACCGCGGGCTCGATGGCCGCCTCGAGCAGCGCCTCCTTCGACCCGTAGTGGTAGAGCACGCTCGACTTGGCGTAGCCGGCGGCGTCGGCGATGTGCTGCAGCGACGTGCCGGCGAAGCCGACCGTCGCGAACTGCTCGAGGGCGGCCTGCTTCAACTCGTCGGCAGCGCGCGCACGCGGGACGGGCGTGACTTCGGTGGGCATGCCGTCGACGCTAATTGACCGATCGGTCAGAGTCTGCACGATCGGTCAGACTCCGGGCGTTCTCACAGCCTCGACGGCACGCGTCAACCGGTCGCGCGAGCCGATCCGAACGCGATAGCGTTGCGGAATGCGCAAGTACCTCTTCAGTGGAGCGGTCCTGAGTTCGCTGTTCGGCGCGGTCGGAGTCATCCGCGCGACGCAGGCCGGGCCGCGCGACTGGAGGCTCGTGCTCATGTGGATCTCGTGGGCCGCCACGCTCGCCATCGCGATCGGAACGGTCGCAGACGAGCAGAAGCGCCGCGAACTGGCCGAGTAGCCTCGGCCGACCCGAACCGTCCGCGTCCGACGGCTCGACGCCCCCGCGGCGTGTCCGAGCCCGGGGGGTCGCCGCGTGACGGACACTGGACGAAACGCCGTCCGACGTAGTCCGCCACCCGTCCCGACCGAGAGGACACCGATGTTCCGCCGCTGGCGCCGCGCACGGCTCGCCGCACAGGCCGCAGCCCACACCGCACCCGCGCCCTCGCCCCGCGCAACGGCCGCAGACCTCCGCGGCGAGCACATCTTCGAGCTGGTCAACGCTCGACTCTCGCGATTCATCGGCCCGGACGGCCAATGGTCCCTCGTCCGCCGCCAGGCGGACGACTCCGACCGCATCTTCCAGGCGATGCTCACCCACCAGATCGCCGCCGAGGTGACCCGCGCGATCCTCGAGGAGCGCGAGCAGGTCGCCGTCGTCGTGCCCGCCGATGAGACGTCGCACGCGCTCAGCTGGACGCCGGCCCCGCTCGTGATGTGGGCAGACCCGGTCGCGGTCGACGAGACGGATGCCGCGTCGCCCGAGCCCGAGGCCGAGAACGTCGCCCTGCTGGCCGTCGAGGAGTCCGCGCGGGCCGCCTGACGGCATCGCCCCGGGTTCCGCCCGCTGGGCAGCGCGGAATGCACGGCCTTCGTCGATCCGCAGACGAGTCGGCGGCTCGGGACCCGAAGGTTCCGAGCCGCCGACGACAGCGGTGAGCCCGTCAGGGGATCTCAGCCGCAGATGCCCCTGGCGGTGTCGTTCTTGCCCTGCCCGCCGATCGCCTTGACGACGTCTCCGACGTTCGTGAAGCCGAGCGCGCCTTCGGTGTTGATGGTCTTGTGCACCTGGCCGAAGCAGGCAGCGTCGGCGGGCGCAGCGTGCGCGGGGCCGGCGAAGCCGAGCGTGGCGAGGGCGGCGATGAATCCGGTGGCGAGAATGCGCTTCATTGAACTTCCCCTTCGATCGGCGGGTGCGTATTCACCCTTTACCGGTACTTCCGCCACGAACGCGGTTTCGGATGCACCCCGGAGGTGGGAATCGAGAATTCGCGAGTGCGATCCCGGAATCGTGGGCATCCGCCGGATGCCTCGATCGGTTCGGAGACCCCGCGGAACGCCCGGGGCGGCGGTCCACTCAGGGGGCGACGCGAACCGCGCGTCCATCGAAGCTCACGACGTCTCCGAGCGTCAGCTGCCGTCCGCGTCGCCGATCGACCTCGCCGTTCACCGTCACGCGGCCGCCGACGATGGCCTCCTTCACGTCTCCACCGGAGTCGAGGAGCCCGGCGAACTTCAGGAACTGCCCGAGGCGAATGCCCTCCCCACCGATCGGGACGTCGTCGATCGGAGCCGGGTTCGTCATGCCCGAATGCTCACCGAGACCACGGCGCCCGCCCTGCGTCGGCGCGGCGCAGCGGCCGGGGCGGCGGCCCCGGCACTCCAAAATCGGCCGGGGAATCTTGTACGGCCACCTCGCGCGGCCGTTCCCGGGCGTTCGTAGCGTGAAACGACACGGGCATCCCCGCCCCCTCACGCCGACCGATGGGAATCGCATGACCGCCGCACCCAGCCCCGTCGCCGCGCCCGAACGGCGCCGCGCACGCACGTCCGCCCGCGACCTCGCCCAGATCGCCGTCTTCGCCGCGCTCATCGCCGCGCTCGGCCTGCCCGGCGCCCTGTACGTCGGCGGCACGGCGGTTCCGATCACGTTCCAGACGCTCGGCGTCATGCTGGCCGGCGCGATCCTCGGCGCACGGAAGGGCGCGCTGAGCGTGGTGCTCCTGCTCGCACTCGTCGCAGCGGGCCTGCCCCTGCTCTCGGGTGGCCGCGGCGGCCTCGGCGTCTTCGTCGGGCCGTCGGTCGGGTACCTGATCGGCTGGGTGCTCGGCGCGCTGGTCATCGGCTGGTTCACGGCGCGGCTGCTCCCCCGCTACCGCGTCCTGCCCGCGCTCGGCGCCACCGCGCTCGGCGGGATCGTCGCGATCTACCTCGTCGGCGTGCCGGTGTTCGCCGCGATCACCGGCACCCCGATCGGCGTCGCGATCGCGGGTTCGGCGATCTTCCTGCCGGGCGACCTCCTCAAGGTCGTCGTGACGGTCCTCGTCGCCAAGGGCGTGCACCGCGCATGGCCGGGGCTCATCGAGCCGCGCGCCTGGCCGTGGAAGCGCCCCGCGGAGGCCACCGCGAAGTGACCGACCTGCTCGGCGCGTCAGGCGACCGCATCGCGCTCTCGTTCGGCGGACGGTCCGCCGGCTTCGACGAGCTCGCGCGGGCGGTCGCCGGCGCCGGGTTGCCCCCGGGCGACGGGCCGGTCGGATGTCGCGCCGACGGCGATCCCGTCCTCGCGATCACCACCGTGCTCGCCTGCCTCGACCGCGGTCGGCCGGTGCTCGTCGGCGGCACGCAGCGCGACGCGGACCGCATCGCCGACGACCTGCCCGCCGGCACCGAGCTCGCCCTCACCACGTCGGGTTCGACGTCGGCCGACGGCTCGCCGCGCGTGGTCGCGCGCACGCTGGACTCCTGGCTCGCGTCGGCCGAGCCGCTGGCGGGGCTCGCCGGCCTCGACGCGCACGACCGCGTCGCGGTCACCGGCCCCCTCGCCGCGACGATGCACCTCTACGCGGCCCTGCACGCGCTCCGGATCGGGGCGACGGTCACCGACGACGTCGCCTCGGCCACCGCCGTGCACGCCACGCCGACGCGCCTCGCGCGCCTGCTCTCCACCGAGGCGGCGCTGCCGCGCACGGCGATCGTCGCGGGCGCCGCGATGCCGTCCCGGCTCCGCGGGCAGGCGGCGGGCCGTGGCATCCGCGTCGTCGAGTACTACGGCGCCGCCGAGCTGTCGTTCGTGCTCGCCACCCGTCATGGGAGCGACCGAGCGCCGGACTCCGGGCTCGAGCCGTTCCCCGGCGTCGAGGTCGACCTGCGGCCCGCCGACGCGGGCCTCGAGCTGTGGGCGCGGTCGCCGTACCTCGCGATGGACGTGGTCGGCGGGCGGATGCGGCGCGACGCCGACGGATTCGCGACGGTCGGCGACCTCGCCGAGCGCACGCCGGCCGGCGGCATCCGCGTGCTCGGACGCGGTGACTCGGCGATCATCACGGCCGGTGCGACGGTGCTCGCCGAGGACGTCGAGGCGCACCTCGTCGCGCTTCCCGGGGTCCACGACGCGGCCGTCGTCGGCGAGCCGCACGACCTGCTGGGCGAGCGCATCGCGGCCGTCGTCGAGCTCGAACCCGGCGCGCGGCTCGAAGCGGTGGCGGATGCCGCGCGCGTCGCGCTCTCGCCCGTCGAGCTGCCGCGCCGCTGGTTCGCCGCCGACCTTCCGCGCACGGCGTCGGGCAAGCCCGCGCGCGGGCGCCTACGCGACGACATCGCGGCCGGCCGGCTCGGCCCGGGCCATCCGCCGCACTTCGCCGACTGGAGTCGCGCATGACCCGGGAGCACGCACCGGTGATCGTGGCGGCGCGACGCACCGCGATCGGCACCGCCGGGCGCGGGTTCGCCCGGCACGCGGTCGACGCGCTCGCCGCCCCGGTGCTCGCGGCGGTCGCCGCCGAGGTGGCGCCGGCCGGGGTGCCCGTCGACGACGTGGTCCTCGGCAACTGCATGGGTCCGGGCGGCGACCTCGCGCGCGTGGCCGCGCTGCGCGCGGGGCTCGGCGCCGAGGTGCCGGGCGTGACGGTCGACCGGCAGTGCGGGTCGGGCCTCGACGCCGTGATCCAGGCGTCGTCGCGCGTGCGCGCCGGCGACGCACGCCTCGTGCTCGCGGGCGGCGCCGAGTCGGCGTCGACCGCACCGCACCGCTCGTGGCCCGACTCCGGCGAGCGGTACGCGCGGGCGCCGTTCGCTCCCCCGGGCCTGCCCGACCCCGACATGGGTCCCGCGGCACAGTACCTCGCCGGGGTGCGCGGCATCGGCCGCGAGCGGCAGGACGCGTGGGCCGCACGGTCGCACGCGCGTGCCGCCGCCGCACGCGACGCAGGCCGGTTCGACGCCGAGGTCGTCGCCGTCGACGGCGTCGCCCGCGACGACCGCCCGAGGGCGACCATGGATGCCACGATGCTCGCGCGGTTCGCGCCGGCGTTCGGCTCCGCCCGCGACGTCACCGGCACGGTCACCGCGGGCAACTCCTGCGGGTTCTCCGACGGCGCCGCCGCGATGGCGGTCGCGACCGCCGACCTCGCCCGCGACCTCGGCCTGCCCGCGCTCCGGATCCGCGCGACCGCGGTCGCCGCGGGCGACCCGGCGCTGCCGGGACTCGGCGCCGCGTGGGCCGGACGCCGTGCGCTCGTAGGCGCCGGAATGACCGCCCACGACCTCGGCTTCGTCGAGATCACCGAGGCGTTCGCCGCGCAGGTCCTCGCCGTGAGCGACGAGCTCGGGCTCGACGAGGAGACGATCTCGGGCGACGGCGGCGCGATCGCGCTCGGCCACCCGTGGGGCGCGTCGGGCGCCGTGCTCCTCGTGCGCCTGGCCGCCCGGATGGCCGCCGACGACGATGCCCGCGCGGGCCTCGCGGCGTGCTCGATCGGCGGCGGACAGGGCGTCGCGATGATCGTGGAGCGCGTCGCATGAGTGCCATCCGCTTCGACGGCGTCAGCCATCGCTTCGACGACGGACTCGTCGTCGACGACGTCACCCTCGAGCTCACCGAGCGGCGCATCGGCATCGTCGGCGCGAACGGGTCGGGCAAGTCCACGCTCGCGCGCATGGTGAACGGGCTCGTGACGCCGACGACCGGCACCGTGACGGTCGACGGACTCGACGTGGCCCGCCACGGCCGCGAGGTGCGCCGCCGCGTCGGGTTCGTGTTCACGAACGCCGACACGCAGATCGTCATGCCCACCGTCCGCGAGGACGTCGCGTTCACGCTGCGACGACACCGGCTGGATGCCCCGACCGCGGCCGCTCGCGTCGAGGCCGTGCTCGAGCGGTTCGGGCTCGTCGAGCTCGCCGACCGCCCCGCGCATCGCCTCTCCGGCGGGCAGAAGCAGCTGCTGGCCCTGGCCGCGGTGCTCGTCGGGGAGCCGGCGATCGTCGTGGCCGACGAGCCGACGACCCTGCTCGACGCACGGAACGCCCGCCGCATCGCCGAGCACTTCGCGACGCTCGACGAGCAGCTCATCGTCGTGAGCCATCACCTCGAGCTCCTCGAGTCGTTCGACCGCGTGATCGTGATGGAGGCGGGCCGCATCGTCGCCGATGCCGAACCCGAGGCCGCGCTCGACGCCTACCGGGCGCTGATCGGGTGATCTGGCCATGATCGGCGTCTTCCACCCCGGCTCATCGGTCGTCCACCGCGCGCCGGCGCTCGCGAAGCTCGGGCTGCTCGCGGTCGCGGTGACGGCGACCGCGCTCGTCGGCTCGCTGCCCGCGCTCGGGATCGTCGCGGCGGCCACGATCGGCCTCTTCGCCCTCGCCCGGATTCCGGTGCGGGTCGCCTGGCGGCAGGTCTCGCCGATCCTCTGGGTCCTCGTGTTCGCGGTGCCGGTGCAGTGGATCTTCGCGGGATGGGAGGCCGCCGCGACCATGGGCGCCCGGCTCGTGCTCGCCGTCGCCCTCGCCGCCGTCTACACGCTCACGACCACCGTGTCGGCGACCCTCGACGCGATGCAGGTGCTGCTGCGCCCGTTCGCGCGGTGGATCGACCCGGACCGCGTCGGGCTGGCGCTGGCCCTCGCCATCCGCTGCGTCCCGCTGCTCGCCGACCTCGTGCGCGAGGTGCTCGAGGCGCGCAAGGCGCGCGGCGCCGAGGGGTCGCTCACCGCGCTCGCGGTGCCGGTCATCGTGCGGACGCTGCGCACGGCCGACCACCTCGGCGAGGCGCTGATGGCGCGCGGCGTCGACGACTAGGCGTCCGCGGACCGGCCGCCCGTCTCGAGCACGTCGCCGGACGGCAGCTCCCGGTGGCCGCCGAACTGGAGCCGCATCGCCGAGAGCAGCTGGTTGGCGTAGCGATCGTCCTCCCGCGAGGCGAACCGCTCGAACAGGGCTGCCGCGAGCACCGGCGCCGGCACGCCCGTGTCGACCGCGGCCTTGACGGTCCACCGACCCTCGCCGGAATCCGAGACCCGGCCGGCCAGTCCGTCGAGCGTCGGATTCTCGACGAGCGCGGCCGCGGTCAGGTCGAGCAGCCACGAGGAGATCACCGACCCTCGTCGCCAGAGCTCGGCGACGGCCGGCGTGTCGATCGTGAACCGGTAGAACTCCGGCTCCTCCAAGGGCGCGATCTCCGCCGAGTGCTCCTCGGGGCGGAGTCCGGCATCGGCGTTCTTCAGGATGTTCAGCCCCTCGGCGAGCGCCGCCATGATCCCGTACTCGATGCCGTTGTGCACCATCTTGACGAAGTGGCCGGACCCCGAGGGCCCGCAGTGCAGGTACCCGCGCTCCTCTGGGGACAGCTCTCCCGTGCGGCCCGGCGTGCGCTCGATGTCGCCCGGGCCGGGTGCGATCGACCGAAGGATCGGCTCGATGCGCGAGACCGCCTCGTCAGGGCCTCCCACCATCAGGCAGTAGCCGCGCTCGAGGCCGAACACTCCGCCGCTCGTCCCCGCGTCGACGTAGTGGATGCCGGAGGGCGCGAGCGCCTCCGCTCGGCGCACGTCGTCGCGGTAGTTGGAGTTGCCGCCGTCGATGATGACGTCACCGGCATCGAGCACCGCGGCGACCTGGTCCACGAGCTGCCCCGTGATCCCCGCGGGAACCATGAGCCACACGGTCCGCGGCGCGTCGAGCTTGGACGCGAGGTCGGCGATGCTCGCCGCGCCGGTCGCGCCCTCGGCCGCGAGCGCGGTCACGGCCCCGGGATCGACGTCGTACACCACGCACTCGTGCCCGTCCCGCATGAGGCGCCGCACGATGTTCGCGCCCATCCGCCCCAGTCCCACCATCGCGATCTGCATCAGCCATCCCCCGTCGCTCAGCCGACGCGGATCGCTCGGTCCGGCCGGCGCGTTCACGCGGCAGTCTAGGACCCCGCGCGGACGCGCCGCATCGTCGTGGTGCGGCGATCCCGGGCCGCGCCGCGACCCGACGGTCGGTGTCCGCGGGTCCGGGCACACTGGTCGACGCGGACCCTTCTCCGCCGATCGTCCCGCCGTCCCCTCGGCCGACCCCCTGGAGCACCCGACCCGATGATGGGCATCACCCATGCCACGAGCGGCGCCGCCGCCTGGCTCGCGATCACCGGAACCATGCCGATCGTCACCGCCGGCGCCTACCCGCTCGACCCGGTCGGCGTGCTCGCCGGCACGGCGGTGTGCGCGGGCGCAGCACTGCTGCCCGACGCCGACCACCACAGCGCCACGATCGCGCACTCGGTGCCCGTGCTCGGCAAGCTCGCGACGGGCGTCGTCGAAGCGGCATCCGGCGGTCACCGGCAGGGCGCGCACTCACCCGTCGGCGTGCTCGTGACGTTCGCGGCGGCGTGGGCACTGACGCTCGTCGCATTCCCCGTCGATCCGCTCGGCTCGCTCGCCATCGGAGCGGGCGCGGGCACGGCCGCCCTGACGGCGTTCGGGCTCAAGGCGCGCGGCCTCATCCGGTCGTGGCCCGCCGCATGGGCGATCGGGGCGATGCTCGGCGCGTTCATCGTCGTCTTCGCGCCCGAGCAGGTCGCCTGGTTCCCGCTCGCGGTGCTCGTCGGCTTCGTCGCGCACCTCGCAGGAGACCTGCTCACCACGGGCGGCCTGCCGGGGCTCATCTGGCCGTGGCGCATCCGCCCGCCCCGGGCGATCCGTCCGCTGCCCGTGCTCAATCGCGTCTGGCTGCCGAACGGCTACGTGTCGCTCCCGGTCCTCGGCGACACGGGGTCGCTCCGCGAGACGATGCTCGGCGCGCTGCTCGGCACGTACTGCTTCGTCGGCTCGACGTACGAGGTGCTGCGGCTGATCGGCGTCGACCCGTTCGCGTTCTGGTGACGGAGGGGACGAGCCGCCGGGCCCACGCTCACTCGTGAGCCGGCACCGACGAGGCGTGCTCATATGCAGCCGATTCCGCTCACGCGCGTGACTGGCGGCGCGCCGCAGCTTATCGTGAGGGCAGCCCGACCTCGATGAGGAGATCAGCATGACGTGGGACACCGGCGGCTTCGACCGAGAGAGCCTCGCCTCGGCGGCGCGAGCCTTCACCGCCCAGCAGGTCGACAGGTGCGCCGCGATCGGCATCGACGCGGACGGATTCCAGGTCAGCCACCTCGCCGTCCGCACGCCCACGTGGCGCGACTACGTCGCGGCGCGCGACGCGATCGAGTCGTACTCGACGGCGAACCTCGAGAACGTCTGGAACGGGCGGCCGATCTCCAAGCTGATGCTGGCCGAGCCCATCGAGATCGCCGACGGCATCGGCATCCCGCTCATCGAGCTCATCCCGCCATTCCACCAACGCGTCTACCGCATGGGGCTCGAACACGTCGGCTTCGTCGTCGGTCCCGAGCATCAGGCGTTCATCGAACGCCACCGCGAGGTGCTGACGGGCCAGCAGTTCCAGAGCCGGTTCTGCGCGCCCGTCTACCGGCTCTTCGACGACTACACCCACGTGAAGTTCTACGAGACCTCGCTGGGAGACGTCTGCCGGCTCGAGGGGGCCGCATTCGACGGCATCGTGCACGCCGACTGGCAGCCCGCGGATCCCGATGCCGGACCGTACGAGATCGGCTGCGACTGAGGCGCGCGCGATGGACCGCGACTTCGAGGGCACGACGGTGCTCGTCACCGGGGCGACCGGTGGGCTCGGCTCGGCGATCGCCGAGCGCTTCGCGCGCCGCGGTGCCGACGTGGTGCTGCACCATCGGTCGCGCGAGCGCGACGCGGAACGCCTCGCGGAGACGCTCGCCGCGGCGCACGGCGTGGTCGCCGACACGGTGCGCTGCGACCTGTCCGACGAGCGCGACATCGAGCGGATGTTCCGCGCGGAATCGCCGGCCGCGCGCGCGACGGTGCTCGTCAACAACGCCGGCACCTACCCGGTCGCCGGGTTCCTCGACCTCGGCGCCGACGACTGGATCGCGGGCTTCCGGTTGAACGTGGTGGCCGCGTACCTCTGCACCAAGCTCGCCGCGCCCGCGATGATCGCGGCCGGCGGCGGCGCGATCGTCAACGTCACGTCGATCTCCGCCGACCGTGCGACGCCCGACCAGGCGCCCTACGGCAGCAGCAAGGCCGCGCTGCGGTCGCTGACGCGCACCTCCGCGGTCGCGCTCGCGCCGCACGGCATCCGCGTCAACTCGGTGTCGCCCGGGCTTGTGTGGCGCGACGGGCTCGATGCGGAGTTCCCCGACGGGCTGGCCCGCTGGTCCGATCGTGCGCCGATCGGACGTGCCGTCCGGCCTCGCGAGATCGCGGACGCGTGCACCTTCCTCTCCTCACCGGCGGCGGCGGCGATCACGGGCCACGACCTCGTCGTCGACGGCGGCATCACGGCGACCTCCGACTACTGAGGTCGACATCATCCGGCGAGTCGTTCGCACGGCACCTGGACGAGCCACCCTTCGGGGGCGATCGCGATCGCCGTCCGGCCCGGAGGCTCGTCGACGGTGCACGCGCTCCGCGCCGGCGGGATCTCAGGGGCCCAGTCCGGGCCGTCGGCCCGAACGGACGGCTGCGGAACGATCGCAGCGACCACCGTGAGCACCACCGCGCCGACGAGCACGACGGCGGAGGTCCGCCTCAGCACTCCCGCGCGCCACGCCACGGATGTCGCGAGGACGACCAGGGCGAGCAGGTACGACGCCGGCACCACGCCGTACCTCGTGAGGTGGAGGTGGACGGCGAGCGCGACCGGGATCTCGGAGTAGAAGAAGTCCGGGTTCGAGTTCAGCACGTACGCCGCCGACCACGCGATGACCGATCCGGCCGCGAGCGCCGCCGCCGCGATGCGCTCGACCGCGATGCCGCGCCACAGCACCCAGACGAGGGCGGCGAGGAACGGGAGCATCACGAGTGCGGCACCCCACCAGCCGAAGTGGATGACCCACGCCGCCTTCCACTGCCGCGAGGGGAAGACCGCCTCCATCGGCGCGTGGTACAGGTATCCCTGCACGGTCGAGAGGAACGGCGGCGAGGTCTCGGCACCGGCGTCCCGGGGCGAGAGCAGCACGGCGGCCACCTGCAGGGCCGAACCGATGACGACGCCTGCGCCGACGATCCACCGGTTCGGATCGCGGAAGCGCCACGCGAGCAGCGGCAGGAAGAGCAGCATCTGGATCTCGGTGAGCGCCGCGGCGAGGCCCACGACACCGAGCAGGATCGCGGTCGATCTCCGGCGAGGAACGGCGAGCAGCAGCCAGGGTGCGAGCCAGAGCAGGTACCAGTGCAGGTTCGCCGCGTTGCCGAGCACTTCCCACCCGGCCGCCGGGGCCAGGAACGTGAGCGCACCGATCGCGATGCGGGCGGGGAGCCACACCACCACGCTCCGCGCGCAGAGGAACACGACCGCGGAGACCGCACCGACGACGAGGCACGAGCCGACCGTCATCGCGATCGCGTAGCCCTCGACGGGCACGACCGAGACGACCGCCCCGGCGATGATCCGCGGAACGAGGTGCAGGTACCCCTGGTAGGGCTGCAGGAGCACGCTCACGGGGTCCGCGTCGAGCGCGTCGCCGAGGAAGAACGTGCCGTCCTCGGCCCACAGCGCCCGCGCCGCGTGCTCGATGCGGAACCATGACACGACCGACCCCAGCACGACGAGGGCGATCGCCCACGCCCAGTCGGGCAGGAGTGCGGCGCGCGGGCGGGTCCGTGCCGGGATTCCGCCGGTCGCCCGGGCCGCCGAGGGCGCGTCCATCGTCCTCCCGCCGTCCGATCTGCTTCGCTCCACGATACGGCCGGACCCTCACCCGCCCGGGAATGGCGGAGGCGCGATGATCAGGCCGGCTCCACCTCGTCGAGCGCCTCGGCGATCCCCGGCGCCTTGTCACCGTGGTGATGGATGACCTTCCACCCGTCGCCCTCTCGATAGTAGATATTCGTGACGCGGGAGTTCACCGTGAGCTGCGTGCCACCGACACCGAAAGCGGCGTGTTCGACGCCCACTTCGTATGCCGTGTCCCCGTGAACCCGAACGAGTTGATCCGTGATCTCCACATGACCGCCTGTGCTCGACCGGGCCACGCGCTCGAACGACCCGTTGATCTGGTCCCATCCCACCTGACGATCGCCGATCGGGTGCATCGTCGTCGCCTCGGGGCTGTGCACCCAGATATCGGTCAGCGAACCGGCGTCCCCGGAGAGCATGCGATTCAATGCCGCGTAGAACGCCTTCGAGGCGGCGCGCACATCGTCTTCGTCGGTCATTTCCCTGCTCCCGGGTACCTGCGTGTCGAACTTCGAGCGATCGGGGCACCGGGTGCTGGATGCCCACGAACATGCTACGGCGGTCGGCGGACCAGCACAGCCCGGTCTGGGGGGTCAGCACCCGGGAGTGCCGAAGACGCGATGAGTGAGGCGGGCGTCGCGGCCACGGGCGCTCCACATCGCCAAGGCGACGAGGCCGGGCCGGAGCAGGGTTCGCCGCTCGGCACTGACCAACGACAGAAGCCCGGTACCCACGCGATCCGCGTAGTGCCGGGCTTCTTGCTGGTGCACCCCCAGGGACTTGAACCCTGAACCCACTGATTAAGAGTCAGTTGCTCTGCCGATTGAGCTAGAGGTGCGTTTCGGCCGGGTTTTCTGCAACCCCGGACCGAGGAACAACGGTATCAGGTGACCGCCCTGAACGCGAAATCGGGCCCGCTTCGGACGCCCCGACCCCCGGCGGCCCGCCGCAGGCGGTCGATAGGCTGAGCCGGTGACGGATGCCTCGTACGCCGACGACCTCGCCCTCGCCCTCGAACTGGCCGACCTCGCCGACTCGGCCGCCATGGCCCGCTTCCGCGCGGTCGACCTCAGGATCGACACGAAACCCGACCGCACGTTCGTGACCGAGGCCGACCTCGCGGTCGAGCGCGCGGTGCGCGAGGTGCTCGCGGAGCGTCGCCCCGGCGACGGCATCCTCGGCGAGGAGTACGGCACCGAGGGCACCGGTTCGCGGCGGTGGATCATCGACCCGATCGACGGAACCTCGAACTTCCTCCGCGGCGTGCCGGTCTGGGGCGCGCTCATCGCGCTCACGGTCGACGGCGCACCGGTCGTGGGCGTCGCCTCCATGCCCGCCATCGGGCGGCGCTGGTGGGGCGCGCCCGGTGTGGGCGCGCAGACGACGGATGCCCCGGGCGCTGCGCCCCGCGACATCCGCGTGTCGAACGTGGCCGACCTCGCCGACGCGTCCCTCAGCTTCCAGAGCATCGCGCAATGGCGCGATGCCGGCTACCTCGGGCGGCTGCTCGCGCTCGGCGAGCGCGTGTGGCGGGATCGCGCGTACGGCGACCTGTGGTCGTACTGCCTGCTGGCAGAGGGCCTCGTCGACATCGTGGGCGAGTTCGACGTGAAGGCGTGGGACCTCGCCGCGCTCATCCCGATCGTGGAGGGCGCCGGGGGCCGGTTCACGTCGGTCGCCGGTGAGGCGGGCGCGGGCAACGGCAGCGCCCTGGCCACCAACGGCCTGCTGCACGACGCGGTGCTCGAGGCGTTGAAGTGAGCCGCTCGCTCGAGGTCTGCGTGTTCACCGAGCCCCAGCAGGGCGCGAGCTACGACGAGCAGCTCGCGCAGGCGCAGGAGACCGAGCGGCTCGGCTTCGACGGATGGTTCCGCAGCGACCACATCCTGCACATGGGTCCCGGCAGCCCGTTGCCCGGGCCGACCGACGCCTGGACGACGCTCGCCGGCATCGCCCGCGAGACCGACCGCATCCGGCTCGGCACGCTCGTCTCCCCGGTGACGTTCCGGCACCCCGGACTCCTCGCGATCCAGGTCGCGCAGGTCGACGACATGTCGGGCGGTCGCGTCGAGCTCGGCCTCGGCGCCGGCTGGTTCGGCGCGGAGCATGCCGCGTACGGCATCCCGTTCCCCGATCGGCGCTTCGACCTCCTCGAGGAGCAGCTGCAGGTCGTCACCGGCCTCTGGCAGACGCCGGCCGGCGAGCGCTTCTCGTTCGCGGGCGAGCGCTACGAGCTCGTCGACGCGCCCGCGCTGCCGAAGCCGGTCCAGTCGCCCGTGCCGCTCATCATGGGCGGCGGCGGCCGCACCCGATTGCCCGCGCTCGCGGCGCGGTTCGCGACGGAGTTCAACCGGGGCTTCTCCCACGAGGACGAGATCGCCGCATCGTTCGAGCGCGTGCGCGCCGCGTGCGAGGCGATCGGCCGCGATCCCGACACGATGCGCCTGAGCGTGGCGCTGCCGACGGTCGTGGCGACGGATGACGCGAGCTACCTCGCACGCCTCCGCGCGATCCACGCCGACCCCGACGCGTTCGCCGAGGTCAACGTCGCCGGAACCCCCGAGGTCGTGGTCGAGAAGCTCCGGCGGCTTTCCGACCTCGGCGCCGACCGGGTGTACCTCCAGCTGGTCGACCAGCGCGACCTCGACCACGTCGAACTCATCGCCGCCGAGGTGCTCCCGCACCTCCGCTGAGCGGCGGATGAGCACGTCTCCGAGACATCCTCGTCATCGTGCGCGGAACGTCCGTGGAGTCGCGTACCCTTGTGGGTGAGGGCCGGGGGGCCTCGAGGGGGAAGAACATGCGGGCGATGGCACGCCGACGACACGAGTTCGTCGACCAGCAGCCGCTGGATCCTGAGAACGATCCGTACGCCGCCTACCTGATCTGGAAGGCCGAGCGCGACGCCGAGGCGGCCGCGGTCGCCGACGACGGCGCAGCCGACGGCTCCGACGGCGACGACGACGAGTCGGAGCCGCCGCGCGGTTCGTGGCTTCGGCGGCTCGCCGCCCGCGCCCACGTGAACGCGTCCCGCGAGCGCTGACCGCGCAGACGCCGATCGCCGCGACGAGTCGCGGCGATCGGATGACCGGCACAGCGTGCGATGACGACCGGTGGTGGAGATGGGGGGAATTGAACCCCCGTCCATCGCTGGGATTCCGCGGTTTCTCCGGGCGCATCCTGTGAAGCGTTCTCATCGGCCCCGACCCTTGCCACAGGCAGCCAGGTCGACGGGCCCAGCCTGAAGAAAGTCCCGTACGACGCTCAGGCGACGTCGTACAGCGAGTTCCCTAGATGACGCCAGCGACCGGGGCGGGAACGAACCCGGGCTGACGGACTAACGGACTCGCTTAGGCAGCGAGGGCGTAGTCGTTCTGCGACTTATTGGCAGTTATTGTTTCGCAGGGAGCGTTCACGAGATAACCCTGCATCCTCGGCCCGCTTCTCGCAGTCTCGCAGGCGATGTCGAAACCGATCATCCCCATGAGACGCGCTCCGACCGTCGGTCGGAAGGCGGGTCGTCATCGCACGCTGTTGAGTTGCCAACCGCGCAGGACCCCCGAAGGGTGCGCGGCCCTACAGGATACAACAGGAGCACCGGGCGGGGCATTCCGGATGGCGCGCCGGAATCGTTCATGTGACTGTAACCCGCGCGGCTCCGCCAGCACGTAGCGTCCCCGCATGGGACGTTCCGAGATCGCCTCGCCCCGAACGGGCACCGCCGCCCGCACCGGGTCCGCCGCCGCACGCCGCCGCGCTGGAGCCGCATGATCGCGCGGGTCGATCCGTTCATCGGCACCGAGGCCGTCGACCTGCCCCCGCAGACGGGGCTGGCCGCGACCTGGTGGTGGCCGAAGCCGCAGGTCGGCAACACGCATCCCGGCGCGACCTATCCGCTCGGGATGGTCTCCGCGTGCGCGTACTCGGGGGCGTACCCGACCGGGTACGGACGCTACGACCTCGCGACCGAGGGCGTGCCGCCCATGATCCACGAGGGCGGCGTGGCATCCGGCTTCACGCACTTCCAGCAGTCCGGCACCGGCGCGATCCGCAAGTACTACAACTACTTCCGCGTGACGCCCATGCTCGAACCCCTCGACGTGCTCGGCCGCACCTGGGAGCTCCACGAGGAGGCGGCGGAGCCCGGGTACTACGCGGCGACGCTCGACTCCGGCATCCGCGCCGAACTCACCGTCGGGCCGAAATCGGCCGTGCACCGCTACACGTTCCCGCGGAACCCGAACGCGCGGATCGTGATCGACTTCTCGCTCGGCGGCCTCTCGATCCCCCACGGCGAGACGATTCCCCTGCGCGCGAAGCTCGAGCAGGTGGCGCCGGGCATCGCGCAGGGCGAGATCGTCGTCGAGGGCGCGCCTCTCTCGGTGTACATCGAGTGCGACGCGCACACCTGGCGTCAGATGCTCTGGTACGACCGGCGCCTGATGCCGGGCGGCACGCGGCTCGCGTTCGACCACATCCGCCCGACGACGCTGCGCCCGTTCGGCCTCATGTGGGCCGGCCCGAGCGAGCCCGGCCAGAGCATCGAGGTGCGCATCGGGTTCTCGCTCCGCGGGGTCGACCAGGCCCGGGCGAACCTCCGGGCCGACGAGGGCACGGGCCCGGCGCGGTTCCCGCACCGGCGCGACCGGACGAAGAAGGCGTGGCGGAAGCACCTGAAGGCGATCACCGTCGACACCCCGTCGACCGAACGCCAGACGATCTTCTCGACGGCGCTCTACCACTCGCTGATCAAGCCGTGCCTCGCACCCGAGGAGAGCCCGTTCTGGCCGACCGAGGGCCCGTTCGTGTTCGACCTCTGCACGATGTGGGACATCTACCGCACGCAGCTGCCGCTGATCACGACGCTGTTCCCCGAGCGGGCCGTGGAGCTCGCCAACGCGCTGCTCACGATCTGCGAGGAGGAGGGCAACTTCCCCATCGGCTACCGGATGGCGCGCGGCAGCGACCGGTTCTCCCGGCAGGGCAGCGCGCTCGCGCAGACCTTCCTCGCCGACCTCTGCCAGCTCGGGCTCCCCGGCGTCGACTGGGAGTGGGCGCTCGTGCACATGCACGCGGACCTCCGCCGCACGTACGGCGAGGACTTCCTGCTCCGCGGCGTCGCGCACCCGATCAGCCACACGCTCGACCTCGCCTACGGCTACTGGTGCACGGCGAAGGTCGCGGCGCGCGTGGGCGACCGCGCGCTCGTCGAGGAGCTCACCGCCCTCGCGACCCGGTGGATCAACGCGTTCGACGAGCAGACCGGGCTGCTCCACGACTCGACCTTCTACGAGGGCAGCCGCTACAACTACTCGTTCCGACTGCTGCACGACATGAAGAGCCGCATCGAGCTCTCAGGGGGCGACGAGGGGTTCGTCGCCGCCCTCGACGCGTTCTTCGGATTCGGCGCCGAACCCGTGCGGCAGCCGGGCGTCGCGCCCGGCCTCGCGGAGCTCGCGACGGGCTACGCCCTCGGCCGCTTCGAGGGCCTGAACAACGAGCCCGACATGGAGGCGCCCTGGGCGTACCACTACGCGGGGCGCCCGGACCGGACCGCGGAGATCGTGCATGCCGCGGTGCACCAGCAGTTCGGCACCGGTCGCGGCGGCCTGCCCGGCAACGACGACTCGGGCGGCATCAGCTCCTGGTACGTCTGGGCGAGCCTCGGCCTGTTCCCCGTCGCCGGGCAGAACCTGTTCCTCGTCAACGCGCCGGCGTTCGCCGAGTCCGAACTGCGCGTCGGCGGCGACGCGTTCCGCATCGAGACGGCCGGGTTCGTCGAACCGCACCGGGACGGACCCGCGCAGTACGTCCAGTCCGCCGAACTCAACGGCGACCCCCTCGACCGAACCTGGCTCCGCGGCGACGAACTGCATCGCGGCGGCAGCCTCCTGCTGCGACTCGGTCCCGAACCGAGCGAGTGGGGGCGGATGTCGCGTCCGCCCTCCTCCCCGGAACGCTGACCCCGCGGCATCCCACCGCCAGACCTGCCCGATCAGGACGCGCACCTCGCGCCCCACCAGGAAAGGAGGAGCCATGAACGCTCCGCCCCGGAACCGCCTCGTCATCGTCAACCGCGCCGATCCGGTCATCTGCGGCCACTCGGTCGAGGGGCGCAACCTCGCCGAGGCCGCGCTGCAACGCGGCTTCGACGAGGTGCGCATCGTGACCTGGCCGATCGATCGCCTCGAGGCGGCCGGCCTGCCGCTGAAACCCCTGGATCGGATGCTGCCGTACAGCCCGGGCATCATCGTCGAACGCCCCGAGCCCGTGGGCGACTACAAGGTGCCCGACGGCCGCTACCTCGCCGGCATCACCGGCCGGCTGGTCGAGCTCTTCACCGACGGCGTGCCGACGGTGTGCCTGTCGCTCTACCTCAGCCCGCACACGGTGGCCGTCACCGACGCCGTGCGTGCGGCGTGGAGCACGGGCCTGCCGGTGAACGTGACGACGATCGCCGAGGCGGTCGGGTCCGATGTCACGAACGTGGTGCGCTCGTGCGTCGAGGAGGGACGCTTCGGCGCCGCCGCGCACATCCTCTCGAGCTACCTCGCGCAGGACCACTGCGTGGCGGTCTCGGAGTACACGCGCGAGCTCATCGTCGCCGCGGCGTCGGAGATCGACGCGTTCCACGGCACGCGCTTCGCCGAGCAGTGCCGGGACCGCATCCGCATCTCGTACCCGGCGATCGACACGTCGCAGTACCTCGACCTCGACCCGGCGATCGTGCGCGGCGTCCTCGCCGCGCGCGGGCTCGAGCCCGACGGCTACGTGCTCTTCCTCTCCCGACTCACCGAGGCGAAGGGCGTCGACGACCTCATCGCGGGGTTCGAGCGCACCGCGGCGAACGACCGCCTGAAGCTCGTGATCGTCGGTCGCGGCCCGGCCGCCGAGAAGTTCCGCGCCCGCGCCGCGGCGTCGCCCGTGGCCGACCGCATCGTGTTCCTCGACGACGTCGACGACGCGGAGAAGCCCTACCTGATGGCAGGCTGCGCCACCTACGTGCTGCCCAGCAAGCCGCGGCCGGAGTTCGTGGAGACCTTCGGCATCGCGCTCGCCGAGCAGATGCTCGCGGGCGGCGGCACGGTGATCACGACCGACACCGGCGGCATCGGCGAGGCAGTGGGCGAGCACGCGATCATCGTGCCGGTGGACGACCCCGACGCGATCGCCGACGCGATCGACCGGGCGCTCGCGCTCACGCCCGAGGAGCGCGCGCTCCGCGCCGAGCGGGCGAGGGCGTACGCGCTGCAGTTCGACCGCGGCGCCGTGTTCGAGCGCCTCTTCGACGGTGCGGGGGTGCTCCCGGAGCGCGCGATCGCCTGACGCGGGGCCGGGCTCCCGTCGGCGGTCGCCGCCGCGGGAGCCCGGCCTCGCGCGGCGGGAGTCCGGCCCCGCGCGGCGGGAGTCCCTCGATGCCGGAGGCACCGACGTATGCTGAGGTCGGCCGCGCCCGGGCGCGGCCCGCCGATGCCGCGCCGCCAGCGGCCGCACCCGCCGGGAGGTCCCGCATGCCGACCACGATCGCCGTCACCGGCCGTGCCGAGGAGCGCGTCGAACCGGAACTCGGCGCGGTCTCGCTCGCCGTGTCGTCCAACGGCGCCGACCGCGACCGCGTGCTCGCGACGGTCGGCGAGACGCACGAGCGCCTGCTCGCGGCCATCCGCGAGCTCGAGGTCGCGGGCGCGCTCGAGTCGTGGTCCGCGGGGCAGCTGCGCGTCTGGTCGCACCGCCCGTGGAACGACCAGGGCCGGCAGCTTCCCCTCGTCCACCAGGCCTCCGCCGACCTCGAGGTCGTCTTCCGCGACCTGGAGGCGCTCGGCGGGTGGGTCGGCCCAGTCTCCTCGACGTCCGACGTGACCGTGCAGGGCGTCGACTGGCGCCTGACGGATGCCACGCGCTCGCGCGTGCAGGAGGCGGCGCAGCGGTCGGCGGTCGCCGATGCGGTGCGCAAGGCCGCGGTCTACGCCGAGGCGCTCGGGCTCGGCGCCCCGACACCCGTCGAGCTCGCCGACCGCGGCCTGCTCCAGGCCCAGCCGATTCCCCGGGCGCACCAGGCGGTCGCGGTGCGCGCGATGGCGATGGACGTCTCGGACGCCGGGCCCGCGCCGGAGTTCGCACCCGCGAAGCTCGTGGTCGAGGCATCCGTCGACGCGCGCTTCACGGCCGGCTGACCCGCCGCGGCGTCACCTCCGCGACCTCAGTCGCGGGCGATCAGCCACGCCTCGAGCGCGGCCAGCTCGTCGTGGGCGAGACCCGACGCGAGCAGGTACTCGCGGACCGTCCCGTGACTGCGCTCGACCTCCTCGAGCGCGGACTCGAGCGCCTCGCGCGGGCTGCCGCCCATGAGCACGCGCAACTCGGGGGTGTCGGGCACGCCGTAGTCGCCGATGAGCGCGACCATCTCCTCCAGCCATTCACCGGCGAGGTGCCCCTCGGTGAGGGCGTAGTCGACGATCACGGCCTCGCGGTCGACACCCGCCGCGAGCAGGGCCAGCGCGACGACGACGCCGGTGCGGTCCTTGCCCGCGGTGCAGTGCACGACGACCGCGCGGTCGCCGGCCGTCGAGATCTCGCGCAGTGCCTCGACCACGACGGCCGAGTGCTTCGTGACGATGCGCTGGTAGAGCGCCTCGAGGGAGATGCCCCGACCGCCCTGCGACGCGCCCGACCCCTCGAAGACCGGCAGCCGCAGCACCTCCACGTCGAGCCCGTCGAGGTCGTCGGGCATGGCTCGCGCCTCGTTGGGGTCGCGCAGGTCGACGATGACGCCGACCTCGAGCCGCCGCAGCGCGGCTCGTCCGTCGTCGCCGAGGCGGTGGAGTCCGTCGGAGCGGAAGAGCCGACCGGGACGGACGGTTCCGCCGCGCGCGGGCAGCCCGCCGACGTCGCGGAAGTTGTACGTACCCGGCACCGGGATGCGCGTCGAGATCTCCACGCGGCGGAGTCTAGCCCGCCGCGCCGTCAGCACGCCGTGAGGCGGCGCAGTCCGCAACTCGTCGAAAGTACTTTCTGAACTGGCAAGTAGTTGCTAGTCTCGGGCCATGTCCGCGAACGACTCCTCATCCGCCGATCTCCCCGAGCCCGCCGACGCGGCCGCCTTCGTGCGCGAGGCCGAGACGGCGGTCCGACGCGTCGCCGTCCAGGGCTCCGCGTCCGCTTCCGCCTGGCTGACCGGGCTCGCCGCCGCATCCGCGATGTACCTGTTCGCGCTCGGCTGGTACCAGCGCAGCGACGAGACGCAGATCCTCGCCCTGTCGATCGCCTTCGCCGCGGTGCTCGGTGTCCTGTCGGTCGTGCACCTGCGACGAATGGGGGCCGCGAGCCTCGGCTTCTCCCGACGCTTCGGCTTCGCCGTGGGCGGTTGGGGTGCGGCCTTCGCCGTCTCGCTGACGGTCGGCCTGCTCCTCTTCCCCGGCGCCCCCGTCTACTTCGCCCTCGCCGCGATCGCGACCGCAGCGCCGCCGATGTGGGGGTCGGTGCGCGAACTGGTCGTGGTCCGTGGCTGAGCCGGAGGACTCCGGGCATCCACGGCACCGGCTCGACCCGCTCCTGCAGCGGCCCGTTCCGTTCTCGATCGCGGCGCTGCTCGCGGCGGCCGACGAGGCCGAGTTCAGGTTCGTCCGAGACGCCGTCGAGCTCAGCGACTCGGCGCTCAGCAAGCAGGCGTCGGCGCTCGAGGCGGCCGGCTACGTCGCCGTCCGCAAGGGCTTCGTCGGCAAGTTCCCGCGCACGTGGCTCTCGATGACCCCGCAGGGCCGCGCGGCGTTCGCCGCCCACCTGGACGCGCTCCGCGAGATCGCGGGCTGAGCCGCCCGACGGTGGGCTACTCCCCCAGGTTCCGGCGGCTCGCCATGGCGCGCTCGGCCTCGCGCTTGTCCTGCCGCTCGCGGAGGGCCTGCCGCTTGTCGTACTCGCGCTTGCCCTTGGCGACCGCGAGCTCCACCTTCGCCCGCCCGTCCTTGAAGTACAGCGACAGCGGGATGAGCGTGTAGCCGCCCTCCTTGGTCTTGTGGCTGATCTTCACGATCTCCTGCTTGTGCATCAGCAGCTTGCGCTTGCGTCGCGGGGCGTGGTTGTTCCAGGTGCCCTCGGTGTACTCGGGGATGTGCACCGCGTCGAGCCAGATCTCGCCGCCGTCGATGAAGGCGTACCCGTCGACGAGTGACGCCCGCCCCTGCCGGAGCGACTTCACCTCGGTCCCCGAGAGCACGATGCCGGCCTCGTAGGTGTCCTCGATCAGGTAGTCGTGGCGCGCCTTGCGGTTGGTCGCCACGACCTTCTCACCGCGTTCCCTGGGCACGGTCCACTCCTCGCTTCGATGACGGATGCCGCCGGCGATCGCCGGCAAGCCCTTCAGTCTAGCGGCGGTCGCGGCATCCGTCGCCCGTGGCCCGGTTCCGCGGCCGGGTCAGACCCGCAGGTACCGCCGGATCGCGATCGCGGCCGAGACGGCCGCCAGGAGGACCCCGACGGCGACGAGCAGCGGCACGACGAGCATCGCGTCGTCGAGCCCGACGAACGTGAACGAGAGCGATTCGGCGAGGTAGCCCTGCACGAAGAAGGTCACGATCGCCACGACCGCCCCGCCCGCGAGGAGCGAGCCGAGCAGCCCCGCGAAGATGCCCTCGAGCACGAACGGCGTCTGGATGAAGCGGTTGGACGCGCCCACGAGCCGCATGATGCCGAGCTCCTTCCGGCGCGAGAACGCCGAGAGCCGGATCGTCGTGGCGATGAGCAGCGCCGCCGCCACGAGCATGACCGCGGCGACCGCGATCGCCGTGTAGCTCGCCGCGTTCAGCACGTCGAAGATCTGGTCGAGGTAGCGGCGTTGGTCGACGACCTGCTCGACGCCCGACAGGCCGGCCAGGCTCTCGACGAGCACCGCCGACTGCGACGGATCGGTCAGGTTCACCCAGAACGTCTCGTTGAGCACGTCGGGCGTCACGTAATCGGCCGCGGGCGTGCCGGCGAACTGCTCCTGGAAGTTCGCGTACGCCTGGTCGCGATCCTCGAAGTAGTACTCGTCGATGAAGGGCGCGAGCGTGTCGCCGCGCAGCTGCGCCTCGACCGCCTCCTTCTGCTCCGGAGTCGCCTCGCCGTCGATGCAGCCCTCGGTGGTCGAGACCGCCGTGCAGAGGTAGACCGCCACCTGGGCGCGGTCGTACCAGTAGCCGCGCATCTGCGCGATCTGCAGCTGCAGCAACGCCGCGGTGCCGACGAACGTGAGCGAGACGAACGTGACGAGCACGACCGAGATGACCATGGTGGCGTTGCGGCGCAGGCCGTTCGCCGCCTCCGCGAGCACGAGACCGACCCTCACTTCACCGGCCCCACTTCCTGGTCGTCGTCGCCGGCGCGCGGCCCGGCGGGGCTCCGCAGGCCGAGTCGCTCGGCGAGCGTGAGGTGCGCGGACTTCGCGCTCACGGGGGCGGCCGGCCTGCCGGGCGGGCGATCGCGGCCGTCGCCGTCATCGTCGTCTCCACCGTCGTCGCCGGCCTCGGCCGCGCCCGCGGTCGTCAGCGGCTCGACCGGCATGGTCGCTGCGGCGGTGATCTCCGCGGCCTCGTCGGTGACGGCGTCGCGCTCCTCCGGCTCCACGTAGAGCGGCGGCGCGTCCTGCATGACCTTCCGGGTGACCTTGGGTGCGGCGACGCCGACCGTGCCCGTGTCCATCGGGGTGTCGACGGATGCCTCGTCCGCGGCCTGCTCGACCACCTCGGCCTTCGCGGCGGGCCGCTTGGCCGGGCGCTTCTTCCTCGGTGCGGGTCGCTTCGCCGGCTCGGGCTCGGGCTCGGTGACCGTGGCCGCGGCATCCGTGTCGGCCTCGATCGCGTGGAGCGCCTCCTCGGCTCGGACGGAGGCGACGAGCGCGTCGGCCGCCGCGGTCTCCCCCGTCGACGTCGACGATGCGGCGCTCGCCGCGACCGGCACGACCTCGACGTCCGCAGCGGATCCGGTCGCGTCGGTGGACTCCGCGCCCACCGCGGCGAGGGCTGCGGCCGCGAGGTCCGTCGGGACCGCGTCGCCGGGGACCGCCCCGACGACCGACGTGGTGGGGGCGAGCGCGACGCCGACCGCGTAGCCAGCGCTGCGCTCGTCGCGCACGACCTCCCCGGAGCTCAGTTCGATGACTCGGCGCTGCATCTGGTCGACGATGCCCGCCTCGTGGGTGGCCATCACCACGGTCGTGCCGCTCGCGTTGATGCGCTCGAGGAGCGTCATGATCCCGGCGCTGGTGACCGGGTCGAGGTTGCCGGTGGGCTCGTCGGCGAGCAGGATCTGCGGCTTGTTGACGATGGCGCGCGCGATCGCGACGCGCTGCTGCTCGCCGCCGGAGAGCTCATGGGGCATCCGCTTGCCCTTGCCGTCGAGGCCCACCAGCTTCAACGTCTCGGGCACCGCCGTCTGCACGAACCCGCGCGACTTGCCGATGACGCGCAGGGCGAACGCCACGTTCTCGAAGACGTTCTTGTTCGACAGCAGCCGGAAGTCCTGGAACACGACGCCGAGGTTGCGCCGGAAGTACGGGACCTTGCGCGTCGAGATGGAGCGCAGGTCCTGGCCGAGCACGTGGATCCGGCCGGCCGTCGGGCGATCCTCCTTGAGGATCAGGCGCAGGAAGCTGGACTTGCCCGATCCGGACGCACCCACGAGGAACACGAACTCGCCGCGCAGGATCTCGACCGTGATCCCGTCGAGGGCGGGTCGGGTCTGCCCCGGGTAGGACTTGGTGACGGAGTCGAAGCGGATCATCGGGTTCGAGCGTAGGCGGCATCCGCTCGAAACGGGGCAGCGACACCGGAAAACGTCGGGCCGTGGGGCGGCCCGGGGGCGGCCCGGTCAGGCGGGGAGCGCCGCGAGTTCGGCCGCGACCTTCCTCGCCCACGCGTCGATCGCGTCCCAGTCGCGGAAGTCGCCTGCGGGCAGCGCGTCGTTCGCGGGCATCCAGCTCACGATGCGATCGCGACCCTTGAGGTGCTCGGTGTCGAGCGCCCCGAAGAACACCATGGTGCCGCGCGGGTGGATGAGCTCCTCGAACTCGGCGAACTCCTTCGGGGCGGCGCCGGCGAGCACGTCGTTGCCGTCCTGGTCGACGCGCTCGGTTCCGAGGGGGCCGCTGGAGAACAGCCAGACCGGCCTGCCGCCGAGCAGCTCGTGGTTGTGCCGCACGAACCGCCGCGCCTCCTTGCGCCACCTGCCCAGGTAGGTGGCGCTGCCGATGACGAACGCGTCGAACCCCTCGGGGAACTCGACGTCGTCGCAGTGCTCGATGTCGACCTCGTGGTCGGCGTCGCGCAGGCGATCGGCGATCCGGTCGGCGATGCCCCGCGTCGCACCGTACTTGCTCGAGTACGCGACCAGCACGCGCATGATGCCCACTCCCCCCGCGGGACGCCCGTGGTCCCACACGCGTGAGGGTAGGCCGCGCGGTCAGTGGCGGCCGGTGCCGAAGGTCCCGTGCGCCGGAGTACCGGATGCCGCGTCAGCGGCTCAGGCGTCGTCCTTCTGCTTGCGCCACCGGATGCCGGCCGCGATGAGGCCGTCGAGGTCGCCGTCGAACACCGTCGCCGGGTTGCCGACCTCGTAGCCGGTGCGCAGGTCCTTCACGAGCTGCTGGCCGTAGAGGAAGTAGGAGCGCATCTGGTCGCCCCAGCTCGCCGTGATGGTGCCGGCGAGCTCCTTCTTCTTCGCCGCCTCCTCCTCGCGCTTGAGCAGGAGCAGGCGGGTCTGGAGGACGCGCATGGCCGCGGCTCGGTTCTGGATCTGCGACTTCTCGTTCTGCATCGAGACGACGATGCCGGTCGGGATGTGCGTGAGGCGCACGGCCGAGTCCGTCGTGTTGACCGACTGGCCGCCGGGGCCCGACGAGCGGAACACGTCGACGCGGATGTCGTTCTCGGGGATGTCGACCTCCTGCGCCTCCTCCATCACCGGGATGACCTCGACGGCGGCGAAGCTCGTCTGCCGCTTGTCGGCGGAGCCGAACGGGCTGATGCGGGCGAGGCGGTGCGTGCCGGCCTCGACGGAGAGGGTTCCGTACGCGTAGGGCACGTCGATCTCGAAGGTCGCGGACTTGATTCCCGCACCCTCGGCATACGAGGTGTCCATGACCTTGACGGGGTACTTGTGCCGCTCGGCCCAACGCAGGTACATGCGCATGAGCATCTCCGCGAAGTCGGTGGCGTCGTCGCCGCCGGCGCCCGAGCGGATGGTGACGACCGCGCCGCGCGGATCGTACTCGCCGTCGAGCAGGGTCTGCACCTCGAGCTGGCTGACGGTCTCCTCGAGCGCCGCGAGTTCCTTGCGGGCCTCGACGGCGGAGTCCTCGTCCTCCATCTCGTTCGCGAGTTCGACGAGGACCTCGAGGTCGTCGATGCGGCGCTCGACCTCGAGGACGCGCTTGAGCTCGGACTGGCGGTGGCTGAGCGCGCTCGTCACCTTCTGCGCGTTGGCGGGGTCGTCCCAGAGGGACGGGACGCCGGCCTCCTCGGAGAGCCGGGCGATGTCGGCCTTGAGGGCGTCGACGTCGACCACGGCGCGGATGTCGCTGAAGGTGCTGCGCAGGGAGGCGATCTCCTGCGTGAGGTCAAGATCCAACATGTCCCGACCAGCCTAGTGGCCCCGGCCGTGAGCGACCTGCGCGGGCCTCGCGCGTACATTGGGAGCGATGACGTCCGACACCGCCCACCCGTTCTCGTGGCGGTCGATCGTCCTCCCCGCGTACCTGCCGACGCTGCTGTTCTCGCTCGGCGAGGGCGCGCTCGTCCCGGTCATCCCGGTCGTCGCGGTCGACCGCGGAGCGTCGCTCGCGCTCGCGGGCCTCATCGCGGCCATGCTCATGGTCGGCGGGCTGGTCGGCGACCTGCCGGCCGGCTGGCTCGTCGCCCGCACCGGTGAACGCCCCGCGATGATCGGCGCGTCGGCGCTCGCCTCGGCGGGCACGCTGCTGGCCCTCCTGGTGCCGACCGCGTGGGCGCTGGCGGTCGGCGTGTTCCTCCTCGGGCTGGCGACGGCCGTGTTCGGGCTCGCGCGGCACGCGTTCCTCACGAGCTACGTCCCGGCGCGCGTGCGCGCCCGCGCGCTGTCGACGCTCGCGGGCGTGTTCCGCGGCGGCTGGGCGATCGGGCCGTTCACCGCGGCCGCGATCATCGCCTGGACCGGATCGGCGACGGCCGTGTTCTGGGTGCTGGTCGCGTCGTGCGCCACGGTCGTCGCGGTCCTGCTCGTCCTCCCCGACCCCGAGCGGGTGTTCGGCGCCGCGGTGCGTGCACGGGCGGCGTCCGTCGGGAAGGCGGGCGGCGCCGCGACCGTCGAGCAGGGGCGAGCGGATGCCGCGGGCGGCATCCGCCACGCCGTCGTCGCCTATCGCGGCGTGCTCGCGCGGATCGGAAGCGGGATCGGGCTGCTGGCCGCGCTCCGCGCCAGCCGCATCGTGATCCTCCCGCTGTGGGCGGTCTCGCTGGGCATGCGACCGGATGCCGCAGCGCTCGTCATCGGCGTCGCCGCGACGGTCGACTTCGCGCTGTTCTACGTGAGCGGTCACGTGATGGACCGGCACGGGCGCCTGTGGAGCGCCATCCCGGGCCTCGTGGGGCTCGCGATCGGGCACCTCGTGCTGTCCGTCACGCACGACCTGCCCGGTGCGGTCGCGTGGTTCACGGGCGCGGCGATGCTGCTCGGCGTCGCGAACGGGCTCTCCTCGGGCGTCATCCTGACCCTCGGGGCCGACCTCGCGCCCGCGTCGAACCCGGCGCCCTTCCTCGGCGCGTTCCGCACGATCGCCGACGCCGGCGGGGCCGCCGCACCCCTCGCGATCTCGGCGATCACCTCGGCGCTCTCGCTCATGGCCGCCGCGGCGGTGATGGGCGTGCTCGGCCTCGTCGGGGCGGGCATGCTGTGGCGATGGATCCCGCGGTACGTGCCGCGCGCGTCGCGGCATCCGTCGCCCGAACCGCCCGAGCCCGATGAGGCGTGGACGCCCGCGACCGACACCTGAGCGGCGCTGCGTCGCACGGGCCGGATGGCCCGCGACGGCGCGGGCGGCCGGAGTAGCGTCGGCACCGGGCGGTGGGTTCGCCACCGCCGGAGCGGAGGCGGCGTGCGGGCTGCGGTCATCGGTGCCGGGATCGCGGGACTCGCGAGCGCGAGGCAACTGGCGCTCGCCGGGTGGGAGGTCGACGTGCTCGAGCGGGCCGACGGGCCGCGTGCGGACGGCTACATGATGGACTTCTTCGGCCTCGGCTTCGACGCCGCCGAGCGCATCGGGGTCCTGCCGCGGCTGCGCGAGGTGTCGTACCGCATCGGCGCCGTCGAGTACGTCGACGCCCGGTCGGGCCGGCGGACCGCGAGCATCGACTACGACGCGTTCGCGTCGGCGCTCGGTGGCCGGCTGCTCAGCCTCATGCGTCCCGACCTGGAGCTCGTGCTGCTCGACGCGATCGGCGACGCGCCCGACGGCTCGGTGCGCGTCCACTACGGCGTGCCGTACCGCGCGTCCGAGGCGGCGGGCGCCGGCACGGGACTCGGCGCGCGGCTCGCGGGCGCCGACCTCGTGGTCGGCGCCGACGGCGTGCACTCGAGCGTGCGCGAGGCCCTGTTCGGCGATGAGCGGCAGTTCGTGCGCCCGCTCGGGCTCCGGGCCGCGGCCTACGTGATCGACGGCGCACCCGACCTGCACGCCGAGTTCGACGGGCGGTTCGTGCTCACCGACACCGTCGACCGCCAGGCCGGCATCTACGGGCTGCGCGACGGACGGGTCGCCGCGTTCCTCGCCTACCGCGAGGACGCGCAGGACGCGATGGAACCCGATGAGGACGCACCGACGCGCCTGCGCCGCGTGTTCGGGGGCCTGTGGCACCCGATCGACCGACTGCTCGACCGCTGCCCGGCGCACCCCTACGACGACGTGGTGGCGCAGGTGGTGCTTCCGGCTTGGCACCGCGGCAGCACCGTGCTCGCCGGCGACGGATGCCAGGCCGTGTCGCTCCTCGCGGGGCAGGGCGCGTCGATGGCGATCGCGGGCGCCGAGCTGCTGGCCGATCTCGTCGGGCCGTGCCGCGACGCCGCATCGATCGAGGAGGCGCTCGGCGAGTACGAGCGCCGGTGGCGTCCGGTCGTCGAGGAGAAGCAGGCCGCCGGACGGCGCGCGGCGAACACGTTCCTGCCCCCCGATCGATTCCGGCTCCTGCTCCGGCGGTGGGCGTTGCGGGCCTCGGCACTGCCCGTGATCGACCGGCTCGTGATGCGTTCGATCGCGGGAGGCACCGGGTTGAAGGGCGGGACCGGAGTGTGAGCGTGCGCGGCGTGCTGCTCGACCTCGACGGCGTGTTCTACGTCGGGGACGAGCCGGTGCCGGGCGGCGCCGAGGCGGTCGCCTGGCTCGTCGAGCGCGGCATCCCCCACCGATTCGTGACGAACACGACGTCGCGCCCGCGGCGCGGGATCGTCGCGAAGCTGCGGGCCATGGGCATCGAGGTCGATGCGGCCGACGTGCTCACGCCGGTCGTGGCGGCGGCGGCGTGGCTGGAATCGGAGGGATGCCGTCATCCGGCGCTGTTCGTGCCCGAGGCCACCGCCTCGGAGTTCGCCGAGCTCGGCGTGGCCGGCGCGGAACCCTCCGGGTCGGCGGACGCCGTCGTGGTCGGCGACCTCGGGAGCGGATGGGACTTCGCGACCATGAATCGGGCGTTCCGGCTGCTCGCCGAGGATCCCGGCATCCCGCTGGTCGCCCTCGGCCTCACGCGGTACTGGCGTGCCGAGGACGGACTGCGGCTCGACGTCGGCGCGTTCGTGCGCGCCCTCGAGTACGCCTCGGGGCGGGAGGCGGTGGTGCTCGGCAAGCCGGCCGCCGCGTTCTACCGCGCCGCCGTCGACTCGCTCGCGGAGGCGCCCGACGAAGCCGTCATGGTGGGCGACGACATCCGATCCGACGTCGAGGGCGCGCAGCGGGCGGGGTTGCCCGCCGTGCTCGTCCGCACCGGGAAGTTCGATCCGGCCGACCTCGACGGAGCGATCCGACCCGACGCCGTGCTCGATTCCATCGCCGGACTGCCCGAATGGTGGCGGAATCGAGCGATCGGCGGCGGAATCGACGAATCCACGGGCGAAGTCTTGACAGCGCGCGACGGGTCGCAGGAAGGTGGCCCGTAGGGTCCGCACAGCGTCAGAAGCGTGGCGATCTCGGGACGCACAACGTCGTCGTCACCAATCCCCTCTGGCCGGAGACGGACCGGAGGGGTCGTCATGACTGGAAACCGTTCCACCCGAACCCGGATCGCCCTCGGAACCGCCGTCGCGGCACTCGCCGCGGCGATGCTGAGTCCCATCGGCGCGAACGCCGCCGAGGACGACGTGGGTGAACTCGACATGTACACCGCGGAGGTCAGCTCGGAGCAGGCGGCCGACATGGCCGCGTCCGGGCTCGACATCGCCGCGAGCAAGGCATCCGGACGCGGAGTCGAGATGCAGCTCATCCTCTCCGAGGACGAGGCCAAGGGGCTCGCCGACCGTGGCATCGACGTGAAGCTGACCAAGGGCAAGAACGGCAAATCGGCCAAGCAGTCGGCCCAGGAGCAGGCCGCCTCGGGCTACACGGTGTGGCGCTCCTACGACGAGCCGGGCGGCTTCCGCGACCAGATGTACCAGATCGCGAAGGACAACCCGCAGCTCGTCAAGCTCGTCGTGCTCGGGCACACCTACCAGGGCCGCGAGATCATCGCGCTGAAGGTCACCCAGGGCGCGAAGGGCCAGAAGGACGGATCCCGTCCCGCGGTGCTCTACAGCTCGACGCAGCACGCGCGCGAGTGGATCTCGGCGGAGACCAATCGGCGCCTGCTCAACTGGTACCTCGACGAGTGGAAGTCGAACGACAAGGAGGTCAAGGACCTCCTGAAGTCCACCGAACTCTGGTTCCTCCTCGTCGCCAATCCCGACGGGTACCAGTACACGTTCGACACCGAGCGGCTGTGGCGGAAGAACCTCCGCGACAACGACGGCAACGGCGAGATCACGCGCGGCGACGGCGTCGACCCGAACCGCAACTACCCGGAGCACTTCGCGTACGACGAGGAGGGCTCGTCGTCGCAGACCTCGAGCGAGACCTACCGCGGCCCGTCGCCGGCGTCCGAGCCTGAGACGCAGGCGATGATGGCGCTGTTCGACCGGGCGAACCCCGAGTTCCAGGTCAACTACCACTCCTTCGGGGAGTGGCTGCTGTACCCGGAGGGCTGGCAGATCGCCACGCCGAGTGGGGACGACCCGATCTACTACGCGCTCTCGGGCAACCTGGACAACCCGTCCATCGAGGACTTCGAACCGGGCCTGTCCTCCGACGTGCTGTACGTGACGAACGGCGAGACCACCGACTTCGCGCACGTGTCGCACGGCACGCTCGCCTGGACGCCGGAGCTCAGCGACGGCGGCAGCGGCGGCGGGTTCGTCTTCCCCGACGACGAGGCGCTCGTGCAGGCGGAGTTCGAGCGGATCCTTCCGTTCTCGACGGATGTCGCGATGTCGGCCGTCGACCCGGCGAACCCGGTGTCGCACCTCGGCATCACGACGAAGCCGTTCTACCTGCAGAGCGACGACGACTACAAGGTCGGCCTCCCGCAGGCGAACTTCACGTTCGACTACTCCTACGGCGACCCGCAGGAGGTGCGCGTCCTCGCGAAGCGCAGCCTCGGCGACGTCACCGTGAAGTACTCGATCAACGGCGGCGCCGCGCAGAGCGCGCCGACCTCGGAGTGGGACGGCGGCGACCGCTACGGCGGCGCGACGGACGTCTACTACCACGTGATGAGCGGCATGGTCACGGGAACCGATCCCGGCGACAGCGTCGAGGTCTGGTTCGAGGGCGGTGGCGAGACGAGCGACTCGTTCACCTACGACGCCGTCTCGGAGTCGGGCGCCGACGTGCTGGTGCTCGCGGCCGAGGACTACACCGGCGCCTCGCCGGGGCAGGCCGGCGGACCGAACCACCTCTCGTACTACACGGACGCGCTCGACGCGAACGGCACGAGCTACGACGTCTACGACGTCGACGCCCGTGGCCGCATCGCGGCGGACTCGCTCGGCGTGCTCTCGCACTTCGACGCCGTCGTCTGGTACACCGGCGACGACATCGTGACCCGTGAGCCCGGCTGGGGCGGCGGCAACGCGTCGCGCCTGGCGATGGACGAGCTCCTGAACGTCCGCGACTTCATGAACGAGGGCGGCCAGGTGCTGTACACGGGCGACTGGGCCGGCAGCCAGTACACGCCGAACCTCGGCACGCAGTTCTTCGATCCGACCTCGGCGAACGAGGAGTGCCGCGCCGATCCGGCCGTGCTGGCTCGATGCAAGGCGCTGTTCGGCTCGGGCGACGCGACGAACGACGTGCTGCAGTACTGGCTCGGTGCCTACGTGGCCGTCGACTCGGCAGGCCTGGACGACCAGGGCGACGTGCTCGACGCGCTCGGCGTGGACGTCCCGCTCGAGGGCCTCAGCTGGGGCTTCAACGGCGGCGACAGCGCGCAGAACCAGTTCCACACGAACTCGTTCATCACCACGAGCGGCGTGCTGCCGGTGGCGGACTACCCGCAGTTCGAGAGCTGGGTCTCGGCCCGCTGGGACCGCGCGGGCGGTCCGTTCGAGCCGCACACGGGTGACTACTACCTGTACTCGCAGCTCGGCGACGTGTCGTACAAGCAGGTCATGCGCACGATCGACGTGCCGGCCGGCGGCGCGACCATGTCGTTCTGGACGTCGTACGACACCGAGGCGGACTGGGACTACACGTTCGTCGAGGCGCACACCCCGGGCCAGGACGACTGGACGACGCTGCCCGACGCCAACGGGCACACGACCCAGGACACGGGCCTCAGCTGCCCGGCTGGTTGGAACGAACTGCACCCGCAGCTCGACTACTACCAGACGTTCATCGACGAGAACACCTGCGACCCGAACGGGTCGAACGGCGGTGCGTGGAACGCCGCCTCGGGCAACTCGGGCGGCTGGCAGCAGTGGTCGGTCGACCTCTCCGCCTACGCGGGCGGCCAGGTCGAGGTGGCGCTGTCGTACGCCAGCGACTGGGCGACGCAGGGCCTCGGCGTGTTCTTCGATGACATCGAGGTCTCCACGGGCGAGGGCACGACCTCGTTCGAGGCCGACCTCGGCGGCTGGGAGATCACGGGGCCGCCTCCGGGCAGCTCGCCGAACCCGAACAACTTCATCCGCACCACGGCGGGCGGGTTCCCGGAGGCCGCGGTCGTGGCCACGCCGGGCTCGCTCTACGCGGGCTTCGGGTTCGAGGGCATCACGGATGCCGCGGCCCGGGCCGAGTGGATGGATGCCGCGCTGGGCCACCTGCTGGACTGACGCGCACTCCCGTTCGGGACACCGACACGGGCGGCCGGCGACCTTCGGGTCACCGGCCGTTCCGGTCGTCGCGCCGCTTCCGATGCCGCGGTGATCGGATTGCCCGATCGGGCAATCCGCCGGCGGTGTCCGGTGCGACACTGGAAGCAGGTCGACCATGGGGGTGGTGATCGTGAGGGCATCGGTGCGTGCGCCGTCACGTGCTCCGTACGCATCGCATCCGATCGCACCTGCTCACCGGATGCACGGGCCCGCGATGGTCGCGCCGTCCCGGCTCACGCCGTCGACCACCCTGCACCTGCAGCGCCTCGCCGGGAATGCCGCCGTCACGCGCGCACTCGCCGGGAGCGCCGGTCGCACGGTGCCGCCCGGGCAGCAGGACGAGCCCGTCGCGACGTTCCCACCGCAGCCGGTGGGGGCGCCCGCGGCGCTCGCCGAAGCGGCGGGGACCGTGCAGCGGACGATCGGCGACGGCCATGACCTGACGAACCGGCGCTTCGCCGGCGATGCCGTGCTCGAGGCCGCCTTCGACAACGAGCGGTTCGTGCGCGTCGGCTCGACGGGACCGGCGGTGTCGAAGCTGCAGCAGGCGATGGTCGACATCGGCCTCGACCTCCCGAAGTTCGGGGTCGACGCGAAGTTCGGACCCGAGACCAAGTCACGTGTGCAGGCGTTCCAGCGGTCGGCGGGCATCGTCGACGACGGCATCGTCGGCCCCATCACGATGGGCGAGTTCAACCGTCGGATCCCCGGCGGCGGGCCGCCGCCTCCCCCACCGCCACCGCCTCCGCCACCCCTGCTGACGACGACCACCGTCGCGGCCGCACCCGACGGCGGGCCCTCGTCACGCCGGCGCGTCGGGTCGGGAGAGTTCGTCGACCTCGCCGCGTCGGCACCCGTCACCTGGACGGTCACGGCGGGCACGCTCACGATCGCGAGCGGGCCGGCGACCCGCTGGACCGCGCCGGAGACCGGATCGGTCACGGTCACGGCGACACCGGCGAGCGGTCCGCCCGCGACCCTCGCGCTCACCGTCGTCCCGCCGGACGGCATCAGCATGACCCGGGACGTGGTGAACCCGATCCCCGCCGGCCAGGCCGGCGCCGACATGCTGACCGACGTGGACTTCGGTCATCGGGACGTCAGCTTCGCCCGGGTGCAGTGGCTCGAGGACCCCGGCCCGCCGAGCGGGGTCAACGGCTACTTCCGATCCGGCAAGGGATCGGCGATGGACCTGAACCACCATCCGAACCCGGCGTTCGTGACCTTGCGGGCCGACAACCACTTCAAGCACGACCACTGCGGCAGCGGCTTCCCGCTCGCCCCGCCGTTCTTCCGGCTGTTCCCGCCGCCGCCGTTCTTCGGAGGCGGGTGGACGTGGTTCATTCCGAACCGGTTCCGGGTGCTCGGCTCGGGCACCGCCGGGACGTTCTTCTTCCGTTCCGCGCAGGTCTTCGCGGTGGATTCCGTGGGAACGACCACCGTCAGCAAGCAGGGCGCCAGCATCACCCGGACGCGAGCGGGGGCGGTGACGTGAGCGCGCCGGAACCTCGACTGTCCCTCCGGGTCGACCGCGCGCCCGGCGCGGACACCGCCCTGGTGCGGATCGCAGTCACCGTGACGAACCCCGGCACCGAACCGATCGCACCGGGCGTATTCGGATCGGAGTTGCTGGTCAACGGCGAACCCGATCCGAGTTGGCGCCTGGCGATGAACGGCGCGGTCGATCCCAGCCTCGTGCGACTCCCCGGTGGTGATTCCGCGGAGCTGGTGCGCGATCTCCGGGTGGCGGGACTCGTGCCAGGACCCAACGAGTTCGCGGTGCGGATCGGCGACGTGCAGAGCGACCCGGTCGTGCTCGACATGGACTGACGCTGCGGCGGGGGCGTCGGCGGCACTCGTCACGCACGCTGGCGGATCTCCTCGCGCAGTGCGCGGATCTCCTCGGTGAGCGTATCGATGTGCGCCTTCGTGGCGACCTGCTCGGCCTCGTTCGTCTCGCTCACCCGCTCGACGATCCACGACGCGAGCGTGCCCGTGACCACGCCGATCAGGGCGATCCCGCCGACCATGACGCCGACCGCGACGAGCTGGCCGGTCGGGGTCACCGGGAAGAAGTCGCCGTAGCCCACGGTCGTGATGGTCACGAACGCCCACCACAGTCCCTCGCCGAAGCTCTCGATCGACCCGCCGTTGCCGCGCTCGGCGTCGAGCACGGCGAGCGCGGCGACGTAGACGAGCAGCACCGACGCGCCCGCGGCGTAGAGGATCACCTTGCCGCGCAGCATCGCCCCGGCGGTCCGGCCGATCACGGTGAGGATCGTCACCACGCGGAGCAGTCGCAGCGGGCGGAGCACCGGCAGCACCACGACCGCGAGGTCGAGCAGGTGCCGCACGAACCAGCGCGGGCGATCCTCGGCGAGCGCGAGGTTCACGACGTAGTCGAGCGCGAACAGCGCCCACGTGCCCCAGATGACGGATTCGGCGAACACCGCCTCCGGTCCGTGCAGGTCCCCGATCACCTCCCACGAGTACGCCGCGAGGAACAGGACGGCCGCGATGAAGAGCGGCCATTCGACGAGTTTCTGCCAGGACTGCTGGGACATCCGTCCACCGTAGGAAGCGCAGGTCACGGTTCGGTCACGCGAAGCGGGGCGACGACGCGGACGTGGGACCCATTCCCGACCGCCCAGTTCACGTGACCCGTTCGCGGGTCAGTCGTGAGGATTCATCATCGATAGCATTCGGTCAGGTCGACGCTGCGGCGGCCACCTCTGGGGGGAGGGGTCCATGTTCGGCACGCTCTTGAACGCACTCTCGGGTCCGAGGACCGACATCCTCGAGATCAGGATCCACGGCGTGCGCAACACACCGCCCGCCGAGATGCTCGAGACCTCGCCCGACGAGATCGAGCGTGTCGTCGGCGATGACCTCGGATCCTTCTGGCGCAGGCGCGACGAGCGCCCCGAGCGAGGCATCCGCTCGATCGAGGCGTTCTCGTGGGGCGCCCAGGCTCGGACCGGCGGAGGTGCCCTCGCCGCCATCGGGCGCGCGTTCGTCCACGTCGGGTGGTTCCTCCTCCTCCCCTATGCGCTCGCCAACCTGGGCTACTGGACACGCCGCATCGACCCGCAGCGCGGCGTGAGCGCCGGCACGCCGACCTGGAACGGCGACTTCGGGGCCGCGACGGTCCGCGTGTTCGGGCTCCTCCTCACGCTGATCGCCGTGGCGGCGTTCTGCTCCGTCGCGATCGACCTCGTCGGCGTCCAGTGCTTCCGCGACGGAGAGGTCTGCGCGGCGCTGCCGCCCCTGTTCGACGGCCTGGCCGACCTCGAACGCGACCGGCGGGCGGCGCTGTTCGGGTTGGCCCCCATCGCCACGGTGGTCGTGCTGTACGTGATCGCCCGCAGGGGACGCGTCGCGTACGAGGAGCGCGTGAAGAAGTTCGGGACCGAGCTCGACGCTCGGCAGCAGGAGGACGACCGTCCGCTGCTCGCGACGCGCGGCTTCTGGACCGAGTCCCGCATCGGGCAGACCTCCGAGTGGCTCCACGTCGCAGGTGCGATCGCCCTGGTGCTCTTCCTGCTCGCGCTCGATTCGGCCTACCTCGCGGTGGACTCCTGCTGGACGGGCGACTCGTCGCCGATCACCGGCGAGTGCCTCGTCGCGGGCTTCGGGAATCCGGTCGCGGCGTGGTTCGCGATCGGCGCGGCGGCGCTGCTGGTCGCGATCGTGGTCCTCGTCGCGCTCGCCTCGCACACCACCTCCGACAGCCGGACCACCGCGAAGCGGATGGCGTCGATGGCTTGCCTCGTCGTCGCGATCGCGGCGTACGGCGCGTGGACGTGGCTCACCTTCCAGGCGACCGAGGAGCACGGCGGCGGCAAGGTGTTCCTCGGCCTGATCGGCACGCCGATCGCCCTGATCGTGCTCGCCCTGTTCCTCGCGCTCGCCGGTGCCGGCTGGAAGAACCGGTCCTGGACGCGCCGGGTGATCAGCTCGATCCTCCTGGTCGGCGGAGCGGCGCTGCTGCTCGGCAGCCACGCCCGCGTCGGCGACGAGCGGTGGTTGTGGGTCGGCGGCGCCGTCCTCTGCGTGCTGATCCACCTGGTGAACGCGTGGACGACGCCGGCGAACCACCGGTTCGAGGCCTGGCGCGGCCAGGGCGCCGCGGTCGCGATGCTGCTCGCGCTCTTCGCGTCGATGGCGCTGTCGAGCCTGCTCGTGCTCGGCGTGGCCTCATGGCTGGGGACCTCGACCGACAAGGCGGACACGTCGTACATCTGGCGGACGCCGCCCGAGCCGCAGCCGGAGCGTTCCCTGGACATCCCGGACGCGTACGAGCGGTTCGCGGTGGTGCTCACCGCGATCGCCGTGCTGCTGGTGGCCCTGATCATCGCGGCGCTGGTCGTGAACATGGTGCGCTTCGCACGCTTCAGCCTGCCGAAGCTGGCCTGGTCGACGCCGTCGGACGGCGACGAGGAGCGTGCGCCCGCGCATGATCGCGGCGGGCTCGAGACGCCGGACCCGAGCACGTACGCCCCGCGGGTCACGGTGCCCGCCGCCCGGAACCGGCGCCGTCTCACGGTCCGCAGGAGCTCCCACCTGCTCCATCGCGGAGAGCCGCTCTTCGGCTGGCTCGCGGTCTTCGCGGCGATCGGCTTCCTCAGCCTGTCGTCGGCGGTCGTCTACGAGGGCCTCCGGGCGCTCGTGGTCGCCTGGTTCGGCGAGAACGCTCCCGCGGGCATCCGCGCCGCGTCGACCGCGGTGCTCGTCGCGGTCGCCCTCGCTGCGGTCGCGGCGGTCGTGGCGCACGCCGCGTCGAGCAGTGAGCGGCCGCTCGGGGTGTTCTGGGACGTCGTCGCGTTCTTCCCGCGCGCGGGGCATCCGTTCGCACCGCCGTGCTTCGGCGAGCGCGTCGTTCCCGAGCTGGCGGCGCGCACGCGGGCCTGGCTGAACGACCCGTCGGCGCGGCGTCGCCGCGGCGTCATCCTCACCGCCCACTCGATGGGCTCCACGATCTCGGCGGCGACGCTCATGGCGATGCGCGGCGACCGCGTGCCGGCCGGGGTGATGGAGGACGAAGAGCTCGTTGACCGCATCGCCCTGCTCTCGTACGGCACGCAGCTCCGCGCGTACTTCAGCCGGTTCTTCCCGTCGGTGTTCGGTCCGAAGGACCTCGGGGTCCCGGGCACGCGCGGCCCGTCGCTCTGGCGATCGGATCCCTGGCGCTCGCAGGTGCTCGACGAGTTCCGGGACGGGCTCCCCGCCCCGAACACCGATCCGGAGCGATCGCTCACCGGCATGCTCGGCGCGCACGACCGGGAGGTCCCGCGGTGGCGGAGCCTGTGGCGACGGACCGACTACCTGGGCTTCCCGGTGTACGGCTACCCGCGGGTGGGCAACCCGGTCGACCGCGGGGTCACCGAGTCGGCGCCCGCGAGCTACCTCTGGCGGATCGCGACGCACAGCGACTACCTCGGCACCGAGCAGTTCCTCCTCGCCCGCGACGACCTCGTCGCGGCGCTCGCGGCGGCGGACGGGGAGCGCTGACCCGGCGGCGCGCGCCCGGCCGGTCGGGTCCGCTCAGTGGAACACCGACCGCGCGTCGGCCGTCACCTCGATCGGCACGGTGACCGGCACGAGGTCGGTCGAGATCGGCGCGTGCCACACGGCTCGCAGGGTCACGCTCGCACTGCGGCCGTCGTTCGTGGCGGCTCGCACGAGCTCGAGGCCGCGAAGCGAGTGCTCCGCGTCGCCGAGGTAGTCGGTCGCGGCGGCCGCGACGGATGCCTCGTCGAGGCCGAGCACGAGCGCGTCGCCCTCCACCCGGACCTCGTCGAGCCGCCACGACTCGGCCGCGGCGAGCGCCGCGCCGTCGGCGAGGGTGAACAGTCGCTTCCGTTCGAGGTACAGCGACGTCGCCGACGTCACGACGAGCACGAGTGCGAGCCCCAGCACGCCGAAGAGGATCGTGAGCAGCAGCGTCGAGCCGGACTCGTCGTCGCGCAGCGCGACCGCCCGGCCGTTCACGGCGCACCTGCGAACCGCGACACCGTCTGCGTCGCCCGCGCCTCGAGTCGCACCGTCCCGATGCCGCTCGAGGCGAGCACCTGCGGTACGAGCGGGAGCGCGAGCGCGGCACGCACGGCGACGGTCACCCGCGTGCCCGAGGTCGCGCACGGCCCGCTGCAGTCGACGACGACGGATGCCGCGCCGGCATCGACCCCGTAGTCGGCGAGGACCACGTGCACGGTGCGCTCGACGGACGCCGAGGGCCCGTCGGCATCCGCCCGCAGCACGGCGACGCGGGCCGCCTGCCGCGCCGCGCCCTCGACGCCGAGCGCTGCGGCCTGGATGGACGCCATCGCGAGCACCAGGTAGACGAGGGGAACGAGGAGGATCATGCCGACGGTGAGGAACTCGAGGGACGCGGAGCCCGCCTCCGCGGCGAGCGCGCGCCGAGCCGGCTCAGTCGACGGACTCGATCGCGGCATGGCCGGTCACCTCCAGTGCGCGTTCGGGCCCGAGCAGGCCGACGACCGGGAGCGAGGTCCGGACGGTGATCGCAATGGCGGGGACGCCGCCGACGGTGGCCGCCTCAGCCGAGACATCCGCTGCGTAGTCGGCGGCGATGGCCGCATCGATGAGCTGTCGGGTGCGCTCGACGCCCGCCGCGGGCGAGGACCCCGCGAGCGCCGCGTAGCGGGCGCCCTCGGCGGCCGCGTCGAGCACCGTGTTGCGGACGTGCAGGGCGAGTGCGAGCTGCACGACCGCGACGAGCAGCGCCGCGAGCAGGACGCCGACGAGTGAGAACTCCGCGACCGCGGAACCCCGATCGTCGTCGAGCCGGCTCAGAATCCGACGACGCGGTCGATCGCCTGGTCGAAGACGCCCGAGAGCGCGGGGCCGGCGAGGCCCCAGATCACGATCACCAGGCCCGCCGTCATGAGCGTGATGAGCACCCATCCGGGTACGTCGCCCCGTTCGTCGGCGAGCCGTCGGGCGATCCAGCAGGGCATGCGAGGTCCTTTCGTCGGGTGGCGGGGTGCATCGGCGCATCAGAAACCCGCCTGGAGCACGAGGTAGCCGGGGAACAGCGCGAAGGCGATGGTGACCGGCAGGATGAGGAAGATCAGGGGGCTAACAGACCATCTAAAATATCCTTATGAACCAACATCAGATCCGCGCAGCGATCTACACCCGCATCAGCGAGGACGACGGCACCGCCCTCGGAGTGCAACGGCAGGAAGAGGACGCTCGGAACGAGGCAGCGAACCGAGGCTGGGAGGTCGCGCGGGTCTATGTCGACAACGATGTCTCTGCGACGCGCACCCGCATGCGCCCTCAGTTCCACCGCATGATCACCGACGTTCGTGCGGGTCTGGTCGATGCTGTCCTCATCTGGGACACCGACCGATTGACCCGCACACCACGGGAGGCGGAGGACTTGATCGACCTCGCGGACACGCACGGCTTGCAGATCATCAGCCTCGGCGGCTACCGCGATCTGTCTACGCCGAACGGTCGACGCGACTTCCGGAACGACGTGACCAACGCCCGTTATGAGACGGAGAAGATGGCGCGACGGCTCAGGCGGCGGCTGCAGCAGAAGGCCGAGGCTGGCGAGCCCCAGGGGAGGCCTGGCTACGGATTTACCCGTGTTCCGGTTCTGGACGATGCCGGTCGACCGACTCGGCTCCGCCGGGACGAGGCCGACCCTGAGCAGGCGGCGGTAATCCGAGAGGTTGCGAATCGCCTGCTCGCGGGCCACTCGCTGCGATCGGTGGTGAGCGACCTGAACCTTCGGGGCATTCCAGCACCAGAAGCCGAGAAGTGGAACTCTACGATGCTCAGGCAGGTCATGAAGCGTCCCTCCCTTGCCGGCCTAAGGGTCTACAAGGGCAAGGTGATCGGGCGAACGACGGGTGACGCGATCCTCGATGAGAGCATGCACGATCGACTCATCGCGCTCCTGACCGACCCCTCACGGCGCACGAATCGCGCGGGCAATGATTACAAGTACCTGCTCTCCGGTCTGGCTCGATGTGGTCGGGAAGGTTGCGGTGGGGCAGTCCGCGCGGGAGTGGGCCGCCTTGTGTCCCGCCCAGATGGAACTGCCCACCGTCAGCCGCCCAGCTACGTCTGCACCGAGTGCTTCAAGGTTCGCCGGAAGGTCGCCGACGTCGATTCCGTTGTCAACGATCAGATCATCACGCTCCTGCGCACGCCTGAGGTCATTGGCATGTTCGAGCACGGCGACGCTGATGCGGCGGCCCGCGCGCAGGCGGACATCGCTGCCCTGGATGCGAAGCTGGAACTGATTGCCGATCAGTGGGCAGAGGACGTCATCACTGCCGCACAGTTCACGAGGCTGAACACCCGGCTGCGGGACAAGCGCGTGGCTGCTGAACAGGAACGTCGGGCGGCACTGCCCAACGCGGCGCTCACCGTCCTCAGCACCGGCGACGTCGCAGCCTCGTGGGACGATGCGCCAATCGAGGTACGGCGAGCTATCGTTTCCGAACTGGTCGAGGTAACGATCCTCCCAACGGGGCCCAGAGGACGCCGCCCGTTCGACAAGGCTTCCGTCTCAGTGGTGCCCAGGACCATCGTTGCGCTATGAGCCTTCGCCCTCCCCGCGCCTCGGCGCTGGAGTACGGACCTGACGGGACTTGACGGGATGAGTCGTGAAATGGCATCCTGACCACACGCAGAAGAAGTGTGCCCCGGTACAGTTCGTCTGCGTTTTCTATGCCCGGCGCACGACGCGCCTGAGAACTGAAGATCGTCACCCGCCCCTCTCCGGGGGCTACTCACCTTAGAAGGGAGTCCCCCGGCAACGGGAGAACTCCGTCATCCAAGGCGCAGCCGACTCGGCTGCGCCTTCCGTCGTTAAGGAGCATTCGATGACGTCTGAAGCGAGGTGGGGCTCCATGCAGGAGGCCGCGGAACTAGCAAGGGTGTCCACCCGCACCATCCGGCGGCGAATCGCCGACGGGGTTCTCCCCGCCCGGCGGTTTGGCCCGCGCCTCATCAGGGTGGACTTGAATCAGCTCGACGAAATGGGTCGGCCGCTTCCCGGGCGGCGAGTGTCATGAGTTGCTCGGACGCATTCTGGGCTGACTACGGACCGTGGCTCTCCACGCGGCATCCGTCGATGGGTGAGGCAGACCTGCGCGCGTACGCGGGGCGAATAGAGAACGTCCGCGAAAGCATCCGTCCGACGCTTACCCCTGAGCGCGTCGACCGAATCGCCCGCATCTGGCGGGGGGTGGGGCTCCAGTGAGCATCGCCCTAACCCTCCGGCGATTCCCGATCCACGACCGCCTGGCGACGGGAGGTGTGCGATGCCCGGCATGAACGCGAATCTCCCGCTCAAGTGGCTCAGCGACGGCACGATTCACGGGCTCACGCCGTTGGCCTGGTGGCTGCACTCCTTCGGCGTCATTTGGTCCATGCAGCAGGAGTCGGATGGGCGCATTCCAACGAACGCGCTGCCCGTCATCGAGCCCTATCGAACCTCTCCCGCAGCCCGCTCGAAGGCGCTCCGCGAGTTGGCCGAAAAGGGCCTCTGGACCACCAACGAGGGCGGCTATGTGATCGAGGGTTGGGCGGACTCGCAGACAACCCACGCCCAGATGGAGAGCAAGCGCGCGAAGTGGCGGCGCGACAAGGGCTCGGAGCCTGCAGCATCGCAGCCACGAGAGTCCGATTCCACCGACGGATCCACCAAGGGCTCCGCCACGGTTCCACCGGAACTGTCTAAGGGAAGGAAGGGCAAGGACGAGCAGGCGAAGGACGAGCAGGCGAAGGACGAGCAGCGGAGAGCTGACGAGTTCGCAAGCGAGCACGATGAAGCGTTCGCGACAGACCCTGGGCTTCGGTACCTCGGAGACGAGCCCGCCTTCCCTACCTCACCGAACGCTGTGGTCGGTGGCGCCGAATTCGATCGCCAAGGCAATGAGGTGCCGGAATGGCTCCGAAGTAAGGGGGCGCAGCTCGACGGCGTGACCGGTCGCTGGGCGAACGGGAGTGGGTTCCTTGACTGAGTGGCCCACTCGTATTCCGGGCACGCCGTTCCGATGGGTACTCACCCTCACATCGGAGGACCGCGCTCCGGTCTGTCCAGCGCATCAACAAGTCACCGATGTCATCGGCGTGTGCGCGGAGTGCCTTGACGAACTCGGTTGGTCGGGATCCCGGTGCGCCATCTGCGGGTGGCCACTGCATCCCGCAGTCGAGCGGGACCGCTTCGACACGCACCCCACCTGCGAACCCCGAATCGATGGACAGGAGAACACCAATGAACCCCGATGAGATGTTCGACCCCGAGCACCCTGAGAACAACCCGGCCAACATCGTGACGATGGCCGAGCTTGTGAAGGCCACCGGCCTGCGTCAGCCCTACCGCTTCACGGCGATCCTCGATGCGTTCACCCGCGGTGGTGGCCAGGCCACGCATCTGATCTGGACCCTCGCACTCGAGCTGGCCGCCGCCCTGGCGCGCGAGGTCGGGCCTGGCTGGGCCCAGGTCGTCGAGACCACGAGCACGATGAAGCAGGCCGAGGTTGCCGCATGGGTCGCCGTTGGCCAGGAAGAACCGGCTACCGAGGTGCAGCACGATTCGAGCCGGGCACATGCGGACGTCAGTGCGCTACGGCGTCTCGTTCCTCCTCCGCGCACAGTTCGTGACGTCAAGTCGCGGATGGGGTGGGGCTCGGGGCGGGCGTCAGCCGCCCTGCGGGCGTACCGGGTGCGGCGCGACCAAGGCTGATCGATTACGCAGCCACTACCGCAGCACGGCCAAGTTTTGTACCATGGTTTGTAGCTGATCAAGCCAAGGCCGAGGAGCCGCAGCGGGGCAGGCGGAGGAGCCGAACGGCCAACGCAGGCACCCGATTCATCGTGGCCAAGTCCGAGGAGCTGGACCAGAGTCCAAGCCGCGATGCGCGGCGCACTCCGGTGGTTCCCAGAACGGGCCGATCCTCATGCCTACCCTCGCCGAGCAGCGAGACGCGCTGCTCACCCAGGCCAACGCGATCGTCGCGGCGGCCAAGAACGACCATGACCGTCCCCTGACCGACGCCGAGTCGGCGGACCTGTCGACCCTGCTCGATTCGGTCGACGCGCTGGACGAGCGCCTCGCTCACGTGAAGCGTAGCGACGAGATCATGCGCCGCCTGTTCGGGATCGGCGGGGACGCCGACCCCAAGGCGTTCGACGACCGAATTCGAGGTGACGAGGGTCAGCTGCACCTAGCCTTGACTTCGCCGGAGCGCCGGGTGGCCGGGACGAAGCTCGCGCAGGCGATGCTGCAGAAGTCCCTGACGGTGACCGGGGAGACCGTCTCGGATGTCCCCGTCACCGGTCCGATCGCGCAGGGCCAGGTCCCGAGCTCGATCCTCGATCTACTGCCGCTCGTTCGGCACGCCGGCCCGGTGTTCCGCTACCTCCGGCAGACCACCCGAACCTTCGCCGCGGCCGTGGTCGCACCGGGGGCGGTCAAGCCCGAATCGAGCGTCGGCGTTACGTCGGTGGACGGCGGGCTTCAGGTCATCGCTCACGTCGCGGGTGGCATCAACGTCTACGATGTGCTGGACGCGCCGTCCCTGGCGCGCTGGCTCAGCGACGAGATGCTTTACGGCCTGGGCCGGGCGGTCGAACAGGAGATCCTGCTCGGCGACGGCACGGCCGGGCACCTCACCGGCATCCTGAACACCAGCGGCATCCAGACCCAGGCTGCAGGGCCGGACGTGGTCACCACGATCCGTTCGGCGATCACGAAGGTGCAGTCCCTCGGCTACAGCCCCGGCGCGGTGATCCTCAACCCGGCCGACTGGGAAGCGGCGGAGACGCTGCGCGCCACCTCCGGCGTCTTCGACTTCGCACCCGGTGCCCCGGTCGACGCCGCCGCCCAGCGCCTCTGGGGCGTCCCTGTGGCCCTCTCGCCGACGATCACGGCGGGCGTCGCGGCGGTGCTGGATCCGGGCGTGGTGGGCGTGGACGTCGATACCCAGGGCATGCGGCTGCAGTGGTCCGAGGCCAACGCGGACGACTTCACCCGCAACCTCCTCACGATCCGCGCCGAGGGTCGGTTCGGGGTGTCCGTCTACCAGCCCTCAGGCGTGGTCATGGCCACCCTCCCGGCCTAAGCAGGGGGCCGCGATGCTCCGTAAGTACACCCCCGCCACGGGCCTCAAGGCCGGCGTGGACGACGGCCTGACCGAGGGCGAGTTCATCGCCTACCCCAGCACCTTCACCCGCACACCCGACAGCTACGGCGACGTGGTCGCCAAGGGCGCATTCCTACGCACCATCGCGGACTGGAAGGCCTCGGGCAACGTGCTGCCCGGCCTGTTCGGGCACCGCATGGACGACCCCGACTACTTCGTCGCGTCCGCCACCGACATGGGCGAGGACGACCACGGTTGGTGGGTCCGTGGCCGGTTCGACCTCGACAGCCCGAAGGGCGTCCAGGTGTACCGACTCGTGAAGGACCGTCGACTCGCCCAGCTCTCCTTCGCCTACGACGTCCAGGACAAGGCCACGGTGACCCTCGCGGACGGCACCAGCGCCACCGAACTCCGCCGGGTGAACGTCTACGAGTTCAGCTTCGTGCCGGTCGGCGCGAACCAGGACACCGGCGTCGTCGGCGTTAAGCATCGAGGCGGGAGAACGTCCGATCTACTGCAGCGACTGCGCTTGGTTGAGGCCCGCAGGCATCAGTAGGGCGAGCGCCCCGCGAGTGGGTCGTTATCGGTCTCGCCGCCCACCTCGAGGAGTGTCCGTCATCCTGGTCGGTCCGGAGGGGTGATCTTGTCCGCTAGCGAAACCCCACCTTGGTTCACGCAGTCCCGCGCGAGGTCGTGAACCTCCCAATGGAACTCGAGATCCGAGACATCCGTCCTGATCGTCGCCTCGACTGGTGTGAAGCGGTGCAGCGGAGTCGACCAGTCTTCGATCGCGTGACCGAAACGGTCCGCAGCCATGATCGAGAGCGGCTGCGCGCCGCTCCATTCGATGCCGACGCGTACCTCATATTCGGAACGGTTGCTCGAGCCTGCAGTGGCACGCAGCAGCGCCATGAAGTCGGCGACTCCGGCCTGGATGGCGCGGGACTCGATCTGCCTGCCCTCCCAGTGACCGTCCCTGCTCATCCGGTGCCCGCCGACGGCGGCAGCGATAGATACTGAGCCATCGTGATGGATGCTCGCCCACGCCTCCCTCCACATCTGACGCTCTCCAGTAGCGGCGTTCGCCGCAACCCAACGCCGCAGACCTGGCCGCGGGTTCAGGAGTTCGACGCTTTCCAACGGGTGAACGGCGTTCCGATCGACATACACGAGACAGAGCTTCATTGCGGCCTCGAAGATCTTGCGCGCGTCATCGCGAGTTGGCCGCTCAATACGACCTGGGACCCTCGGGTGCCCGACGGCGACCAGCCACGCGCGAACGTCGTGGTCGCGACCCGCCACAGCTTCGGCGTAAAGCTTGTCGAGTGTTTCGGTCGCATGCCGTCGCTCGTCGAAACGGGCACGATACATCGCTTCGATCTGGCGTTCCTTCATCCACACTGTGTCGGAGTCGTTGCGGATCGGCGCACCGAAGTACTCGTTCCTAAAGATGAGATGGGGGCCATCCATACTCGCCGGCACCACAACGACGACTGCCCGATTAGCTGCTGTCCCGACGGTGTGAACTCCGAGCCCGAACACTGGTGGCGTGATGGCCGTAACCGCCGCCGAGCGGAGAGCACGTTCGTACTGTTCACCGAATTCGTGGATGCCGACGCGGGCGCTAGCCGCCCGTTCAGATTCGGTCACGCCGTAGACGATCACCCCTCCGCCATTGTTCGCCATCGCAGCCACGTCCTTGGGAAAATCCGACTGCGGCAATGCCTTCATCGGAGGGAGCTCCGCCTTCCAGTCGAGGTCGTCCGTCTCCATGACCCCGACGTCGATCGCTTGATCGACCATTTCGATGGTGAAGGGACCCGGCGGTAGCCCGAGCGCACGGTGTAGGGCGGTGAACGTCATGATCTGACCGTAGTCAAGTGACCCGAGAATGCCCGGTCGAGCACGCCAACGGGGGGAGCTCGAATCGCGGCCCGGCCCGGCCCCGGATCACGCCCCACGGGAGTGACCCGCCCCCCCTCAATCACATAGCCACCCCAGGGGTGTTGGCATGATTGACGGAATGTCCTCTTCAATTCGCCCACCGCTGATAGGCCCAGCCTCGCCTCTAAGACGACTCCCAGCTGGCTTGGACACCCGGCAGGCCATGTTCTGGGACGGCGTGCGTCTGGCCCTTGAAATGCTCGACATATCCAATGCGAGACTCCGGGATGGGTTGGAGTCAATCGCCGAGTACGGCGGCGGAGTCGACGCTCGAACGTCGCAGGCGATGCTTGACGCGTGGTCGTTTGTCGACTCAGCTCACAGGTTGCGATCACTCCTGAGAGAATTGCCGAGGTTGAAGCAGAAGACTCCCCCGATGCAGTCGATCTACCGAGCTTTGCAGCCCAGCGAGGCACTCCGACACTCCGTCCAGCACCTTCAACGGGACATCACACGCCATGCTGAATCGGGTACCCCGACCTGGGGAACCCTCTCGTGGCAGCGAATGGACTCCGCGGAAGCTGGCCGCGCATTCATCTTGGTCCCAGGAGCAGTGCGGACAATGCAGAATCTGGGCGGACTGCCAAGCGAGCCCATCGTGGAGAACCCGGACCATATAGTCCTTAGCGCATTTGGCGCGCACCTGAATGTCTCGAATACCTACAGAGCTGTTGAGAACTTCACCACGGCTCTGGACCGTTCACTCGAGGAGGCCTTCGCGGTCACCGATGATCGACTAGGTTCCGACGCGGTACTCACTGTTGAGTTCACGGTGGACGGGCAGCACTTAACGCCGAATGGGGCTAGATCGGACCGAGGAACTGGGAGCTAGCGCGGGAACGGGGTGCCCTACTCAGACGCAGGTGGCCGAACTACTGCTGTCTCTCGAGTCGCACTCGCCTTGTCACGCTTCGTCGGCCCGGTGCGCCTAGCCGGGCCGCGCCCACGCGAACCCGCACCAGCGATGTAGAGCACAACGCCACCTCCGAAAGCCACCGTGACGATCGTGCCGCCTACCACCGCCTGACCATTGAGGATGCACACGAGTCCGAGACTGAGCGCCGCAAGTACCAGGACAAAGGCGAGCCATTGGCCGATGAAGGCTCGAACCTCGTTCCCCTTCACGAACCGCTTTTCCATCTCCCTACGATGCTTCCCTTGCTCGTCGAAAGATTCGAAGACAACTCGGGCGGCACCAGGATAGAGCGCCTCGAATCGCTCCAGGTGGTCCGGATGAGGGAACGGACTGTTGTACTGCTCCAATTCGACGCGCTCGAGCTTCGCCTCCACCCGAGCATCGATCTCCTCGACGACCTCGGCAGGGAGCTCCGGATCGGCTTCTGCAGCCTGCGAATCCGCGTGGGCTGGCCGCTTGACCGCGTCCCCGCGAGTGACGTCAGTCATGGGTGTATGCGCCGGTGCCCGCGAAGACAGTGCCTAGGTCACCGCCGACTGCATCCCAATCATTCTGGATCGCGGCGATGTCGGCCTCGCCCCCTGAGTCGTGCAGGTAGTAGCAGTGCTTTGTGTCCCCGGCCAGATTGAAAGTCTCGATGGCACCGCGGACGAAACCATGCCACCGCTCGTCACGGACCGGATACGAGTTGAACAGCACCGTACAGTTGCGCTCGGCATCGAAGGAGTAGTCGACCCACCAGCGTCGTCGAGCGCTCGAACCAAGCGACATGTCGGCCTCCCCGCTCTGCTTCGTTTCCTGAATCTAGCAGCATCCGTGCTACGCAAGTAGTAACGCCAGCGACGCATCAGGATTCCCTGCGGGGGCAGACAGGTCTCCATGCCAGAAAACATGTCATCGTCCCCTGGAAACCGGGACCAGCATCGCGATCTCCTTGCGGCCCGCGAGCTCGATGATGGTGCGTCTGGCCTCTGCTCGGGCGTCGCCCGCCTGCGCCCTCAGGACGTCGGCGAGCGGGGTGCCGCGGTCGAGTGCACCGAGCACCTGGTCGAGCGCTCGCGACAGCGCCGGATGCTCGAGGCCGTCGCGCAGGTCGGCGAGCGCCGTGCCGATCGGGACACCCGTGCCGACCGCCGCGACCACGCCGGAGAACTCCCGGGCGAGCTCACCGGTGCCCGTTCGGGCCACGCGGCGGAGCGCGTCGAGCATGCCTTCGCCCGCGGTGAGGCTGAGCGTGAGGAACTCGAGCACCGTGGGCAGTTCGCTCGTGATGCGCGCGAGGCGGCGGCGCGCGGCGCGCTGGAGCATCCAGTCGGCCGCGACCGCGCCGGCCATTGCCCCGAAGGGCGGGATCGCCCAGCGCAGCACCGCGGGAGCCGCCTCCATCGTCGGGGCGAGGAGCGCGAGCAACCCGGCCGACGCGAAGCCCGCCGCCGCCCAGACGAGTTGACGTCCACGGAACCGCTCGACCGTCCCATCCGCCCCGGCCTGCCGCAGCCGGCGCGCGACCGTGTCGTTCCCGCCGAGGATCGACGACAGGATGCCGCGTGCGCGCCGCGCAGCGGGGAGCACGAGCATCCCGATGACCGGGCCCGGGTCGGATTCCGGCTTCGCCCGCATGGCGCGCGCCTCGGCGGAGACGTCGGTGACGTACGGCGCGACGCGGTCGACCAGGCGGGCCCGGCCGATGCGGGGAACGGATGCCGCGACCAGCCAGAGACCGAGCCCGAGCATCGCACCGAGCGCGACGGCGACGATCGGCGTGGCAGTCAACTGGACCATCGGCGCTCCTCGGGGAGCCGGCCGAGGCCGAGCATCAGCCGATACGCGACGACCGTGACGGCGACGCCGCAGAGGATGAGCACGGTGCCTGCCGGCGAGTCGTAGGAGGCGAGTGTCTCTGGCCTGGTCGCGAGGACGCACAGGAGCAGCCAGGGCGCGGCGACGCCCAGGCGCGCGGCGTTCCGGATCCACCCCTGACGAGCGACGACCTCGGCGCGCAGCGCTGCGTCCTCGCGGAGGTAGCTCGCGAGCCCGCGGAGCACGGCGGTCAGGTCGGTTCCGCCGACCTCGCGCGCCATCCGCAGGGTCTCGAGGATGCGATCGGCGACCGGATCGGCGAGGCGGGCCTTCAGCGCGTCGACGGCCGAGCCGAAGTCGCCCGTGCGGCGGAACTCGTCGTCGAAGCGCGCGAACGCGCTTCGCGTCGCCGCGGGGCCGAGGTCGGCGAGCGCGGCGACGGCGTCGGGGAGGTTCATTCCCGCACGCACGCTCGAGACGAGGTGATCGACGACGTCGGGCCAGATCGAGCGGTTCACGGCACGGCGGCGGTTCGCGCGCGACCTGACGACGACGGGCACTGCACCGGCGCCGATCAGCGCCCCGATCAGCGCGAGCAACGGCACGCCGAACACCGCCTGCGCGATCGCCGCGGCGAGCGCCGCGAGCACGACGCTCACGGTGATGACGATCGCGATCGGCACCCCGGGGATGCCGGCCAGCGCGAACTCGTCGCGAATCGCGGCGAGCGCGCCACGCCCTGCGACGGCGTCGGCCGCCTCGACGGCCGACTCCCGACGCGCCGGCCAGAGCCACGGCGACAGCACCAGGACGATGCCGGCGCCGAGCGTCGCGCCGAGGATGAGGCTCACGCCGCGGCACCCAGGACGATCGCAGGATCCAGTCCCGCGGCGTCGAACTTCTCGAGCCGGACCGGGTGCGCTCCGGTACGGACGAGTTCGTCCGTCGACCGGTCGCGGCGGAAGATCGCCTCGGCCTCCACGCGGGCTCCGACGGTCGCACCCGTCGTCGCGGCGATCTCGACGACGCGCCGCCGCCCGTCACGGTCGATGGCGAGGTGGACGACGAGGTCGATGCAGGATGCCACGGTCGGCACCACGAATGCCGAGTCGATGTTCCTGCCGGCCAGGAGCGGCAGGGTGCAGAGCTTCGCGAGCGCGTCCGGTGCGGAGTTCGCGTGGATCGTGCACATGCCGGGCACGCCGGAGTTCAGCGCGATCAGCAGGTCGAGGCTCTCGGCCTCGCGCACCTCGCCGACGACGAGCCGGTCGGGACGCATCCGCAGCGCCTCCTTGACGAGTCGACGCAGGGTGATCTCGCCGCTGCCCTCGAGGTTGGGCTGGCGGCATTGCATGGCGACGAGGTCGCGCACGTCGAGGTCCAGCTCGAACGTCTCCTCGACCGTGACGACCCGCTCGCCTCTTCGCGTCGCGGCGAGCAGGGCGTTCAGCATGGTCGTCTTGCCCGTGTGCGTCGCACCGGAGACGAGGAGGTTGGCTCCGGCGAGCACGCCCATCCGGAGGAACTCGGCCGCGGGTCGGGTGATCGATCCGAGCTCGACGAGCCGCTGGAGCGAGCGGATCCGCTGCTGGAACTTCCGGATGTTCACGGCCCAGTGCGCACGCGTGACGTCCGGGATCGCGACGTGGAGTCGAGAGCCGTCCGGCAGCGACGCGTCGACGAACGGCGACGAGAGGTCGACCCTACGGCCCGAATGCTGCAGCATCCGCTCGACGAGGTCGCGCACCTCGCGATCCGACAGGACGACCGTGGTGAGTTCGGCCACGCCGCTCCGCGCCACGAACACCCGGGTCGGCGAGTTGATCCAGATCTCCTCCACGGTCGGGTCGTCGAAGAACGGCTGCAGCGGCCCGTAGCCGGTGATGGATGCCACGACCTCGCGCGCGGCGCCCTGCTCGTCGATGAGCGGAGCGTGCGCCCCGGCGAGCGCCCGCTCGGAGTACCGGCGCACCTCCTCGGCGGCGAACCGGGCGGCCAGCGCCTCGTCGCGTGCGAGGTCGACGCCCTCGCTCAGCACCCGCCCGCGCACCCGCTCGGCGATGGTGCGCACGGGGTCCGACATGGCTCCCATCTTGGAGAAACGGAGCGGATCGCCCGCTCAGTTATCCACATCGCAGACGGAGCTGGACCCGGGACCGTCGTCAGGTGCCCGGGATCGGCGGAACGCCCGGACCATCGGGTGAGCGCACCTTCCCGCAGCGGCCGCACTCGTAGTAGCGGTCGCCGGTCTCGGGTTCGTGCTGCAGCACCCACTTGTGGATGCCGATCCGGCACTCCCAGTTCTTCTCGGCCATCGCCCGCTCCCGTCTCCGGGTCTGGGGGGAACCGTGACTGACGGTACTCCGATCGGCGCGGCGCCGCGCCTCGGATCGGCTCAACGGACGAGGTCGTCGCGCGCGGCCTGCGCCTCGTCACGCGCGCGCGCCGAACTCGCGGCCTCGGCGGCCGCCGCGTCGCGGGCACGCGTCGCGATGCGCACCTCGCGCTCGGCCGGGCGGAGTTCGTCGCGCACCTCGGAGAGGCGTCGCTCGAGTTCGTCGCGCTCGGTCTCGAGGTCGTCGAATCGGCGCACGGCGCGATCGAGGCGGGCGGATGCCTCGGCGAGCGCGTGCTCGTCGTCGTCGGCGCGCTCGCGCGCCTGTCGCAGGGCCTCCTCGAGGCGCTCGCGTTCCCGGCGCGCCGCCTCGGCGGCCCGGTCGGCCCGGTCCGTGCGCGAGGTGTCGCGGGAGGCGGCATCCGCTCGCCCGTCGGCCCGCTCGGACAGGCGTCGCCCGAGCCGGCGCGGCGGGCCGGTTTCGCCACCGCCGACCGCACCCGCGACGTCGACGTCCACGCCGACCGCGCGCAGTGCGCGCACGAGCCGGCCGCTCGCGACGGCGGCGCCCGCCTCGGCGGAGACGCTCGCGGCGACCAGGGTCTGCTCCACCTCGTCGAGCACGGTGCGCGACGGCGAGCGGTCGGCGGCATCCGCCAGTGACACCGCGAGCCGCATGAGGTCGCCGATGAGCTCGCGCCGCTCGGCGATCAGGGCGCCGAGCGCCCGCCCGTCGCCGGCGGCCTGCGCGTCGGCGAGTTCGCCGCCGAGGCCGACGAGGTCGCCCAGGCGATCGGGCTCGTCGCGCGCGAGCCGGTTCACGATCCACGCCGAGGGCGAGGGGCGACGGAGCGCGCCGATCGCCTTCGCCAGCGCCGGCTCGCGCGCACTGCGCGCATCCGCCGCGCGGGCGTTGCGCGCCGCGGTGAACTCCTCGGGCACGAGCGCGTAGAGCGCGTCGGCCGCCTCCGCCACCGGGTCGGTCGCCATGCGACCATCATGGCGCGATGGCCGGCGAGGTGGTGGAGTACGCAGGATGAGCCGCGTCACGCCCGGCGGTGGGGTCGCGTGCTCCGCGTCATCCTGCGAACCCCACGGTCCGCAGCCGACCTCGAGCAGCCGCGAGGACGCCGCTGCCCCGCCCCGCCTCAGACCGTCTCGAGGTACTTGTGCACGAGGCTCACCGCGACCGAGCCCTGCCCGACCGCCGACGCGACGCGCCGCATCACGTCGTGCCGCACGTCGCCGGCGGCGAAGATGCCCGGCACGCTCGCCTCCTGCAGGAACGGGTCGCGCTGCGGCATCCACCCGCGTGGGCGCCTGCCGTCGCGCACGAGGTCCTGCCCGGTGAGCACGAACCCGTGGTCGTCGAGCTCGACGAGGCCGCGCACGAGCCCCGTGCCGGGTACCGCCCCGATGAAGACGAACATCGCGTCGGCGGGCAGCTCCTCCTCGCCGCCGGTCGCCATGTCGCTGACCGTGACCGACTCGAGGCGCTCCTCGCCGGCGAGCGCGACGACCCGCGAGTGCGGGCGCACCGTGATGTTGGGCGCCGCCTCGATCTGGTCGATGAGGTAGCGCGACATCGACGACTCCAGGCCGTCGCCGCGGACCAGGATCGTGACCTCGGCCGCGTACCGCGACAGGAACATCGCGCCCTGCCCGGCCGAGTTCGCGCCGCCGACGACGGCCACGCGGCATCCGCTGTACGCCACCGCCTCCGACGCGGCCGCGCCGTAGTAGACGGATGCCCCGAGCAGCCGCTCCTCGCCGGGCACGTCGAGCGTGCGCGCCGACACCCCGGTCGCGAGCACGAGTGCGCGGCAGCGCAGCTCGGTGCCGTCGTCGAGCGTGACGATCTTGTACGAGTCCTCCAGGCGGATGCCGGTCACCGACTGCGGGCTCAGGATCTCGGCGCCGAGTCGCTTGGCCTGCGTCACCGCACGCCGGGCGAGGTCGGCGCCGCTGATTCCGTTCGGGAAGCCGAGGTAGTTCTCGATGCGCGAGCTCGTGCCGGCCTGTCCGCCGGGCACCTCGCGCTCGACGACCGCGGTGCGCAGCCCCTCCGAGGCGCCGTAGACCGCGGCGGCGAGCCCGGCGGGTCCGGCGCCGACGACCACGAGGTCGTAGAACGGCTGCTGGGCGGGCGCCCGCAGGCCGATGCGCTCGGCCAGCTCGTGCAGGTCGGGGCAGAACAGCGTCGTGCCATCCGGTAGGAAGACGACGGGCAGCTTGCGCGTGCCGCTCGTCGACGCCTCGACCAGCTCTCGCGCCCCCTCGTTCTTCTCGATGTCGAGCCACTGGTACGGGATCTGGCTGCGCGCGAGGAAGTCCTTCACGGCGTGCGTCGTCGGCGACCACAGGGCGCCCGCGACGCGGATGCCCTCGTACACCGGCGGCGCGCTCGCGCGCCAGTCGTCGAGCAGGTCGTCGATCACCGGGTAGAGCCGCTCTTCCGGCGGGTCCCACGGCTTCAGCAGGTAGTAGTCGAGGTCGAGCGCGTTGATCGAGGTGATCGCCGCGTTCGTATCGGCGTAGGCGGTGAGCAGCACGCGCTTGGCGTCGGGGACGAGCTTCAGCGCCTGCTCGAGGAACTCGGTGCCGGTCATGCCCGGCATCCGCTGGTCCACGATGAAGAGCGCCACGGGGGTGCCGCGCTTCAGGTACTCCCCCACGGCGTCGAGCCCCTCCTGCCCCGACGCCGCCTTCACGACGCGGTAGTCGGAGCGGTAGCGCGCCTGGAGGTCGCGCGCGATCGCGTTGAGCACCTGCGGCTCGTCGTCGACCGTCATGATCACCGGCTTGGCCACGGGTCAGCCCTCTCCGTCGTCGCCCGGCGTGGCGTCGCCGGGCGTCGAGTCGATCGGAAGGCGCACCGTGAAGCACGTCCGGCCCGGGACCGACTCGACCGTCATGTCGCCGTGGTGCTTCTTCACCACGATGTTCCGCGAGATCGGCAGGCCGAGCCCCGTGCCCTCGCCCACCGGCTTGGTGGTGAAGAACGGGTCGAAGAGCACGACCATGTTCTCGGGCGGGATGCCGGGGCCGTCGTCCTCGATCTGCACCTCGACCACGTCGTCGTCGCGCCGGGCGCGGACCGTCAGCGTGCCGACGCCGTGCATGGCGTCGATGGCGTTGTCGATGAGGTTCGTCCACACCTGGTTCAGCTCGCTCGCGTACGCCTGGATCGCCGGGAGGTCGGCGTCGTACTCGCGGACCACGTGCACGCCGCCCTTGAGCTTGTTGTGCAGGATGATCAGCGTGTTGTCGAGGCCGCGGCGCACGTCGACGTCCTGGACGGGGGTCTGGTCCATGTACGTGTAGGTCTTCAGCGCCTTCACGAGGTCGACGATCCGCGTCGTGCCGACCGCGACCTCCGAGAGCAGCGTGTAGATGAGGAACTTCAGGCCGAGCCACTCGACGACGACCGAGGCCTCGTCGCCCGCGAAGGTCGCCGCGAGCCCGGCGAGGTCGTCGACGTCGAGCCCGAGGCTCACCAGCGCGGGGGCGAGCTCGCCGCCGTCGTCGACGTCGTGCTCGTCGAGCCAGTCCTCGACCTCGGCCTCGCGATCGCTGCGCTCGAGCGCGCCGAGCTCGATCGGCTGGTCGGCGCGCTCGACGGCCATCCGATCGAGCTCGCGGAGCTGCTCCATCTTCGACCCGTACAGGCCGAGGCGTCCGAGCTGGAGCTGCGCCTCCTGCAGCTTGGCGAACACGGCCATCGCCTGCGACGCGCCACGCTGGGCCGCGGATGCCGGGTTGTTCAGCTCGTGCGCCATGCCGGCGCTCAGCTTGCCGAGCGAGGCCATCTTCTCCTGCAGGATCAGCTGGTCCTGCATCTGGCCGATCTGCGCGAGGGTCTCCTCGAGCGCCGAGTTCTTGCCGCGGAGCTCGTCGGTCCGCTCGCGGAGCTGCTGCTCGCTCTGGCGGAGCGCCTCCTCGGCGGCCTTGCGCTCGCCGATGTCGCGGATGATGCCCGTGTAGTAGCGGTCCTCGTGCACGGTCCACGTCGACAGTGACAGCTCGATCGGGATCTGCGCGCCGGACTTCGTGATCGCCGAGAGCTCGACCGTGGTGCCGATGACGTGGGCCTCGCCGGTCTCGGTGTACCGCTTCATGCCCGCACGGTGCAGCTCCTGGAACTCGGGCGGGATCACGAGTTCGAGCTGCTGCCCGACCGCCTCGTCCTCCTCGTAGCCGAGGATCCGGGTCGCCGCCGAGTTCCACGACATGATGCGGCCGGTGTGGTCGGCCGAGATGATCGCGTCGATCGCCGACTCGGTCACCGAGCGGAACTTCTGCTCCGCCTGCTTGCGCTCGCTGATGTCGCGGATGATGCCCGTGTAGTAGCGGTCCTCGTCGAGGAACCAGGTCGCGAGCGACAGCTCGATCGGGAACTCCGACCCGTCGTTGCGGATGGCGGCGAGCTCGACGGTCGAGCCGATGACGTGGGTCTCGCCGCCCGTGCTCACGCGGTGGATGCCCGTGCGGTGCAGCTCGCGGAACCGCTCCGGGATCACGAGCTCGAGCGGCCGGCCGATCGCCTCGGCCTCGGTGTGGCCGAACAGCGCGGTGGCCGCGCTGTTCCAGCTCCGGATGACGCCCCCGGCGTCGGCGGAGATGATCGCGTCGATCGCCGACTCCATGACGGAGCGGAACTTCGCCTCGGACTCCCGCAGCGCCATGCGCACCTTCGACACCGTGACCTGGCGTTCGATGCGGGCGAGCACCTCGCGGGCGTCGAACGGGATCCCGATGAGGTCGTCGCCCGCCTCGAGCCCGCGCACGCGGGTCTCGACGTCGGCGTCGGCGGCCATGAAGATCACCGGCAGGTCGTGGGTCTCGTCGGCGCCGTGCAACTCGGCGGCGAGCGCGAACGGGTCGGCGCGCCGCAGGCCTGCGTCGAGCACGATCAGGTCGGGGCCGTGCGTCAGGGCGGCGTGCGCCTGCCCCGGATCTCCCTCGGCCGTGAGGACGGTGTAGCGGTCCTCCTCGAGGATGCCGCTGAGGTCCGCGATCGCGCGGGCGTCGTCGGAGATCACGAGGATCGAGCCGAGCTGGGCCACGGAGGCCTCCTCTCCGGGTCCGCGTCGTCGTCGCTGGTCGTGTTCCGCCACCCTATCGACGCGGTCGGGCGTCGGACTGTCCCCCGTACGGGGCGTCGCCGGCTCAGACCGGCGCCGACACGAGGGCGGTGGCGAGGATCGCGATCTGCCCCAGGAGCACGAACGCTCCGAGGATGATCGCCGTGAGCGACAGCCACCCCGGCCCGGTGATCGGGTCGGCGCGGAACTGCCGGCGTCCGACCACCCCGAGCACGATCGCGATCGCCGCGACCGGCAGCGCCCACCACGAGGGCAGGAGGAACGCGAACACGGCGAGCGCGATGCCGATGATCGCGGCGAGCGACGGCCGCCGCGTCGGCTCCGCGTCGCCCGGGACGCCCCGCCCGGGCCTGAATCCGCCGCCGGCACCCCCGCTCACGTCGAGTCCGCCCGTCGTCCACGCTGCCGATGCGCCATGGCTCCAGTCAACCGCACTCCCGGCCGGGCCGGGCGGATGCCGCGGGCCGGCGCGGCGCGGACCCCCGCGTTCGGGTGCCACCGCCCCGACACGCCCGCGCGTCGCCGCGCGCACGAGGCGCCTTCCTGACTACTGTCGGCCGAGAGACACGGCCGCGGGGGCGACGAGAACGGAGCGAACGCGAATGACCGGACCCGAACCTGCACGCACCCCGGAGGTCGACGCCGCCCGCACCGGCGACGACACGGTGTACCGGAGCGAGGCGGTCGATGACCTCGTCGCGCGCATCGTCGCCGAGGAGGTGGCGGAGCTCCGGCGCGGCTTCGCCTCGGGCGCCGAGTTCGCCCTGACCCGCGGCTCGGCGCGCGAGCAGATGCTGCACCGCCTCGAGTGCGCCTCGATCGAGTCGCACCTGGATCGTCCCTCGCGGTGGACCGAGCCGCACCGGCGGCGCCTCGCCTCGGACCCGGACTACCGGCTCCCGCTGCCGGACCTGATCACGCGGCAGGCCGCGCGCGACCTCTCCGGCGTGCGATCGTGCAAGGTCTGCTGGCCGAACCCCACGGGCGGCGAACCCCGACCGCTGCGTCGGGTGTCGGCGAAGAGCCTCGGGCCGCAGCACGTCGGCCACGTCCTCGCGAGGTCCGACGGCGAGCCGATCGGGACGATCGTGCGCTGGGGCGCCCGTACCGGCGCCGACCTGTTCGGCATCGAGCACGACGAGATCGAGATCGTCACCTCGACGGGTGTCGAGACGGTCGGGCCCGACGATCACGTCACGATCTGGGACCTGCCGACCGACGAGCAGGCGATCCGACGCAAGGCCCAGCTGGTCCAGCGGTTCGCGGGCGACGACGTCGCGGCGGCGGGCTGAGGTCGTCGGCCGGGCCGAGCCCCGCGGCCGGGCCGAGCCCCGCGGCCGGGCCGAGCCCCGCGGCCGGGCCGGTTCGCCGGCCGGTCCGCCTCACCCGTCGAGCCAGGGCTCGCGCCATCCGCCCCGCCCCTCGACGAGCGCGTCGGCGGCCGCCGGCCCCCACGTGCCCGGCTCGTAGGGCTGCACCTCGGGCGGCGCGTCGAGCAGCGGCTGGATGACGCGCCACTCCGCGTCGATCGTCCCCTGGCTGGCGAACCGCATGCCGCCGCCGGCGAGCGCGGCCTCGAACAGCACCTCGTACGGCGTCGGCGCCTCCCCCGGCGATGCCGCGAACCCGACGTCGAGTTCCGCCAGCTCGGGGTCGGCGGTACCCACGCGTTGCGCCGCGAGCGCGACGCGGACGCCGAAGGTCGGGCCGAGCCGCACGACCAGCTCGTTCGACGGGGGATGCTCCCCGCGCAGCCCGAACCCCAGCGACGGCGCCTCGCGGAACACGATGCGCACCTCCGTCTCGGTCTCGCGCAGCTTCTTGCCGGTGCGGATGAAGAACGGCACGCCCGACCACCGCGGGGTGTCGATGCGCAGCTCGAGCGCCGCGAACGTCTCGGTCGTCGAGTCGGCCGCCACCCCGTCGACGTCGCGATAGCCGTCGTACTGCCCGCGGACGTACCGGGCCGGATCCGCCGGCGCGACCTGTCTGAGCAGCTCGGTCCGCCGCTCGCCGATCGACGCACGGTCGCCGGGCTCGGGCGCCTCCATCGCGACGGCGACGACGACCTGCAGCAGGTGGTTCACGACGACGTCGCGGAGCGCGCCGACCGGGTCGTAGAAGTGCCCTCGGTCGTCGACGCCGAACGCCTCGGTCATCGAGACCTGCACGTGGTCGATGTGCTCGTGGTTCCACGCCGGTGCGAGGAGGGTGTTCGCGAAGCGCAGGAACGGGATCTCCTCGAGCCCCACCTTGCCGAGGTAGTGGTCGACGCGCAGCAGCTGCGACTCGGCGACGACCGAGTGCAGCTCGTCGGCGAGCGCCTTCGCCGAGGCGAGGTCGTGCCCGAACGGCTTCTCGATCACGAATCGCGCGTTCGTCGCGAGCCCCGCGCCGGCCACGCCCTTCACGACGGTCGCGAACAGGTTCGGCGGCACCTCGAGGTAGAAGAGCGGATGCTCCGCCCCACCCATCGCCTGCTTCACGCCGTCGTACGTCTCGGGCTTCCCGAAGTCGCCGTGCGCATACGACATGCGGTCCATGAGTCGTTGGAACACCGCCTCGTCGAGGTCGCCCTCCTCCGTGGTGATGCTCTCGCGAGCGCGCTGCGCGAGCCGGTCCTTCGTCCAGTCCTCGAACGCGACGCCGACGATCGGGCAGTCGAGCAGCCCCCGCTCCTCGAGTCGGTACAGCGAGTGGAAGGTCTTCACTTGTGCGAGGTCGCCGGTGATGCCGAAGATCACCATGACGTCGCGACGCGTGGTCGTGTCATCCGTTGCCCCCATGGGCGGCAGTCTTGCCGAGATGCGGCGGCGCCGACAAGGGGCGGATGCCTCCGCGCTGCCGAGCCCCGTGCCGGGCCGGCACCTCGCCGCCGCCTAGACTGAACGGGCACTCGCGGGAGTGGTGGAATCGGCAGACACGCAGGATTTAGGTTCCTGTGCCTTCGGGCGTGAGGGTTCAAGTCCCTCCTTCCGCACTCGAGCCGTCGGGCTACGAGGCGTGGACGACTCAGCGCCCGCGCTCAGTCCGGCATTCGGCGTACCGGCACGGGAGAGTTGATTCTCCCTGAGAGCGTGGGCAGGGGCGCGTAGGTCATCGAAGCAACCGCGGTTCGCCCGACGGGGCTTCAGCTCTCGATCGGCGGCGACTCAGGTGCTCGACTCGACCGCTCGCGATGCGCCTCGACCCCGACCCGGCGTCGCCTCACACGAGCGACAGCACGAACGAGAGCACGAATCCCGCGGCCGTGCCGAGCGCCACCGCCGGGCCGCCGTGCTCGTACGCCTCGGGCATGATCGTGTCGGCGAGCGAGGCGATCACCGCGCCGGCGGCGAACGCGAGCGGCAGCGAGATCGTCTCGGGGTCGGTGTTCGCGAGCGGGCCCGCCCCGATGACGACCGCGAGCACGAGCAGCGCGGCGCACGCGCTCCACAGGAGCACGATGCTCCGGGTCGATCGTCCCTGGCTGCGCATCGACGATGCGCCCACGAGCGACTCGGGCAGGTTCGAGACGAAGATCGCCGCCAGGAGGGCGAGCCCGCCGGTCCCGGCCTCGCCGAGTGAGACGCCGAGTGCGAGGTTCTCGGGCACGCCGTCGAGGGTCACCGCGGCGAGCAGCGCGAGTCCGGCCGCGCCGCGGGTCGTCGCGGTGGAGGCCGGTCGATCGGAGGCCGCGGCATCCGTGTCGAGCTTGACACTCCCCTCGACCTCGGCCGCGGGCCGCGCCTGCGGCCCCGGCTGCGCCCAGCGGTCGAGCAGCGCGCTGAGGACCGCGAACACGATCGCGCCGACGAGCAGGCCGAGCGCCGCCCTGACGATCCCGCCGCGCTCGTACGCGTCCTCGAACAACTCGAACGCGAGCGCGGTGATGAGTGCGCCCGCGGCGAACGACAGCAGGATCGCGAGCACGCGCTTCGGCAGGCGGACCCGCGCACCGACGACCGCGCCGACCACGAGCGCGCTCGAGGCCACCAGCCCGAACCAGAGCGCCGTCACCACGCGCCAAGTCTCGGCCGGATGCCGCGACCGGAGAAGGGGATTGACGCGCGGGACGATTCAGGCGTCGAGTGCGACCACGGCGTGACCGACGCCCTCGACGGCGAGGGCCGCTCCCTCGACCGAGACGCCGCTGCCGAGGAGCACCCGCGCCGAACGGCCTTCCATCACGTCCAACTGCAGCTGCACGGGCGCGCGCCTCGGATTGAGGACCACCAGGTGGTCGTCGCCGCGGAGGTAGGCGAAGGGGTACCCGGCTGCCACGACCGTCCGCGACCCGGAGGTGCCGAGCACCGGTGACTCGCGCCGGAGCCGGACCAGCCGTCGCACGTGCTGAAGCAGCGAGTCGGGATCGTCGCGCTGCGCGGCGACGGTGGGTCGGGCCGGGGCGAGGTCCAGGGGCAGGTAGAGGCGGTCGGCGGGCGCCACCGAGAACCCGGCGTTCGCGAGCGAGTCGTCCCACTGCATCGGCGTGCGGCAGCCGGCCCGGTCGTAGCCGGGGTTCCATCGACTGCCCTCGGTCGTCGGGGCGTCGGGGAGATTGCGCATGCCGATCTCGTCGCCGTAGTAGATCGACGGGATGCTCCCCCAGGTCATGAGGAAGGTGAACGCCACGGCCAGCTGCTCGCCGCTTCGTGGTTCGGTCGCCAGCCGGGTGAAGTCGTGGTCGGCGCTCGGGAGGACCAGGAGCCGATCCTCGCCGACGAGGTCGCTCCGATGCCGCCACAGGCTGAGGAACCGCCCGAGCGCAGCGGTCCCGTCGGCCTCGTCGACATCCGCGCTGAAGTAGCAGGGCTCCGGATGCGCCTGCCAGGGCAGGATCCCGGTCGTCCCGTCGTTGAACAGCGCGCTGTGCTCCGGATGGATGACGAGCGCGAAGTCGGCGTCGAAGGCGCCGCGCTGTCCGGCATCCGCCGTCCGGCCCTCGTCGCTCTCGGGGAGCAGGACGGCACCCGGGTGCTCGGCACGCATCCACGCGCCGATCTCGCGCCACAGCGCGGTGGTCTCGGCGAGGTCGGCGTCGTCCTTGACGAGCGAGAACGCCATGTCGACCCGGAATCCCGCCACGCCGCGATCGAGCCAGAAGCCGATGATCTCGCGCAGCGCGGCCCGGTTGGCACGGGGCCCCGGCGCATCGGGCGGCTGCCGCCACGGTTCGTCGGGATGCTGCCGCGCATAGCCGAAGTTCAGCGCCGGCTGCTCGGGGAAGAAGTTCTTGAGGTAGTACCCCGGCCGCTCCCCCGGCGAGGCGACGAAGCCGTCACCGGGCCGATCCGACCAGATGTAGCGATCGTCGCCGGGGTCCTCGGCCGAGGCGGCGAACCAGGGGTGGTCGACCGACGTGTGGCCGGCGACGAGGTCGAGCAGCACGCGGATGCCGCGGCGTCGCGCCTCGGCGATGAGCTCGACCATGTCGTCGTTCGAGCCGTAGCGCGACGCGATGCGCAGGTAGTCGGTGACGTCGTACCCGGCGTCGCGGAACGGCGAGTCGAAACACGGGTTGAACCAGATGGCGTCGACGCCCAGCCACTCGAGGTGGTCGAGGTGGTCGATCACGCCCCGTAGGTCGCCGATGCCGTCGCCGTCGGAGTCGGCGAACGACTGGGGGTAGATCTCGTAGATCACGGCGTCGGCGAGCCACGATGCGTCGGTGTCGTGCATGTCCCACCTCCCTTGCACGACGTTGCCGCACTCCGCCCGGGCGCACAAGGCCGCGCCCGAGCGCTCAGGCGTAGTCCGACCGGTGCCGACCCGCATCGCCCGCGTCGAGGCCGAAGACCTCGGCCGCACCGAGCAGCGCCTCCGCGCGGGCGATGCGCGGCAGGTCGCTGCCGTCCCGGATGCCGTGGCGCTCGAGGGTCTCGAGCACGTCGCGGGCCCACGCGAGCTCGCCCGCCGAGGGGCTGAGCGACGCGTTCACGACGGCGACCTGCTCCTCGCGCAGGCACAACCGGCCGGTCATCCCGACGGATGCCGCGTGCCGCGACGCTTCGGCGAGCGTCGCCGGATCACGCGCGACCGTGGGGCCGTCGACGGGTCCGGGCAGGCCCGCCGCGCGGCTCGCGCTGACGAGCCGCGATCGGGCGAACAGCAGTGCGAGCGGGTCGTCGGCGGCGCCCGTGTCGCGGCGGAAGTCGCCGCTGCCGAACGCGAGCCGGGTGACGCCGGGGGCCTCGGCGATCTCGAGGGCCGCCTCGATGCCCCTCGCGCTCTCGACGAGGGCGACGAGCGGCAGCGCACCGTCGAGGGCGTCGTGCAGCACCCGCACGTCGCGATCCGACTCGACCTTCGCGAGCACGACGCCCGCGACCGGGCCGGCCTCGCGCAGCAGCGCGACATCCGCGCTCCAGTGGTCGCTCGCGACGTCGGCGATGCGCACCCACGGCCGCAGCCCGGAGCCCACCGCCTCGGCGAGCGCGCCCCGGGCCGACGGCTTGTCGGCTGCGGCGACGCCGTCCTCCAGGTCGACCACCACGGCGTCGGCAGCGGATGCCGCGATCCGGCGCCCGAGGCCGTCGGCCGATCCCGGCACGAGCAGCCACGAACGCGCGACCGACGGATCGACGGGCGCGACGGCGGGCGCCGCCGACGCGGAGCGACCCGCCTCGACGACGCCCGACAGCTCCGGGCCGACCGGCATCACCGGCGCGCCCCGGTCTTCTCGGCCTCGAGCTCGCCCACGATCGCGGCGATCGCCTCGGTCGAGGGCCGCTGCTCCCGGTCGACCTCGGCCCGCTCGTCGGGTGAGAGGTGGTCGTCGACGCTCATCGTGGCCTCGTCGAACGGGCGCTCCCCCGAGAGCACGCCGGCCAGCTGCTCGCGATCGAGCTCCCTGGTCCAGGTTCCGACGAGGAGCGTGGCGACGGCGTTGCCGGTGAAGTTCGTGAGCGCACGGGCCTCCGACATGAACCGGTCGATGCCGACGATGACGCCCACGCCGTCGACGAGGTCGGGTCGGTGCGCCTGCAGGCCGCCGGCGAGCGTCGCGAGGCCCGCACCGGTGACGCCCGCGGCGCCCTTCGAGGCGACCATCATGAACAGCAGCAGTCCGACCTGCTCGCCGATCGAGAGCGGCGTGCCCATGGCGCTCGCGATGAACAGCGACGCCATGGTCAGGTAGATCGCGGTGCCGTCGAGGTTGAACGAGTAGCCCGTGGGGATCGTGATGCCCGCGACCGGCTTCGAGACGCCCGCGTGCTCCATCTTCGCGATGAGGCGGGGCAGCACGACCTCGCTCGACGACGTCGAGACGATGAGCAGGTACTCGCGGCCGAGGTACTTCATCATGCGGAAGATGTTGACGCGCGCCACCGCCCAGAGCAGCGATCCCAGCACGACCACGATGAACAGTGCGCAGGTGATGTAGAAGGCCACCATGAGGGTGCCGAGCGCGAAGATCGCGGCGATGCCGGTGTTGCCGACGACCGCGGCGATCGCGCCGAACGCGCCGATCGGGGCGACCCACATGATCATCGCGAGGATGCGGAAGACGAGCGCCTGGATCTGGCGGATGGCGCCGAGGATGGGCGTGCCCTTCGGCCCCATCTTCTGGAGCGCGAAGCCGACGAGCAGCGCCACGAAGAGCACCTGCAGGATGTTGCCGTCGACGAGCGACGGCAGCAGCGAGGTCGGGATGATGCCGAGGATGAACTCCTGCGTGGTCTTCGCCTCGGTCGCGCCGGCGTCGTACGATGCGCCGGCGATGTTCAGGCCCTCGCCCGGGTGGATGAGGTTGCCGACGACGAGGCCGATGCCGAGGGCGAACGTCGACATGACGATGAAGTACAGCAGTGCGAGCCCGCCCACCTTGCCGACCGTCGCGGCCTTGGCGATCGATCCGACGCCGAGGACGATGGTGCAGAAGATGATCGGGGCGATCATCATCTTGATGAGCAGCACGAACGCGTCGCCGATGGGCTTCAGGCCGACCGCGAACGCGGGGGCGGCCAGGCCCACGGCGATGCCGGCGAGCACGGCGACGATCACCGCGATGTAGAGGTAGTGCGAGGGGTCGATCCGCTTCCGAGGCCTGGTGCCGTCGATGCGAGACTGGAGCGCCATTGCCGTCCCTGCCTTCCGTGGTCGGTCGTCGCCGGGTGCGACGAGTCGGGATGTCGGGCCAGCATGTTCGAGCGGATGGCGCGGCGTGCGCTTGTGTTCATACTGTTCGCGCCGCGACCGGCGGCAGTCACGCCGACGCGACGTATCGTGAGAGCGGACGACGACGCCTGCGAGGTGGACATGGTGCGATGGGTGCGCGGATGGAGCATCGCCGCGAAGCTCTTCGCCCTGCAGCTGGCGGTCATCGTCGCGCTCGCGGCGATCGCCGTCGCGCTCATCTGGGCCGACGCTCGCGCCGACGTCGAGCGCGACGCGGCCGTGAAGTCGATGGCGATCGCGCAGACGATCGCGAACGACCCGTTCGTGGTCGACGCCGTGCGCGCCGACGATCCGACGGCCGCGCTGCAGCCCTATGCGCTCGACGTCATGCGCGAGGCCGGGGTCGACTTCATCACGATCATGGCGCCCGACCGCACGCGCTACACGCACCCCGATCCGTCGCAGATCGGGCAGGCGTTCCTCGGCAGCATCGACCGGGCGCTCGACGGCGAGCCGTTCAGCGAGACGTACACCGGAACGCTCGGGCCATCCGTGCGCTCGGTCGTCCCGATCGAGGATGCGTCCGGCGAGGTCGTCGCACTCGTGTCGGCGGGCATCACGGTGTCGAACACCCAGGTCGCGCTCGGCGCGCGGATCGCGACCGTGGTGCTCGCCGCCGCGTTCATGATCGCGCTCGGCGCGCTCGGCGCATGGCTGCTCAGCCGGTACCTCCGGCGCGTCACCTGGGGTCGCGGCGCCGAGGAGATGAGCCGGATGTTCGCCTACTACGAGGGCGTGCTCCACTCACTCGGCGAGGGTCTCGTGCTGCAGGACGACCGCAACCGCGTCGTGCTCGCGAACGATCGCGCGCAGGAACTGCTCGGGCTGCCCCGCGGGATCGTCGGCACGACGCCCGCGTCGCTCGACGGGCTCGACCTCGCGCCCGCGGTGGCAGAGGTGCTGGCACGACCGGACGCCGTCGTGGACGAGATCGTGATCACCCCGACGCACGTGCTCGTCGTCGATCGCGACGTCGTCGTCTCCCGGTCCCGCCCCGGCGACCCGCACGCACGGCGCGTCGGAACGGTGACGACCCTGCGCGACCACACGCGGCTCCAGGAGCTGACGGGCGAGCTCGCGACCATGACCACGCTCTCCGACGCGCTCCGCTCGCAGGCGCACGAGTTCGCGAACCGGCTGCACACGGTCATCGCGCTCATCGAGCTGGGCAGGCCGGAAGACGCCGTGGAGCTCGCGTCGAACGAGCTGGCGCTCAGCCAGGCGCTCGCCGACCGCCTGCTCTCCGCGGTCGAGGAGCCGGTGCTGCTCGCGCTCCTGCTCGGCAAGGCGGCCCAGGCCGGCGAGCGCGGCATCCGCTTCGAGGTCGACCTCCCCGACCGCCTCGCGGCGACGGGGATCGACCCACGCGAGACCATCACGATCGTCGGGAACCTCATCGACAACGCGCTCGACGCCGCGAGCACGACGGCCGCGCCCGAGGTCTGCGTCGCGATCGAGGCGGGCGAGGGACGGCTCGTGATCGCGGTCGCCGACAGCGGGGCGGGGCCGGCCACCGGTGCGCGGGTGTTCGACCTCGGCGTGACGGGGAAGGCGGATGCCGCCGTCGGCGGACGCCACGGACGGGGCATCGGCCTCGCGCTCGTGCGCCAGTCCGTCGACCGCCTCGGCGGGCGCATCCGCGTGGACGGTTCCCGGTTCGAGGTGACCCTCCCGCTCCCGGGCGACGCAGTCGCAGCCGCCGGGCCCGGTGCACCGGGAGCCGCGGGTGCCTGAGGCCGACGCACCGATCCGGGTCCTCGTCGTCGAGGACGACCCGGTCACCGCCGAGGCGCACGCCGCCTACACGACCCGCGTCGCGGGCTTCGAGGTCGCGGGCCTCGCCGGCACCGGCGCCGAGGCGCTGCGACTGCTCCGCGATGCACGTCGTCCCGACGGGTCGATCTCCGGCATCGACCTCATCCTCCTCGACGTGAACCTGCCGGACACGACCGGCATCGAGCTCTGCCGGGCCCTCCGCGCCGCCGGCATCGAGATCGACGTGATCGCCGTGACGGCGGTGCGCGAGGCCGCCGTCGTGCGCTCGGCGGTGTCGCTCGGCATCGTGCAGTACCTCATCAAGCCCTTCGCGTTCGCGGCGTTCGCCGAGAAGCTCGGCGCATACCGCGACTACCGGGCACGGGTCGGTTCGGCGGGGGTCACCGACCAGCAGGAGGTCGATGCGTCGTTCGCGGCGCTGCGCGTCTCATCGGGGTCCGACCTGCCGAAGGGCCTCACCCGCGAGACGCTCGACCGGATCCGCGCGGCGGTGCGTGCGGCACCGGCCGGCGCCGGCGTCTCAGCGGCCGAGCTCGCCGCGCGACTCGAGCTCTCGCGCGTGACGGCGCGCCGCTACCTCGAGCACCTCGCCGACACGGGCGCGGTCGAGCGGGCGAACCGCTACGGCACGCCGGGCCGACCCGAGGTCGAGTACCGGCCCCGGTGAGCGCGACCTGCCTCACGCCTGCCCGGGCCATCCGTACGATGGGCCGGTGACCTCTCCGAACACAGCGCCGGCCATCTCCCCCGGCACCTACGAGCACTGCAAGGGGGCCCGGTACGAGGTCCTCGCCCTCGCCCGCCACAGCGAGACCGAGGAGTGGGTCGTCGTCTACCGCCAGCTGTACGGCGATCGGAGCGCCTGGGTGCGGCCGGCCGACATGTTCGCCGAGGAGGTCGAGGTCGACGGCAGGCTCGTCCCCCGCTTCCGGCGCGTCGGCTGAGGGGCGAGCGGATGCCTCGGCGCGGCCGCCGACCGGCACGTCGTCCTCCCGGCGGATTCGGGGGCTGCCCCGATCGCCGCGAGGCATCCGCTCGGTAGACTGCACGGACACCCCGGCCGACCGGGACCGGCCGCCGCCAGGTCCGACGACAGGAGCACCACGCCGTGATCCACACCGCGCTCATCCCGTGGCTCGACCCGGAGACGATCATCCAGGGCGCAGGGCCGTGGGCACTGCTCGTCGTCTGCTTCATCGTCTTCGCCGAGACCGGCCTGCTCGTCGGGTTCCTGCTGCCGGGCGATACGCTGCTCGTCATCTCCGGCCTGCTCTCCAACTCCGAGCTGGTGCCGCCCGCCGGCGTGTTCGGCGTCACGGTCTGGATCGTGGCCCTGCTCATCGGGCTCTCGGCGTTCGTCGGCGGCGAGGTCGGGTACGAGATCGGCCATCGCGGCGGCCCCAGGGTGTTCGAACGCAAGGAGAGCGGGCTCTTCAGCGTCAAGAACGTCGAGCGCACGAACGCCTTCTTCGAGCGGTTCGGCGGGCTGACGATCATCCTCGCCCGCTTCGTGCCGATCGTGCGCACCTTCGCGCCGGTCGCCGCGGGCGTCGGCCACATGAACCGGGGCCGCTACACGCTGTACAACTTCATCGGCGCAGTGCTCTGGGGCTTCGGACTGACGATGTTCGGCTACGCCGTCAGCTTCATCCCGCCGATCGCGTTCCTCGTGCGCGAGTACATCGACCTGATCCTGCTCGTCGCCGTCGGCGGCACGGCACTCGTCACCGCGTGGCACTACTTCAGCGAGCGTCGCAAGGCGAAGAAGGCAGAAGCCGCCGGAGAGGATGTCGTCACCGACGAGGAGGAGGCCGAGGAGCTCGTGCTCGACCCCGACGTGTTCGACCGCCCGCCGCACCTCGACGGCGACCACCCGCACCACGGCGACGCGCACGGCGACGAGCGCCCGCCGCACGACTGATCAGCCGGCGAACCACCCCGTCGCGCCGACGGTCTCGCCCATGCGCGGCACGTACTGGTCGAAGTAGACGCGCGAGATGAGCTCGCGGCGGCTGCGCACGCCCGCCTTGTCGAACACCGACTTCAGGTGGTCCTGCACGGTGTAGGCCGACACGTGCAGCGTCGAGGCGATCTCCTTCGTCTCGACGCCCTGCAGCACGAGCCGCGTGACGTCGCGCTCCCGCGGCGTGAGCCCGAATGCGGCGACCACGAGCGACACGATCTCGGGCGGCCTGGCCTCCTCGATCGTCACGACCACGTCGCCCGTGGCGCCGTCGGCGCCGCGCAGCGGCGAGGCGTGGAGCAGCAGCCACACGCCGGCGCCGGTTCGCACGCGCGCGCGGGCGGGCGGCGCGTCGGGTGAGCCGAGCGTGCGACGCGCGGCGCCGACGAGCGAGGTCACGAGGCTCAGCGGGTCGCCGCCGTGCGCGCTGCCGCGCAGCTGCTCGAGTCGCTCCTCCGCGCCGATGCTGATCTGCGACACCTGGTCGCGCGCATCGACGATCACGACCGCGGGGCCGCCGGTCTCGCCGCCCGGCACCGAGTCGTGGGCCAGGCGGGTCAGGATGCCCGAGCGAACGCCCCGTGCGAACGACTCGGAGAGCGCGCCGAGGAACTCGATCTCTGCGGCGTCGAACATCGGATCGTCGCTCCCGCGGAAGATCGCGAGGCACCCCCAGACCGCCGCGCCGTCGCGGAAGACGAGCCGCGCCTCGTCGGCGAATCCGTACACGGGCCGCATGAGCCGTGTCATCCGCTCGGAACGGTCGATGGCATCGCCGTGCGTGGCGTGCATGCCGATCGCCCGGCGATCGCCCACCGCGAGCGACCGGAACGACGTCGGCTCGTCGGAGCCGTACTCGATGATCCCGAAGAGCCGGTCGTGCTCGTTGTGCGCCTGCAACGCACCGTACTTGCGCGCACTCGTGAGCATCATCGTCGCCGGATCGTGGGTGCCGACGCACGCGCCGACCCACGGCACGGCACGGCGCACGGACTCGGTCGCCTCGCCGATGAAGTCCTCGAGGTCCAGCCCGGCGCGCGAGAGCACGTCGACGTCGCCCCGCACGCGGGCGCCGGTCAACTGGGGAATCACGGGTTCAGTATGCGCCTCGACGCGGCAGCACCGGTATCCCAGAACGCTGGGAATCGCGTCGCGACGCCTCGATGGGAGCCCGGATTCCCCGCTCGGTCGGGATACCGCGGAATGCGTCCGCCCACGCACGATGTCGGACGTGACCACCACCACGACCATCGAGACCGGGTCCGTCGACGACCGCGGCGCGCTGCTGCACGCTGACGACGCGACCGCGCAGCTGTGCCTGTCCCTCCTCCGACTCGAGTCGGCGCTCGCCGATCGCGGGCTGGGGGTCGAGGCGGTCACCCAGGTGCGCATCCACGCGACCGATCCGGGATCGGCGTCGGAGCTGGTCGAGCTCGTGCTCGAGCGGTTCGGCGCCGGCTCGACGACGCCCGTCGTCGCCTGGATCTCGGACGACCGCCACGACGTGCCGGGCATGCTCGTGCGTCTCGCCGCCGACGTCGCCGTCACCACACCCGTACCCGAGACACCGAAGGACTGACATGACCCCCTCGCTCACCGACACCTCGACGCTCCGCGAGGCCGGAACCGTGCTCCTGCCGGGCGATTCCGGCTTCGAGGCGGCGACCACCCCCTGGAACCTGGCCGTCGTGCAGCGCCCCGCCGCCGTCGCGGTTCCGCGCTCGGCCGACGAGGTCGCACGCGTCGTGACCGCCGCGACCGCGCTCGGGCTGCGCGTCGCCCCGCAGAGCACGGGCCACGGAGCTGCGGCGCTCGCCTTCGGCTCGCTCGCCGACGTGGTCCTCGTGCGCCTGCACGAGCTGACCGGCGTGCGCATCGACCCCGTCGCCCGCACGGCCCGCGTACTCGGCGGAACGCTGTGGCGCGACGTCGTCGCGGCGGCATCGCCCCACGGGCTCGCCGCGCTGCACGGAAGTGCGGGAGACGTCGCCGTGGCCGGTTACGTGCTCGGCGGCGGCCTGTCGTTCTACGGCCGTGCGCACGGGCTGGCGTCCTCCCACGTGCGCGCCGTCGAACTCGTGACGGCCGACGGCACGATCGTCCGCGCGAGCGCCGACGACCACGCCGACCTGTTCTGGGCGCTTCGCGGCGGCGGCGGCAACTTCGGCGTGGTCGTCGCGCTCGAGATCGACCTCGTGCCGGTGGCCGACGTCGTCGCGGGCATGCTGCTCTGGGACCTCACCCGTGCGCCGGAGGTGACCCGCGCCTGGGCGCGCTGGACCGCCGACCTCCCGGATTCGACGACGACCTCCCTGCGCTTCCTGCGCTTCCCGCCCGACCCGGAGCTGCCCCCGTTCCTCAGCGGCCGGAGCCTCGTCGTCATCGACGGCGCGATCCTCGAGGACGACGGTCATGCGGCGGAGCTGCTCGCCCCGCTGCGGGCGCTCGCCCCCGAGGTCGACACGTTCGCGCGCATCCCGGCGGCCGGCCTCGTGGACGTGCACATGGACCCGCCCGGCCCGGTCCCGGGGGTCAGCGACCACGCGATGCTCGCCGAGCTGCCGGATGCCGCGATCGACGCGCTCCTCGAGGTGGCCGGGCCGGGCGTCGAGCTCCCGCTGATGTGCGCCGAGCTGCGCCACCTGGGCGGCGCGCTCGCGCGGCCGGGCGTCGGAGCGCTGTCACGCCTCGACGGCGCATACGCCCTGTTCGCGCTGTCGCCCGCCCCGACGCCCGAGATGGCGTCGATCGGCGAATCGGTCACGACCGCGGTCGTGGCGGCACTCGAATCGTGGACGAACGGGAGCACCCTCCTGAACTTCGCCGACCGCGCGATCGACGTCGCGACCGGCTTCGAGGCCGACGCGTGGGCCCGCCTCGTGGAGGTGCGCCGCACCGTCGATCCCGACGGCGTCTTCGCCGCCGCCCACCCGATCGGCGACCGCCGATGACGCGCACCGCCCGCGACTCGACCACCATCACCACCGACACCGCATCGAAGGAGCACACCACCATGTCCGTCCGCCGAATCGCGGCAGCCAGCACGCTCGTCGCGCTCGCCGTCGCCGTCCCGACCCTGCCCGCGCAGGCTGCGCCCGCCGACGATCCCGCCCGGCCCGAGCACGCGAGCCAGTCCGCGCTCGTCGCGCAGGTCCGCGCGGCCACGGCACGCTTCCACGACGTCGACGTCGCCATCGCCGAGGGGTACGTCGACACCCACGAGTGCTCGGCGAGCGCCGACGGCGCGATGGGCATCCACTTCGTGAACCCCGCGCTCATCGCACCCGGTGCGCCGGTCGATCCGACGCGCCCGCCGGTGCTGATGTACGGTCCGTCGGCCTCGGGCGACCTCGAGCTCTGGGGCGTCGAGTTCTTCGAGCCGGATGTCGGCCAGCCGACGCCGGTGTTCGGGACGGTCGCGTTCGACGGCCCGATGCCCGGCCACGACCCGGAGATGCCGGTGCACTACGACCTGCACGTCTGGACGGGAAAGCACAACCCGAGCGGCCTGTACGCGCCGTTCAACCCGTCGCTGTCCTGCTGAGCAGGCGGATGCCGCGCGCCGATCGCGCCCGTTCGGGGTCGGTCGGCACGCGGCATCCGTCGACCGACACCGGGCTTCGGCGCGCGCCGGAGCCCGCCCGCGGCGCACGATCCGTCGTCTATATCGCATTGCGATATAACGCTGGGCGTCATACACTGCGACCGGACCCGAGACGCGGCATCAGCCGCAGTGGAGGTGGTCGAGATGGACGAACGCAACGGGCGCACGTGGTGGATCGCCGGCGCGGTCGCCGCCTTCGCGGTCGGCACCCTGTCGTGGGTGCAGTCGATCGGCTACTGGGTACAGCGCGGGACCGGCGCCGCCGAGCCGGCGTTCATGTTCGTCGACCACGACGGGCCGAGCGTGACCGGGGCGCTGCTCGGCACGGTGTTCCTGGCGATCGGCGCGCTGTGCGCGGCCATGGCGGCGCACCGCTCGCGACGCCGGGCCTGAACCGGCGGCCGGATCACGCGGGGTGGGGTTCGCGCTGCCGCGTCCGTGCTCCGGACGGGGCGGGCGTGAGCGCGAGCCCGGCGCCGAGCAGGACCGACGTCACGGGGACGAGCCACACCGCGATCGCCATCGCGGGTCCGCGGAGGAACACCTCCATCGGCACGCCGCTCGCGAAGCCGAGGAGCGAGACGCCCAGCAGGAGCACGAGGCTGCCCACGACCGCGAGGGGCGTGAAGCTGAGCGCACCGAGGGCGCGCGTACGGACGGCGATGACGCCGGCGACGATGAGGACGCCGAGGATCGCGAGGAACCCCGCACCGAGCAGGATGCTGCCGACGAGGTCGAACGCCCCGCGCCACGGCGAGACCGTCGGCAGCGCGTAGCTGAGCATCGAGACGCCCCCGAGGCCGACCATCGCGCTGCCGACCGCGGCCGCGATGCGCAGCCTCGACACGGTCGCCGCTGCGGCGGCGGAGAGTCGATGCACGAGCGCGAGCAACCCGATCGCGGTGAGCAGGGCGCCGACGAGCACGATCGTCGGATGCACGGCGACGTCGGTCGAATCGAATCCGACCACCGCACCGGTCTGGCGGACCAGTCCCCAGAATCCGTAGCTCGAGTAGCTCGCCACGATCATGGGCAGGCCGATCGCGGCCGCGATGCCGGCTCCGAGGCCGGCGAGGTTGAAGTGCATGACGGACTCCTTCCGTGCGTGTTCCCGCATCGCCGCCAGCAGCAGGTCGACGACGATCCGCGTCCGCGCCGACCGCGCGGAGGCGGTGCCCTGCGACTGCGCCTCGCGGACGGTGTCGCGGGCGAGCACCCGGATCTCCTCTCCGTACTCGGAGCGGAACTCCCCGGGCAGCATCAGCATCGCGGCGCCGAACAGCCGCCCCTCGACGCCCGGCGTGGACATCAGGCCTCACCCCACCCCGTGAGCAATCGCTTCAGGGCCGCCTGGCGTGCCAGGGCCGCGACGCGCGCGGCCTCTGCCGCCGCGACGCGCTCGCCGAGGCCGGTGATGCGGTAGTACTTGCGACGCTCGTCGTCGAGCTCGGGATCGACCCGCGTGGCCGCCTCCTCGATGAGCCCGAGCGTGCGAAGCCGCTTGATCGCCCCGTAGAGCGTGCCCGGCGCGAGCACGATGGATCCCTCGGTGCGCTCGCGCACCTCGCGCATGATGCCGTACCCGTGCCGCTCCTCGTCGGCGAGCGACAGCAGGATGTGGAAGACCGGCTCCGTGAGCGGGAGCAGGTCCTTCGGCTGGGTCTCGACGGTCATGCGCTCCTCGATCGGTCAATGTATCGAACTGCGGTATATCGCGTCACGATACATCTGGAGGCGACGCGCGTCAAGCATCGCGCCCCGCGAGGCTCAGGCGTGCGTCGCCGACTCGCGACGCCCGCGACCCGACGGCTCGAGCTGGAAGGTCGAGTGCTCGACGTCGAAGTGCTCGTCGAGGCATCCGCCCAGCTCGTCGAGCAGGGCACCGACCCGCCCCTCCGCGAACACCGCGGGCTCGACCTCGACGTGCGCGCTGAACACGTGCGCGCCCGTCGTGATCGCCCACACGTGCACGTCGTGGACGGCGACCACGCCGGCGGTCTCGAGGATGTGGTCGCGGATCTCCGCGACATCCGTCTCGGCCGGCACCGACTGGCTGAGCACGCGCATCACGTCGCGCAGCAGCACGAGCGCCCGCGGCACGATGAGCCCGGCGATGAGCAGCGACGCGATCGGGTCGGCCGCGTCCCAGCCGGTGACGAGGATCACGATCGCCGCGGCGATCACGAGCACCGAGCCGATGGTGTCGCCGAGCACCTCGAGGTACGCCCCGCGGAGGTTGATCGACTGCGACGCGCCGCCGCGGAGCACCAGCAGCGCGGCGACGTTGGCCAGCAGGCCGACGATCGCGATCACGAGCATGGGACCGCCGGCGACCTCATGTGCCTCGCCCGACGCGCCCGACGCGAGCCGGCCGATCGCGCTCGCCGTCACCGCGACTGCGACGACGACGAGCAGCACGCCGTTGAACAGGGCCCCGAACACCTCGAACCGACGGAACCCGTACGTCTGGCGGTCGTTCGCGGGCCTGGCCGCGACGATCGCCGCACCGAGCGCGACGACGAGGCCGAGCAGGTCGCTCGTCATGTGGCCGGCGTCCGCGAGCAGCGCGAGCGAGCCCGTCAGGAATCCACCGACGACCTGCACGACGACGAACGACGCGATGATCGCGATCGCGATCCCGAGGCGTCGGCGGCCGGCGGCGTGCGCGTCGGCGGAGTGGTCGTGCGAGTGTCCCATCCCCTCCAGCGTAGGCACGGATGGCCCGGCCCGCCGGTGATGGGAATGAGTCCCGTTCTCGCGGGTGACCGTCCGGCGCGCGATCAGCCGAACCGGGTCACGCGCTCCAGCTCCGGCAGCAGCGCCCGGAACGCCCGCGCCCGGTGGCTGTGCGCGTTCTTCACCTCGGGCGCGAGCTCCGCGGCCGAGACCTCGAAGCCGTCGGGCAGGAAGATCGGGTCGTACCCGAAGCCGTTGACGCCCGCCCGCTCGGTCGCGATGCGCCCGGGCCACGCGCCGACGGCGGCGAACTCGTGCGGCTCGCCGCCCGAGGCATCCGGCACCACCAGGGCGATCGTGCAGTGGAAGTGCGCGGTGCGATGCGGGTCGCGGATGTCGCCGAGCTGCGCGAGCAGCAACTCGAGGTTCGCCTCGGCGCCGCGCCCGGGCCCCGCCCAGCGCGCCGAGAAGATGCCCGGAGCACCGCCCATGACGTCGACCGCGATGCCCGAATCGTCGGCGAGCGCGATGCGCCCGGTGTGGGATGCCGCGGCGCGCGCCTTGATGAAGGCGTTCTCGTCGAACGACGTGCCGTCCTCGACGGGCTCGGGCCCGTCGTACGGCAGCACCGTGATGCCCGGGAACTCGGCCCCCAGGATCTGCTGGAACTCGGCGACCTTGTGGGCGTTGTGGGTGGCGAGGACGACCTCGAGCGGCTGCGGCATCCGTCGGCCCTCGATCAGCCCGCGGCGCCCGCGGTCGCGCCGCCGAGCTGCGCCTCGAGCGCCGCCCGCTGGATCGCGGTGAGCTCGGTCGTGCCGGCGAGCGCGAGGTCGAGCAGTTGGTCGAGCTCGCGCCGGTCGAACGGCGCACCCTCGGCGGTGCCCTGCACCTCGACGAACAGCCCGCGGCCGGTCGCTACCACGTTCATGTCGGTCTCGGCCCGCACGTCCTCGACGTACGCGAGGTCGAGCATCGGGGTGCCGTCGATGATGCCGACCGAGACCGCCGAGACGGTGTCGATGAGCGGCGTCGCCTTCTGCGCGATGAACTTCTTCCCGCGCGCCCACTCGATCGCGTCGGCGAGCGCGACGTACGCGCCCGTGATGGCCGCGGTGCGCGTGCCGCCGTCGGCCTGGAGCACGTCGCAGTCGATCTGGATGGTGTTCTCGCCGAGCGACTTCATGTCGACCACGGCGCGCAGGCTCCGGCCGATGAGCCGGCTGATCTCGTGGGTGCGGCCGCCGATGCGGCCCTTGACCGACTCGCGGTCGTTGCGGGTGTTCGTGGAGCGCGGCAGCATCGCGTACTCGGCGGTGACCCAGCCCTTGCCCTTGCCGGTCATCCAGCGCGGCACGCCGTTGGTGAAGCTCGCGGTGCAGAGCACCTTCGTGTTCCCGAACGAGATGAGCGCGCTGCCCTCGGCGTGCGCGCTCCAGCCGCGCTCGATGACGACGTCTCGCAGCGCGTCGGGGGTGCGGCCGTCGGCGCGCACGAGGTCGGGGGTCTCGGTCACTGGGTTCTCCTGTCGGTGACGGATGCCGCGGGCGCGGCGGTTCCGGATGAGGCGGCGGGCGCGGCCGACGCCGCGGCGACGGGGAGCGTGAGCACGCCCGTCTGCACGAGCTCGACCTGCGAGATCTCGGGGCCGATGAGGCGGTGCGCGAGGTCGAGGAACGCCGAGCTCGAGTCGCCGGTCGCCTCGAAGCGGTGCACGGGCGGTTCGGGCGATCGGCGCTCGAGGCCCTGGGAGACGAGCACGCGGTAGACGTCGTTCGCGGTCTCGACGTCGCTCGAGACGAGGCTCACGCCCTCCCCCATGACGTACGAGATCGCGCCCTTCAGGAAGGGATAGTGGGTGCAGCCGAGCACGAGCGTGTCGACGCCGGCGGCGCGGAGCGGCGCGAGGTACTCCTCGGCGACCGCGAGCACCTCAGGGCCCGTGGTGAGGCCGGACTCGACGAACTCGACGAAGCGCGGGCACGCGGCCGACGACAGCTCGAGGTGCGGCGCGGCCGCGAACGCGTCGTCGTACGCACGGGACTGCACCGTGCCGGCCGTGCCGATCACGCCGACGCGACCCGTCCGGGTCGTTGCGACGGCACGCCGCACCGCGGGCTGGATGACCTCGACGACCGGCACGTCGTAGCGCTCGCGCGCATCGCGCAGCATCGCCGACGACGCGGTGTTGCACGCGATCACGAGCATCTTCACGCCCTGCGCGACGAGGTCGTCGAGCACGGCGAGCGCGTAGCGGCGCACGTCGGCGATCGGCTTCGGCCCGTAGGGCGAATGCTCGAGGTCGCCCACGTAGAGGATCGCCTCGTTGGGGAGCTGGTCGCGCACCGCGCGGGCGACGGTGAGGCCGCCGACCCCCGAGTCGAAGATCCCGATCGGTGCATCACTCACGAGCCACCAGCCTAGATCAGCCGGGGCCGGGGCCGGCCGCGGCGACGGACTCCCCGGGTGCCGCAGCCGTGTACGCCGCTCGCACGGCGCGCGCGACGCGCCCCGTCGACGGATGCCGGTGGCTCCGGTGCCAGGCGATGCGGACCTCCATCGGCGGGGCGTCGTCGATCGGCACGAACACGACCCCCGGCCGCGGGAGGTGGTGCGCGGTCGCCTCGGAGGTGACGCCGATCGCGTCGCCCGCGGCGATGAGGTCGAGCCACTCCTCGACGTCGCCGCTCCACGTGAGCGGCGGCGGCGCGATCCCCCGCGACTCCCAGAGCTCGGCCGTCGTCGTGCCGGCGCGACGGTCGACCGCGACCTCCCATGGCGTGAGGTCGGCGAGGGAGACGGCGTCGCGGTCGGCCAGCGGATGGTCGACGGGCAGTGCGGCGACCCGCCGCTCGCGGCCGACGACCTCGGATTCGAGCTCGGGCGGCAGCACCGGGTGGCGCACGACGGCGAGGTCGACGTGCCCGTCGAGGAGTCCGGCGTCGCGCGAGTTGATGCGCACGAGGCGGATCGGGCTGTCGGGATGCGCGCGATTCCAGGACCGGAGCACCGAGGTGGTGTGCGCGCCGAGCGCCGCCCAGGCGTACCCGATCCGGATCACGGCGCGCTCGCCCCGCAGGGACGCCACCGCCCGATCGAGTTCGGCGAGGACGCGGCGCGCCGTGCCGACGAGCGCGGCGCCGGGTTCGGTCGGTTCGACGCGCCGGGTCGTCCGGTGCATCAGGGTCGCCCCGACCGTGCGCTCGAGCGCGGCGAGCGACCGGGACACGGCGGCCTGCGACATCCCGAGGCGGTCGGCCGCGGCCGTGAAGGAGCGCTCGTCGTCGACGGCGACGAGGACGCGCAGATGCCGCAGCTCCAGTTCCATGCGCTCAGCGTATCAATCAGCGTGCATTGCATTTCTCTGCGCGTCAATGCCGACGTAGCGTGAATCGCATGGCACGGATGGACGGAGACGGGATCGGCGGCGGGGTCGCGGTCCTCGGCGGCGCGACCTCGGTGCAGGTCGGCGCGGCGATCGGCGCCACGATCTTCCCCCTCGTCGGCCCGGCCGGCGTGGTCGCCCTCCGCCAGCTCGTCGCCGCCGTCGCGCTGCTCGCCGTCGCCCGCCCGCGCCGACGCGACCTCACCTGGCGGACGCTGCGACCCGCGGTGCTCCTCGGCGGCGTGCTCGTCGCCATGAGCCTCGCGCTCTACGCCGCGATCGAGCGCATCGGCCTCGGTCCGGCGGTCACGATCGAGTTCCTCGGGCCGCTCTCCCTCGCCCTCCTCGGTTCGCGCCGCCGCATCGACCTCGTCGCGGCGCTCCTCGCCGCCGCGGGGGTCGTCCTCCTCACCGGCACCGTGCCGGGGATCGACCTGCTCGGCGTCGGGTTCGCCCTCACGGCGGGCGCCGCCTGGGCCGCGTACATCCTGCTCAGCCAGCGCGCCGGCCGGTCGCTGCCCGGCGTGCAGGCGACGGCGGTCGCCACGGCCGTCGCCGCGATGCTCACCGCGCCGCTCCTCGTCGTCGTGCTGCTCGGACTCGAACCCGGCGCGATCGCGCTGGTCCTCGGCGTCGGCACGATCGCGGGCCTGCTCTCCTCCGCGCTCCCCTACTCGATCGACGTCGTGGTGCTGCGACGGATGCCGCGCCAGCGGTTCGCCGTGCTGCAGAGCGTGCATCCGGCCTCGGCCGCCCTCGCCGGACTCGTCATCCTCGGGCAGGCGCTCGCGCCGTGGCAGCTCGCGGGCCTCGCGCTCGTCACCGCCGCGAACGTGCTCGCGGTCGGGTTCGGCGCGCGCACCCCTGCACGCCCGAGGACGCGCGCGCGTCGGCACGCCGCCCCGACGACCCCCGCCTCCCGGCCGAGCCCCGCCGCCGCGGCATCCTGACCCCCTCGCACTAGGCTGGCCGGGTGACCGGGTCTGCTGCGCTGTTCACCGACCGCTACGAGCTCACCATGGTGGATGCCGCCCTCCGCGACGGCACTGCGCACCGCGAGAGCCTCTTCGAGGCCTTCGCCCGGCGCCTGCCCGACGGGCGACGCTACGGCATCGTCGCGGGCACCGGTCGCCTGCTCGAGCTGATCGAGCGCTTCCGCTTCGAGGACGCGGAACTGGAGTTCCTCCGCGAGCAGCGCGTCGTGCACGACGAGACGCTCGACTGGCTCGCCGACTACCGGTTCCGCGGCGAGGTCTGGGGCTACCGCGAGGGCGAGGCGTACTTCCCGGGCTCGCCGCTCGTGACGATCCAGGCGCCCTTCGCCGAGGCGGTCATGCTCGAGACCCTCGTGCTCTCGGTGTTGAACTACGACTCCTCGGTCGCGAGCGCGGCCGCGCGCATGGTGTCGGTCGCGCTCGGCCGGCCGATCGCCGAGATGGGCTCGCGCCGGACCAACGAGGCCTCGGCCGTCGCCGCCGCACGTGCGGCCTACATCGCCGGCTTCGACGCGACGAGCAACCTCGAGGCCGGTCGCACCTGGGGCATCCCGACCATGGGCACCGCCGCGCACGCGTTCACGCTGCTGCACGACAGCGAGGAGGACGCCTTCCGCGCACAGGTCGACGCCATGGGCCCGGGGACCACGCTCCTCATCGACACGTACGACATCCACACCGGCGTCGAGACCGCCGTCCGCGTCGCCGGCACCGGGCTCGGCGCCGTCCGCATCGACTCGGGCGACCTCCCGACCGTCGTCGCCGCCGTGCGCGAGCAGCTCGACGGACTCGGCGCGGTGAACACCCGGATCACCGTGACGAGCGACCTCGACGAGTTCACGCTCGCCGCCCTGTCGGGCTCCCCCGTCGACGCCTACGGCGTGGGCACGTCGGTCGTGACCGGCTCGGGCTTCCCCGCGGCCGGCATGGTGTACAAGCTCGTCGCGCGCCGTGGCGACGACGACGAATGGGTGAGCGTCGCGAAGGCGTCCACGAAGAAGACGAGCATCGGCGGGCGCAAGAACGCGGCCCGCCGCATCGACTCCACGCGCACCGCACGCGAGGAACTCGTCTTCGTCGGCGACGGCCCCGACGGCGAGGACGAGTTCGCGGCCGACGACCAGCTGCGGCCGCTCATGGTGCGGCTCATGCACGAGGGACGAGCGGATGCCGCGTACACGGGTCACGCCGGCGTCGAGGCGGCCCGCGCGCACCGCGCCGAGGTCATGCAGGAACTGCCGATCGAGGCGTTCCGCCTCGGCCGCGGCGAGCCGGTGATCCCCACGACGTACCGCTGAGGGGCACGTCGCGGCGTGGGCGTCAGCCCTTCTTCATCCGCTCGTAGATCTCCTTGCACGCCGGGCAGACCGGGAACTTCTCCGGGTCGCGGCCGGGCGTCCACTTCTTGCCGCACAGCGCGCGGACCGGCTTGCCGGTCATCGCGGACTCGAGGATCTGCTCCTTCTTGACGTAGTGCGAGAACCGCTCGTGGTCGCCGGGCTCGATGTGCTCCTCTTCGAGCAGCTTCTCGAGTTCGCGGTCGAGGACCGAGGTGCCGCCACCGGGCGCGTCGGGGTCGGCGATGCTCGCCTGCGCGGGTCGGATCATGCCGAGAAGTCTACGCCGCCGTCAGGCCCGGACGGCCGCCGCGACGATCTCCGGAGCGCGACGCTCGAAGACGCGGCCACCGGCGAAGACGCCGATCACGAGGACGAGCAGGCCGACCCCGGCGCCCGCGGCCAGCGATGCGAGGTGCCAGGACGGGTCGTCGAAGATGCCGAGTGCGGCGAACCCGATCGCGGGCGCGGCGAACAGCAGTGCGGCGAACATCGCGAGCGACTGCACCAGCGCCGTGATGCCGCCGGTCGACTGCGGCTGCTGGAACGGGCTGTCGCCCGGCTTCACCACGGGGTAGGGCATCGCCGCCGACGTGATGGACCCGATGCCGAGCCCGGCGAGCAGCAGCGCGGTGCTCACGCCGAGCAGCGACGGCAGGAGGCGCCAGTCGTCGAGCACGAACACCGTGACGGCGCTGCCGAGTCCGATCACGAGGATGCCCGCGACGAGCACGGGCACGAGGCGACCGAAGCGGTCGGCCGCGCCGCGCACGCCCGAGGCGACGTGCAGCCAGATCGCGGTGTTGTCGTACGCGGTGTCGTTGTGGAGGCTCCAGCCGAGCAGGAGGCACACGAGCGGCACGGGGATCAGCCCCAGGTACATGGACGGCACGCCGGCGATGCCGAGCGGGAGCATGACGAGGATCGGCGCGATGGGCACCATCAGCAGCGACACCCAGTAGCGCGAGTCGCGGAACCAGTACGTGGTGCTGCGCGCCGCGATCGCGCCGGTCGGGCCGCTCGTCGTGCGCCCGAACCAGCCGAGGCCGTGGTAGCTGCGCACGCTGGCCTCACGGCCCGGGGTCACGAGCATCCTGGCGACGAGCGCCTTCCAGGCGAGCCAGCCGAGCCACACGCTCGCCCCGGCGATCAGGAGCTTCGCGAGCGCGAGTCCCCAGGCACCGGATGCGGCCTCGCCGGGCGCGGCGAACGCGGCGCCGAGCGGGGTCCACGACAGCGCGCCGGCGATCGCGGCGATCGCTCGCCGGCCCGAGGCGGCCCAGTCGACCGTGGTCAGGGCCACGGCGAGCGGCGCGATCATGACCACGAACAGCACGCCGAGCACGGTGCCGACGTCGCGCGCACGCCGGGTCTCGAGGAGGAGCCCGGCGATGCCGGCCGCCAGCCTGGCCGCCAGGAGGCACGTCGCGAACGCGAGCAGCGCGCCGAGGATCGCGAACACGGTCGAGCCGAATCCGCGCGACCACGTCACGACGGTGCCCGTGAGCACGATCGCGAGCGCGACCGCGGGCACGCCGATCATCGCGGAGAGCGCGAGCCCGAGCGCGATCGTGCGGTCGGGGATGCCGAACAGCGCGAAGCGCCGCGGGTCCATGGTGTCGTCGACGCCGAACACGAGCGGCACCACGAGGAAGCCGACCACGGTCGCCGCACCGCCGACCACGAGCGCGTCGCGCACGAGCGCGAGGTCCTGGACCGAGCGCAGGCCGACGAGGATCAGGAAGAGCAGCGCGGAGATGCCGAGCCCGTAGACGATCGCGACGGAGAGGCCGACGACCTGCCATGCACTCCGCTTGAAGATGTTCCCGAGCAGCCGCAGCTTCAGTCGGAGAAGCTGTGCAACCATTCCATGCCCTCCGCTGCCTTGCGTCCGCCCGCGAGCTCGACGAATCGGTCCTCGAGCGTGTCGCCGCGGCGCACCTCGTCGAGCGTGCCGGACGCCAGGACCCGCCCGCCCACGATGATCGCCGCCGAGTCGCAGACCCGCTCGATGAGGTCCATGCTGTGGCTCGAGAGCAGGACGGTGCCGCCGCCGGCGACGTAGCGCTCGAGGATGTCGGTGAGGTTCGCCGCCGAGACGGGGTCGACCGACTCGAACGGCTCGTCGAGCACGAGCATGCGCGGCGAGTGGATCATCGCGCAGGCGAGGGCGACCTTCTTCGTCATGCCCGCCGAGTAGTCGGCGACGAGGCGATCGAGGGCGTCCTCGAGGCCGAACGCGTCGGCGAGGTCGGCGCTGCGATCGAGCACGGTGCGATGGTCGAGTCCGCGCAGCGAGCCGGCGTAGTAGAGCATCTCGGCACCCGTGAGCCGGTCGAACAGGCGCAGCCGGTCGGGCAGGACACCCGTGATGCGCTTGGCCGCCCGCGGCTCCTTCCAGACGTCGATGCCGTTGACGTGCACCGACCCGCCGTCGGGTCGGAGCAGCCCCGTGATCATGGAGAGCGTCGTGGTCTTGCCCGCGCCGTTCGGGCCGACGATGCCGTAGAACGAGCCGGCCCGGATGCCGAGGCTGATCCCGTCGACCGCGGTCGTGTCGCCGAACCGCTTGACGAGCCCCTCGATCGAGAGGACGACCGGCGCCTCGGGCGCCGGCGCCTCGCGAGCCACGCGGATCGTCCGCTTCTTGCGCGCGGCCGGGGTCGTGATGGCGGCGACCCCACCGAGGGGGATGACCGCGACGCCGCGCTCGCCCTCGTGGTCGTCGCCGACGGCTGCCGTCGTCGCGTCAGCGGTCTCCGCGGTCTCGTCGGCCTCAGCGGTCTCGTCGGCCTCGTCGGTCTCGGTGTCCTCGGAGCGGTCGGCTGCGGAGTCGCCGACCAGCAGGATGGCTTCGCCGGTCAGGTCCCGCTCGACGGCGGCGGCGGCATCGGCCTCGACCGCCGGGGCCGCATCGCCGTCTCCGGCATCGTCGGAGTCGACCTCGACGGAGGAGTCCGCGTCGCCGAGCTCGTCGGCCGTCGCCGGCGTCTCGTCGGGTCCGCCCGGGTGCCAGGTCCGGGTCACCTCGGCCGCGCGAACGACGTCAGCCGCCTCGTCGGCGATCGGCTCGGCGGCGGTCGCCTGCGAGACGCCGGGCTCCGCGGCTTCGGGCTCGGCGACCACGGGGTCGATCGGCCCGGTCGCGCGTCGCGGCCTGGGCTCGGCCTCGGTCGTGTCGGTCGTGACCGAGGCGGCCACGCGCTCCCGGGCGGATGCCGCGGCCTTGCGAGCCTCGGCCGCGCGCGATCGCGCCGCGGCCGCCGACGCGGCGCGCGCCGACTTCGCGGACTTGCCCCGCGCAGCGGAACTGCTCGCCGACTCGCCCCGCGCCGCGGCGGCGCGCTTGGGAGCCGACGCGGAGGTCTCCGGCGCATCGTCGCCGGGATCGGACCGCGCTTCGGAGGTCGCCTTCGCGGAGGCCCGCTTCGCTGCTGCCGCGGATGCGGGGCGCTTGGCGGCGCCGGAGGATGCGGCGGGCTTCCGCGCGCTCGAGGTGCGCTTCGCCGCCGGCTTGGCCGGCTCGGCCGCCGTCGTCTCCGTCGCATCGTCGGCTGCGGTCGTCGCGCGGGCCGCGGACGCCCGCTTCGCCGCGGTCGAACGCGTCGCAGCCGACTTGGCTGCGGTGGACTTCGTCGACGACTTGGTCGCCGCGGACTTGGACGCCGAGGCCTTCGCAGCGCTCGAACGTGCGGCTGCGGACTTGGCCGCGGTCGTCCGGCCCGCGGGCTTCCCGCCCGCGCGGGCGGATCCGTCACGCCCCTGTTCGGACGCGACGGATTCCCCCCGACGATCAGACACCCCCGTGTCCGTGCCTTCGGGAGTCTCGTCGTCAGGAGCTGATCGCGAAACGGAAGTCACCACGACAACCTACCAACCCCCTCGCCCGCAGCCGTGGACCTCTCACAGCGAATTCACGTCGTGGCGGTCGGAACCGCCGAGCTGGGCGTGATCTGCGCGTCGTATCACGATCGCGCTACGGCTTGCGCGCAACCCCCAGCACGGACTTCGGCTGTCCGGTATCCTGTGACTCGGCATAACGGCGTGTCCAGAAGTGAACTTGCGGATGAATCCCCGGTGAACTCGAACCGAATCGAGGGCAGCGGCATCCGATCGACGAAGGAGATGTCATGACCACGCAGATCGTGATCCTCGCAGCCGGCATGGGGAGCCGGCTCGGGCGTTCCCTCCCCAAACCGCTCACCGAGCTCAACGACGGCCGCACGATCATGCGCCAGCAGTTCGACAACATCGAGCACGCGTTCGGCCGCAACGCCGTCGTGACGATCGTCGTCGGCTACAAGCTCGAGCACATCATCGAGGCGTTCCCGCAGGCGTCCTTCGTCTACAACGAGGAGTACGACCAGACGAACACCTCGAAGTCGCTCATGCGCGCGCTCCAGGCGTCGCAGCCGGGCGGCGTGCTCTGGATGAACGGCGACGTGGTCTTCGATCCGGCGATCCTCGACCGCGCGCTCGCCTTCATCGCACGCGACCAGTCGTTCGTGACCGTCAACACCGCGAAGGTGTCCGACGAAGAGGTGAAGTACACGACCACGGCCGAGGGCTACATCAAGGAGCTCTCCAAGACCGTCAAGGGCGGCCTCGGCGAGGCGGTCGGCATCAACTACATCTCCGGCCGCGACAAGGCCACGTTGCTCGCGCACCTCCAGCGCGTCGGCGACCAGGACTACTTCGAGCGCGGTCTCGAACTCGCGATCGAGAAGAACGGCCTGCTGGTCGAGCCCATGGACGTCTCCGACCTGTACGCGGTCGAGATCGACTTCGCGGAGGACCTGGAGCGCGCGAACCACTTCGTGTGACCTGCGAACCACCCACAGCGTGAGGAGCGGATGCCGGTTGCGGCATCCGCTTCTCGCATCCCAGCCCGCGAACGCGCTGATCCGACCGGTTCGGAGGGTCGCCTCCGTCCATCTACGATGAGACCGTGATGAGCTACGCCGACTCGCATCCGTTCACGCGGACGCCCTGGGACGGCTACCGGCATTCGCTGTGGCTCCTCACGACGCGCGACCTCAAGGTCCGGTACTCGACGTCGGCCCTCGGCTACCTCTGGTCGGTGCTCGACCCGCTCGTCATGGCCGGCATCTACTGGTTCGTCTTCACGCAGGTCTTCCAGCGTCCGGTCGGCACCGAACCGTACATCGTGTTCCTGCTCGCCGGGCTGCTGCCCTGGATGTGGTTCAACGGCGCGGTCTCCGACTCGACCCGCGCATTCCTGAAGGACGCCAAGCTCGTCCGATCCACGAAGCTGCCGCGGACCATCTGGGTCAACCGGATCGTGCTGTCGAAGGGCATCGAGTTCCTGCTGTCGCTGCCGGTGCTCCTGCTGTTCGTGCTGCTCGCCGCCTGGTTCGGCGAGGACATCCGGGTCGGCTGGGAGCTCGCCCTCTTCCCGCTCGCCATCATCCTGCAGGCGATGCTCACCGCCGGGCTCGGACTCATCGTGGCGCCGCTCGTGGTCTTCTTCCGCGACCTCGAACGCGCGACCAAGCTCGTCCTGCGCTTCCTCTTCTACGCCTCGCCGATCGTCTACGGAACGACGAACCTGCCCGAGTCGCTGCACTTCTGGGCCGCGTTCAACCCCCTCACCGGGATCTTCGGCCTGTACCGATCCGCGATCTTCCCCGGCGAGCTCGACTGGTTCGCCGTCGGCGTCGCCGCCGCCATGTCGCTCGCCTTCCTCGGGCTCGGCCTCTGGGTGTTCCGGAGCTCCGAGCGCCAGGTGCTGAAGGAGATCTGATGCCAGAGGCTGCCATCCGCGCGAACGACCTCGGCGTCCGGTTCCGGCGCAACCGTCGCGGCAGGAAGTCGTTCAAGGACCTCCTCTCCCGCCGACGCCGCAGGATCCGGCCCGACGAGTTCTGGGCCCTCCGCAACGTGTCGATCGACGTGCGCCCGGGCGAGGCGATCGGCGTCGTGGGGCGGAACGGGCAGGGCAAGTCGACCCTGCTCAAGCTCGTGGCCGGGGTCATGCTGCCCGACGAGGGCGCAGTGATCGTCGAAGGCGGTGTGGCACCGCTCATCGAGATCACCGGCGGCTTCGTCGACGACCTGACCGTCCGCGACAACGTGTACCTGACGGCCGGCCTGCACGGCATGTCGCGTGCCCAGATCGACGACAAGTTCGACGAGATCATCGAGTTCGCCGAGATCGGCGACTTCCTCGACACGCCGTACAAGCACCTGTCGAGCGGCATGAAGGTGCGCATCGCGTTCGCGGTGATCTCGCAGCTCGAGGAGCCGATCCTGCTCGTCGACGAGGTGCTCGCGGTGGGCGACAAGGCGTTCCGCGAGAAGTGCTATCGCCGCATCGAGGAACTCCTCGAGGGCGGGCGCACGCTCTTCTTCGTCTCCCACAACGAACGCGACCTGCGCCGCTTCTGCACGCGCGGCCTCTACCTCGACAAGGGTGCGCTCGTCCTCGACGCCGGGATCGACGAGGTGCTCGACCGCTACAACGCCGACTACGGCACGCGCTGACGCAGCGTCAAGCCCCCGCCCGGAAAGGCGGGTCCCCGCGACGTTCCCATCCGCGCCGCCTAGGATCGTCGCCATGTCCGAACGTGTGCACCGGATCACGACGCTGGGCCGTGGTGCGCCCGAGGAGGCGGCGCCCGAAGCACCCGACGTGACGGGCGAGCCCGGGTCCGGTCAGGCCGGCACGCCGCGGACCGATCCCGCCGATCGGGCCGTCGGCCTCGAGCGGGGATTCGACCGACTGCTGTCCATCCAGCGACCGATCGTGCTCGCGCACCTCCGCGCCATCCGTCGGAACCACCCCACGGCGAGCCCCGAGGAGCTGGTCCGCGTGCTCGAGCGCCGGTACCTGACCGCCGTCACGACCGGCGGCGCCGCCGTCGGCGCGACCGCCGTGGTGCCGGGCATCTCGACCGGCATCACGCTCGCCCTCTCGGGTGTCGAGACCGCGGGCTTCCTCGAGGCGACTGCCCTCTTCGCCCAGTCGGTCGCCGAGGTGCACGGCCTGCACGTCGAGAACCCCGATCGCGCACGCGCACTCGTGATGACGCTCATGATGGGCCGCGAGGGCGCCGACCTGGTCCGGCAGTTCGCCGCGCAGGCGACAGGCAAGGGCGTGCCGCGGAACGCGTACTTCGGCGAGATCATCACGAGCACGCTCCCGCGCGCCGTGATGGGCTCGGTCGTCGACCGGCTTCGGCACGTGTTCGTCAAGCAGTTCGCCGTCCGGGGCGGCGCCGGGATCATCGGACGCGCCATCCCGTTCGGGATCGGTGCCGCGATCGGCGGCATCGGCAACCACGTGCTCGGGCGCCGGGTCCTCCAGCAGTCCCGCCTGGCCTTCGGTCCCGCGCCGTTCGTGCTCCCGGTCGAACTGGAGCCGCGCGGCGACGAGACCGCCATCACGTCGGCCGGCAGGCGCCTCGCACGAGCGGTGACGACCGCGGGACGCGTCGCGAGCCGACCGTTCGGACGGCTGTCCGCGGCGACGTCGAAGGGCGACCGTGCGGACGCCTCGGCCGACGACCTGACCCCCGGCGGTGATGACGGGACGAACGAACCGCTCGGTGACGGCGAGGCCGACGACCCCGTCGAGCCCCGCGCGGACCGGCCCGCCGACCCGGACGGGACGGTCTGAGGCTCCGGCCTACGGGATCGGCTCGTAGCCGAGCAGCTCGCGCAGTTGGCTCGTCTCGGCGTCGAGCACGTCCTCGGGCTTGCCCGCGTCCCGCCGCACCCGGAACCGCCCGCTCAGGGCGATCAGGCGATCGGCGACGTCGTGCTCGGGATCGCGCTCGATCAGGCGGAGGGTGATCGCGAACCAGCGCTCGGCGAGCTCGAGTTCGTCGGCGAGCTCGAACGCCTCGGCGACGTGGAGGTGCCGCCACCACTGCCCGCTCCCCGACCCGCGCAGCTCGTCGGCCGTGCGCAGCGCCGCGTCGCGCTCGCCGAGCGCGAGCTGGATCGCGACGAGCCGTCCGGTCGCCTCGTGGGGCTCGGCATCGGATGCCTCGGCGGCGCGCCGCGCGGCCGTCAGCGCCCGGTCCAGTTCGCCGGCCATCTCGAAGTGCTCCGCCGCGGTCAGGAGGAGGTGCGCGCGCCGCACGCCTTCGGCCAGCTCGAATGCCGCGTCATCCGTCGCCCACCGCTCGAGCAGGTCGGCCCGCGCGACATGGCCGCGACCATCCGCGACGCGGAGCTCCAGCTCGTCGAGATCGTCCTCGGTGATCAGCTGCGCCATGGCCCGAGCATACGTTCCGGGCCGACGGATCGCATCGGGCCGCGCGCGGTCTCAGTCGACCTCGATCTCGTCGGACTGCTCGGCCGCCTCGCCCTCCGCGTCGTGGTCGTCGACCTCCGGGTCGGTCGCGTGCAGCGCCGCGAACCGCTGCCACTCGACCATGAGGTGGTCGACCGCGTCGTGGAAGCGACGGGTCGTGACGCCCGGCGTCGTGTCGCCGAAGTAGCGCTCGACCCAGTAGCCGAGCCGCTCGAGCGCCAGGGCGTCGTGCGCGACCTCGTCGACCCGGGCGAGCATCGCGGCGCCGTCGGCCCGGTCCAGCCACTCGCACGCGGAGAGGTAGCCGCCCGTGTCGATCTGCGCATCGGGATTCGCCGGACGCGTGACGAGGAGCGGCTTGCCGGCCGCGAGGCGGTCGTAGACCATCGCCGAGATGTCGACGATCGCCACGTCGGCGGCCGCGAGCTGCCAGCCCAGGTCCTTCCCCTCGTCGACGACGTGATGCGCGGACGGGTCCGCCGCGTTCGCCTGCTCGAGCATGCGCTTGATCTCCTGGTTCGCAGCGCCGTACTCGTGGTCGACGACGCCCGAGCGCGGGTGCGGCCGATAGATCACGCGGTGCCGGCCGCTCGCGATGAACGCGCGGACCAGGTCGACGCCGTGCGATGCGATCGAGCCGTACGCGGCCGCCCCGCGATCCCCCTCCCACGTCGGCGCGTAGAGCACCACCTCGCGGCCGTCGTCCGGGTACGGCAGCGCACTGCCGTCGAGGTAGTGATCGGCCTGCGGACGGCCGATCGGGATGGCCCGCTTGTCGAAGTCGTAGTCCCACAGCACCTTCTCGAGGCGCGCCCGCGCGGCATCGCCGGCGATGAACGCGTAGTCGTAGGCCTTGAACTGGTTCGTGGTCATGTACATCTTGTCGGACTCGCCGTGGTTGATGAACACGTGCCAGCGCCGCCCATAGCGCATCATCTGGAAGTTCTTGGCGTTCTGGTTGACGTAGAAGATGACGTGCAGGTCCTGCTCGTGGATGACGTGCTCGAGGTCCGCCACCCGGCGCACGTACGCCACCGGCACCGGTGCCTCGTCGAGCAGCGCGAGCGCCGCGCCCGAGGCGCGGCTGAGCATCAGGACCGGATGCCGCTCGGCGAGCCGGGCCAGCGGCCGGTACCACTGCCGCAGCTGGTACAGGTTGACCTTGCCGTCGGCGAAGTAGACGCCCACGCGGAACCGGTGCGGCTCGAGGGGCCCCTGCACGGCGAGCTTCTCGACCAGCTGCCGCTGCGCACGTCGCGAGCGGAGCACGTTCTGCACGAGCTTCACGGCACGCCGCGCGTCTCTCCTCAGTTCCACCGTCCAAGGGTAGCCGCCGTCGCGCATCGCGCGTGACGCATGTCAGACGACGGGCGGCCGCCCGGCGAGGGTCATCCGCCACACGGTGCGCCACCGCATCGGGCGTCGCTCCCCCGCGTCCTCGCGCCATCCGGCCCGCCAACCCGCGAACCACGCCCGGAGCGCGGCGGGCTGCCGGACCCAGCGCAGCACCTGGATCGCCGTCCAGGAGCCGACGTAGCACGGGACGAGGATCGCCGGCAGGTTGCGGCGGGCGAGCCAGACCCGATTCCGGGCGTTCAGCCGGTAGTAGTACGCGTGGCGAGCCGGGTCGATCACGGGATGCGCCGCCTCGAGGTCGCCGGCGTACCAGGCACGGTAGCCGGCATCCCACACGCGCCAGGCCAGCTCGATGCCCTCGTGGGCGTAGAAGAACGGGTCGGCCCAGCCGCCGGAGGCCTCGAACGCGCGCCTCGGCATGAGGACCGCGCCCTCCCAGCAGGAGAACACGGGGCTCGAGTGCGCCGGATCGCCCTTGCGGATGCGCGGGATCCAGCGCCGCGGGGACGCGAGCCCGGTCGGGTCCACCACGCGGGGCTGCACGAGCCCGAGGTCGGGCCGGGAGGCGAGCATGCGGCATCCGTCGGCCAGGAAGGCCGGGCTCGGCAGGTAGGCGTCGTCGTCGAGGAAGAAGAGCACGTCGCCCGCGACCTCGGGGACGCCCCGGTTGCGACCGGCCGGGATGCCGAGGTTCTCGGGCAGGTGCAGCGTGCGCACCTCGGCCGGGAGCGCAGGGCCGGCGGTCGCCGGGTCCCAGCCGTTGCCGACGCATACGACGTCGACGTCGACGCCCTCCTGGTCGAGGATGCTCCGGATGCCCCGCGCGAGTTCGACGGGACGCCGGCCCATCGTGAGCACCACGACCCCGACGCGGGGCCGCGCGGTCGTCGACGGCGGATCAGGCACGGACACGCCGGGAGGCCATGATCGCGATGAAGTGGCCGACGAGGGCGAGCACCGCGAGGGGCAGCAGCGCGGCGAGCACGACCCGGTCGACGAGCGGCTGGCCCGCGAACAGCCCCACGACCGCCGCGGCCAACGCGATGAGCGTCAACTCGACCGAGTGGTAGAGGCGGTGGAACGGGACGAACCGCGCCGCCTTGCGCAGCGTCGCGACGAGTCCCCCGCGCGGCGCGGTCTCGCCCTGCGTGTCGGCCAGCTTCGGCAGGCCCGCGTTCGCCCGTGCCACGTGCACCATGTCGTTGAGCGCCTTGTTCAGCACGATGACGAGCGCCAGCAGGGCCGCGATCGTCGTCCAGAGGAAGTCGGCGGGGAACTCCAGCGGATACGCGGCGGCACGGATGCCGAGGGCGATCGGGATGAGCGCCTCGGTCGAGTAGTGGCCGACCTTGTCGAGGAACACGCCGGCCGGGCTCGACGTGCGGCGCCAGCGCGCGACCTCGCCGTCGCAGCAGTCGACGAGCATCTGCAGCTGTCCGAGCACCACGGCGAGCAGCGCGCCCCAGATGCCGGGGATCAGCAGCGCCGCGGCGGTCGACCAGCCGACGAGGATCATGAGTCCCGTGACGCCGTTCGCCGAGATCCGCGTGTGCAGCAGCAGCCACGTCAGGTAGGGCGAGAGGTCGCGCAGGTACAGCGACGCCGTCCAGTGCTCCGCGTTCCGGCGGCCGCGGACCTCGGGCGGCTGCGTCACCGCGCGCTGCTCGGCGAGGCTCGACGGGATCCCCCGGTCCGGCATGGGCTCCGACATGCTCACCTTCCCGTGTGCGTGGCGATGTTGGTCGTGAGCGAGAGGTACCCGAGCACGAAGCCCGCCCCCCACGCGACGTGGATGCAGGGCAGCACGGCGAGGAACCACGCCGCCGTCGCCGCGCCGCGGTGGCGCGCGTACGCGATCGTCGCGGCGATCACGAAGAGCAGGTAGACGAGCGGGACGACGAATCCCACGAGCAGCCACGGCGCCTGGCCCGTCACCGCCTGCACGATGCCGACGACGCCGAGGATGAGGCCGAGCACGACGCCGACGACCATGGCGGGCGGGACGAAGTACCGGAGGCCGTTCGCCGCGGGGAACCGGCGGGCGAGCTCCCCCCGCCACAGCCCGGTGGAGAACATCTGCCGCGCGAGGCGCTCCAGGCTCGAGCGCGGGCGATAGGTCACCGCCAGCTCGGGCGTGAACCAGACCGTCCCGCCCGTCTGACGCAGTCGGCGGTTCAGTTCCCAGTCCTGGCCGCGCTTGATCGTCTCGTCGAAGAGGCCGACGCGCTCGAGCGCGCTCCTGCGGAACACGCCCAGGTAGACCGTCTCGACGGGCCCCTCGTGGCCGCCGACGTGGAACGCCGAGCCGCCGAGCCCGACGGGGGTCGTGTAGGCGAGCGCCACCGCCCGCTCGAACGACGTCTCGCCGCGGGCGTCCATGATGCCGCCGACGTTGTCGGCACCGGTGCGCACGAGCGTCTCGACCGCGATGCGCGTGTAGTCGACCGGCAGCATCGAGTGGGAGTCGACCCGGACGACGACCGGGTGCACGGCCGCGCGGATGCCGATGTTCAGGCCGGCGGGCGTGGACCCCACCTCGTTGTCGAGGACGTGCACGCGCGCATCGCGCGACGCGAGGTCGGCGACCAACTCGTTCGTGCCGTCGATCGAGGGACCGAGCGCGATCAGCACCTCGACGGGGCCGTCGTACTCCTGCGCGAGGATCGACTCGACCGCGGCGCGCACGTGCGACGCATCGTTCAGCACGGGCATGACATACGAGACGCCGATCGGCGGCGACGGTTCCGCCGGATGGGGCTGGTCGGGCATGGTCCTCACTCGTGCACTGGGTCGATCGAGCCTAGCAGCAGGGACCCCCGCGATCGCGGTGCCGACGCGGGGTTCCGCGCACGAGGAACGGGGGCCGTACCATGCGGTCCGGCCCCCGTCGGAGCGGTCGCCCGTGGAGCGATCCCCGGGGTCAGCCCTCGAAGGTGCCGAGGGTCACGGTCACGGTGTTCGACTCGCCGTCGCGCGTGTAGGTCACCTCGGCCTCGGCACCGCCCGCGAGGGCGCGCACCTGCGCGGTGAGGTCGGTCTGGTCGGTGATCGGGATGCCGTTCAGCGCCGTCACCACGTCGCCGGACTGCAGGCCGGCCGCCTCGGCGGCGCCGCCCGCGCTCACCTCGGCGATGAGCGCGCCGACCGTCGAGCTCTCGCCGCTCGCCTGCGCCGAGGTCACGGTCGCGCCGAGCAGGCCGTGCGTGGCCGAGCCGTTCTCGATGATCTCGCCCGCGATCCGCTCGGCGAGGTTCGAGGGCACCGCGAACCCGACGCCGATGTTCCCGGCCTCGCTCGAGCTGCCGCCGGCGGAGAGGATCGCGACGTTCACGCCGATGAGCTTGCCCTCGCTGTCGAGCAGCGCGCCGCCCGAGTTGCCCGGGTTGATCGCGGCATCCGTCTGGATCACCGGGATGGAGATGAGGCCGCCGCCGCCGGACGAGCCGTTGCCCTCCTGGCCGTCGAAGTTCCAGAAGTCGAACGGGCTGTCGCCCGACCCGCCCTGGTCGCCTTCCCCGCTGTCGGGGGTGGTCTCGGGCGCAGCCGACGACTCGACGTCGATGCTGCGGTTCAGGGCGCTGACGATGCCGTTCGTGACGGTGCCGGAGAGGCCCAGCGGCGCGCCGATGGCGATCGCCGTGTCGCCGACGTTGAGCTCGCTCGAGTCGGCGAACTCGATCGGCGTGAGGCCGGAGGCATCCGCCAGCTTGATGACGGCGAGGTCGCTCAGCGGGTCGGTGCCGATGAGCTCGGCCGAGTAGAGCGAGCCGTCGTCGGCCTTGACCTGGATCGACGGGTCGCCGGTCGCGCCGTCGAGGGTGACGACGTGCGTGTTGGTGAGCACGTACCCGTCCTCGGACAGGATGATGCCGGAGCCCGTGCCGCCGGACTGGCCGCCGGACACCTCGATGGTGACCACGCTGGGGCTCGCGGCCGCGGCGACGGCCGCGACCCGGTTCACCGAGCCGTCGTCGTTCACGACGATGCGCTGCGTGCCCGAGGAGGTCTGCTCGACGGCGCTGTCGCCGTCGTCGGTCATGAGCGCGGTGATCCCGGCGCCCGACGCGCCGCCGATGAGCGCGGCCGCGACGATCGCCGCGGCGACGCCGAAGCCGACGCGGCGCTGCTTCGGCGCAGGCTCCTGGACCGCGGTCGGGGCGCCGCCGAAGGCGGGCGGGACCGTTCCCGCGCCGTCGGCCCGATGAGCGCCAGACGCCGCGGACGCCGCGGGTGCACCGGCGACCGGCGCGGTCGGCTGCGTCTGGCCAGCGGTCGGCGCGGCCGGGTCGTGGCGGTACTGGCCCGCGATGTACGGCTGCGGGGCCTGGCCGGGCGCGTACACGGTGCCGGTCGGGCGCGGTGCGGGCTCGGCGACCGGGGTCGCGGGAGCTGCCGCGGGCGCGGGGTGCGCGGCCGGCGCGGGCGTCTCCGCCGGGGTCGACGCCGCGGCCGGGGCGGCGGCGGGGGCCGCGGGAGCTGCCGGCTCGACCGTGGCCTCGGTGGCGGGCGCCGGCGCGGGCGGCTCGCTCACGGGCTCGGCGGGCGCATCGGCGCGGGGGGTCTCGACCTGGGCGGGGGCCTCCGCGGCATCCGCACCCTCCGCCGTCGGCGTGGGGTGGGGCTCCGGGGTCTGCTCGATCCCGCCGGTGTTGGTCTCGGTCATCTTCGCTCCTTCCAGCGGATGCCAGCATCCCGCTCCAAGCTGTGCGGCGAGTCGGCGGTCCCTATGTCGAAGCTATGTCGCCCCCGTGAACCGCCCGAGCGCCGCAGTCAGCGTAGCCGCCGCACCGTGGCATACGGTGTGAGCGTGGATGCCATCCCCTCACGACCGCTCGCACCGTGGCAGCGGACCGCAGCCGGGGCGGGGCTGCTCGCCCCCGACGGCGGCGTCGCGCCGACCGTCTTCGCCGAGATGAGCGCGCTCGCCGTGTCGACCGGCGCCATCAACCTGGGGCAGGGATTCCCCGACGAGGACGGCCCCCGCGAGGTGCTCGACGCCGCGCGCGAGGCGATCGCGACCGGCGTGAACCAGTACCCGCCCGGCCCCGGGATGCCCGTGCTCCGGGAGGCGATCGCCCGCCACCAGCACCGCTGGTACGGGCTGACCGTCGATCCGGCGCGCGAGGTGCTCGTCACCGCGGGCGCGACCGAGGCGCTCGCCGCCACGCTGCTCGCGTTCGTCGACGACGGCGACGAGGTCGTCACGTTCGAGCCGTCGTACGACGCGTACGGGGCGGTGATCGCGCGGGCCGGGGGCATCCACCGCACCGTGCCCCTGCGCTTCCCCGACTGGCGGCCCGACCACGACGAGCTGCGCGCCGCCGTGAACGACCGCACCCGCGTCATCCTCGTCAACTCGCCGCACAACCCGACCGGCATGCTCCTCGACGAGGCGACGCTCGACCTGGTCGTCGAGCTCGCGCACCGGCACGACGCCCTCATCGTCACCGACGAGGTCTACGAGCACCTCGTGTTCGACGGGCAGCACGTGCCGATCGCGACCCGCCCCGGGGGCTGGGACCGCACGATCTCGATCTCGTCGGGCGGCAAGACCTTCAACACGACCGGCTGGAAGATCGGCTGGCTCACCGCCCCCGCGCATCTCGTGACGGCCGTACTCGCCGTCAAGCAGTACCTGACCTTCGTCAACGGCGCGCCGTTCCAGCCCGCGATCGCGACCGGGCTCGACCTGCCCGACCGGTTCTTCGCGGATGCCGCGGCCGAGCTCGCCGCACGCCGCGACCTGCTCGTCGCGGGCCTCACGAGCGCCGGCTTCGCGCCGTCGGTCCCGGCGTCGGGCTACTTCGTGGTGGCGGATGCCGCACCGCTCGGCGCGCGCGACGGCGATGCGTTCTGCCGCGAGCTCCCGCACCGCGCCGGGGTCGTCGGCGTGCCGGTCACGGCGTTCGTGCACCCGGAGCGCCGCGACGACGTGCGAAGCCTCGTGCGGTTCGCGTTCTGCAAGCGTCGCGAGGTGCTGGAGTCCGCGGCCGAGCGGCTCGCGGCGATGGGCTGATCGCGGCGTCGGCTCAGGGCGTCTCGCGCTCGACGACCGCGAAGCGGCGGAGCGCCAGTGCCGGGTTGCGCCTGCGCACCTCGGCGATGCGGTCCGTCGAGAGCCAGGCGAGGGCGACATCGGTCTGCTCGCCGATCGTGGCGACCTCGACGCCCATCGGGTCGACGATCATGCTGTTGCCCGCGCCGACGGGCGGGGCGTGGTCGGCGGCGAGCACGTAGGCGGTGTTCTCGATCGCGCGCGCCGTCGTGAGCGTGCGCCAGTGCGCCTCCTTGAGCGGACCGCGCACCCACTCGGCCGGCATGCAGATCGCGTCGGCGCCCGCGTCGACGATGCGGCGCGAGACCTCGGGGAAGCGCGCGTCGTAGCAGGTCTGCAGGCCGAAGCGGATGCCGCCGACCGCGAACGTCTCGGGATCGCCGATCTCGCCCGGGGCCACCCACTCGCTCTCGCGCTGGCCGAACGCGTCGTAGAGGTGGAGCTTGCGATACGCGGCGACGACGCCCTCGCCCGGCGCGATCGCGACGACCGTGTTGGCCACGCGGCGCTCCTCGCCCGCCGGGCGCTCGATCATGCCGACGACGAGGTGCACGTCGAGCCGAGCGGCGAGCTCCGCCACCGCGGTCGTGAACGACCCGTCGAGCGGTTGCGCCGCCTCGACCCACGCCGGGCCCGGCTCGGGCGTGAAGTAGCTCGAGTACTCGGGGAAGACGACGAGTCGCGCGCCGCGCGCCGCAGCGACGCCCGCGAGGCGTTCGATCTCGGCGAGGTTGGCATCGGGGTCGTCGCCGGGCGCGAACTGCGCGATCGCGACGGCGAGGGGCGCGGCATCCGTCTGCATGCAGCCAGCCTAGGCCGCCCGGCCGTGCTCAGACGGGGAGCTCGCGCCCGACGATGACCGTCCGGCGCGCCGGCAGCTCCGCGAGGTCGACCGGGGAGCCCTGGGTCCGCTCGAGGCCGATGAACAGCCGTTGCTGCCACCTCGGGAGCCTCGAGTCGGCGTCGGCCACGGGCGAGTCCGACGAGACCACGTACGTCGCATCCTCGAGCTGGTCCACCGTGAAGCCCGAGTCCGGGCGCGTGGCCGCGAGCGCCAGCGCGTCGGCCACCCGCAGCCGCTGGCGGTAGCCGAACCCGGCATCGATGACGGTCACCCCCCGCGTCAGCGAGCGGGCCTCGGCGTCGACCCCGAACGGCGAGGTGGTCGTCCGCATCGCCAGCACGATCACGTGCTCGGACAGCACCCCGTACCGCTCCAGCAGCGTGGTGAGCGCGACCGGGGCGGTGTCGCTGCTCCGAGCCAGGTACACCGTGGTCCCGGGGACTCGCGGGGCGGTTCGGATGCGGTCGGTCAGGTCCGTGAGCAGGGGTTCGTCCCTCCTGCGGGAGACCGTCATGCGGAAGGACCCGCGCCACCAGGTCCACATGGACACGAGCAGGGCCACGCCGACCCCGAGCGGCACCCATCCGCCGCTCACGACCTTGGTGAGGTTCGCGGCGAGGAAGGCGAGCAGCACCCCCAGGATCGCGGCGATCCCGACGGCTCGCGGGACCGACAGTCCACCGCGGACGCGCAGCAGCAGGAGGAGGAGCGTCGTCGTCGAGCTCAGGGTCACGGTGACCGCGATGCCGTATGCCGACGCGAGCGCGGAGGAGCTCTGGAACCCCACGACGAGCCCGATCACGGCCACGGCGAGCAGCAGGTTGACCGCGGGGAGGTAGAGCTGCCCGCGGTGCGTCGCCGAGGTGTGGATGACGCGGACGGACGGGATGAGGTCCAACCGCCCCGCCTGGTGCACCGCACTGAACGCGCCGGAGATCACCGCCTGCGACGCGATCACGGTCGCCATCGTCGCGAGGATCACGACGGGGATGGTCGCCCAGCCCGGCACCAGGAGGAAGAAGGAGTTGGGTCCGGCCGCGCCGGCAGCCAGCACCGCCGCCGCCTGCCCGAGGTAGGCCAGCAGCAGGCACGGGTAGACGACCGCGAACCACGCGATCGTCACCGGGCGACGGCCGAAGTGCCCCATGTCGGCGAACAGGGCCTCGGCACCCGTGATCGCGAGCACCACGCCGCCGAGGGCGAGGAAGGCCGTCCACGGGTGCTCGGCGACGAGCAGCACGATCCAGTGCGGTGAGAGCGCGACCAGCACTTCGGGGCCCCGGGCGATGGCGACCACCCCGAGGACGGCGAGCAGCAGGAACCACGCGAGCATGATCGGGCCGAAGACCCGGCCGATGCGCGCCGTCCCGAACCGCTGCACGACGAACAGCGCGACGAGGATCGCGACCGTGATCGGGACGACGAGCGCCCCGAGGTCCGAGTCGATCGTGGTGAGCCCCTCGACGGCGGACAGCACCGAGATCGCGGGCGTGATCATGCTGTCGCCGAGGAACATCGCCGCGCCCAGGATCGCCACGCCCGTGGCCAGTGCCCGCACCCTCGCCGTCGGGCGCGCGCGGCGGATCTGCGCGAGCAGCGCCAGCAGGCCGCCTTCGCCGTCGTTGTCGAAGCGCATCAGGACGGTGACGTAGAGCACCGTCACCACGAGCGTGATCGACCACACCACCATCGACGTGACGCCGTAGACGTGCGCGGAGTCGATCGTCCCGGTCGGCGCGAGCGCGGCGCTGAGGGCGTACAGCGGGCTGGTCCCGATGTCCCCGAAGACGACGCCGAGCGCCCCGACCGCCGCCAGTCCCGTGGGCCCCGAGGAAGGGGTGCGGGGCGGGGCGGTCACATCCGCGGGCATGCCCCGAACTCTACGGACCCACGTCCTCCGGCCGCACCTCCCACACCGGGAACCCCGACCCGTCCGCCTTCCCCGATGACGGCGAGTGAGCGATGCGGGAGGCGGGAATAGGCAACCACTACTCAGGACACCGAGCTGCACCGTCCCTAGCGTCCTCGACATGAGCACCCACTTCCTCGCCTCACGCGCGCACCGCAGGAGCGTCGCGATCGCCGTCGTCCTCGGATTCGTCGCCCTCGCCGTCGCCCTCGCCCTGACGGAGTGGTTCGTCACCGGCGACCTCACGGCCGTCTTCGAGGGCATCGAGAACGGCCTCACCGGCCAGCAGGCCCGCCGGCGACTCTGAGGGGCTGAGACATGGACACCATCGAGGTCACGGGCACCAACGGCGACCGTCTCGTGTACGACGGCGCCACGGTCGCGAAGTTCCGGCACAACGGGATGCACGAGTCGGCGCGCAACCCGGTGTCGACGTACCGGGAGATCCGGGTCACGCACCGCCCGGGCAAGCGCGGGCGGCCCGACAGCTACGAGGTCCTCCTCGCGATGGCCGCGATCCTGACGCTCACCATCGACCAGTCGCAGAAGGCGCACCTCGACGCGCTCGTCGCGGCACTCGAGCGGTCGTCGGCGTGAGGGAGTGACGGCGCGCGGGGCCCCGGCCGGCCCCGTACCCGGGCCGTGGACCGCCCCGGCACGCGGCTGGCCGATCCCGGCGCCGCCGCCGGTATCATCGCCTCGAGGTCGTACCGGAAGCGGCGGCTGCTCCGGGCGGCACGAGGGGGTGGCTCATGTCCGGCGTCCTCGCCGTCGCCGCGGACGACCCGCTGACGTCCGTCATGGCCGTGATCCAGGTGGTCCTCGAGTACGTCGGCACCATGGCCTTCGCGATCTCCGGCGCCGTCGCGGCGGGGCGCAAGCGCATGGACCTCGTCGGCGTGGTGGTGCTCGCGTGCCTCGTCGCGGTCGGCGGCGGCACCCTGCGCGACGTCCTGCTCGGGAACTTCCCGGTGTTCTGGGTGCGCAACCCGACCTACCTGCTCGTCGCGGCGCTCACTGCGCTCGCGGTGATCCCGCTCACCCGCACCCGTGCGCTCGACGTGCTGCAGCGCCTCCACATCGTCCAGGTGTCGGATGCCGCGGGCATGGCCGTCTTCGTCGTCACCGGCACGAACGTGGCCCTCGCGGCCGGCGCGAACGAGATCAGCGCCGCGATCATCGGCGTGATCTCGGGGGTCGGCGGCGGCATCGTCCGCGACATCCTCGCGAACGAGGTCCCGGACGTGCTGCGCGGTGGCCAGTTCTACGCCACGGCCGCCCTGATCGGCGCGGGCGTCTACGTGGCGCTGCTCGCGCTCGACGCGGATCCGCTCATCGTCTTCTGGATCCCGATCGCCATCATCCTGCTGATCCGGCTCGCGTCGCTGCGGTTCGGCTGGGGCGTGCCGACGTTCGCGTACGAGGACCGCGGCGGCCGACCCCCCGACGCGGACGACGCGCCGGCGGGCGGACGTCGATGACGACGTTCGCCTCGTTCGGCGTGACGCGAGCGCACTCGATGATCGCGTGACGGGGCTGTCCGCCGCGGGGACGGATCGTCGTCGGGGCAGGGCACCGTCGGGCCGCCCGGAGGGTCTTCCGGCACGGCTCCGGACAAGCGAAAGGCCCCGGTCCGATTGGACCGGGGCCTTCCTGTTTGGTTGCGGGGGCAGGATTTGAACCTACGACCTCTGGGTTATGAGCCCAGCGAGCTACCGAACTGCTCCACCCCGCGGCACAAGAGATAACACTAGCACGGGTTCCGAGGGCGGTCGAATCGAGGCCGCATCCCGGGCGGGTCGGCGCCGATCGGCCGCTGTCGGCTACTCCTCGACCGGTCGCGAGGCGACGAGTTCGTAGCCGAGCGGCAGCCACTGACGGCCCGGCCAGCCGAACATCCCGTCGCCCTTGGGCACCGTGATGGGGAACATCCGCCAGGGCAGTTCGTAGTGCTCGGCGAAGTCGTCGACCGTGAGCCCGGCGTCGCGCAGCGCGCCGAAGACCTCGCCGAGCGGATGCATCCACTCCCACGTCCGGGCGTTGACGAGGCGCGCCTCGGGGTCGGCGTAGTCGCTCGGGTCGTCGATGATGTCGGGACCCGTGCCCACGTACGGGAAGGCGAACGCCGGCAGGCCGCCCGGCCCGGCGTCGCCCTCGAAGACGTACGCCGCCGGGTGGCCGTCGGCGAAGAACAGGCGACCGCCGGGCTTGAGGAACCACGCGACGATCCGCGCCCACTCCGCGACATCCGGAAGCCAGCCGATCGTGCCCCAGGTCGTGAAGACGACGTCGAACGACTCCGGCTCGGGCAGGCGGTGCCGTGCGTCGTAGACGTTGGCCTCGACGAAGCGCACGCGATCGTCCACGCCGAGCTCCGCCGCCATCCTCCGTGCCTCCTCGACCGCCGGGCGCGAGAAGTCCACGCCGACCGCCGTCGCCCCGAGGTTCACGAGCGACAGCGTGTCGGAGCCGAAGTGGCACTGGAGGTGCAGGACGCGCACGCCGTCGAGGCCGCTCGGGAACATCCGGTCGATGCCCGCCTGCGCGATCGGGTCGAGCACGCTGCCGCCCGCCCGGAGGCGCGACCGGTCGTAGAACGGCGAGGCGACGTGGAGCGCCACGCGCTCGTCCCAGTTCGCGCGGTTCTCCTCGAGCCAGTCGCCCGAGCCGAGCTCGACGGACATCAGCCGTTCGAGGGTTCCTCGGTCGCCGGCGCGTCGGTCGACGGGGTGTCCGTCGTGCTCGCGCCGTCGTCAGCGAGGACGATGAGCTCCGAGATGATCTCGGCCAGCTCGGCGTCCGCCGCACCGTAGGCCACCCAGTCGCCGTCCTGCAGCGCCTGCTGCTTGTCCTCGATCGCCTGCCGCGCGCGGTTGAGCAGCGACTGGAGTTCGGTGTCGGTCGTCGTGGGCGTCTCGCCCTCGGCGGGCGGCTCGCCGCCGTCGGGTGTGGTCGGCTCGACCTCCTCGTCGCCCGCGGCCGCGCCGGAGTCGCCGCCGAACAGCACGTTGAGCGCCTCGTCGAGCGTGTCCTGGAACGCGATCTCGTCGCCGAAGGCGACCAGCACCTTCTGCAGGAGCGGGTAGCTCGTCTCACCGGTGGACTGCACGTAGACCGGCTGCACGTAGAGCAGGCCGCCGCCGACCGGCACCGTCAGCAGGTTGCCGTTGATCACGTCGGACTGGCCCTGCTTCAGCAGGTTCAGCGATTGCGACACGGTCGGGTCTGAGTTGAACGTGTTCTGCACCTGACCGGGGCCTGGGACGTTGTCGTCCTCGGGCAGCGAGAGCAGCCTGAGCTTGCCGTAGCCCTCGGCGCGTTCGCCGTCCGTCGACCCCGCGTCGGAGTCGACCGCGAGGTACCCGCGCAGGACGTTGCGGCTCGCGCTGCCGCGCGCCTCCGGGATGAACGTCGAGTAGATCGAGTACGTCGGCGCCTCCTGGCCCGGCATCTGCATCGTCAGGTAGTAGGGCGGCTGCAGGAACGAGGTCGCCGCGCTCTGCGTCGGGTCGAGCGGCGTCGTCCACGCGTCCTCGCGCGAGTAGAACGTCACCGGGTCGGTCACGTGGTACCGGCCGAGCACGGCGCGCTGCATCTTGAACAGGTCGGCCGGGTAGCGCACGTGGCTCATGAGCTCGCCCGACATCTCGCTCATGTCCTTGAGCGCGTTGGGGAAGACCTTCTGCCAGGTCTGCAGGATCGGGTCCTCTTCGTCCCAGGCGTACAGCGTCACGGTGCCGTCGTAGGCGTCGACCGTGGCCTTCACCGAGTTGCGGATGTAGTTGACCTCGTCGAAGGCCAGCGGCTGCTGCACCGCCTCGCTGTCGGAGATCGCCTCGCTGTAGCTGACCTTGTTCGAGTAGGGGTACTGGTCGGACAGGGTGTAGCCGTCCACGATCCAGACCACGCGGCCGTCGACCACCGACGGGTACGTGTCGCTGTCGAGCGTCAGGTACGGCGCGACCTTCTGCACGCGCTCGATCGGGTTGCGGTCGTAGAGGATCTGCGACTCGTTCGAGACCTGGTCCGAGAGGAAGATCTGCTCGGACTGGAACTTCAGCGCGTAGACGAGCTTCGTGAACACGTTGTCGAGCACGGGGCCGCCGTCGCCGGTGAACGTCGTCTGCTGCGGTTCGCCCTCGCCGCCGGCCGGGTAGTCCAGCTCGATCGGCGGCGCCCCCTCGGGCGCGCCCACGATCGAGTACTCGGGCGAGTTCTCGCCGAAGTACACGCGCGGCTCGAACTCCGGGAGCGTTCCGCTGGACGGGATGCCCGACTCGAGGAACACCGGCTGCCCGTCGCTCGATCGCTGGTTGCCGGCCGCGGCCACGAGGCCGTAGCCGTGCGTGTAGACGAGGTGCGAGTTGAACCACGTCTGGGCGTCGTTCAGGCCCTCGAGGTTGAGGTCGCGGATCGCGACGACGGTGTCCTGCGACTCGCCGTCGATCTGGTACCGGTCGACGTCGAGCATCTCGGGGAACTGGTAGTACTGGCGGAACTGCTCGAGCTGCCGGAACGCCGGGCTGATGACGGCCGGGTCCATGAGCCGGATGCTCGCGGTCGTCCCGGCGTCGGCACGCAGCGCGCCCGGCTCGGCGTCGGTCTTCGCCTCGTACGGGATCTCCTCGATGTCGGCGACGCCGAACGCGTCGCGCGTCTCGTCGATGTTCCGGTCGATGTACGGCGCCTCGAGCGCTCGCGCGCTCGGGTCGACCTGGAAGCGCTGCACGACCCACGGGTAGAGGGAGCCGATGAGCAGGCTCGACACGATGAGCAGGACCGCGCCGACGAGCGGCAGGCGCCAGCGGCCGAGGATCGCGGTGATGAGGAACAGCACCGCCACGACGGCGGCGATGACCGAGAGGATCTGCCGGCCGGGGATGGTCGCGTAGACGTCGGTGTACGACGCACCGGTGATCAGCGAGCCCGTCTCGGTGACGGTCGCGTACTGGTCGAACCAGATGCTGACCGCCTGCAGGAGCAGGTAGAGCCCCGCGGTGATCGCGATCTGGATGCGCGCGGCCTTCGAGATGACGACCTCGCGTCCGCTCACGCGGATCGCGCCGTAGAGGTAGTTGGTCGCGATGACGAGCAGGCCCGAGAGCAGCACGACCGCCGACGCGAAGCCGACGATCGATCGGTAGAAGGGCAGCTCGAAGACGTAGAAGCCGATGTCGAACTGGAACTGCGGGTCGACCGCGCCGAACGGGGTGCGGTTCAACCACGCGAGCACCGAGTCCCAGCGGCTCGCGGTCGAGACGCCGGCGAAGATGCCGAGGACGGCGGGGATGCCGTACATCGCGAGGCGCCGAAGCGGCTCGAAGATCTCCTGATAACGATCCAGTTGCGAATTGAGTTTCGCGTACACGGGACGGGTCCGATAGGCGATCTGGATGGACAACCACACGGGGAGCGCCATCGCGATGAACCCGACGAAGAAGAGCACGATGCGCGTGATCCACTCGGTCGTCAGCACCTCGAGGAACCCGAGCTGGTCGTACCAGCGGATATCCGCGTAGATACCGGCGAACACGAAGAACGCGACGACGAGGGCACCGACGATGCCGATCGTGATCGCGATCGGCGCGCGGCGGCGCGTCGTCCTCGGTTCCTGCGACTGTGCTGTGGACACTCTCGGCCTCATTCGGGTCGGGACGGGATCGGATTCCCATCCTACGGTCGGCTTTCTTGGAAACGGCTGGCGGGGCGGGCCGCGCGCTCCGCTCGGGGCGAACGCGCGTCGCGGCATCCGTCATCGGGAACGTCGGCGGATGACGCGGGGCGCAGGCGTCAGCCGACGACGCTCTCGCAGCTCCGGAACGCCGACGTGTCGCCGCCCTCGCCGATCGTCTCGACGACCGTCCGCGCCTCCTCGAGGGTGCCGACCGCGAAGACCTCGAGCCCGTCGGGCACGTTGCCCACGACCTCGTCGCAGTTCGCCTCGGGGGCGAGGAACCAGTCGGCGTCGGCGTCGAGCGCGCCCCACAGCTTCTGGCGGATGCCGCCGATGGAGCCGACCGTGCCGTCCGAGTCGATGGTCCCGGTCCCCGCGACGTCCTCGCCGCCGGTCATCGCCCCGGGAGTCAGCGTGTCGACGATGCCGAGCGCGAACATCATGCCGGCGCTCGGGCCGCCGACGTCGTTCAGCTGGATCTCGACGTCGATCGGGAACTCGTACCGCATCCGCACGCCGACGCCGAGGACGGCGCTGGCGCCGTTGGCCGCCGGCGTCGCCTCGACGGTGAGGGCCTCGCCGTCCCGGACGATCCCGATCTCGGCGGGCGAGTCCGTCCCGTGCTCGCCGAGCGCGGTGCGCAGCTCGTCGACCGAGTTCACCTCGGCGCCGTCGACCGACCGGATGACGTCGCCCTCCTCGATCACGCCGTCCGCGGGCATCCCCTCGCCCACGCCCTGCACGACCACCTCGCGTGGGAAGTCGTAGCCGAGCTCGACGAGCGCGGCCGCGATCGCGTCCTGCTGTGAGTCGACCATCTGAGCCTCGTTCGCCGCGTCGCGGTCCTCGGTGCTGAGGCCGGGCGGGTAGAGCACCTCGAGCGGCAGCGCGGCGCGGCGCGGGTCGATCCATGCCGCCGCGACGTCCAGCCACCCGGGCGTGGCACCGGGGCGCCCGATCGCCGACACGGTGAGGAGGTCGAGCGACCCCTCGGTCGGGAAGGTCTCCTCGTCGGGGACCTCGATCAGCGGCACCTCCTCGCCGTCGACCTCGGTCGTGCCGAGCGTGTCGTACACCGGTCCGGCCTGCTGGATGACGTACGGGCTCGGCAGCAGTGCGAGGGCGAGGCCGATGACGGCGGCGATCGCGACGGCCGTCCAGCCGATCCGCTCGCGACGCGAGCGCCGAGCGACCTCGACGCGCTCGGACGTCGGATCGGGTGCCGACCGGTCGTCGCCAGGGCCGCCGAAGAGCGTCATCCGCCGTGGTCCTTCCCGAGCGCCCGCGGGGAACCCGGCGCTGTTCGCGACGGGCGGACACCCGAGGGGTCAGCCTAGGCCATTTCCCGGCGAGGACGCAGATGAGCGGCGGTAGCGTGGAGCGCGAAGCGAGGGAGGTGGCCCGAGTGGCCGAACGCGACCAGGAGCCCGACCGAGACCCCGAGGACGAGTTCCGCGACATGCTGCGGGAGCTGCTGTCCGGCTCGGGTGGCATCGACCCGTCGAAGCTCGCCGGCGCGGCCGGGCTGCCGAACGATCCCGCGAGCCTCGCGGCGCTCTTCAGCCAGCTCCAGCAGGCCATGCAGCGGTCGGAGGAGGAGGGCATCGACTGGTCGCTCGCGCTTCGACAGGCCGAGCAGCGCGCGTCGACGGGCCAGCGCCAGGTCGCCGCCGCCGAGACCGAGCGGCTCGACCGCGCATTCGACCTCGCGGCGCTGTGGCTCGACGAGGCCGTCGAGGTCTCCGCCCTGCCGGGCACCCCCGAACTGCTCACGCGCCGCTCGTGGGCCGCGGCGACGATGCCCATCTGGACCCAGCTCGCGGAGCCGGTCGCGCTCAGCATCGCCGACTCGCTCACGCGGGTGATGAGCGAGCAGGCGCCCGAGGAGCTCCGCTCGATGATCCAGGGCGCGAGCCGCATGATGCGCGGCATCGGCGGCGCGATGTTCGCGATGCAGCTCGGCCAGGTCGTCGGCCAGCTCTCGACCGAGGTCGTCTCGGGCGGCGACGTCGGGCTCCCGCTGCTGGAGGACGGCCGGGCCGCCCTCCTGCCCGAGAACGTGGTCGAGTTCGGCGAGGGCCTCGACATCCCGACCGACCAGGTCGAGCTCTACCTCGCGGTGCGCGAGCTCGCGCACGCCCGGCTGTTCCGGCACGCGCGGTGGCTCCGGCTGCACCTCATCACCGCGATCACCGCGTTCGCGCGCGGCATCGACGTCGACGTCGAGCGCCTCGAGCAGCTCGCCGAGGGCTTCGACCCGTCGAACACCGACGAACTGCGCGACGCCGTCGCGAACGGTGCGCTCCTGCGACCGAAGAGCCCGGAGCAGGAGGCGGCGCTCGGCCGGCTTGAGACGATGCTCGCGCTCGTCGAGGGCTGGGTCGACGTCGTGACGGCGGATGCCACGTCCCGCCTGCCGAAGTCCGACGCCGTCGCCGAGACCATCCGTCGTCGACGCGCGACCGGCGGGCCGGCCGAGTCGGCGCTCGCGACGCTCGTCGGCCTGGAGCTCCGCCCACGCCGTCTCCGCGACGCGGCCGCCATGTGGCGCGCGGTGACCGATGCGGTCGGCGTCGCCGGGCGCGACGCGCTGTGGGCGCATCCCGACCTCCTGCCGACCGCGGCCGACCTCGACGACCCTGCACCGCTCGCGGCGCGCCTCGCGTCGGGCGGCGAGGCCGGCGGCGACGCCGATGCGGAGTTCGACGAGGCCCTCGAGGCGCTGCTGCGCGGTGAGTTCCCGCCGGCGGATGCCGCGGACGGCGACGACGCCCCGGGCGACGCCCCCGAGGGCGGGCCCCGCTCGGGCTGACGGCTCCCGACGGCGTTCCGCAGCGCCCTCGGCGAACCCGTTTGCGTCGGGTCGGCACCTGTGGACGCTCCGCGACACGCGGTCGAGCCGTGCGGCATGCTTCCCGCATGACGCCCCGACTCGACCCGGCCCTCCCCGTGGTGTGGCGCTCGCCGCGCACCCTGCAGCTCGGCGGGGTCCGACCGGTCGCCGTCCTCGACGACCCCGCTGCGCTCGAGACCGGCATCCTCGGCGCACTGGCCGCCGGGGCCTCGCGTGCCACGCTGCACACCATCGGCGCCGCACTCGACGGCGACTCCGCGCGGATCGACGCGCTGCTCGACCGCCTCGGACCCGCCTGCATCGACGAGTCGCCGTGCGCGGCCCCCGGCGTCGTCGCCCTCGCCGGCCCCGCCGAGCTCGTCGACGACCTCGGCACCGCCCTCCTGCGGCTCGGGCATCGACCGGTGACCGCGGCCCATGCCGATCCGGCGACGACGGATGCCGCGGTGCTGCTCGCCGCACGCGTCGTCCCGCCGTCGACGCACCTGCCCTGGCTCGCAGCCGACGTCCCGCACCTCGCCGTCGTGTTCGACGAGCGGGGCGCCGAGGTCGGCCCGTTCGTCCGTCCGGGCTCCGGGCCGTGCGTGCGCTGCGTGCACCTGTCGCGACGCGACGCGGATGCCGCGTGGCCGGCCATCTCGGCCCAGCTCGCGGTCGCGCCGGCGCCTCCGCACCGCGGTCGGGCGCGGCACGAGGCGCTGGCGCTCGCGGCATCCGTCGTCGACGACCTGCTGCGAGCGGGGCGCTCGGCACTGGACGCGGCGACGGTCGTCGTCAGCGACGCGCCCGCGCCGGAGCCCCCGCGGCCGACGCCGGTCGGGATGCACCCGGAGTGCGGGTGTCGAGCTCCCGGAGGAAGCGCGACGGCTCCCGTTCCGATCGGCGTCCGGCCGACCAGCGCGAGAAGCTCATCGACAGCCGTCGCCGTGCCCGCGTGATGCCGACGTAGAGCAACCGGCGCTCCTCGTCGATCGCATCCAACCCGGTCGCGTACGCGATCGGGAGCATGCCCTCCACGAGGCCGGGCAGGTGGACTTCGTCCCACTCGAGGCCCTTCGCCGAGTGCAGGGTCGCGATGGTGACCGCGGCCACCGCCGGTTCGTGGTGGGTCTCGGCGCGCGTGCGGAGGTCGTCGGCGAACATACGGAAGGTCGTTCCCGCGGGCTGGTCGTCGACGAGCCGGGCGATGGCGTTGAGCGACTCCCAACGGTCGCGCACGGCGCCGGGGCCGGCCGGCGGCTCGACGGTCCAGCCGAGCGAGCGGAGCACGTCGCTCACCGACTTGAACAGGGGCTCGTCGGCGATCGCGAGGGCCGCGGCCCGGATCGCGCGCACCGCCTCGCGCACCTCCGGGCGATCGAAGAAGCGCTGCGCCCCGCGCACCCGCACCGACACGCCGACCTCGCCGAGCGCCTGCTCGAACATGGCTGACTGCGAGTTCACGCGCAGCAGCACCGCGATCGACTCGGGTGCGACGCCGGCGTCGATGCGCTGCCGCACCCGGGTGGCGACCCCACGCGCCTCGGCGAGCTCGTCCGGGAACTCGAGCACGTCGGGCACCGGGCCGTGGGCGACGCGATCCGATCCGGTGCGGCCGGAGCGGCCGGCGCGGTCGGGTGCCGGCTCGACCGGCGGGGCGACCTCGACCTCGACCTCCGCCGCCGGGGGCGCCGACTCCCCCGGGTGCGGGTCGGCTGCCGCCGGGTCGCCGCCGTCCGGCGCGGCCGCCGCGAGCCGCAACGCGCCCGGCCGCCCGCGCATCAGCCGGTTGGCGGCCTCGACGATCTCGGGCGTCGATCGGTAATTGCGCTCGAGCCGCACGATCGTGGCATCCGGGTAGTGGCGCTCGAAGCCGAGGAGGAACTCGGCGCTCGCGCCCGCGAAGGAGTAGATGGTCTGGCTCGCGTCGCCGACCACGCACACGTCGCGGCGCCCGCCGAGCCACAGCTCGAGCAGGTGCTGCTGCGCGGGCGAGACGTCCTGGTACTCGTCGACGACGAAGTGGCGGTACGCCTCGCGCACCTGCATCGCCACCGCCGGCTCCGACTCGATCATGCCCGCGGTGGCGAGCAGCACGTCCTCGAAGTCCATCGCGCGGCGCTCGTCCTTGAGCTGCTCGTACGCCTCGATGAGCGCGATCACCTGCTCCGCCGTGAGCGTGCCGGGCGCGCCCCGGGCTGCGAGCCGGATGCGGTAGTCGTCCATGCCGACGAGGCCGACCTTGCGCCACTCGATCTCGGCGGCGACGTCGCGCAGCGTCGCGGTGTCGACCTTCACCGAGCACCGTTCGGCCGCGAGCCCGAGCAGGCGGCCCTTGAACTCCAGCACTCGCGGCGCAGGGCCGCCGACGACGATCGGCCAGAAGTGGTTGAGCTGGGCGAGCGCGGCGGCGTGGAACGTGCGCGCGGCGACGGCCCCCGCCCCGAGTGCGCGGAGCCTCGTGCGCAGTTCGGCGGCAGCGCGCGAGGTGAAGGTCAGCGCCATGACGCGCGAGGGATCGTACGACCCGGAGGCGACGCCGTACGCGATCCGGTGCGTGATCGCCCGGGTCTTGCCCGTGCCGGCGCCCGCGAGCACGCAGACCGGACCGATGAGCGCCTCGGCGGCGACGCGCTGCTCGTCGTCCAGTGCGGTGAGGAGGGGGTCACCCGTCACGACGTGGACCACGGCATCGACGAGGCGAGCGGCCCGCCGTACCACTCCTCGAGCATCCAGCGGGCGATCGAGGTCTCGCCCGGCAGCGCGACGCGGCCCAACGCGGCGCGGAGCCCGTCGCGGTCGAACCAGCGCAGCTCGAGGATCTCCTCGCCATCGGGCACCGGCACGGTCGAGGCGCCGTGCGCCACTCGCGCGCGGAACGCGCACATGAGGCTCGCCGGGAACGGCCACGGCTGGGAGCCCAGGTACTCGACCCGGTCGACGGCGAGGCCCGTCTCCTCGACGAGCTCGCGCACGACGGCCGCCTCGAGCGACTCCCCCGGCTCGACGAAGCCCGCGAGCACCGAGAACCGGTCCTGCTCCCACATCGCGTTCGAGCCGAGGAGCACGCGATCCTCGTCGTCGGTGACGACCACGATCACCGCCGGATCGGTGCGCGGGAACCGCAGCCGGTCCTCGGCCAGGCACCGGCGCGCCCACCCCGAGCTGACGACCTCGGTGGGGCTGCCGCAACTCGCGCAGAACGCGTGGGTCGCATGCCAGTTCGCGAGCGCCACCGCCTCGATCGCGAGCCCGGCGTCGCGGTCGTCGAGCGAGGTCGCGATCCGGCGGAGCCCGGCCCAGCGGCTCTCCTCGGCGATCGCGGCCGAGGCGTCGGCACCGTAGGTCCAGGCCTCGATCGGGCTGCCCGCGGGCAGGGCGTCGCCTGTGGCATCCGCCCCCGCATCGAGCGTGCGCCCGAGGTAGCAGCGCACGTCGGGCTCCGGCAGGGTAGACGGATGCCGCAGCTCGAGTCGCGGCGCCCCGTCGGCCGCCTCCGCTTCGACGACGAGCACGCGGCCCGCGTGCACCGCGAGCACCCGGGCGTTCGCGTCGGCATCGAATGCGGCGGCGCGTTGCTCGTCGGGACGCGACACCGCGTCGCGATCGAGGTGCTCGCGCGCGAGCGGCGGCGCGGACCCGGCTCGCGCGACGTCGGCAGGATTCGGCGCGTCGGGGTGGAGCACGGGTGCACCTCTCGTCGGAGCCGGAGTCGTCGGGAAGGCGTGGCGGTCGCCGGGCAGGACGGATGACCTGCTTAGGCTGTGTGCCATGGCCAGACCCCCACTCACTCTAGCCGCGTTGGCCACGGCCGCGGTGGCCGGACTCGAGGTGCGGGCGGCCCGGGCGCACTCCCGCGGAGCGGGTGGCGCGTTCGATGCCGTCGAGCTCCACGCCACCGACGGACGGCACCTGCTGATCCGCGCGCCGCGGTCGCAGACGGCCGAGTCCGAGCAGTCGTCCGACCTCGTCGCGCTGCGCGCGCTCACGCCGGGCATCCGCTCGCGTCTGCCGTTCGCGGTGCCGCAGTTCGTCGGGCAGGCGCCGATCGGCCCGACCCGTGCGGTCGTGACCGAGTTCATCCCCGGCGCCGGGCGCACCGCCGACGAGCTGACGGGGTCCCCCGAACTCGCCGCCGACGTGGGGCGTGCGATCGCCGCCATCCACGCACTGCCGTCGGGCTTCGTCGGCGATGCGGGACTTCCCCGGCGGTCGGCGAACGAGGCACGCGAGGCCGCCGTCGCGATCATCGACCGCGCATCCGACACGGGCCGACTGCCGGCGGCGCTGGTCCGCCGGTGGGAGGAGGCGACCGACGACGACACCCTGTGGCGGTTCGCGCCGACCGTCGTCAACGGCCAGCTCGGCGCCGACTCGTTCCTCGTCGAGGGCGACCGGGTCACCGGCGTGATCGGCTGGTCCGGGCTCGGCCACGATGACCCGGCGCACGACCTGCACTGGGTGCTCACCTCGACCGGCGCATCGGCCGAGCGGACCCTGGGTGCGTACCTCGAGGCGCGCGCGGGCGGCGCAGATGCGGAGCTCGCTCGCCGGGCGCTCCTCTACGGCGAACTCGAACTGGCGCGGTGGCTCCTGCACGGCGTCGACACGCACGACGACGAGGTGATCGAGGATGCGGTCGGGCTCCTCGACGGGCTGGTGGCGAGCGTGCACGACCACTCGTCCGAGTCGCTGACGACCGACACCGGGCCGGTGCTCGCCGTCGCGGACGTCGAGCGGATGCTCGACGAGACGCCCCGGGAGGGGCTCCCGCGCGAGTCGGGCGCCACGATGCTCACCGACAGCTACGACGTGTCCGAGCTGCGTCGGCACCTGACGGAGGGCGACGATGCCGAGGACGCCGAGCGCGACCTCGGCCTGACGGCGCCCATCCCGCTCGACCTCAGCGACTGGGGCGATGCGGCGCCCGAGACCACGGAGTCCGCGTCGGACCCGGCGGGCGGGACCACGACTCGCGACCGCTCCGCGTAGCGACCGGCGCGACGACCTGCTCCAGCGGGCGGTGCGGACGCACGCCTCGATCCGGATGCCGGCAGCTGGATCAACGCCGGGAGATCGCCGTCCGCACCTCTTCCGGGACCGCGGACGTCTCGCCGGGCGCCGATCGCGAACCGCCGGGTTCGACTCCGGATCGCGCGGCCACCCCTGACCAGGCCCTCCGCAGCGCGGCCTCGTCGTACAGCTCGTCGGGACGCAGCACCAGGTCGTCCTCCACGTAGTAGAAGACGGCGTCGATCTCCTCCGGGCGCAGCCCCGACCAGCGCGCGTACGCGAGCCGGTACAGCGCGAGCTGGGTCTGCCGGAGCTCGAGCTCGCGCGCGTCGCGCGGCGCGGCGCCCGTCTTCCAGTCGACCACCTGCGCACGGACGCCCGTGCGACCGAGCTCGGACTCGGGCTCGACGTCGTACACCGCGTCGAGCTTGCAGACGAACACCTGCTCGTCGAGTGGCAGGTGCAGTTCGAGTTCGACGGCGACCGGCCTGCGGTCTCCCCACTCGGAGGCGGCGAAGGTCGCGCGAAGCCGCTCGAGGCGGGCGTCGACCGGATCGACCAGGACCTCGTCGGATGCCGTCGCGTCGTCGAACGCGAAGTCGAGCGCGTCGAGGTCGGTCGTCACTGCCCCCGCAGCCGCGCCACCTGGCCCGGGTGCCGGGGCCGAGGGACGTGCGGTCGTCCCGCCGGAACGCTCCTCGACCCAGGCGTGGAACAGCGTGCCGATCCGCGTGGCCCGATACGGACGCTGCGGCATCGGCCTCGCGAGTTCGGCCGCGACGGCGTCGGGGTCGTCGACGTAGTCCTTGAAGCGCGACGCGGGCACGCGCGTGGGGACTCCGGCCCCGCCTCGCGCCTCGCTCCGACGGCGACGTTCCTCCAGCAGCATCCTCAGCTCGTCGGCGAGCGCCGGACCGATCCCGGCGCCCGTCGGCAGGGCCGCCGCCTCGCGCACGGCGTCGGCGGCGCGCACGACGGCCGGTCGGCGGGCGCCCAGCGGATCGAGCGGCCAGCTCACGCGGGCCGCCTCGGATGATCGCGGGTTCTCCGGCTCGGTCGGGGTCGACGGCAGCGCCGCGGCATCCACGACGTCGGCCATGACGAGCTCGCGCAGGAACGGACTCGGCGACCGCGGGGCGCGCTGCGTCGCCCACCACGACCCGGAGAGCAGCAGCTCCGTTCGTGCCCGCGTGAGGCCGACGTAGGCGAGCCGGCGCTCCTCCTCGGCGTGCCGTTCCCGGTTCTCCTCGGCGTAGGCCTTCACGGCCTCGTCGAACTCGGCTTGGCTCTGCACGCCCCGCCACGCCAGCTGCGGGATCTCGTCGGCGTCGCCGCGGAACTCGTCGGGCAACGTGCCGAACGAGAGCCAGCCCCGGTTGCTGCGCGGCTTCGACGGGAGTTCGTCGTCGACCATGCGCGGAATGGCGACGACGTCCCACTCGAGTCCCTTCGACCCGTGGATCGAGAGCACCTGCACGGCCCCCGGCTCCGGCTCGTCCTGGCGGGGGCTCAGGCGGTCGCGCTGCTCGGCCTCGGTCAGCCACCCGAGGAACGCGCCCAGCGTCGGGTGCTCGGCGGAGTCGACGAAGCTCGTCACGAGGTCGTCGAACGACTCGAGGCTCGCCGCGCCGAGCGGCTGGGCCGGGTTCGCGGCCACCTCGATGTCGAGCAGGAGCTCCTGCTGCACCAGGGTCACGAAGTCGACGAGCCCGAGTCCGGCGCGGCGTCGGAGCGCCTGCAGTTGGGCGCCCGCGCGGCGCATGCGCGCGAGGCCCTCCTCGCTGAACCGAGCGAGCGCACGATGGTCGTCGGGCGCGGTGAGCACGAAGTCGAGCGCGTCGACGATCGACGGCGACTCGTCGGGGGCGATCGACCCGCGGATGCCCCGGCGCACCTCGTCGGCGAGGCGCCGCGTCGAGAGGTCCCGGTCGGCCAGCCACTTCCCGAGCGCCCCGAGCGCGGCGAGGTCGGCGGGGCCGACGCGCCACCGCGCGCCGCCGAGGAGGCGCAGGAGCTCCGAACCGGCGGTCGGATCGTGCACCACGCGCAGTGCGCACACGAGGTCGGCGATCACCGGCTGGTCGAGCAGACCGGCGACCCCGAGCACGTGCACGGGGACCCCGCGCTCGCGGAGCGCCGACGCGAAGAGGTCGACGTGGGCGAAGGTGCGGCAGAGCAGTGCGCCCGTGCGCCCGGCCGGGCGCATCCGGTCCGCGAGCCAGTCGGCGACTGCCGCGGCCTCCTCGTCGATGGTCTCCGACCACGAGACGTCCAGCCGCCCCGTGCCGGCGGACGGCGACGGCCGGAGCGACGCCTTCGGGATCCCGCCGTCGAGCGGGGCGATGATGACGTTGGCCGCGTCGAGCACGATCACCGGATTGCGCCAGCTCGTCGACAGGTCGTAGGCGACCGCCTCGCCCGACTCGGAGAAGTCGCGGCCGAAGCGCGCCAGGTTCGCGGCACTCGCCCCGCGCCATCCGTAGATCGACTGGTCGGGATCGCCCACGGCCATCACGGCGTGGTCGCGGAACAGCGTCGAGAGCAGGCGCGTCTGCACGACGCTCGTGTCCTGGTACTCGTCGAGGAGCACCGTCGCGTACCGCTCTCGATGCTCGATGACGACCTCGGGATGCGCCGTGCAGATCTGCAGCGCGAGCGCGACCTGGTCGGAGAACTCGACGACGCCCCGCCGCTGCTTCTCGGCCGCGTAGGCGTCGGCGAGTTCGAGCAGCGGCCCCAGCGCCTCGACGACCCCGAGCGCCGAGGTGAAGCTGTCGAACGGGGTCCGCTTGCGGGGCGCCTCGATGGGCAGGTCGTGCATCGCGAGGAACTCGCGCGCGAACGCGCGCACGTCGCGGCTGTCGGTGACGTTCTCGGCGAGCGCACGGCTGAGGGAGAGCACGGCACCCGTCACGCGGTCGAGCGACGCGTCGAGCTCGACCAGTCGCGGGTCGGCCGACGCCGAGACGATGCCGCGCGCGAGCTGCCACGCGGCCGCCTCGCCGAGGATCGACGCGTCGGGCTCGCGCCCGATCCGCAGCGCGTGCTCGCGGTAGATGGCTCCCGCGAACGCGTTGTACGTGAACACCGCCGCCGACTCGAGCGGATCGAGCCGCACGTCGGCGATCCCCTCCGCGACGAGTTGCGCCACGCGCTCGCGCACGCGCTCGGCGAGCTCGCCCGCCGCCTTCCTGGTGAAGGTCAGGCCGAGGACCTCGGGCACGTCGACGGCGCCGTTGGCGAGCAGCCAGACCACGCGGTTGGCCATGGTCTCGGTCTTGCCGCTGCCGGCCCCCGCGACCACGATGCTCCGGCCGCGCGGGTCGGCCTCGATGACGGCGCGCTGCTCGGGCGTCGGGGCGTGCAGGCCGAGGCGGGCGGCGATCTCGTCGGCGCCGATCCGGACCGCGCTCACGCGCACACCGCCGGGACGAGGTGGACCCGGTACTGCCAGTCGCCGAACCGCGAGCCGTGGGCGAACTCGGCCGGCGAGTCGAACCGGGCTCCCGCCATGAGGCGGGCGACCTCGTCGAGTCGCTCTCGGAACGCGGCCTCGGCGGCGTCGTCGAACGGCTGCTGGGCGCGCTCGGTGTAGAGCCGCCCGCCGACGGGTCGCGCGACGTACACGAGCTTCGCCCCGCCGAGGCGCCCCTCGTTGGGCAACGCGCCCGCGCGAGCGGCGAGCTGGTAGGCGGCGAGCTGCGGGTGTTCGGCCGTCTTCGCGGCGGTGGGCGGGGTCCGCCCGGTCTTCAGGTCGACGATCACGGTCGTGCCGTCGGGCGACGCCTCGACGCGGTCGATCGTGCCGGTGATGCGCACGCGCCCGCTGACGAGCGTGAATCGCCCCTCGGCGCCGAGCACCACGACCCCGTCGTCCTCCGCGTTGCGGAGGTAGTCGGCGGCGCCCTCGGTCATCCTGCGCGCGCCGCGCCGCTCGCGCTCGGCGACCCATCCGGCCTCGAACCGGAGGTCGCGCCAGCGGCGCTCGACCGACGCCCAGAGCGTCTCGACGTCGATGTCGCCCGCCTGTTGCGCCGCCTCCTCGACGACCGCGTGCACGATGGTGCCGATCGACGCGGCGAGTCCGGACGGCGGCTGGGCGACGTGGTCGACGAACCAGCCGAGCGGGCTCTCCTCGACGCGGTCGATCTGCGACGGGGAGACGGGGACGAAGGCCTCGGGGTCGCCGTCGAGGTCGACGAGCGGTGCCGTCGTGGTCGGTTCGGCCAGGCCGTACCACTCGTCGGGATGCGCGCCCGGCACGCCCTGCTCGGCGAGCATCGCGATCGCCGAGGCGGCCTCCCGGTCGCCCGCACCCGCGTCGCGCCGGAGCGCGCCGACCATGCCGCGCAGGTGCAGCGGGCGCCTGCGGCGGGCGGGGAGGCGGACGGGCGCGAGGCCCATCAGGACCGAGGGCTGCTCGTCGTCGTTCGACGTGCACGACAGGACGACCTGGCGCGCCGCCCGGGACGCCGCGAGCGCGAACAGCCGCAGTTCGTCGGCGCGCACCGCGGCGCGGGCGGATGCCGGGGTCTCCTCGTCGCGGAGCGGATCCCCGGCACGCGCGGTCGCGACCGCTCGCGGGAGCGCGCCGGCGTGCAGGAGGGTGCCGCGCGGGCGGAGGTTCGGCCACACGCCCTCCTGGAGCCCGGCGACGACGACCACGTCGAACTCGCGACCGATGAGCGCGGGCGGGGTCGCCAGCACGACGGACTCCGCCCCGCGCTCAGGGGCGAGCGAGTCCTCGGGGAGCGCGTTCTGGAGCACCTCGTCGACGAATCGCCGTGCGGGGGCGCCGGGCTCGCGCTCCACGAACCGCCTTGCGGCGGCGAACAACGCGACGACCGCGTCGAGCGATCGGTTCGCCTCGTCGGCGAGGACCCCCGATCCGGCGGCCTGGCCCGCCCACTCGGCCTCGAGCCCGCTGTCGTGCCAGAGCAGCCACAGCAGTTCCTCGACCGTCGCTCCGCGCGCGGCCGCCCGTCGTGCCGAGTCGAGCAGTCGCGCGAGGCGCGAGGCACGGCGCCCCGACGGCGCATCGATCGTCGCGAACCCGCCCGCCGCGCCGAGTGCCTCGACGAGCAGTTCGTCGGCGCTGCGCGCGCCGCCCGTGGCGAGTTCCTCATGGCGGAGGGCGAGCCGGAGGCGGCGCAACCCCACGCGGTCGAGCCGACCGAGCGGCCCGGTCAGCAGCGTGGTCGCGGTCTCGGGGTCGAGCGGATGCAGGTCGAGCACGATGGTCGCAGCCGCGATGAGCGCGGCAGAGCCCGGAGCGTCGCGGAGCGCGGTACGCGCGACGCCGCCGGACACCGGGACCTCGGCCGCCGCGAGCGCCCTGGCGAGCGCGGGCAGCTCGGAACCGGACCGCGCCACGATCGCCATCGACGACCAGGCGATGCCATCGAGCAGGTGCCGCTCGCGGAGCAGGCCGGCGATCTGCGCTCCCTCGGCGCCGGGCGACGACGCCTCGATGCCGAGGATCGGGTCGAGCGGGTCGTCGTCGCCCGGCCGAGCGACCGCGGCCGACCGGTGCAGCCCGCCGAGCGCCGCTCCGATGTGCGCGGTGACCTGGCCGAGCAGCTCGCGATGCGCGGGCCGGCCGCGATGCACGACCGGCAGTTCCAGGCGCCGGACCCGAGCACCGCCGAGCACCTGGCCGAGGGAGCCGAGCAGGTCGGCGCGGCCGCCGCGGAACCCGTTGCTCGCCACGTCCGGATCGCCGAGGGCGACGACCTCGACGCCGCGCGCGGCGAACGCGGCGAGCAGCGCCGCCGTGGCCTCGGTGGCCTCCTGCGCGTCGTCGACCACGAGGAGCTTCAGGCCGGCGAGCAGCCCGAGCGCGCGCTCGTCGTCGGGATCGTGCACGCTGCTCCGCACGATCGAGGCCGCGTAGGCGCCGAGCTCCGCCGAGTCGAACTGGGTCGGGCGCAACTGCTCCTTCACCTCGGCGTACTCGGCGAGGAACGCGGCGGCCGCGGTCCATTCGGGGCGCGCTGCGGCGTCGCCGAGTCGCGCGAGCTCGTCGGGCCCGACGCCCTGCTCGACGGCGCGCATCATGAGGTCGCGGAGCTCGGAGCGGAACCCGCGCAGCTCCCGGACGTCGGGCGAGAGCGCCTCGGGCCACTCGGGCCCGCCTCCGTCGACCGCCTGCGCCTCGAGCAGCTCGCCGATCACCTGGTCGTGCTCGGCTCCGGTGAGGAGCGTCACCGATCGCCCGCTGCGCGCGCGCACGAGGTCGTAGGCGACCGCGCTCGCGGTCCGAGCCAGCGCGCCCCTCGTGGTGCGGTCGAGCCGGAGCGCGATCGCGTCGCGCATCGCCGCCGCGGTGCGTCGGGTCGCCGAGAGCACGAGCACCTCGGCCGGGTCGAGCCCGAGCTCGACCCGGTGCGCGACGAGCTCGACCGCCAGGCGGGTCTTGCCCGAACCCGGAGCCCCGAAGACCGCCGCGTGGCCGCGCGCCGCGAGGGCCGGCACGAGGTCGACGACGGCGGGTGCGGTGGTCGCTTCGCGCTGCATGCGGCCCACGGTATCCGTGTCCGCCGACAGTGAACGGGTCCGGGCGCGACGCCCGCGTGTCGTAGGGTTCTGTCAACGACAGAAAGGCGCACCGTGGACCTTCGCATCGGCATCCAGAACTCCCCCCGCGAGCTCGGCTTCGAGACCTCGCTGACGGCGGCGGAGGTGGAGCAGGCCGTCTCGGCGGCGCTCAGCGGGCAGTCGCCCGTGCTGCGCCTGACCGACGCGAAGGGTGCGGTCTACGTGGTGCCCGCGGCGGCCCTCGCGTACGTCGAGATCGGCACCGAGGAGTCGCGCAAGATCGGCTTCGTCGGCTGATGGAGCTCCTCTTCATCACGCTCGGCGGCGCCATCCTCGGCCTCGCCGCGCGGTACGCGGTCCCCCGTCGCGAGTTCCACGGCGTCGTGCTCGTCCCGGCCGTCGGCGCCGCCGTCGCCGCGGTCGTGTGGGTCGCGCTGACCTGGCTCGGCATGGCGTGGGACGGCGGATGGATCTGGGTGATCTCGCTCGTGGCATCCGGTGCAGCGGCGGCGGGCGCCGCCTACCTCGTCGGCCGTCGCCGCGAGGAGGACGACGCGCGGACCTTCGCTCGCCTCGCTCGATTCGGCCTCGCCCGAGGCTGAGCCGAGTCGGGCCCAGGCGACGGCCGAGGCCGTCGCCGGACTCGTGGAGCGCGGGTCAGGCGGTCAGCCCGAGCGCGTCCATCCGCCGCGTGTGGGCCGCGATGAGCTCGGTGAAGACCGGCTCGACGTCGGGCCCGTGCTCGCCCGACCCGGCCGCGCGCACCGCGGAGCGCGCGATGAGCAGCGTGTCGCCGACGAGGCTCCGCCCCCAGAGGGCGAGCCGGTCGTCGAGCGTCGAGTCGGCGGCGATCGCCTCCTCGAGCTCGCGCTCGATGACCTCGGCCGATCGCGATTCGCCGAGGATCGCGCGCACGCGGGCGCGGAGCTCCTGCGGGAGCCCCTCCGCGAGTCGGATGAAGTAGTCGTCGAGCATCCCCGACGTGATGTGGATGCCGAGCAGCAGCTCGTACCAGTCCGCTCCCGAGGTGACCTGTCGGAACCGATCGGCGGCCGGCGCGAAGGGCGCCATGACCTCGGCGGGCTCCGCGTCGAGCCGGCGAAGCTCCGCGATGAGCTCGTGGTGCTTGCGCAGCGCCACGCCCGCGGCCGCGCTCAGGCCCTCCTTCGACGACAGGTCGGGCGCAGTGGCCACGGCCTTCGCGAGGCTCTCGAAGAACTCGAGCTGGAGGTACGCCGCCTGGCCGAGGAACGGGACGGGCTCGGGCGTGAACTCGGTGAAGTCGATTCGGGTGAGGTCGGTCGGCGCGACCCTCGGTCGCATCCTCGGGGTCTCCGGACGGGGACGGCGCGACATCGACCAATTGACCACGAGCACAGCATATCCGGGGCCTCTCAGACCGCTCCGATAGGCTGGGACCCGCCGCGGGCGATGGATCCGCGGCCGTGCGCCTGTCGATCGGAGCAGGGCGCACCCATTCCGCATCACGGACAGGCAGACATTTTGACCACGTTCACCGAACTCGGCATCGCGCCCGACATCGTCGAGGCCCTCGCCGGGAAGGGCATCATCGATGCCTTCCCCATCCAGGAGCAGACCATCCCCCTCGCCCTCACCGGGCAGGACATCATCGGCCAGGCGAAGACCGGCACGGGCAAGACCTTCGGCTTCGGCCTCCCCATCATCCAGCGGCTCGGCGACGACCCCGAGCACGGCGTCAAGGTCCTCGTCGTGGTCCCCACGCGCGAGCTGTGCGTGCAGGTGACCGAAGACCTCGAGCTGGCCACCTCGAACCGCCCGACCAAGGTCGTCTCGATCTACGGCGGCAAGGCGTACGAGGGCCAGATCGAGCAGCTCAAGGCGGGCGCGCAGATCGTGGTCGGCACCCCGGGCCGCCTCCTCGACCTGGCATCGCAGCGCCTGCTGTCGCTGAAGGACGTCACCGAGATGGTGCTCGACGAGGCCGACAAGATGCTCGACCTCGGCTTCCTCGCCGACATCGAGAAGCTCTTCGCGCAGACCCCGCCGACCCGTCACACGATGCTCTTCTCGGCGACCATGCCGGGACCGATCGTCGCTCTCGCCCGCCGCTTCATGACGCGCCCGATCCACATCCGCGCGAACGACCCCGACGAGGGCCTGACGCAGGCGAACATCAAGCACCTCGTGTACCGGGCGCACTCGCTCGACAAGGACGAGGTGATCTCGCGCATCCTCCAGGCCGAGGGACGCGGCAAGACCGTCATCTTCACGCGCACGAAGCGCGCGGCCGCCAAGCTCGTCGAGGAGCTCAACGACCGGGGGTTCAACGCGGCCGCCGTGCACGGCGACCTCAACCAGGACCAGCGCGAGCGCGCCATGGCGGCCTTCAAGGCCGGCAGGAAGGACGTCCTGATCGCCACGGACGTCGCGGCGCGCGGCATCGACGTCGACGACGTCACGCACGTGATCAACCACACCATCCCCGACGACGACAAGACGTACCTGCACCGCGCAGGACGCACCGGTCGCGCCGGCAAGACCGGCATCGCCGTGACGTTCGTCGACTGGGACGACCTGCACAAGTGGGCGCTCATCAACCGGGCGCTCGAGTTCGGCCAGCCCGAGCCGACCGAGACGTACTCGTCGAGCCCGCACCTCTTCACCGACCTCGACATCCCCGAAGGCACCAAGGGTCGCCTGAAGCCGGCCGCCCCGACCGCGGCGCCGTCGCGGTCGAGCACCGCGGGCCGACGCGAGGGCGACGGCCGGTCGGATGCCTCCGGCGAGCGCAGCTCGCGGTCGCGTCGCCGCACGCGGTCGGGCAAGCCGGTCGGCGAGGGCGCCGCGCCGTCCGATGGCGCCGCCGCCGAGTCGGACGCCCCGCAGGAGAAGGAGCCGGGTGCGGGCACGCACGACGGCAAGGGCAAGGAGCACCACGACGGCAACGCGGCCCCGCGTCGTCGCCGCCGCCGCCGCGGGGGCCGTTCCGGCGGCAGCGCGGCCGGCGCGCCCTCGACGGCGCCCACCGCCTGACGGACTCGGACCGCAGCACGCGCGGGAACGGGCCGGATGCCTCGCCACGGGGCATCCGGCCCGTTCTCATGTCCGCGGAGCGCCGCCTCGGGCGCACCTCACGGCAGGATCGGCGCGCTCCCCCGCCCCTCGGCGAGGATGCGCGCGACGATCTCGGGCGCGGTCGTGTACTGGCCGAGGCGGTTGACCTTGCCGCGACCGTGGTAGTCGCTCGAGCCGGTGATCGCCAGCCCGTGGCGACGTGCGAGCTCGCGCAGGCGCGGCTTCGCGGCATCCGTGTTCTCGGGGTGATCGATCTCGAGGCCGAACAGGCCCGCGTCGGTCAGGCGGCCGAGCCGGCGGTCGGGGACCACGTCCTCCGCACCGCGCGTGCCCGGGTGCGCCAGCACGGGCACGCCGCCCGCGGCGCGGATCAGGCGGATGCCGGTGAGCGGGTCGGGCGCGTAGTGCGGCTGCGCGTAGCCGGAGCGCCAGTGCAGGATGCCGGCGAAGGCGTCGGACCGCGTCGATGCGTGGCCGCGCGCGACGAGCGCGTCGGCGATGTGCGGTCGGCCGATCGTGGTGCCGTCGCTGGTCTGGGCGAGCACGTCGTCCCAGGTGAGGTCGTAGTCGGCGGCGATGCGTCGCACGATCGCCTCCGCCCGGGTGAGCCGCGAGTCGCGGATGCGCGCGGTCTCGGCGAGCAGCGCCGCGTCGGTCGGGTCGACGAGGTACCCGAGCACGTGGACGCTCGTGAACTGCTCGCGCGTCGACAGCTCCATCCCGGGGATGAGGGCGATGCCGTGCCGACGTGCCGCATCGGCCGCCTCCGCCCACCCCGCGGTCGAGTCGTGGTCGGTGATGGCGAGCGCACCGAGGCCGGCCGCCGATGCGGCGGCGACGAGCTCCGTCGGCGTGTCCGTGCCGTCGGAGACCGTGGTGTGCGCGTGCAGGTCCGCTGCGACGGCGAACGGGGCGTCGGCCATGCCCCCATCGTAGGCGCGCGTGGTCAGCAGGTTCCCCGCAGACTCCCAGCGGACCCCCTGTGGATGCTCCGCGCGGCGCGCGCGCACTCGCCTACGCTGGGGTGAATGCTCCCCCGCATCCTCGGCTGGGCGATCGCGCTCGGCACCACGGCCCTCGCTGCGGCGCTGCTGTGGCCGCAGGCGTTCGGGTTGCAGAACCAGTGGATCGCCGCGCACGTCGTCGCGCTGCGGGGCATCGCCGCAGCCGGCGCCGGACTCCTCGCCGCCGTGCTCGCGATCGCCTTGCTCCTCGGGCCCGGACGACGTCTGATGGGAGCGGTCCTCGCGATCCTCGTGCTGTTCGCCCTCGGCAACCTCGGCATCCTCGCGGTGCGCGGATTGAGCGGCGGCGACGTGATCGCCGGGGCCGACTCGGTCACCGTGCTCTCGTGGAACACGCTCGGCGAGGTCCCCGATGCGTCCACCATCGCCGGCCTCGCGCTCGAGCAGGAGGCCGACGTCGTCGTGCTGCCGGAGACGACCGAGTCGCTCGGCGAGGAGGTCGCGATCGCGATGCGCGAGGGCGGGCGGCCGATGTGGGTGCACACGCAGTCCTTCGACGAGGTCGCGAAGGCACGTTCGACGACCATCCTGATCTCCCCCGAACTCGGCGACTACGACGTCGTGAACGACCCGTGGCCGGGTCCGCCCGGCAACACGAACACGCTGCCGTCGGTCGTCGCCGAGCCGACGAACGGCGACGGCCCCAGGATCGTCGCCGTCCACGCGGTCGCGCCGATCCGGTGGGAGCTGCGCAACTGGCGGAGCGACCTCGACTGGCTGGCCGAGCAGTGCGCGGGCGACGACGTCATCATGGCGGGCGACTTCAACGCGACGGTCGACCACTTCGCCGGTCGGGGCGTCGACGGGGGCGACCTCGGCCGGTGCGCGGATGCCGCGACGGCGGGCGGCGCGGGCGGCATCGGCACCTGGCCGACGAGCCTGCCCGAGATCCTGGGGAGCCCCATCGACCACGTGCTCGCGACGCCCGGCTGGTCGGTCGACTCGTTCCGCGTGCTCGACGCGCTCGATGACGCGGGCAGCGATCATCGACCGATCGTCGCGACCCTCTCCCGGGCCGGCGGGTGATCCTCCGTCGACTGCGACGCCGACGCGGCGGTGCGAGAATGGAGACCATGACGAACACCGGCGACGCGACCGCGACGGCCCACGAGGCCCCCACCGACGAGACCACCGCTGAGGAGACCGGCCGGAACGCGAACCGTTCGACCACGCCGGGGTCCGAGGGCTTCAAGGAGTTCATCGGGGGCGGCTGGGCCGAGCGCGACGAGCGCCTGCCCGAGGCCCGCCCGCAGGCCGCGCACGCGGCCGCCCGTCGCGCGACCGTCTCGGCGGCGTTCCCCGGGCAGCGACTCGTGATCCCCGCGGGCGACATGAAGCAGCGTGCGAACGACACCGACTACCCGTTCCGGGCGCACTCCGCGTTCGCGCACCTGACGGGCTGGGGCTCGGACTCGGAGCCGGGCGCCGTGCTCGTCCTCGAACCCGCCGGCGATGCCGGCCACGAGGCGACCGTCTACTTCCGCGAGCGCGCCGGCCGCGACAGCGAGGAGTTCTACGCCAACCCCGCCATCGGCGAGTTCTGGATCGGACCACGCCCCTCGCTCGCGCACGTCGCCGCCGACCTCCAGCTCGGCACGCGCGGCATCGCCGACCTCGACGCGGTCGTGAACTCGGTCGACACCGCGACGCTGGTCGTCCGCGAGGCCGACGCCGCGATCACCGAGCGCATCGACCACGCCCGCCTTCGCTTCGCCGCCGAGGAGGCGCTGTCGACGAATGCGTCCGACGCGCCGTTCAGCCTCGAGGTGAATGCCGAGCACGAGCCCGACGCCGACTTCGCACGCGTGCTCTCCGAGCTCCGCCTCGTGAAGGACGACTTCGAGGTCGCCGAGCTCCGCGCCGCCGTCGACGCGACCGAGCGCGGCTTCGCCGAGGTGCTCGCCGAGCTGCCGCGCATCACGAGCGAGGTCCGCGGCGAGCGCGTCATCGAGGGCGTCTTCGCCACGCGCGCCCGCCTCGACGGCAACGACGTCGGCTACGCGTCGATCGCCGCGGCCGGCCCGCACGCGACCATCCTGCACTGGACCCGCAACGACGGCGCGGTCGTGCCGGGCGACCTGGTGCTGCTCGACGCGGGCGTCGAGATGGACAGTTACTACACGGCCGACATCACGCGCACGTTCCCGGTGAACGGCACCTTCTCGCCGGTGCAGCGCCGGGTCTACGACGCCGTGCTCGAGGCGGCGGATGCCGCGTTCCGCATCGTGCGACCCGGTGTCGTCTTCCGCGAGATCCACGCCGCCGCGATGGAGGTCATCGCGAAGCGCACCGCCGAGTGGGGCTTCCTCCCGGTCTCGGCCGAGGAGTCGCTGCAGCCCGAGAACCAGTTCCACCGCCGCTACATGGTGCACGGGACGAGCCACCACCTCGGCCTCGACGTGCACGACTGCGCCGCGGCCCGTCGGTCGATGTACATGGACGGCGTGCTCGAGCCGGGCATGGTCTTCACCATCGAGCCCGGCCTCTACTTCCAGGCCGACGACCTCACCGTTCCCGAGGAGTTCCGCGGGATCGGCGTGCGCATCGAGGACGACATCCTGGTGACGGCCGACGGCGCCGAGAACCTCTCGGCGGGCATCCCCCGCACGGCCGACGAGGTCGAGGCCTGGGTGCGCGGCGCCCAGCGCTGACCCGGCTCGGCGGAGGGCTCGTTCAGGCGGCGCGGGCGGCGCGGCGCGCCTTCCACCAGGCCCAGAAGCGGTCGAGCATGCGCTTGACCCACGCCGCCAGCCGGCGTGCCCACGCGAACTCGGTGCCGAGGATGGCGAGGCCGAGGAACACGACGAGCCAGCCGGGCCCCGGGAGCGGCACGAGCGCCAGGCCCGCGACCGCGATCACGCCGCCGAGCACGCCCACGCCGATCCGGTAGGCGAAGCGCAGGCGGGGGTGGCGGTCGATCCGGCGACGGATGCCGCGGAGCCACCGTCGCACGGGGCGGTCGGGCCGTTCGGCGGCGGCGATCTCGGCGCGCACCGCCTGCTCGAGCGGCGTCGTGCCGGTCTCGGGGCGGGTGGTGCTGCGCATGGTCGTCACGGTAGGCGGCGACGCTGGGAGTCGCCGGTGCGTCCGACGCACGCGGCCCGTCGTGCCGCGGCTACTCCTCGCCGCGCTCGGCGCGGCGGCGGGCGTCCTGCGCCTCGCCGTACGTGAGCGGGCGGGAGGGGTCGATCTCGCGGGTCTCGGACTCGGACCCGCTGCCGGTCGCCGACGGCTCGACCGGGGCGTCCGCCTCGGGCGCCGGGGCTGCCGGCGGGCGGGTGACCGTCGTCACCGGTGCGGGCGGCGCAGCGGCATCCGTCACGCCCAGGACCTGTCGTGCCCGGACGACGTGCGCGGGCTCCGCGATGATCGCGTAGCGGGTGGCGAGCACCTGCATGACCGAGGTGAAGTCGCGCCGTCGGCGGTTGATGGAGTACGACACGAGGCTGAAGATCATGCCGAACCCGGCGCCGATGAGCACCGCCGCGCCGAGGATGCCGAGCGAGGTGCCGGACGGCGAGAAGATGAAGAACAGCAGGCCGAGGAACGTGCCGAACCACGCCCCGGAGAGCGCGCCGGCGGCCGCCGTGCGACCCCAGCTCAGCGTGCCGGTGATGCGCTCCACGCTGGTGAGGTCGTGCCCCACGATCGCGAGCTCCTTGACCGGGAACTCGGCCTTCGCGAGTTGGTCGACCGCGGCCTGCGCCTCCTGGTAGGTCTCGTAGCTCGCGACCGTCTCGCCCTTCGGCAGGGTCGGGAAGGCGCGGCCGATGCGACCGCCGAACGGCGACTGGGTGCTCACGGTGCCATTCTTCCACGCGGCTCCGTCGCCCGGCCCGAACGGAGGTGCGCGGGGTAAGTTGGGGGGCGTGAGCGCCACGAGAGTCTTCGTCGCCCGACTCGCCGGGTGCGCCGTGTTCGACCCCGCGGGCGACCGGGTCGGGAAGGTGCGCGACGTCCTCGTCGTGTACCGCAAGGACGACCCGCCGCGCGTGGTCGGCCTCATCGTCGAGATCCCCGGCAAGCGCCGCGTCTTCGTCTCGATCGGGCGCGTGACCTCGATCGGCGGCGGCCAGATCATCACGACCGGGCTCATCAACCTGCGCCGGTTCGAGCAGCGCGGCGGCGAAGTCCGCGTCATCGCCGAGATGCTCGGCCGCAAGGTCGCGTTCAACGACGGCTCCGGCACGGCGAGCATCGAGGACGTCGCGATCGAGGAGCGCGAGCCCGGCGAGTGGGAGGTCGACCAGCTCTTCGTGCGCCGGCCGAAGACGAGCGCGTCGCCGTTCGCGAAGGGCCCGTCGGCCTACGTCACCTGGCGCGAGGTGCGTGAGACGACCGAGGCCGGCGAGGCGCAGTCGGCCGAGCAGCTCATCGCGACCTACTCCGAGCTGAAGCCGGCCGACCTCGCCAACACGCTGCTCGACCTGCCGCCGCAGCGGCGGCAGGAGGTCGCGGCAGAGCTCCCCGACGACCGCCTGGCCGACGTGCTGGAGGAGATGCCCGAGGTCGACCAGGTCGAGATCCTCGCGAAGCTCGGCGACGACCGCGCCGCCGACGTGCTCGACCACATGTCGCCCGACGACGCCGCCGACCTCATCGCGCAGCTGCCCGAGGAGCGCGGCGAGCACCTGCTCGAGCTCATGGAGCCCGAGGAGGCCGAGGATGTCCGGTTCCTCCTCTCCTACGGCCCCGACACCGCCGGCGGCCTCATGACGACCGAGCCGATCATCGTGTCGGCGGATGCCACGGTGGCCGAGGGCCTCGCCCTCATCCGCCGCCACGACCTCCCGCCCGCGCTCGGCGCGGCGGTGTGCGTCACGTTGCCGCCGTACGAGCCGCCGACCGGGCGGTTCCTCGGCATCGTGCACTTCCAGCGGATGCTGCGCTATCCGCCGCACGAACGGCTCGGCTCGCTCATCGACCAGGGGCTCGAGCCCGTGAAGGCCGAGACGTCGGCCGCCGAGGTCAGCCGCATCCTCGCGAGCTACGATCTCGTGTCGGTGCCCGTGGTCGACGAGAAGCATCGGCTGGTGGGCGTGGTCACGATCGACGACGTGCTCGACTACCTGCTCCCGGACGACTGGAGGAGTCACCCCGAGGACGAGTCGGAGGTGAGCAGACGCGCGACGGCCCGCGCACAGCTGGCCACCGGCAGCATCCCGATCGCACCCGGAAGGAGGGCAGGAGATGGCACGCGCTGACGCCGCCGACGACCGTCGGTTCGACACCCCGAAGGGCATCCGCCGATCCGCGCCGCCCCTGCGCCGTTCCGGCGATCGGGACCGCTTCGGCCGGTTCACCGAATGGGTCGCACGCAACATGGGCACCCCGTGGTTCCTGCTCGGCCTCACGCTCTTCGTCACGTTCTGGATCCTGTGGAACACGCTCGCGCCGCCCGCCTGGCGGTTCGACTCGGTCGAACTCGGCTTCATCGCGCTCACGCTCGTGCTCTCCCTCCAGGCGTCGTACGCCGCGCCCCTCATCCTGTTGGCGCAGAACCGCCAGGACGACCGCGACCGCGTCCAGATCGAGCAGGACCGCCAGCGAGCCGAACGCAACCTCGCCGACACCGAGTACCTCGCCCGCGAGGTCGTGGCGCTGCGGCTCGCGGTGCGCGACCTCGCGTCGAAGGAATTCATCCGGCAGGAGCTGCGGCAGGCGCTCGAGGAACTCGACCGGCGCGACGAGGAGGACGCAGCGAATGCCCCGTCCTGACGCGGGCGACGTCGAGCGCGCCGTCCACGCCGCACTCGAGGGCGTCATCGATCCGGAGATCCGGCGTCCGATCACCGAACTCGACATGGTCGAGCGGGTGACCGCGACCGATGCCGGCGTCGAGGTCGGCGTGCGACTGACGATCGTGGGGTGCCCGGCGTCCGACCGCATCGAGCAGGACGTGCGCGCCGCGGCCGAGCAGGTCGTCGGGACGGGCAACGCCGTCGTCGAGCTCGGCGTCATGACGCCCGCGCAGCGGGCCGCCCTCACCGAGCGCCTCCGCGGCGGCCGCGCCGCGCGCGGCAACCCGTTCGGGCCCGGCACGCTGACGCGCGTCATCGCCGTCACGAGCGGCAAGGGCGGCGTCGGCAAGTCGACGCTCACGGCGAACCTCGCCGTCGCGCTCGCGGCGCGCGGGCTCTCGGTGGGCCTCGTCGACGCGGACGTGCACGGCTTCTCGATCCCGGGCCTGCTCGGCCTGGTCGACGAGCACGGCACCGCAACCCGCCCGACGCGCGTCGACGACATGATCCTGCCGCCCGTCGCGTACGGCGTGAAGGTCATCTCCATCGGCATGTTCGTCGAGCCGACGGAGCCCGGCGGTCGCGGCTCCTCGGTCGCCGTGGCGTGGCGCGGCCCGATGCTGCACCGCACGCTCCAGCAGTTCCTCACCGACGTGTACTTCGGCGACCTCGACGTCCTGCTCGTCGACCTTCCCCCGGGCACGGGCGACGTCGCCATCTCGCTCGGCCAGCTGCTGCCGAACGCCGAGGTCGTGGTCGTGACGACCCCCCAGCCGGCCGCCGCCGACGTCGCCGAACGCTCGGGTCTCGTCGCACGCCAGACCGGTCAGCGCGTGGTCGGCGTGATCGAGAACATGGCGGGCCTCGCCCAGCCCGACGGGTCGCTCCTCGACCTGTTCGGGTCGGGCGGCGGCGACGAGGTCTCCCGCCGCCTCTCGGAGGGGGTCGACGAGCCCGTACCGCTCGTGGCCGCGGTGCCGCTCAGCGTCGCGCTCCGGCGCGGCGGCGACGAGGGCCGCCCCGTGGTGCTCGCCGAGCCCGACGACCCCGCGGCGCGCGCGATCGAGCAGGCCGCCGCCTTCCTCGCCGGGCGACCGCGCTCGCTGCCCGGCCGGCGGCTCGACGTGTCGGTGCGGTGAGACGGATGCCGCGTGCCGCCCGCTCCCCCGGAGGACCGGCGCGCGGCATGGCCGTCGGCCTCGCCGTCGGGGCCCTCGCGGCCGCGGCCATCACCGGGTGCGCCACGGGCCCTGCACCGGATGCCGGGCCGGACGCCGGCCTGCCCGAGGGGCTCTCGGTCATGGTCCAGCAGGGCCGACTCGACGTGCCGCAGGGCCGGCTCGTGCTCCATTTCGAGAACACGGGCGCCCCCGTCACGGTGTCCGCGGTCGCCGTCCGCTCCCCCGCCCTCGAACCGGGCATGCACCGCGACGAGCCGTTCGCCCTCGACCGGGGCGACGCCATCGACATCCGGCTCGACCTGACCGGAAGCGTGTGCGACGGCGACCCCGCCGCGATCGGCGTCGACGTCCGCGCGACGACCGCCGACGGCGACGAACGCGAGGGCACCCTCGAGCCCGACGACCCCTTCGGCACGATGGCGCGCATCGCCGACGCCGACTGCCTCGCCGAATCGGCCGCGGCCGTCGCGGCGATCGAACTGCCCGAACGGCTGCGGACGACGGGCGCGGGCGCCGAGCAGCGCGCGTGGATCGACGTGCGGGTCGCGCCCGTGGCATCCGGCGACGGCGCGCTCGCGATCGACGGCGTGGCGGCGACGACGCTCATCGGCAACGAGGACGGCCAGGACTGGCCGCTCGGCATCGAGGTCGCCGCGGGCGACGAGCCGGTCGACGTGTCGCTCGCCGTCCGGCCCGCGCGGTGCGACGCGCATGCCCTCGCGGACGACAAGCGCGGCACCATCCTGCCGTTCACGGTCGCGACCGACGACGGCCGCGAGGGCCGCCTCGAGATCGCGTCGGGCGCTGCGCTCAAGGCCGACCTGTACGCCTACTACGCCGAGCGCTGCGGCCTGTAGGCGCAGGTACGCTGGGCCCATGCGGACACCGGCCCAATGGCTGCGCGGGGTGCGCCACCCGGAGGCGTTCCACGGCCACGGGGTGCGGCGCGGGTTCTTCGAGGGCTGGTACGTCAAGCTCGTCTCCCCCGACCGGGCGGCCCGCTGGGCGGTCATCCCCGGCGTGTTCCGCGGGATCGGCGGCGACGCCGGCGACGATCGCGACGAGGCCTTCGTGCAGGTCCTCGACGGGCTCACCGGTCGCTCCTGGTACCACCGGTTCCCGGTCGAGGCGTTCACCGCATCGGCGCACGGGTTCGACGTCGAGGTCGGCCCCAACCGCTTCGACGCGCGCGGCGTCACGCTCGACCTGCCGCAACTGCGCGGGCGCATCGAGCACGCCGAGCCGCTCCGGCCGTGGCCGGTGACGCTCCGCGAGCCGGGGATCATGGGGTGGTACGGGCTCGTGCCGTTCATGGAGTGCTTCCACGGCATCGTCTCGTTCGGGCACGGGCTCCGCGGCACGCTCGAGGTGGAGGGCGCCGCGGTCTCGTTCGACGGCGGCCGCGGGTACATCGAGAAGGACTGGGGTCGGGCGTTCCCGTCGGGATACGTCTGGATGGCGAGCAATCACGTCGACCAGGCGGGCGGCGAGCATCCGGACGCCTCGCTCATCGCGTCCGTCGCGATCATCCCGTGGCTGGGCGGAAGCTTCCGGGGCTCCATCGCGGGTCTCCGGCATGGAGGGCGCCTGCACCGCTGGACGACCTACAACCGCTCGGAGGAGCGCCGCCTCGAGATCGACGACACCCACGTCCGCTGGACGCTCGACGGCCCGGACGGGCTGCTCGAGCTCGAGGCGGAGCGCGTGCGCGGCGGCCTGCTGCACGCCCCGATGCGCACCGCGATGCACGAGCGGGTCGAGGAGACGCTCGACGCCCGCATCACGCTCCGGCACGTCGCACCCGACGGGACGACGCTCCTCGACGGTGTCGCCGAGTGCGCCGGACTCGAGGTCTTCGGCGACACCGACCGGATGCTCGCGCTCTGAACGCGAAGATCGCCGGAGCCGGCGTCAGGCCGGCGCGAGCCGGGGCGACCGCAGCCATCGCAACGGCACCGGCCGATCGTCGACGCGCTTCGCCCGATGCGCCATGACGATGCGTCCGTCGCGGTCGACGACCAGGGAGGTGGGCATCGCGGTCGTCTCGCTCGTCCCGCCGAGGAAGGGCCTGGTGAACCACGGCCGACCGCGCGTGTCGTGGGCGCCGACGGCATCGAGCGTCGCGGCGTCGAGACCGCACAGGATGGTGATCCGCTCGCCGACCACCTCCTGCAGCGGCGCGGCCTCCTCGGCACCGTCGACGGAGGCGGCGTAGATCGTCAGGCCGGCCGCCGAGAGCTCGTCGTACGCGTCGAGCAGGTCGTGCATCTGCATCTTGCTCGTCGGGCACCACCAACCGCGGTAGAACACGAGCAGGGCCGGCGCACTGCCGACGATCTCCCGATCGTCGACGGGCCGGCCGTCCACGGTGGACAGGCGGAGCGGCGGGAAGAGGTCGCCGGGGCCGACCGCGAGCCGGCGCGAGCCCGGGATGCGGTTCTCGACGGTGGTGAGCACGAACCAGCCGATGGCGAACGCGACCGCGATGATCGCGACGACCGCCGGCCCACCGAGCACCCACCCCGCGATCGCCACGACGGCGCCGGTGGCGACCAGCACGTGGACCACCCAGAAGCGGTAGGTGAACCACTCGAAGAACATGTAGGGGACGAAGAACGCCACGATGGTCCCGACCACGGTGACGAGGCCGAGGATGACGAGGATGAGGCCGAGGGTCACGATCCGATCCCAACTGCTCCGGGGTCGCGGCGCGACCTGCGAGCGCACGCCCCCTCGACCCGAGGCTCCCACCGCAGCTGAGACGCGTCAAGGCCCGCAGGTCGGCCGTCCGAGGGACGGGCGCGACTCCGATGGGTCAGTCGCGCGGCTCGACGACCCGCGCGAGCAGTTCGACGAGGAGCCGCTCGGTGAGCGGGCCAGGCAGCGCCTCGACGAGCGCGAGCACCGGCGCCATCCGGTCGGGCAGCGCTCCCCCGGCACCGTCGCCGCCGAGCAGCCCGAACGCGGCGAGCAGGCGTGCTGCCGTATCCGAGTCGAGACCGGCGGATGCCGCGGCGAGCGCCTGGGCGCCGCCGGGAAGCTGCGCGGTGAGCCCGGCCACGAGCGCGCCGCCGTCCACGGCGGGCGTTCCGCGGACGGTGTCCGCCGCGGCGACGAGCGCCGGCACCAGCTCGCCGACGACGTGGTCGGTCACCGGCGTGACGGTGAGGTGCGTCGTGTGCGGCAGCGCGGGTCCGTCGGCCTGGGCCATGCCGGGCTGGAGCTGCAGGTGCCATCCGGCACCGCGCGCGGCGTCCGCCCAGTGGTGCGGGTCGACCCGGCGGTCGGCGGGCGCCGACTCGTCGGCGCGGACCGCGAGCAGCGGCCCGACGGGCTCGCCCACCACGGCGAGGCCCTCGATGCCGTCGATCGCCTCGCGCAGCGTCGCGGTCGCGGTGGTCGCCCGTGCGGTGAGCTCCGCGAACCCGTCCTCGCCGAGCACCTGCACGATCGCCCACGCCGCGGCGAGCGGGCCGGCCGGCTTCGAGCCCGCCATCGTCGGGTTCACGACCGGGTAGCCGGGCCACGCGGTCGTCGCGAAGTACTGGCGCCGCTGCCGGTCGCGACCGCGCTGCAGGAGCACCGAGACCCCCTTCGGCGCGTAGCCGTACTTGTGCAGGTCGGCCGACAGGCTCGTGACGCCCGGCACCCGGAAGTCCCACTGAGGCAGCCCGTCCTGGAAGGCGAGCGCGAAGCCGCCGATGCACGCGTCCACGTGGAGGGCGATCGCGTGCTCGGCCGTCGCCGCCGCGACCTCGCCGACCGGGTCGAGCGTCGCGAACGGGTACGAGGGCGCGCTCATCACGACGAGCGCGACGTCGTCGTCGAGTCGCGCGACGACGTCCGGGACCTCCGGCGCGCCGGTCTCCGCGGAGACGGGCACGAGGTCGAGCGCGAGCCCGAAGTAGTGCGCGGCCTTGTGGAACGCGGCGTGCACGGTCGTGGGGGCGACGAGCCGAGGCATCCGCACGTCGCCCGGGTGCGCCGAGCGCCAGGCGTCGCGGGCCGTCTTGACCGCCAGCAGGCAGCTCTCGGTGCCGCCCGAGGTGACCGAGCCGACGACCTCGGCCGAGCCCTGCCCGGCGGCGTCGCCGTGGAACACGCGACGCGCGAAGCCGACGACGCCGGCCTCCATCGCCGCGACCGACGTGAACGTCGTCGGGTCGAGGCCGTTCACGGGCTGCACGAGCCGCGCCGCGCGCGCGGCGAGCTCGTCGAGCTCGGCGAGGCCCGAGTCGTAGACGTACGAGAGCACGCGACCGCCGTGCGTGGGCGCGTCGGCCTCGCGGAGCGCGGCGAGCTCGGCGAGCACGTCGTCGGGCTCGCGTTCGAAGGCGTTCATCGGGCGATCTCCTCGGTCGGGGCGGGGGTGTCGATGTCCGCGCGCCGCAGGGGGTAGCGGAGGAGCGGGACGAGGCTGACGAGCACGAGCACCGCCGGCAGCAGGCTGAAGCTCAGCGCGATACCGGTGACCGCGGCCTCCGGCTGGGCGACGACGGCCGACCCCACCGACTCCAGGTAGCCGGTCGTCGCGAGCACGACCGTGAGCAGCGTCGCGCCGAGTGCCATCCCCGTGGTCTCGCCGGCGGTCCAGACCCCGCCGAACGTGCCCGCACGGCCCGGCCCGTCGGTCCGGGCGTCGTGCGCGACGACGTCCGGCAGCATCGCCATGGGCAACGACTGCATGCCGGCGTAGGCGGCTCCCGCGATCGCGACCGGCGCGTACACCCACGCGCCCGGCGCCCAGATCATTCCCACGAGGGCGGCGGATGCCACGGCGAACGCGAGGCTCGCGAGCACGTAGGCGCGCTCCTTCCCGATCCGGCGGGCGAGCCGGCCCCACAGCGGCGCGCAGAGGATCGCGGGGCCGATGAGGGCCACGAAGAGGAACGTCAGGGCGTCCTCGGAGCGGAGGACCCAGACCGCGACGTAGTTGGCTCCCGCGAGCATGACGCCGGTCGCGAGCCCCTGCAGGAGGAAGCCGGAGAGCAGCAGCCGGAAGGGCCGGCTGCGGCGCAGGGCGTCCAGGCCCTCGGCGTATCCGGCCGCGAGGCTGCGACGCTCGCGCGGTTCGACGACTCTCCCGGTCGGCGCCGTGGTGGTGGCAACGAGCATGCCGATGCCGATGACGAGGCCCGCCACGACGGCCATGACGAGGTACCCGAGCGGCTCGTCGTCGCCGCCGGCCCGGCGGAGCATCGGCCCGCCGGCGCCGAAGAGGAGGATCGCGAAGCTCAGCACGACCACGCGCCACGTGAGCAGGCGCGTGCGAGCGTCGTAGTCGTCGGTGAGCTCGGCGGGCAACGCGATGTACGGCACCTGGAACAGGCTGAACGCGCTGGCGGTGGCGAGGAACGCGACCATGACCCAGGCACCCGCGACGACCGGGCCGAGCCCTGCGGGCGCGGCGAACGTCAGGACGAATGCGATCGGCAGGGCCAGGGCACCGATGCGCATCCAGGTGCGGCGCGTGCCCGACACGGCGAGGGAGTGGTCGCTGCGATCGCCGATCCACGGGTCGATCAGCACGTCCCACACCTTGGCGGCGGTGACGACGAGTCCGGCGAGCAGCGCGGTGACGCCGAGGGTGTCGGTGAGGTAGAAGACGAGCACGAGGCCGGGCAGCGTCGCGAAGCCGCCCGTGCCGATCGATCCGACGGCGTATCGGGCCACGATGCCGCGTGAGAGCCGCCGTTCCGGGGAAGCCATGCGGGGAAGCATACCCACTCGGCGACCCCGATCCGGACACGGTCCCCCGGTCGAGACCCGCCTAGACTGGCCGGGTGTCCAACGCCGCCACCCGAACTCCGGCCGTCACCCCGAGCCCCGCGCGCGACGCCCTCGTCGCCGACCTCATCGCCACGACCGGCCGCACGGCCGCGATCCCCACTCCGGCGACCGGCGAGACCCTCGTCGACCTCCCGCGGTCGAGCGCGGAGGACGTCCGCGGAGCCGTGTCGCGCGCGCGCCTCGCGCAGGTCGCGTGGGCTCGGGCCGGGTTCGCCGCGCGCCGCCGGATCCTGCTCCGCGCGCACGACCTCATCGTCGCCCGCCGCGAGGAGCTGCTGGACCTGGCGCAGCTCGAGAGCGGGAAGACCCGCGGCCAGGCGTTCGAGGAGGTGTTCCAGGCCCTCTCGGTGACCAGGTGGAACGCGGTCAAGGCCCGCACCGTGCTCCGCGGCGGTCGCCGTCGCTCCGGAATCCCCGTCGCCCTCTCGACCAGGATCCGCTATCGCTCGAAGGGCGTCGTCGGCGTCATCACGCCGTGGAACTACGCGATCAGCCTCGCCGCCATGGACGTCGTCCCGGCACTCGCCGCGGGTTGCGCGGTCGTGCAGAAGGCCGACGACCAGGGCGCGCTCTCCGTGCTCGCGCTCCGACGCGCCTACATCGACGCCGGGCTGCCCGAATCGCTCTGGGCCGTCGTCTCGGGCGATGCGGCCGAGGTCGGCGAGGCGGTGACCGACGAGGCCGACTACATCTGCTTCACCGGATCGACCGCGACCGGGCGCCGGATCGCGGAGAAGGCCGGGCGCCGACTCGTGGGCGCCTCCCTCGAACTCGGCGGGAAGAACGCGCTGATCGTGCTCGACGACGTCGACGTCGAACAGGCGGCGGCGGACGCCGCGCACGCGTGCTTCTCGTCCATGGGGCAGCTGTGCGTGTCGGTCGAGCGGATCTACGTGCAGCGCCGCATCGCGGACGCGTTCACCGCGGCACTCGCCGCGCGCCTCTCGGACCCCCGGATCGGTTCCGGCCTCGACCACGACGCCGACTACGGCAGCCTCGCGACGGCGGCGCAGCTCGACCGCATCCGGGGCCACCTCGACGATGCGCTCGAGAAGGGCGCCCGCGTGCTGGTCGGCGGCGATGCGCGACCCGACGTCGGGCCGTGGGCGTTCGAACCCACGGTCCTGACCGACGTCGCGCCCGGCATGCGCGTGCTCGACGAGGAGACGTTCGGCGCGATCGCGTCGCTGCACGTGGTCGACGACGAACTCGAGGCGGTGTTCGCCGCGAACGCCTCCGAGTACGGCCTCAACGCATCGGTCCTGTCGGGCTCGACCCGGCGCGCCCTGCGCGTCGCCGACCAGCTCGACGCTGGGAGCGTCAACGTCAACGAGGGCTACCGGGGCAGCTTCGGCTCGGTCGATGCGCCCATGGGCGGCGTCAAGGCGTCCGGCATCGGTCGCCGCAACGGCCGCGAGGGCCTGCTGCGCTTCGTCGATCCGGTGACGGTGTCGGTGAACACGCGGGTGATCCCGCTCCCGCACACCGGGCGCGAGTACGCCCGGCTCAGCGGCCCCCTGGTCCTGCTCGCACGGGTGCTGCGCGGCATCCGCCGCGCCTAGGCCGCGTCTGCGGAACCACGCGACCGGACCGCAGCGGGGATTCGCGCGAACCGGTTCGGGCTCAGGTCGCCTCGGAGTCGAACGGCGCGGACTCGCCGGCGGCGATCGCGTCGAGCTTGCGCTTGCGCTGCAGGTAGGCGGAGTTCTCGTTGACCGCCGCCCGCGCGACGACCGGCTTCGCGGGCTCGGCGAACGGGTCCACGTCGCTCAGCGCCTCGCGCACGATGCGCCGCGGGTCGTACTGGCGAGGGTCGAGCTTGCGCCAGTCGACGTCGTCGAAGTCCGGGCCCATCTCCTCGCGCATGCGGTCCTTCGCACCGTTCGCCATGTCGCGGAGCGACCGCACGAACCGGCCGAGCTGCGCGGCGTAGTGAGGGAGCCGCTCCGGACCGAGCACGAAGACGGCGATCACCCCGATGATGAGGAGTTTGTCGAAGGTGAGGCCGCCCATGCGCTCAAGGATAGTCGGCGGCGAGGCGTGCGATCGACCGTTGCCGTGACCCCTAGGCTTGGGGGTCGACAGAACCTCCGGGAGCCGCCACGTGTCCGAACACGACCTGAACTGGAAGTACGTCGACGAATCCGTCGTCGAGTCCGAGTCGATCGCGAAGGCACGCCTGCAGTCCCTGGAGCTCGGCGTCGAGCCGGTCTCGCCCGCCGTGGGCGCGCAGCTCGCGGTGCTGGCGGCGGCGAGCGACGCACGGGCGATCATCGAGGTGGGCACCGGCGTCGGCGTCTCGGGGTTGTGGATGCTCCAGGCCGCACGCTCGGCGCACCTGACCTCGATCGACTCCGAGACGGAGTACCAGCAGCACGCGCGCGAGCACTTCGCCGACGCGGGCGTCGCCCCGGCGCGCGTGCGCCTCATCGCGGGTCGTGCCGGAGAGGTGCTGCCGCGGATGAACGAGGGCTCCTACGACCTCGTCGTCGTCGACGCGGACGCGGCCTCGGTCATCGAGTACGTCGAGCACGGCCTCCGACTGGCGAAGCCCGGAGGCAGCGTGCTGGTGGCGCGTGCCCTCTGGAAGGGGAGGGTGGCCGACCCGGCGCGACGAGACGACGTGGCGACGGCGTTCCGCGGGCTCGTCTCCGAGCTCGCGGCCTCCACCGCCGTGGTCACCGCCATCTCGCCGGCCGGGGACGGCCTGCTGCAGATCGTGAAGCTGGGCGCCTGACTAGGCCGCGTTGACGACGCCGCCCAGGACGTCGTAGAGCTCCTTGGCCTCAGCGTCGTTCACCGAGACGACGAGGCGACCGCCACCCTCGAGGGGCACGCGCACGATGATGAGGCGCCCCTCCTTCACAGCCTCCATCGGTCCGTCTCCAGTGCGTGGCTTCATGGCCGCCATTGAGCTACCCCTTTCGTGGCTGAATCTCCATTATCCCGCATCGAGGCGACGCCCCGGGACACCGGGCTCCGTTTTGTGGACGACCGCGGCCGCCGTTCACGCTCCGGACGCGCGCCGTGCACCGACCGATCACCCGACCGGGACGGCACTCCGGCGATCACGGCGGGGTCCAGTCGTAGCCGTCGATGAACCAACCGATCCGCAGCCACGCCACCTGGAGCGCGATCGAGACCGCCACGAGCGAGCCCCGCCACCACGGCGAGCGCGGCACGGCGAACGCGCCCACGATCGGGAAGAGCGGCGCCAGCAGCCGGAACGTGCTCGACTGCGGGAAGAAGACCGCGAGGAGGTACAGCGCGTAGCTCGCGAGCCAGAGCCTGATGTCGATGCCGAGGCGCCGCACCCACGGCGTGACGAGCAGCGTGCCGAACCCGACGACGAGCGCGATCGGCAGGATCGTCCCCATCGGCTGGCCGAGCCACCAGTCGCCCGACTGGAACCACGGCGTGAGGGGAACGAGCTCCACGTAGCCGATGTACGGCGCGCGCCAGGCGAGCTCGGTGTCGGTGTACGCGGCGGGCTCGCCCGTGAACGCCCACGCGATCGCCGGCCAGGCGAGTCCGACCAGGGCCGCGAACAGGGCGACGGATGCCGCGAGCACGCGCTCGCGGACCGGGAACGGGTCGCGCGCCCGGGTGGACCAGCGCACGATCCAGTGCAGGCCGAGCGCGAGCGCGAATGCGAGCGCACCCGGACGCGTGAACGCCCAGATCGTGATCACGGGAACGAGCCACCCGTAGCGGCGATCGACGAGGAGCAGCAGGGCGAGCGCGAGCCAGAGGAAGCCGAGCGACTCGGCGTAGCCGAAGCCCATGATCGGCGACACGGGCGCGACGCAGAACAGCACGACCGCGAAGAGCGCCTGGTCGGGGTCGAGGAAGCGCGACATGAGCCGGTGGAAGACGAGCGCCGCTGCGAGGCCCGCCACGAGCGAGACGACGACGGATGCCACGTCCCACGGGACGCCGACCGTCGAGAAGACGCGGACGATGCCCGGGAACACGGGCAGGAAGGCCCACGCGCTCTCGGCGACCCGGCCGTCCTCCGTGAGCGGCAGCTCCGTGGGGTACCCGGCGACCGCGATGTAGGCGTACCACCGTCCGTCCCAGATGTTCGCGTACTCGAAGTACCCCGGTCGTGCGTCGGTCCAGGCGCTCGCGGCCTGCTCGTGCGCGAACTGCAGCACGATGGCGATCGACACGGCGCGGGCGGCGAGGTACACCGCGACCACGCGCGCCCACCACGGCAGGAGCCGCCAGCGCACGCGCGGCGACCCCCGCCCGACGCGGTGCGCGTCCGGCGGCCGCGGCTCCGGCGCCGCCGCGGTCTCCTCGCCCACTGGTCGGCTCAGCGCGCCGACCCCGTGAGCCAGTCGCGCAGCGCGGCCTCGCACGCGAGGATCTCGTCGCAGTCCACGCGTTCGTCGTCGGCGTGCGCGAGGAGCGGGTCGCCCGGCCCGAAGTTCACGGCCGGGACGCCGAGCGCGCTGAAGCGCGCGACATCCGTCCACCCGTACTTCGGCTGCGCGTCGGCGCCGACCGCGCGGACGAAGTCCTGCGCGAGCGCGTCGTCCAGGCCGGGCCGAGCGCCCTCGGACGCATCCGTGACGGTGAGCTCGTACTCGGGGAAGAGCGCGCGGACGCGCTCGGTCGCCTCGGCGACGGAACGGCTCGGGGCGAAGCGGTAGTTCAGCGTGAGCACGGCGTCGTCGGGGATGACGTTGCCCGCGATGCCGCCGTGCATGAAGACGGCGTTCAGCCCCTCGCGGTAGTCGAGTCCGTCGACGCGGACGGTCTCGGCCTCGTACGACGCGAGCCGCTCTAGCGCGGGTGCGAGCTTGTGGATCGCGTTCTCGCCGACCCAGCTGCGCGCCGAGTGCGCCCGTCGCCCCGTCGCGCGGAGCTCGACGCGGAGCGTGCCGTTGCAGCCGCCCTCGACCTCGCCGCGCGTCGGTTCGCCGAGGATCGCGAAGTCCGCCTCGAAGAGGTCGGGACGCGATCGCAGGACCCGCCCGAGCCCGTTCAGGTCGGCGGCGACCTCCTCGTGGTCGTACCACATCCACGTGACGTCGACGATCGGGGCGACGAGCTCGCGCGCGAGCTTCAGCTGGACGGCGACGCCGGCCTTCATGTCGACCGTCCCTCGCCCCCAGAGCACCTGGCGGTCCCCGTCGACCTCGAACCGGGTCGGGACGTTGCCGTTGATCGGCACGGTGTCCAGGTGCCCCGCGATGACCACGCGCCGGTCGCGGCCGAGGTCCGTGCGCGCCACGATGGTGTCGCCGTCGCGGAGCACCTCGAGGTGCGCGGCATCCTCCAGCGCCTCCTGCACGAGGTCCGCGAGCCGCCCCTCCTCGCCCGAGACGCTCGGCACATCGCAGATCGCCTGCGTGATGGCGACGACGTCGGCGGACAGGTCGAGCGCGGCCGTGGGCCGGACGGGTGCAGCCATGTCCCCGAGTCTACGAGGGCGGATGCCACGCCTCCTCCCCGCGTCATCCGCCGTCGCGGCCCCACGTCGCTCGGTACCCTTGGAGCATGCCCGCAGACTCGTCGAACCCGACCGCGCCCGCCACCGCCTGGGGCGACGGCCTCGCCACGATCGCCGGTGACGGCACGGTGCTCGACACCTGGTTCCCGGCGCCGCAGCTCGGCGAACCCGCCGCCGACGAGCCGGCCTGGGAGCCGCCGGTCGGGTCGGTGGGCCCCGACGAGCGGCGGGGGGTCCGGGTCGAGGCCGTGCGCGTCGCCATCCGCCTCGCCGACGCGCCGGCGAGCACGTCGGACGCCTACCTCCGACTGCACCTGCTCTCCCACCTGCTCGTGCGTCCCAACGGACTGAACCTCGACGGCGTGTTCGGGCACCTCCCGAACGTCGCGTGGACGAACGCCGGGCCCGTGCACCCCGACGACCTCGACCGGCTCCGTCCGGCGCTCCAGCGCGCCGGCATCCACGTGACCGGGCTCGACAAGTTCCCCCGCCTGCTCGACTACGTGATCCCCGAGCGCGTGCGCGTCGCCGACGCGTCCCGGGTGCGCCTCGGCGCACACCTCGCGCCCGGCACGACGGTGATGCACGAGGGATTCGTGAACTTCAACGCCGGCACCCTCGGGTCCTCGATGGTCGAGGGTCGCGTCTCGCAGGGCGTCGTCGTCGGCGACGGCAGCGACATCGGCGGCGGCGCGTCGATCATGGGCACGCTCTCGGGCGGCGGCACGCAGCGCGTCGCGATCGGGGAGCGCGCCCTCCTCGGCGCGAACTCGGGCATCGGCATCTCGATCGGCGACGACTCCGTCGTCGAGGCCGGCCTGTACGTCACCGCCGGCACGAAGGTGGTGCTCCGGGGCGGAACGGGCGAACGCGACCGGATCGTGAAGGCCGTCGAGCTGTCGGGCCTGCCCAACCTGCTGTTCCGCCGCAACTCGCTCGACGGGCGCGTCGAGGTGCTCTCGCGCTCGGGTGAGGGGATCGCGCTGAACACCGCCCTGCACGCCTGAGCCGGCGGTCGGCGGCGCGGCCCGCCCTGCCGCGGTCGCCGGGGTACAGTGATGACCCGGGGTCGCTCGGACGGGCGGCCCGAGCCATGCGCCGACACGAAGGAGTGACGTGGGAACCGACGCGCCGAGGACCCGACGGACCGGCTGGGCGAAGTTCCTCGTCGGAGCGCTCGTGACGGTGCTCGTGCTCGGGGTGGCGGCGGTCGGCTTCGGCTGGTGGACGGTGCATCGGTCGTTCCCGGTCGAATCGGGTCGCATCTCCGTCGCCGGCCTCGACGGAGCGGTGACGGTGTACCGCGACGACGCGGGGATCCCCCAGCTCGTCGCCGAGACGGACCACGACCTGCTGTTCGCGCAGGGGTACGTGCACGCGCAGGACCGATTCTGGGAGATGGACTTCCGTCGGCACGTCACGGCGGGCCGCGTCGCGGAACTGTTCGGCGAGTCGCAGGTCGCGACCGACGCCTTCATCCGCACGCTCGACTGGCGCGGCATCGCCGAGCAGGAGTTCGAGTTGCTCGACGAACCGTCGCGCGCCCTCTACGAGGCCTACGCCGACGGCGTGAACGCCTACCTCTCCGAGCGTTCGGGCGTGGAGCTCTCGTTGGAGTACGGCGTGCTCGCCCTGCAGAACCCCGGCTACCAGCCGGAGCGGTGGACGCCGGTGGACTCGATCGCCTGGCTCAAGGCCATGGCCTGGGACCTCAGGTCGAACCTCGGCGACGAAATCGACCGCGCGCTCCTCCTCGCCTCCGGGCTCACGCCGGAGCAGGTCGCGCAGCTGCACCCCGCGTTCCCCTGGTCGGCGAAGCCGACCATCGTCGGCGGGCCCGCGCCTGCTGCGCCGGCCGGACTCGACGTGCGCGCCGTCGACGGCGGATCGGCACCCGTCGACGCGGGCACGGCGGCGACGGCGGCCGACGAGGAGACCGCGGGCGTGCTCGGCGACCTCGCCGCGCGGCTCGACGCGTTGCCGCAGCTGCTCGGACCCGAGGGCGGCGACCTCGGCTCGAACTCGTGGGTCGTCTCCGGCGCCCTGACCGACACCGGCATGCCGCTGCTCGCCAACGACCCGCACCTCGGGCCCGCGATGCCCTCGATCTGGGTCCAGATGGGGCTCCACTGCGCCGAGCTCTCGCCGCTGTGCACGTTCGACGTCGCCGGGTTCGGCTTCTCCGGCCTGCCCGGCATCATCATCGGCCACAACGAGCGCATCGCGTGGGGCTTCACCAACCTCGCTCCCGACGTGGCCGACCTCTACCTCGAGCGCGTGACGGAGGACTCCTACGAACTCGACGGCGAGCTGGTTCCGCTCGGCACGCGCGAGGAGGTCATCGAGGTCGCCGGCGGCGAACCCGTGACGGTGACCGTGCGATCGACCGCGAGGGGGCCGATCGTCACGGACATCGGCTCGGACTTCGCGGCGGTCGCCGAGGGGTACGCGTCGACCGCCGACGGCGCCGACGAGCCCGCCGACGGCGCCGAGCAGACCGCGCTCGAGGTGTCGCTCCAGTGGACCGCGCTGCAGCCCGGCCGCACGCCCCAGGCCGTCTTCGCGATGAACCGCGCCGAGGGCTGGGACGAGTTCCGGGCCGCGGCCGAGCGATTCGAGGTGCCCTCCCAGAACGTCGTCTACGCCGACGTCGACGGCAACATCGGCTACCAGGCTCCCGGACGGATCCCCGTGCGCTCCGCGGGCGACGGCACCGTTCCGCTGCCGGGCTGGACCAGCGAGAACGGCTGGACGGGCACGGTCCCCTACGACGAGCTCCCGTCGGTGCTGAACCCGGAGCGCGGGTACATCGTGACCGCGAACAACGCCGTCGAGCAGGACGGCCCCATGCTCACGCGCGACTGGGACCTGGGCTACCGCGCTGAGGGCATCGAACGCCGCCTCGGCGAGCTCATCGCCTCGGGCGAGCCGATCACGGCGGAGGACATGAGCGAGATCCAGTTCGACACGCGCGACGCCAACGCCGAGGCGTTCCTGCCGGTGATCGCCGAGCTCGACCTCGACGGCGACGCCGCACGCGGCGCGCGGCTCCTCGCGGACTGGGACGCCTCGGCCGACGAGGACAGCGCCCAGGCGGCGTACTTCGCGGTGTTCTGGCGGAACCTGCTCGACGGCATGTTCGGCTCGCTCCCCGAGTCGACGCGGCCGGTCGGGGGCGACCGGTGGTTCTCGGTCCTCGGCACCCTGCTGGGGCAGCCGGAGGACGCCTGGTGGTCCGACCGGGCGTCCGGCGCGACCGGACGCGACGCCGTGCTCGCCGCCGCCCTCGACGCCGCGTGGGCCGAGGCATCCGACCTCATGGGCGACGACCCCGGCGCCTGGAGGTGGGGCGGCCTGCACACCCTGACCCTGACGAACCAGACGTTCGGCGAGTCGGGCATCGGACCGATCGAGTGGCTGTTCAACCGCGGACCGTACGAGGCGGGCGGCGGATCGGCGATCGTGAACGCCAACGGCTGGGACGCGACGCTCGGGTACGAAGTCAACTGGGTGCCCTCGATGCGCATGGTCGTCGACCTCGACGACTTCGACGACTCGACCTGGGTGAACCTGACCGGTGCGTCGGGGCACGCCTTCCACGCGCACTACGACGACCAGGCGGAGCTCTGGCAGACCGGCGAGACGCGCGAGTGGCCGTTCTCGACCCGCGCGGTGCGCAGGGCGGCGACCGACGCGCTCGTCCTGCAGCCCGGTCGCTGACGCGACGGCGGATTCGCCGCGCCGCCCGCCACGGGGCCGCACGCCGCGGTATCAGCGCAGCACCGAGCTCAGCAGCAGGCTCGTCTCGCTGTTCACCACGCCGTCGATCGACCGGATGCGCCCGAGCACGCGGTCGAACTCGCCGAGGGTCTCGGTCCGGAGTTCGGCGACGAGGTCCCACCCTCCGTTGGTCGTGTGCAGCGCGATGATCTCGGGGAACCCGCGGAGGCGCCGGATCACGTCGTCGGTCGTGCGGCCCTCGACCTCGATGAACGAGATCGCGTGGATCGACAGCGGGTCCGACTCGTCGCGCACGCGCACCGAGAACCCGACGATGATGCCGGATGCCACGAGCCGATCGATCCGCCCCGTGACGGTCGCGCGTGCGACCCCGAGCCGGCGCGAGAGCTCGGCCACCGGCGTCCGTCCGTCCTCGCGGAGGAGCGCGAGGAGTCGGCGGTCGAGATCGTCGAGCGGTTCCATGTGCATATCGTATAGCGCGACGTCGCAGACTGATCTCTCGTCAGACAATCCGTGCGCAAGGAGGTCGTTGCTGTTGCATATCGACGGATCGTACCCTCGAATCACCGAACTGAAGGGAACGATATGACGAGCTTCGTCGACGTACGCAACATGATCGGCTGGGTCGCAGGAACCGGCCCCGAGCGCATCATCGCGGGGATCATGGAGTACCTCGAGCAGGACTTCGCGCGGTGGGAGAGCTTCGACAAGACGCCCCGCGTCGCCAGCCACACGCCGTTCGGCGTCATCGAGCTCATGCCGACGAGCGATCACGAGTCCTACGCCTTCAAGTACGTCAACGGGCACCCCTCCAACCCCGCACGCGGCTACCAGACCGTCACCGCCTTCGGCGTGCTCGCCGACGTGCACAACGGCTACCCCACCTTCCTCGCGGAGATGACCGTCCTCACCGCGCTCCGCACGGCCGCGACGTCCGCATTCGCGGCGAAGCTGCTGGCACGCCCCGACTCCCGCGTCATGGCGATGGTCGGCACCGGAAGCCAGGCCGAGTTCCAGGCCCTCGCGTTCCGCCACGCCTTCGGCATCACGACGCTGCGCGTGTTCGACGTCGACCCCGACGCGATCGCGAAGTTCGTCCGCAACATGCTCCCCCTGGGCTTCGAGATCGAGGTCGCCGGCAGCGCGGCGGAGGCGCTCGAGGGCGCCGACATCGTGACCACGTGCACGGCCGACAAGGCGCGCGCGACGGTCGTCGCCGACGAGTGGGTCCGTCCGGGCATGCACCTGAACGCGATCGGCGGGGACTGCCCCGGCAAGACCGAGCTCGACCCCGCGATCCTCGATCGCGCCGACGTCTTCGTCGAGTACACGCCGCAGACGCGCATCGAGGGCGAGATCCAGGCCAAGCCCGCCGACTTCCCCGTCACGGAGTTGTGGGAGGTCCTCGCGGGCCGGAAGACCGGCCGTGCGGCCGCGGAGGCCATCACGGTCTTCGACTCGGTCGGCTTCGCCATCGAGGACTTCTCGGCCCTGCGCTACGCGCGCGACCAGGTGGCCGGAACGAGGTTCGAACAGCGGATCGACCTCGTCGCGGACCCCGACGACCCGAAGGACCTCTTCGGCCTCGTCGGCGCCTTCTCGCCGGTGGGCTGAGCCGATGTCGGTCCAGTCCCCGGCCGCGGTCGTCATGGTCCGGCCGCACCACTTCTCGCCCAACCCGCACACCGTCGCCGACAACGGCTTCCAGCCGAACGCCGACGGACTCGACCCCGACCGTCTCGCGGCATCGGCCTACGACGAGGTCACGCGCGCGGCCGCCGCGCTCGAGTCCGCGGGCGTGACCGTGCACCTCTTCGAGGACGAGACCACGCACCGGCCCGACAGCGTCTTCCCGAACAACTGGATCTCGACGCACTCCGGCGGGCACATCGCGCTGTTCCCGATGTTCACGCCGAACCGCAGGACCGAGCGTCGCGGCGACATCGTCGAACTGCTGAAGACCACCTACCGGGTGCAGGACGTCATCGACTACTCGGGCCTGGAGTACGACGAGGTCTTCCTCGAGGGCACGGGGGCGATGGTGCTCGACCACGAGTCGCGCATCGCGTACGCCGCCCGCTCGAATCGGGCCGACCCCATCGCGCTCGAGCGATTCTGCACGAACTTCGGCTACGAGCCGATGGTCTTCGACGCCGTCGACGGTCGCGGCATCGCCGTGTACCACACCAACGTGATCCTGAGCATCGCGACCGAGTTCGCACTCGTCGCGGCCGACATGTTCGTCTCCCCTGCACGGCGCGACGAGGTGCTCGGGCGGCTCGGCGCACGCGGCCGTCGCGACGTCATCGCCCTCGACAACGCGCAGGTCGACGCGTTCGCCGGCAACGCGCTCGAGCTCTGGACCGCGCAGGGACGCGTGCTCGCGCTCTCGCGCACGGCCTTCGACGCGCTGACCGTCGACCAGCGCGCACGCATCGAGCGCTCTGCGCGCCTGCTGCCCCTCGACGTTCCGACGATCGAGCTCGCCGGCGGGTCCGTGCGATGCATGCTCGCGGGCGTGCACCTCGATCCGCGGCCGGGGCTGGTCGACCACCGATCGGCACCCGTCGACGACGCCGCCGCGGACGAGATCGCCGCGCTCTGACACGCACGGGTCATCCCGAGACGACGAACGGCCTGTCCGAGGACAGGCCGTTCGCATCGGCTGCGGATCGGTGCTCCGGGCTCAGCCCAGCGGGTAGTGCCGCTCGCCGGACCCCGTGTAGAGCTGCTGCGGTCGACCGATCTTCGTGCCGCCGTCGAGGTTCATCTCGCGCCAGTGGGCGATCCAGCCGGGCAGGCGGCCGATGGCGAACAGCACGGTGAACATCCGCGTCGGGAAGCCCATGGCCTTGTAGATGACGCCGGTGTAGAAGTCGACGTTCGGGTAGAGGCGCCGCTGCTTGAAGTAGTCGTCCTCGAGCGCGAACTGCTCGAGCTCCTTCGCGATGTCGAGCAGCGGGTCGTTGACGCCGAGTCCCTCGAGCACGGCGTCGGCGCTCGTCTTCACGATCTTCGCGCGCGGGTCGTAGTTCTTGTAGACCCGGTGGCCGAAGCCCATGAGCTTGACGCCGTCCTCCTTCCGCTTCACGCGCTCGACGAACTTGCCGACGCCCTCACCGGAATCGCGGATCTGCGCGAGCATCTGGAGGACCGCCTCGTTCGCGCCGCCGTGCAGGGGGCCCGAGAGCGCCTGGATCCCGGCGGAGATCGACGCGTACAGGTTGGCGCCCGTCGAACCGACGAGCCGGACGGTCGAGGTCGACGCGTTCTGCTCATGGTCCTCGTGGAGGATCAGCAGCCGGTCGAGCGCCTTGGCGAGCGTCGGCTCGATCTGGTACGGCTCGGCCATGTTGCCGAAGTTCAGCCGGAGGAAGTTCTCCACGAAGTTCAGCGAGTTGTCGGGGTAGAGGAAGGCCTGCCCGATGCTCTTCTTGTGCGCGTAGGCGGCGATCACCGGCAGCTTCGCGAGCAGGCGGATGGTCGTGAGCTCGACGTGCTCGGGGTCGTGCGGGTCGGACGAGTCCTCGTAGTAGGTCGAGAGGGCGGCCACGGCGCTGGAGAGCACGGCCATCGGGTGCGCGGTGTGCGGGAGCGCGGAGAAGAACCGCTTGAGGTCCTCGTGGAGGAGCGTGTGGCGACGGATCTTCTCGTCGAACTCGGCGAGCTGGTCGGCGGTCGGCAGCTCGCCGTACATGAGCAGCCAGGCGACCTCGAGGTAGGTCGAGTGCTCGGCGAGCTCCTCGATCGGATAGCCGCGGTAGCGGAGGATGCCCTGCTCGCCGTCGATGTAGGTGATGGCCGACCGCGTCGAAGACGTGTTGACGAATCCGTAGTCGAGTGCGGTGAGTCCGGTCTGCCGGGTGAGCGTCGAGACGTCGATGCTGGCGTTGCCCTGCGAGGCGCGGTGGATCGGGAATTCGGCCGTTCCGCCGGGGAAGTTCAGCGTCGCAGTGTCGGAGTCGACTCCGACGGATTCGTTCACGACGTTGCTCACGGCGTCTCCTGTGATCGTCACTGTCTCGCGGTTCCCTGCTCTCCGGTCCGGCACCGGTCGGCGCGCGCGGCCCGACTACAGCCTAGACGGGTCGGGCGCACACTGTCGCATCCGCCAATGGATCGTGCGATCGGTTGGAGTGGATGCACAGTCTCGGCTGCGATTCGGTGACGATCCGCGACGTCAGCGCACCGCAGTTGCCCGGAGCCGCGCGGCGGCCTGCCCGATCCGCTCGTCCGTCGCCGTGAGCGAGAGCCGAACGTGCTCAGGGAAGTGCGGCCCGTAGAAGTGCCCGGGGCCGCCCAGGATGCCGAGGTCGGCGAGACGTCCGATCGACTCCCACGCGTCGCGACCCTCGGTCGCCCAGAGGTACAGCCCCGCCTCGCTGTGGTCGATCCGGAAGCCGGCGTCCTCGAGGGCGGGCCGCAGCAGGTCGCGCCTGGCCCGATAGCGCGCCTTCTGCTCCTGCACGTGCGCGTCGTCCGCGAGCGCGACGGCCATCGCCTCCTGGAGCGGCGCCGGCACCATGAGCCCGGCGTGCTTGCGGGCCGTGGTGAGCCGGGCGATCACGGCCGGGTCGCCGCCGACGAAGGCCGCTCGGTACCCGGCCATGTTGGACTGCTTCGAGAGCGAGTAGATCGCGAGCACGCCGCTCGGATCACCGCCCGTCGCCGCCGGGTCGAGCACGCTCGGGACGGCGCCGTCGCGCCAGGGCTCCTCCCATCCGAGTTCGGCGTAGCACTCGTCGCCGACGATGATGGCGCCGAGCTCACGAGCACGGGCGACGGCGCGGCGCAGCTCGGGCACGCCGAGCACCCGACCGTCGGGATTGCCGGGCGAGTTCAGCCAGACCAGCCGCGTGTTCGCGGGCCACTCGGCCGGGTCGTCGGATGCCACGGACTCCGCGCCCGCGAAGATCGCGCCCATCTCGTAGGTCGGGTAGGCCGCGCGGGGATGGACGACCGCATCGCCTGCGCCCACGCCCAGGAAGAAGGGCAGGAGCGCGACGAGCTCCTTCGAGCCGATCGTCGGCAGCACGGCGTCCGTGTCGAGGCCCTCGACCCCTCGACGACGAGCGAACCAGTCGACGATCGCGCGTCGTAGCGCGGTCGTGCCGACGGTCGTCGGATAGGAGTGCGCGTCGGTCGCCGCCGCGAGCGCATCGCGCACGAGCTGCGGCGTCGGGTCGATCGGCGAGCCGATCGACAGGTCGACGATGCCGTCGCGGTGGGATGCCGCTCGATCGCGATACGGGACCATCCCGTCCCACGGGTACTCGGGCAGGGCCCCGAGCGCCATGGTCAGTGACCCTGCGGGGGCAGCGCCGCTACCAGCGGGTGGTCCTTCGGGATGACCCCGACCTTCGCCGCGCCGCCCGGCGAGCCGACCTCGTCGAAGAACTCGACGTTCGCCTTGTAGTAGTCGGCCCACTCGTCGGGCAGGTCGTCCTCGTAGTAGATGGCCTCGACCGGGCACACGGGCTCGCAGGCGCCGCAGTCGACGCACTCGTCGGGGTGGATGTAGAGCGAGCGCTCACCCTCGTAGATGCAGTCGACGGGACACTCGTCGATGCAGGCACGGTCCTTCACATCGACGCACGGCAGGGCGATGACATAGGTCACGGTGGGTCGCTGTCCCTTCGGTGATGCTGGACTGCCAGTCTATGCGCGACGCGCCTCGCGCGACGGCAGCGAGGGCCACGCGACGACCAATACGGAAATGATCGCGGGCCCGATGGCCCAGATCGCGCCGACGACGCCGTCGGCGACAAGCACCGATCCGCCGGGCCCGGGGAGCGACAGCACCGCCACGATCCCGACCACGCCCGCGGCCGCGGCCGTCGCGGCGGCCCGCCCGCCCGCGACGAGCCGGGTGCCGACGAGGAGGGCGGCGACGCCGACGAGCCCAGCGACGAGCCCCCAGGGGATCGAGACGCCTCCGATCTCCCACGCATGCCGGTGCCCGATCGTCGCGACCGTGCCGTAGACCACGCCGACCGCGAATGCGATCGCCAGCGTGCCGATGCGGGAGCCGAGCGATCGGCGCCCGGCCGCCGCGCTCACGGCGCCGGCGTCACGGTGTAGGTCACCGTGCCGCCCTCGCCCGCGAGGATCACCAGGAACTCGCCGTCGGTGTAGGCCGATCCGGCAGCGGTCGCCTGCGCGAGCGTCGGGTCCTCTCGGAACCCGGCCGCTTCGACCTCCGCCCGGGCATCGCCCAGGGGATCGGCCGCCTCCGACGTGAGGACCACGACCCATCCGTCGGCGCTCGCGGCCGCGCCCGCGAGTTCGATGCTGCCGTCGATGATCGGCACGGAGGCCGGGAAGTCCTCGGGGATCTCACCGCTCAGGTCGACCCGATCGCCGGTCGCGTCCTCGACGGCATCCTCGACCCCGCGCTCGACGGCGTCCTGCACGCCGCCCGCGCAGCCGGAGAACAGGGCCGCCGCGGCGGGGCTCGCCACGATGGCCGCGGCGCGTGCGCGCCTGGAGAAGATGGGCATGCGCGCGAGTCTATCCGCCGCGCCCGAGCCGCTGCGTCGAGGGCGGCGCGCCGGACCGGCGCCATGCCGTAGCGTGGTCGGCGGTGCGGCGGAACCGCCGCGGGAAGGACGATCGAGGATGACCGAACAGCCCGGGACCGACGAGCACCGCCCGCCCGTCCGCATCGAGCGCGACGGCGTCGTCGCCACCGTCGTGATCGACCGGCCGAAGGCGCTCAACGCCCTCTCCCCCGACGTGCTCGGCGCGATCGCCGACGCATTCGACGCGCTCCGGTCCGAGGCGGACGCCGTTCGCGGCGTCATCGTCGTCGGCGAGGGCGGCCGCGCGTTCGTCGCCGGCGCGGACATCCGCTCGCTCTCGACGCTCACGCCCGACGAGGGTGCCGAGGCCGCCCGCCTCGGCCATCGAGTCGCCGCCGCGATCGAGGCGTTCCCGGCTCCCGTCATCGCCTGCGTCGACGGGTTCGCGCTCGGTGGCGGGCTCGAGCTCGCGCTCGCGTGCGACCTCATCTACGCGACCGAGTCGTCGTGGTTCGGGCAGCCGGAGGTCCGACTCGGGCTCATCCCCGGGTTCGGCGGCACCGTTCGGCTGCCGCGCGCCGTCGGGCTCTCACTGGCGAAGGAGCTGATCTTCACCGGCCGCCGCATCGACGCGGCGACCGCGGAGTCGGCCGGCCTCGTCGCGCGGCGCTTCGGCGACCGCGACGCGCTCCTCGCCGGGGCCAGGGCGACGATCGACGAGGTCGCCGCGAACGCCTGGACGGCGGTCGCCCTCGCCAAGCGCGTGCTCGTCGATGCGGCCGGGACGCCCACCGCCGCAGCCACCGAGTTCGAGGTCGCGGGCTTCGCGGACGCGTTCCGGACCGACGACATGCGCGAGGGCGTCGCCGCCTTCATCGAGAAGCGGGAACCGGAGTTCTCGGGTCGCTGAGACGACGACGGATGGCGCGGCGCTCGCGGCGCCGCCCGGAACGGCCCTCGTCCTCCGGACGAGGGCTCAGCCGGTGACGTGCGAGCTGAGCCAGGACATGCCGTCGAAGCGGACGCCGTCGGCGCCGTACATCTCCAGGTGGAGGTGCGGTCCGGTGGACTGGCCCGTCGTGCCGACCGCACCGAGCGCCTGGCCGGCCGTGACCCGCTGGCCGGGCGCGACCGCGAGCGAGCCGTACTGCATGTGCGCGTAGAGCGAGGTGATGACGGCGCCGCCGATGTTGTGCTGCACCTCGACGTACACGCCGAGCCCGCCGCCCGCCTCGGTCGCCGTGATCACGACGCCATCGGCGATCGACCCGATCGTCGCGCCGACGCCGGGGTTGAAGTCGATGCCGTCGTGGAAGGTGGAGCACCCGGCGCACGGCGCGATGCGCGGGCCGAAGCCCGACGCGGTCCGAGAGGGGTCGACCGGCCACACGACCCGGTCGGCCTGCAGGAGGGAGACGTCACCGAGGCCGGCGACGCTCGACTCGATGGGCGGCGGGGCCGCCTCGACGTCCCAGTCGCCGACCTCGATCGGCTCGAGCGCGACCTCGGACCCGACATCGAGCGTCTGGGAGCGGAGCGAGATCGAGTCCTCGGCGGGAGCGTAGACCGAGGCGCGGGCCACCGTGTCGGTGGCAGTGACCGCGAGCGCGGGGACGCTCGTCGAGAGCAGCATGCCTCCGGCGAACGTCATGGCGCCGATCGTCATGACCGGGCGCAGCGCGGCGGCGGCTCGACGGCGCGCCGGTCGGACGGTCGCCGGCTGGGCGGTCGTCGGCTGCGAGGCCTCGGGGCTCGTGGGGGCTGCGGGGCGGGCGGGGGCGGTGCGGCGGTAGCGGGGGCGTCCGGCCGCACGGCGACCGTGCTGGGGGAGGTTCATAGGCGGGGGAAGGTGATTCTCGGTAACGGTTGCGTAACGACTGACTCGGTTTCGAAGAACCCGACAACCATACGAGGTGCTTTCTGTGAGGTTCCTCCACTCCCCCGTTGCCCGCGCGAACGCGGCCGGGAAACGGCGAAGGGGGATGCCGCGGCCACCCGCGGCATCCCCCTTCTGCGTCGGGAGGCTAGCCCTGCTTCTTCAGGCGCGAGGCGGCCCGCGCGCGGGCCGTGGCGTCGAGCTCGACCTTGCGGATGCGCACCGCGGTCGGCGTGACCTCGACGCACTCGTCCTCCCGCGCGAACTCGAGGCACTCCTCAAGCGAGAGCTGGCGCGAAGGCGTCATCGACTCGAAGGTGTCGGCCGTCGACGAGCGCATGTTCGTCAGCTTCTTCTCCTTCGTGATGTTGACGTCCATGTCATCGTTGCGCGAGTTCTCGCCGATGACCATGCCCTCGTAGACCTCTTCGGTGGGGTTCACGAAGAACGTCATGCGCTCCTGGAGGGCGATGATCGCGAAGGGCGTCACGACACCCGCACGGTCGGCGACGATCGACCCGTTGTTGCGCGTGACGATCTGGCCCGCCCACTCGTCGTAGCCGTGCGAGATCGCGTTCGCGATGCCGGTGCCGCGCGTCGTGGTCATGAACTCCGTCCGGAAGCCGATCAGCCCGCGGCTCGGAACGATGAACTCCATTCGGACCCAGCCGGTGCCGTGGTTGGACATGTTGTCCATCCGGCCCTTGCGCGAGGCGAGCAGCTGCGTGATGGCGCCGAGGTACTCCTCGGGCGCATCGATCGTCAGGTGCTCGAACGGCTCGTGCAGCTTGCCGTCGACATGCTTGGTGACCACCTGGGGCTTGCCCACCGTGAGCTCGTAGCCCTCGCGGCGCATCTGCTCGACGAGGATCGCGAGGGCGAGCTCGCCTCGACCCTGCACCTCCCACGCGTCCGGGCGACCGATGTCGACGACCCGCAGCGAGACGTTGCCGACGAGCTCGCGGTCCAGGCGGTCCTTCACCATGCGTGCGGTGAGCTTGTGACCCTTGACCTTGCCGACGAGCGGCGAGGTGTTCGTGCCGATGGTCATCGAGATCGCGGGCTCGTCGACGGCGATGACCGGGAGCGGGCGGACGTCCTCCGGATCGGCGAGCGTGTCGCCGATCATGATGTCCTCGAACCCCGCCACGACCGCGATGTCGCCCGGGCCGGCGCTCTCGGCCGGGTAGCGGTCGAGCGCCTTCGTGAGGAACAGCTCGGTGACGCGGACGTTCTGGACCGAGCCGTCGTGCTTCACCCACGCCACGGTCTGGCCCTTGCGGATGGTCCCCTGGAACACGCGCAGCAGGGCGAGACGGCCGAGGAACGGCGACGCGTCGAGGTTGGTGACGTGCGCCTGCAGCGGGTGCTCGTCGTCGTACGTCGGGGCGGGGATGTGCTCGAGGATCGCCTCGAACAGCGGCTCGAGGTCGCCGTTGTCGGGCAGCTCGCCGTTCGCGGGCTTCGTGTGGCTCGCCGCGCCGTTCCTGCCGGAGGCGTACACGACCGGCACGTCGAGGATCGCGTCGAGATCGAGGTCGGGCACGTCGTCGGCGAGGTCGGAGGCGAGGCCGAGGAGCAGGTCCTGGCTCTCGGCGACGACCTCGTCGATGCGGGCATCGGGCCGGTCGGTCTTGTTCACGAGGAGGATGACCGGCATGCGGGCCTCGAGCGCCTTGCGGAGCACGAATCGCGTCTGCGGCAGCGGCCCCTCGCTGGCGTCGACCAGGAGGACCACGCCATCGACCATCGACAGGCCGCGCTCGACCTCGCCGCCGAAGTCGGCGTGGCCCGGCGTGTCGATGACGTTGATGGTCACGGGCGCGCCGCCCGCGTGGGTGCCGTTGTACGAGATCGCCGTGTTCTTGGCGAGGATCGTGATGCCCTTCTCGCGCTCGAGCTCGTTCGAGTCCATCGCACGCTCTTCGATGTGGGCGTGCTCGGCGAAGGAGTGCGTCTGGTTGAGCATCGCGTCGACGAGCGTCGTCTTGCCGTGGTCGACGTGGGCGACGATCGCGACGTTGCGCAGGTCGTTGCGGGTGGCCTTGGCCATGGTGTGGTCCTCGCGTGGCCTCCGGACGCAGAGCGGCTCCGGGGCGCGGATCGGCAGCGCCGGGGCGCTGGTGTGGAGTCGGTGGGAGCGCGAGCAGCCGATGGTCACGGTTCGCGCCCGACCAGCCTACCGCGTCCGGCGGAAACGGCGGACGCCCGGCCTCCGTGCGGGAGGCCGGGCGTCCGTGCGATCTGCGATCGACTACGCGCCGAGCTGGAGGTTCGCACCCGGGATCGCCGCCAGGAGATCCTTCGTGTACTGCTCCGTGGGGTTCTCGAACACGTCGTCGGTGGCCGCGGCCTCGACGATCCGTCCCTTCTGCATCACGCACACGTTGTCGGCGATGACGCGCACGACGGCGAGGTCGTGCGTGATGAAGAGGTAGGTGAGGTCGAGTTCGGCCTGCAGGTCGGCGAGCAGGCGCAGGATCTGGGCCTGCACGAGCACGTCGAGCGCCGACACGGCCTCGTCGAGGACGACGATCTCCGGCTTCAGCGCGAGCGCACGCGCGATCGCGATGCGCTGACGCTGGCCGCCGGAGAGCTCGTTCGGGTAGCGGCCGACGAGGGTCCGGGGCAGCGACACCTGGTCGAGCAGCTCGAACACGCGAGCGCGACGCGACGCGCGGTCGCCCACGCCGTGCGTGACCAGCGGCTCCGAGATGGTGTTGCCGATGTTCCGGAGCGGGTTCAGCGATCCGTACGGGTCCTGGAACACGGGCTGCATCCGACTGCGCAGGTCGAACAGCTCCTTGCCCGTCAGGCTCGCCAGGTCCTTGCCGCCCACGATGATCTTGCCGCTGGTGACGTCCTCGAGCTTGAGCAGCATCTTCGCGACCGTGGACTTGCCCGAACCGGACTCGCCCACGAGCGCGGTCGTGGTGCCCTTCGGGATCTCGAAGGAGACCTTGTCCACCGCGGTGAAGTCGCCCGAGCCGCGGATCTTGAAGACCTTCGTGAGGTCCTCGACCACGATGGCGGGGGGCTGCGCGGCCGCGGCCTCGTGCGCCTCGGCGCGGGCCTCGGCCGTCGCGATCAGGTCGATCGTGTCGGTCGTCGTCCCGACCTCGGAGCCCGTCTCGTGCGCCGCGCCCTCCTGACCGTGGATCGTGGACGTGATTCGACGCGACGCCAGGCTCGGCGCCGCGGCCACGAGGCGCTGGGTGTACGGGTGCTGCGGGTTCTGCAGGATCTCGAGCGAGGGTCCCGACTCGACGACCCTGCCCTTGTACATGACCACGAGCTGCTCGGCGCGCTCGGCGGCGAGGCCGAGGTCGTGCGTGATGAACAGCAGGGTCGTGCCGAGCTCGCGCGTCAGGGACTCGAGGTGGTCGAGGATGACGCGCTGGACCGTGACGTCGAGCGCCGAGGTCGGCTCGTCGGCGATCAGCAGCTGCGGATCGGCCGAGAGGCCCATGCCGATGAGCACACGCTGGCGCATGCCGCCGGAGAACTGGTGCGGGAACTGCTTGAGACGGCGGTCCGCATCCTGCAGGCCGGCCTGCTTGAGCACCTCGATCGCACGGGCCCGGACCTCCTTGCGGCCGGTCGCGATGCCGTTGGCCCTGATGGCCTCCTCGACCTGGAACCCGATCGACCAGACCGGGTTCAGGTTCGACATCGGGTCCTGCGGCACGAAGCCGATCTTGCGACCGCGGATGGCCTCCATCTCCTTCTTCGACGCCTTGGAGATGTCCTGGCCGTCGAGGATGATCTGGCCGCCTGCGATCTGCCCGGAGCCGGGCAGCAGGTTGATGATCGCGTGCGCGGTCGTGGACTTGCCCGATCCGGACTCGCCCACGATCGCGAGGCTCTGGCCGCGGTAGAGCGTGATGTCGACGCCGTCGACGGCCGTGACCTTGCCCTCCTGGGTCGTGAACTGGACCTTGAGGTCCTTGATCTCGAGGAGCGGCCGCTCCTCGCCCTCGGGCGTGGTGTGCTTCACGTCGCTTCCGTTCACAGTGGAGGTCATCGCTGCGCCCTCGCCTTCGGGTCGAGCGCGTCGCGGACGACCTCGCCGAGCATGATGAAGCTCAGGACGGTCACCGAGAGCGCGATGGAGGGCAGGATCAGCGTCTGCGGGTTCGTCCGCAGGTCGACCTGGGCCTGGCTGATGTCGTTGCCCCACGACATCGTGCTCGAGGGCAGTCCGACGCCGAGGAACGACAGCGTCGCCTCGGCGACGATGGCGGACGCGAGCGAGATGGTCGTGATCACGATCACCGGGGCGATCGAGTTCGGGAGGACGTGGCGGATCAGGATCCGGAGCCGCGTGACGCCGACGGCCGTGGCCGCCATGACGAAGTCGGCGTTCTTCACCCTGAGGATCTCGGCCCTCAGCACACGCGCCGTCGCCGGCCACGCGAAGATGCCGATGGCGAGGGAGATCGTCCACACGCTCGCGTACTGCGAGAGCACCGACATGATGACGACCGCGGCGAGGATGTAGGGGATCGAGAAGAAGATGTCGCCGAGTCGCGACAGGACCGCGTCGACCCAACCGCCGTAGAAGCCCGCGAGCGCACCGAAGAAGATGCCGAGCGATGCGACGAGGAACGTCACGATGAGGCCCACCGACAGCGAGGTGGACGTGCCGTAGATGATCCGCGAGTAGATGTCGCAGCCCTGGCGGTTGTAGCCGAGGACGCTGCCGTCACCGGGGCCCTGGTTGCTCAGCGAGAGCTGGCAGTACCGCGGGTCGACGCTCGTGAAGAGCGCCGGGAAGAGCGCCACGACGACGATCAGGACGATCAGCGCCGAGGAGATCCAGAACATCGGACGCTTGCGCACGTCGCGCCAGGCGTCGGTCCAGAGGTTCGTCGGCTTGCCGTCGGCCTTGACGGAGTCGATCGCGACGAGCGGAGTCTCGTCGATCGGCGCCACGAAGTGCGCCTGAGTGGGGCGGGTGTTACTTGGCATAGCGGATCCTCGGGTCGAGAACGGCGTACAGCAGATCCACCAGGAGGTTGATGACGAGGTAGATCAGCACCATGACGGTCACGAACGAGACGACGGTCGGTCCCTCGCCGCGGATGATGGCCTGGTACAGGGTTCGTCCCACGCCGGGGACGTTGAAGATGCCCTCGGTGACGGTCGCACCGACCATGAGCACGCCGAAGTCGACGGCGAGGTAGGTCACGACGGGGATCAGCGAGTTGCGGAGGATGTGCACGGGGACGATTCGTCGGCGGGAGAGGCCCTTGCTCGCGGCGGTGCGAACGAAGTCCTGTCCTCCCGTGTCGATGACCGACGCCCTTGTCAGTCGAACGATCTGGGCGAAGCTGATCGTCGCCAGCACGATGGCCGGCAGGACCAGGTCTTGGATCGGCGCGCCCGGGCCGACCGTCGTCCGGAACCACCCGAGCTGGATGCCGAACACGAACTGCGCCACGAAGGCGACGACGAAGACGGGCAGCGAGATGAGGATCAGGCTGACGACGAGGAAGCTCGCATCGAAGATGCCCCCCTTGCGGAGGCCGGAGACGAGGCCGATCGTGATGCCGAACACCATCTCGATGAGGACGGCCAGGACGGCGAGCTGCAGGGTGACCGGGAACGTCACGGCGAGGATCTCGGACACGGGCTGGCCCGAGAACGAGACGCCGAAGTCGCCCTGGAAGATTCCGCCGAGGAAGAGCAGGTACTGCACGATGAACGGCTTGTCGAGGTTGTACCGCTCTCGGACGGCCTCGAGCACCTGGGGCGGAGGGGTCTTGTCGCCGAAGAGGGCGACGACGGGGTCGCCCGGCATGGCGAACACCATGAAGTAGATCAGGAAGGTGGTGCCGAGCAGCACAGGGATCGCCTGAAGCAGTCGGCGCGCGATGTAACCGGCCATGGATCAGGCCCCGCGATCTGCGTGTGTTGACATTGTTTGGAGAAACCTCACCGTTATGGGAGTGCGCACACACGATGTTACGCGCCTCGGCACACCCCGGATACGTGGGAGTGGGGCGGCGATCCGAATGGACCGCCGCCCCACGGGCGTCAGAGAGTCTAGCTCGCTGAAACCCCTGATCGAGAATTACTCGCTCTTGGTGACCTCGTAGTAGAGCGGCACCGAGTTCCAGCCGAACTGGACGTTCTCGACCTGCTCGCCCCACGCGCCGTTGACGGTGGAGTACCAGAGCGGGATCGCGGGGAGGTCCTCGAAGAGGATCTCCTGCGCCTGCTGGAACTTCTCGATGCCCGCCTCGACCTCGGTCTCGCTGAGGCCTTCGTTGATGAGGGCGTCGAACTCGGGGTTCGAGTAGTCACCGTCGTTCGAACCCGCGCCGGTCACGTAGATCGGTCCGAGGAAGTTGGAGAGCGACGGGTAGTCGGCCTGCCAACCGGTGCGGAAGCCGGTCTCGATGGTGCGGTCGGTGATGGCGGTGCGGAACTCCGCGAACGTCGGGTACGGAGCACCCGACGCGTCGATGCCGAGCTCGTTCTTGATCTGGTTGGTCACTGCGTCGACCCAGCCCTGGTGGCCGCCGTCGGCGTTGTAGCCGATCTGGAACGAACCCTCCCACGGGCTGATGGCGTCGGCCTCGGCCCACAGCTCCTTGGCGAGCTCCGGGTCGTACTCGAGGACGTCGCTACCGGGGATGTCCTCCGAGTAGCCGTCGATGACCGGCGACGTGAAGTCGTGGGCCGGGGTACGGGTACCCGAGAAGATCACGTCGGTGACCTCTTCGCGGTTGATCGCGTGCGAGATCGCGGCGCGGCGGAGCTTGCCCTCCTCGCCACCGAAGTGCGCGAGACGGTCCGGGACCACGAAGGACTGGAAGATCGCAGCGCCCTGGGTGACCGAGCGGTCGCCGAACTCGTCCTGGAAGGTCGAGAGCGCGCTGTCCGGGATGGCGTCGAGCACGTCGAGGTTGCCGCCCTGGAGGTCGGCGTACGCCGCGTCCTGCGTCGCGTAGAAGATGATCGAGAGACCACCGTTGGCGGCCTGGCGGTCGCCCTGGTAGTCCTCGTTCACGACGAGGTCGATGCGCTCGTTGTGCTTCCACGCACCCTCGCCATCGAGCATGTACGGGCCGTTGCCGATCGGGTTCTCACCGAAGGCGTCGAGGTCCTCCCACGCCGCCTCGGGCAGCGGGAAGAACGCCGAGTAGCCGAGTCGCAGCGGGAAGTCGGACTCCGGCTGCTTCAGGGTCACGGTGAAGGTCGAGTCGTCGACCACCTCGAGGCCCGAGAGCTCGTCGACGTTCTCGTCGTAGCTGAAGCCCTCGATCGAGTCGAAGAAGTAGCTCGAGAGCTGCGCGTTGTCGAGCGCGGCGCCGTAGTTCCAGGCCTTGACGAACGACTCGGCGGTGACGTCCTCGCCGTTCGTGAACGTCTGGCCATCCTTGATGGTGATGGTGTAGGTCTGCGCGTCGTCGGTCTCGATCGACTCCGCCATGTCGTTGTGCGGAGCACCCTCGCCGTCGTAGTAGACCAGACCCGCGAAGATCGAGTCGAGGATCTTGCCGCCACCGGTCTCGTTGGTGTTGGTCGGGATCAGCGGGTTCTGGGGCTCAGAACCGTTGGTGGTGATGATCGCGGTCGAGTCGCCGGCCGGGGCTTCCGGTTCGCTGCTGGACGAGCAACCGGCGAGCGTGAGCGCGCCGGCCGCCGCAAGAGCAATGGCTGCAACGCCGATTCTCTTGATCTTCAATGTTCCTCCTGTGAGATGAGCGCACGACTGTTCGATTCGTGGTCGAGCAGGGGGCGCTGGTAGGTGAATCGAGACTATAAGCGGGCTCCTGCCGAACAAACTTCACGGCGGAACCGTTACCGAGGCGCAATCTTGCGACGGGGTCGTGCGCAGATGAGCAGCCGTCGACGCACGATTCTTGCGCGACGAGCGCCCGTGCGAGGATTGCCGCATGCCTGCGGCACGACGTCTCCGCATCGAGGTGGCCATCGTGCTCGCGCTCTCGCTCGGCGCGTCCGCCGTCTACTCGATCGTCGCGATCATCGCCAGGCTCACGGCCGACCGCCCGCTCGGCGAGCAGAGCGCCTCGCTCAACCAATCGAGGTCGACGCGCGAGTGGCTCGACCTCACCTACCAGGTCCTGGACGTCGTCTTCGGCCTGGCGGTCGTGGCCCTCGTGCTCTACCTGCTCTGGCAACCGGGCCGCAGCCCGTTCCGACGGATCGGCTTCGACCTGACGAGGCCGGGGAGGGACGCGGCATCCGGGCTGCTGCTCGCGACCGTCATCGGCGTGCCGGGCCTCGCGCTCTATGCGGCCGGTCGCGCGCTCGGCTTCACCGTCGCGGTCGTGCCGCAGCCGCTCGACACCTACTGGTGGACGATCCCGGTCCTGGTGCTCGCCGCCCTGAAGGCGGCGCTGACCGAGGAGCTCATCGCGGTCGGCTACCTCTTCACCCGCTTGCGCGAACTCGGCGTCGGCCCGTGGGCGACGATCCTGTCGAGCGCCCTCCTCCGCGGCAGCTACCACCTGTACCAGGGGTTCGGCGGGTTCATAGGCAACGCCGTCATGGGCGTCGTCTTCGGCTGGGCCTACACGCGCTGGGGCCGCACGATGCCCCTGGTCATCGCGCACTGGCTCCTCGACATCGTGAGCTTCGTCGGCTACCCGCTCGCGGCGGGCTGGTGGCCCGGACTCTTCGCACCGCCCGCGGAGTGACCGACGGGGGCGTCCGACCCGGCGGGCGCAGGCGGCCGAGCGGGCGCTGGCGACGGATGCCGCGGCCTGGGCGCATCGACCAGGTGCCGGGAGCCGGCGAGCGCGACCACGGTCGCCGGCATCGGCGGCAGCGTCTCCTCGGGCGGTTCAACACGCAGGTCGGAGTCGTTCGAGCGCACGAGTGCGCCGTCGATCCAGCTTCGGCGGCCGGGAGTGCAGACGGCTGAGAACTGCTCGGCGCCGCCGTAGAACCCGCCGCGCGAGAGGTCGCTGAACGACTCGGCGCGCCGGAGCGCGTCGGCCAGTTGCGGATTGCGGCGATCGAGCAGGCCGGCCCGCTGCTCGAGCCCGAGTCCCCGCGCGCCGGCGAGCGTGCAGCCGACCATGAGCCCCACGAAGCCGAGCGTGGCGAGCAGGGCGACGACATCCATCGGGATCATGCGCACCCCCTATGTGCGAGTGATCCTCAGTGTACTCCCGGGGGCGGTCGAGGGGTGGCCCGGATGCCGCCGTCCGCCGCGACGCGGACCATGTTCGATGCCGGGCCGGATGCGCCCGGCCCCACGTCAGGAGAAGGAAGCATGGACCTCGCGCACGCCCTCACCGCGGGCGGCCTCGCCGGCCGTCGCACCGACCACCGCTTCACCGCGGACGAGACGGAGATCCGCGCGGCCGAGGAGCGCGTGGCGCGACGACGGGCCGCGGCGGTCGAGCGCCACCCGATCACGTTCACCGAACGCGGACGCCACGCCGCGCCGCGGACGGCCTGACGGCCCGTCCGCGGCACGCGTCACCGCGTCTGCTGCAGAGCGCCGGGACGGCGCCTCGCGGCGAGCGGACCGCTACGCGAACGCCTCGATCGGCGGGCAGGCGCACACGAGGTTGCGGTCGCCGTACGCCTGGTCGATCCGGCGGACGGGGGCCCAGTACTTGTTGCGGACGAGCGAGTGCACCGGGTAGACGGCCTGCTCGCGCGTGTACGGGTGCGTCCACTCCCCCGCGATGACCGACTCCGCGGTGTGCGGGGCGTTGCGCAGCGGGTTGTCCTCGGCCGGCCATTCGCCGCGCCCGACGGCGTCGGCCTCGGCCTTGATCGCGATCATGGCCTCGACGAACCGGTCGAGCTCCGCGAGGTCCTCCGACTCCGTCGGCTCGACCATGAGCGTGCCCGCGACCGGGAACGACATCGTGGGCGCGTGGAAGCCGTAGTCGATGAGGCGCTTGGCGACGTCGTCGACGGTGACACCCGTCTCGGCGGTGAGCGGCCGCAGGTCGAGGATGCACTCGTGGGCGACGAGGCCGTTCTCGCCGGTGTAGAGCACCGGGAAGTGGTCGCGCAGGCGCGCGGCGACGTAGTTCGCCGCGAGCACGGCGGTCGCGGTCGCCTGCTTCAGGCCCTCGGCGCCCATCATGCGGACGTACGCCCACGAGATCGGCAGGATCGACGGGCTGCCATAGGGCGCCGCCGAGACGGGGCCGCCGCCATGCTCGACGCCGCCCGAGTGGTCGGCGCGCTGGGCCATCGGGTGACCGGGCAGGTAGGGCGCGAGGTGCGCCTTGGCCGCGACCGGGCCGACGCCCGGGCCGCCGCCGCCGTGCGGGATGCAGAACGTCTTGTGGAGGTTGAGGTGCGACACGTCGCCGCCGACGTCGCCGAAGCGGGCGAAGCCGAGCAGCGCGTTCAGGTTGGCGCCGTCGATGTACACCTGCCCGCCGGCGTCGTGCACGGCCCGGGTGATGTCCTTCACCTCGTGCTCGTAGACGCCGTGCGTCGACGGGTAGGTGATCATGAGCGCGGCGACGTGCTCGGCGTTCGCGGCGATCTTCGCGCGCAGGTCGTCGAGGTCGACGTTGCCGAGCTCGTCGGTCGCGACGACGACGACCTTCATGCCCGCGAGCACGGCTGATGCGGCGTTCGTGCCGTGCGCGCTCGACGGGATGAGGCAGACGTCGCGCTCGTCGTCGCCGTTGGCGAGGTGGAAGCCGCGGATGGCGAGGAGTCCGGCGAGCTCGCCCTGGCTTCCCGCGTTGGGCTGCAGCGACACGGTGTCGTACCCGGTGACCTCGGCGAGCCAGCTCTCGAGCTGCTCGATGAGCCCGAGCGAGCCCACGACGTCGGCCTCGGGCGCGAAGGGGTGCAGGTTCGCGAACTCGGGCCACGTGACGGCCTGCATCTCGGTCGCCGCGTTGAGCTTCATGGTGCAGGAGCCGAGCGGGATCATGCCCCGGTCGAGCGCGTAGTCGCGGTCGGCGAGGGTCTTGAGGTACCGCATCATCTGCGTCTCGGACTGGTGCGTGTTGAACACGGGGTGCTCGAGGTACGACGACGTGCGACGCTGCGCCTCGGGCAGGCTCGCGGGGAGCTCGCGAAGCGCGACCGGCACCTCGATCCGCGGGTCGAACCCGAAGGCCTCGACGACGAGCGAGAGCTCGGCGCCCGTGGTCGTCTCGTCGACGGCGACGTGCACGGTCGCCTCGTCGGCCTCCCACAGGTTCAACCCGAGCTCACGTCCGCGCGCGACGACGTTCGCGGCGAGCCCCGGCACGTGCACGCGGATCGTGTCGAAGTAGGCGTCGTGCGCGAGGGTGAGCCCGAAGCCGGTCAGTGCGTCGGCGAGCGCCTTCGCCTTCGCCGCGGTGGTCACCGCGATGTGGCGGATGCCTCGCGGCCCGTGGTACACGGCGTACATCGACGCCATCACGGCGAGCAGCACCTGCGCGGTGCAGATGTTCGACGTCGCCTTCTCGCGGCGGATGTGCTGCTCGCGGGCCTGGAGGCTGAGCCGGTAGGCGGGGTGGCCCGCGGCGTCCTGCGAGACGCCCACGAGGCGGCCGGGGAGCTGCCGCTCGAGGCCCTTCCGCACGGCCATGTACCCGGCGTGCGGGCCGCCGAAGCCCATCGGCACGCCGAAGCGCTGCGACGTGCCGACCGCGACATCCGCCCCCAGTTCGCCCGGGCTCGTGATGAGCGCCATGGCGAGCAGGTCGGCGGCGACCACCGCGAGCGCTCCCTGCTCCTTCGATGCGGCGATGACCGCCGACGGGTCCCACACGCGACCCGACGCACCCGGGTACTGCACGAAGACGCCGAAGTGCTCGCCGAGTGCGGCGACGTCCGTCGTCGCGTCGAGGTCGGCGACGACCAGCTCGATGCCGACGGCCTCGGCGCGCGACGCGAGCAGCGCGTGCGTCTGCGGCAGCGCGTCGGCGTCGACGACGAACCGGTTCGACTTCGACTTCGAGGCGCGACGCGCGAGGAGCATGCCCTCGACGACCGCGGTGCCCTCGTCGAGCATCGAGGCGTTGGCCGTGTCGAGCCCGGTGAGGTCGGTGACCATCGTCTGGAAGTTGATGAGCGCCTCGAGGCGGCCCTGCGAGATCTCGGGCTGGTACGGCGTGTAGGCCGTGTACCAGCTCGGGTTCTCGAGCACGTTCCGCTGGATGACGGCCGGCGTGATCGTGCCCGAGTAGCCGAGCCCGATCATCGACGTGCGCACCGTGTTCGCGTCGGCCAGCGCGCGCAGCTCGGCGAGCGCCTCGCGCTCGGTCGCCGCGGCCGGGATGACGGAGTCGAGCACCTCGTGCATGCGGATGGCGCTCGGCACGGCGGCGTCCATGAGCGCGTCGAGCGAGTCGTAGCCGAGCGCGGCGAGCATCCACTCGTGGTCGCGCGGGGTGGTGCTGATGTGCCGCCGCCCGAAGGCGTCGACGTCGAAGGCCGTGGAGGTGCTGGTGGTCATCGTCTTCCTCGGGGTGGGACTACTCGCCCGTGAGGGCGCGGTACTCGTCGTGGCTGAGCAGGGCGGGCAGCGACGTGGTGGTGAGCTTCAGGAGCCATCCGTCGCCGTACGGGTCGCTGTTGACGAGCTCGGGAGAGTCGACGACGGCCTGGTTCGACTCGACGACCTCGCCGTCGACCGGGGCGAACAGCTCGCCGACCGACTTCGTCGACTCGATCTCGCCCACGACCGTGCCGGCGACGACGGTGCTGCCGGCGTCGGGCAGGTCGACGTAGACGACGTCGCCGAGCTTCTCGGCGGCGTAGTCGGTGATGCCGACGGTGACGGTGTCGCCGTCGACCTTCACCCACTCGTGCTCGGCGGTGTACTTCAGGTCGGTTCGGTCGGTCATGGGGTGCTCCTCGTGGTGGTCGTGTGGTGCGGGCCCGGCGGTGCGTCCGTCGGAGGGATCGTGGGTCAGGCGTCGCGCTTGTAGAACGGCAGGGCGGTGACGGATGCCGCGACGCGCGTGCCGCGGACGTCGACGAAGAGGGACGAGCCGACCTCCGCGAGGTCGGGGGCGACGAAGGCCATCGCGACCGGGTGGCCGAGCGTGGGCGAGAGCGCGCCGGAGGTGATCTCGCCGACCTTCCGGGCGTCGTCGCCCTCGCCGTCGTAGACCTCGTAGCCCGCCCGGGGTGCGCGGCGGCCGTCGGCGGTGAGCCCGACGAGGACGGGCGCGCCCTCGGCGGGGCCCTGCTCGATCGCGGCGCGGCCGACGAAGTCGCCGTCCTTGGTCAAGGCGACGACCCGGCCGAGACCGGCCTGGACCGGCAGGATGTCACGGGAGAGCTCGTGGCCGTAGAGCGGCATGCCCGCCTCGAGGCGGAGCGTGTCGCGGCTGGCGAGCCCGCACGGAACGACGCGCGGGCCGCCCGTCTCCTGGAGTGCCTCCCACAGCGCCTTCGCGCGCTCGGGCGCGACGTAGAGCTCGAAGCCGTCCTCGCCGGTGTAGCCGGTGCGGGCGACGAGCACGGGCGCACCCTCCCAGGTCGCGGCGATCGCGCGGTAGTACTTCAGCGCGGCGAGGGCGGCGACGAAGTCCTCCTCGTCGTTGCCCGGGCCCTCGATGCCGAAGCCCGGGGTCTGCTGCAGCACCTCGAGTGCGTCGGGCCCCTGCAGGGCGACGAGCGCGATGTCGTCGGACTCGTCGAAGACGTCGGCCTCGAAGGGCGCCGTGCGCGCACGCAGTTCCTCGGCGACGACGTGGCGGTTGGCGGCGTTGGCCACGACCATGTAGCGGTCGGGCCCGGTGCGGTAGATCACGAGGTCGTCGATGACGCCGCCGTCGCGGCCGAGGAGGAGCGAGTACTTGGCCTGGCCCTCGACGATCGCCGAGAGCTTGCCCGCGAGCGCGTAGTCGAGCGCGTCGGACGCCTCGGGTCCGACGACCACGATCTCGCCCATGTGCGAGAGGTCGAAGAGGCCGGCGTGCTCGCGGACCGCGTGGTGCTCCGCGAGGTCGCTGGAGTAGCGGACCGGCATCTGCCAGCCGGCGAAGTCGGTGAACGACGCGCCCGCGGCGCGGTGCACCTCGTCGAGGGGGCTGCGGCGCTCGTTGGTGCCGGGGTCGGTGGTTCCGGGTGCGTCGGTCACGAGTTCTCCAGGATCGCGCGGATCACGCGGCGGTCGCCGCGGAAGAACTCCCCCTCTGTCATGGGCCTGAGAGCTTCGCGACGCTCCGGGGGAGCTGTGCTTTCACCTTCGGCGGGAAGCCGCCGGGGCGGCATCCGCTTTTCAGAGTCGGCCTCGTCATCGCGGTGATGCGACCTGAGAGATTGGCGGGGAGGCTTGCTCCTTCGGTGCCGGCGGCGTTCCGTGAAGGAACCTCCGGCTCTCCCGCGATGCGTCGATGGCCCGGTATGCGGTTGTCGGGGGCAGTCTACCAACGCGCGCGCCCGGGTTCGCGCGCAGCCGCGCGAGCGCGTCGCGAGGGTGCCGCGTCATGCGATTGGCGTTCGTGTCACGGTGACTGTAAGCTGTGGTCCAACGACTTAGCGTCATGCTGACTCTAAGCGCCGACGAAAGGGGCGAGCGGATGTCGCAGCACGACGCGCACGCGCGCCTCGCCGTCTCGACGGTGATCTTCGCGCTCGCGCCCGACCAGGCCGACGGCGCCGCCGACGACCGCGAGCGCCCCACGAGCCTGCGCATCCCGCTCGTGCGGCGCCTCCGGGAGCCCGGGCTCGGCCGCTGGGCGCTGCCCGGCGGCTGGCTGCCCGTCGGCGAAGCGCTCGACGCCGCCGCGGCCCGCACGCTGCACGAGACCACCGAGCTCGCCCCGAAGTACCTCGAGCAGCTCTACACGTTCGGCGACCCCGACCGCTCCCCCGGCGAGCGCGTCGTCTCCGTCGTCTACTGGGCGCTCGTGCACTCCGACGAGGTCGAGCGCGCCGTCTCCGACGAGAACGTCCGCTGGTTCGACGAGGACGCCCTCCCGGACCTCGCATTCGACCACGCCGCGATCATCGACTACGCGCTCCGCCGCCTCCGCACGAAGCTCGTGTACTCGCGCATCGCGCACGCGCTCCTCGGCGAGCGCTTCACCATGGCCGAACTCCGCCGCGTCCACGAGGCGGTGCTGCGGCGGCGCCTCGACCCCGCGAACTTCCGCCGCACGATCGAGGCCTCGGGAACGCTCATCGACACCGGGGAGCGCCTCGCGGGCACGCGACACCGCCCGCCGGCCCTCTACCGCTTCGACCCCGCCCACTCGCCCGTGGCGTCGCCCTCACCGGCGCCGACGGCGCCGCCCCACGCGGCATCCGCCACCGCATCCACGACCAGGCCCGGAACGCACAGCAAGGAACCGCAATGAGCACCACCGCAACCACGCCCGAGCGCGAGGTCCGCCTCGCGGCATCCGTCGATCGCACCATCCGGCTCATCACGACCGGGAAGGCCGCCGGCGAGACCTGCACGCCCGACCTCGCCGAGGGGCCGTGGGAGTTCGACGCCGGCCCCGCCGGCTACGGCCCGGGCTCCTCGATGGGCGACGTGATCCCGACCGGGTCGCCGCGCCAGGGCGCGCTTCCCGCCGAGTACCGCGAGGCCTCCGACGCCGAGCTGCACGACCGCATCCGGGCCGCGAAGGCGACGCTCGGCGAGAAGGTCGTCATCCTCGGCCACTTCTACCAGCGCGACGAGGTCGTGCAGCACGCCGACTTCACGGGCGACTCGTTCCAGTTGGCGAACGCGGCAATGACGCGCCCCGACGCCGAGGCGATCGTGTTCTGCGGCGTGCACTTCATGGCCGAGACCGCCGACATGCTCTCGCGTCCCGACCAGGCCGTGATCCTGCCGAACCTCGCGGCGGGCTGCTCGATGGCCGACATGGCCGACGAGTCGGGCGTCGCGGAGTGCTGGGAGCAGCTCGAGGAGGTCTACGGCGACCTCACTGCGACCGACGCCGACGGGCGGGTGCCCGTGATCCCCGTCACCTACATGAACTCGTCGGCGGCGCTGAAGGGCTTCGTCGGCCGCAACGGCGGCATCGTCTGCACGTCGTCGAACGCGAAGACCGTGCTCGAGCAGGCGTTCGAGCGCGGGCAGCGGGTGCTGTTCTTCCCCGACCAGCACCTCGGCCGGAACACGGCGAAGGCCATGGGCGTGCCGCTCGAGGCCATGCCGATGTGGAACCCGCGCAAGGCGCTCGGCGGCAACGCCGCCGAGTCGCTCGCCGACGCACGCGTCATCCTCTGGCACGGCTTCTGCTCGGTGCACAAGCGCTTCACGGTCGACCAGATCGAGCGCGCGCGCGCCGAGCACCCGGGCGTCCAGGTCATCGTGCACCCCGAGTGCCCGATGCCGGTCGTCGACGCGGCGGATGCCGCGGGCTCGACCGACTTCATCGTCAAGGCCATCCAGGCGGCGCCCCCCGGCTCGACCTTCGCGATCGGCACCGAGATCAACCTCGTGCAGCGACTCGCGGCCGAGCACCCCGAGCACGAGATCTTCTGCCTCGACCCGGTCGTCTGCCCGTGCTCGACGATGTACCGCATCCACCCGGGCTACCTCGCATGGGTGCTCGAGGAGCTCGTCGCCGGGCGCGTCGTCAACCGCATCAGCGTCGCCGACGACGTCGCCGAGCCCGCGCGACTCGCGCTCGAGCGCATGCTCGCGGCGAAGCCGCCGGCCTCCGTGCCGGTGCCGGCGGGCTCGACGATCGCGGCGGCGACGGATGCCGCGGCGGCGCGCTCCGCGTCGACCGCGACTGCGGCGACCGGGGCCTGACATGACCGCCGTGCTCGTCGTCGGCTCCGGCATCGCCGGGCTGTGGACGGCGATCCGCGCCGCAGAGGCGGGGTGCGACGTCACGGTCGTGACGAAGGCCGCGGTCGGCGAGGGCTCGACGCCGTGGGCGCAGGGCGGCATCGCCGCCGCGGTCTTCGCGGGTGACGCGGCCGCGCGTCACGCGGCGGACACGCTCGCCGCGGGAGCCGGCCTCGGCGACCCCGACGCCGTCGACGTGCTGACGACGCAGGGCCCGGCCCGCATCCGCGACCTGATCCGGTTCGGCGTCGCGTTCGACCGCGACGAGTCCGGCATCGCCCGAGGGCTCGAAGCGGCCCACTCCCGCGCGCGCATCCTGCACGCGGGCGGCGACGCGACCGGCGCCGCGATCGAGGCGGCGCTCGTGGGCACCGTCCGGCGGCGCGGCATCCGCGTCATCGAGCACGCGACGCTCGTCGACCTCGCCGTCGAGGGCGGCCGGGTCGTGGGCGCGACGGTGCTCGTCGAAGACGGGGCGGATGCCGCGGGGGTCCCGGATTCGGGCACGCCGGGCCGGACGGATGCCGCGACCGGCGTCGGCACCATGCGCGAACTCCGGGCCGACGCGGTCGTGCTCGCGACCGGTGGCGCCGGCGTGCTGTACGCGCACACCACCAACCCCGACGTCGCGACCGGCGACGGCGTGGCGGCCGCCGCGCGTGCCGGCGCCGAGGTCGCCGACCTCGAGTTCGTGCAGTTCCACCCCACCGCGCTGGCCGTGCCCGGCACGCCGCTCATCTCCGAGGCCGTGCGCGGCGAGGGCGCGGTGATCCGCGATGCGACGGGCCGCCGGTTCCTGCTCGATGTCGATCCGCGGGGCGAGCTCGCTCCTCGCGACGTCGTCGCCCGCGCCGTGTGGCGCCGCATGGCCGAGCAGGGCGGCGAACCCGTGCGCCTCGACGCGACCGCGCTGGGTGCCGAGTTCCTCGCCCGTCGGTTCCCCTCGCTCGACCGCGCCTGCCGGGCCGCAGGATTCGACTGGTCCCGCGACCCCGTGCCGATCGTCCCCGCCGCGCACTACGCGATGGGCGGAATCGTCACCGACCTGGACGGCCGTTCGAGCCTGCCCGGGCTGTGGGCCGTCGGCGAGGCCGCGCGCACCGGCGTGCACGGCGCCAACCGGCTCGCCTCGAACTCGCTGCTCGAGGGCGCGGTGTTCGCCGAGCGCGCCGCCGCGTCGATCGCCGGCGCCGCGGCATCCGCTGCTCCCCCGGCCGGGCCGCGCATCGCGGCCTCCACGGGAGGACGAATCCTGCGACACGCCGACGGCCGCCGCGCGGCCCCCGGCGTGTCGCCCGAAAACTCCTCCGCTACGACGCGGCCCGTCGATCGCGACGACCTCCGCCGGGTGATGTGGGACCACGTCGGACTCGAGCGCGACGCCAGCGGGCTCGCCGAGGCATCCGCTCGCCTCGACGGATGGCACGCACCCGACCCCGTCGACCGTCGCAGCGTCGAGGACCGCAACCTCCTCGACCTCGCCCGGCTCACCGTCGCAGCGGCTCTCGCCCGGGCCGAGAGCGTCGGGGCCCACACCCGCACCGACGCGCCCGCCGGCGCCGCGCACCGCCCGAACCCGGAGAGGCAGGCCGCCTGATGACCGAGACCCGCGAGATCGAGCGGATCGTCGCGATGGCCCTCGACGAGGACGCCCCGTGGGGCGACCTCACCGGCGAGACGCTGATCCCCGAGACGGCGACGGCGACGGCCGACCTCGTCGCGCGCGAGCCCGGCGTCTTCAGCGGCGCGCGCGTCGTCGAGGCGACGTTCCGGCTCGTCGACCCGCGCATCGAGGTCGAGCTGCGCATCGCCGACGGCGGACGCTTCGCCGCGGGCGACGTGATCGCGCGCGTGGCCGGGCCGGCCCGCGGCATCCTGCGCGCCGAGCGCGTCGCGCTGAACCTCGTGCAGCGGATGTCGGGCGTCGCGACGCTGACCGCGCGCTACGTGCAGGCGGTCGCCGGCACCCGCGCTCGCATCGTCGACACGCGCAAGACGACGCCGGGGCTGCGCAGCCTCGAACGCCAGGCCGTGCGCGACGGCGGCGGCCGCAACCACCGGCGTTCGCTGTCGGACGCGATCATGGCCAAGGACAACCACCTCGCCGTGCTGACCGCGGGAGGCGCCGACCTCGCCGAGTCGCTCCGTGCGGCGCGCGAGCGGATGCCGCACACCGCGCACCTCGAGGTCGAGGTCGACCGGGTCGAGCAGATCCCGGCCGTGCTCGCGGGCGGCGCCGACACGGTCATGCTCGACAACTTCGAGCTCGACGCGCTGCGCGAGGGCGTCGCGCTGATCGGCGGCCGGGCGATCGTCGAGGCCTCCGGCGGCGTGAACCTCGACACGGTCGCGGGCATCGCCGCGACCGGGGTCGACGTCATCTCGGTGGGCGCGCTGACCCATTCGGCGCGGGCACTCGACCTCGGCCTCGACGTGGTCATCGAGGCGGGCTCGGCGTGATCTTCGCCGACCACGCCGCCACGACGCCCGTCCGCCGCGAGGCGCTCGAGGCGATGTGGCCGTACCTCACGGGCGCCTTCGGCAACCCGTCCAGCCGTCATGGCGTCGGCGAGGAGGCCGCACGTGCGCTGGCGTGGGCGCGCGACGCGGTCGCCTCGGTCGTCGGATGCCGCGCGGGCGACGTCGTCTTCACCTCGGGCGGAACCGAGGCCGACAACCTCGCGGTGATCGGGCTCGCGCTGGCGAGCCCCCGCGGCCGGCACGTCGTGGTCTCCCCCGTCGAGCACGAGGCCGTGCTCGGCGCCGCCGACGCCCTGCGCCGCCTGCACGGCTTCGACCTCGACGAGGTCGAGGTCGACGCGACCGGAGCCGTGACGCCCGAAGCGCTCGCCCGGGTCATCCGCCCCGACACGACGCTCGTCTCGGTGCAGCTCGCGAACAACGAGGTCGGCACCGTGAACCCGATCGCACAGCTCGCCGCGATCGCGCATGCCTCGGGTGCGCTCATGCACACCGACGCCGTGCAGGCGGCCGGATGGCTGCCGCTCGCGATCGACGACCTCGGCGTCGACGCGCTCTCGCTCGCCGGGCACAAGGTCGGCGCCCCGAAGGGCACGGGCGCGCTGATCGTGCGGGGCCGGCTGCCGATCGAACCCGTCCTCCACGGCGGCGGGCAGGAGCGCGGACGCCGCTCGGGCACCGAGAACGTCGCCGGAGCGGTCGCGTTCGCGACGGCCCTCCGTCTCGCCGAGGACGAGCGGGCGGATGCCGCGGCGCGCGTCGGCGCGGCGACGACCCGGTTCCGGGAGCTCGTCGCGGGCGCCGTGCCGGATGCGGTCCCCACGGGTCATCCGTCGCATCGACTGCCCGGCACGGTGTCGTACGTCTTCCCCGGGACGAGCGGGGAGGCCGTGCTGCTGGAACTCGAACGCCGCGGTGTCGTCGTCTCGAGCGGCTCGGCGTGCGCGGCGGGCAGCGACGAGCCGTCGCACGTCCTGACCGCGATGGGCTTCGCGCCCGAGGTCGCCCTGACCGCGGTGCGGTTCTCCTTCGGCGGCGACGTGACAATGGCGGATGCCGCGGCCGCGGCGAGCGCCCTCGCCGAAGCCGTGTCGGCGGTCCGCGGTATCGTCCGCTAGCCGGGCACGCGCGACGCGCCGGCCCGTCGGGGGAGGCGATCTCGATGCATGCGCCGGCATGCATCGTCGCGATCGGGAATAGCAGCCGTGCGACTTCGGGTTGCATTCCTCGTTCGCCTGGTCGGGGCAGCCGTGCTGCGCCCGCCGAACCCGAGCAGCGACGACGAGACGACGAGACGACAGGACGCACCGTGAGCGAACGATCCGCACCCCACACCGATTCGATCACGGTGCCCGGCCCCGATGGAGCCACCGCCGACGCCGCCGACCGCGCCATCGACCAGCACATCGTCGCCGCCCGCCCCGAGCACGGCGCGCGCAACACCCGGGTGATCTGGCTGCTGCTCGCCGCGACCTTCACGGTGTTCCTCAACGAGACCATCATGAGCGTCGCGATCCCGGAGCTCGTCGACGACCTCGGGGTGACGCTGTCGGCCGCACAGTGGCTGACCACCGCCTTCATGCTGACGATGGCCGTCGTGATCCCGATCACCGGCTTCCTGCTGCAGCGGTTCCCGACCCGTCCGATCTTCGGCGCGGCGATGACGCTGTTCTCCGCGGGCACCCTGCTCGCCGCGCTCGCGCCCGGCTTCGAGGTCCTGCTCGGCGGCCGGATCATCCAGGCCACGGGCACGGCGATCATGATGCCGCTGCTCATGACGACGCTCATGACGGTGGTGGCTCCGGCCGACCGCGGCCGCTTCATGGGGCGCGTGTCGATCGTCATGTCGGTCGCTCCGGCGATCGGCCCGGCGATCTCGGGCCTGATCCTCAACACGCTCGGCTGGCGGTACATGTTCTGGCTCGTGCTGCCGATCGCGGTCGCGATGCTCGTCATCGGGCTCCGCCGCGTCGAGAACATCAGCGAGACGCGCGTCTTCCCCATCGACGTCTTCTCGGTCGTGCTCTCCGCATTCGGCTTCGGCGGTCTCGTCTACGGCCTGAGCCTCGTCGGCGAGGTCGCGAGCGGCCGCGCGCCCGGAGACGCCGTGCCCATGTGGATCGCGCTCGCGGTCGGAGCGGTCGGCATCGCGTCGTTCATCGTCCGCCAGCTGCTCCTGCAGCGCCGTGACCGAGCCCTGCTCGACCTGCGCACGTTCCGGTCGCGCAACTTCGCCGTCTCGATCGGCCTGATGGCCGTGATGATGGCCTCGCTCTTCGGGACGATCATCCTGCTGCCGATCTACCTGCAGGACGTGCTCGGCCTGGAGCCGCTCGCAACCGGGCTGCTCGTGCTGCCCGGCGGCCTGGTCATGGGCCTGCTCGGACCGACCGTCGGCCGGCTCTACGACCGGGTGGGACCCACGCCGCTGCTCGTCCCCGCGAGCATCGGCGTGAGCGCGGTGCTGTGGTCGCTGACGCTCGTCACCCAGACCACGCCGCCGTGGATGATCCTCGCCGCGCACGTCGTGCTCTCGATCTCGCTCGCGTTCATGTTCACGCCGCTGTTCACGACCGCCCTGGGATCGGTCGAGCCGCACCTGTACTCGCACGGATCGGCGATCGTCGGAACGCTCCAGCAGGTCGCCGGCGCCGCGGGCACCGCGCTCTTCATCACCGTGATGACCGCGACCGCGGCCGGCGCGACGGCGGTCGGCACCGAGGCGATCGCCGCGCAGGCGGCCGGCGTCCGCAACGCATTCCTCGTGGGCGCGATCGTCTCGCTGTTCGCGATCTTGGGGGCGACGCTCGTGCGTCGACCGGCCGACATGCCGTCGGGCGGTGCTCCCGCGCACTGATCCGGGCGCGGCAGACGACGAAGGGCGCCCTCCGTGCGGAGGGCGCCCTTCGTCGTCGGTGCGCGTCGCGGCCGAAGGCTCAGCCGCAGTCGGGACGGCACGTGCGCTGCGACAGGGCGTCGACCAGCACGGTCCCGAGGTCCTCGGGCTTGGTCGCGGAGTACGCGCCGCCCTTGGTCGCCTTGGCGATCTTCTTCATCGCGTCGAGGTCGGTGTCGGGACCGAACCCGATCATGATGACCGCGACGGGCTTGGTCGGGTCCTCGAGCTTCTCGAGCTCGGCGAGCAGCTGATCGAGGCTGATGCCGTTCTGGTCCTCGTTCTTGCCGTCCGTGATGACGAGCACCGAGTTGACCTTGTCGGGGTCGTACGACTCCTGCACCCGCTTGAACGCGGCGAGCGTCGTGTCGTAGAGCCCCGTCGCACCGCCGAGGCGAGCGGGAAGCGATCCGATGATCTGCTGGATCTGCTGGGTGTGCGAGGCGTCGGCGAGCGGAGCGATCGGCGAGAGGTCCTCGTAGTCGAGGTCGCCGTTGCGCGCCGTGGAGAACACCCACACGCCGAGTTCGACCTCGCCGGAGAACTTCGACATGGCGCCGACCGCGGCCTGCTGGAAGATGTCGATCCGGCGCAGGCCGTTCTCTGCCGGTTCCTCCATCGAGCCCGACACGTCGATCACGGCGAGCATGCGGGAGCGGAGCGTCAGGACGCCCCACGAACGCAGGATCTCGATCTGGGCCGCGGCGTCCAATTCGGTCTGCGTCGGCGGTGCCGTCGCGGCGACTCCCGGCGACTCGACCTCGCCCGACCCGTCGGGGGCCCGGAATCCGGCCTCCAGGAAGTGCTCGGTCGCCGTGCCGAGTGCGGACTCGAAGTCCTCGAGGTTCGCGGATCCGGCGTCGCCGATCCGCACGAACGGGTAGTCGAGCGCGATCGTGCCCTCTTCGGGATACGCCGCGACGAGCGGCGTGGCCGAGGAGTCGGCGTTGTGCGCGGCGACGCTCGCCTCGCTCGTCAGCACGACGGTCGGCGACTTCGCCGAGGCGACCGTGCTCATGGCGGCATCCGCCGTCGCTGGGATCGACTTCCCGAGCGCGATCAGCGCCCCCGCGAACTGGCGCGGGTCGTCGGGCGAGGACTGCCCCTTCAGGGCGTAGAGGCTCGCCAGGCTGGCAGCGGATGCCTCGGGGTCGGGCAGGAGCGCGGGCAGCGTGCCGTTGAGCACGCGCGCCCAGCTGACCGGCTCGGCCGCCAGCTCCTGCGCCTTGCTCGCGGGCGTGGCGAAGACGACGGGCGAGGTCGCGATCGAGTCGCCGACGGTCGCCTCGGGCTCGCCGAGGCCGAGCGAGGCCGCGGTCGACGCGGTCCGCGTGAGCCAGCTGGTCGAGTCGGGGACCCAGGCGTCCGCGGACAGCGTGCCCGACGCGAGCTCGGCCGCGGTGTCGGCGGAGTCCTGCGCGCGGACCGCGGTCTCGACGCACCGCTTGGGGTCGGCATCGAAGTCGGCGGCGAGCTCGTCGATCGCCGAGGCGATCGAGGTGTCGGCGACGATCGAGAGCTGCTCGATCTCCTCGCACACCGGCTCGTCCGCTGAGGCGAAGATCGGGTTGAGGTGGCCTCCCACCCACAGGTACACGCCGGACGCGACGATGCCGATGACGGCCACCCCGGCGACGATGGACAGGATGAATCTGCGGCTCGGCCTCTTCGCCGGAGCCGCGACGCTATGACGTCCCACGGGCACTCCAAGCCGACCGGCACTGTCGGGGGGCGCCGATCCCAGTCTGAACGGGTTCCCCCGTTCAGGGGGAAGGGTGTTGCCAGCATAGGCGAACCTGAGCGATCGGCGAATTCTCCATCCACCGGCCGCGCGAACCACACCAGGGCCGCGTGTGCAACCCCTGTCCACCGATCCGCGCCCTGCGATTGAGTGACCTGAACTGACGAAGGGACGTGCGAACGTGGACACCAGCACCACCATCTGGATCGTCGTGGGCATCATCGCCTTCCTGGTCGTGGTCGCGGCGATCGTGCTCATCGCGACCGCCGGCCGTCGGCGCGAGGCCCGTGCCGAGGCGCAGCGTGCGCATGCGGCCGAGATCCGCGAGCAGGCCGCGCAGACCGACCGGGAGGCGCGGGAGCGCGAGGCGAAGGCGATGCAGGCGGATGCCGCGGCGCGCGCCGCCGAGGCGGACGCCGCCCGAGCGCAGCTCGAGGCCGAGCGGCTCGCGGAATCGAGCCGCGGGCACCGCGACGAGGCCGCGGAGTTGCGCGAGACGCAAGCGGAACAGGAGCGGCGCGCCATGGAGGTCGACCCGGACGGGACGCCGGCGGAGCCGGAGCCGGAGCAGGCACCGCCCCCGGCGGCCGCCGCCGACGGCGGGTCGGCCGACGATCGGACCGATGACGTCGCGCCCGCGCCCCGTGAGCCCGAGCGCGTCGAGAGCGCCTCGGAGGCGTCGGCCGACCGGGACTCCGCCGAGCGCGAGGACGCGGTCGACGCCGAGCAGCACGCGCCGCGGCACGCGCGGGAGGCCTGAGCCGCCCGCCGGGGCGGACTCGGTCGGCGACGGGTTCGGCCGATCGGATGCACGGATGACGGTTCGGTGGCTCTTCGCCGGGCAACTCGGCGCCGCCTTCGACGACGGCGGGCCGGTGCTGCTCGTCGAGTCGCGCGCGGCGTTCGGCCGCGCGCCGATGCACCGCCAGAAGGCGCACCTCATCCTCTCGGCGATCCGGCACCGCGCCGCCGAGCTGGGCACGCGCGCCGAGTTCCGGCAGGTCGAGCGATTCGGCGACGCGGTGGACGGGCGCGACGACCTCGAGGTGATCGCGCCGCCGTCGCGAGCCGCGCGAACCGCCGTCCGCCGACGCGGCATCCCGATGCTCCCGAGCCGCGGATTCGCCACGGCGGAGGCGGACTTCGCCGAGTGGATCTCCGGTCGCGGGGCACGGCGCACCCGCATGGAGGACTACTACGCCTGGGTGCGCGAACGGACCGGGCTCCTGATGCGTGGACCCGACCCCGCGGGCGGCCGGCTGAACCTCGACCGCGAGAACCGCCATCCGCCGCCGAAGGGAGCGGTCACGCTCGGCCTTCCGGAACCCCGGTGGCCCGACGAGGACGACATCGACCGCGAGGTGCGCGCGGACCTGGACCGCTGGGAGGCGGCCGGGCTCCTCCGGCTCATCGGCGCGGACGGGCCGCGACGCTTCGCCGTCACCGGGGCGGAGGCGGAGCGAGCCGTCGACGACTTCATCGAGTCGCGGCTCGGCGACTTCGGCCCGTTCGAAGACGCCGTCCTCGAACACGACTGGGTGATGGCGCACTCGCTGCTGAGCGTGCCGCTGAACCTCGGGCTGCTCGATCCGCTCCGGCTCGCGCAGCGCGTCGCGACGGAGTACGACGCCGGTCGCGCGCCGCTGCCGAGCGTGGAGGGGTTCGTGCGCCAGGTCGTCGGGTGGCGGGACTGGGTCTGGCACCTCTACTGGCATCTCGGCCCCGACTACGTCCGCGAGAGCAACCTCCTCGAGGCGAACCGGCCCGTTCCCCGTCCCTTCGCGACGCTCGACCCGGACGGCGTCGACGCCGCGTGCCTGCGCGCCACGCTCGGCGACGTCCGCGACCGCGGCTGGGCCCACCACATCCAGCGGCTCATGGTGCTCGGCAACTGGGGGCTGCAGCGCGGCGTCGATCCGGCGGCGCTCAGCGACTGGTTCGCCGGGGCGTTCGTCGACAGGACGCCGTGGGTCATGCCGGCGAACGTCGTGGGGATGTCGCAGTACGCCGACGGCGGGCGGGTCGCCACGAAGCCGTACGCCGCAGGTGGCGCGTACCTGGACCGGATGACCGACTACTGCGGCGGGTGCCGTTTCGACCCGCGCACACGGGTCGGTCCGGACGCCTGCCCGTTCACGGCGGGGTACTGGGCGTTCCTCGACCGCGCGGAGTCGAAGCTCCGCGGCAACCACCGGATGGCGCAGCCGCTCGCCGGGCTCCGCCGCCTCTCGGATCGGGCGGCGGTCGTCGCCCAGGAGCGGGCGCGCGACGAGGAGGGCGAGGGGTTCGGTCCGGCCCCGACGTGAGCCCGTCCGGCGGTCAGCCGAGCGCGTGCCGGATGCCGAGCGCCTCGTCGACCCCGTCGTGCACGTCGTCGTGGCGGCATCCGCTCGGGCAGCGGTAGTCGATCACGGCGAGACCCGCGTCGCCCATGGTCGGCACCACGGCCACGAGGGCGGCGGACGTCTCGCCGCATCGCGGGCAGCGCACGCGGCGCCAGCGCTCGGTCATGCGTCCCTCCCATCGGTCGCCGTCGGAGGTTCGTCCTCGTCGACGTCGTCGTCCGTGCCCTCGGCCGCATCCGGCCGGGACTCGCCCGACCGGTCGAGCGCCTCGGCGATCTCGGCGTCCAGGTCGTCCGCGGTCGCCCAGGAGGTCGTGAGCACCTCACCTGCGCCGACGGTGAACTCGACGAGCTGGGTCAGCAGCGCCCGCAGGCTCGTCGACGCGAGCAGTCGGACCTGGTCGAGCGGCGTGAGCGGCGCGATCCCTGCGAGCTGCCATGCCGCCGCCGCCGGATCATCGCTGAGCTCCGCGTCCGCGTCCCACGGCAGCTCGACGAACTCGCTGGCCCGGGCGATCGTGCGGCGAACGACGAGTTCGGCCTTCTCGAGCAGCGGGCGGAGGCTCTCGTCCCAGGCGAGCTCCGGCAGGTCGCGGACGACGGCCACGGGATGCGGGTCGTCGGGCAGCCATTCGACGACCTCGATGCGACGCCCGCCCCGGGCGATCACCGCGAGGTCGCCCTCGGTCGCGCCGAGTTCGGTGACCCGTGCGACGGTCCCGACGCCGAACCGTCGCTGCGCCTCGGGGCCCGCCGCCTCGCGCCCGCTCTCGATCAGCACGACGCCGAACTCGCTCGGCTGCTCGTTCAGGACCCGGGACATCATGACCAGGTACCTGGGCTCGAACACGCGCAGCGCCAGCGGCATGTGCGGGAACAGCACACTGCCCAGGGGGAACATCGCGAACGAGCCCATGACAGCATGCAAGCACGTCGGGGGTCGGTCCGGGCGTCGCCACAGGTGCCTCGCGGCATCCCCCCAGCCCGCTCGGAGGCGCTACTTCACGAGCCGCGACAGGACCCGGTCGGCGAGCGGCGTGCCGCCGGTCTGGCAGGTCGGGCAGTACTGGAACGTCGAGTCGTGGAACTCGACCTGCCGGATCGTGTCGCCGCACACGGGGCAGGCCTGGCCGGTGCGCCCGTGGACCCGGAGGTGGCGTCGCTTCGCGTCCTTCAGTTCGGCGGCGGGCTTGCCGGATGCCTCGGCGAGCGCCTCGCCGAGCGTGCCGCGCATCGCGGCGTACAGCCGCTCGACCTCGGCGGGGTCGAGCGACGCGGCGATCTTGTACGGGGACATCTTCGCGGCATGGAGGATCTCGTCGGAGTACGCGTTGCCGATCCCCGCGAGCACGGACTGGTCGCGGAGCAGCCCCTTGATTCGCGTGCGACGGCCGTCGAGGATCTCGGCGAAGCGCTCGAGGGTGAAGTCGTCGGCCATCGGATCGGGGCCGAGCCTGGCCACGCCGGGCACGTCGGCGGGATCTCGGACGACGTACACGGCGAGCGACTTCTTCGTGCCGGCCTCGGTGAGGTCGAACCCGGCTCCGTCGTCGAGGCGGACCCGAAGCGCGATGGGCGATCGGCCCGGCCGGAGCGCCGTGGTCGGGAGTTGGTCGTACCAGCGCAGCCAGCCCGCGCGGGCGAGGTGGAAGACGAGGTGGAGGGGCTCGCCGGCCGGCGTGCCGCCCGGGGCATCCGCCCCGCCCAGCTCGACGTCGAGGAACTTGCCGTGCCGCCCGACCGAGGCGATGGGCCGGCCCTCGATCGCGTGGAGGGGCGGATCGAACGTCTTGAGCGCCGCGATCGCGACGACCCGGGCGGACGTGACGGCATGCCCCTCGGTGCGCTCGGCGAGGAACTCGGCGAGCGCCTGGACCTCCGGCATCTCCGGCACGGCTCCATGGTGGCACCGGCCGCCGACTTCCGCGACCGGACCCCGCGATCAGCTCGCGGGCGCGGGCGCCCCTGCGTCCGGGCGGGCACCGCCGATCGCGGCCAGCTCCTGGATCGCCTCCGGCGTCAGCTGCAGTCCTCCGACGCCGTTCGCCGAGCGCATGAGGCGCTCGAGCCAGTCACGGACGAGACCGATCCGGTCGTCGGCGTCGTAGTTGACGACGACCGGCATCGTGGGGTGCACGAGCACCTCGTCGCGACGCCCCTCGGGCGAGGTCCATCCGACGAGCACCGGCTCATGGATGCGGAGCTTGGCGATGACGACGGCGTGCACGTGGGCGAGCACGATGTCGGGGAGATCGATCCGCGTGATGCGGCCGACGTGGAGCGTTCCCAAACGGGGTCCTTCCGGGCATGGCGATGGAACGGGTCAGGCCGTCGATCGCCCGGGTGTCCCGGGACGTCCGCGTGGGTCGAACTCCGCGCGGTGACCGACGGCCTGTGGCGGGCTTCGGGGACCCGCGCAGTCAGTTCTACGGACTGTTCCCCGATCGCGGGAGGGACTTGACACCGACCCGCCGCGCGTGCTGCGGCCCCGGTTCCTCAGCCGACGCGGTGCGCGGCCTCGAGCAGCGAGGTGAGCTCGTCGCGGAGCCGTTCGAGCCGTTCGACGGGGTAGCCGAGACGCGCGACGACCTCGCCGGGCACCGCGAGCGCGCGTTCGCGCAGCTGCTCGCCGTCGGCGGTGAGCTCGATGTCGACGGCGCGCTCGTCGGCCGCGCTGCGCCGGCGGGTCACGAGCCCGGCCGACTCGAGGCGCCCGACGAGTGGACTGACGGTCGCCGGTTCGAGGTGCAGGCGATCTGCGATCTCGCGCAGTCGGAGCGGGCTCTGCTCCCACAGCGCGAGCATGACGAGGTACTGCGGGTGGGTGAGGCCGAGGGGGTCGAGCGACGGACGGTAGAGCCGCACGACCTCGCGGCTCGTCGCGGCGAGCGCGAAGCAGAGCTGACGGTCGAGCTCGAGCGGGTCGATCATGCGCTCCAGAATAGTCTGTACACTAATCATTCGTGCACGAACAGAAACTGCCGAACCCGTGGAAGGGCGTTCCCGGGTTCTGGTCGCGCGTCAACCAGTTCCTCTATCCCGTCGCCGGGCCCGCGCAGGTCGGCATCGGACGCCCGGAGGCGCCCTACGTGCCGCCGGCGGACCCGGCGTGCCCGCTGTGCGGCGCCCCGATGGCCGAGCACCGCATCGATCGCGGGGACGCCACGACGCCCACGCACCTGCACTGCCCCTGAGCGGCGCGGCCCGCTCGTCGCCATCGGGCCGACCCGGGTGACGTCGGCGAGCAGCGCGCCCGGCGGCGCGGCGCCGCGCTCCGGGGTCAGGCGCCGTCGCCGTCGGTGCAGCGGACCTGGTCGATCCAGCCGAACTCACGGTCGTCGTTCCCGAACACGACCGGCACCGCCTCGTCGGCTCGCACGTCCGACACGAGTCGCGTCTCGGTCTCCTCGGCGACCCACGAGTCGGCGTCGTCGTTGAAGACGAGGGTCACCTCGAGCACGTCGCAATCGGCCTCGGTGAACAGCGCCGTCTGCCAGCAGCCCTGGACGAAGCCGATCGCGCACTCGTCGTCGTATCGCCCGTCCCAGTACATCTCGATCGCGGAGGGGAACTCGAAGCCGGTCTCGTACGACTCGTACCGCTCGAGGTCGTCGCCGATCGCTCCTGGGCCCGCGGACTCGGACGACTCGGCGATCGCCGTCTCCGCCACGCCCCGGACGAGCCCGAACAGGCCGACGCCGCCGGCGACGAGCACGGCGACGAGCGCGACCCCTCCGACCACGATCGCGGCGATCGCTCCGCCGGAGAGCCGGCCTCGTGGCGCCGCCGCCGCCGGGCGCGTCGGAGCGACGGGCGACGCGAGCTCCGCCACGAGCACCGCTCGCGCGCGACCCAGCGTGTCGCGCCAGGCCTCGGCCGCGCGACGGCCGTCGGCGTCCGGGTACCGAGAGGGATGCCGCAGCCAGAGCTCGCGCTGGTAGGCGTCGTCGATGAGCTCGATCGACAGCGGGGCATCGGGCGCGATCTGGAGGGTCGTGCGAGCGGTGTTCGGATCCACAGCGCGATCATACGGACGACCACCGGCGCTCGGCATCCGTCCGCGGCGATGCGCGCGCACTTGGAATCCGATCGATACCGGGACGGGCCCACGCGCATGCTGGTGACCGCGGCCTGCTGCGCGGTAGCGTGACGGCGACGCCGCATCTCGGCGGCCATGAAGGGACGGAGCACGAAATGGCTACTCGACCCGGCGGCGTGACCCTCGTCGCGGTTCTCGCATGGATCTCGGGACTGCTGCAGATCATCGGCGGCGTCCTCACCCTCACCGGGGGCGGCTCGGCCGCGACCGGGTGGACGCAGGTGGTGATCGGCGCGATCACGTTCCTCGTCAGCCTCGGGCTGTTCCGCGGCAGCAACGGCGCACGCATCCTCGTCTCCATCGTGTTCGTACTGAACCTCATCACGGCCGTGTGGGCGATGATCGCGGTTCCGGCGGTGTTCTGGCCCGCGCTGGTGGCCGCACTGGTCGCCCTCATCGGTCTGCTGCTGCTCTACACGCGCGCGGCGAACGAGTTCTTCCGCAGCTGACGCCGACAGCGCATGCCGCTGCGAGCATGCGCGCTCGCATAGGGTTGCCGGATGCTCCGACGACTCGTCTCCCGCGTCTACTGGGCCGTCAGCAGGTGGTCCCTCGCGGGCGAGTCCGCACCCGGCCGTCCGTCCGTGCTGATCGGCGCACCGCACACCTCGAACTGGGACTTCGTGCTCATGCTCGCGATCGCATGGCACTACCGCATCGACGTGCGATGGCTCGGCAAGAAGAGCCTGTTCAGTGGATGGCGCGGCCCGATCATGCGCGGTCTCGGCGGCATCCCGGTCGACCGCGACGACCCGAGCCGGGTGGTCGGCGAGGTCGTGGCGAGGATCCACGCGGGAGAGGTGTTCGGGCTCGTCGTGACCCCGGACGGCACGCGTGGCTCGAACGCGTACTGGAAGTCGGGCTTCTACCGCATCGCGAGGGAGACCGGCATGCCGGTGACGCTCGGGTTCGTGGACCGCACGACCATGACGACGGGCCTCGGCCCGACGTTCGAGCTCACGGGGAGCGTCGCGTCCGACATGGACCGGATCCGCGCCTTCTACGCGGACAAGGCCGGCGTGCGACCCGAGCTCCGGACCGAGCCGCGCCTGCGCAACGAGCCGAGCGACGACGCCGCCGCGGGACTCGGCTAGCTCCCGTCGAGGTCGCCGCCTCGGGCCCGGCCCGACGCCCTACTCCTCGAGTCGGAACCCGACCTTCAGCGTGACCTGGAAGTGCGCGACGCCGCCGTCCTCGACGACACCGCGCGTCGAGACGACCTCGAACCAGTCGACGTGCCGCAGGGTCGCGGTCGCTCGCGCGATGGCGTTGCGGATGGCGGTGTCGGTGCCGTCCGGCGAACTCCCGACGATCTCGGTGACGCGGTAGACGTGATCGCTCATGTGCCTGGGCTCCCCCTCCCGCACCGGCGCGGGATGCCTCGACCCTAGCCCGATCGCCCGCGCGCCGACAGGCCGCCCGGGCGTCCGTCCTCCCCGGCGCCGACCTACTCCATCGAGAAGTCGAGCCGCTCGTCGGCGACCGCGACGACGGACCAGGCGCCGCCCTCGGCATCGGTGAACTCGTACGCCGGGACGACGAGGACGCTGCCGTCGGACTGCCACTGGCTCGCGAGCCCGAGTCGGGCCTCGACGATGTCGACGTCGTTCACCGGCCACGAGAGCGCGGTGCCGGCGGCCGGAACGGCGGGAGGCTCGGTCGGCGGCACCCACTCGGCGATCTCGTCGCTCGCCTGCTCGCGGACCGCGAAGGGCATGATGGTCATCTGCGCGCCGAACCGCGGGTCGGAGAGCCGCTCGAACGCCTCCTGCTCGCTCACGACCGGGTAGTCGCCGAGCGGCACGAGTTCGGCGAGTGCGCCGTACGCGCTGTACAGGCCGTCCTGCGTGACCTCGACCGACCAGCCGGTGTCGACGCGCTGGCCGTCGACGACGGGCCACGCCGACGCCGTGCGGGTGACGGCGCCCTCCCAGGTCTCGGACGAGAACTCGTACGAGCCGGGGTCGCGGCCGGCGGACGCGAGCAGGTCGCGCAGGGCGGCGATCGCGGCATCCTCGCTCGGCAGGTCGCCGGTCGGCTCGCACACGCCCGTCCCCTCCTCGCAGGCCCACGGGTCCGTGCCGGGGTCCGAGTACGAGAAGCTCATCGTGCCGTCGAGCGACACCCACAGGGTCGGCGCGCTGCCGTCCTGCGGGCCGACCGTCCAGGCTCCGTCGGCGAGCACGGGCTCCCCCGCGACGCCGAGCGCCGCGGCGAGCGCCGCGATCGTGTCGGGGTCGGATGCCGCCGGCGCATCGAACGCGTACGCGGCGGCAGTGCCGCCCGTGGTCGACAGCCCGTTCGCATGGAACGCATTGCGGCCGAAGCCGTAGGGGTACGACAGGTCCGCGGCGCCCGGTCCGGCCATCCGCTGGTCGACGACCCCGGGTTCGACGAGACTCCCCTCGGTCGCCCCGGAGCCGGCGACGCCCTGGAGCGAGATCGGCGGGGCGGCGGCATCCGCCAGGTTCGTGGTGGGGCCCGCCGTCGCGCCGACGCCGTACCCGACGGCGCCGACGACGGCGAGCGAGGCCGCGACGGCGGCGACCGGAATCCAGCGCGGGCGCCGGCGGGCGCGCTCGCTCGCGAGGTCGGCGACGGGAGCGGCGGATGCCGCGGCATCCGTCGTCTTCGTCTCGGCCCGGGCCTCGTGCGGCACCGTGCCTGCGGCCTCCGCCGCGACGCGCGCGACGACCTCGTCGGCGAAGCCCTCGCGGGGCTCGACGCGGGCGGCCGGGTCGGCCGCGCGAAGCTCCTCCATCGGATCGCGCCGGTCCTCGTCGTCACGCATGTCGCTCACCCTCGCTCGCCTTCCTGCCGGACTGTCTCACCCATGCATGTGTGCCGCGGCCGCGGAACCTTGCACGGCTCAGAACGACAGCCGCTCGCCCCACGCCTCTCGGAGGCGCTTGCGGGCACGCGAGAGCGCGGCATCCGCCCCCGACCGCGAGATGCCGAGCACCTGGGCCAGCGCCTCGCCGTCGAGGCCCTCCCAGGCGTGGAGCAGGATGATCTGCCGGTCGCGCTCGCCGATGCTCGCCAGGGCGCCGCGGAGCTCGGCGTCGAAGAGCGCGCTGAGCTCGGGGTCCTCGTCGACCCGCGAGGTGCCCGCGTCGGGCACGTGCTCGACCGGGAGGTCGAGGGACTTGCGCCGATGGTTGGCGAGCGTGAACCCCGCCGTGCGGTACAGCCACGGCAGGACCGCCTCGCGCGGCACGTCGTCGCGGCGGCGCCACGCGGTGGCGAATACGTCGGCCGCGAGGTCCTCGGCGTCCTGCCGCGGACCGCGGCGCGCGAAGTACTTCACGAGCGCGGTCGAGTGCTCGTGCACGACCCGGGTGAACCAGGCCAGGTCCTCGTCGGTGGCCGGCATCGCGGGCGGTTCCGCGGCATCGGGCATCGCCACCCCCTGGGTCGTGTCGGCGTCTGCGGCGTCGGTGCTGGCGATCCTCACGCCCTGCTTGTGTCGCGACTGCTGCGAGTCTTGCACGCGGCGCGCCGATCGTTCCGGATGCACCCCGGGCATCGCCCGATCCGCTCGCGGTCGCGCCGCGCCTGCGCGAGGCGTAGCCTCCGAGCAGCACGGTCTCGCGTGCTCGTCGGCGTGGAGGGACGTGAGGGCATGGCCATCAAGGTGATCGTGGAGCTGAGGGCGCATCCGGGTCGGCGGGACGAACTCAGGGCGTGGCTGGACGACCTCGTCGCCACGGAGGGCACCGACCAGCCGGGGTTCATCGGCAGCACCCGCTACGAGGTGCTCGGCGATCCCGACGCACTGGTCGAGATCGCGGACTGGGAGTCGGCGGAGGCGCGCGCGGCGCACATGGAGCAGGCCGCGGCGACGGGGGCGTACGCACCCCTGGCGGCGATGCTCGCCGCGCCGTTCCGAGTCAGCGTCGTCAGCGAACTCGCGTAATGGCCCCAGACAGCCTGAAAGGCCTCGGCGTCTGTCGACTCGTCGGGGCCTTTCTATGCCGGAGCGTCCTCCGGTGGTGATCATGATCTTACGCCGATGTGCTCAGGATGCAAGCGATTCGTGACGTTTGCTCACGTTCTCTGGTCGTGCGAGCAAACCGAGCGCGGCCGCCCCCGCCGGGCGTGCGCGAACGCTACACGTTGAAGCGGAACTCCACCACGTCGCCGTCCTGCATGATGTAGTCCTTGCCCTCCATGCGGGCCTTGCCCTTGGCGCGGGCCTCGGCGACCGAGCCGGTCGCGACGAGGTCCTCGAACGAGATGACCTCGGCCTTGATGAACCCCTTCTCGAAGTCGGTGTGGATCACGCCGGCCGCCTGCGGGGCCTTGTCGCCCTTGCGGATGGTCCAGGCGCGCGACTCCTTGGGCCCCGCGGTGAGGTAGGTCTGGAGGCCCAGCGTGTCGAAGCCGACGCGCGCGAGCTGGTCGAGGCCCGACTCCTCCTGGCCGGTGGAGGCGAGGAGCTCCGCCGCGTCCTCCGGGTCGAGGTCGATGAGCTCCGACTCGATCTTCGCGTCGAGGAAGACCGCCTCGGCCGGCGCCACCAGTGCGGCGAGCTCCGCCTTGCGGGCGGCATCCGTCAGCACCGCCTCGTCGACGTTGAAGACGTAGATGAACGGCTTCGCCGTCAGCAGCCCGAGCTCGGCGATCGGCGAGAGGTCGAGGCTCGAGGCCGACAGCGGCGTGCCCTTCTGCAGCGCCTCCTGCGCCTCCTTCGCCGCCGCGAGTACCGACGGGTCGAGCTTCTTGCCCTTGACCTCCTTCTCGTAGCGCGTGATCGCGCGCTCGAGGGTCTCGAGGTCGGCGAGGATCAGCTCGGCGTTGATCGTCTCCATGTCGTTCTTCGGGTCGACCTTGCCGTCGACGTGCACGACGTCGGAGTCCTCGAAGCCGCGCACGACCTGCGCGATCGCGTCGGCCTCGCGGATGTTCGCGAGGAACTTGTTGCCGAGACCCTCGCCCTCGGACGCGCCCTTCACGATGCCCGCGATGTCGACGAACGACACCGCGGCGGGCAGGATGCGCTCGGAGCCGAAGATGCCCGCGAGCACCTCGAGCCGGGGGTCGGGCAGGTTCACCACGCCGATGTTGGGCTCGATCGTCGCGAACGGGTAGTTCGCCGCGAGCACCGTGTTCTTGGTGAGGGCGTTGAAGAGGGTCGACTTGCCGACGTTGGGGAGGCCGACGATTCCGATGGTGAGTGCCACGGGCGACCAGTCTACCGGGGCAGGGGCACCGGGCCCGTCGCCGGCGAGCCCGCGACCTCGCCGTCCTGGCCGGGGAGGTCGTCGCCGGCCGGCTCCACCGGGACGCGGCGGGTCCGCGGGACGCGCACGGTCAGGTAGACGCCGACGAGGACGACCGCGCCGCCGACGATCGCGGCGGGGTCGATCGGACGCCCGAGCAGCAGCGCGATGATCACGGTGAAGACGGGCAGCAGGTTGAGGAAGACCCCGGCACGGGCGGGTCCGAGGCTCGCCGAGCCGGCGTTCCACAACGCGTAGCCGGCCACCGAGGGCAGCAGCACGATGTACGCGATGGCGAGCGTGCCGCCGAGGTCGGAGGGCATCGTGAGCCCGGTGACCGCGATCACCGGGAGCATCGTGACGGTGGCGAACGCGGCCTGCAGCGCGGTCGCCGTGATCGGCGGGGTCGTGAGGCGCCGCGCGATGATCGAGTACACGGTCCAGGCGACCACGGCGCCGAGCACGAGCAGGTCGCCGACGCCGAACCCCTGCGCGAACGCCGCGACCGGGTCGCCCCCGGTGAGCACGACGGCGACCCCGGCGAACGCGAGCACGATGCCGAGGCCCTGCGTGCGCGACATCCGCTCGCCCAGCACGACCGCCGCGGCGAGCGCGATCGTGGCCGGGTTGATCGCGCTGATCACCGATGCCGTCACCGACCCCGTCATGCCGATGCCCGCGTAGAGCAGCAGCGCGTAGCCGGTCAGGCCGAAGAGCGACTGCACGAGGTGCCAGCGCCACTCGCGCGCGGCGGCGCGCCAGTCGGGGCGCTCGGCGATCCACGCCACGACGAGGAGCGGAAGCGCGGCGAGGGACCACCGCCAGAACGTGAGCGAGACCGGATCGACCTGCTCCGAGATGACGGCCGAGAACACGAAGTTGCCCGCCCAGAACAGGTTGGCGAGGGAGAGCGCGAGGAACGCGCGGCGACGTGGCACCGGGGAATGCTACGGCCTCGTCGGCTGAGCGGACGCCGTGAGTCGCAAACTGCTGCCCACCGGCGGTTTCGCGGGCCTCCTCGAGCTCGGTGCCCACCCTGAGGCGGCGACGGCCTCCGCCGCGTAGCGTCTGCCTGCGGGCGCCCACTCGGGCGCCCGGATGTCTGTACGGCCGCCGCGCCGTCGAAGGGGGAACGGATGCCGCAGGACGGACGCGTCGTCGCACGGGGAGCCGCGGCGGCGCAGCTGCAGGCCGAGCTCACGCCGATCGTGACGGTGGGATCGACCGCGACGCTCACCGTCCGGTTGGTGCGAACGGATGCCGCGGCCGCGCCGGGCGCGCAGACGCCGCTCGACGACGATGCCGACCGGATCGCGGCCGGTGGACCGGTCACCGTGACGGTCGTGCCCCGCGGCCTGCGGTTCCTCGTGGGCGCACGTCGCAGCCGCCTGGTCCGCCTGCCCTCCGGGACGGCCGCGGAGGCGCGATTCACCATGCTCGCCGTCGATCGCGGCCCCGCGGAGGTGACGGTGCTCGTGCGCGGCGACGGGGAACTCCCGCTCGCGACGGTCCGCCTCACGAGCGAGGTCGTCGGATCGGACGACCACGGCCAGGCCGGCCTGGCGCGCGCGTCCGCCCGGATCGCGGCGGCCGACCCGTTGATCACGCGACGACCGACGCTGCGCATCGACGAGGAGATCGCGCGCGGCCGCTCGATCCTCCATGCCGCCCTGAGCGTCGGCGGCGAATCGCACCGCTTCCGGATCCGGCTCGCCGACAAGGCGCGGCTCGTCGCGGACGTGCGCGCCTCCCTCGCACGGGCGAAGGAGGTCGGCGCGGACCTGCCCGCCGCCGAGCGCGCGGACGCCGTCGAGCGCGGACTGCGCGAGGTCGGCGCCCGGCTCGCCGACCACCTGCTCGACCGCCGCGCGCGAGACCTGCTCTGGGCGCACCGCGAGCGCCTCGACGGACTCGTCGTCCAGACGACCGGCGAGACCGAGCTGCCGTGGGAGCTCCTCGTCGTCCGCCGCCCAGGGGCCGCCGCGTCGGACGCCGACCCGTTCCTCGGCCAGTTCGGGCTGACTCGCTGGCTCTACGACGTCGCGCCACCCGCCGCGGTGCGCCTGTCGACGACGACGGATGCCTCGACCGCGCGCCCGGCGACGGCGATCGCCTCGTCGTCCGTCGTCGCGCTCGGTTCCGCCACCGCGGTCGGCGAGGGGGCGGCGGCCGCGATGCGCAACGGCGCGGGCGTGGTCGTCGAGTGCGGCGGCAGCGGCGGGCGCGCCGTGCTCTCGGAGACGTTCCTCGCGACCTTCTCGGCCGAGCTCGCCGACGGCTCGCCCGTCGACCGGGCATCGCGTCGGGCCCGAGAGGCGGCGCGTGCGGCCGGCGAGGCCTGCGCCATCGCCTACGCCGTGTACGGGCACCCGGACGCGCGGGCGCAGGCCGCCTGACGCGCCGCGTCAGCCCCTGACCGCACGGAAGCAGTACGTCACGTACGGCACCGCGAGCTCGTCGTCTCCCGCGACATCCGGATGCGTGACGAGCAGCGTCTCGACGGCGGCGAGCACGGTGCGCTGCTCGTCGGGCGGCGCGGTCGACCGGCCGCCGCGGGAACGGACGCGGTCGAGGAACCTCGCCCGCGACATGCGCTGGACCCATTCGACGCGGTGCGACTCGACCGGTCCGAACGGACCGCCGACCCGGACGGACGGCGCGGAGGACGAGGGCGCCGCGTCGAGCGGCTCGTGCATGATCTCACCCGCCGCGCGGAGCCAGTCGGGGCTCGTGTCGCGGCGGTTCCAGGCGAGGCCGAGCACGCCGCCGCGGCGGAGCACGCGCGCGATCTCGGGCACGGCGCGCTCCCGCTGGAACCAGTGCCAGGCCCCACCCGCGACGACGGCGTCGACCGAGTCGTCCTCGACGGGGAGGTCCTCGGCGGTGCCGAGGATGCGCCGGACGCCGGGCACCCGGATCTCGAGCTCCTCGAGCATCTCCGCCACCGGGTCGACCGCGACGACCTCGCGATCGAGCGCGACGAGCGCCTCGGTCAGGCCGCCGGTGCCCGCGCCGAGGTCGAGCACGCTGGCGGCGCCGCCGACGAGCCACTCGACCGCCTCGAGCGGATACCCGGGCCGGGTGGGCCCGTAGACGGACGCCACGGCGTCGGACGAGCGCGCGACGCGACGCGGGTCGGGGTCGGACGGGTCCGCGAGGAGCCCGCCGCGGACCCCCGACGCGCCATCGACTTCGCCAGCCATCGCCCACCCCCGGATGCCGCCCACCGCACATTCCACGCCACGTGGGCGCGCGCGTCAATGGCGGGGCGCGCCGATCGGGTCGTGGGACGCGTCGGCGGCGCGTGCGAGGATGCCCGCGTGCCAGTGAGCTTCACCGCGATCGACTTCGAGACCGCCAACTCCTCCGCCGCCTCGGCCTGCTCGATCGGAGTGGTGAAGGTCGTCGACGGCCGCGTCGTCGAGCGCGAGCACCGGTACATCCGCCCACTGTTCCCGCACGGCGACTTCTCACCCTGGAACGTGCGCATCCACGGCATCACGCCCGACATGGTCGCGCACGCCGACGACTGGCGGGTCCACCTTCCGTTCCTCCGCGAGTTCGCCGGCGACGACTGGCTCGTCGCGCACAACGCGGGCTTCGACATGGGCGTCATCCGCGCGACCTCCGAGGCGCTCGGCCTCGACGTGCCCGACTTCAGGTACGTGTGCAGCCTGCAGGTCGCACGGAGGACGTACCACCTCGACTCGTATCGGCTGACGTCCGCGGCGGCGGCCGCGGGCTTCGACGACTTCGCGCATCACGATGCGCTCGCCGATGCCGAGGCGTGCGCGGCGATCGTCGTGCACGCCGCGAAGCGGCACGACGCCGGAGACCTCGCGCGACTCGCCCACGTGACGCGGGTGCGGGTCGGCGCCATCGGCGCGGCGGCCTCGCGCGAGCAGGCGTCGCTGCACGGTCCGATGGCGCTGCAGTAGGTCCCGGCCCGGCCCGGCGGCCTGCCGGGCCGCCTGCCGACGGATGTCGGGGGCCGCTGCCACACTTGCCGACATGGACATCCTCCTCCTCGTCATCGGGCTCGTCGTCGGCGGCACGCTCGGCGCCCTCGTCATGCACGTCGTCGCGCAGCGTCGGCCGGCGGGCGACGGCGCCGCGGTCGACGACCCCGCGCTCGTCGAGGCCCGACACGAGCGCGCCCTGCTCGAGCAGCGGGCGGCCGCCGAAGCCGAGCGAGCGCGGCTGCTCTCCGAGCAGCAGGGCCTCCAGGCGGCGCTCCGGGCCGAGCTCGCCGCCGCCGAGGCGGCGGCCGCCGGGCTGCGCGAGCAGGTGGAGCAGCAGGGCCAGCGCCAGCGCGAGCTCCTCGAGCAGCAGCGGCTCGACCAGGCCGAGCGCAGCGAGCGCGAGCGCCGCGAGAGCGCCGTGCTGCAGGCGCTCAGCCCCGTGCGCGAGACGCTGTCGACGATGCAGCGCAAGGTGTCCGAGCTCGAGCAGCAGCGCAGCGAGCAGTACGGCTCGATCGCCGAGCAGCTCAAGCGGGCGCAGATGTCCGATGCCGAGCTCCGGGCCACGACCGAGTCGCTGGCGAGCGCACTCCGGAACAACAGCACCCGCGGCGTCTGGGGCGAGACGCAACTGCGGCGCGTCGTCGAGGCCGCGGGCCTCACGCAGCACGTCGACTTCGAGCTGCAGACGCAGGTCACGACCGACCAGGGCCGCGGCCGTCCCGACATGGTCGTGAACCTGCCGGGCGGCAAGTACATCCCGCTCGACTCCAAGGTGCCGCTCGAGCACTACCTCGAGGCGTCGAGCATCCCCGAGACCGCCACCGGCGAAGAGGGCGCGCGGCGCGCGGCGCTCATCGCGAAGCACGTGAAGGCGATGCGCTCGCACATCGACGCGCTTGGCAAGAAGACCTACTGGGAGGGACTCGCGGCGAGCCCCGAGTTCGTGATCGCGTTCATCCCGAACGAGTCGCTGCTCTCCGCCGCCCTCGAGGCCGATGCGGGGCTGCTGAACTACGCGTTCGAACGTCGCGTCGCGCTGGCGTCGCCCGTGAACCTGTTCGCCGTGCTCAAGACGATCGACTACGCCTGGCAGCAGCAGGCGGTCTCCGACGAGGCCAAGAAGCTCTTCGACCTCGGCACCACGCTCTACCAGCGCATCGGCGTGCTCGCGGGCCACGCGGACTCGCTGCGCAAGGCGATCGAGCGCACGGTCGACAGCTACAACAAGTTCGCCAGTTCGCTCGAGTCCCGTGTGCTCGTGACCGCCCGCCAGTTCCCGGGCATCAACGAGACGAAGCTGTCACTGGTCGAGGAGCCGACGCCCATCCACGAGTCCCCCCGACGCCTGTCGGCGCCCGAGCTGACCGACGGCGATCCGTTCGATGCGGGCGAGGAGTCGGCTGCCGCGGTCGGAACCGCGCCGGACGACGGCGCATCGACGTCCACGGAGCCCGACGGCGCCGACGCCGACCACGGACTCGCGCTTCCCCTCGACGACGACTTCGACGGTGCCGACCTCGACGAGCACATCCGTCGTTCAGCATCGTCCTGAGCGCGCCCGCTCCGGCGCGCCGCGACCGCGTCCTGGAGGCGAATCCTCACGCCACGAGCACGCTGAGCACGTTGCCCGCCGGGTCGCGGAACCACGCGATGTCCGGGCCCGTGCCCGTCGCAGAGCCGCGGTTGATGCCTCGCTCGTCCGTGCCGTACGACTCCTCCCCCGAATAGATCTTGGTGACCACGCCGGCAGAGTTCAGCTCCTCGACGGCGCGGTCGATGTCGTCGACGACGAGGTTGAGCACCGTGTACCTCGCCGGCTCGTGCGCTTCGGTCGGGTAGAGCAGCACGCCCTGTCCCGACGGCAGACGCACCGTGAGGCCGCCCGCGCCCGGAGCGTCTTCGACGGAGAGTCCGAGCGTGGTCCCGTAGAACTCGCGAGCCGCCTCGACGTCGTCGACGGTGAAGCCCGAGAAGGCGTCCTGAATCATGATCATGTTCGCTCCTCCGCGTCGGTGAGTGCCCAGCCTGCCAGAGTGCCGGTCGTCCGATCAGGGGGTTGCACGGAGGGGCACGGTCGAGATGTTCACTCCTCGTCCGCCCCGACCGCCCTTCCGGCGCCGCGACCGTCGGCTTCGGACGACGGGTCGCGGAGCGTATGCGGCTCGTCGACCGGCGCGGCGAGCCCCGCAGCAGCCTCGGCACCGGTCGTCTGCGTGGCATCCATCGGGCCGTCGTCGAGCGGATGCGCGAGCTCGTCCTGGCCGAGGCGCGCCGTGGCGAGGGTCACGACGGCGAGCAGCGGCGGCACGACCCCGGCGATGAGGAACGCCGGTGCGAGCCCGAGCCACTCGCCGACCGGTCCGGCGATCGCCATCGACAACGGCATCAGCGCGAGCGACACGAAGAAGTCGAGGCTCGACACGCGACCGAGCATCGCCGGCGGCACGCGCCGCTGCAGCAGGGTGCCCCACACGACCTGGCCTGCGTCGAAGAAGAACCCGACGACGAACGCCGCGACGACCATCACCCACAGCCACGGCGTCAGGCCCATGACGGCGAGCGGCAGGCAGCCGAAGCCCCACGCGAGGATCATCAGCGTGAGGTAGCGTCGCGGGAGCCGGAACGACGACACCAGCAGCGACCCGACGGCCCCGCCGATGCCGAACGACGCCAGCACCAGTGCGAACTCGCCCGCGCCGCCGCCCGTCTGGTCGCGGACCGCGAACGGGATCAGCACCTCGAGCGGCCCGACGACCACGAGCACGAGCAGGATCGAGAACGCCAGGGTCGCGAAGAGCCACCGCGTACGCAACAGGTACGCGAATCCGTCGCGGAGGTCCACCGCCATCTGCCGGAGCGGGTGAGCGTCGGACGGCTCGAGGTCGCGCCGCAACGGCGTGGTCTGCATGAGCGCGAGCGCGACGATCGCGACGACCTGCAACCCGCCGACGACGAGGAATGCGAGCCACGGCGCCTGGACGGCGATGAGCAGGCTCGCGAGCGCCGGGCCGGCGGCGTTCTGGGCGACGGGACGAAGCACGCCCTCGACGCCGTTGGCAGCGAGCAGCTGCTCCGCGGGAAGCAGCGCCGGAAGCCAAGCCGAGTACGCGGGATAGAAGAAGCCATCCGCGACGCCGAGCACGAAGGAGAGCACCGCCAGGTGCCAGACCTCGATGGCCCCGGTCGCCGCGAGGACGCCCGCCACCGCGAACACGACGGCCCGCGCCGTCTCGATGACGAGGAGGACCCGCCGCTGCGGCACGCGGTCGGCGACGACGCCGCCGACGAGCACCGCCAGGACGAGCCCGAGGCTCGCACCGACCGCCACGATCGACAGGTCGATCGGCGTTCCGCCGAGCTCGATGACCTGCCACGCGGCAGCCACGATCCACGCCCCCGCCGAGAGCAACGACGCGGCGAGGGCGACCACCAGCCGGCGGTACTGGGCCGAGGAGAAGGGCCGCAGCGCACGCGGCATCCGGGTCTCGGAGCTCACCCGACCAGTCTGCGGCACTCCCCCGACATCGGACAGGCTCGTCCGCTCACGGCAGCGCGGGGCGCGCCTCGGGCGGCGAGGTCAGCGGTCGGTGTCGTCGAGCCACTTCTCGACGAGGTGGTCGGCGACGATGCGGCGGATGGTGCCCGACTTGCCGCGGAGCACGATCGACTCGGTGCGGATGATCGGCCCCTTCTTGCGCACGCCGTCGACGAGCTCGCCATCGGTCACGCCCGTCGCGACGAAGAACGTGTTGTCGCTGCGCACCAGGTCGTCCAGTTCGTACACCTGGTCGCAGTCCAGGCCCGCGGCCTCGCCGCGCGCGCGCTCCTCGTCGTCCTTCGGCGCGAGCCGACCCTGCATGAACCCGCCCAGCGCCTTGATCGCGCACGCCGTCGTGATGCCCTCCGGGCTGCCGCCGATGCCCACGCACATGTCGATCCGCGACTCGTACCTGGCCGCGTTGATGCCGCCCGCGACGTCGCCGTCCGAGATCAGCCGCGTGCCCGCACCCGCCTCCCGGATCTCGGCGATCAGCTGCTCGTGGCGAGGACGGTTCAGCACCGCGACGCGCAGCTCGCCGACCTCCTTGCCCTTGGCCTCGGCCAGCGCCCGCAGGTTCTCGCCGATCGGCTTGCGGATGTCGACGACGCCGATGCCGGAGGCATCCGTGACGATCTTGTCCATGTAGAACACCGACGACGCGTCGAGCATCGTGCCGCGGTCCGCGACCGCGATGACCGACAGCGCGTTCTGCCGTCCGGCCGCGGTGAGCGAGGTGCCGTCGATCGGGTCCACGGCGATGTCGCACGCCGGCCCGCGCCCGTTGCCGACCCGCTCGCCGTTGAAGAGCATGGGCGCCTCGTCCTTCTCGCCTTCGCCGATCACCACCACGCCGTCGAAGTTCACCGTGCCGAGGAACGCGCGCATCGCGTCCACCGCCGCGCCGTCCGCGGCGAGCTTCTCGCCACGGCCGATCCACGGATACGAGCGGATCGCGGCCGCTTCCGTCGCACGGACCAGCTCGAGCGCGATGTTCCGATCGGGGTGCAGGTAGAGGCTGTCGTGTTCGCTGCTCGCCATCGAGGGGTCCTCCTGGTTCGTGGGTGCTGCGCCCGCGCGGCTCGACGACCGGGGCGCCTGTCTTCGAGCCTAGTGACGGGGGTGCCCGAACGGGCCGGTGCGGCCCGGATCGGGCGTGAAAGTTCGTGCATTCTTAATGGGACGAGACCCGCCACGACTGTCCCGGATCCAGTCGGCTGCCTGGCCCCAGGTCGCACGGCGTCACGGCGGTGAGGAACACGGCGACCCGGTCGCCGCAGAGCTCGTCAAGCCCGGAGACCCGCCCGAGGGGGATGCCGGCGGCCGCGAGCCGGTCGGACTCGCCCGCGGACTGCGGTGCCAGCCGTGCCTGCATCCAGCCGCCGAGCGCCCGCACCGCGGCAGCCGTGAGCACGCCTTCGGGCGCCCCGCCGACGCCGACCACCAGGTCGAGGTCGCCGTCCGGGCGCGCGGCGCGCAGGCACCGCTCGACGTCGCCGTGCACGAAGCGCTCGACGTGCGCGCCGGTCGCCTCGGCGGCATCCGCCACGGCCGCGTTCCGCGCACGGTCCTGGACCGCGACCCGCACGTCCCCGGGCGGCACGCCGCGGACCTCGGCGATCCGCGCGATCGACTCGCGGACCGGCGCATCGATCTCGAGCCCCGGCACCCGCGAGACGAGCTTCGCCATGTAGTGGGCGGGTCCGATCTCGAGGAAGGCGCCGCGCGGCGCCACCGCGAGGATCGCCATCGCGCCGGGCGATCCCGCGGCGGCGAGGCTCGTGCCGTCGACCGGATCCACCGCGACGTCGACGGCCGGGCCGTCGCCGGTGCCGAGCCGCTCGCCGAGGTGCAGCATGGGCGCCTCGTCCTTCTCGCCCTCGCCGACGACCACACGCCCGTCGAGCGCGAGCCCCGCGAGCGCCGCGCGCATCGCGGCCACCGCTGCACCGTCCACCGCCTCGCGATCCCCGGAGCCGGCGAACGGCACGGCCGCGAGCGCGGCGGCCCGCACGGCGGCGGCGAACCCGTCGGCGAGCGCCGCGTCGACCACGGCGCCGTCTGCCCCTCGATGGGCGTCGGAAGGCCCTGCGTCCTGTGTCACGACTCAATCCTGCCGCGCGAGGCGCGACATCCGGCACCCCTTGCGACATGGCACCTGAGGCGGACTCGACACGTCGGTAGACTCGGGACGATCCCACTCACCTCCGAAGGAGCAAGGTATGCCCATCGCAACGCCCGAGCAGTACGCCGAGATGCTCGACACCGCCAAGGCCAAGGGTTTCGCCTTCCCGGCGTTCAACGTCTCGAGCTCGCAGACGCTGAACGCGGTGCTGCAGGGCCTGACCGAGTCGGGTTCCGACGGCATCATCCAGGTCACCACGGGCGGCGCGGACTACTTCGCCGGCCACACGGTCAAGGCCCGTGCCACCGGCGCGCTCGCCTTCGCGCGCTTCGCGCACGAGGTCGCGAAGTCGTACCCCGTGACCGTGGCGCTCCACACCGACCACTGCCCGAAGAACGCGCTCGACGACTTCGTGTACCCGCTCATCGCCGCCTCGGAGGAGGAGGTCAAGGCGGGCCGCAACCCGATCTTCCAGTCGCACATGTGGGACGGCTCGGCCGTCCCGCTCGAGGAGAACCTCGAGATCGCCAAGGAGATCCTCCCCAAGCTCAAGAACATCAACGCCATCCTCGAGGTCGAGATCGGCGTCGTCGGCGGCGAGGAGGACGGCGTCAAGCACGAGGGCTCGAACGAGGCGCTCTACACGACCCTGGGCGACGCGATCGCCGCGGTCGAGGCCCTCGGCCTCGGCGAGCAGGGCCGCTACATGGCCGCCCTCACCTTCGGCAACGTGCACGGCGTCTACAAGCCCGGCAACGTCAAGCTCCGCCCGGCGCTGCTCAAGGAGATCCAGGACGGCCTGGCCGCCAAGTACGGCACCGGTGAGAAGCCGCTCGACCTCGTCTTCCACGGCGGCTCCGGCTCGACCGACGACGAGATCGCCGAGGCGGTCGCCAACGGCGTCGTGAAGATGAACATCGACACCGACACGCAGTACGCCTTCACGCGCTCGATCGCGGGCTACATGTTCCAGAACTACGACGGCGTGCTCAAGGTCGACGGCGAGGTCGGCAACAAGAAGCAGTACGACCCGCGCGCCTGGGGCAAGGTGGCCGAGTCGGCCATGGCGGTCCGCGTCGGCGAGTCCACCCGCCAGCTCGGCTCCGCCGGCAACTCGCTCACGGCGTAGGGCGCCGGATGACGCAGGACGAGGCCGCTCGGAACGAGACGCAGGGGCACGCCGCCGACGGCGGCGACGCTCCCCCGCCGCGCGACGAGCGGCCTCGCCCGCAGTACGGCGAGTACGCCCCCGAAGGCTGGTCGTGGCAGCCGCCGGGCGACGAGCGAGCGGATGCCGCCGCGGCCGCCCCCGCACCGCCGCCACCGCCGCCCGCCGCGACGCAGGCCGGCGCAGGTCGGGAACCGAGCGACGCGGCCGCGAGGCGCCCGCGGACGACCGACCGGTTCTTCACGATCCTGCTGCTCGCGCTCGGCGCGATCGGCGCGTGGAATACGTCGGTGAGCCTGCAGCAGCTGCCCGGCGCCATCCAGAGCGTGTACAGCGACCAGGGCGTCGGCACCTACACCCCGCAGGAATGGCTGCCCACGCTCGCGCTCATCGGCACGGTCTTCATGCTCGCGCTCTACGCGGCCGTGCTCGGCTGGTCCATCGCGCGCCTGCGGGCACGGAGGCTCGCGTTCTGGGTGCCGCTCGTCGGCGGAGCGGTCGCGTTCCTCGCGACGATGGTGCTCACGTCCATCGTGTTCTTCACCGACCCGACGTTCCAGTCGTACCTGGAGCGGATGACCGGCGTCTGAGGCCGCCCCGCCCCGCCGCGGCATGCCCGCTCGGGGCGGCGAGCGCTCAGGCGGTGGCGCCGGCCCGGTTGCGCCCGCCGATCGCGCGCGCGTCGCGGTTGCCCTGGAGGTCCTTGCGGAGCTCCTTCGGCAGCGAGAACATCAGGTCCTCCTCCGCCGTCTTGACCTCCTCGACCTCGCCGAAGCCGGCGTCCTCGAGCTCGAGGAGGACCTCCTTCACGAGCCCCTCGGGCACGGAGGCGCCGCTCGTGACGCCGACGGTCTCGACGCCCTCGAGCCACTCCTGCTTCACCTCGGTCGAGTAGTCGACCCGGTAGGCGGCCTTCGCGCCGTACTCGAGCGCGACCTCGACCAGGCGAACGCTGTTCGACGAGTTGGCCGAGCCGACCACGATCACGAGGTCGGCGTCCTGCGCGACTTTCTTGATCGCGACCTGGCGGTTCTGGGTGGCGTAGCAGATGTCGTCGGAGGGCGGGTCCTGCAGGTTCGGGAACCGCTCGCGCAGGCGCCGCACGGTCTCCATGGTCTCGTCGACCGACAGCGTGGTCTGCGAGAGCCAGACGACCTTGTCGGGGTCGCGGACGTCGATGTTCGGCACGTCGTCGGGGCTGTTGACGAGGGTGACGTGGTCGGGCGCCTCGCCGGCGGTCCCCTCGACCTCCTCGTGGCCCTCGTGGCCGATGAGCAGGATCTCGTAGTCGTCGCGGGCGAAGCGCACGGCCTCCCGGTGCACCTTGGTGACGAGCGGGCAGGTGGCGTCGATGGCGTGCAGGCCGCGCTCGGCGGCCGAGTTCACGACCGCGGGCGAGACGCCGTGCGCGCTGAAGACCACGTGGGCGCCCTCGGGCACCTCGTCGACCTCCTCGACGAAGATCGCGCCGCGCTTCTCGAGCTCGGTCACGACGTGGATGTTGTGCACGATCTGCTTGCGCACGTACACCGGGGCGCCGTAGTGGTCGAGCGCCTTCTCGACGGCGATCACCGCCCGGTCCACGCCCGCGCAGTAGCCGCGCGGCGCCGCGAGCAGCACCTTCTTGCGTCCCTGGGCGGGGATATCCTTGAGCCGGCCGCGCACGCTCGGGATCCGAGGCATGCCGAGGTCGATTCGCGGGGCATCCGTCAAGCTCGTCACGGAGGCCATCCTACGCGGGCGAAGACGACGGGCTGCTGGGAGGCGCATGGCCGAGGGACCGACGACCCGTGAGACGCCCTGGCCCGTCTCGGTGCTCTCGGCGAAGCTCAAGGAGTACCTCGACCGCCTCGGCACGGTCTGGATCGAGGGCGAGATCACGCAGTGGGGCGTGTCCGCCGGCAACGTCTACGGCAAGCTCAAGGACCTCGAGACGGATGCCACCGTGTCGTTCACGATCTGGTCGTCGACGCGCGCGAAGCTCACCGAGCAGTTCAAGGCGGGCGACCACGCCGTCGCCCTCGTGAAGCCGAACTGGTGGGTCAAGGGCGGCTCGCTCACGATGCAGGTCTTCGACCTCAGGCACGTCGGGCTCGGCGACCTGCTCGAGCGGCTCGAGCGGCTGCGCGCGCAGCTCGCCGCAGAGGGCCTGTTCGCCGCCGAGCGCAAGCGGCCGCTGCCGTTCCTGCCGCAGGTCATCGGACTGGTCACGGGCCGGGAAAGCGACGCCGAGAAGGACGTCGTGCGCAACGCGCGCCTGCGCTGGCCGGCGGTCGAGTTCCGGATGGCCTATGCGGCCGTGCAGGGCGACCGGTGCGCGCCCGAGGTGGCCGGAGCCATCCGTCGCCTCGATGCGGACCCGGACGTCGACGTCATCATCGTCGCCCGCGGCGGCGGCGACTTCCAGAACCTGCTGGGATTCAGCGACGAACGCGTCGTGCGGGCCGCGGCCGCGGCGTCCACCCCCGTCGTCAGCGCGATCGGGCACGAGGCCGACCGGCCGCTGCTCGACGAGGTCGCAGACCTGAGGGCGTCGACGCCGACGGATGCCGCGAAGCGCGTCGTGCCCGACGTCGCCGAGGAGCTCATCCGGGTCGAACAGGCCCGCGCGCGCCTGCGCATGCGCGTCACCACCCTCGTGAACCACGAGATCGACCGACTCGGGCACCTGCGGAGCCGCCCGGCGCTCGCCGACCCGGGGTGGATGGTCGACCGGCGCGCCGAGGAGGTCACCCGCTGGGTCGCGCGCGGCAGCGAGCTCGCCGAGCGCGCGATCGAGCGCGCCGCGACGCGCGTCGTGGAGCTCCGGTCGCAGCTGCGCGCACTCTCCCCGCTCGCGACGCTCGAGCGCGGGTACGCGATCGTCCAGCGCGAGCACGACGGGGTCCTGACGAACCCCGAGCAGGCCCCGGCGGGCACGCCGCTCCGGATCACGCTCGCCGAGGGGCGTCTCGGGGCGACATCTCGGGGAGCGGTCGGCGACGCCGAATAGAATGCCCTCCATGCCCCCTGCCTCCACGGATGTCGCCGAGCTCAGCTACGAGCAGGCCCGCGACGAGCTCGTGCGCGTCGTCGCCGAGCTCGAGCAGGGCTCCGCGACCCTCGAGCAGTCGCTCGCGCTGTGGGAGCGCGGCGAGGCACTGGCGCAGCGCTGCGAGGAGTGGCTCGTGGGCGCCAAGGCCCGCCTCGACGCCGCGCGTGCCGGAGCGGCCGGTACGCGCGCGGCCTCCGCGTCGGACGCACCCGACCTCGACGGCGGCGAGGCGTGATGGCCGCGCGCGCCCCGCGGGTCGTCGCCGAACTGGGCCGCCCCGAGACCCCGCAGGAGACGGCCGACCGCAGGGCCGAGCAGTCCCGCAAGCACCGCGAACGGCAGACGCTGCGGAACCTCATCGGCTCGCTCCTGGCGTGCGTCGCGGTCGTCGCCCTCATCGTGCTGCTCGTCCCGCGCAGCGACACCCCGATCGACCGCGACATCGACGTGTCCGCGGTCGCCGCGCAGGCGCAGGTCGGCATCGACGCGCCGCTCGCCGTGCCCGACCTGCCCGACGGGTGGCGTTCGAATGCCGCGGAGCTCCGTACGCGCGACGCCGACGGCATCACCGCGTGGTACGCGGGCTACCTCACCCCGAGCGACGAGTACGCGGGGCTCTACCAGGGGCTCGGGGCGAACCCGACCTGGACCGCCGAGCTGCTGGACAACACGATCGCCACCGGCGTCGTCACGATCGACGGCGTCGAGTGGACCGTCTACGACAACCGCGAGACCGACGCCGACGTCGGCAACGCGCGATACGGGCTCGTGACCGAGGCGGGCGAGAGCACCTTCGTGGTGCTCGGCACCGCGACCCCCGAGGAGTTCGAGACCCTCGCCGGCGCACTCGCGCCGGCGATCGACGCGCAGCGCTGAGAGGAGCGGCCGTGAGCAAGTCCGCACCCGTACGACCGACGACCCCCGCCGAGACGTGGCGGGAGCTGCGTGCCGGCAATGCCCGGTTCGTGGCCGGAGCCCCCCTGCACCCGCGACAGGACGTCGACCGCCGCACCGAGCTGGCGAACCACCAGCGGCCGCTCGTCGCGATCTTCGGTTGCAGCGACTCGCGCCTGTCCGCCGAGATCATCTTCGACGTCGGCCTCGGCGACGCCTTCGTGGTCCGCAACGCCGGACAGGTCCCCTCGGACTCGGTGCTCGGCTCGCTCGAGTACGCCGTCGCCGTCCTCGGCGTCCCGCTGATCCTCGTGCTCGGCCACGACGAGTGCGGAGCGGTGCGCGCCGCGATCGACTCGCAGGCGGAGGACGCCGCGCCGCTGCCCGCCCACATCCGGGGCATCGTCGACGAGATCGTGCCCGCCGTGCGCAAGGTCGCCGGGGTCGAGGAGGGACCGATCTCGCCCGACCACCTCGACGCCGGGTACGTCGGGCGCGAGCATCTCCGCAACGCCGTGTCGCAGCTGCTCGAGCGCTCCGAGGTGATCAGCGACGCGATCGCAGCGGGTACGCTGGCAGTCGTCGGCGCGAACTACCGCCTGCTCGAGGGCCGCGCCGAGACCGACGTCGTCGTCGGTCGCATCTGACGCCGCCGGCGGCATCCCACCGCCGCGCCGCACGTTCCGAATCGAAGGGGAGCACACCGTGGTGGACAACGCCGCCGACTACCGGATCGAACACGACACGATGGGCGAGGTGCGGGTCCCCGCCGCCGCGCTCTATCGCGCGCAGACCCAGCGCGCGGTCGAGAACTTCCCGATCTCGGGCTCCGGTCTCGAGCGCGCCCAGATCGCGGCGCTCGCCCGCATCAAGAAGTCCGCGGCGCTCGCCAACGCCCGCCTCGGGGTCCTGGACCGCCAGCTCGCGCAGGCGATCGCGGATGCCGCCGACGAGGTCATCGCGGGAGCGCACGGCTTCACCGAGCACTTCCCGGTCGACGTGTACCAGACCGGCTCCGGCACGTCCTCGAACATGAACATGAACGAGGTGCTCGCGACGATCGCGACCCAGAAGCTCGGCAGCGCGGTCCACCCGAACGACCATGTCAACGCCTCGCAGTCGTCCAACGACGTCTTCCCCACCTCGGTCCACATCGCCGTGACCGCCGCGCTCATCGACGACCTCATCCCCGCGCTCGACCACCTCGCGGTGGCGCTCGAGGCCAAGGCGGAGGCGTGGGCCGGCGTCGTCAAGGCCGGCCGCACGCACCTCATGGACGCCACGCCCGTGACGCTCGGGCAGGAGTTCGGCGGCTACGCCCGCCAGGTCCGCCTCGGCATCGAGCGCGTCCGAACGGCGCTCCCCCGCGTCGCCGAGGTGCCGCTCGGCGGCACCGCAGTCGGCACCGGCATCAACACGCCGGCGGGCTTCCCGCAGCTCGTGATCGAGCTGCTCCAGCAGGAGACCGAGCTGCCGATCACCGAGGCCGCCGACCACTTCGAGGCGCAGGCGAACCGCGACGGCCTGGTCGACGCGTCGGGCGCCCTGCGCACGATCGCCGTGAGCCTCACGAAGATCTGCAACGACCTCCGCTGGATGGGCTCGGGCCCGAACACCGGCCTCGGCGAGCTGTTGATCCCCGACCTGCAGCCCGGCTCGTCGATCATGCCCGGCAAGGTGAACCCCGTCGTGCCCGAGGCCGTGCTGATGGTCGCCTCGCGCGTGGTCGGCAACGACGCCACCATCGCGTGGGCCGGCGCCTCCGGGTCGTTCGAGCTCAACGTGCAGATCCCGGTGATGGGCACCGCCCTCCTCGAGTCGATCCGCCTGCTCTCGAGCTCGGTGCGGGTGCTCGCCGACAAGACCGTCGACGGCCTCCGGGTCAACGAGGCGCGCACGACGGCGCTCGCCGGCATGTCTCCCTCGATCGTGACGCCGCTCAACAAGGCCATCGGCTACGAGGCTGCTGCGAAGATCGCGAAGCACTCGGTGGCAAAGGGCATCACGGTCCGCGAGGCCGTGATCGAGCTCGGCCACGTCGAGCGCGGCGACCTGACCGAGGCCGAGCTCGACGAGGCGCTCGACCTGCTCTCGATGACGCGTCCTCCGCAGCAGGGCTGAGCCCGCGGCATCCGCTCGACGCACGCGACGACGGCCCCGGAACCTCGCGGTTCCGGGGCCGTCGTCCGTCGGCGGGCGGGTGTCAGGCCAGCTCGCCGCCGTCGAGCATCTCGGAGACGAGCGCGGCGATGGCGGACCGCTCCGACCTGGTGAGCGTGATGTGGGCGAACAGCGGATGTCCCTTCAGCGTCTCGATCACGCTCGCGACGCCGTCGTGGCGGCCGACGCGGAGGTTGTCGCGCTGCGCGACGTCGTGGGTGAGCACGACGCGCGAGTTCTGGCCGACGCGACTGAGGACGGTGAGCAGGACGTTCCGCTCGAGCGACTGCGCCTCGTCGACGATCACGTAGGCGTCGTGGAGCGACCGGCCGCGGATGTGCGTGAGCGGCAGCACCTCGAGGATGCCGCGGTCGACGACCTCGTCGAGGACGTTGTCGGAGACGAGCGCGCCGAGCGTGTCGAACACCGCCTGCGCCCACGGGTTCATCTTCTCGCCCTGGTCGCCGGGCAGGTAGCCGAGCTCCTGGCCGCCGACCGCGTAGAGCGGTCGGAACACCATGATCTTCTTGTGCTGCTGTCGTTCGAGCACGGCCTCGAGACCCGCGCAGAGCGCCAGCGCCGACTTGCCGGTTCCCGCACGGCCGCCGAGCGAGACGATCCCGACCTCGGGATCGAGCAGGAGGTCGATGGCCAGCCGCTGCTCGGCCGATCGACCGTGCACGCCGAACGCCTCGCGATCGCCCCGGACCAGGCGCACCTCTCGGTCGCCGACGACGCGCGCGAGCGCCGACCCGCGATCGGAGTGGATCACGAGGCCCGTGTTCACCGGCATGCCCGCGACGGTCGCCGTCTCGAGCTGCTCGTGCTCGTAGAGCTTCGCCATGTCGTTGGAGCCGAGGTCGACCTCGGCCATGCCGGTCCAGCCGGAGTCGACGGCGAGCTCGGCGCGGTACTCCTGAGCGTCGAGGCCGATCGAGGCGGCCTTGATCCGCAGGGGAAGGTCCTTCGAGACGACGGTCACCGCGACGCCGTCGTTCGAGAGGTTCATCGCGCACGCGAGGATTCGCGAGTCGTTGTCGGCCAGCTGCAGTCCGCTGGGCAGCACCGACAGGCTCGAGTGGTTCAGCTCGACCCGGAGGGAACCCCCGTCGCCGACGGGGATCGGGAAGTCGAGTCGCTCGTGCTGCACGCGGAGGTCGTCGAGCAGCCGCAGCGCGGCCCGGGCGAAGTACCCGATCTCGGGGTCGTTGCGCTTGGCCTCGAGCTCCGTGATGACCACGACCGGCAGCACCACGGGGTGCTCCGCGAATCGGAACAGGGCACGCGGGTCCGAGAGCAGGACCGACGTGTCCAGCACGTAGGTCCGTTCGTCCTGCGCGGCACCCCCGGGTGACGCCGCTCCGGGTCGACGCTGGTGCTGCGCGTCCGGCTCGACCGGTCCGAGGGGCTTGATGGGATCGACAGAGGTCACGACCGCTCCTGCCCCGAGCTCTCGCTCGGCTCACGCGCCGGCCGGCGATCCTCCCACGAGCGGTTCACGAGCCGACTCGACCGGGCGCCTTGCCCGATGTCCTGACGGTACGTCCGACCGGCGACATCCGCAGAAGCGACACGCGGCGCGACATCCGCTGTTCACAATCGAGGGTCAGTACGCGGCCGCGGTGTTGAACGAGACGAAGGCGCCGCGCAGCATCTCGACGGTCTCCTCGTCGAGCGCGGCGTGCACGCTGAGTCGAACGGTACCGAGGCGGGTCGTCGTGGTGAGCCCGTGGTTGTGCAGCGACGCGGTGAGCACCGTGACCTGCTCGGGTTCGGGCTCGAGCACGACGATGCCAGCGCGCTCCCGCTCGTCGCGGGAGCTCGCGACCGGGACCGCGAACTCGTCGGCGAGGTCGATCACGCGGCTGACATTCTCGGCCACCCGCGAGTTGACCGCCTCGACGCCGACCTCGGAGAGCTCCTCGAGCACGGCCGCGAAGCGGGCTCCCGCGATCGGGTCGGGGTTCGACACGCGGAACGCCCGAGCGCCCGGTGCCGGCGACGGCACCTCGTCCCACACCTCGTCGTCGACGGTGCCGGTGTACCCGGAGAACACGGGCGTGAGCCGCTCGGCCGCACGCTCGGAGAGCGCCATGACGCCCGTCCCCCAACCGGCCCGACACCACTTCTGCCCGCCGCTCACGACGACGTCGGCGACCTCCCACGGCGCATCGACGATGCCGAAGCCCTGGATCGCGTCGACGATGAGCAGCCGGTCGCCGATCACCTGCCGGATGCCCTCGAGGTCGCAGAGGTACCCGGTGCGGCTGTCGACGAGGCTCACCGCGACCGCGGCGACGTTCGCCTCGAGCTGCTCGCGGATCAGTCCCGGGGTCACCTTGCCGTGATCGGTCTCGAGCCACGCGGGCTGCACCGAGTGCAGCGCCTCGTTCGCGCGCACGGCGGCGATCGGCACGCTCGGGAACTCGGCGGGCGAGAGCAGCACCGTGCCCGTGAGCCCGAACATCGCGTGCATGAGCCCCGTGGTCGTGTTCGGGATCGCGACGATGCGGTCGGCGGCGATCCCGGTCAGGGCGGATGCCGCGTCGCGGAGCCTGCGGTCCTGGTCGCGGAACGCGTCCATGCTGCCGTGCCGGGCGCGCTCGAGCACCTGCGTGAACGCCAGGGTCTCCTCGGCGGCGACGCGGGCCAGCGGGCCGACGCGTGCGAAGTCGAGGTAGCCGGGCTCCTCGCCGAACCCGGCCAGGTAGTCGTCCATGCTCACGTGCGGTGCCCCCTTCTCCGAGGCATATCCTGACAGAATCCTGATCGGATCGTGAGCGCCGTCAACCGCCGAACCGTCGGTGCCGGCGCGTGTAGTCGCGGACGGCGCGCAGGAAGTCGACCTCGCGGAGGTCGGGTCCGAGCGCCTCGACGAAGTAGAACTCGCTGTGCGCGGCCTGCCACAGCATGAAGTCGCTGAGACGCTGCTCGCCCGACGTGCGGATCACGAGGTCGGGGTCGGGCTGGCCGCCGGTGTAGAGGTGCTCCCCGATGAGCTCGGGCGTGAGCGATTCCGCGAGGTCCTCGAGGCTGCGGCCCTCGGCGTGATGGGATGCCACGATCGAGCGCATCGCATCCGTGATCTCGCGCCGGCCTCCGTAGCCGACGGCGAGGTTCACGTGCAGGCCCTTCTTGCCCTCGGTCCGATGCTCGGCGGCGTCGAGCGCGGCGACGAGCGGCCCCGGGAGGCCGGCGTCCGATCCGACGTGCTGGACGCGCCAGTCACGGTAGTGGCTGAGCTCCTCGGCGAGCTCGGCGATGATCTCGATGAGGTCGGCGAGCTCCTCGGACGTGCGATTGCCGAGGTTGTCGGACGAGAGCAGGTAGAGGGTCACCACCGAGATACCGAGGTCGTCGCACCACTCGAGGAACTCGCGCATCTTCGCGGCGCCGGCACGGTGGCCGTGCGCGGCGGAGTCGTACCCGAGTTGTCTCGCCCATCGACGGTTGCCGTCGATGATCATGGCCACGTGTCGTGGCAGTTCCGCCTCGTCGAGTTCGCGGCGGAGCCGATTCTGGTAGAGCCGATAGAGAAGGCCGCGACCGGGGCGCTGATCGCTCGTCTGCACCCGACCACGCTACTCCCCCGCGCGCGTTCGGACACTCACAGCCAGCCGTGATGGGCCTCCCCCTACGCTGTCAGCATGACCCAGCGCGAACCCGAGGACGTCGCCGAGCACCTGCACCGACCGGCGGCCGAGCTCGATCGCGCCGACGCCGCGGTCGCCGCTGACGAGCGCCTCGGCCCCGACATCCCGAACCTGCCCCTCATCGACGCGTCGCCCGAGAATCCGGCCGACATCAAGCCGACGTGGCGCGGGTGGATCCACGCGGGCACGTTCCCCGTCGCTATCGCGGCGGGCATCGTGCTCATCGCGCTCGCCGACGGCGCGGCCGCGAAGTGGGCGTCCGCGGTGTTCATGCTCACCTCGATGCTGCTCTTCGGCAACTCCGCGCTCTACCACCGGTTCGACTGGAAGCCGCGCACCAAGGTGATCCTGAAGCGGATCGACCACGCGAACATCTTCCTGCTCATCGCAGGCACGTACACGCCGCTGGCCATCCTGGCGCTGCCGCCCGAGAAGGGCTGGCTGCTCCTCGGCCTGGTGTGGGCCGGCGCGCTCATCGGCATCGCGTTCCGCGTGTTCTGGATCGGCGCACCGCGCTGGCTGTACGTGCCGATCTACGTCCTGCTCGGCTGGGCCGCCGTGATGTACCTCGGCGACCTCCTCGCGGCGAGCGTGGCGATGATGGTGCTCGTCATCGTCGGCGGACTGCTCTACACGGGGGGCGCGGTCGTCTACGGCTTGAAGAAGCCCAACCCGTGGCCGGGCCACTTCGGCTTCCACGAGATCTTCCACGTGTGCACGGTGCTCGCGTTCATGTGCCATTGGACGGCGACGCTGCTCATCGCGATCGACCCCGCGTACCACGCGGGCTGACGGGCGGGCCACGTCGGCCGCGGACCGGGCCGGTCGACCGGCCCGGTCCTGCTAGCGCTCGTCGCGGTCGGCCGGCGGGGCATCGGATGCCGGGGCATCCGCCTGCGTCGCATCGCCCTCGTCGACCGACGTGTCGCCGCCGGCCTCGGCTTCGGCCGCGGCGGCCTCCTCGGCCGCGATCCGCTCGCGCGCCTCGGCCCGGTAGTTGACCCGTCGGATGCGTCGGACCATGTCGAGCACGAGCAGCAGCACCGCGACCATGATCAGGATGGTGGCGATGAACCCCACCACGCCGGGCGTGACGTCGTTCGGGTCGAACTCCTCCTCGGCGGCCGCGACGAGCGTGAGCGCCGACGCGAGCGCGGGGCTCATCGACGGTCTCCGCGGATGGTGACGGCGGGCGCGACGAGCATCGGATTCCCTTCAGGGACGGCGGGTTAGGCTGGGAGCCAAGCCTAGACGATCCACCCGGGAAGGAGCCGCGCGGTGCCCCGACGCGAGTCCGCCGACGCGGCGGCCGAGGACGCCGCACTCGACGGCGTCCCCGTCACTGCGGGCGCCCGTTCCTCCGCCGGGTCGAGCGGGTCCACCGGTGCGTCCGACCTCGCCGATCGCTACGGCCGCACGCCGGCGCGACGCCGCCGTGACCGGTCCATCCTCATCGGCGGCGCGATCGCGTTCGCGGCGGTCCTCGTGTCGTGGGTGGTCTGGGCTGGGCTCGACGGCGACACACCCCTCGTGCAGGCCACGGACCTCGGCCATGAACTGCTCGATACGCGTGCGGTCGAGGTGACCTGGCGCCTGTCGGTCCCGTCGGGGAACGCCACCGCGTGCGTCGTCCAGGCGTTCAACGAGGACTTCACGGTGGTCGGGTGGAAGGTGGTCGAGATCCCGGCGTCCGACCGGCCGTTGCGCACCTTCACCGAGACCGTCCGGACGGCGCAGGAGGCCAACACCGGTTTGATCTCCCAGTGCTGGCTTCGGTAGAATAGGTGATTCGCCCCGGCAGACGCTGGGGCGACATGTCTATCCACGGGAGTGTGCACCATGGCGCAGGACGCCACCGTCACTTGGCTCACCCAGGAGGCCTTCGACCGCCTGAACGCCGAACTCGAGCACCTCTCCACCACCGGCCGGGAAGAGATCGCGAAGCGCATCGAGGCCGCGCGTGAGGAGGGCGACCTCAAGGAGAACGGCGGCTACCACGCCGCGAAGGACGAGCAGGGCAAGCAGGAGGCCCGCATCCGCCAGCTCACCGAGCTGCTCCGTCACGCCGAGGTCGGCGAGGCGCCGACCTCGAGCGGCGTCGTCGAGTCGGGCACCGTCATCACCGCGGTCGTCGCGGGCGACGAGGAGCGGTTCCTCATCGGCAGCCGCGAGATCGCGGGCGACTCCGAGCTCGACGTCTTCAGCGAGCAGTCGCCCCTCGGCGCGGCGATCCTCGGCCTGAAGGTCGGCGACTCGACCTCGTACACCGCGCCGAACGGCCGCGAGATCGCCGTCGAGATCACCGGCGTCGACACCTGGTCCGGGCAGTGACGCGCTGACCTGCGGAATCGCGAACGGCCCCTCCGATCGGAGGGGCCGTTCCACGTCTCCGGAGTCGCTCCGCGATCACTCCGCGACGATCTCGGGCTCGTATCCGGCGCGACGCAGGACCGCGACGACCTCCTCGCGGTGCGCCGGACCCCGCGTCTCGACGGAGAGCTGCAGCGCGACCTCGGAGATCTGCATGCCGGCACCATGGCGCGTGTGCAGCACCTCGACGACGTTCGCGTTCGCCGCGGCGAGCAGCTCCGAGATACGCGCGAGCTGGCCCGGGCGATCGGGCAGCCCGATCCGAAGCGTCAGGTAGCGGTCGGATGCCGCGAGGCCGTGTGCGATCACGCGCTGCATGAGCAGCGGGTCGATGTTCCCGCCCGAGAGCACGACCACGAGGGGACCGTCCGAGCGCACCCGCCCGGTCATGAGTGCGGCGACGCCGACGGCCCCGGCCGGCTCGACGACGAGCTTCGCCCGCTCGAGCAGCACGAGCAGCGCACGGGCGATGTCGTCCTCGCTGACCGTGACGATCTCATCGATCGTGTCGCGGATGATCTCGAAGTTCAGCTCACCCGGTCGGTAGACGGCGATGCCGTCCGCGATCGTCGGCACGACCGGCACGGCGGTCGGCTCGCCCGCGGCGAGCGAGGGCACGTACGGCGAGGCGTTCTCCGCCTGGACGCCGACCACGCGCACGGTCCGGCCCAGCGCCGCGGCCTTCTGCTTCGCCGCGCTCGCGATGCCGGAGGCGAGTCCGCCGCCGCCGATCGGCACGACGATGGTCGTCGCGTCGGGGGCCTGCTCGAGGATCTCGAGGCCGAGCGTGCCCTGGCCCGCGACGACGTCCGGGTGGTCGAACGGCGGGATCACGGTCGCGCCGGTCTCCGTCGCGAAGCGGGCTGCGGCCTCGAGCGTCTCCCCGATCGAGTCGCCCCGGAGCACCACGTCGGCGCCGTACGCCCGGGTCGCCTCGAGCTTGGGCAGGGCGACGCCGACGGGCATGAAGATGGTCGCGCGGATGCCGAGCTCGCGTGCCGCATAGGCCACGCCCTGCGCGTGGTTGCCGGCCGACGCCGCGACGACGCCCCGCGCGCGCTCATCGGCGGTGAGCGCCGAGAGCCGGTTGAAGGCGCCGCGGAGCTTGTACGAGCCCGTGCGCTGCAGGTTCTCGCACTTCAGGTGCACCGGAACGCCGGCGATGGCGCCGAGGTACCGCGAGGTCTCCATCGGGGTGCGGCGTGCGATGGCGGCGACCGTGCGCTGCGCGTGCTCGAAGTCCGCGAGGGTCGGCCCGGGGAGCGCGGCTCCCGCGGTTCCCGTCGTCGCCGTGGGCGTGGTGTCGAGGGCGTGGTTCATGTCACCGTCCGTATCCGGGTCGCTGGGGTACCGTGCGCCACAGCGGAGATCGGATCTCGGCGGGCGGGGGCGGTTCGGCCTGCTTCCAGGCGCCGCCCGAGATGTACATGATCATGACGTTGGCCACGGCGGCGACCGGCACCGCGAAGAGCGCGCCCGGGATGCCCGCGAGGAGCGACCCGGTGGCGACCGCGACGACCACGCCGAGCGGGTGCACCTTGACGGCGGTGCCCATGATCAGCGGCTGCAGCACGTGACCCTCGACCTGCTGCACCAGCAGCACGACGCCGAGCATCGCGAGCGCGATGCCCCAGCCGTTGTAGACGAGTGCCACGAACACGGCCAGCGCACCCGTCACGACCGCACCGACGATCGGGATGAACGAGCCGAGGAAGACGAGGACCGCGATCGGGATCGCCAGGGGAACGCCGAGCAGGAGCGCGCCGAGGCCGATGCCGACCGCGTCGATGGCCGCGACGAAGATCTGGACGCGGACGAAGTTCTCGAGGGTCGACCAGCCCGATCGACCGGCCCCGTCGATCGCGGCGCGCGCACGGCGGGGGAAGATCCCGACGATCCAGTCCCAGATGCCGCGGCCGTCGATCAGGATGAAGAGCGTGGCGAAGAGGGCCAGCAGGAGCCCGGCGAGGAAGTGACCGATCGACGAGCTCACCGACAGCGCGCCCGACACGAGCACCCCGCTCTGCTGCTGGGCGGCGTCGACCACCTGCTGCACGACCTGGTCGAACTGCTGCGAGGTCACGTGCAGCGGTCCCTCGAGGAGCCACGCGCGGAAGTCCTCCCACGCCACGACGCTCTGCTCGGCGAGGTCGGCGGAGCCGCGCACGATCTGGGAGATGCCGAGCGTGAGCAGCCCTCCGACGAAGGCCAGCGTCGCGACCATCGCGGCGGCGACCGCGAGTCCCTTCGGCCACCGGTGCCGTTGGAGGAACTCCGAGAACGGCACGAGCAGTGCGGAGATGAGCATGGCGACCAGGACCGGGATGATCACCAGCCGCAACTGGATGATCAGGAAGATGACGACGGCGAGCACTCCGCCGACGAGGAGCAGCCGCCACGACCACGCGGCGGCGACGCGCATGGGGTAGGGCACGGATGCCGCGGCATCGCGCACCGGCTCGGCATCGCTCCGGGCGGCCCGCTCGGGCGCCCGCTCGGACGTGGACGATCGGCGCACGCGCATCCGCCGCGCACGCGAGGTCCCCTTCGCCTCGGTCACCGTCACAGTCTAGGCGCGGGTCCATGCGCGAACGGCCATGTGTCGGGGGTCGCAGTTAGGGTCGAGGCACCATGGTCGACCAGGTCTCTCCCGCACTCGCACGTCGCATCGCCCTCGCTGCCCAGGGCTTCGGCCGCGCCGCTCCCGCGACGCCGGGCACGCGGCAGCTCGCGGGCGTCGTCGACCGGCTCGGCCTCCTGCAGATCGACTCGGTGAACGTGTTCGAGCGCAGCCACTACCTGCCGCCGCTCAGTCGCCTCGGCGCGTACGATCGCGGACTGCTCGATCGCATGGCGTGGGGCCGCAGGGGCCGCCTCGTCGAGTACTGGGCGCACCAGGCCGCGTTCATCCCGCGAGACCTGTGGCCGCTGTTCGAGTTCCGGCGCGCCGAGTACCGGCGCAAGGCCCACTCCGAATCGGGCGGCTGGCTGCACGAGCACCGCGACCTCGCCTCGTGGCTGCGCGCCGAACTCGCGGCGAATGGGCCGATGCAGGCCAGCGCGATCGAGCATGACGCCAACGAGCGGCGCGGGCCGTGGTGGGGCTGGTCCGACGCGAAGCGCACGCTCGAGTGGATGTTCCTCACGGGCGAGGTCGTCTGCGTCGAGCGGCGACGGTTCGAACGCATCTACGCGCTCCCCGAGCAGGGCCTCGAGCCCCACCTGCTGGAGCACGGGCCGGCCGAGCCCGACGCGGTGCGCGTGCTCGTCGAGCGGGCCGCGATGGCGCTGGGCATCGCGACCGCCGCCGACCTCGCCGACTACTGGCGCATGCTCCAGACGCAGGTCCGCCCCGCGATCGCCGACCTCGTCGACGCGGGGGTCCTGGTGCCGGTCGAGGTGCCGGGCTGGGGCAACGGCGACCGGCCGGCGACCGCCTGGGTGCATCGCGACGCCCGCAGGCCCAGGCGCGTCGAGGGCGTCGCGCTGCTCTCCCCGTTCGACCCCGTCGTGTGGTTCCGGCCCCGCACGGAGCGACTGTTCGACTTCCACTACCGCATCGAGATCTACACGCCCGAGCCGCAGCGCAAGTTCGGCTACTACTCCCTCCCCGTGCTCGTCGACGACCGCGTGGTCGGCAGGGTCGACCTCAAGAGCGATCGCAAGGCGCGCGTGCTGCGCGTGCAGTCCGCCTGGGTCGAGGCCGGCGCTCCGGCCGACACCGCCGAACGCCTCGTGCCCGTCCTCCGCAATGCCGCCGCCTGGCAGGGGCTCGACGAGGTCGCGGTGGCGGGTCGCGGCGACCTCTCCCCCGAGCTGCGCTCGGCGCTCGGGAGCCCCGCGCTCGCGAGCTCGACGCCGGAGGCGACCGCGGTCTAGAAGCTCCGGCCCATCTCGTGCAGGCGCTTGACCCGATCGGGGATCGGCGGGTGCGTCGCGAACAGGCGGTCGATGACGCCGGGCTTCAGCGGGTCGGCGATCCAGAGGTGCGCCATCGACGAGTTCTGCCGCCGCATCGGGCGGCCGTACTGCTCGAGCTTGAGCAGCGCACGTGCGAGCGCGTCGGGATGACGGGTGGTCATCGCGCCCGTGGCATCCGCCAGGTACTCGCGCTGCCGCGAGATCGCGAGCTGCACGAGGCTCGCCACGAGCGGTGCGATGAGCATCGCCACCAGGCCGAAGATCATGACGACCGGGTTGCCGTTGCTGTTGCGCCCGAAGAAGGCCATGCGCACGAACATGTCGGAGATGAAGCCCACTGCGACGACGAGGCCGAACACGATCATGGAGAGCCGGATGTCGTAGTTGCGGACATGGCCGAGCTCGTGCGCCATGACGCCCTCGAGCTCGGAGTCGTCCATGATCTCGAGCAGCCCGGTGGTCGCCGCGACGATCGCGTGCTCGGGGTCGCGCCCCGTGGCGAAGGCGTTCGGCGCGGGATCCGAGATGACGAAGACGCGAGGCATCTGCGTGCCGGTCGTGATCGAGAGGTTCTCGACGGTGCGCCAGAGCCGCGGATGCTCCGACACGCTGTGGATCTCGACGGCACCCGACATCGCGAGGGCCTGCCGGTCGGCGGTGAAGTACTGGAAGAGCGCGTACGCCGTCGCGATGACGAGCGTGATCACCACGATGGTCAGGTCCTGGTAGATCACCGCGGCGAGGTAGCCGAGCCCGCCGACGATGGCGAGGAAGAGCAGGATCGTGAAGACGGAGTTGCGCTTGTTCCGGGCGATCGCTCGGTACATCGGCGGCTAGAACTGCACGCGCGGAGGTTCGGCGATCGCCGCCGCCTCCGTCACCTCGAAGAACTCGCGCTCGTGGAAGCCGAGGCCGCGCACGAAGAGCGTGTTCGGGAAGACCTTGATCTTCGTGTTGAGCTCGCGCACGCCGCCGTTGTAGAAGCGGCGGGCGGCCTGGATCTTGTCCTCGGTGTCGACGAGCTCGGACTGCAGCTGCAGGAAGTTCTGGCTCGCCTGGAGCTGCGGGTACGCCTCGGCGACCGCGAAGATCGACTTGAGCGCCTGCTGCATGTGGTTCTCGGCAGCGGATGCCTCGGCCGGGCCACCGGCGGCGAGCGTCTCGGCACGTGCCTTGGTGACGTTCTCGAAGACGGCCTTCTCGTGGGCGGCGTAGCCCTTCACCGCCTCGATGAGGTTCGGGATCAGGTCGGCGCGACGCTTCAGCTGCACCGTGATGTCGCTCCACGCCTCGTCGACGCGGACGTTGAGCGTCACCAGGGAGTTGTAGGTCGCCCACAGGTAGATGCCGATCACCAGGACGAGGACGACGACGATGATGAGCGGGATCAGCCATTCCATGGCGGGGACTCCTGAGGCTTCGGCGACGAATTCACTGGACGCTCAATCCTAACGATCGGGCCTGCGAGGCGCCTCAACTCCCATGAGACTCGAAGCGAGCGGAGGCGTGCCTCCGGGCGTAGGCTCGGCCTCGTGGCAGAGTCCTCCATCCCGCACGCGCGCCACCGCGCACCGACGGCGGCCGTGGCCGTGCCCGGTGCCGCCGGGACCGCCGAGGGCGAGGGCGCGGACTCCGTCATCGTCGTCCGCGACCTGCACGTGCGCCGCGCGAAGACGCAGGTGCTCCACGGGCTCTCGCTCGACGTGCAGCGCGGGCGGATCGTCGGACTCCTCGGACCGAGCGGAAGCGGCAAGACGACGCTCATGCGCTCCATCGTCGGCGTGCAGGTCGTGCAGTCGGGCTCGGTCGAGGTGCTCGGACTCCCCGCCGGTTCGCGCGAGCTCCGCCGCCGCGTCGCGTACGTGACCCAGCAGCCGAGCGTGTACGACGACCTCACCGTTCGGCAGAACCTCGCCTACTTCGCTCGCGTGCTCGGCGTCCCGAAGGAGAAGGTCGACGAGGCGATCGCCAGGACGCACCTCGGCGACGTCGAGCGCCGCCTCGCGGGCTCGCTCTCCGGTGGGCAGCGGAGCCGGGTGTCCCTCGCCGCCGCGCTCCTCGGCGACGCCGAACTGCTCGTGCTCGACGAACCCACGGTCGGGCTCGACCCGGTGCTGCGCGTCGAGCTGTGGGAGCTCTTCCACCAGTTGGCCGGAGAGGGTGCGACGCTCGTCGTCTCGAGCCACGTGATGGACGAGGCCAAGCGCTGCGACCAGCTCCTGCTCATGCGCAACGGCGAGCTGCTCGCCGACGCGTCCGTCGCGAGCGTGCTCGCCGCGACCGGGACCGACGACATGGAGACCGCGTTCCTCACGCTCATCGAGCGCGCGACCACGCCGATGACCGACGAGGAGGCGCCGCGATGACGCCCGCGCGCACGCTCGCGACCGCCGGTCGGGTGCTCGGCCAGATCCGGCACGATCCGCGCACCATCGGGCTGCTGCTCGTCGTGCCGAGCCTGCTCATCGGCCTCGTCGCCTGGATCTTCACCGACACCGACGTGTTCGCCACGATCGGCCCGGCGATGATCGCACTGTTCCCCTTCATCGTGATGTTCCTCGTCACGAGCATCGCGACGCTCCGCGAGCGGCGCTCGGGGACCCTGGAGCGGCTCTTCTCGATGCCGCTCGGCAAGGGCGACTTCATCCTGGGCTACGCGCTGGCGTTCGGACTGCTGGCGATCTTCCAGACGGCGATCGCGGTGTCGTGGGCCGTCTGGGTGTGCGGCCTCGAGATCGAGGGGTCGATCTGGCTCCTGTTCGCCGTGGCGGTCTCCGATGCCCTCCTCGGCACCGCGCTCGGCCTCCTCGCCAGCGCGTTCGCGCGCACCGAGTTCCAGGTGGTGCAGTTCATGCCCGTGCTGGTGTTCCCGCAGATCCTGCTGGGCGGGATCTTCCTGCCGCGCGACCAGCTCCCCGAGGTGCTCCAGGCGATCGGCGACGCGCTCCCGCTGAGCTTCGCGATCGACGCGCTGACGGCCGTCGCGGACGGCTCGGAGGACGCGGCGTGGATCTGGGGGAAGGTGCTGGTGATCGGGGCCTGGATCGTCGGGTCGATCGTGCTCGGGTCGATCACGCTGCGCCGTCGAACGCCCTGACCTCCGACCGGCCGCCGGCCCCGTCGGCGCCGCCCAGCACGCGGTCGAGGTACGGGTTGGCGAATCGCCGCTCCGGATCCAGTTCGGCGCGCACCGCGAGGAAGTCGTCGAATCGGGGATACCGCAGCCGGAGGGACTCGGCGGTCTGGGTGTGCATCTTGCCCCAGTGCGGCCGTCCGCCGAGCGAGCGCATGATGTCCTCGACCCCTGCGAAGTACGCGGCGGGGTCCTCGCGGAAGTAGCGGTGGACGGCGATGTACCCGGTCTCCCGCCGATATGCGGTCGACAGCCAGTTCTCGTCGGGAGCGGCGGCCCGGACCTCGATCGGGAAGCTGATGCGCCATCCGCGGGTCGCGATGAGGGAGCGGATGGCGCGGAACGCCTCGGGAACCGCCTCGAGCGGGATCGCGTACTCCATCTCGCGGAACCGGACCGACCGGTTCGTCGTGAAGACGTTCGGCGAGAGGTCGCTGAAGTCCCGGTTGCCGGTGAATCGCTCGACGAGCCGCGCGAGCGGCGGCGTGGCGGCGGGAGCGACACGGCCGAGCGCGCACATCATCCGGTAGACGCCGTTGGCGAGGACCTCGTCGGAGATCCAGCGCTCGGCGCGACCGAGCGGCGACCGGTGGGCGTCGCCGGGGAGCCGCGTGTCGGTCTTCGTGAGGGCCGTCGTCGTGTGAGGGAACCAGTAGAACTCGAAGTGGTCGTGGGCGCGCACACGCGGCATCCACTCGTCGAGGACGAGTTCGAGCGGCTCGGTCCGCTCGACGGCGTGCAGCACGAACCGCGGCACGAGCTGGAGCGTCAGCTCGGTGAGCACGCCGAGGGCGCCGAGGCCGACCCGCACCGCGGGGAGCAGTTCGGCGCGCTCGGCCTCGCCGATCGTGAGGAGCTCGCCCGTGCCGGTCACGATCCGAGCGCCGACGACCTGCGTCGCGAGACCGCCGAAGCGGATCCCCGTCCCGTGCGTCCCGGTCGAGGTCGCGCCCGAGATGGTCTGCCGGTCGATGTCGCCCATGTTCGCCATCGCGAGCCCGTAGGGCTCGAGCAGGTGCGGCAGTCGATGCAGCGGGGTGCCGGCGCCGAGCGTGACGCGGCCGGAGGCGGCATCCGCTGCGAGGACTCCGGAGAGGTCGGTGAGGTCGAGCTGGATGTCCGGCGCGGCCGCGATCGCGGTGAAGCTGTGGCCGGACCCCACGGGCTTGATGCGCCGGCCCTCCGCGGCGAGCACCGCGCGCTGCACCGCACCCTCGTCGGCCGGGCGCTCGATCCGATTCGGGCGCACCGCCGCGGTGCGCCCCCAGTTGCGCCAGACCGCTCCGCTCGCCGTCACAGGAACGCCTCCCCGTCTCCACGATACGTCGGCACCGTGCCGACGAACTCGTCGCCGTCGACCACGGCGAACTCGTTCAGGTGCTCGGCGAGCTCCCCGGACTTGGTGTGCCGGAACCACACCCGGTCGCCCGGTCGCAGGCGCCCGGCGCCGTCGCCGGTCAGCGGGGTCTGCACCTCCCCCGCACCCTCGCGCGGCAGCATCCGGAGCCCCTCCGGCCAGACGATCCGGGGCAGCCGGTCGGCCGCAGGAGGGCCGGACGCGACCCAGCCGCCGCCGAGGACGGTCGCGTGGCGAGGGCTCGGGGAACGCACGACGTCGAGCGCGAACGCCGCCGCCGGCGCGGGCGTGAAGTGGGCGTAGCCGTCGAAGAGGTGGCCGGCGAGGATGCCGGATCCCGCGCCGAGTTCGGTGACCGACGGGTCCGCGGCGGTCGCCTCGAGCGATCCGGTGCCGCCGCCGTTCACGAACTCGAGTTCGGCATGGCGCCGCACCGAGGCGACCGCGCGGGCGCGGCGCTCGACGAGTTCGGGCAGCGAGCGGGACTGCATCCAGCGGTTCACCGCCCCGTCGACGGGACGGCCGTGCGGCGCGTTCGCGACGCCCGCGATCTGCGCCTCGTACGCCATCAGCCCGACGACGCGGAAGCCGGGGCGCGCGGCGACGTACGCGGCGAGCGCGCCGGCGTCCTCGGGCTCGTGCACCGGCGAGCGGCGCACGCCGAGGTGGCCGAGCACGGGCGCGCGCCAGGAGGCGTCGAGCTCGAGGCACACCCTGAGGGTCTCGCGCTGCGTCGGCGGCAGGACCGCGTCCACGAGGTCGAGCTGGGCGGGCGAGTCGACCATGAGGGTGATGCGGCGCGCGAGGTCGGGGTCGGTCGCGAGCCGGCGGATGCCCGCGACCTCGGCGGTCGGGTAGCCGACGACGAGGTCGTCGAGCCGCGGCATCCGCTCGGCCAGCCGGATCGCCTCGCCGAGCGTGTACGCGAGGACGCCCCGATAGCCGGGCAGCGCGAGGAGCGCCTCGACGACCGCGCGGACCCGGATCGACTTCGTGGCGATGCGGATGGGCGTGCCGGCGGCACGGCGCAGCATCTCCTGCGCGTTCCAGCGCAGGGCGCCCAGGTGCAGGGCGCCGACCGGCGCGTCGAGGTGCCGCGTCGCCTCGGTGAGCGCCGGCCAGTGGGCTGACGGCTCGAGCCACGTCCGCGCGGCGGACGGACGGAGGTCGAGCGCGGCCGTCATCGGACGCTCCGGACGCGGGAGACCGCCGCGGCGCCGGCGAACGCGAAGCCCGCTCCGAGTGCGAAGACCAGCGTGAACGAGCCGGTCGCCGCGACGGCGAGCGCTCCGAGCAGCGGGCCGACCGACTGGGGCACGGCGGTTGCGATGTTCATGATGCCGAGGTCCTTGCCGCGCGATGCGGGGTCGGGCAGCACCTGCGTCGCGAGCGCCTGGTCGACCGAGAGGAAGCAGCCGTACGCGAGTCCGAGGAGCCCCGCGGCGACCATCGCCACGGCGATCGACGGCATGACGGCGAGCAGGAGCGCTGCGACGCCCTGCAGCGCCGACGCGAGCAGCACGAAGATCCGACGCCGGCCGAGCAGGTCGGAGAGCCGGCCGAACGCCAGCGATGCGACGATCACGAACACCATGTAGACGAGCGTCAGGACGAGCAGGTCGTCCTCGGCGTTCGGGTCGCCGAGCCCGAACATCAGGAAGTACAGCAGCAGGCTGGTCCCGAGTGCGTTGCCGATCGAGACGAGGACGCGGCTGAGCAGGGTCCACCCGAAGTCGGGGTGCCTGCGCGGGCTGATCCAGAGGCTCGAGAGGATGCCGCGCGCGGTCACCCTCGCCCGGTCGCCGGGGGCGAGCGGCGCCTCCGGTCGGAGCAGGAACGGTACCGCGAGCACGATGAGCGCCGCGGCGACGACGACGTACCCGCTGACCTGCCCGGTAAACACCATGGTCACGAGCACCAGGCCGAGGATGATGCCGACCGCCTGGGGCGCCGACATCCAGCCCGACACCACGCCGCGCTGGTCGACGGGCACCCGATCGGAGATCGTCGCGGTCAGCGCCGCGGTCATGACGCAGAAGCCGATGGTCGCGCCGACCCACGCCGACCCGATGGCCCACAGCTCGTGCTGCAGGCCGAGGAGGACGAGCGAGGCCGCGAAGAGCAGGGCCCCGCCCGCGATCCACGGACGCCGACGACCGAAGCGCGACGTCGTCCGGTCGGACAGGGCGCCCGTCAGCGGGTAGGCGATCACCACGAACACCGCGGCGATCCCCGAGACCGCGCCGAACGCCACGACGCTCTCGATCCAGTCGTCCGGCCGCAGCTCGGCGTCGATCTGCGCGGGCAGCAGCAGTTGCACGGGGGTGAGCTGGGCCATCCAGATGCCGAGCCACGCGGCGGCGAACGCGGCCATCCAGCCGGCGCGCACCGGACGGGTCGGCTCGGCGAAGGCACCGTCGGCCGGGATCGTGCCCGGCGTGGCCCCGGGAGGGGTGGATGCGGCGTCGTCGGTACGCGTCACTGGGAGTCCGCCATTCTGGAGAGGGCATCGGCGGCCGCGCGCGCGGCCGCACGCGCGGCGTGGTCGTCGCGGTGGACGAGCCAGTTCAGGGTGATGCCGTCGGAGAACGCGACGAGCACACCCGCGACCTCGGAGACCGGTGAGCGCCACGAGACGCCGGCGCGCTCGGCGGCCAGCGTGAGCGCCTCCTCGGCGAAGTCGGCGTAGCGCCGGTACTGCGCGACCGCGAGCGGATGGCGCTCCGGCTCGCGCAGGGCGTGCTGCGTGAGCTCGAGCATGGCCTGCTCGTGCGCCGGATCGGCGCGGAGGTGCTCGAGGTAGCGGAGGAAGCCCGCCTCGATGACGTCGCGCAGGTCGCCGTCCACCTCCGGGAGCGGCAGCACGGCCTGGGTCTCACGCACGACGACCGTCGCCGTCAGCTCGTCGAGGAACGCCTCGCGCGACTCGAACGCGTAGTGGAAGCTCGCGAGCGACATGCCCGCCTCGGCGACGATGGCGCGCGTCGAGGCGCCTGAGATGCCCGCACGGGCGATCACGCGCAGTCCCGCCTCGATGAGGGCCGGGCGGCGCTCGGCGGCGGACATGCGGGACACGGCACTCCTCTCGGCGCGTGCTCGACATCGGCGCCGGGGACACGGAACTGGGACGGCCGTCCCAGTTCGTCCAAGTATGCACACACCGCGCGCGCCGCACCAGCCTCCCGGTACGCTCGCAGCATGCGCCTCGGGGTTCTCGACGTCGGATCCAACACCGTCCACCTGCTCGTGGTCGACGCCCACCCGGGCGCCCGGCCGATCCCGGCCGCGTCGCACAAGGCGGTGCTGCGGCTCATGCGCTACCTGGACGACGACGGGTCGATCAGCGAGGCCGGCGTCGAGGCCATCCTGGAGGCCGTCCGCGAAGCATCCGACGTCGCGAAGGAATCCGGCATCGACGAACTCCTCGCGTTCGCGACCTCGGCCATCCGCGAGGCGACGAACGGCGCGGAGGTGCTCGCGCTCATCGAGGAGGCCGCAGGGATCCACCTCGACGTGCTGAGCGGCGCCGACGAGGCCCGGATCACGTTCCTCGCCGTCCGCCGCTGGTACGGCTGGTCGGCGGGCCGCATCCTGCTCTTCGACATCGGCGGCGGGTCGCTCGAGATCGCCCACGGCGGTGACGAGGTCCCCGACAACGCGCGCTCCGTGCCGCTCGGCGCCGGCCGGTCCACCATCGAGTACCTCTCGACCGACCCGCCGACCGACGAGCAGGTCGACGCGCTCCGCACGCATGCCCGCGCCGTCCTCCGGTCGACCGTCGACGAGATCGGCGGTATCCCCGAGGTCGACCACGTGGTCGGTTCGTCGAAGACCATCCGCTCGCTCGCCCGGCTCGCGGGAAGCACGGAGGAGGGCGTCGGCTCGGAGGAGCGCAGCATCCTGAAGCTCTCGCGCCTCGACGACTGGATCCCGCGCCTGGCGAAGATCCCGGCCGACGCGAGGCCCAACCTTCCCGGCATCACGGCCGACCGCACGTTCCAGATCGTGGCGGGAGCGGTCGTCCTCTCGGAGACGATGCGCGCCTTCAAGGCGAAGACCCTCGAGGTCTCGCCGTGGGCGCTCCGCGAGGGGCTGATCCTCCGACGGATCGACCGGTTGTCCTGAACAGCTCGGCAGCGGCCTCCGACGCGGCCCGGCGGCGAAGGCCGATCGCGTGCTCCCGCTGGGATTCGAACCCAGACTGAGGCGATTTTAAGTCGCCTGCCTCTGCCGATTGGGCTACGGGAGCGCGGTGCCGGCCGAGGGGGCCGGCACCGCGTCACAGCATAGGACGCGCTACTTGGCGGCGACGGCCTTCTCGACCTGCTTGGCCGACTTCGCAGCGGGCTTCTTGGCCTCCGACTTCGCCGGAGCTGCCGGCGCCGCGACCTCGCCCGCGGGCTTCGGACGCGCGGCGAAGCGCTCGAACTCGGCGCGCGGGTTCTGCACCGCACTGAGCGAGACGATGTCGCGCCCGAGCCAGAAGTTGTTCCACCAGCCCCAGAACACGCGGAACTTGCGCTCCCACGTCGGCATCGCGAGACCGTGGTAGCCGCGGTGGGCGAACCACGCGAGCAAGCCCGTGATCGCGAGCTTGCCCGACTGGAACGCGCCGGAACCGATGCCCAGGCCGGCGACCGCGCCGAGGTTCTTGTGGACGTAGTCCTTCGGCTCCTCGCCGCGGAGCACCGCGACGATGTTCTTCGCCATGAGCTTGCCCTGGCGGACCGCGTGCTGCGCGTTGGGCACGCAGTAGCCGCCGACGCCGCCGCCCGTGAGGTCGGGCACGGCGGCGATGTCGCCGGCCGCCCAGGCGTCGGGAACGATGTCGTCCTCGTCGCCCACGCGGAGGTCGGGGCGCGCCTTGATGCGACCCCGTTCCTCGACGGGAAGGTCGCTCGTGCGGACGATCGCCGGGTTCGCCATGACGCCGGCGGTCCACACGATGAGGTCGGTCTCGAAGGTCTCACCCGTCGAGAGCTCGATCCGGCCGTCGACGGCGCTCGTGAGCTGGGTGTCGAGGTGGATCTCGGCGCCGCGCTGGGCGAGGTGCTTGATCACCCAGTGGCTCGTGGGCAGCGACACCTCGGGCATGATCCGGCCCATCGCCTCGATGAGGTGGAAGTGCGTGTCGTCGAACGAGAGCTGCGGGTAGAACTCGAGCAGCGCGCTCGCGAACGAGCGGAGCTCGGCGAACACCTCGATGCCGGCGAAGCCGCCGCCGACGACGACGACCGTCAGCAGGCGGTCGCGCTCGGGGCCCGCGGGGAGGTTCGCGGCCTTGTCGAAGTTCGTGAGCAGGCGGTCGCGGATCGCGACGGCCTCCTCGATGGTCTTGAGGCCGTAGGCCTGGTCCGCCACGCCCGGGATCGGGAACGTGCGCGACACGGCGCCGCCCGTGACCACGACCACGTCGTAGTCGAACTGCCACGGCTCGCCCGCCTCCGGCGTGATGGTGGCGGTCTTCGACGCGTGGTCGATGCCGGTCACCTTCGCCGTGATGACGTTGGTCTTCTTGAGGTGACGACGCAGCGACACGACCGAGTGACGGGCCTCGATCGAACCCGCAGCCACCTCGGGGAGGAACGGCTGGTAGGTCATGTACGGCAGCGGGTCGACGACGGTCACCTCGGCTTCGCCGGGACGCAGCCACTTCTCGAGCTTCCACGCCGTGTAGAACCCCGCATAGCCGCCACCGACGATCAGAATCTTGGGCACGGTGAATGGACTCCTTGGATCTGTGATGCCTGCGTCGCCTACGCGTCGGAGCGCGTGGAACGCCTGATGTGCCGAGTGGCGCCGATGCCCAACAGCGCTGCTAGCGTACCAAACCCGGCGACCAGCGAGAGCGGCACCGTGATATAAGACAACGTCCATGGTGTCGGCAGAAGGGTCTTCGCGCTGTCCGCGCGCGGCGGCGGGGGGTCGGCGATGGGGACGATCTCCTGGTCGTCGGTGCCCTCCGAGCCCTCCGCGTCGGGGAGGTCCGCTCGCCGGTGCACGCGGATCCACTCCTCGAGGCTGCCGAGAGGGTTCTGCTCCACCGCCTCGACCTCGGCCGTGAGCGCCGCGACCGGGTCGATGATCCCGTATCCGTAGAGCGGTCCCGGCACCTCCTCGCCCTTCGGGTCGGCGGTGCGGATGATGCGGTTGATGACGTTCGCGGCGTCCAGCTCGGGGTACGCGGAGCGCACGAGCGCGACGAGACCGGAGACCAGTGGCGCCGCAGCGCTCGTGCCGGACCACACCACGTGGCTGCCGTCGGGGAGCACGCCGACCAGGTCCTCGCTCGGCGCGGCGACGGCGATCGTGATGCCCTGGGAGCTCGCGTCGAAGCTCGCGTTCTGCTCGCGGTCGACGCCGGCCACGGCGAGGACTCCGGGGATCGTCGCGGGCGCGCCGACCTGGGTCGTGCCCGACCCGCGGTTGCCTGCGGCGGCGACGACCACCACGTCGTTCTCGAACGCGTACTGGAACGCGTCGTCCCAGCTCTCCGGCCAGTCCGGCGTGTTCCGCGTGAGCGACATGTTGATGACGTCGGCGCCGTTGTCGACCGCCCAGACGACGGCCTCGGCGATCTGGTCGTCGTTGGTCTTCTCCGCCCCGGTGTCGAGGCCGAAGGCGACGGATGCCGTCAGCAGGTCGGCGTCGGGAGCGACGCCGATCACGCCGTTGCCCTCGCCGGTGCCGCGGCCGGCCAGGAGGGAGGCGACCATCGTGCCGTGCTCCTCCTCTTCGCCGACGGGCGTCTGGCCATCGGGCGAACCGATGCCCGAGACATCCGTGCCGCCGATCACGACGCCCTCGAGTTCGGCGACGTCGCCGTTCACGCCGGTGTCGATGATCGCGACCGTCACGTCGTCGCCGCGCGACATCGTCCAGGCCTGCGTGAATCCGTAGTCGTTCAGCCAATACTGCAGGTCGCGGACGGTGTCGGCCTGCGCGGGGGCGGCGCCCGAGAGTGCGAGGACGCCGGCGACGACTGCGGCGACGCCCGCACGCCAGATCGGTCGGCGGCGCGCAGGCGGAAGCGCCCGGGGGGCATGCCGGGCGCGACGGGCGCGGAGGCGGCTCACGCGGTCGCCCCCTCCTCGACGTCGTCGACGCCGTAGTCGGGACACCGGCAGACGTCGGGCGACCACGTCGACCGCTCGAGCGCCAGGTCGCCGATCGGGTTCACGCCGGGGCCGGCGGCCAGCGCCTGGCCGGCGAGCGCGTGCAGGCACTTCACGCGAGTGGGCATGCCACCGGCGGAGACGCCCGCGATCTCCTCGACGACGCCGAACATGGCGCGGTCGGAGAGGTACTGCTCGTGCGCGGCGCGGTAGGCCGCTCGGACGTCCTCGTCGCGCGCGAGCAGGTCGGTGAACTCGACCATGAGCTGCGCGGCCTCGAGGAACGACATGGCGGCGGTCGCGACCGGATGGGTGAGGTAGTAGAACGTCGGGAACGGCGTGCCGTCGGACAGGCGCGGCCGGGTGGAGACGACCGTCGGCGCGCCGCACACGCAGCGCGCCGCGATGCCCACGACGTCGCGCGCGGGTCGCCCGAGCTGCGCCGAGACGATCCGGAGGTCTCGGTCGGAGACGGGTTCGAACGGCGGGCGGGTCATCGGTTCCCCTCGTCAGCGGGTCGGTCGGTCGCGTCGGGCGCCTGCTGCGAGGCATCCGTCGCACTCTGGGCCAGGCCGGCGGTCATGACCGACCGCAGCATCGTCTGCATCCAGTCGCCCCGCGCCTCGGTCACCTCGGCCGACACCGCACGGTCGGCGGTGATCGCCGCCGCCGGGTCGCGGTCGTCGATCACGAGGTAGCTCACCTCGCCCGGAAGCACGTAGTAGAGCCGCTCGCGCGCCTGCGTGACGATGAAGGTCTCGTCGTTCCAGCGCTCGCGCTCCTCCGTCAGGCGCGCCACGTCCGCCTCCTGCCGGGCGACGTCGGCCTTCAGCTCGGCGATCTGCTGGCGTTGCGCCGCGTACGCCGCGATGCTCGGCGCGAGCACGACCACGGCCAGCACGAGCACGCCCATCATGATGATCGAGAACCCGGAGAAGCGGATGCCGGCGAGCCAGGTCTCGGCGACCTGCCGGATCGACTGCCGCGGCGCGCGCTTGCCGCCCTTCGGAGCCGTCGAGCGCTTGCCGCCCTTCGCAGCGGTCGCGCCCTCCGCACCGGACGTGCGCTTCGCACCCGGCGCGGCCTTCGAGCCTCGGCTCGCCCGGCTCGACGTGCGATCGGGACGCGAGGGACGACGTGCGGCGTTCATCGTCCTCCTCACCTCGCTGGAATGACCGACGGGGGCGGCCACCGGCCACCCCCGTCGTGCGTCTCAGGTACGCGTCACGCCGTGAAGCGCGGGAATGCCGAGCGACCCGCGTACTCCGCGGCCTCGCCGAGCTCTTCTTCGATCCTCAGAAGCTGATTGTACTTGGCCACCCGCTCGGACCGGGCGGGCGCGCCCGTCTTGATCTGACCGCAGTCGGTCGCCACGGCGAGGTCGGCGATCGTCGTGTCCTCGGTCTCACCCGAGCGGTGCGAGAGCACCGCGGTGTAGCCGGCGCGCTGCGCGAGCTTGACCGCGTCGAGCGTCTCGGTGAGCGTGCCGATCTGGTTCACCTTCACGAGGATCGAGTTGCCGGCGTGCTTCGCGATGCCGTCCGCGAGACGCGTCGGATTGGTGACGAACAGGTCGTCGCCGACGAGCTGGAGCTTCGAGCCGAGCTGCTCGGTGAGCGTCGCCCAGCCCTCCCAGTCGTCCTCGGCGAGCGGGTCCTCGATCGAGACCAGCGGGTACGCGTCGGCGAGTTCGCCGTAGTACGCGCTCATCTCGGCGGCCGTGCGGTCCTGTCCCTCGAAGCGGTAGACGCCGTTCTCGAAGAACTCGGTCGACGCGACGTCGAGGCCCAGCGCGATGTCGGTGCCGAGCGTGAAGCCGGCCTTGCCGATCGCCTCGGCGATGAGGTCGAGTGCCGCGCGGTTGCTCGCGAGGTCGGGCGCGAAGCCGCCCTCGTCGCCGAGCCCCGTCGAGAGGCCCTTCGACTTGAGGAGGCTCTTCAGCGCGTGGTACGTCTCGACGCCCCAGCGGAGACCCTCGGAGTACGTCGGCGCGCCGACCGGGAGGACCATGAACTCCTGGATGTCGACGCCCGTGTCGGCGTGCGCGCCGCCGTTGATGATGTTCATCATCGGCACCGGCAGCACGTGCGCGTTCGGTCCGCCGAGGTAGCGGAAGAGCGGAAGGTCGGCCGAGTCGGCGGCGGCCTTGGCGACGGCGAGGCTCACGCCGAGGATGGCGTTCGCGCCGAGCCGGCCCTTGTTGTCGGTGCCGTCGGCCTCGATGAGCGTCGCGTCGACGACGCGCTGGTCGGCGGCGTCGAGGTCCTCGATGGCCGGGCCGAGCTCGTCGAGCACGGCGTCGACGGCCTTCTGCACGCCCTTGCCGAGGTAGCGGTCGGCCTCGCCGTCGCGCAGCTCGTACGCCTCGAACGCGCCGGTCGATGCCCCCGAGGGCACCGCGGCCCGCGAGACGGTCCCGTCGTCGAGGAGCACCTCGACCTCGACCGTGGGGTTGCCGCGCGAATCCAGGATCTCCCGTGCGCCGACAGCTTCGATGAATGCCACAGTGAACTCCTCTGTGATGGGGATGTGCGTGGACGACTCCGTCGTTGCCCGCTGGACAGTCTAGGACCCGGTTCCGAGGCCCGCTCGCGTATGTCGGCACGACGTCGCGGCGCACGTCAGTGCGGGGCGACGACCTGTCCGCGCTCGACCGCGATCGTGCGCTGCGTCCCGGTGCCGCCCGACCCCGCGACGGGTCGGAGCCAGGCCTTCAGGGGGCGCCGGAGGGCGCGATGCAGCAGGCCGTCCACGAGTCGCGCGAGCCCGTCGACCACCCGGCCGCTCCGGAGCAGCGCACGGCCCCGGGCGACCTTGCGCGCGGACGTGCGCCGCTGGTGCGTGCGCCAGACCGACGCGAGGAGCGCGGAATCCGCGGCCGTGTTCTCCGGCGCGAAGTACGCCGTCGCCCACACTCGGCGGGCCGTGCGCACGTCGCGCACGCGGTTGGCGGACGCGTTGCCGCCGTGCCGGCGGTACCGCACGAGCGGTCGGTCGACCACGACGAGCGGCGCACGCCGCGCGAGCCGGATCGTGAAGTCCCAGTCCTGGCCGACCACGAACGTCGGATCGTAGCCGCCCGTCGCCTCGAACGCCGACCGCCGCATGAGCAGGCTGCCCATCGGCACGACCGGCGTCGCGAGGAACACCTGGTCGATACCGCGGTAGTCGCCGGAGGATGCGCCGTCGGCGAGCCCGAGCTCCTCGCGGGCGATCATCTGGCTGCGGAACGCGCCGTCGTGGACCGGCCCGCCGTCCGCGTCGATGAACTCACCCCGTGCGAACGCGCCGGACGCATCGGGATGCGCGTCGAGCGCTGCGACGAGCGAGCCCAGGAGGTCGGGCTCGGAGACGTCGTCGTCGTCCATGAAGATCAGGTACTCGCTGGAGGCGGCGGCGAGCGCGGCACCGGCGTTGCGAGCCGCACCGACGCCGCCGTGCGATCGCCGCATCAGGGTGACGCGCGGATCCGCGAGGAAGCGACGCACGACGTCGGGGCCGTCGTCGGTCGAGGCGTCGTCGACCACGACGACCTCGAAGCGGTCGAACTCCTGCCGGAGCACGCTCTCCAGGGTCTCCGCGATGTACCGGCCACGGTCGTGCAGCGGGATCACGACGGTGACGAGCGGGGCGGCGGCCGCGTTCCGTTGGACGGGCCTCGTGACGTCCGAGGTCATGCGACGAGCATCGCATGAGGCGTGCCGGCGCACGACCGCGAGCTACGCACCGAGGTCGCGGAACTCGAGGGACGCGGCATCCGTCGTCTCGGCCGTGACGGGAACCCACGCGTCGAAGCCGTCGGCGGTCACGCGGTCGAGCAGACCGCGCAGGTTCTTCACGCGCCGCTCGAACCGCACGCGCATGCCGGATGCCACGAGCTCGTGCTTGAGCGCGAGCAGTGCCGCCGGTGCGAGGTCGGCGTCGTGGACGAGCACCACCGAACGCGGGCGCCCCTCGTCGCGCACGGCGAGCAGGTCGACGATGCGCTCGAACCCGATCGAGAACCCGCAGGCGGGCACCTCGTGCCCGAGGAAGCGGCCGATCATGTGGTCGTAGCGGCCGCCGCCGCCGAGGGAGTAGCCGTGGTCGGGGTGCGCGATCTCGAAGATCGTGCCGGTGTAGTAGCCCATGCCGCGCACGAGCGTGGGGTCGAAGTCGATGTCGGTTCCGGGCACGGCGTCGCGCAGGGCCATGAGCTCGCGGTACGCGTCGAGGTCGAGCCAGCCGGGCGGCGGGACGACCCCGTCGGCCAGGCGCCAGTCGGCCGTGGCGAGCTGCCGGAGCTCGTCGGCGACATCCGCCTTCTCGACGCCCAGCGTGGCGAGCTCGGCGGCGACGCCGTCGGGACCGATCTTGTCGAGCTTGTCGATCGTGATGAGTGCGCGCTCGCGGAGTTCGCCGGGCACGCCCCACGAGCCGAGGATGCCGGCCAGGATCCGTCGGTCGTTCAGTCGGATGCGGCACCCCTCGAGGCCGAGCGCGTCGAGCGCGCCCACGGTCGCGGTGAGCAGCTCGAGCTCGGCGAGCGGCCCGGCCTCGCCGATGATGTCGATGTCGCACTGCACGAACTGCCGGTAGCGGCCCTTCTGCGGCCGCTCGGCGCGCCACACGGGCGCGATCTGGATGGCGCGGAACACGGGCGGGAGCGCCGCCCGGTGGGTCGCGTAGAACCGGGCGAGCGGCACCGTGAGGTCGTAGCGCAGCCCGAGGTCGGCGAGCGAGAGGGCGTCGCCGGATGCCGCGGCCGCAGCGAGGTCGTCGGGCGTGATGCCCCGCTTCATGACCGCGAACGCGAGCTTCTCGTTGTCTCCGCCGAGTCCGGCGTGCAGGCGCGACGAGTCCTCCATCACCGGCGTCTCGATCTCGTCGAACCCGTGCGTCGCGTACACCCCGCGGATCACCGCGAGCGCGTGCTCGCGGCGGGCCTTCTCGGCGGGCAGGAAGTCGCGCATGCCGCGCGGGGGCGTGACGGTCGGGGCCATGCGCTCCATTCTTCCAGCAGCGGATGGCGCCTCGCGCCGGTCCCGGCGGCGAACCGGTCCGGAGGTGGTGCTCCACATCCGGGCGATCCCCGATCCCCCGACACCCGTGCGTCGCTAGGCTCCCGTAGCGTCGGTGCAGCGCCGACCCGAGGGAGGTCGGATGGCCGGCATCGAGGTGTCCGGGGTGGCACGCGCATTCGGCGACGTGCACGCCGTGCGGAACGCGACGTTCACCGTCGAACCGGGCCACGTGGCCGGGCTCATCGGCCCGAACGGCGCCGGCAAGACCACGCTCCTGCTCATGCTCGCGACGCTGCTCCGCCCCGATGCGGGCGCCATCCGCGTGGCCGGCTTCGACCCCTTGACCGATCCGGCCGAGGTCCGCGCACGGATGGGCTGGATGCCCGACCTGCTGGGATCGTGGGCGTCGCTCACCGTGCGAGAGGCCCTCGTCGCCAGCGCGCGCCTGTACGGCCGGTCGACGGATGTCGCGACGGCGCGCGCCGGCGAGCTGATCGACCTCGTCGACCTCGACGAGCTCGCGGACCGTCCGACCCGCGTGCTCTCGCGCGGCCAGAAGCAGCGGTTGAGCCTCGCCCGCGCGCTCGTGCATGACCCGGAGGTGCTGCTCCTCGACGAGCCCGCATCGGGACTCGACCCGGTCGCGCGCGCCGGACTGCGGACGCTCGTCCGGCGACTCGCCTCCGAGGGTCGCACGGTGCTCGTCTCGAGCCACGTGCTGGCCGAGCTCGAGGAGATGGCCGACCAGGCCGTCTACCTCTCCGCCGGCGTGACCGCGGCGGCCGACGAGATCGCACGCGCCGCGAGCACCGCCCGCGACTGGCGCCTCCGGTCCCTCGACCCCGATCGACTCCGGGTGGCGCTCGACGCCGCCGGCTGGGCCGAGGTCGCGAGGATCGACAACCTCGGGGCCGTCGTCCCGCTGGAGTCCGAGGAGGCCGCGGCGCAGCTGCTCGCGCACCTCATCGGATCCGGCGTCCCGGTCTCGTCGTTCGCTCCCGCGGTCGGCGACCTGGAGCACGTGTTCCTCGATCTCAGCCGCAACGGGGAGGACGACGCGTGAGCGGGTTCCTGCGGGGCCTCCGGCTCGTCGTGACGATCGACCTGCGCCAGCGCGTGCGCACGGTCGCCTGGTACGTCCTCCTCGGCGTGTTCGTCGTGCTCGTCGCCGGGGTCACCGCGCTGCTCGTCCTGGCCACCGATGCATTCCTCGACGGCGGTGGCGGGGTGTTCTCGTCGATCGTGTTCTTCGTGCTGCTGCTCGGCACGCTCGTCTCCCCCGCGCTCAGCGCGAACGCGATCAACGGCGAGCGCGACGCGGGCACGCTCGCGACCACCCAGGTCACGCTCGTGACGACGACGCAGGTCGTGCTCGGCAAGTGGCTCGCCGCGTGGATCACGGCGCTCGCGTTCCTCGCCGCCGCCGTGCCGTTCCTCGTGTTCGCGGTCGCGCTGGGCGAGGTCCCGGCGACCACGATCCTCGTCTCCACGATCGTGACCGCGCTCGAACTCGGCGTGGTCGCCGCGATCGGCGTCGGCCTGTCCGGCCTCCTGACCCGGCCGCTGTTCTCGGTCGCGGTGACCTACCTGGTCGTCGCGGCACTGTCGATCGGCACGCTCATCGCGTTCGGCCTCGGCGGGGCGTCGGCGCAGTCCGAGGTCCGGACGACCAGCACGTACGTCGACTGGATGGCGGTCGAGCGCGACGGGGTCCCGCCGGGCGAGGAGCCGCCCTGCCTCCCGCCTGAGACGTGGACGTACGACGTGCCGCGATTCGACCACGTGTGGGGCTTCCTCGCGGCCAATCCGTACGTGGTCGTGGCGGACGCCGCACCGGCGAGCTTCGACGACCGGGGCACGCCGACCGACCTGTTCACGTGGATCGCCGTCGGCGTGCGCCAGGCGCAGCACGCGCCCGAGCTCGAGGTCGTGTTCGACGAGTGCGCGAACTGGACGCCGAGCGGCGCGGTCGTCGACGACGAGTCGGAGACGCCGCGCGAGGTGTACGAGCGATCGGTGCCCTCGTGGTTCGTCGGACTCGCCGCCCACCTGCTGCTCGCGGCCGGCGCGCTGGCGTGGGCCGTCCGGCGCACCGCGACGCCCGCGCATCGGCTTCCCCGCGGCAGCCGGATCGCCTGACCTGACCTGACTGGACCCGACCGCGCGGCGCCTGCCCTGCGCTCAGGCCTCCGCGGCGCGGACGTCGTCCTGCATCGAGCGGATGGCATCCCGCAGCGCGCGCTCGGCGTCGAATCCCCGTGCACGGGCCGAGGCGACGAGCGCCATGAGCGTGTCGCCGAGCTCGGCCTCCGTGGCCGGCGCGGACGCGGCGTCCGTCGCCGGGCGCGTGACTCCGACCTTCTCGGCCTTTCCGAGCAGCTTCTGCGCGAGCGCGAGCGCCGGCATGCCCTGCGGCACGCCGTCGAGCACGCTCGTGCGGTGCGGCTTCTCGCTGGCCTTGAGGTCGTCCCAGAACGCCACGACGTCGGCTGCGGTCTCGGCCTCGCGATCGCCGAAGACGTGCGGATGGCGCGCCACCATCTTCGCCGTCATGTGCCGTGCGACGTCGTCGATGTCGTAGTCCTCGCCGGGCGTGTGCGCGGCGAGGTCGGCGTGGAAGAGCACCTGGTAGAGCACGTCGCCGAGCTCCTCGATCATCTCCTCGCGGCTGCCCGACTCGATCGCGTCGATGAGCTCCCAGCACTCCTCGACGAGGTACTGCACGAGCGATTCGTGGGTCTGCTCGGCGTCCCACGGGCATCCGCCCGGTCCGCGCAGGCGTCCGACCATGGCGACGAGTTCGAGCAGCCCGTCGCCGGCGACCGGAGCCGCGGCCGCGGCATCCGTCGTCGCCTGCTCGGCCGCACCGTGCCCGCCGGTCGTTCGCGTCATGACCCACCGCCCCTCGTCGGGCCGTGCGCGACCCGTCGCTGCGAGCCTAACCGCGCCGCCCGATAGACTCGACGGCAGGAGTGCCGGGAAGTCTGGTCGGCCGACGCGTCGCGCGTCGTCGCTGTTTCCGCACGGCTCCGTCGCCGTTTCCGACCCCCGTCAGAGGTGCCATGAACATCCTCCGCTCCGAGCGCGTCTCCGCGTCGCTCCTGCTCGCCGCCGCCGTGCTCGGCCTGATCCTCGCGAACTCGCCGATCGGGCACGACCTCGTCGAGTTCAAGCATGCGCACCTCGCGATCCCGTTCACCGGCCTCGACCTCTCGCTCGGGCACTGGGTGAGCGACGGCCTGCTCGCGGTCTTCTTCTTCATCGTCGCGGTCGAGCTCCGACGCGAACTCGTCATCGGCGAGCTGAACAGCTTCTCGAAGGCCGCGCTGCCCGCCATCGCCGCGCTCGGCGGCGTCGTGGCACCCGCGCTCGTGTTCCTCGCGTTCGCCGGGGCGGGGCCGACCGCCGACGGCTGGCCCATCCCGACGGCGACCGACATCGCCTTCGCGCTCGGCGTGCTCGCGATGTTCGGACGCTTCATCCCGACGCGCGTCCGCGTCTTCCTGCTCGCGCTCGCCGTGCTCGACGACCTGATCGCGATCCTCATCATCGCCTTCTTCTTCACCGCCGATGCCGACCTCGCCTACCTCGGGTTCGCCGCCATCACGGTCACGCTGTTCGGCATGATGAGCCGGCTGCTCTCGCCCCGGTCGCCGTACGTGCTCGCGCGCCGGTCCCAGTGGCCGGTCATGGTGACGCTGTGGACGCTCGCCGTGCTCACCTGGTCGTTCGTCTACCTCTCGGGCGTGCACGCGACCATCGCGGGCGTGATGCTCGGGCTCGTGATGTCGCGTCGACCCGCCGGCCGTGCCGTGCACTCGCTCGAGCCGATGTCGAACGCGGTCATCCTGCCGCTGTTCGCGTTCTCCGCCGCACTCGTGGCCATTCCCGCGGTGCGTCCGAGCGAGCTCGACCCGGCGTTCTGGGGCATCCTGGTGGGCCTGCCGGTCGGCAAGATCGTGGGCATCACGATCATCGGCGGCATCGCGACGCTGTTCGTGCACCGACGGACGGGCATCAAGCCCCTCACCTGGTCGGACGTCGCCATGGTGGGCGCGTTGGGCGGCATCGGCTTCACCGTGTCGCTGCTCATGAACGAGCTCGCGTTCCGCGAGTACCCCGATGTCGCCGACCAGGGCGTCGTCGCCGTGCTCATCGGCTCGGGCATCGCGATCGCGATCTCGGCGGTCTTCGTCGGCCTGAAGTCGCGTGCGTACCGGCGCCGCGGGGCCGCGGAGGGCGTCGGCGGACCGCTCGCGCACTGATCGGCGCCGGGCCGCGGGACGGCCGGCGTGCCGGACGTCGCTCGGGAGGAAGTTCCGCCGCACCGGCGGCGTGTCGAGCGGCGACACGCCGCGCCGGGACCCGATGTTCCTCCCGACCGATGCGCAGGTCGCGGGGTCCCGCATGCGCGCGCACGCTCGCTGTCGCGCCCGCGGCGTCAGTGCGGCGCGGCGCGGCGCCGCGTCGGCGCGGCGCGCGCGGCGTCAGTTCGCGGGGGCGGCGGCGGGCGCGGCCGACTGCTCCGCCGGGAAGATCACGCCGATCAGGTTCGACACCCACTGGATGAGGTCGGCGTCGCCCGGTGCCTCGCCGCCCGGTGTCGGGAACGGCACGAGGATGACGTCGTTCTGCGGGAAGAGCTTCGCGCCGGGGTACATGCGCTCGAGCCGCACGCGGCGCGAGTCGGGGAGCTTCGCGGGGGCGATCCGCAGCTTCGATCCCGTCGCGATGACGTCGGAGAGCCCGGCGAGCTGCGCCGTGCGGCGCAGCCGCGACACGGCGACGAGGTGCTCGACCGGTTCGGGCAGGTCGCCGTAGCGGTCGACGAGCTCCTCGACCACGAGGTCGATCTGGCCGTCCTTCGCGGCCGGGCCGCTCGCGGCCGAGAGCTTCTGGTAGGCCTCGAGGCGCAGCCGCTCGCTGTCGACGTAGTCCTCCGGGATGTGCGCGTCGACGGGCAGCTCCAGCCGCAGTTCCGTCTGCCCCTCGGCGACCTCGCCGCGGAACGCGTTGACGGCCTCGCCGATCATGCGCAGGTAGAGGTCGAAGCCCACGCCCGCGATGTGCCCGGCCTGCTCGGCGCCGAGGAGGTTGCCGGCCCCGCGGATCTCGAGGTCCTTCAGGGCCACCTGCATGCCGCTGCCGAGCTCGTTGTTGGCCGCGATCGTCGAGAGCCGGTCGTGCGCGGTCTCGGAGAGCGGCTTGGCCGGGTCGTACAGGAAGTAGGCGTAGGCCCGCTCGCGGCCGCGGCCGACCCGGCCGCGGAGCTGGTGCAGCTGCGAGAGACCGTACTTGTCGGCCCGGTCGATGATGATCGTGTTCGCATTGGAGATGTCGAGGCCGGTCTCGATGATGGTCGTCGAGACGAGCACGTCGAACTTGCGCTCCCAGAAGTCCCCGACGATCTGCTCGAGCACGTGCTCGTTGAGCTGGCCATGCGCGACCGCGATACGCGCCTCGGGCACGAGCTCGGCGAGCTGCGCCGCGACCCGGTTGATCGAGGACACCCGGTTGTGCACGAAGAACACCTGACCCTCGCGGAGCATCTCGCGACGGATTGCGGCGGCGACCTGCTGGTCGGTGTAGGGACCGACGAACGTCAGGATCGGGTGCCGGTCCTCGGGCGCCGTCGCGAGCGTCGACATCTCGCGGATGCCGGTCACGGCCATCTCGAGGGTGCGCGGGATCGGGGTCGCGCTCATCGCGAGGATGTCGACGTTGGTCTTCAGCTTCTTCAGCTGGTCCTTGTGCTCGACGCCGAAGCGCTGCTCCTCGTCGATGATCATGAGTCCGAGGTCCTTGAACGAGACCTTCTCGGTGAGGATCCGGTGCGTGCCGATGACCATGTCGACCGTGCCGTCCGCGAGACCGGCCACCGTCTCGCGGACCTCCTTGTCGGTCTGGAAGCGGCTGAGCGCGCGAACGTGCACGGGGAAGCCGGCGAACCGCTCGGAGAACGTCTCGACGTGCTGCCGAACCAGCAGCGTCGTCGGCACGAGCATCGCGACCTGCTTGCCGTCCTGTATCGCCTTGAACGCGGCGCGCACCGCGACCTCGGTCTTGCCGAACCCGACGTCGCCCGCGAGCAGCCGATCCATGGGGATGGGCCGCTCCATGTCGGCCTTGACCTCGTCGATCGTCTGCAGCTGGTCGGGCGTCTCGGCGTAGGGGAAGGCCTCCTCCAGCTCGTGCTGCCACGGCGTGTCCTGGCCGAAGGCGTGCCCCTTGGCCGCCATCCGCGCCGAGTACAGCTTCACGAGTTCGACCGCGATGTCGCGCACGGCCTTGCGCGCGCGGCTCTTGGCCTGCGACCAGTCGCTTCCGCCCATCTTCGACAGGCTCGGCGCCTCGCCGCCGACGTAGCGGCTGAGCAGGTCGAGCTGGTCCATCGGGACGTAGAGCCGGTCGCCCGCCTGCCCGCGCTTCGACGGCGCGTACTCGAGCACGACGTACTCGCGCACCGTCGTCGGCGCCGGCTTGATGCCCGCGGTGCGGCTCGGACCCGTCGGACGGGCGCCGGCGACCTCGCGCTGCACGAGTTCGACGAACCGGCCGATGCCGTGCGTGGAGTGGACGACATGGTCGCCCGCCTTGAGCTGCAGCGGGTCGACGACGTTGCGTCGCCGGCTCGCGAGCTTCTTCACCTGCCGGGTGTCGTACCCGGCCGAACGACCGTAGAACTCGGCCTCGGCGATGAGGCCGAGCTTCGCCTCGGGCAGCTCGAACCCGGCGGCGGCCTGGGCCTGCACCAGGAACGCGACACCCGGCTCGAGCTCGTCGGGCACGGTCTCGACGATGCGCCCGGCGAGCCCGTGCTCGGCCAGCACGTCGCGCGCGCGCTCGACGAGCCCGTGTCCGGCGGCGGCGACGACGAGGCTCCACCCGTCGCGCAGCCGTTCGCCGACGTGCGCGACGGCGCCCTCGACGTTGCCCTGGAAGCTCGGCACGCTCGTGGCCGCGACGCGCACGTACGAGGCATCCGCCCCGCCCGCGGTCTCGCCGACGGCCTCGGCCGCGTCGCCCTGGTCGAAGCTCGAGAAGGTCCACCACACGCGGTCGGGATCGGGCGCACCCGGGGCGCTGAGGAGGACGGATTCGCGCAGTGCGCGCAGGGTCAAGAAGTCGCCGGCCGCGAGGTCGATGGGCGCCGCGGCACCCGCGGTCGCGGCATCCCACGCCGCGGCGAGGAACTCGCGGTTGGTCTCGCCGAGGCTCACCGCGCGACCCGCGACGCGCTCGGGCCCGACCACCGCGACCGCCGCGCCCTCGGGGAGGTAGGAGGTCACGGGAACCAGTCGCTCGAGCAGCGCCGGCGCGAGCGATTCCATGCCCTCGACCGGGATGCCCTCGGCGATGCGCTCGAGCATGCCCGAGAGGTTGGGGAACTCGTGGACCATCTCGCGGGCGCGCTGGCGCACCGGCTCCGTGAGGAGCAGCTCGCGGCTCGGCGCCAGGAGGACCCGATCGACCGCGTCGGGCAGCGATCGCTGATCGGCGACCGAGAACGCCCTCAGCTCTTCGACCTCGTCGCCGAAGAAGTCGACGCGGACGGGATGGTCGGCCGTCGGCGGGAAGACGTCGAGGATGCCGCCGCGCACCGCGAACTCGCCGCGGCGCGACACCATGTCGACGCGCGCGTAGGCGAGGTCGACGAGCCGCACGGCGAGGTCGGACAGGTCGTGGCCGCGCCCGCCCGAGGCGAGCTCGATGGGCGCGAGGTCGGCCAGGTTGTCGGCGACGGGCTGGAGCGCGGCGCGCACCGATGCGACGACGACGAGCGGATGCAGCGCGCCCTCGGCGCCCCACGCCGCCATCCGCCGAATCGCGTGCAGGCGGCGCCCGACCGTCTCGGCGCTCGGGCTGAGCCGCTCGTGCGGCAGGGTCTCCCACGCCGGGAACTCGAGGATCTCGGCGTCATCGAGGTAGGGGGCGAGCGAACTGCGGAGCGCCTCGCCCTCGCGGCTCGTCGCGGTGACCACGAACAGGACGGGCGGGTGGCCGTTCACGACGCGTCGGCGCAGCAGGCCGGCGAGCAGGGGTGCGTCGAGCCCGGCCGGGGCGGAGAAGTCGGCGTTCCGATCGGCCTCCGCGAGGGCTCGGTCGATCGTGGAGGCGCGCGAAAGCGCCGTGTTCAAGCCCTGCAGGATCACCGGAGCAGTCTACGCGCGCCCCCTGACATGCCCGCCGGGTCGGGCGAGGTCGGGCGAGGTCCGGTGGATTCGGGCGGCCCGTCGGCGCGAGCCGGTCGGCGGGCGCCGATAGCATGGTCGCCGCCCGCCCCGACCGGAAGGACCACCGCATGATCATCGCCGCCGCCGACGGCTCCGCCCTCGGCAATCCCGGCCCGGCGGGCTGGGCCTGGTACGTCTCCGACGACTGCTGGGCGGCGGGCGGATGGCCCCGCGCGACGAACAACCAGGGCGAGCTGACCGCGGTGCTCGAGCTGTTCCGCGCGACCGCCCACCTCGACGACGAGCTGCTCGTGCAGTGCGACAGCCAGTACGTCATCAACTCGGTCACGAAGTGGATGGCCGGCTGGAAGCGCAAGGGCTGGCGCAAGGCCGACGGCTCCCCCGTGCTGAACCGCGAGCTGCTCGAGCAGCTCGACGCGGCGATCGCCGGCCGCCGCTACCGGTTCGAGTGGGTCCGAGGTCACGTGGGACACCCGATGAACGAGGCCGCCGACGAGCGCGCCCGTGCCGTCGCCGAGGCGTACCGCCGCGGCGGCGAGGTCCCGACCGGCCCCGGTTGGGTGGGCGACTGCGAGCCGGCGACGGATGCCGCGCCGACCGCCGTTGCCGTCGCGACCGCCGAGCCGCCTGCGCCGCCCGTGCCGGCGGCGGCGGCGCTCGCCGACCGCGAGGCGGAGGACGCGTCCCTCTTCGACTTCGACGAGCCCGAGGCGGACTGGCGCACGCTGTCGCTCGAGCTGACCACCGAGGAGCACACGCGGCTGGTCGAGCGCGCCCGCGCCGCCGGCGTCACCCCCGAGGAGTTCCTGCGCGGCCTGATCTAGCGCCGGAAGCGACCGACACGGTCGCGACGGGCATGGTCGAACCCTGGGCCTCGCCCGTGGCGCTGCTCAGCCGTCGTGGTGCTCCGCCTCGCGCTCGCCGGTGAGCACGGCGACCGGCACCGTGCAGGCGTCTCCGCGCCAGGCCTCGATCCCCTCGCGGAGGGCGAAGCCGGCGATGACGAGCGCCGCGATCGAGTCCGCCCATGCCCATCCGAACAGGCCGTTCAGCAGCAGGCCGGCGAGCAGTGCCCCTGACAGGTACGCGCAGATCAACGTCTGCTTCGAGTCGGCGACCGCGCTGGCCGAGCCGAGTTCCCGACCGGTGCGCCGCTCGAACCAGGACAGGAGCGGCATGACCACGAGGCTCGCCGCGGCCAGCGCGATGCCGACCGGCGACGGGTCGGGATCGGCCGCGCCGAGCAGGGCGCGCGCCGCGTCGATCGTCACGAACAGGGCGAGACCGAAGAACGAGACGGCGATCAGCCGGAGCGCGACGCGTTCCCGTCGCTCGGGGTCGGGCGCGGCGAACTGCCAGGCGACCGCGGCGGCGGAGAGCACCTCCACGATGGAATCCAGGCCGAACGCGACGAGGGCGGCGGATGACGCGACGCTGCCGGCCGCGAGCGCGATGACCGCCTCGACGACGTTGTACGTGATCGTGGCGGCGACGATCCACCGGATCCGGCGTCGGAGGATCGCCCGACGCGCCACCGAGATCGACGGGGTGAGGTGCGACTCGCTCATCAGCTCATCCGCTCGTCCACCCGCCCGTCGCCGGGTTCGGTCCGCCCCCGCGCGCCGACGGCGCCCGCTCCGCGTCCGTGCCGTCGTCCGCCGTCGAAGGCACGTCGCCGGTTCCGTCGCGGGGCGCGCCGAGTGCATCGATGACGGGGCACGCGCCCGGTGCGGGCGGCTGCTCGGCGATCCCGGCGAGAGCGGTCCGCACGCGCTGCAGGTCGGCGATCCGGCGGTCGAGGTCGTCGATCCTCGCGGCGACGAGCCCGGGCACCTCGGGCGGTCTCCCGAGGTCCGCGAGCTCGAGGAATCCGCCGATGTCGGCGAGGGTGAAGCCGAGCGCCTTGGCCCGACCGATGAAGCGGAGTCGCGCCGCGGTCGAGGTCGCGTAGCGCCGGTACCCGGCGCTGGAGCGTTCGGGTTCCTCGATGAGCCCACGTCGCTCGTAGAAGCGGAGCGTGCTGACCGGCACGCCGGCGGCGGCCGCGAGTTCGGACGTGTGCATCACCGCAGTGCCCGGAACACGCCGATCCCCTGCAGGACGCCCCACAGCACCTCGAACGCCAGGAACATCACGATCACGGGGCTCGCCCCGCCGACCAGCGCTGTCACCATCCACGCAGAGAAGGCTACGCGTCCCCCGGTGTCGATCGCGATGAGCGATGCGACGGGATGGAGGATGCGCGCGAGGGCCCACATCGTGACCGCGGTCCCCATCATCGCCGTGAACATCAGCTCGAGCGGCCCGAACACGGGCGTCGGGCTGCCGGGAAGGCCGAGTGCCGCGTGCGCGGCACGTTGGAGCTCGAGGACGACCGCCGCGGTCCACGGGGTCGCGAAGCCGACGGTCACGATGAGGTCGTAGATCGCCCCGGCGCGACCGAGGGGCACGGGTTCCTCCCATCGGCGCGAGGCGGGCGGGATCGACGTGGCCGGGTCGGAGACGAGGCTGGATGAGGGCGCGATGCGAACGGTCATGCCGTCATGCTCGACCCTGCACCACGGTGCGGGGTCAAGTCGACGAGCGTGCGTTCCGTGCGGCGTCGCCCGCGGACCCGAGGCCGCCTCAGGCCGGCGAGTGGAACTGCTGCTGCGCCGCCACGAGACCGTGCTCGACGATGGCCTCGACCGCGTCCGCGGCATCCGACAGCAGGTTCGGAAGCGCCGCGCGCTCGGCCCCGGCGAAGTCGCGCAGCACGTAGTCCGCGGCATCCATGCGACCCGGCGGACGACCGATGCCGACGCGCACGCGCGTGAAGTCGGGCGACCCCGCGGCCTTCTGGATGTCGCGCAACCCGTTGTGGCCGCCGTGGCCGCCGCCGCGCTTCAGGCGCACGGTGTCGAACGGGATGTCGAGCTCGTCGTGCACCACGACGAGTCGGTCGGCGCCGAGCGAATAGAACTTCAGCAGCGCCGAGACGGGCCCTCCGGAGGTGTTCATGTAGCTGTTCGGCTTGGCGAGCACGAGCTTGGGCCGGCCGGGGCCGAGGAACCCCTCGGCGACCCGCGAGGGCGTCTTGTGGTTCTTGAACGTCGCGCCGATGCGCGAGGCGAGCTCGTCGGCGACCATCTGGCCGACGTTGTGCCGGTTGCCGGCGTACTGCGCGCCGGGATTGCCGAGGCCGACCACGAGCCAGGTGTTGTCGGACACGGGGTCGTCCTTCCGGCGATGCAGGAGGCGGTCGATGAGGTTCACGGATGCCTCCGGGCTGGTGTCAGGGGAACGGCGGAGGGCCCGCGGCCCCGCGATCCGAGCGTACCCGGATGCGGCGACGCGGACCCTCGCGACGAAGCGGGACCGATTACTCGGCCGACTCGCCCTCGGCGGACTCCTCGGCGGCCTCGGCCTCGACGGCCTCCACGCCCTCGGCGGCCTCGGGCTCCTCGCCGAGGTCGACCTTCTGCGGCACGTGCACGTTCACGACGAGCACATCGGTGTCGGTGATGAGCGATGCGCCCTTGGGCAGCTCGACGTCCTTCGCGAGCAGCTGGGTGCCCTCCTCGAGGCCCTCGACGCTCACGACGACGTTCTCGGGGATGTGGGTCGCCTCGACCTCGAGCAGCAGGGTGTGCGCGTCGAGGTCGGCGATGGTGCCGGAGACCGGCTCGCCCTCGACGTGCACGGGGACCTCGACCTGGACCTTCTCGCCGCGCTTGATGACGATGAGGTCGATGTGCTCGATGATCTGGTGCACCGGGTCCTTCTGCACGTCCTTGACGAGCGCGAGCTGGCTCGTGCCCTCGATCTGGAGGTCGAGCACGGCGTTCGCCTTGCGGATGAGCAGCGCGGTCTGGTGGCCCGGCAGGGTCACGTGCTTCGGCTCGCTGCCGTGACCGTAGATCACGGCGGGGATCTTGTGCGCGGCGCGGATCTTGCGGGCAGCGCCCTTGCCGAACGACTCGCGCAGTTCGGCGACGACCTTGTTGTCTTCGTCCATGGTGGTGGCTCCTTGCGGGCTCGCGGCCCAGAGTGGGTTTCTGTCGTGTCAACTCGAACGCCCGGGGCTGCGCGCGCAGCCAGCGTGAGGAACAGCCGTGAGTCTGGTTCCACCGCGTCGATAACGGATGCCGCGCCGGGACGAACCCGGCTCCGGCGGCATCCCTCGCCGAAGTTCAATGGGTCAGTCTACCGGATGCCGCGATCGGATCCGACCCGCATGTGAGACCATCGTGCGGGTGAGCACACCGGGGGCACTGTGGCGGTCCTCGCACCCCGGGCCGACATCGATCGTCACCGCCCTCGCGTCGGCGCTCGGGTGGTCGGCGGGCCTCGACCCTGCTCGCATCGTCCTGCTCGCACTCGCGGTGCTCGCAGGCCAGCTGTCCGTCGGGATCTCCAACGACGCGATCGATGCGCCGCGAGACCGCGTCGCATCGCGACGGGACAAGCCGATCGCCCGCGGCGAGGTGACCCTCGCGGTCGCCTGGGGCGCGGCCCTGGCCTCGCTCGCGGCGGCCCTGGTGCTGTCGGCACTGCTCGGTCGGGGGATGCTCGCCGCGCACGCACTCGCCCTCGGGTCGGCATGGGCGTACAACGCCGGGCTCAAGTCGACGCCGGCCTCGATCGTGCCGTTCCTCGTCAGCTTCGGGATCTTCCCGAGCCTCGCGACCCTCTCGGCACCGCAGCCGGCCGTCGCCCCGGGGTGGACCTGGGTCGCCGGCGCTGCGCTCGGGGCGGCGGTCCACCTGACGAACGTGCTCCCCGACCTGGACCAGGACGCCGCGACGGGAGTTCGGGGACTCCCCCACCGACTCGGACCGAGGGTGTCGGCGGCCGTCGCCGCCTGCGCGGTGGTCGCCGGTGCGGTGGTCGTGCTGATCGGATCGGCCGGCGAGGTGTCCGAGGCGTCCGCGATCTCGTGGGTGTTCTTCGCGGGCGTCGTCGCGGTCGCGGTGGCGACCCTCGTCGCGGCGCTCGTGCGTCCCCCGTCGCGCGCGCTCTTCCGCCTCGTGATGCTGGCCGCACTGCTCCTGGCCGCGCAGCTCGTCGCGGGCGGCCGGGTGCTCGCGGGGTGACTCAGAACATCGACGGCACGGGCCGGTCGGGATAGAGCTCCCGCATCGCGCTGGCGTACCTCCGCTTCAGCAGCAGGAGGTACAGCAGCCGGATCGGCGCGGGGACGTTCGCGTGGTACCACGCGTCGCGCTCCCCCTCGGGGACACTGGCCAGGAGGAGGCCGAGTTGCAGCGACATCACGTCCCTCGGGAACTCCTTGCGGCGCGCCATGAGCGTGGCGCGCGTGTGCGCCTCCAGCTCGTCCCACTCCTTCTGGGACATCACCGCACCGGCGACCGGGAGGATGTCGTCCTCCTCCCGCCCCAGGTGCACGAGGAGCGTGTCCCGGAGGAACTCGATGTCCCCGGCGAACGCGTCACGGCGCCCGGCGTCGGCGGTCTCGACCCACGGGGCGAGCTGGGGTTCGATGCGCGTGAGCTGCGACGCGACCTCCGCGTGCTGGGCGCGCATGAGCTCCACGTGCGCGGCACAGCCGGGATCGCGCGCGGCCAGGCGATCCCAGAGCACGGTGTCCTCGGTGTGGTGGTGGAGGTGGAGCGCGAAGAAGTCGAGCTTCGCGTAGATCCCGACGACTTCGGCGCGCTCGACATCGCCGGCGCGGACGTCGCGGACCAGCAGCGGGAGTTCCCGGTACAGCCAGCGGAAGATGCGGTGGACGAGGATCATGCCCGACGTGTCGCAGCCCGCGACCTGGCCGTCGGGCAGGGAACCGGACGACGGCAGCTTCTCGGCCATCTTCACCCCGATCTCGCCACGGGAGCTGCGGGTGGATGCCGCATCCGGCGGCGAACACCCGGATTCTACACCCGGGCGCACTCCGCCCGCGGGGCCGGGCGATGCGCGAGGATCGGACGATTGCGGTCGCCGGGAACCGCGAAATACACTCACGTCCGTGGAGGGCGACGCTTCCGCGGGTGAGGTTCCGACCGACGGACGTCGGCGCGGGCCCGCGTCGACGTTGCGTCGCTGGGAGCGTCACGTCGTCGTGCACGCGACGGTGCACCATCCGGTCGAGGCCGTGTTCCCCTACCTGGCCGACCCGATGCGATGGCACGAGTTCGCTCCGGCCGTCGCATACCGACGGCAGATCGACGACGGCCCCATCCGCGTCGGCACGCGCTGGATGTCGACGGACCGGATCGGCCCGTTCCGGGCCCACTTCATCGACACGCTCGACGAGCTGGAGGAGAACCGGCGCGTGGTCTGGCTCTCCTCCGCACCGTGGAACGCGCGTGTGGAGTACGCGTGCCGTCGATCCGGAGCGATGACGCTCGTCGAGGCGGACTACTTCGGCGACCTGGCCGGCGCCCTGCGCTGGCAGGCCGGCTGGCTCCCGAGGTGGGCCACGCACCTGATCCTCGCCCAGGACTTCCGCCGGCTCGATCGCGTGCTCACGCGCAGGGCGCGTGCGGCACGGCGGTGGCGGCAGCACCACGAGGCCCCGACGAGGTGATCGGCCGGGGATCCGAGGCGGGCCCGACGCGTCGGCCCCGGCCCTCGCGCGCGGCGCCGCCGGATCATGCGTCGCGGTCGAACCCCATCGCGTAGGCGTGGGCGAAGACGCGCCCGAGCGGAGGTGCGAGCCCACGCCGCAGGCCGGCGCGTCGCGCGGCGTCGCCGGGAGGCGGCAGGGGGCGACCGAGCGCGGTGTTCATGCCCGCCAGCCGGGCGGCGACGTGCGCCGAGCCGACGCGTCGGCGCTCCCACCGGGCGAGGGCGGACCGCGGCTCGTCTCGCGACGCGACCCACCGCGCGAGCAGGGGCGCGAGGGTGATGACGTCCAGGATGCCGAGGTTCATCCCCTGCCCGCCGATGGGGCTGACCTCGTGCGCCGCATCCCCGACGACGAACACGCGGCCGCGTCGCATCGACGGCGTGACGAACCGGCGCACGCCGAACGCGGCGGCTTCGGTGATCGCCTGTGCCGCGTCGGCCTCGCCCCGCACGGCGAGCGCGTCGCGCAGGCGCGCGGCGCGGGCCGGGGCCGACGCCTCGGCATCCGGCGAGTCCCAGGCGACGAATCGGCGCCGGCCATGGGGCAGGGGGAAGGACTCGAGCACGCCGGTGCGATGCAGGTGCACGACCGCGACCTCGGCGTCGGCACGCTCGCCCACCTCGGCATCGGCCATGAGGTAGCGGTCGGCGTAGTCGTGCACGACCGCCCGCTCGGGCCGGAAGACGAGCCGTCGCCCCGATGCCCCCGAGGCCACCACGACGATGCGGGTGGGCCTCTCGACGACATCGCCGGCGATCGCGACGCGCACGACGACGTGGTCCTGCCGCGGCAGGACGGCGAGCACCGTCGCACCGCGGACCGGCGAGGGGCCGCCCACCGCCAGCGCCGCCTCGGTGCGGTGCTGGGGCTGCGTCGCCACGAACGGGAACCGCACGGCGAGGCGGTCGAACCGCACCACGCCGAGCACCGCCCCGGCCGCGCGGGCCTCGCCCCGGGAGACCCGCACCGCGCCGTCGAGCAGGCGTTCCGCCACCCCGGATGCCTCGAGCGCGGCGAGCACGGGCGGGTGCACGCCGACCGCCCTGCTGCCCTGCCCGATGACCTCGCGCCGTTCGAGCACCTCGACGTCGAGCCCGCGTCGGGCGAGCTCGGCGGCGAGCAGGACGCCCACCGGACCCGCGCCCACGATGATCACGTCACGCACGACCGCCCCCAGCGACCGCGAGCGAGCCGACGCCGGCGCGTCGACGGGCGGCCGCCCGTCGGTGACGGCGGGTGCCGATGCCGGGCGTCCTCCTCGCGGACAGGGTCCACGATATCCACCTCGGGCACCGTGGACCGACGCCCTGCGGCACCCCGCCGATATGCTCGCCGCATGGGTTCCCGCCTGCACGACCTGGCCGTCGAGCACCTCGGCTCGCGGATCGTGTCGGGCGATCTCGAACCGGGTTCGGTCCTGCGCACCGAGGTGCTCGAGGCCGAATTGCGGGTGTCCCGGTCGGTCGTGCGCGAGGCCGTCCGCGTGGCGCAGTCGCTGGGGCTCGTCGAGTCGGTGCGTCGCATCGGGATCCGCGTTCGCCCGATGGCGTCATGGAACCTCTTCGATCCGTCGGTGATCCGGTGGCGACTCGAATCCGAGCGGAAGGGTGCCCAGCTTCGGTCGCTCACCGAGTTGCGCACGGCGGTCGAGCCGGTGGCGGCCGAGCTCGCGGCCCGGTTCGCCCCGCCCGAGCAGGGGGCCGAACTCATGGGCATCGCGGCGGCGATGCGCGCGGCCGGGCGTGCGGGCGAGCCGGACGCCTTCCTCGCGCACGACATCGAGTTCCACCGGGCGGTGCTCCGTGCCTCCGGCAACGAGATGTTCGCCGCGCTCGGCGACGCCGTCGGCGAGGTGCTGCACGGGCGCACGTCGAGCGGCCTCATGCCGGCGCATCCGAGCGAGGAGGCGATGCAGTGGCACGTCGACGTCGCCGATGCGATCCTCGCCGGGCGGGCGGGTGCCGCGCGCGAGGCCATGCTGCGGGTGCTGGGCCGCACGGCCGACGACGTGGAGCGCACCTGGCGCGACATCCCGAGGTCCCTGCCGGCTCCCTGAGACCGTTTCGGCGTCCAGCGTCCGCACCGAACGTGTCACATCGCGCCATCCGTTTTAAATCATACTTATTCGATGACATACTGATTGGCGTCTGATTCTTCGGTGGCACCGCCCTGCTAGCGTGGTGCCGGAACCCCCACTCACGCAGGAGCCATGAGCATGCCCGAGAGCACCACCACCGCCAGCGCGAACATCGGAGTCGTCGGCCTCGCCGTCATGGGCTCGAACCTGGCCCGCAACCTCGCGAGCCGCGAGGGCAACACCGTCGCGGTGTTCAACCGCTCCCCCGAGCGCACGCACACGCTGACGAGCGAGCACCCCGAGGCCGGCTTCGTCGCCTCCGAGAGCTACGACGACTTCGTGGCATCCCTCGCCACGCCCCGCACCGCGATCATCATGGTGCAGGCCGGCCGCGGCACCGACGCGGTGATCTCCGAACTCGTGTCGCGCTTCGAGCCGGGCGACATCATCGTCGACGGCGGCAACGCGAACTTCCACGACACGATCCGCCGCGAGGCCGAGATCAAGCCGACCGGCATCCACTTCGTCGGCGCCGGCATCTCCGGCGGCGAGGAGGGCGCCCTGCACGGCCCGTCGATCATGCCCGGCGGATCGGCCGAGTCGTACGAGACGCTCGGTCCGATCCTCGCCTCGATCGCCGCGGTCGCCGAGGGCGAGCCCTGCGTGACCCACATCGGCACCGACGGCGCCGGCCACTTCGTCAAGATGGTGCACAACGGCATCGAGTACGCCGACATGCAGCTCATCGCCGAGGCCTACGACCTCATCCGCCGCGGCACGGGCAAGAGCCCCGCCGAGATCGCCGACGTCTTCGCCGAGTGGAACACCGGCGACCTCGAGAGCTACCTCATCGAGATCACCGCGGAGGTCCTCCGGCAGACGGATGCCTCGACCGGCGAGCCGCTCGTCGACGTCATCCTCGACGAGGCCGGCGCCAAGGGCACCGGCGCGTGGACCGTCCAGAACGCCCTCGACCTCGGCGTCCCGGTCTCCGGGATCGCCGAGGCCGTGTTCGCCCGCTCGCTGAGCTCGAAGCGCGCCCAGCGCGAGGCCGCAGCCGACCTCCCCGGACCCGACGCGGAGTGGTCGGTCGCCCCGGAGGACGCCGACGGGTTCGTCGAGGACGTCCGCAAGGCGCTCTACGCGTCGAAGATCATCGCCTACTCGCAGGGCTTCGACGAGATCATCGCCGGCGCCGAGCAGTACGGCTGGAACGTGCACAAGGGCGAGGTCGCGAAGATCTGGCGCGCGGGCTGCATCATCCGCGCCCGCTTCCTCAACCGCATCGCCGACGCGTACGCCGAGGACCCGAGCCTCGTCGCACTCGCCGTCGCACCGTACTTCCGCGACGCGATCGCGAGCGGCCAGTCGTCGTGGCGCCGCGTCGTCGCGACCGCCGCGCAGGCCGGCATCCCGACGCCCGCGTTCTCCTCGTCGCTCGCCTACTACGACGGCCTGCGCGCCGACCGCCTCCCCGCTGCGCTGGTCCAGGGCCAGCGCGACTTCTTCGGCGCGCACACCTACAAGCGCGTCGACGTGCCGGGCGTGTTCCACACGCTCTGGTCGGGCGACCGCAGCGAGATCGAGACGACCCCCTCCTCGCACTGACCGATACTGGACGAACGGATCCCACGCGAGGCAAGGAGGCGCGCAGTGCGCGAACCATCGTGGCGCCGCGACGGCGAGCACCCGGACTACCGGTTCACGCTCGCCAACGAGCGCACCTTCCTCGCGTGGATCCGCACCGCGCTCGCGCTGCTCGCGGGCGCGGTGCTCCTCGACCAGTTCGCCACCGCCCTCGAGCCGCGCGTGGCGGTGCTGGTCCTCGCGGTCGTGCTCGCGATCGCGGCCGCGATCCTCAGCGTCGGCGCGTACACGCGCTGGCGTGCCAACGAGATCGCGATGCGACGGAACGGACCGCTGCCGTTCAGCTGGGTGCTGCCGCTGATCTCCGCGATCGGCCTGCTCGCGGCCGCGGTGCTCGCGGCCCTGTTCGTGGTGACGTCATGACGGACGCCGTCGCGCGCGATCCGGGCCTGCAGCCCGAGCGGACCGCGCTCGCCTGGACGCGCACCTCGTTCGCCGTCGCCCTGAACGCACTCCTCGTCCTCCGCGAGGGGCTGATCAGCGACAAGACCTGGCTCGTCGCGGCATCCGTGGTCCTCCTGGCGGGCGCGGTCGCGATCCTCGTCGTCGGCTGGCATCGCCGACGGACGCTCGCCGCCGCGGCGAAGCCGCTGCCGCTGCCCCTGCCCATGGCCTGGACCGTGCTCGGCGCCACCCTGCTCGCGTGCGGCGCGGCGACCTGGTCCATGCTCGCGAGCTCGCCATGGTGAACGTCGGGCCCACGGGCGGGTGGGAGGAATCCGGCGGCCTCGACGACGGACCGGTCGTCGGAGCCCGCCGGAGGCGCGTCATCCGCATCGCGGTGGTCCTCGCGCTCGGCGCGATGGTGCTGCCGGTCGTGCTGTCGGCGTTCGGCGTCGCCCGCTCGGCTGCCGCGAACGCCTGCGCGGTGTACGTCGCCGACCTCAGCCGACTCGACGACTCGCGCGTCGAGTTCGACCTCTTCGCGCGCGGCGGACCCGGATGGCTGTGCATCGCGGTCGCGCCTTCCGGGTCGAGCACGGTGCTCGGCAACCTCGGCCCGATGCCCGCCTTCCCGAAGCCCGCGACGCCTGGCCGCGACGCCTAGTCGATCGCCGTCCGGCCCGGCTCGCCCGATCCGCCCTGCAGCTGCTCGCGAACCTGGCGTCGGATCACCTTCCCGATGAGCGAGCGCGGCAGGTCGTCGACCGCGACGACCCGGCGCGGCACCTTGTAGGGCGTCAACCGGTCGCGCACCGCGGTGCGGATGCCCTCGGCATCGAGGTCGGCACCCGGCCGCAGCACCACCGCGGCCACGACCTCCTCGCCCGAGCGTTCGTCGGGCAGGCCCACGACGGCGCAGTCCGCGACGTCGGGGTGCTGGCGGATCGCCTCCTCCACCTCGCTCGGCGCGACGTTGAACCCGCCCGTGATGATGAGCTCCTTGATGCGGTCGACGATGCGGACGAACCCGTCATCGTCGATGGTGACGATGTCGCCGGTGCGGAACCACGGGGCGCCGCCGGCCGGGTCGTCGACGAAGACCGCGGCGGTCTCCTCCGGCTTGTGCCAGTACCCGGAGAACACCTGTGGTCCCCGCACGACGAGCTCACCGCGCTCACCGTGCCGCACGTCCTGCATGGGCGCGTCCGGGTCGACCACCCGGCACTCGGTGTCGGGCAGCGGCAGCCCCACCGTCCCCGCCTTGCGGGTCGGCGCGACCGGGTTCGCCATGAGCACGGGCGAGCACTCGGAGAGCCCGTAGCCCTCGACGAGGTAGCCGCCGGTCTTCTCCTCCCACGGCTCGACGACCGATGCCGACAGCGGCATGGCCCCCGAGATCGCGATGCTGATCCCCTCGAGCGAGACGCCCTGCTCCGCGGCGGCCGCGGTGAGGCGCTCGTAGATCGGCGGAACGGCCGGCAGGAACGTGGGCGGATGCTTCTTCACGACCTTGAGCACGAGGTCGGGGTCGAACCGCGGGAACAGCACGAGCCGCGATCCCATGCTCATCGCGAACGTGAGGCACAGCGTGAGGCCGTAGGCGTGGAACATCGGCAGCACCGCGTACACGACCGACGTGCCGCGCTCGATGTCGGGCACCCAGGCGCGCGCCTGCGCGGCGTTCGCGAGCAGGTTCGCGTGCGTGAGCGTGGCGCCCTTCGGGCTGCCCGTGGTGCCGCTCGTGTACTGGATGAGCGCGACATCGCCCACGCGCGGCGCGTGGATGTGGGGTGCGATCCGATCGGACGCCACCAGCTCGCGCCACGGCACGGCGCCCTGCACGCTCGTGGTGAGCGCGGCGCGCGCCTCGCGGGCCCTCGCGATCGGCAGCCGCAGCGCGGCACGGGTCGTGAACGGCATCGCGCGCGTGAGGTCGACCGACACGATGTGGCGCATCGCGAGGTCGTCGGGGAAGTCCTGGATCGTCGCGACGACCTTGTCCCACGCGATCACGACGCGTGCGCCGTGGTCCTCGAACTGGTGTCGCAGCTCCCGCGGCGTGTACAGCGGGTTGTGCTCGACGACGATCGCCCCGAGCCGCAGCACGGCGTAGAACGCCACGATGTGCTGCGGGCAGTTCGGCAGCACGATCGCGACCGGGTCGCCCGCCTGCACGCCGAGGCGTCGCAGCCCCTCGGCCGCCCGGTCCACCTGCTCGCCGAGTTCGGCATAGGTCGTGACGCGGCCGAAGAACTCCAGCGCGGGACGACCGGGGTACTGCTCGACCGTGTGGTGGATCAGGTCGACGAGCGAACCCTCGGGCGCGGGCAGCGAGTGCGGGACGCCCGGGGCGTAGCTCGCGAGCCAGGGCTTCGCCGCGGCATCCGCCATCAGGCCGCCCCGTCGAACATGCTCGTCACCGACCCGTCCTCGAAGACCTCGTGGATGGCGCGCGCCAGCAGCGGTGCGATGGGCAGGACCGTGAGGCGGTCCCACCGCTTCTCCTCGGGCAGGGGCAGCGTGTCGGTGACGACGACGCGGTCGATGAAGTCGGACTGCAGGATCTCGGTCGCCGGGTTCGAGAACACGGCGTGCGTGGCAGCCACGACCACGCCGGTCGCGCCGTTGGCCTTGAGCGCCTCGGCGGCCTTCACGATCGTGCGGCCGGTGTCGATGAGGTCGTCGACGAGCAGGCAGACGCGCCCGTCGACCTCGCCGACGATCTCGTGCACGGACACCTGGTTCGGCACCAGCGGGTCGCGGCGCTTGTGGATGATCGCGAGCGGCACGCCGAGCTTGTCGGACCAGATGTCGGCGACGCGGACCCGCCCCATGTCGGGCGAGACGACCGTCAGGGTCTCGGGGTCGAGCGAGTTCTTGAACTCCTCGAGGAGCACCGGCATCGCGAAGAGGTGGTCGACGGGACCGTCGAAGAAGCCCTGGATCTGGGCGGCGTGCAGGTCGACCGACATGATGCGGTCGGCACCGGCCGCCTTGTAGAGGTCGGCCACCAGGCGCGCCGAGATCGGTTCGCGGCCGCGGCCCTTCTTGTCCTGGCGGGCGTAGGGGTAGAACGGCGAGACGACCGTGATGCGCTTGGCGGACGCGCGCTTCAGCGCGTCGACCATGATGAGCTGCTCCATGAGCCACTCGTTGATCGGCGCCGCGTGCGACTGGATGACGAACGCGTCGGAGCCGCGCACGCTCTCGTCGTAACGCGCGTAGAGCTCGCCGTTGGCGAACGTGCGGGCGTCGGTCGGGACCAGCTCGCTGCCGAGCTCGGCGGCGATGTGCTTCGCGAGCGCCGGATGCGCGCGCCCCGACACGAGGACGAGCCGTTTCGATCCGGTGGTCTCGATTCCCGACATGGTCACTGTCCTTCCCACCGGCCAGGCCGGGTCCTATTCAGGGTTGCGCTCATCGTTCTCGTCGGTCTCGCCCGCGCCGTGCGCGGCCTCGGCCGCCTGTGCGGCCGCGGTCCCCGCACGGTGCTGCCGGACCCATCCGTCGATGTTGCGTTGCGGGGCGACGTTCACGCCGAGCGCACCGGCCGGCACGTCCTTGCGGACGACCGTGCCTGCCCCCGTGTACGCCCCGTCCCCAATCGTAACGGGCGCGACGAAGACGCCGTGCGAGCCGGTGCGCACGTGGGATCCGATGGTCGTGCGGTGCTTCTCGACGCCGTCGTAGTTCGCCGTGATCGACCCGGCGCCGACGTTCGAGCCCTCGCCGATCTCGGTGTCGCCGATGTAGGAGAGGTGCGGCACCTTGCTCCCCGCGCCGATGTGCGCGTTCTTCGTCTCCACGAACGTGCCGATCTTGCCGTCGGCGTCGAGCACGGTGCCGGGACGCAGGTAGGCGAACGGCCCGACCGAGGCGCCGGCGCCGATCACGGCGAGCGTGACATCCGCCCGCTTCACCTCGGCCCCCGCGCCGACCTCGCAGTCCACGAGGGTCGTGTCGGGCCCGACCACCGCGCCCGTCGCGATCGCGGTCGCGCCCTTGAGCTGGGTGCCCGGGCGGATGGTGACGTCGGGCTCGATGCGCACGGCGAGGTCGATCCAGGTCGTCGCCGGGTCCTCGATGGTCACGCCGTTCAGCTGCCAGCCGCGCACGATGAGCGCGTTCAGCCGCGCCGCGGTCTCGGAGAGCTGCGCCCGGTCGTTGACGCCCGCGACGAGCCACGCCTCCGAGACCGGTCGCGCCTTCACCTCGGAGCCCGCCGCGCGGAGCAGCGCGATGATGTCGGTGAGGTACTTCTCGCCCTGCGCGTTCTCGGTCGTGAGGTTCGCGAGCTGGTCGCGCAGCGCGCCCGCGCCGAACGCGTACACGCCGGCGTTGACCTCGTCGATCGCGAGCTCGTCGTCGGTGGCGTCCTTCTGCTCGACGATGCGGTCGAACGCGCCCTCGGGGCCGCGGACGATGCGCCCGTACCCGGACGGGTCGTCGTACCGCGCGGACAGGACGGATGCCGCGAGCCCGTCGGCGCGGTGCCGTTCGAGCATCTCGGCGAGGGTCGAGGCGTTGAGGAGCGGCACGTCGCCGTTCAGCACGAGCACGTCGCCGTCGAAGTCGTCGGGCAGGGCGGCGATCGCCTGTTCGACGGCGCGGCCCGTGCCGGCGATCTCGTCCTGGTCGACGATGACCGCCTCGGGCAGTTCCGCCTGGATCGCGCCGGCGACGAGGTCGCGCTCGTGGCGCACGACCGCGACCACGTGCCTCGCATCGAGGGCGCGGGCCGTGGCGAGCACGTGCGCGATGATCGGCGCACCCGCGAGCGGATGCAGGATCTTCGGCGTGGCCGACTTCATGCGGGTGCCCTGGCCCGCGGCGAGCACGATGATCGCGAGGTTCTCGTCCATGCTCCGCCACCAGGATTCGAACCTGGTCCTCACAGCTCCAAAGGCTGTCGTGCTGCCGTTACACCATGGCGGACCGCGCACGGAGCCGCCCCCGGGCGGCCCTCGGGCGCGGTGTCAAGTCTGCCATGCGACGTGCGCCCGGCGATGCGCGGCCGGCGCGCCGCCGACCGCTCGGCGGAGTCGCGGGTGCCGGCTCAGGCGGCGTCCGGTCGTCGGTGCGGAGGACGCTCAGGTCGTCAGCGCCTCGGCGATCCGGCCCGCCCATGCGCGGATCTCGTCCCAGTCCCTGAGGTCCTGGTAGTCCTCCGGGGTGTTCTGGAGCATCGCGCGTTCGACGAAGTTCCCGGGGTCCTGCGGCACGCGGCCGCCGAACACCACGTGCTCGCGGACGCCGAGCGCCTCGGCCTGCTCGATGACCTTGCGCGGCTCGAGCCACTTGTCGTCGTCGGGCGGCGCATCGGGCTTCGGCTCTCCGATCGGGCCGGAGCTGAAGACCCAGAACGGCATCGTCGCGAGCCGCTCGCGTTCATGCGAGAGGAAGTGCCGAGCCTCGCGGCGCCAGCGGCCGGCGTAGGTCGCACTGCCGAGCACGACGGCGTCGAAGCCGTCGGCGGTCGCGCCCCCGGCCTCCGCCGCCTCGGCGGCGTGGCCCCGTGCGCGGAGTTCGCCGGCGATCGCCTCGGCGATCTCGGCGGTGGACTGGTGCTTGGTCGCGTAGGCGACGAGGACGCGTGCCATGTCTTCCACCATGCGACCGCGGGCGCGCGCGCCCGGGACCTTGGGCCCGCGGGCGTCGACGAGCCGGCGAGTCCGCGGTGGGATACTGGCGGCATGACGACCGGGGACCAGGACGAGGTGGACCGGATCGTCGACGACTGGGAGCGCGAGCGCCCCGACCTCGACTTCGCGCCGCTGCAGGTGTTCTCACGGGTCGGGCGGCTCGCGAAGCTCCTCGATCGTGCCAGGAAGCAGGCGTTCGAGCGTTCCGAGCTCGAATCGTGGGAGTTCGACGTGCTCTCGGCGCTCCGCCGCGCGGGCGCGCCGTTCCGCCTGCCGCCGAAGGCGCTGCTCGCGCAGACGCTGGTCTCGAGCGGCACCATGACGAACCGCATCGACCGGCTCGTCGCCCGCGGGCTCGTGACCCGGCAGACCGACCCGCACGACGGCCGCGGGATCCTCGTCGAGATGACCCCCGCGGGCGTGACCCGGGTCGACGCGGCGATCACGCGCCTCGTCGACGCCGAGGCCGAGCTGCTCGCGGGCCTGCCGCCCGCCGAGCAGCGGCGCCTGGCCGCGCTCCTCCGGAAGCTGTCGCTCGGCTTCGTGTCCTAGCCGATTCAGCGGCGCAGCACCCGGCGGGCGAGCCAGTTGCCGACGTACTGCACGACCTGGACGAACACGACGATGAGCAGCACCGCCGCCCAGGTCACGACCGGCTCGAACTGGCGGAATCCGTAGAGCTGCGCGAAGTAGCCGAGGCCGCCGCCGCCGATGAGGCCGGCCATGGCCGACATGTCGATCACCGCGATGACGATGAACGTGTAGCCGAGGATCAGCGGACCGAGCGCCTCGGGCACGACGACCGTGCGGAGGATCCGCCACGGACCCGCGCCCATCGACCGCGCCGCCTCGATCACGCCCGGCCGCACCGTGAGCAGGTTCTGCTCGACGATGCGCCCGATCGCGAACGCGGCAGCGAGCGAGAGCGCGAAGATCGCGGCATCCGTGCCGATGCCCACGCCGATGACCGCGCGCGTGAGCGGCTGCACGGCGGCGATGAAGATGATGAAGGGGATCGGCCGGAAGAAGTTGATGACGACGTTGAGCACGTTGTTCACCACCGCGTTCGGCAGCAGGCCGCCACGGCGCGTGGCGTAGAGGCCCAGGCCGAGCAGGAACCCGCCAGCGCCGCCGAACAGCATCGTGAGCGCGACCATGTAGAGGGTCTCGCCCGCCGCGGCCCAGAACTCGGGGCCCAGTTCGAGGAGCCGGTCCATCAGCGCACCTCCGTGACATCGGTGTGCCGGGCGACCGCGGCGAGCGCGCGGTCGATCGCGGCCTCGTCGCCCCGCACGGCCAGCGTGAGGTGGCCGAAGGCGCGTCCGCGGATGTCGTTGATGCCGCCGTACACGAGCTCGAACTCGAGCCCGGCCTCGGCGAGGTCGAGGAAGACGCGCGCCTGCGACGCGTCGCCGTCGCGGAAGGAGCACGTGACGATGCGACCCTCGTGCCGCTCGCGGAGCACTGCGAGCTCGGCGGGCGAGGGCACGCCCTTGATCACCGTGCCGACGAACCGCTGCGACGACGGGTGCCGCGGGCTCGAGAACACGTCGAAGACGTCGCCGTGCTCGATGACCCGTCCCCGGTCCATCACGGCCACCTTCGTCGCGATCGAGTGGATCACGTCCATCTCGTGCGTGATCACGATGATCGTCACGCCCTGCTCCTCGTTCACGCGCTTGAGGAGCGCGAGCACCTCCTGCGTCGTCTCGGGGTCGAGCGCGCTCGTCGCCTCGTCGGCGAGCAGGATGCGGGGGCGCGTCGCGAGCGCGCGGGCGATGCCGACGCGCTGCTTCTGACCGCCCGAGAGCTCGTCCGGGCGAGCACCCGCCTTGTCGGTCAGGCCGACGAATGCGAGCAGTTCGTCGACGCGCGCGCGGATGTCGGCCGTCCTCCATCCGGCGACCTTCAGCGGATACGCGACGTTGCCGCGCACGGTCTTCGCGTCGAAGAGCTCGAACTGCTGGAAGACCATGCCGATGCCGAGGCGGATGCCGCGGAGCTCGCGCTCCCGGAGCCCGGTGATCTCGCGGCCGTCGATCCGGATCGAGCCGCTCGTCGCGGGCTCGAGTGCGTTGACGAGGCGGACGAGCGTCGACTTGCCGGCACCCGAGTAGCCGATGATGCCGTAGACGTCGCCGGCGTCGATCTCGAGCGAGACGTCGTCGACCGCGGTGACGAGCTCGGCCGTGCGGCCCGAAGCGGGATAGGACTTGCTGACGTGCTCGAGGGTCACGAGCGCCATGCGATACCTCCTCCACGCACGCGCGTGCGGGTGGCGGCGCCCGATCGGGGCGCGCCACCCGTGCGCGTGCCGGGTCGTGTCGTGGTCGGGATCAGCCCTGGGTGCGGGTGTCGTCCTCGACCGTGGCGAGCGAGGACTCGAGCTCGTCGACCGGGGTCGTGAGCGCGACCGCGGTGTCGCCGGAGGCCTCGAGCAGGCCCGCCTGCACCTCGGGGTCGGTCTGGAAGATCTCGACGAGCTTCAGGTACGTCTCGTCGTCGGCGTCCTCGGCGCGAGCGGCGAAGATGTTGACGTAGGGCAGCGCGGTGGGGTCGCTGGGGTCGTCCTGGGCGATCGCGTCGGCGAAGGTGAGGCCCGCGTCCTGCACGAAGTCGTTGTTGATGATCGCCGCGGCGACGTCGGGGAGGCTCGTGGGCGTGAGCGATGCCTCGAGCGGCGTGACCTCCACCTTGGAGTTCGCCTCGTCGATGTCGTCGACGGTCGAGAAGATCGACCCGCCGCCGTCGAGCTCGATGAGGCCGGCCGACTGGAGCACGAGGAGTGCGCGGGCCAGGTTCGAGGGGTCGTCGGGCACGGCGACGGTCTCGCCGGCCGGGATGGCGTCGACCGAATCGTACTTCAGCGAGTACAGGCCGAGCGGGTAGATCGCGGTCGCGCCGATCGGCGCGAGGTCGGCCTCGGCGGACACGTTGTAGTCGGCGAGGTACACGATGTGCTGGAACTGGTTGAGGTCGAGCTCGCCCTCAGTGAGCGCCGGGTTGGGCTGGGTGTAGTCGGCGAAGTCGACGAGCTCGATATCGATCCCGGCGTCGGCGGCGGCCTCCTCGAATGCGGGCCACTGCGGGTCGGACTTGCCGACCACGCCGATGCGGACGACGTCGTCGCCCTCGGCGGCGCCGGCCGACGAGCAGGCCGCGAGGCCGACGACGAGCGGGGCTGCGGCGAGCGCGGCGATGAGCTTGGTGGTGGTGCTGGGCATGGCGGGGTTCCTCTTCCGATCGGCGCGCGCGTTCGGATGCTGGTGGCGGTGGTGCCTGGACATGACGAACCCCACCGCTGGTGGCGGTGGGGCCTCGTTGCCGCGTTCGCGGGCGCACCTCAACGGTAGGCGAAGGATCTGCGCCCGATTGACCACATGGTCATCAGCGGTCACAGATCCTGCGACGCTACCCCTCGAGCTGTTCGGATACTTCGAGCCAGCGCGTCTCGAGCTCGGCCATGGAATCCTCGAGGGACCGCAGGTCGTCGCCGAGCGCACCGAGGCCGACGTAGTCGGACTGGTCGTGGCGGGCGAGCTTCTCGTGCTGCTCGGCGATCTGCGCCTGCAGCTTCTCGAGCCGCCGGTCGATCGCCGACAGCTCCTTCTCGGCCGATCGGCGGTCGGCACCCGTGAGGGCCGGGGCGGATGCCGCGGTGCCCGCGCCATCGCCGGCACCTGCGCCCGGCCCGCTCGCCTGGCCCGTCTGGCGCGATGCCGCCGAGGATGCCGCGGCCGCGGCATCCGTCGCCTGCTGCCGGCGCAGCTCGAGGTACTGGTCGACGCCGCGCGGCAGGTCGCGCAGGTGCCCGTCGAGGATCGCGACCTGCCGGTCGGTGACGCGCTCGACGAGGTACCGGTCGTGGCTGACGACGAGCAGGGTGCCGGGCCAGGCGTCGAGGAGGTCCTCGATCGCGGCGAGCATGTCGGTGTCGAGGTCGTTCGTCGGCTCGTCGAGGATCAGCACGTTCGGCTCCTGCAGGAGGATCAACAGGAGCTGCAGTCGGCGCTTCTGGCCACCCGAGAGGTCCTTGACGGGGGTCGCGAGCTGCTGGCTCGTGAACCCCAGCCGCTCCAGGAGCTGGCCGGGCGTGAGCTCCACCGCCTTCGAACCGGCGCCGACCACGTAGCTCGTCCGCTGCGCCGCCACCACCGCGCTCACGCGCTCCTCGGTCCACTCGGCGAGCTCGGCGAGCTCCTGGCTCAGCACCGCGATCTTGACGGTCTTGCCGCGCTTCACGCGCCCGGTCGTCGGCTGCACCTCGCCCGTGACGAGCTTCAGCAGCGTCGACTTGCCCGCCCCGTTCACGCCGAGGACGCCCGTGCGCTCCCCCGGTGCGATGCGCCACTCGAGCTCGTGCAGCACGGTCCGCGTCGCTGGCGCGCCCGGCACGGCATCCCGCACGGGGTACTCCACGGAGACGTCGAGGAGGTCGACGACGTCCTTGCCGAGCCGCGACACCGCGAGGCGGTTGAGCTCGACGGGATTGCGCACGGGCGGCTCGTTCTCGATGAGCTCGTTCGCCGCGTCGATCCGGAACTTCGGCTTCGACGTGCGGGCCGGCGCGCCGCGGCGCAGCCACGCGAGTTCCTTGCGCATCAGGTTCTGCCGCTTGGCCTCGGATGCCGCGGCCATCCGGTCGCGCTCGACGCGCTGCAGCACGTAGGCGGCGTAGCCGCCCTCGAAGGGCTCGATGATCCGGTCGTGCACCTCCCAGGTCGCGGTGCACACCTCGTCGAGGAACCACCGGTCGTGCGTGACGACGACGAGCGCGCCGTCGTTCGCCGACCACCGGCCCTTCACGTGGCGGGCGAGCCAGGCGATGCCCTCGACGTCGAGGTGGTTGGTGGGCTCGTCGAGGAACAGCACGTCCCAGTCGCCGATGAGCAGCGCGGCGAGCGCGACGCGACGCCGCTGACCACCGGACAGGTCGCCGACCCGCCCGTGCCACGGCACGTCGCCGAGCAGGCCCGCGATCACGTCGCGCACCTTCGCGTCGCCCGCCCAGACGTGTTCCTCGATGCCGCCGACGACGGCCTCGGCGACCGTCGCGTCGGGGTCGACGGTGTCGGCCTGGTCGAGCATGCCGATCCGGATGCCGCGACGCACCGTGACCCGGCCGCCGTCGGGTTCGAGCCGGCCCGCGAGCAGCTTCAGGAGCGTCGACTTGCCGTCCCCGTTGCGTCCCACCACGCCGATGCGGTCGCCCTCGTCGATGCCGAGGGTGACCTCGTCGAAGACGGTGCGCGTGGGGAACTCGAGGTGCAGGCGCTCGGCGCCGAGGAGGTGTGCCATGTCGCGCTCAACCCTACTTCGCCGTGCCGGGGCGGCCCGCGCTCGGCCACGGGGCCGATGAACCGACGAGGCGTCACCCTGGCGTCGAGAAGATGCCATCTGCACCGGTCACCGCGCCCAACGGTGCAGCTGCCATCCCTTCGTTCAGCCGCGATCCGTACCGCGCGCGTCGAGCCGCCGACGCACGCGGTCGGCGAACGCAGCCGAGTCGCGCAGCTCACCGTCCGCGCTGACGTCGTCCGCGGTCGCCTGGACGATCACCCAGCCCGCATCGGCCAGCCGCTCGATCCGGCGGATGTCACGACGCCACTGCGCAGGCGACCGATGCAGGTCGCTCTGGTACTCGATCCCGACCCGACGATCGGGATACGCGAGGTCGATCATCGCGACGAGTTCGCCACGTCCGTCCAGAACCCGGTGATTGGGGACCGGCTCGGGCAGGCCCGCCCTCACGAGGTCGAGCCGCAGCAGCGTCTCCCTGCGCGACAGTGCACCCCATCGTGCGGCGGCCAGGGCTCGACGGAGCGCGTCGATCCCCCGACGCCCGGGATGTGCCGCGAGGGCGGACTCGAGCTGGTCCCGGCCGCAGAGGGGTGCTCGTCCGTCGAACGGCTGTGATCCGGTGATCAGGTACTCCGCGGCCGCGACGAGGTCGTCGACACCGAGCGATGCGCCGAGCTGCATCCAGTGCTCGCCGGATCGACCACGCGCAACCCGCCATGGACGACGACCCGGACGGACTCGAACGAGATGACGTGCCCTTCGACGCCGGCGGCGCTCGGTCGCGCCGAGCCACGGGGCACCGCGACGTGCAGGAGCGGACGCGCCGACGCGCCGTCGGCGACCGGTCCCGGGCGGGGGGACTCGGCGCTCCTCGGCACGGGGATGCCCCACAGCGCGGCGGCCGTTGCGTGACTGAACACCTGCCGGCGAGGCATCCGCTTGGCGTAGGCCTCGGCGAGTTCGCGGATCGAGGGTTCCGCCCCGACGTGCCGGCGCACGCCATGGAACGTCCGCTCGAGGTCGGGTGCGGCGAGCCGGCGCCACCCCACGCCGTGGCGGTTCGCCTCGGCTCGGGTGAAGGACGGCACGGCGCTGAGGCGCCACGGAAGCCGATCGGATCTGCTCACGGACCCCAGCGTCCGGGGTCGCGCGACGGCGCGTTGCCGGCTGTCCACATTCCGCGGCCCGGGTTCGTTCGAGAGGATGTCATCTGCACCGCCCGCACTGCCGAGCGGTGCAGATGGCATCCTCTCGCTGGCGGCGCAGCACAGCGCGACCGGTCCGCGCCCGCGCGGCGGGTGCGAGCGTGCCCGCGCGGCGGGTGCGAGCGTGCCCGCGCGGCGGGTGCGAGCGTGCCCGTGCGGCGCGGGGCCGAGCCGGAGCGGCGCGGCCGGGCGCCGGAGGAGCAGCCGGCCTCAGAAGGGGAGCACGCGGGCGCCGTGCACCGGGCCGTGGACGTGCAGTGCCCTGAGGCCCGCCGCGGACAGCGCGACCTGGAGCTCGAGCGCGCCGTCGGCGTCGTCGACGAGGAACGCGACCGTCGGCCCCGAGCCGGACACGAGGCCCGCGAGGGCGCCGTTCTGCTCGCCGAGGTCGATCACCTGCGCCAGGCGCCCCGCGAGGCCGACCGCGGCCGACTGGAGGTCGTTGTGGAGCGCAGCCGCGAGCTGCCGCGGGTCACCCGCGCGGAGCGCCTGCAGCACCGCCGCGTCGACGGTCGGCGAGTCGAGCGCCGTGCGCGCGCCGTGGTGGCCGTCGCGCCACTCGGGGTCGAGGCCCGCGTCGCGTCGCCGGTCGAGCTCGCCGTAGACGGCCGGCGTGGAGAGCCCGAATTCGGCCGTGACGAGCACCCAGTGGAACGACCCGGTGGCCAGCGCCGGGCTCAGCCGGTCGCCGCGCCCCGTGCCGATCGCCGTGCCGCCCGTCAGCGCGAACGGCACGTCGGCGCCGAGCGACGCGGCGAGCGCGTGCAGCTCCTCCTTCGGCAGCGCGGTGCCCCACAGCGCGTCGCACGCGACGAGCGTGCCCGCGGCATCCGCCGACCCGCCGCCCATGCCGCCCGCGATCGGGACGTGCTTGTCGATCTCGAGGCGCACCCCGCCGGGCACGCCCGCATGGCGGGCGAGCAGCTTCGCGGCGCGGATCGCGAGGTTCGAGGCATCCGTCGGCAGGCCCGAGGTGTCGACCGAACCGCCGAACGCGACCGAGAACTCGTCGTCGGGCCAGGCGCGGACGTCCTCGTAGAGCGACACGGCCTGGTACGCGGTCGCGACGTCGTGGTAGCCGTCGTCGTCGAGCGCCCCGACCCGCATGAAGAGGTTGATCTTCCCGGGGGCTCGGACGTGCACTGCCGCGTCGGTCGCCGGGAACACCATGGCACCACGCTAGCCGACGCGGGCGGGCCGATCGCGCAGCGCCGAGGCCCGGTCGTCGAGCGGTGACGGGTGCCGCGCGCTGCGCGCGCTCAGTCGACGGATGCCGCGGCCCGCGCGATCCGCAGGAAGTCCTCGACGGTCAACTGCTCGCCGCGCGCCTGCGGGTCGACGCCCGCACGCTCGAGCACGGCGCTCGCCGTCGCGGCGGAACCGCCGAGCACGCCGGACAGCGACTGGCGGAGCATCTTGCGCCGCTGCTGGAACGCGGAATCGACGATCGCGAAGACGACCGCCCGTTCCTCCTCGGTGCCGGGCGGATCGCCGGGGGCGTCGCCGCGCTCGAACCCGACGAGCACGGAATCGACGTTCGGCACCGGCCAGAACACCATCCGGGACACCTGGCCCGCCGTGCGCCAGTCGCCGTACCAGCTCGCCTTGACGCTCGGTCCGCCGTAGACCTTCGACCCGGGCTCGGCGGCGAGCCGATGGCCGACCTCGGCCTGCACCATGACGATGCCGGAGGTGAGCGACGGGAAGTGCTCGAGCAGGTGCAGCAGCACCGGCACGGAGACGTTGTACGGGAGGTTCGCGACGAGCCGCGTGGGCTCGCCCGGCAGGTCGGTCACGCGCAACGCGTCCTCGCGGAGGACCGTGAGCGAGGTGCCCGGCTGCATGACGCTGACCGTGTGCGGGAGCTGGGCCGCGAGGCGGGCGTCGATCTCGACCGCGATCACCCTGGCTCCGGCCTCGAGGAGTCCGAGCGTGAGCGACCCGAGGCCGGGACCGATCTCGAGCACGGTCTCGCCGCGCTGCACCCCGGCGGTCTGCACGATGCGGCGGACCGTGTTGGCGTCGTGCACGAAGTTCTGGCCGAGCTTCTTCGTCGGGGTGACGTCGAGCAGTTCGGCGAGGTCGCGGATCTCGGCCGGTCCGAGCAGGCGCGGCGTGACGACGCGGCCGCCGTCGGCCTCGTGTCGATGCGCGTTCACGCCCTGCTCCCCCGCACCCTCACGATGCTCCGCCAGCCGGCGACTCCCGCGCGCGCGGCGCGCCGGATCACGCGGAACCCGCCTCGAGCCCGTCGGCCCAGGAGCCGTACGCGCGTTCGGTGTTGTCGGCGACCTGGGCGCACAGCTCGTCGAGGTCGGCACCGAGCGCGTCGGCCATGAACCGCATGGTGTGCGGCACGAGGTACGGCGCGTTCGGGCGGCCGCGCAGCGGCACCGGCGTGAGGTACGGCGCGTCCGTCTCGACGAGGATCCGGTCCCGCGGCACGACCCGGAGGGCGTCGCGCAGGTTCCCGGCGTTCTTGAACGTCACGTTGCCCGCGAACGAGCAGTACCAGCCGGCGTCGCCGGCGAGACGGGCGAGGTCCTCGCCGCCCGAGAAGCAGTGGAAGATCGTCGTGTCGGGGGCACCGGCCCGGCGGAGCGTCGCCACCACCTCGTCGTGCGCGTCGCGGTCGTGGATCTGCAGTGCGATCCCGTGGCGCTTGGCGATCTCGATGTGCGCCTCGAACGAACGGAACTGCGCGTCGCGCCCGTCGCCGCCGGTGCGGTAGAAGTCGAGCCCGGTCTCGCCGACGGCGCGCACGCGCGGCTCGGCCGCGAGCTCGTCGATGACGGCGATCGCCGCGTCCAGCTCGCCGCGGGCCTCGAGCTCGGGCGCCTCGTTCGGGTGCAGGGCGACCGCGGCCAGCAGGCGCGGCTCGCGCGACGCGATCTCCGCCGACCAGCGGCTCGTCGCGACATCCGTGCCGACCTGCACCGCACCGGCCACGCCGACGGATGCCGCACGCTCGAGGTGCTCGTGCGCCGTGAGCGGCAGCGCCCCGTCGGCGATCTCGAGGTGCGTGTGGTTGTCGTAGACGGCGACCGCGAGCGGCTCGGGCGGCGGCGGGTACTCGGCCGCGCGTCCGCCGTCGGACCGCGTTCGGAGGTGGTCGGCGCCAGCCGTCACTCGGTCGCCTCCACGCGCGGGAACAGCGGTTCGAGCGCCGAGGTCTGCGTGCCGACGCTCCACTCGTGGGCTCGGTCGATGCGCTGCTCCTGCACGGTGCCGGGCGCGCCGAGCGCGGCCCACAGCTTCGCGGTGGCCTTCGGCAGCACGGGCGAGAGCAGCACGGCGAGCGTGCCGACCCCGTGGTACGCGGTCTCGAGCACGGCCTCGAGGCGGGCGCGCTTCGCCTCGTCCTTCGCGAGGACCCACGGCTCCTGCTCGGTGATGTACCCGTTCAGGGCGTCGACGAGCTTCCAGGTGGCGGCGATCGCCTCGTGGATCTGGAGGCCGTCGATCGCCCGCCACGCGGCATCCGTCGCCTCCGCCTCGATGCGCCGGATCGCCTCGTCGGCCTCGGTGCGGGCCGCCTCGGTGCCGGTGGGCACCGCGCCGCCGCAGTAGCGGCCGATCATCGCGATCACCCGCGAGGCCAGGTTGCCGAAGCCGTTCGCGAGCTCGGCCTGGTAGCGCGCGGCGAGGTCCTCCCACGAGAACGAGCCGTCCTGGCCGAACGAGATCGCGGAGAGGAAGTAGTAGCGGAACGCGTCGGAGCCGAACGTGTCGGTGATCTGCGACGGTGCGATGCCGGTGAGCTTCGACTTCGACATCTTCTCGCCGCCGACGAGCAGCCAGCCGTGGCCGAACACCCCGGTCGGCACGTCGAGCCCGGCGGCCATGAGCATCGCGGGCCAGATGACGGCGTGGAAGCGGAGGATGTCCTTGCCGACGAGGTGCTGCGCCGGCCAGCGCCGCGCGAACCGGTCGTCGTCCTCGCCGTATCCGACGGCGGTGATGTAGTTGAGGAGCGCGTCGAACCAGACGTAGACGACGTGCGTCTCGTCCCACGGGACCTTCACGCCCCAGTCGAACGTCGACCGCGAGATCGACAGGTCGTCGAGGCCGCGTCGCACGAAGCTCACGACCTCGTTGCGCGCCGACTCGGGCTGGACGAAGTCGGGCCGCTCCTCGTAGAGCGCGAGCAGCCTGTCGGCGAAGGCCGACATGCGGAAGAAGTAGTTCTTCTCGTGCAGCAGCTCCACGGGCTTGGAGTGGATGGCGCAGACCAGCTGCCCCTCGTACTCGCCCGTGCCGTCGACGAGCTCGGACTGCTGCTTGTACTCCTCGCAGCCCACGCAGTAGTAGCCCTCGTACTCGCCCGTGTAGATCCATCCCTCGTCGAAGAGGTGCTGGAGGAACTTCTGGACGTTGCGCTCGTGCCGCTCGTCGGTCGTGCGGATGAAGTCGTCGTTGGCGACGTCGACCGTGTCGAGCAGCGGCTTCCACGCGTCCGCGACGAGCTTGTCGGCCCACTCCTGCGGGCTCACGCCGTTCGCGGTCGCCGTGCGGAGGATCTTCTGCCCGTGCTCGTCGGTGCCGGTGAGCATCCACGCGTCGCGACCCGCCTGGCGGTTCCACCGCGCGAGCACGTCGGCGGCCACCTCCGTGTACGCGTGCCCGATGTGGGGCACGTCGTTGACGTAGAAGATGGGGGTCGTGATGTAGAACGAGGAGGCGTCGGCCATGCCGACAATCCTACGGGCGCGCACACGCCCGCTACGCCGGTGCGCGACGCCCGCCGGGCTCAGTCGCGCCGGCCCTTCGGTTCGACCACGGGGATCGATCCGGTCCGCAGGGTTCGGGCGCGACCGTCGCCGAGCACGGGTGGCAGCACGCCCTCGACCGACATCCGCTCGTGGGGGGTCGGAACGCCGATGGTGAGGTCCTGCTCCTTGAGCCGCGACGGCTTCACCTTCTGGCCGGGGTAGTCGACGAGGTTCATGCCGATCACGATCTTCCCGGGGGCGTCGCGCCGGTCGAGTTCCCGATAGGCGTCGGCGATGTCGGCGAGGGGGAACACGTCGGCGATCGGCAGCCGGACCTGACGGTCGGCGATGAGCTGCGCGATGCGCCCGAGGGCGATCGTGTCGCCCGCGTACAGCTTGACGGCGTCGTCGTCCTCGACGGCGTCCCAGTCCGTCGTCGTGAACACGCGCGACGCCGGAACCCCGAGGTCGGCGGCCTCGGAGGCCTGCCCGCCGAGGAAGTCGAGGAACGCGGTGACCTGCCGGTCGGTGATGCTCCGGATCCGCACAGCGAGGTCGGGCCCGTATGCGACCGGCGTGATCCCGAACTGGCGGACGAAGTCGAACCGGGACTCGGAGGTCGTGCCGATCACCACGGCACCGCGAGTCCGCGCGAGCTGCGCAGCCAGGCAGCCGATCCCGCCGGCCACCGCGGTGATGACGACGAGATCGTTCGGGCCGACGTTCAGGCCGTCGACGGCGGCGAGCGCGGTCGTGCCGGCGACGTAGAGCGACCCGGCGACCTCCCACGACACCGACGCCGGCTTCGGCAGCAGCTGCGACTCGGGCACGACCACGACGGTCGCCTGGGCTCCTCGTGCGACGAACCCCATCACCTCGTCGCCGCGCCGGAACCGCGTGACGCCCTCCCCGGTCGCGTCGACCACGCCCGCCACGTCGCGGCCCTGACCGGAGGGGAACACCACCGGCCAGCGGTCCACGTGGTCCCCGCGGCGCACCGCCGTCTCGACCGGCGAGATCCCGCTCGCGTACACCTCCACGCGAACCTCTCCCGGGCCGGGTTCGGGGACCGGGACCTCGGTCACCTCGAGCACGTCGGGCCCACCGAACCTGCTGAATCGCACTGCCTGTGCCATGATCGCCACCCCCGAAACGACGCTGTGCCTTCAGCGTGCGCGCGCATCATGTGAGCGGCATGGGAGCCACCTGTGACTTCCATACGTGCGCATGGACCGGTGGGGTTCAGCGAGCCGATCGGGCCTGGAGCGCGGCCTCGTACAGGTCGCGCTTGCCGAGGCCCGTCTCGCCGGCGACGAGCGCCGCGGCATCCTTCAGCCTGGTGCCGGATGCCGCGAGCGCGACGACCCGCGCGACCGCCTCGCCGGCGTCGGCGACCGGGGCCTCGGGCGCTCCGCCGACTACCACGCAGATCTCGCCGCGCACGCCGGCCTCGGCCCACTCCACGAGCTCCCCGAGCGGGCCTCGTCGCACCTCCTCGTGGAGCTTGGTGAGCTCACGGCACACCGCTGCGGGCCGATCGGCGCCGAAGGCCTCGGCGAGCGCGCCCAGGCTCGCCGCGAGGCGCGACGGTGCCTCGAAGAACACCAGCGTGCGGCGGTCCCCCGCGAGTTCCGCGAGGCGACGCGAGCGATCGCCCGCCTTGCGCGGGAGGAACCCCTCGAACGCGAACCGGTCGGTCGGCAGGCCGGAGACGGCGAGCGCCGTCACGACGGCGCTCGGCCCGGGGATCGCGGTCACGTCGACGCCGGCGGCGACGGCCGCCTGCACGAGCGGGAAGCCCGGGTCCGACACGGTCGGCATGCCGGCGTCGCTCAGCACGAGCAGGTCGCCGTCGCGTGCGAGCTCGACGAGGTCGCCTGCCCGGGCTCGCTCGTTGTGCTCGTGCAGTGCGATGAGCCGGGGACGGTTGGCGATGCCCAGTGCGGAGAGGAGTCGCTGGGTCACGCGCGTGTCCTCCGACGCGACGACGTCGGCGTCCTCGAGCGCCTGCCGGAGCCGGGTCGACGCGTCGCCGAGGTTGCCGATGGGCGTCGCCGCGAGGATGATCACCGCTCCAGTCTGGCGCACGGGCGCCGCGGGACGCGCGGTTACAGTGGAGCGCATGGGTCTCCACGGGGTCGGCGCGGACGCGCGCGACGAACGCGAGGCGACCTCCACCGGACGCGACGGCGGGGCGCGTCCGCCCGCGCCGGAGCCGACGACCGGCCCGCTCGAGCGCGTCCCCGAGTCGGGGTCCCCCGAGGGGGTCGACACGCAGCGCGAGCCCGCGGCATCCGCCCGATCGACCGCGCGCGAGACGGTGCCGGTGGGCACCCGCATCGACGCATGGTGGGCGAACCTGCTGCGCACGCCGGGCCGCCGAGCCCTCTGGACCTGGGGCGGCCCGATCGCCGTCACCCTCCTCGCCGCCGTGCTGCGGTTCTGGAACCTCGGGCATCCGCAGGCGATCGTGTTCGACGAGACCTACTACGTGAAGGACGCCTGGACGCTCCTCGCGAACGGCTACGAGTCGGCATGGCCCGAGGGGGCGAACGAGGACTTCGCGCGCGGCGACACCGACGTGTTCTCCGACGACCCGGCGTACGTCGTGCACCCGCCCCTCGGCAAGTGGATGATCGGGCTCGGCATGGCGCTCTTCGGCGCCGACAGCGCGTTCTGGTGGCGCGCGTCGACGGCGCTCGCCGGCACCGTCGCCGTGTTCGTCTTGACGATGGTCGGCCGACGCCTCTTCCGCTCCACGCTCGTCGCCGTGATCGCCGGGCTCCTGCTGGCGATCGACGGCAACGCGATCGTGATGAGCCGGGTCGCGCTGCTCGACAACTGGGTGATGCTGTTCGCCCTGTTCGGATTCTGGTTCGTGCTCCTCGACCGCACGGCGACCGAGTCCCGGCTGCGCGAGCGACTCGCCGCACTGCGCGACGGCGGGGGCGATCCGCACTGGGGGCCCGTGATCTGGGCGCGCCCGTGGGTGATCGCCGCGGGAATCGCGTTCGGCGCCGCCACCGCGGTGAAGTGGTCCGGCCTCTACTTCATCGCCGCCTTCGGCATCTACCTCGTCCTCGTCGACGCGATGGCCCGGCGGCGCGCCGGGCTCGGCTTCTGGGTCGAGGGCGCGCTGTTCAAGCAGGCGCCCGCGACCTTCCTCCTGCTCGTGCCAGTGGCCGGCGTCGTCTACCTCGCGTCGTGGACCGGATGGCTCGTGACCGACGGCGGTTACTACCGCGGCTGGGCCGACGAACCGGGGAACGCGGCGACCGGGTTCTGGTCGTGGGTGCCGCACTCGCTGCAGAGCCTGTGGCATTACCACCAGGCCGCGTACGGGTACCACGTCGGCGTGGCCTCCCCGCATCCGTGGCAGGCGAACCCGCTGACCTGGCCGATCTCGCTGCGCCCGACGAACATGTACTTCGCCTCGACGATCGACGGGTCCGGTGGCTGCGGCCAAGGGGAGTGCTGGTCCTCGATCATGGGCATCCCGAACCCGATCATCTGGTGGGCCGCGACGCTCGCCACCGGCTACCTCGTGTACCGCTTCGCCCGGTATCGCGAGTGGACGGCGGGAGCGATCCTCATCGGCGTCGCCGCCGGCTACCTGCCGTGGCTCATGTACCTCGGCCGGACGGTCTTCCAGTTCTACACGATCGCCTACGAGCCGTACCTGCTCCTCGCGCTCGCCGCGGTGCTGGGCATCGTGCTCGGCCGGCGCGACGACCCGAGGTGGAAGCGCCAGCAGGGCATCGCCACCGTCGCGGTGTTCCTGGGCGTCGCGGCGGCGGTCTCCCTCTTCTTCCTCCCGCTCTGGACGGCGATGCCCGTGACGCCCGACTTCCGGCAGCTGCACTTCTGGCTGCCGGGCTGGGGATGAGCGCCCGGGTGCCCGGCAAGGCCGGCGGTGCGGGCCCGGCGTCGCGGCGGTGGCGCCCGCGGATGGCCGGCCTCGGCGTCGCAGCTGCCGCCGCCGCCTTCGCCTGGCTGGTCCACCTCGCCGTCCCGGCCGTCCCGCTCCTGACGATCGCCGTCGCGGCGGGCATCGTGGCCGGCCAGGTGCCCGCCCTGCGCCCTGCGCTCGACGGGGCGCTGCGGCCGGGCCTCGCGTTCTCGGCGCGCACGCTGCTGCGTGCGGGCATCGTGCTGCTCGGCCTGAAGCTCAGCCTCGCCGACATCGCGGGGCTCGGCTGGATCACCGTCCTCACCACCGTGGCGGTCGTCGTGCTCACCTTCGGCGGCACGCTGGCGCTCGGCCGCGCCATGCGGCTGCCCGGGCACGAGCCGCTGCTCATCGCGAGCGGCTTCGCGATCTGCGGGGCCTCGGCGATCGGCGCGATGGCGGCGACGGTGCGGGCCCGCGACGACGAGCAGGCCCGCCCGGTCGCGCTCGTCACGCTGTGCGGCACGCTCGCGATCGCGGTGCTGCCGGCGCTGTGGCATCCGCTCGGACTGTCGGCCGGGCAGTTCGGCCACTGGGTCGGAGCCGGCGTGCACGACGTGGGGCAGGTCGTCGCGACCGCGCAGATCGCCGGGGCGTCGGCGCTGGCCGTCGCGGTGGTCGTGAAGCTCACGCGCGTGCTGCTGCTCGCCCCGATGGTCGCGATCGCCGCGGGTGCCGAGCGGCGACGGTCGACGGATGCCTCCGGCCCGCGCCCCGCGATCGTGCCGCTGTTCATCGCGGGCTTCCTCGTCGCGGTGCTCGTGCGGACGTTCCTGCCGGTGCCCGAGGCGGTGCTGACGGCCGCGGACCTCGTGCAGACGACCCTGCTCGCGATGGCGCTCTTCGCGCTCGGCGCGTCGATCCGCGTCGCCGCGCTGCTGCACACGGGTTGGCGCGCGCTCGTGACCGGCCTCGCGTCGTGGGTGCTCGTCGCCGCGCTCGCCTACGGTGCGGTGCTGCTCGGCTGAGCACCCGCGTCCGGCGTCACCCGGTCTCGCCCGCGGTGGCCGGATCGGGCGTCGCGGCGCTCGCCGCCCCGCCGGATCCGGCATCGCGCCACCCGTCGGGTCGGATGCGGATCGCGACCTTGCCTCGGACCGCGCCGGACGCCAGCCGAGCGACGGCCTCCGGCCCCCGGTCGAGCGGGAACACCTCGTCGACCACCGGTCGGAGCCGCCCTGCCTCGGCGAAGGCGCGGAGCTCGTCGAGGTCGTCGCCGCGGTGCTTCGCCGCCAGCGGCTTCAGGCGGCGCCTCGTGAACGGCGAGCGCAGCGTCGCGGCCGCCATCCGTGGCAGTGGGCCGAAGGTGCGCGAGCCCGTGCCGGCCGAGAGCACGAGCGTGCCGCGCGGCGCGAGGATCCGGGTGAGCGCCGTGAGCGATTGCGCCGCGACGAGGTCGATGATGACGTCGTAGACCGCCGCCTCCTGCGTCGGGTCGGCCGTGCGGTGGTCGATCACGCGGCGCGCGCCGGCGTCGCGCACGTGGTCGGCCTTGGCGCCGCTCGCGACGCCCGTGACCTCCGCGCCGAGTGCCGTCGCGAGCTGGACGGCGTACGTGCCGACGCCGCCGGAGGCGCCGATCACGAGGACGCGGTCCCCCGGTCCGACGCGACCGAGCCGGAGCGCCTGCAGCGCGGTCGTGGCCGACACCGGGATCACGGCGGCGTGCACGTCGTCGAGGTTCGCCGGCGCGTGCCGCACGTACGTGGCCGCGACCACCACGGTCTCGGCGAACCCGCCCTGGTCGGACTCGGCGAACACGCGGTCGCCCACGGCGAGCCCGTCGACGCCGTCGCCGACGGCCGCGACGACGCCGGCGATGTCCCGCCCGATGACCGGCCGCTTCGGGCGCTTCAGCCCGAAGGCGGCCCGGATCAGCCGCGGCTCGCCGCGCATGATCCACACGTCGCCGGCGTGCACCCCGGCCGCCGTCACCGCGACCGCGACCTCGCCGCGGCCGAGTGCGGGCTCCGGGACCTCGGCGACGGCGAGGACCTCGGGGCCTCCGTAGCCGTTCTGGACGATCGCGCGCATCAGGCCTCCTGGTACTCGGGCACGGGAGTGACGACGACCGTGCCGGCCTTGTGTCCGGTGTCGACGAGGCGGTGCGCGTCGGCGACCGCGTCCAGGGGGAGCACGCGCTCGATGACCGGCGTGAACGCTCCGGCCGCCGTGAGCGCGGCGAGCTGCTCGAGGTCGGGCCGCTTGGCCTCGGCCGAGCGGAGCCCGGTGAACATGACCACGGCGCGGCGGCGGCCGAGCCGCGACGTCACCTGCTGGGCCATGATCGCCCACGACGGCACCGTGGTGAGGTAGCGGCCGTCAGAGGCGAGCACGGCTCGCGCCCGGCGGAAGGTCGACTTGCCGACGGCGTCGAACACCACGTCGAAGGGCGCGCCCGGCGCGTCGCGCCGCATCGCGTCCTCGCGCACGTAGTCGATCACCCTCGCGGCGCCCAGGCCCGTCGCGAGTTCGGCGTGCGCCGGGCCGCACACCGCGGTGACCTCGGCGCCGAGGTGCACGGCGAGCTGCACCGCGGCGGCGCCGACCGCGCCGGAGGCGCCGTTGACGAGCACGCGACTGCCTCGCCGCACGTGACCGCCGTCGCGGAGGAACGGCAGCGCCGTCATCGCACCGTCGCAGATCGCGACGGCCGCGTCGACGGACACCCCGTCGGGCAGCGGGACGACGGCGCCGTCCTCCTGGACGACCACGGCTTCCGCGTGCGCGCCGCCGTCGGCTCCGGTCGCGCCGAACACGCGATCACCCACGGCGAAGCGCGTCACGCCCGCGCCGACGGCGTCGACGACTCCGGCGAAGTCCGACCCGAGCACGGGGTTGCGCGGGCGGCGCAGTCCGAATGCGAGCCGCGCGAACCAGGGCGAACCGGATCGGCCCGCGGCATCCGCAGCCCCGACCGACGCCGCGTGCACGCGCACGCGGATCTGCCCTGGACCGGGCTCCGGCCGCTCCCGCTCCTCGACCCCGACGACCTCGGGGGCACCGTACCGGTGATACGCGGCGATCCTCATGACGCCGACACCTCCTCCTGGGGGTACTGGAAGACGTCGTCGAGCGGCACCCCGAACACTCGAGCGATCTGGAAGGCCATCTCGAGGGAGGGCGAGTAGCGGCCCTGCTCGATGGCGATGACGGTCTGGCGGGTGACGCCGAGCCGCTCCGCGAGCTCGGCCTGCGTCATCTCGCCGTGGCGGAAGCGCAGCGAACGGATGTCGTTCGTCACCCGCGTGGGCTTCACCATGCGGGCACCCCCCGGCGGTACATCACGAGCTTCGCGACGCTCGACAGGATGCCGGCGAGCACGAAGCCGAGGTAGATCGCATTCGCGATCCAGAACCAGTGCACCTGGAGCATGGCCAGGACGAGCGCGCCGACCCCGGCGGCGACGACGAGCGAGTTGCCCACCTGCTCGCCCGCGCGGTCGATCTGCTTGTCGCGCACGTCGGCGCGGTGGCTCTCGCTCGGCGTGATGATCTCGAGCAGGATGCGGCCGACGATGCCGGCGACGATCGCGCCGCCGATGGTCCACAGCATCGGGATCGCGTAGTCGACCTCGTCGACGGGCGTTCCGGCGGCGAGCTGCGCGAGCACGAGCCAGAGGTACACCCCGTAGACCACGATCGTGACCACGAGGAACGACCACGTGCCCTTCTCCTCGTACGACATGCGCGTTTCCTCCGATGTGAAGAATGTTTGACATGTTCAGTGTCAACCATTCTCGACACCATGTCAAGCATTCTTTACACACCGGATGCGACGCCCGCCCGGTCGCGCAGGCTGAACCGCCGCTGCCGCCGCCCGCCCCAGCGGGGGCCGTGCTCGAAGAGATGCCATCTGCACCCACTGGGGGCCCGCAGCGGTGCAGATGGCATCCACTCGATGAAGTCGCCCCACCGGAGCCCGGCGGCCCCGGGGCTAGTGGTCGGCGCCGCCGACCAGCTTCAGGCCGACGACGCAGCCCACGAGCCCCGCGATGAGCGCGAGCCGCGCCCACGAGACCTCCGTCTCCCCCGTGATCATGGCCCAGATCACCGTGAGGGCGGCGCCGATGCCGACCCACACCGCGTACGCGGTGCCGACGGGGATGCCGCGCATCGCCCATGCGAGCCCGCCCATCGAGACGACGAGCGCGACACCGAACACGACCGACGGCCAGAGCCTGGTGAACCCCTCGGACTTGCCGAGGGCGGTGGCCCACACGGCCTCGAGCACACCGGAGACGATGAGGACGATCCACGACATGACGGCACTCCTTCGGCCAGTCTTGTCGCGTTCCGGGTACTGGGTTCCCTCGTCCGGTGCCGCCGTCGGGCGACCTGAGGGAGGCTAGCAACGCCACCTGATCAGGCCCTGTGCAGGGCGAGCACCCGCGGCGTAGCCTGACGGCATGGCGCGCATCCGCGTGAACGGCGTCGACCTCCACGTGGAGGAGCGTGGCGCGGGAGGGCCGATCCTCGGCATCCACGGCACGCCGAGTTCCGCCGAGCTCTGGGTCGACGCCGCGGAACGGCTCGCCGCGCACGGTCGGGCCATCACGTACGACCGCCGCGGCTTCGCGCGCAGCGCGGGCGGGCGAGCGGATGCCGCGACGGGACTCGACGACCACGTGGCCGACGCCGCCGCGCTGCTCGAGCGCCTCGGTGCGACGCCTGCCGCCGTGATCGGCCGCAGCACCGGCGGGCTCATCGCGATCGAGCTCGCGCGGCGGCATCCGGACGCGGTCTCGTCGCTCGTGCTGCTCGAACCCGCGCTCTTCACGATCGATGCCGCCACCCGGGCCTGGGCCGCCGGCGCCCGCGACCGCATCGCCGCTTCGGCCGCCGACGCCCCCGACCGGGCCGCCGAGGCCGTGTTCCGCGTCATGCTCGGCGACGACGCATGGACCGGCCTCCCCGATGAGGTCCGCGACGCGTTCGCGGCGGCGAACGGCGGCGTGCTCGCCGAACTCGCCGGCGACGGGCTCGACCTCTCCGCGCGGCCGCGGCGCTACGAGGCCGAGGAACTCGGGGCGGTGCGCGTCCCGACGCTCGTCGTCCTCGCGGAGGCGTCACCCGAGCCGCTCCACCGCGCCGCCGAGTGGCTCGTCCAGCACCTCCCGGAGGCGCGTCGCTCCGACGTTACGGGCGGCCACCTCATCGACCCGGCCGACCCCGTGGTCGTCGCGTTCATCGACGCGCACGCCGCGCGGTGACGCGACGCTCAGGTCCCGGCGAGCCCCGTCGGCGAGCCGCCCGGCTCGGCCGCGCGACCGGCCGCGAACCGCGACGGCGCCGGCCTCGACCCGTCGGCGAGGTCGGCGAGGATCCGCCCGACCACGGGGGTGAACTTGAACCCGTGCCCCGAGAAGCCTGCGCCGACGACGATCGGGCCGATCCGGTCGAGCACGAAGTGCTCGTCGGGCGTGGTGGTGTACGTGCAGCTGATCGGCGTCGCCGCGTCGGCGTCGACGCCGGGCAGCCAGTCGCGCGCGTAGCGCTGCAGGTCGGCGAGCTGGTCGGGCACGGGAAGGAAGTCGCGCGCGTCGGGGTCGACGACGGGGCCGACCCCGTGCCATCCGGCCTTCACGCCCTCGCCCGGCGTCAGCATGCCGTAGACGGGCGAGCGCCAGTAGCCGTACCCGTCGGCCGCCGCGCCCGGGAAGTGGTTGTAGCTCGGCCACGGCGTCGACTCGTCGCGCACGGCGAAGTGGGCGGGCCCCTCCTGCGTGACGACGAGCGGCGGCAGGGCGAGTCCGCCGACGAACTTCGTGGTCCAGGCGCCGAGCGTCACGACCGCCGTCCGGGCCTCGACGACCCGCTCGATCCCGTCGTCGGCGACGGAGGCCACGCGCACGCGATCCTCGCCGAGCGTCTCGATGCGAGTGGCTCGCGTGCGGTGCCGGACGTCGGCCCCGGCGGCGGCCGCCGTCGCGTGCAGGGCGGCGATCGTGGCATCCGCGTTCACCCGGCCCGCCCGCGCGTTGAAGAGGACCCGGGTGTCGAAGCGGATGCCGGGCCAGCGGCGCGACGCCTCGTCGACCGGCAGGAACTCCGACGGGATCCCGGCGGCGGTGAGGGCGGCGTGGACCGCGTCGAAGTGCGCGGCAGGCCCGTGGTTGGCGACCCCGACGAGCTCGAGGAGCGGCGTTCCCGACTCCGCCTCGAGCTCGCGCCAGAGCGGCAGCGCCTCGACGAGCATCGCGACGTAGGCCGGGTCGGCGTACCCGACGTTGAAGTTCCGGGAGGCGCCGTGCGAGGCGCCGTTGCGGTGACCCGGCTCGAACCGTTCGAGCAGCACGACGTCGCGGCCGCGCCGCGCGAGGTGCCAGGCGGTCGCGGCACCCATCGCGCCGCCGCCGACGACGGCGGTCTCCACCTGCTCGACCTCGCTCATGCGGCGTCCCTCCTCGGCCCGACCTCGACGACACCGCGGAAGTGCTCGACGACCGGGAACGGCTCGTAGAAGCCGTGCAGCAGTTCCCGCCACCGGCCGTACTCCGGCGCCCCGCGGAAGCCGGGGTCGTGGTCCTCCAGTCGCTCCCAGTGCACGAGGAGCAGGTACGCGTTCGGCGTCTCGATCGACCGTGACAGCGTCAGGTCGACGAAGCCGGGCATGCCGGCGATGATCGACCGCGCCTCGGCGAAGGCCGCCTCGAACGCCGCCTCGCGGCCGGGGACGACGGGCAGGATCGCGTGCTCCAGGATCACGCGGCCCACGCTATCGCGCGCCGTTGGCAGCCGCGCGCGGAGGAATGGCAGCCGTCCGCGACGCCGGCACCGGGCCGCCGCGCCACGATGGAGGCATGGACCTCGACAACACCGCCCTGATCGTGATCGACGTGCAGCAGGGCTTCGACGACCGGGAGTACTGGGGCGAGCGCGACAACCCCGACGCCGAGGCGAACATCGGCCGGCTGGTCGCGGCCTGGGCGGATGCCTCGCGGCCGATCGTCCTCGTCCGGCACGACTCGCGCGAGCCCGGCTCCCCGCTCGCGCCCGGCGCGCCGGGCAACGCGCTGAAGCCCGTCGTCGCCGACGCCCCGCACGACCTGTTCGTCACGAAGCACGTGAACTCGGCGTTCTACGGCGACCCCGACCTGCACGCGTGGCTCGGCGAGCGCGGCATCCGTCGTCTCGTGATCTGCGGCATCCAGACGAACCAGTGCGTCGAGACCACGGCCCGCATGGCCGGCAACCTCGGCTACGACGTCGTGCTGCCGATCGACGCGACGCACACGTTCGAGATGGCGGGTCCGGGAGGCATCCGCCTCACCGCCGCCGAGCTCGCCCGCGCGACCGCGGTGAACCTCGACGGCGGCGGCTTCGCACGCGTCGTCGCCACGGACGACGTGCTCGGAGCCTAGGGCGCAGCACCTCGCCATCCGTTGCCCTGCGTTACGGCCGGGGGCGGGTGCCGGGGAGGACCGGACTAGCGTGTCCCCATGGCAGACCGCGAATACGGCTTCAAGACCCGCGCCATCCACGCGGGCAACATCCCCGACGCCGAGGCGGGCGCCCGCGCGCTCCCGATCTACCAGTCGAGCGCGTTCGTCTTCGACGACACGGCGGATGCCGCCGCGCGCTTCGCACTGCAGAAGTACGGCAACATCTACTCGCGACTGGCGAACCCCACGGTCGCGGCGTTCGAGGAGCGCGTCGCGAGCCTCGAGGGCGGCCTCGGCGCGGTCGCCACGGCGAGCGGGCTGTCGGCGCAGTACATCACGTTCGCGAGCCTCGCCGGCTCGGGCGACCACATCGTCGCCTCGGCCAACCTCTACGGCGGCTCGATCACGCAGCTGGATGTCACGCTCCGCCGATTCGGCATCGAGACGACGTTCGTCCGCTCCTCCGACCCTGCCGATTACGCGCCGGCGATCACCGAGCGCACGAAGGCGATCTTCGTCGAGACGATCGCGAACCCGTCGGGCGAGGTCGCCGACCTCGAGGGCCTCGCCGACGTGGCCCACGCGCACGGCATCCCGCTCATCGTCGACTCGACGATCGCGACCCCGTACCTCAATCGGCCGATCGAGTGGGGCGCCGACCTCGTCACGCACTCGGCGACGAAGTTCCTCGGCGGCCACGGCACCACGCTCGGCGGCGTCGTCGTCGAGTCGGGCCGGTTCGACTGGCACTCCGAGAAGTTCCCGCTGTTCGGTGAGCCGGTGCCGAGCTACGGCGGCCTGCAGTGGTCGGGCAACTTCGGCGAGTACGCGTTCCTCACCCGGCTGCGCGCCGAGCAGCTCCGCGACATCGGGCCGGCGCTCGCGCCGCACTCCGCGTTCCTGCTCGCGCAGGGCGTCGAGACGCTGCCGTACCGGATCCAGGCGCACATCGACAACGCGCGCGCGGTCGCCGAGTGGCTCGACGCCGACCCGCGCATCGAGCGTGTCTTCTGGGCCGGCCTGCCCGACCACCCGCACTTCGAGCGAGCGGGCAAGTACCTGCCGAAGGGCCCCGGCTCGGTGTTCAGCTTCGAGGTGAAGGGCGGCCGCGAGGTCGGCCAGAAGCTCATCGAGTCGGTGAACCTGGCGAGCCACCTCGCGAACATCGGCGACGCGAAGACGCTCATCATCCACCCGGCGTCGACCACGCACGCGCAGCTCACCGACCAGCAGCTGGTCGATGCGGGCGTGCTGCCCGGCGTCGTGCGCCTCTCGGTCGGCATCGAGGACGTCGAGGACATCATCGCCGACCTCGACCAGGCACTGACCGCCGCGACGCGCGACCGCGTCCTGACCGCCGTGGGAGGCGCCCGATGAGCATCGCGAGCGGGACCGACGTGACCGCGACGGATGCCGCGGCCGACGTCGCGACGGTCCGCCTCGTCAACGGCCTGTCGTGCGAGCTCCCGGCGAGCTCGCCGCTGGCCAAGCTGCTGAAGTCGCAGCGCACGTGGATCGGTCCCGACGCGAAGCAGCGCCTGCGCATCCTGAACGCCGCGAAGTCGATCGCCATCGTCGGCGCCTCGCCGAAGCCGCAGCGCTCGAGCTACTTCGTGGGCACCTACCTGCAGCAGTCCAGCGACTACCGCGTGTACTTCGTGAACCCGAACGAGACCGAGATCCTCGGGCAGCCGGCGTACGCGAGCCTGAAGGACCTGCCCGAGGTGCCCGACATCGTCGTGGTCTTCCGTCGCGGCAGCGACATCCCGTCGGTGGTCGACGACGTCGTGTCGATCGGCGCGAAGACCATCTGGGTCCAGCTCGGCATCTGGAACGAGCAGGCCGCCTACTACGGCGAGGAGCAGGGCCTCACGGTCGTCATGGACCGCTGCGTCAAGGTCGAGCACGCGCGCTTCCACGGCGGGCTCCACCTGCTGGGCTTCGACACCGGGCAGATCACGAGCCGCCGCGGCGGGCGCTGAGGCCGGCGCCGGGGCGCCCGGCCTCGCACGGGCTCAGCCGGACGCGGCGTCGAGCTCGGCGCGGAGGAACAGGTCGGGCGCCATCGGACCAGGGCGAGGGCGTCGACGCGATCGGCGACCTTCAGCCCGACGACGGGCTCGGCCGCGATGATCTCACGCGGCCTGGGGCCGTCGGGCGAGCGCGACCGTCAGGCGGCCGGTGCCGTGGCGACGGCCGGACCGCCGGTGACGCCGGGCACGTCGATCCCGTACGCCAGGATGTGCACCGGCGTGCCGTCGGGGCGCTCGAACGTGAACTCGCGATCCTCGATCCGCTCGAACCCCATCCGCTCGTAGAGACGTCGGGCCGGGCGCATCTGCTCGCCGGTGTTGAGCACGACACGACGGATGCCGCGGCTCGCGGCGAGCGCCATGACGTGCCGCACGATCACCTCGCCCACGCCGCGGCCGCGTGCGTCGGCCGAGACGCCGAGGAACCGGAAGTCGAGCTCGTCGTCGTGTCGCGCGACGGCGGACATGCGCCGACCGGGACGCGGCGTGGTCACGGTGCCGAGCAGCGCCCCGGCGCCGGTGTCGACCGCGACCCAGACCTCGTGCTCGCGGGCGCGTTCGTCGACGGCCTCGATCTCGTCGAGGTAGGCCTCCGTCAGCTCGTAGTCCCCCGCGTATGCATCGCGGACCAGTCGGCCGACTCGCGAGGCCTCGTCCTCGCGCATGCGGCGCACGACCAGCCCGCCCGTGGTCGAGGCGGGCGGGAGGAACGTCGGGATGGCGTCGGTCGTGGGCATCCGAACCAGCCTACGCGTCCCCGCCTGTGCCCCGGCCGAGCGGCACCATGGCCACGCACGGCGCATTCCGATGCCCCCAACGGCGGGCGACGCACGATTCTTCGAATCCGCGGCGAATGACTGCGCGTGCTGCGACGTAGCCTTGAGGGGTGACAGCGTTCGTCTCAGCCCTCGACCTGTTCTCGATCGGCGTCGGCCCCTCGAGTTCCCACACGGTCGGACCCATGCGGGCCGCGCGCGTCTTCGTCGAGGGACTCGCCGAAGACGGGCGCCTCGAGCGCGTGCGGCGGATCACCTGCTCGCTCTACGGTTCGCTCGGAGCGACGGGACTCGGGCACGGCACGCCCGACGCCGTGGTCGCCGGCCTCGGCGGCCTCGCCCCCCACGACTGCGACCCCGACGACGTCCGCAGCGCGTGGGCCCGGCTCGGCGACGGCGCCGAGGTCCTGCTCGCCGGGCACCACGCCGTGCGGATGTCCCAGTCCGACGTCAGCCTGGAGCCCCGCACGCGGCTCCCCGGACACCCGAACGCGCTCACCCTGCAGGCGTGGGGCGACGACGACGCCCTGCCCATCGCCGAGGAGACGTACTACTCGGTCGGCGGCGGCTTCATCCGCCGCGACGGCGACGCGCCCGAGCAGGCCGAGGCACTGCGTCATCCGCTGCCCTACTCGACTGCGGCGGAGCTGCTCGCGCTCTGCGACGAGCACGGCGTGAGCCTGTGCGACGTCGCCTGGCGGAACGAGGTCGCCGTACACGGCGAGGAGGGCATCGTCGCCGGGATCGATGCGATCTGGGACGCCATGGCCGAGTGCGTGGCGCACGGGCTCGCGACCGAGGGCACGCTCCCCGGCGGCCTTCGCGTGAAGCGCCGCGCACCCGAGGTGCGTCGCCGGCTCGAGGAGTACGACCGGGACGAGCACGTCCGCGACACGTCCACGGAGTGGCTGCACGCCTTCGCGCTCGCGGTCAACGAGGAGAACGCCTCGGGCGGGCGTGTCGTGACCGCGCCGACGAACGGGGCTGCCGGGATCATCCCCGCGGTCGGCCACTACTACCTGAAGTACGTGCCCGGCGCCGACCGCGAGGGCATCCGCCGCTACCTGCTGACCGCGTCCGCGATCGCGAGCCTCGTGAAGAAGAACGCCTCGATCTCGGGGGCCGAGGGCGGGTGCCAGGCCGAGGTCGGCTCGGCGTGCGCGATGGCGGCGGGCGGGCTCTGCGCCGTGCTGGGCGGCACCCCGCAGCAGATCGAGAACGCGGCGGAGATCGCGATGGAGCACCACCTGGGGCTCACGTGCGACCCGGTCGCCGGACTCGTGCAGGTGCCGTGCATCGAACGGAACGCGATCGCCGCGTCGACCGCCGTCTCGGCCGCGCGCCTCGCCCTGCACGGCGACGGGACGCACATCGTGTCGCTCGACACCGTCATCGAGACCATGCGCCAGACGGGGATCGACATGATGTCGAAGTACAAGGAGACGAGCGAGGGCGGCCTCGCGGTCAACGTCATCGAGTGCTGACCGCACCGTGTCCCCCGGATGGGTCGCTTCCGCCGTGGACCGCGATTCTGCGAAGGTAGCCGGGTGGACCCGAACATCGACCCCAGCCTGCTCCTCGGCCAGAGCGTCGCCGTGCTCGTCATCGGCTCGCTCATCTACCTCGCGTTCATCGCGCTGAGCGTCTGGATCGGCTATCTCATCGTCAAGGCGGCCGTGCGCAACGGCCTTCGCGAGCACACGCTCTGGCTCGAGCAGCGGCGCGGCCCACTGCGCTGATCGGTCGCCGGGCCCGGCCCGGCCGGCCGCCCGCACGCGCGAACCCGACTCGCCGCGCGGCCTCCGTGTCCCCCTAACAGGCGCATTCGACGATCGGCGCCCCGGTCTCCACGTTGGTCAGCGTGTCGACCGCGCGCCGTTCGCGGCCGCCGTCGTGCTCGACCTCGAACCCCTCGCGCACCCAGTACTCGAATCCGCCGAGCATCTCCTTCACGGGGTGCCCGAGGCTCGCGAACGCGAGCGCCGCGCGGGTCGCGCCATTGCATCCCGGCCCCCAGCAGTAGACGACGACGGCCGTCCCGCGCGCGAACCGCGTCGGCGCGACCTCGGCGATGCGACGCCCGGGCAGGTGCACGGCGCCCGGGATGCGGCCGGCCGCCCAGGCGGCCTCGCTGCGCGTGTCGACGAGCACGAAGCCGGGGTCGGGTGCGGCGAGCGCCGCCGACACGTCGGACACGTCGGTCTCGAATCCGAGGCGTGCCCGGAAGTGGCGCACGGCCTCGGCGGGCGATGCGACGTGGGCGAAGAGCCCGTCGACGGATGCCGCGGGAGCGGCGGGCACGGGAGCGGTCGGGTTCGTCATGCTCCGATGCTCCCACCGGCCGTGCCGGGTCCCGGGCGCGATTCCGGCCCGCGTTGCGCGACATCCCGCCAGATCGTGCGGGCCGTGCGCGCGGCGCCGTGCCTCAGCCGCGCCGTCGCCGCCCGACGTCACGCACCGCGGAAGTAGGCTCCGATCGCCGCGCCGAGCGCGGCGAGGTCCTCGACGTGCGCGAGTTCCCGCGCGGAGTGCATCGAGAGCAGCGGCGGCCCGACGTCGACGGTGCGGATGCCCAGGCGGGTGGCCGTGAGCGGCCCGATGGTCGAGCCGCACGGGATCGCGTTGTTCGACACGAACTGCTGCGTGGGCACGCCGGCCGCGAGGCACGCCGCGGCCCAGAGGGCCGACCCCGCGGCATCCGTCGCGTAGCGCTGGTTGGCGTTGAGCTTCAGGAGCGGCCCGCCGCCGAGCACCGGGCGGTTCACGGGATCGTGGCGCTCCGGGTAGTTCGGGTGCACGGCGTGGCCGGCGTCGCTCGAGACGTGCCACGACGCGGCGAACGCACGGCGGCGGTCCTCGACGCCGGCCCCGAGACCGGCGCCGATGCGGGCCAGGACGTCGGCGAGGAACGGTCCGCTCGCGCCCGACCTCGACTCGGATCCGAGCTCCTCGTGGTCGAATGCGGCGAGCACGCTGACGTGCTCGGCGTCGTCGGGCGCGCCCAGGAGCGCGGTGAGCCCCGCGTGCACCGACGTGAGGTTGTCCATGCGGCCGGAGGCGAGGAACACGTCACCGCGACCGAATCGGGCGGGTGCCGCCGAGTCGGCGACGTGCACGTCGTGCCCGACGACCTCCTCGGGGTCGATCCCGGCGAGCGCGGCGAGGTGGGCGACGACGTCGGTCGGTTCGCCGCTCGTCTCGACACCCCAGATCGGCTGCACGTGGCGCTGCTTGTCGAGCGTGAGCCCGTCGGAGTTGACGCCGCGGTCCAGGTGGACGGCGAGCTGCGGGATGCGCAGCAGCGGCCCCGTCGCGACGAGGTGGGTCGCGCCGTCGCGGGTCGCGAGGCGGCCGGCCAGTCGCAGCTCGCGGTCGAGCCAGGAGTTCAGCAGCGGGCCGCCGTAGACCTCGACGTTCGCCTGGGAGAGTCCGGCGGCCGCGCTCGAGGGGTTGGGCTTGAGCTTGAACGACGGCGAGTCCGTGTGCGCGCCGAGGATCCGGAACGGGGTCGTCGCCTGCGCGCCGTCGGGCTGCACCCAGGCGATGACGGCGCCGTCGCGGACGACCACCCGACGCCCCGCGCCGCTCGGCCAGGCGTCGCGCTCGTCGAGGCGTTCGAACCCCTCCTCCTGGAGCCGGCGGGCCACCTCCTCGGCCGCGTGGTACGACGACGGCGATGCCGTCACGAACGCGGTGAAGTCCTCGATGTACGCGTCGACGTCAGGGGTGCCCATCCCCCCATCTTCGCAAACCTCGACGGCGCCCCGGACCGCCGGCGACGCTCAGGCGAACCGGATGGTCGCCTGCAGCCGCGCGCGGATCTCCATGACATCCGCACCGCCGAGGACGGGCGACCCGGGAACGCCCTCGCGGATCGCGCTCGCGAGCCGCGACCGGCGCACGAGCGCGACCGCCGCGCCGCGCACCGATCCGCCGACCTCGATGGGTGCGCCCGCGTACTCGTCGGGCACGACCACGACGAGCGCGGTCGGCTTCACGCGCGCCGCACGGGTGACCGCCTTCGCGCGCGCTGCGAGCAACCGGATGGGCCGCTCCCCTGCGAGCGCCTCCCCGATGAGCTCGCCGCGCTTGAACGCGACCGGTCCGCCCCAGTCCTCGGACTGGATCGCGATGAGCCCGGTCGGTCCCAGCACCAGGTGGTCGAGCTTGGGCGGGAAGCCGGGGCCCGCGGCATCCGTCGCGATGTCGTGCCACACCGTGTAGGCGATGCCGAGTGTCGCGAGCGCACGCGCGGTCTCCTCCTCGGCGAGCGCGTCGGCGAGCACGTGACGGATGTCCCGCGGCGCCGAGCGCACGAGCGACGGGTCGTAGGGGTCGTCGAGGGTCACGCCGCGGCCCGCCCACTCCCGGATGAGGTCGAGGTAGCGCTCGCGCGTCCATCCGCCGGGGTGGCCGTAGGCGCGCGCCATCGGCCGCGAGTCGCGGCGCGGGCGCGGGGCCGAGGGCGCCCAGGCCTCGTGCTGGGGCTCCGCCATCCCGCCGGCGGACCCGCGATCGAACGCCGCGCGCGCCTCCGGGGTGCCGATGAGCTCCCAGGCGCGCTGGACCGCGTGGAACCGCGTGACGTCGCCGCCCGTGTCGGGGTGCGCGTGGCGCAGCGCTCGCCGGTACGCGAGGCGCAGCGCCGTGGCATCCGCATCGGAGGCGACGCCGAGCACCTCGTAGGGCGAATCGGACAGTGGGGAGTCGGGCATGGGCTCGCTTTCGGTGGCAGCCACGAGGATACCGCCGCCGTCGGGGATATCGCCGTGTGCGGCCCCCGAGGCCGCCTCAGTCGACGATCGGGCGCAGCATCCCTCCCGCCACGAGCTCCCGCGTGGCGGGCGCGAGCTCGTCCCAGAGTTCGGCTCGGTCGACCTCCAGCAGGTCGGCGATGGCGTCGACGAGCACGCCGAGCGGCAGGTCCCCGTCGGCCGCGCCGACGAGCGCCGCGAGGCCGGTGCCGGCGTCGACGACCCGACCGAAGCCGCCGCCCTGTCGCAGCAGGATCACGGTCGGCTGCTCGGCGCCGGGCCAGTGGTGGCGTTCCTCGGTCACGTCCTCGGCGACGGCGAGGCGCAGCGCGCGGAGGGCGTCGTCGTCGAGCGCCTCGACGAGGTCGGCTGCCGCGAGGCACGCCTCGAGGTGGGCGGCGAGCCCGCCCGAGACGTCGCCGAGCGGGCCGTGCAGCCGTTCGGCTCGCCCGAGCGAGGGCACGCGCCCGTCGGCCGGGCGACGCAGCAGCACGTAGCCGAATCCGACCGACTCGACCTCGCGCGCGGCGAAGTCCTCGATCCATGCGCCGTGCAGCGCCTCGAACTCGGGCGTGCCCGGTCGCGTTCCGCCGTCGCGGATCCACGTCTCGGCGTACTCGCTGGGATCCTGACGCTCGCGCTCGACGATCCAGTACTCGAGGCCCGCGTCGGCGGCCCATCCGGCGACGCGTTCGAGCCCGTCGGCGAGGTCGTCTCCGGCACGCCGGTACTCCCAGTTCCCGAGCAGCTGCGCGATCCCGCCGGGAGCGAGGTGACCGGCGGCGCCTCGGACGACCGCCTCGACGATCGCGTCGCCGACCAGGCCGCCGTCGCGGTAGTCGTACGCCGGGACACCGTCGCGGCGCGGCGTGATCACGAAGGGCGGGTTCGACACGATGCGGTCGACCCGCTCGCCGGCGAGCGGTTCGTAGAGGCTCCCGAGCCGGAAGTCGATGCCGTCGATGCCGTTGAGCGCGGCGTTCAACCGCGCGAATCGCAGCGCCCGCTCCGAGATGTCGCTCGCGATGACGCGGTCGCTGAAGCGCGACGCGTGCATCGCCTGGATCCCGCACCCCGTGCCCAGGTCGAAGGCGGTCGCGATGGGCCGCTGCAGCAGGAGGCCGCTGAGCGTCAACGAGGCGCCGCCCACGCCGAGCACGTACTCCTCCGGGAGTGCGCCACCGGTCGCCAGCTCGCCCGGGTCCGATGCGATCCACCACTCCCCGGGTCCGGCGGCGTCGGTGAACGCGTAGGGCCGCAGGTCCATGAGCGGCACCGCGTCGTCGCCCTCGATGCGGACCATGCCGAGCGCCTCGGCCCGGGTGACGCCGAGGCCCGGCAGCGCCGCGGCGAGGTCGACGGATGCCACGGGCACGCCGAGCACGAAGCACCGCACGAGCGTCGCCAGCGGGCGCTGGTCGGTCCCGACGTGCGCGAGCGCGAGCAGGGCGGGAACGCGGTGGCCGCGGCGAAGCGCCGCGCCGGGATGGGTGGACGTCTCGTCGGCGCCGCGCTCCCAGAGCGACTCGATCCCCGCGACCGTGTACCCCGCGGCGTCGAGGTCGGCCGCGAGTGCGTCGACGGAGTCGGTGTCGTGCGGGTCGTCGCGCTCGCCGGCGGGTGTGCTCACGGTGGTATTCAACCAGTCCCGATGCGGCATCCGCCGGAGCCCGCGACCGCCGACGCGACCGAGGAGCGGGGGCGTTCACCTCACGATCGCCCGCGCGTCGCGGCCGCGTCATCGGCTCGCCGCCTGCGCGTCACCGCGCGTCCATGCACCACCGGGGCGTGTAACCCGGACGACACACGCGCCAAGTACCGTCGGTTACGATCGGACGAGCGAGGGGAGGTCGCACATGGCAGAGCCGACCACGCTCGAGCGCCTGCGACAGGACGCGCGGGACGAACTCTCCGCACTCATCGAACTGCGGTGCCGCCTCGGGGAGGACCCGTGGGCGTTCCTGCCCGAGCTGCCCTCGGTCGACGAACAGGTCGTCGCGACGCTCCGCGAGGAACGCCTGCACTCGGAACGGTGGAGCCCCGCGCGGGCGCGCGCCTACCACCCGACCGCGCGGCGCGGCGCCGTCGAGCGCTTCGAGTTCGAGATCCTCCGCGACATCGCGATCGACCACCCCGAGCTGAGCACCGCGGTGTGGAGCATGCTCGGCCGCGTGCCGACCGCCTGGTGAGGTCCGCCGCGCAGTCCGCTTCGGTGTTCGACCGCGTCAGGTCGCAGCCGGGGCGTTCGCCGCGTCCGCCCGCCGCTGGACGCGCATCCAGGTGACGAAGCCGATGAGCGTGAACACGCCGTAGAAGAGGTACAGCAGCGCCGACGCGTAGTACCCGGCGCTCACGAGCAGCGGAACGCCGACGATGTCGACCGCGACCCAGATCAGCCAGAACTCGGTCCAGCCGCGCGCCATGCCCCACGTCGCGAGCAGCGAGCCGACGAAGATCCAGGCGTCGGCCCAGACCGGTTCGAAGGACCCGAGCGCTCGGAAGATCGGGGTGAGCGCGAGCGTCCCTCCGACGAGCAGCACGACGAGGAGCACGCGCTCGAGGCCCGTCGCCCAGCGCGGCGTCACGGCCGGCGCGGATGCGTCGCCGTGCCGGTTGCGCGACCACTGGATCCAGCCGTAGATCGAGACGATGATGAACATGACCTGACGCGCCGCCTGGCCGAGCAGGTTCACCGGATTCGGCGTGCCGAACACCGCCCCGAGGAAGACCGTGAAGAGCAGGGCGTTCCCGATGATGCCGACCGGCCACGCCCACACCTTGCGGCGGAGGCCGCCGAGGGCCGATGCCAGGCCGAACGCGTTGCCGACGATCTCACGCCAGAGGATGACCTGGTCGCCGATCACCAGTTGCGCGTCGAACAACCACGCGATCGGGTTCACGGGGCGACCGCCGCGTCGCTGCGCGACGCCGAGCGGTCGCGTCGCAGCCGCCGCACGAGTGCGGCGACGGCCCGCCACCCCAGCAGGAACGCGGCGAGCGTCAGGGTCGCGACGACGACGAACGCGAGCGCCGCACCCGACCCCGTCACGAGGCGCAGGAGCATGCCGACGATCACGGCCGACAGCCACGCGGCGATGCCGGTCGGCCGCACGGCGAGCGGACGGCGCCACCCGCGCGCCACGAGCCATCCGATCGCGAGGCCGACGAGGAACGGCCACGCCGTCTGCCAGACGCCCGCGGCGTCGACGACCTCGCGATGGCTGCCTCGGCCGATCGCGGCGAAGACGACCACGAGGACGACGTCGACCGCGACGGCGACGACCGCCGTGACGGAGGGACGAGAGGGCGCGGGCATGCGACCATCGTAGGTCGCCCGACATCCCCTAGCCGACGGCGAGCCGCCGGAGTTCGCCGGCGGTCGTCACGGGCAGTGCGCACACGAAGGACCGGCACCGGTAGGCCGCGGCACGGCCGTCTCGCAGCGACCGTCCGGCGAACAACTCGAATCCGGCGTCCGCCAGCGCTCCGGCCTGCGCCTCGGTGACGATGGCGGTGACGGATGCCTCCTGCCGGCGCGCCTCCCCGGCGAGCTCCGCCGCGGGGCGCGCCTGCCCGGCGGGCGCCGAGTCCTCGTCGTCGCCGTCGGGCACGATCACGACGAGCTGGACGAGCGGAGCCGCGAGCCGCGCCATCACGCCGAGCGCACCTCCGAACGCGATCGGTCGCGTCGGCGCGATGCCGGCGACCATGCGCATGGCGGATTCCGCCAGCTCCCGGTATCGGTCCCCCGCGCCGATCGCGGCGAGACGCCACGCGGCATCGGCGCACGCCGTGAGCCCCGACGGCGACGCCCCCTCCGCGGGGTCGTCCGCGAAGCCGAGTCCGTGCGCGGCGAGCACCGGGTCGCCGCCGCCGGGTGCGGCGAACGGTGCGTGGTCCTCCTCCCCGACGCCCTCGGCCGGCGCCGCGCTCCCGCCGGACGCGGCAGCCGCCGTCTCGGCCGCGGCGTCCACGAGTTCGCGCGCCGCGACCGCGTACCGCGCCTCCCCGGTCGCCGCGGCGAGCCGTACGAGTCCGCCGGCGAGCATCCCGGTGTCCTCGAGGGTGGCGGTCGCGCGCGATGCGCGGCCGTCGAGGGACGCACGCACGAGCGTTCCGTCCGCGCGCACGTGGTCGACGAGGAGCCGGTCGGCCGCGCGTCGCGCGGTCGAGATCGCGTCGGCGTCGCCGAACACCTGGCCGGCGCGCGCGAGCGCGCCGATGGCGAGCCCGTTCCACCCGGTCAGGAGCTTCGCGTCGAGGGCCGGGGGTTCGAGGTGCGCCCTGCCCGCGGCATCCCGCCGGTAGTAGCCGCCCTCGTCGCGGCGACCGTCGATGATGCTCTCGGAGTCCTGGGCCGCGGCGAAGCCACCCGCGGGCAGCTGCATCCGGTCCGAGAGGAACGAGACGACGCCCGATGCCAGGGATTCGAGGAACACCTGGCGATCGTCACCCGTCGAGAGCTCGGCGGCGACCTCGAGGAGCTGGGCGTTGTCGGTGAGCATGCGCTCGTAGTGCGGCTCGCTCCAGTCCGCACGCGTCGCGTAACGGAAGAAGCCGCCCTCCACCGGGTCCCGGAGCGGCGACGCGCCCATCTTCCGCATCGTGCGGATCGCGAGCCCTCGTCCCGGCCCACCCGCCGCGGCGAGGAAGCCGAGGACGGGCGCGACGGGGAACTTCGGCGCAGACCCGAATCCGCCGTGCACGACGTCCTCGTCCGTGCCGAGCTCCCGCACCGCGTCGTCGAGCGCCGCGCGGTCGGGCAGCGCGGCGGCGCGGGTTCGGGCGCCGGATGCCGCGGCGATCGCCGCTCCCACGGCCTGGGCGGTGTGATCCAGGTCGTCGCGGCGTTCGCGCCACGCCTCGCCGACGGCCTCGAGCACGTCGCGGAACGACGGGATCCCCTGCTGCGCGCGCGGCGGGAAGTAGGTGCCGGCGTAGAACGCGCGGCCGTCGGGGCGGGCGAACACGGTGAGGGGCCAGCCGAGCTGACGGGTGAACGCGGATGCCGCGGCCAGGTAGCTCGCATCGACCTCGGGATGCTCCTCCCGATCGACCTTGATCGCGACGAAGCCCTCGTCGAGGAGTTCGGCGATGGCCGGATCGCTGAAGCTCTCGCGGGCCATGACGTGGCACCAGTGACAGGTCGCGTAGCCGATCGACACCAGCACCGGAACGTCGCGGCGACGCGCTTCGGCGAAGGCCTCCTCGCCCCACGGGTACCAGTCCACGGGGTTGCCTGCGTGCGCGCGAAGGTACGGACTCACCGCGCCGGCCAGTCGGATCCCCATCGATCCAGCGTATGCCCGCTTCTGGTGTGTGGGGGTGGGGTGAGGTGTTAACGCAGAAGAGCCACCCCGTTGGGGTGGCTCTTCTGGAATGGATGTCCGGCGGTGTCCTACTCTC
>NZ_WKJD01000022.1 GCF_009674665.1 Agromyces kandeliae
ATGAGTATCGCTTCTTCGGTTCCGGTGCTGCAGGCGCGGGGGCTTTCGCGTCAGTTCGGGCATGTGCGGGCGTTGAATCAGGTTGATTTCGAGGTGTTCCCGGGTGAGGTCACGGCGTTGATCGGTGATAACGGGGCGGGGAAGTCGACGTTGGTGAAGGCGTTGTCGGGCAATCTCGCGGTGGATTCGGGGTCGATCCTGTTCGATGGGGCCGAGGTGGACATGTCCACGCCGTCGGCGGTCAGCGCGTTGGGGATCGAGACGGTGTACCAGGACCTGGCGTTGGCGCCGCATCTGGATCCGGTGCAGAACATGTACCTGGGTCGTGAGATCCCGCGGGGCGGGCTGGGTGGCCTGCTGGGGTTCATGAAGACCAAGGAGATGCGGGCCGAGTCGAAGGTCGCGTTCGATGAGCTCGGGGCGACGGTGCGGTCCTTGACGTCCCCGGTGGGTGAGATGTCGGGTGGGCAGCGGCAGGCGATCGCGATCGCCCGTGCGGTGCATTGGGCGTCCCGGGTGGTGTTCCTGGACGAGCCGACCGCGGCGCTCGGGGTCCGGCAGACGCAGAACGTGCTGGAAACGATCCGGCGGGTGCGGGACAAGGGCATCGCGGTGGTGTTCATCTCGCATTCGATGCCGCACGTGATGGAGGTCGCCGACCGGATCCAGGTGCTGCGCCTGGGGACCCGGGTCGCGAACATCCCCGCCGAGAACACGTCCATGGAAGAACTCGTCGGGTTGATGACCGGCGCCGTGGTGCATGAGCAGAGCCCGAAGGAGTCCGACCGATGAGCATCACCAAGCCTCCCACCGAGACCGTCGCGATCGGCACGCTCGACGAGCCGAAGCAGGGATTCCTGCAACGCCTGGTCCGTGCCCAGGCGTTCCAGATCCTGCTCGTGCTGCTGGTGATCGTGCTGATCTTCAGCGCCCTCGCGCCGGACACGTTCGCGCAGTGGTCGAACTTCCGGCTGATCATCCAGAACGCCTCGATCCTCGCCGTCCTCGGCGTCGGGATGACGTACATCATCATCACGGCCGGCATCGACCTCTCGATCGGGTCCGTGCTGGTGTTCTCCGGCGTGGTGTCCGCGATCGTGATGCGCGCCCTCGGCGGTGAGGGGTGGGGCACGGCGCTGGTCGGCATCCTCGTCGCGATCGCGTGCGGCATCGGCTGGGGCCTGCTCAACGGGTTCCTGATCGCCAAGGCCAAGATCCCGCCGCTGATCGTCACCCTCGGCTCGCTCGGCATGGCCCTGGGCCTGGCGCAGATCCTCACCGGCGGCGTCGACATCCGCGAGGTCCCCACCGTGCTGACGACCACGATCGGGTACGGCAACATCCTCGGCACGATCCCGACGATCTCCGTCATCGCGCTGGTCGTGGTCGTGCTCGGCGCGATCGTGCTGCACTTCACCCGGTTCGGGCTACACACCTACGCCGTCGGCTCCAGCGAGCTCGCGGCCCGCCGGGTCGGCGTGAAGGTCGACCGGCACCTCATCGCCGTGTACACCCTGTCGGGCGGCCTGGCCGGCTTCGCCGGCATCCTCTCGCTCTCGCAGTTCTCCACGACCGCGATCGCCGGGCAGTCCCAGACCAACCTGAACGTGATCGCCGCGGTCGTGATCGGCGGCACGTCGCTCTTCGGCGGCGTCGGCACGATCTTCGGCACCGTGGTCGGCCTGTTCATCCCCGCGGTCCTGCAGAACGGGTTCGTGATCACCGGCGTCCAGCCCTTCTGGCAGCAGGTCGCGGTCGGCGCGGTGCTGATCACGGCCGTCTACATCGACCAGGTGCGTCGCACCGCCGCCATGCGCGGCAGCTCCCAAAGCCTCTGGCGCAAGTTCGTCAGCGGAGGCCGGCGCGGATGACGTCCGGCCGCACCACAACCACAACCACAACCACAACCCCAACCCAGTCAAGAGAAGAACGGTGATCACAATGAAGTGGAACAAGAAGGCGATCGGCATCGCCGCGCTCAGCGCGAGCGCGACCCTGGTCCTGGCCGGCTGTTCCGGAGGCGACTCGGGCACGAGCACCGCCGACGGCGACGGCGGGTACGAGATCGCGTTCGTGCAGGGCGTCGCAGGAGACGAGTTCTACATCTCCATGCAGTGCGGCATCGAGGCAGCCGCCGCCGAGGCCGGCGCGACCGTGACCGTGCAGGGACCGGAACAGTTCGACCCGACCCTGCAGAAGCCGATCGTGGACGCCGTCGTGGCCAGCAACCCCGACGCCCTGCTGATCGCCCCGACCGACGTGACCGCGATGCAGGCCCCGATCCAGGCCGCCGCCGACGCCGGCATCCAGGTCGTCCTGGTCGACACCACCCTCGAGGACCCCTCGATGGCCGTCTCCCAGATCTCCTCCGACAACGCCGGCGGCGGCGCCGCCGCATTCGACGCGATCCAGGAAGCCCACCCCGAGGGCGGCAAGGTCCTGGTCGTCTCGATCGACCCGGGCATCTCGACCAGCGACGCCCGCGGCGAAGGCTTCGAAGCCGCCGTCGCCGAGGACCCCAACTTCGAATCCCTCGGCATCGAGTACAGCCACAACGAACCCGCCGAAGCCGCCCGCATCGTGACCGCCGCACTCCAGGCCAACCCCGACATCGTCGGCATCTTCGCCGCGAACCTGTTCGCCGCCGAAGGCACCGCGACCGGCATCCAGCAGGCCGGCAAGCAGGGCGAGGTCACCGTCGTCGGCTTCGACGCCGGCCCCGCCCAGGTCCAGGCCCTCAAGGACGGCATCGTCCAGGCCCTCGTCGCCCAGGAACCCGCCACCATCGGCACCGACGGCGTCGCCCAGGCCCTCGCCGCCCTCAACGGCGAACCCACCGAAGCGAAGATCCAGACCGGATTCACCGTCATCACCGCCGACAACGTCGACGGCGACGCCGCCGACGCCATCTACAAGTCCAGCTGCTGACC
>NZ_WKJD01000003.1 GCF_009674665.1 Agromyces kandeliae
GTCGACCGTCGAGGACCCGGAGTGGACGCGCCGCTACCACTCGCTCGACATCGGCGAGAAGGCCTTCGGCGGCCGCGTCGTGATCACGCTCGATGGCGGCGAGACCATCGTCGACGAGATCGCCGTGGCCGACGCGCACCCGCTCGGCGCCCGGCCGTTCGGCCGCGAGCAGTACGTCGAGAAGTTCCGCACGCTCGCCGACGGCGTGCTCGAGGCGGCCGAGATCGAGCGCTTCCTCGACGTCGCCCAGCGGCTCCCGCAGCTCGGCCCCGACGAGCTCGGCCAGCTCACGATCGTCGCCGCGCCCGGCGTGCTCGCCCAGTTCGAGACGCCCCGCGGCATCTTCTAGGAGGACCCATGCTGTACGCCCAGACCACCCCGGCCGACAAGCGAGCCGGCTTCCGCGAACGCCTCGCGAGCGGCGAGCTGCTCCGCTTCCCCGGCGCGTTCAACCCGCTCTCCGCGCGACTCATCGAGCGCAAGGGCTTCGACGGCGTCTACATCTCGGGCGCCGTGCTCTCCGCCGACCTGGGCCTGCCCGACATCGGCCTGACGACCCTCACCGAGGTCGCCGGGCGGGCGAAGCAGATCGCGCGCATGACGGAGCTGCCGGCGATCGTCGACGCCGACACCGGCTTCGGCGAGCCGATGAACGTCGCGCGGACCGTGCAGGAGATGGAGGACGCGGGCCTCGCGGGGCTCCACATCGAGGACCAGATCAACCCGAAGCGGTGCGGCCACCTCGACGGCAAGCAGGTCGTCGACGAGCACACGGCGCTCCAGCGCATCCGCGCCGCGGTCGACGCCCGGCGCGACCCGAACTTCCTCGTCATGGCGCGCACCGACATCGCCGCGGTCGACGGCCTCGACGCCGCGATCGACCGCGCGAAGGCGCTCGTCGACGCCGGCGCCGACGCGATCTTCCCCGAGGCGATGCGATCGCTCGAGGAGTTCGCGGCCATGCGCGCCGCGGTCGACGTGCCGCTGCTGGCGAACATGACCGAGTTCGGCAAGAGCGAGCTGTTCACCGTGCAGCAGCTCGCCGACGTCGGCATGAACCTCGTGATCTGGCCCGTCTCGCTCCTGCGCCTGGCCATGGGCGCGGCCGAGCGCGGCCTCGACGAGCTGACGGATGCCGGCGCCCTCACCGGCCTCCTCCCTCAGATGCAGCACCGGGCCGACCTCTACGAGCTCATCGACTACGAGGGCTACAACCACTTCGACACGTCCATCTTCAACTTCACGGTCGCGCGCTGAGGCGCGGCCCCGAGAGGAGCACGACATGACCGACACGATGACCGCCCCGGCGCCGGTCCCCGAGATCCGCAAGGGCCTCGCGGGCGTCGTGGTCGACACGACCGCGATCTCGAAGGTGAACCCCGAGACGAACTCGCTGCTCTACCGCGGGTACCCGGTGCAGCAGCTCGCCGCGACGAAGCGCTTCGAGGAGGTCGCCTACCTGCTCTGGCACGGCGAGCTTCCGGATGCCGCGGAGCTCGCGGAGTTCCGCGCCGCCGAGCGCGCCGGGCGCGCGCTGCAGCCGAACGTGAAGGCCGCGATCGACCTGCTGCCGACGACCGCGCACCCGATGGACGTCGTGCGCACGGCCGTGAGCGTCATCGGCGCCTCCGACCCGACGACCGACGATGCGAGTCGCGAGGCGAACCTCGCGAAGTCGACGTCGCTCTTCGCGGCCCTGCCCGCGATCGTGGCGTACGACCAGCGGCGCCGGCGCGGTGAGGACCTCGTCCCGCCGCGCGACGACCTCGACTACTCCGCGAACTTCCTGCACATGTCGTTCGGCGAGGTCCCGGACCAGGTCGTCGTCGACGCGTTCGACGTGTCGATGATCCTCTACGCCGAGCACTCCTTCAACGCGTCCACCTTCACGGCCCGCGTCATCACCTCGACGCTCTCCGACCTCTACTCGGCGGTGACCGGCGCGATCGGCGCGCTCAAGGGCCCGCTGCACGGCGGGGCGAACGAGGCCGTCATGCGCATCTTCGACGAGATCGGGGATGCCGGGAACGTCGTGCCGTGGCTGGATGCCGCGCTCGCCGAGAAGCGCAAGATCATGGGCTTCGGCCACCGCGTGTACAAGAACGGCGACTCGCGCGTGCCGACCATGAAGGCCTCGCTCGACACGCTCGTGGCGCACTACGACCGGCCCGACCTCGCCGAGCTCTACGACGCGCTCTCCGGCGAGTTCGTCGAGCGCAAGGGCATCCACCCCAACCTCGACTACCCGTCGGGACCGGCGTACCACCTCATGGGGTACGACACCGAGACGTTCACGCCGCTGTTCGTCGCATCGCGGGTCACCGGTTGGACGGCGCACATCATCGAGCAGGCCGCTTCGAACGCGCTCATCCGCCCGCTGTCCCACTACGACGGCGTCGACGAGCGCCACGTGTAGTCGAGTCGGCTCGCGCACCCGAGGCGTGGCGCACCCCCGGGTGCGTCACGCCTCAGGCATCCGCCTCAGTCGAAGACGGTCTCGATGAAGCGGTACTCGACGGCGGACGGGCGATCGTCGCCCGGCGCGTCGAACTCCAGTCCCGCGCCGCGGGAGTAGACGTAGTGCTTTCCGCCGTCGCCGGGGAAGCTGATCCTCGGCTGCGGATCGCCGGTGTCGAGGAAGCCGGTCGAGACCGTCTTCCCCTCGAGTGGTCCGTCGATCAGCTTGGCGGTGTAGGTGCCGGATGACGTGTCCATGGCGCCATTCTCCACCTGTCCTCCACGGCCGCAAGGGACTTTCCTCCCCGCGTCGCGACGCGCCATGAGGGGTTTCCTCACGGTCGATATGTGTATGGTGTGCCATGTCGGCGTCATCCGCCGGCCGATGGCACACCGCTCGGGGGCGCGGCGATGATGTGCGTCCCCGTTTCCGTCCATGAGCAAGAGGAGTCCGGTGTCTGGCGCGAAGAAACTCGTGATCGTGGAGTCGCCGACCAAGATGAAGTCGATCGCCCAATACCTCGGCGACGGCTACGAGGTGCTCTCGTCGGTCGGGCACATCCGCGACCTGGTCGAGCCCAAGAACCTGCCTCCCGAACTGAAGAAGGGCTCGCTCGGCAAGTTCTCCGTCGACGTCGAGAACGGCTTCGAGCCGTACTACGTCGTGTCCGACGCGAAGAAGAAGACGGTCGCCGAACTCAAGCGCGCCCTGAAGGGCGCCGACGAACTCCTGCTCGCCACCGATGAGGACCGCGAGGGCGAGGCCATCGCCTGGCACCTGCTGCAGGAGCTCAAGCCCAAGGTGCCCGTGCGTCGCATGGTCTTCCACGAGATCACGAAGGACGCGATCCTCAAGGCCAAGGACGAGACCCGCGAACTCGACACCGCGCTCGTCGATGCGCAGGAGACCCGGCGCATCCTCGACCGGCTCTACGGCTACGAGGTCTCGCCGGTGCTCTGGCGCAAGGTCGGGCCCGGCCTGTCGGCCGGCCGCGTGCAGTCGGCCGCGACGCGACTCGTCGTCGACCGCGAGCGCGAGCGCCTCGCCTTCGTGGCAGCCTCCTACTGGGACCTGATCGGTCGCTTCACCAAGGAGTCCTCGTCGTTCGAGGCCAGGCTCGTCCGCGTCGGCGGCGAGCGCATCGCGACCGGTCGCGATTTCGACGACTCCGGCCGGCTGACCGGCAAGGCCGTCGTGCTCGACGAGGCCACCGCGCACTCGCTGACCGCCGCACTCCGTGACGACACCGTCGGCCGCCGCGTGAGCCGTGTCGAGTCGAAGCCCTACTCGCGGCGCCCTGCGGCGCCCTTCACGACCTCCACGCTCCAGCAGGAGTCGGCACGCAAGCTCCGGCTCTCGGCCCGCGACACGATGCGCGTCGCGCAGTCGCTGTACGAGAACGGCTACATCACCTATATGCGCACCGACTCGGTGTCGCTGTCGCAGCAGGCGATCCAGGCCGCTCGCACGCAGGCCGTGAAGCTGTACGGCGCCGACAGCGTGCCCGACAAGCCCCGCGCCTACGCAGGCAAGTCGAAGAACGCGCAGGAGGCGCACGAGGCGATCCGTCCCTCCGGCGAGGTCTTCCGCACGCCCTCCGAGCTGCAGAGCGTGCTCCGCGGCAGCGAGTTCAAGCTGTACGACCTCATCTGGAAGCGGACCGTCGCCTCGCAGATGGCGGACGCCAAGGGGCAGACCGCGACCGTCACGATCGAGGTCGGTCCGACGGCGACGGATGCCTCGGAGCCCGAGTCGCCCACGGCCGCGGTCGCCGGCACGACCGCCGAGTTCACCGCCAGCGGCACCGTGATCACGTTCCGCGGCTTCCTCGCCGCCTACGAGGAGAGCCGCGACGAGGAGCGCAACGCGGATGACGCTCCCGGCGAGGCGAAGCTCCCGCAGCTCGCCGAGGGCGAGGCGGTCGGCCTCGCCGAGCTCGAGGCCAAGGGCCACGAGACGAGCCCGCCGCCCCGTTACACCGAGGCGAGCCTCGTCAAGCGCCTCGAGGAGCTCGGCATCGGTCGCCCCTCGACGTTCGCATCGATCATCTCGACGATCCTCGACCGCGGCTACGTCACGCAGCGCGGCCAGGCCCTCGTTCCGAGCTGGGTCGCGTTCTCGGTCGTGCGCCTGCTCGAGGAGCACTTCGGCGACCTCGTCGAATACGACTTCACGGCCGAGATGGAGGACGACCTCGACCGGATCGCGTCGGGGGAGGCCGACCGCGTCGACTGGCTGAACGAGTTCTACTTCGGCAGCGATCGCCACACGGGGCTCCGGCAGGTCGTCGACAACCTGGGCGACATCGACGCGCGAGAGATCAACTCGATCGTGATCGGCCCGGGCCTCACGCTCCGGATCGGCCGGTACGGCCCGTACCTCGAGACCGTCGACCCCGAGGCCGCAGCGGATGCGCCGCCGCGCCGCGTGAACCTGCCCGAGGGCCTCGCCCCCGACGAGCTCACGGCCGAGAAGGCGCGCGAACTCATCGAAGCGCCGGTGCAGACCGACCGCGTGCTCGGCGTCAACCCCGACAACGGCAAGCAGGTCGTCGTGAAGGACGGCCGGTTCGGTCCCTACGTGACCGAGCTCGAGCCCGAGCCCGAGACGGCCGAGGCATCCGTCGATCCCGCGACCGGCGAAGTCGCCGACGCCCAGCCGGTGAAGGCGGCCAAGCGCGGCGCCAAGAAGGCCGCCGCCCCGAAGCCGCGGACCGCCTCGCTGTTCAAGAGCATGCAGATCGAGGAGGTCGACCTCGCGACCGCGCTGCAGCTGCTCGACCTTCCGCGCGTGGTCGGCCTCGACCCCGAGTCGGGTGACGAGATCACCGCGCAGAACGGCCGCTACGGCCCGTACCTCAAGAAGGGCACCGACACGCGCACGCTCCCGAGCGAGGACGCGATCTTCGACATCGACCTCGCCGGAGCCCAGGAGCTCTTCGCGCAGCCGAAGTACGGTGCGCGACGCGCGTCGAGCGCGCTCAAGGAGTTCGCGGAGGACCCCGTGAGCGGCAAGCCGATCAAGGTGAAGGACGGCCGCTTCGGTCCGTACGTGACCGACGGCACCACGAACGCCACCATCCCGCGCGCCGAGTCCGTGGAGGACATCACGTTCGAGCGCGCGGTGGAGCTGCTCCAGATCAAGCGGGACAAGGGTCCGGCGCCGGCGCGCGGCACGCGCACCGCCGCGGCGAAGTCCGGAGCGAAGAAGGCACCCGCCAAGCGCACCACCACCCGTACGGCGAAGAAGAGCTCGTGAGCCGCGGGCTGTTCCTCACCCTCGAGGGCGGCGACGGATCGGGCAAGACGACCCAGGCGGAACTGCTCGAGCAGTGGTTCACGGCCGAGGGCCGCACGGTCGTGCGCACGCGCGAGCCCGGCGGCACCGCGGTCGGCGTCGAGGTGCGCGAGATCGTCCTGCACCACCGCGGCGACATCGCGCCGCGCGCCGAAGCGCTCCTCTACGCGGCCGACCGGGCCCACCACGTCGCCACTGTCGTGAGACCCGCGCTCGCGCGCGGCGAGGTCGTCGTCCAGGATCGCTACATCGACTCGTCGGTCGCCTACCAGGGCGCCGGCCGGGTGCTCGACGCCGCCGAGGTCCGGTCCATCTCCGAGTGGGCGACCGAAGGTCTCGCGCCCGACCTCACGATCCTCCTCGACCTGCCGTCCGACGTCGCCCGACGCCGACTCGACGGTGCGAGGACCCGCTACGACCGTCTCGAGGCGGAGGCGGGGGAGTTCCACGCGCGCGTCCGGGAGGCGTACCTCGCCCTCGCCGGGGCCGAGCCCGACCGCTTCCTCGTCGTCGACGCGACGCGCCCCGTCGACGAGATCCACTCCGTGATCCGCGCGCGCATCGAGGCGCTCGCGTGAGGGCCGGCTCGACGACGTCCGGGCGTTCCGTCCGCGGCCTGCGATCGACCGGCGCCGCTGTCGTCGGCCGAAGGTAGCGTGGAATCGTGACCGTGTGGAGCGACCTGACGGGTCAGGATGCCGCGATCGCAGTGCTGCGCGCGGCGGCCGCTGCCGCGGCCGATTCGCGGGCGGGCGCCGACATGACCCACTCGTGGTTGATCACCGGCCCGCCCGGTTCCGGGCGCTCGAACCTCGCCTACGCGTTCGCCGAGGCGCTGCTCTCCGGCAGCCCGGACGGCGATGGCACCACCCGTGCCCAGGTCCTCGCGCGCAGCCACCCCGACCTGCACGTGCTCGCGACCGAGGGCGTGATCATCAAGGTCGCCGACGTGCGCAAGATCGTCGAGCGGTCGCACTACGCGCCGTCCGTCGGTCACCATCGCGTCATCGTCGTCGAAGACGCCGACCGCATGACCGAGCAGACCTCGAACGTGCTCCTGAAGGAGCTGGAGGAGCCGCCCGAGCGCACGGTCTGGATCCTCTGCGCGCCGAGCGAGGCCGACCTCATCCCCACGATCCGTTCACGCGTCCGATCGGTGCGGCTGCAGGTGCCCGGCATCGCCGCGGTCGCCGACCTCCTCGTCCGTCGAGACGGCGTCGACCCCGACGTCGCCGAGCGCGCGGCGCGCGAGGCGCAGAGCCACATCGGCATGGCGCACCGGCTCGCCACCAGCGCCGAGGCGCGCGATCGACGCGACGAGACCCTGCGACTCGCGTTGCAGGTGCGATCGACGCCCGGCGCCGTACTCACCGCCGCGCGCCTGCTCGAGATCGCCGGCGACGATGCGAAGGCGATCACCGAGCTCCGTGACGCCGAGGAGCGCGAGCACACCCTCCGTTCGCTCGGCGTCGCCCCCGGCCAGGCCGTTCCCGCCGCCCTCCGCTCGCAGCTCCGCGCGCTCGAGGAGGACCAGAAGCGACGCGCGACCCGGAGCCTGCGCGACGGGATCGACCGGATCCTCGTCGACCTCGCATCGCTGTTCCGCGACATCCTCGTCACCCAACTCGGTGCCGAGGTCGACCTCGTCAACCTCGACATCGCCGCCGACATCGCCCGCGCCGCAGCATCCGCGACCCCGGCGCAGACGCTCGAGACGCTCGACGCCATCCAGGAGGCCCGCATCCGCATCGACGCCAACGTCCAGCCGACCCTCGCCCTCGAGGCGATGCTCGTCTCGGCGATCCGCCGACCGGAGCCGGTTCGCGGAGTGCGCTCGTGAGCGTGCGCGGCCGTCTGGTCTCGGCGGCGGCCGTCGTGGCGGCGTCGGTGCTGCTGCTCGCAGGGTGCACCGTCCCGCCCTTCCTCGTCGGCGGGACGGAGCGGTCCGAGCCGACCGGGGAGCGCGTCGCGGCCGAGCTCGAGCCGTTCTACTCGCAGGTGCTCGAGTGGGAGCGCTGCGACGACAAGCTGTGCGCGACCGCCACCGCCCCCCTCGACTGGAGCGATCCGGGTGCGGGCGAGATCGAGCTCGCGCTCGTGCGTCGTCCGGCGAGCGGCCAGAAGCTCGGGTCGCTGCTCGTGAACCCGGGCGGCCCCGGCGGCTCGGGGTACGAGTTCATCGCCGACTCCGTCGACTACGCGGCGGGACCGCGGTTGCAGGAGCGGTACGACATCGTCGGCTTCGACCCGCGCGGCGTCGGCCGGTCGACCGCGGTGACGTGCGTCGACGCCGCGGAGATGGACGAGTTCCTCTACGGCATCGTGCCCGCCGAGCGCGGGAGCGACGAGTGGATCGCCGACGTCACCGCGGCGAACCGCGCGTTCGGGCAGGCGTGCGTCGACGAGACCGGAGACCTGCTGGCCAACGTCGACACCGTGAGCGCGGCGCGCGACCTCGACCTGCTGCGCGCGATCCTCGGCGATGAGCGGCTGAACTACCTCGGGTACTCCTACGGCACGTTCCTCGGCGCGACCTATGCCGGGCTCTACCCCGAGAAGACCGGCCGTCTCGTCCTCGACGGCGCGATCGACCCGACGGCGAGCAACCAGGAGGTCAACATCGCCCAGGCGGTCGGGTTCGAGGATGCGTTGCGGGCCTACCTGGGGGACTGCCTGTCCGGCGCCGAGTGCCCGTTCTCCGGGTCGGTCGACGACGCCGCCGACGAAGTCGCGCGACTGCTGGCGTCCGTCGAGGCGAGCCCGCTGCGCGGGAGCGATGGGCGCCGGCTGGGCGCCGACGCGCTCGTGACGGCGATCATCTACCCCCTCTACAGTGCCGAGAGCTGGCCCTATCTCAGCGACATGTTCGAGTCGGTGATGTTCGGCGAGGCCGACATCGCCCTCGCGTTCGCCGACCTCTACAACGGTCGCGAACAGGACGGCACCTACCGCGACAACTCGACCGAGGCGTTCCGCGCCGTCAACTGCCTCGACTACACGTACGACGACGACCCGGCGAAGATGCGCGCCGGCGCGGCGGAGCTCGCCGAGGCCGCGCCGATCATCGGCCCGTACTTCGGGTACGGCGACATCGGGTGCGCGCAGTGGCCGGCAGCGAGCGAGGTCGAGCGTGCGGCGATCACGGCCGAGGGCGCGGAGCCGATCATGGTCATCGGCACCACCGGTGACCCGGCGACGCCGTACCAGTGGGCGGAGGCGCTCGCGGCGCAGCTCGAATCCGGCTTCCTCGTCAGCTACGACGGCGAGGGCCACACGGCGTACCGGAAGTCGAACGCGTGCATCGACGACACCGTCGAGGACTTCCTCGTCGACGGCACCGTGCCCGCTGCCGACCCGCAGTGCTGACGAGCGGCGAGTGGTCATGAGCCTGGTGAAAACCCGCTAACATGGTCTCTCGTGCCGTTCGGTGCGATTCGCAACGGATGCCACGCCGCCTTAGCTCAGTCGGCAGAGCGATTCACTCGTAATGAATAGGTCGGGGGTTCGATTCCCCCAGGCGGCTCCACTCGGAAGGCCCCCTCCACACGGAGGGGGCCTTCGGCGTCTCGAACCGCCGAACCCGGGATTCGCGCCGGGACGCGTCCGTCGGTCACTCAGTGGCCGGGAGACGTTGCCACGATGCGGTGGGGCCCCACGGCACCCCGTCTCCGGTGGCCCGGACCGCCAGGTCGGTCCGGCTGGTGCCGTCCGAGGCGATGGTGAACCAGGATCGGTCGTCGTGGGCGACCAGGAGTCGCCCGTCCGGTGACCAGGAGTCCGCAGTGGCGTTCTCGGCGATCCGGAGGGCGCCGGCACCGTCGATGTCGGCGACCCAGATGTCGGTCAGGATCCCGTCGTCCCCCTCGAGCTCGTAGTCGGTGTGGTACGCGAGGTGCCGACCGTCGGGTGAGACCAATGGACCCGCCCCGTCGGCGATGACCGTGTGCCGGATCCCGTCCGGAACCGTGACCGCGTCGATCGTGGCGGGCCGCCACTGCGCGCCGGACCCGGGCCCGAAGATCTGGCCCTCGTTGAGGAAGACCGTCGAGGAGTCCGCCGCCCAGCCGATGTCGTTCGCCCACGACAGGGTGCCGGAGAGCACGATCCATCCGTCTCGCTCCGGCGGATCGGCGAGGGCCGACTCATCCAAGGCGCCGGTCGGCACCGCCACGACCGAGTGGCCGTACACGCCACGCTCTTCGGCGACTGCGAGCCAGCGTCCGTCGGGCGACCAGCCGAGGACGGAGAGCCCCGGCGCGATCTCGACGGTGCGCGCGGTCTCCACGTCCACGAGCACCGATCCGACGTCCGCGGGGCCGCCGCAGCCCCCGATCCCGCAGAAACTCCGGTTGACGATGACCGACTTGCCGTTCGGCGCCCATGCGATCGAGGAGGGCACCAGGGAACGGTCGAAGCCATCCTGCGCGCGCGGATACGCATGCCCGATGCCCGACGAGAGGACCGGCACGCCGGTCGCGCCGTCCGCGATGACCAGCTCGCAGACGTCCACGCACGCCGCCGCCTGCGCGAACCCGACGGACCTGATCGCGGCATCTGCCTGCTCGTCGTCGGGCGGGTCCGACCGGATGAACGCGAGCAGGGTGCCGTCCGGCGACCACGCCGGCGCGTACTCGTCGAACTCCGGCGTCGAGGTCAGCTGCCGCGGAACCGTGCTACCGGATTCGAGGAGGTAGATGTCGCTCGGCGCGCCTGCAGCCGACGTGGCCACGGTGGCGAGGGTTCCGTTCTCCCCCGTCGTCGCCGGCCCCGCGGCCGATCGGCCGCCCAGGCTGATGGGTCGCTCGGGAACTCCGTCGGGGAGCCCGGTCGGGCTGAGGGTTCCGAGCGCGAGCGCCACCACGCCGACCGACAGCGCGATCGCGGCCGACGCGATCAGGACACGGCGGCGGCCGGTGCGCCGCCACGCCTCCTCGATCAGCGCTCGCACCTTGCTGGTCGGCACGGAGCGGGACGCCCCTGGATGAAGTTCCGCTTCGTGTTCGATCGGCGGTGGATCGTCGACGTCGGTCCGCGGTGTGACGTCCGGCTTGCGGGGTGGGGCGGAGATCGACATGTGCGCCTCCTGACGTAATGGCGCTATTGTGATTAGCACCATCGTACGCCTCGCGAGCGATCGAGGGAACCTTCGAAGGCAGGCGGCCTCAGCCCGCACAGGTCGTCGAGGACCCGCGCCGTCAGTCCGTGCGTTCGCCGGGCCGGACGAGGCCGGACTCGTAGGCGAGGATCGCGATCTGCACCCGGTCGTGCGCGCCGAGCTTGGCGAGCAGGCGCGAGACGTACGTCTTCACGGTCGACTCGCTGAGGAACAGCACTGCGCCGATCTCGGCGTTCGACCGGCCGCGCGCGACCAGCCGGACGATCTCGACCTCCCGCTCGGTGAGTTCGACGCCGGGCGGCAGGGCGGAATCGGGGGAGGGGGACGAGGCGAAGCGCTCGAGCAGGCGTGCCGTCACCGCCGGGGCGAGCATCGCCTCGCCGCGGGACACGACCCCGACCGCGTGGACGAGGTCGGCGGGCGGCACGTCCTTGAGCAGGAACCCGGATGCCCCGGCCCGGACCGCGGCGAACACGATCTCATCGAGGTCGAAGGTCGTCAGCGCGAGCACGCGACGGGACGGGTCACCCTCGAGGATGAGCCGTGTCGCCTCGATGCCGTCCATGACCGGCATGCGGATGTCCATGAGCACGACGTCGGGGGCGAGCTCGGCGGCGGCCGCGACGCCGGTGGCCCCGTCGCCGGCCTCGCCGACGACCTCGAGCCCGGCACGTTCGAGGATGAGCCGGAACCCGACGCGGACGAGTTCCTGGTCGTCGACGAGCAGGACCCGGGTCGCGGTCGACGCGGTCACGATCGAGCCCCGGTCGGGAGTGACACGTGGACGCGCCATCCGCTCGGACCCGGACCCGGACCTGCGTCGAGCGTGCCGCCGTACAGCGTGACGGCGCACGTTGGTCAGCGACTCCTGCACGACCCGGTAGACGGCGAGCTGTCGACCCGCCGACAGGTCGCTCGTATCGTCGGCCCGGAAGTCCACGACGAGCCCAGTACCGCGTGCCTGCTCGATCAGCTCGGGAATGCGGGCGATGCCGGGCTGCGGCGACAGCGATTCCGGGTCGTCGTCGCGCAGCAGCTCGACGACCCGGCGCACCTCGGCCAGTGCGTCGGTGCCCGTCGTCCGGATCGCCTCCAGGGCCTGCCGGGCGGCACCCGGGTCGACGTCGACGACCTCCGCCGCCGCACCGGCCTGGACGACCATGACGCTCACCGAGTGCCCGAGGATGTCGTGCAGCTCGCGGGCGATCCGGGCACGTTCCTCCGCGACCGCGCGGAGGGCGGCCTCGCGGGCCTCGGTCTCCGCGACCGCGGCCCGGATCGCGGCATCCACCGCTCGGCGTTCGGAGACGCGCATGCCGATGCCGATGAGGAAGATCGTGAGGAGCACGCCCCAGTGGAAGAACACCTCGCTCGGCCCCTGGAGCTCGGGAACGAAGAGATCGGCCAGGATCACGGCCGCGAACACCGAACCGCAGATGGCCGCCGAGGTTCGGATGCCGCCGTGCCGCGCGCCCGTGTAGAGGGCGAGTGCGAGGGGGAGGAATCCCCCGAAGAACAGCACCTGGGCGTCGCCGCCGGTCGCGACGAAGCACAGGACCCACGTCAGCGGGACCCCGACGAGGACGAGCGGGGCGACTCGGCGCAGCGCGAGCAGGACCGCGCAGACGAGGATCGCCGCCGTGCTCACCACCGGGGAGCCCGTGCCCTGCACGGACTCGAACGGCACCCAGACCTCGGCGAGGCCCAGCGCTGCGATGAGCGCGGCGACGGCGATGTCCTGGGCGAGATGCCAGCGCGTGCGGCGGTCCACGACCGCAGGCTAGCGGTCCGCACGCCGCCGGGGGAATCACCGTCGGGTGATCGGCGAGTCGACTTCCGGTGATCGGCGACGGCACCCACGATGGATGCCCCCGACGTCGCGCCGCTCGTACCGTCGAGCCGTCGCCGCGGAAGGGCCGCGGCCGAACCGAGGGGGAATCCGCCCATGTCCACGTCCCGTGCACTGCCGTCCGTCCGCCGCGTGCTCGTCGCCGGATCGCTCGTCGTCGCCATCGCCACCGCCGTCGCAGGGATCCTGCTGCAACCCGAGTTCCCCGACGACCCGACCGGGTACGTCGAGCTCCTCGCCGGCTCGACGTCCGCCGCGATCGGGCTCCAGCTCTTCCTGTGGTCCCAGGTGTTCTGGGCGATCGGCCTGGTCGGGCTCGCGCACGCGGCGAGTCACCGCTCACCCGTGCTCGCCACGCTCGGCGCCGCCTTCAGCGGTCTCGGCGCGTTCGGCCACGCCGCCTACGGCGGGGCGAGCCTCGTCACGCTCGGCATGGCGCGGTATGCCGTCGAGTCGGGCGACCTCGATGCGGCGCAGGCCGCGTTCGCGGCCACGCAGGGCGGCGACTTCGTCCCGTACCTCCTCGCCGGGCTCGGCGGCACGGTGCTCGGCGTGATCCTCGTCGCGGTCGCCCTGCTCCGCTCGGCCGTCGCGCCGCGCTGGGTCGCGATCGCCCTGCTCGCCTGGACGGTGACCGAGTTCGTGCTGCCCAACTTCCTCTCCGGCGCCTGGATCGCGTACGCCTCGCTGGTGCTCGGGCTGATCGCGTTCACCGGCGCTGCGGTGGCGGTGCTGCGCGGTGGGTCGGGTGCATGGACGACGGTGCTCGAGGCCGCAGCCGACGAGCGAAGCGAGACGCCCCCGGTCGGCGCTGCCGCAGCGCCCTGACCGACCGTTGACTCGGCCCGGCACGCCCCGATCGGTGCCCGAGCCGGGAATGCGGAGGGCCCGGACCACGTCCGGGCCCTCCGTCCAGGTGGCGGACTACGAGAGCGGAACCGCCCGGATCGCCGTCGCGTAGGCGGCGTGCCCGGTGGCGTTCGGGTGGAAGGCGTTGACCGTCGTGGTCGTCAGCCACTTCCAGTCGTTGATCCACGGGCTCGAGCTGCCGATGCCGTGCCCCGCGAAGTCGTCCTCGACGTCGACGAAGACGGCACCGGCGGACGTCGCGGCCGCCTCGACCACGTCGTTGAGCTCGACCGTCTCGTCGTTCACCTCGTCGGCCCAGACGTACTTCGGGTTCACGCCCGAACTGTTCTCCCAGAAGAGCAGCGGGTAGCCGGCGACGATGACCTTCGCGCCCGGTGCCCGCTCCTGGATCCCGTCGACGACCGCGACGATGCTCGCGGTGAACTCCGGAGAGTCCGCGATGGCCGCGCCTGCGGCGATCTTCGACGAGCACGACGAACTCACGAGCACGAAGCAGTTCTGCATCACGTCGGCGAAGCCGACGTCGTTGCCGCCGACGGTGACCGTGACGAGCTTCGCCGTGGTCGGGATCGCCGCGATCTGCCGGTCGAGCACGTCGACGGTGTCCGTGCCCGAGCAGGCGGGGAACGCGACGAGTGCCTTGTCCGCGTCTCCATCGAGCAGCTTCGGATAGCTCTTCGAGCTCGTGTAGCACGTCCGTTCGATGTAGCTGCCGGCGCCGACGCCGGCGGCGAACGAGTCGCCGAGTGCGGCGTACTCGAGCTCGGTTGTGCCGCCGCCGCCACCGCCTCCGCTCCCTCCGCCGGGCTTGCCCGGCTTGTCCGGCTTGGCCATGGGGACCGCGGCGTGGGCGGTGTCCGCCGGGCCGGCGAGCGCCGAGCCGAGGAGCAGGGTGAGCGCCGCGAGCAGCCCGGCGGCGAGGAGCGCGACGCGACGCGCGTGGACTGCCGGAACGGCGGCATCGTGCCGCGCGTGCGAGGACATCGTCCGACTCATCCGAGCGCGACGAGGATCGCGTCGCGGTAGACGGCCTGACCGGTCGCGGTCGGGTGCAGGAAGGTCAGCGGGTCGAACTGGTCGGCGCCGAGCCACGGGTCGAGATCGCCGACCTGGTGGCCGAGGTAGGCGAACTCCAAGCTCGTGTAGTGGACGTTCGCGCCGGCGGTGGCCGCCCCGGTCGCCGCGGCGCCGATCTGGGCGTCGAGCGCGAGGGTCGCGGCGTTCACGGTGTCGGTCAGGGCGCTGAACCCGCTCACGAACGGCACCGGGTAGTCGGTCACGACGATGCGCGCGTTGGGTGCGCGCTCGGCGATCGCGAGCAACAGCGCACCGAGCTGCTGACCGATGACTCCGGAGGCGAGAAGCTGCTCCGCCTCGGCGACGGCCATCGCACAGGCGAGTGATTCCGGGTCGGGTGCGCAGATCGCGAAGACGGCGCCGACCCCGAGGTCGTTCCCGCCCACGGTCAGCGTGACGAGCGTCGTGCCGCGATTCACCTGCGACAGCTGGGTCGACGCGACGTCGGAGATCGTCGCGCCGCTGCACGCGGCCTGGCGCAGCAGGTTCGTCCGCGGTACCGCGTCGAGCAGGACCGGGTACGCGGCGTCGGACCTGAGGCAGGCGTCCAACGGGATCCCGGCGCCCTGCCCCGCGGCGTACGAGTCGCCGAGCGAGACGTACTTGTTCACCGGATCGGGCGGGGCGGCGAGGGCGGATGGTGCGGCGCCGAAGAAGACGGCGACGAGGGCGACGGTGGCCCCGGCGATCGAGCCGACGATGCGGCTCCTTCGGTTCGAATGTGCCGACATGGCCGAAACCTAGCGGGAATCATGAGGCTTCCGCATATCCCAGAACAGGTGTCATCTGGACGGGCACCTCCGGATCCAGCGGAGGGGAGGTCGCCGCTAGGCTGGCGCGCATGACGGCACGACTGCGATGGGGAATCCTCGCGACCGGCGGCATCGCCCGCCTCTTCACCTCCGACCTCCGGCTGAACGGCTTCGACGTGCGGGCCGTGGGCTCGAGGTCGACCGAGTCGGCGCGGGCGTTCGCCGAGGAGTTCGGCATCGCCACCGCGCACGGCAGCTACGACGCGCTGCTCGCCGACCCCGAAGTCGACGCGATCTACGTCGCGACGCCGCATCCGTGGCATGCGGCGTCGGCGCTCGCGGCGATCGAGGCCGGCAAGCACGTCCTCGTCGAGAAGCCGTTCACGCTGAACGAGGCCGAGGCCCGCGTCGTCGCCGATGCGGCCCGCGACCGCGGCGTGCTCGTGCTCGAGGCGATGTGGACGAGGTATCTCCCGCACATGGTGCGCATCCGCGAGATCATCGCGTCGGGCGCGATCGGCGAGGTGCGCACGATGATCGCCGACCACACCCAGAAGCTCTCCGACGATCCGTCGCACCGGCTCAACGCACTCGACCTCGGCGGGGGCGCGCTGCTCGACCTCGGTATCTACCCGGTCTCGTTCGCGTGGGACCTCTTCGGCGCACCCGCCGTCATCCAGTCCACGGCGATCTTCAAGGAGACCGGCGCCGACGCCCAGATCGCCGTCCAGTTCGGCTACGCCGAGGGCCGGATCGCCTCGACGTTCTCCGCCAGCGATGCCCGCGGCCCGAATCGGGCGCTCGTGCTCGGCACCGAGGCGCGCATCGAGATCGACGGGGTCTGGTACACGCCCACGAGCTTCCGGGTCATCGGGCACGACGACGTGGTCATCGAGGAGTTCGCATCCGACGTGAACGGCCGCGGCATGCACTACCAGGCGGCAGCGATGGAGGAGCTCGTCGCCGCCGGTCGGCTCGACGGCGGCGACGTCCTGCCGACCGAGGAGTCCGTCGCGATCATGGGCACCCTCGACCGCATCCGCGCGGAGATCGGCCTGCGCTACCCGGGCGAGGGCTGAGCCGGTCGGCGCGAACGGGAACGAGGTGTCCCTCGACGGGGACGTCGCCGCCCTGGCCCGGCGACTCGTCGCGATCGACGCGACGAACCCGTCGCTGGTCATCGGCGGTGCGGGGGAGCGCGAACTCGCGGGCGTCATCGCGACCTGGCTCGACGAACGCGGCTTCGAGGTGCGCCAGGTGGGCGCCGATCCTTCGCGCCCGAGCGTCCTCGCTCGCCGGCGCGGTCGAGGCGGCGGCCGGACCCTGCTCCTCGCCGGGCACCTCGACACGGTCGGCGGCGCCGGCAGTGCAGCGGATGACGCGTCGCACGCCGTGCCCGATCGCATCGTGGGCCGCGGCGCCTACGACATGGCCGGTGGACTCGCCGCGGCGATGATCGCCGCTGCGACGGCACCCGACGACCTCACCGGCGACATCGTGCTGGCGTTCGCCGCCGACGAGGAGTTCGGCTCGCTCGGGATGGAGGAGCTGCTCGCGGCGATCGACGCGGAGGGGCGCTCCGGCCCGGCCCGGCGGCGCCCCGACGGCGCGATCGTGCTCGAGCCGACCGACCTCGAGGTGACGCTCGCGCATCGCGGCTTCGCCTGGTATCGCGTCGAGTACGACGGCGTGGCGGCGCACGGCTCGCAGCCGGAGCTCGGCGTCGATGCGATCGATCGCGCGCTCGACGGGCTGGTCGCGCTGCGCGCCCTCGGTGCCCAGCTCGCCGCGCGCCCGGGGCATCCGCTGCTCGGATCGGGGAGCGTGCGCGTCGCCACCATCGACGGCGGGACGGATGCCGCGACGGTCGCCGACCGCTGCGTGCTGGTCGTCGAGCGCCGCACCCTGCCCGGCGACCCGGACCCGGGTGCCGAGCTCGAGCGCGTGCTCGCGGCCTCGGAACCGGGCCGCATCGTGCCCCTCGTGGTGCGGCCCGCCATGGAGGCGTCGTCCGACGCGCGCATCGCGCGCGCCGTGGTCGGCGCGGTCGGGGGCGTCACGGGCGCACCCGCCGTCGTGCGGGGCGACCCGTGGTGGACCGACGCCGGGCTCATCGCCGAGGCGGGCATCCCCGTCGTGCTCATCGGGCCCGTCGGCGGCGGCGCCCACGCCGACCTCGAATGGGTCTCGGTCGCGTCGCTGCACGCGCTGGCCGACGTGATCGCGCGGGTCGTCCGGGAGTTCTGCACCGAGGTATCAGCGCCCTGACCCGTCCTCCGGCCGGCGCCCCGCGAGCGCAGGCACTCGGGAGGCGCCCGGACGACGTCCGTACAATGCCCGGGTGAGCGACGAGACGGATGCCACGGGCGCGACGCCCGCGCAGGGGGAGCCCGCGTCGCCGGGCGACCCCGCGACGGCCCCATCGCCACGCGACCCGGTCGCCGCGACGACGCCCGACCGGCCACGGGGCGTCCGCTCGCTGATCGCCGAGCATCGGGTGCTCGCCGCCGTCGCCGCGGTCGCCGCCGTCGGACTGCTCGGAGGGGCCGTCGCGTTCGCCGCGACCATGACGGGCGGTGACGCGTCGCCGACGCCGTCGGCCACCCCGACGCCGACCCCGACCGACACGCCCACGCCGACCCCCACCGCGACGCCGACCCCGACGCCCGAACCGGCGGCACGCGTGCGCACGTGCTCGGTCGCGGGCCTCGCGGCCGATCCGCGCCTGGCGAACCTGCAGGCGCAGGTCATGAACGCCGAGACGGGGGAGGTGCTCTTCGATCGCGGCGGGCTCGAGGCCTCGCGGACCGCGAGCGTCATGAAGGTCGTCACGGCCGCGGCCGCGCTCGCCGTCTTCTCGCCTGACGACCGCTTCGCGACGACCGTCGTGAAGGGCGCCGAACCGGGCTCGGTCGTGCTCGTCGGCGGCGGCGACCTGACGCTCTCGCGGACCGCGACCGGCAACGAGACCGTCTACCCCGGTGCCGCGCACCTCGACGACCTCGCCGCCCAGGTGCGCGCGGCGTGGGACGCCGATCCGTCGAACCCGCCCCTCACGAAGCTCGTCCTCGACTCGTCGTACTTCGGCGGGGAGACCTGGCATGCGAGCTGGGCGCCGACGGAGCGCGACCTCGGCTACATGCCCGAGATCACGGCCCTCATGGTCGACGGCGACCGCGACGACCCGTACGCGAACACCTCGCGCCGGGGTGCCGACGCGGTCGGCCGGGCAGGCGACGCGTTCGCCTCGGAACTCGGGGGCGTGTCGGCGATCGAGCGCGGCACGGCGCCTGCCGGCGCGACCGAACTCGGCCGCGTCTGGTCGCCCACCGTCGCCCAGCTCATCGACAAGTCGCTCGTCGTATCGGACAACACGGTCGCGGAGATGCTCGCCCGGCAGGTGGCGGTCGCGGTGGGGACGGGGAACACGTTCGCGGCCATCGACCCCGCGGTGCGACAGGCGCTCGCGACGTACGGCATCGCCCGCGGCGGCATCCGGGTGATCGACGGGTCGGGACTCTCTCCCGACAACGCCGTGCCCCCCGCGTACCTCACCCGGCTGTTCGCCAAGGTCGAGGCGCGCGAGGGGAACCTCGGCGTGATCCGCGATGGCCTCCCCATCGCCGGCCAGCGCGGTTCGCTGTCGTACGCCGACCGGTTCGCGGGTGACAACGCCGTCGCGCACGGCGCGGTCTTCGCGAAGACCGGCTGGATCGACACGGGCTACACGCTCGGGGGCATCGTCCACGCGCAGGACGGCACGACCCTGACCTTCGCGATCTACGCGCTCGGCGACGTCTCGCAGATCACGGCCGACGCGAAGGTGGCGATCGACACGCTCACGACGGGCTTCTACCGCTGCGGCGACGAACTCTCGAACGAGTGACCGAGGGCCTGCCGCGGCATCCGCGAATCGCGACAGAATGGAAGCGGCGGCCGGAGGAACCCCGCCCGAGACCCGAGGAGCGAAGGAGCCGATCATGAGTCGGGCCCTGTTCATCATCGACGTGCAGAACGACTTCACCGAGGGCGGCGCGCTCGGCGTCGACGGCGGTGCGGCCGTCGCGGCGGGCATCACCGCCTACCTCGCCGAGCACGGCGAACGCTACGACCTCGTCGTGGCATCCCGCGACTGGCACAACCCCGACGACGACAACGGCGGGCATTTCGCGACCGATGCCGAGCCCGACTTCGTGACGACCTGGCCCAAGCACTGCATGGCAGGCACGCCGGGTGCCGAGTACCATCCCGCGCTCGACACGAGCGGGGTCGACGTGCACATCCGCAAGGGCCAGGGGGTGCCGGCGTACTCGATCTTCGAGGGCACGGATGACTCGGGCGCGTCGATCACCGAGGTGCTCGAGCAGCACGGCATCACCGACATCGACGTCGCGGGTCTCGCGACCGACTACTGCGTGCGCGCGAGCGCGCTCGACGCGATCGAGCACGGGCGCCACGTGCGCGTGCTCCGCGACCTGGTCGCGGGCGTCGCGGCGGAGTCGTCCGCCGCGGCGATCGCCGAACTCGGTCACGCCGGGGCCGCGATCGTCGAATCCGCGGAGCTTCCGCCGGGCGAGGTCGTCGAGACGGACGAGCCCGATGGCACGGACGACGCCGGCGCAACTGCCGACGACGAGGCGGGTCGCGCGTGATCGGGCCGGCCTCGTCTGCGCCGGTCCTGCACGCCGAGGCTCCGGACGGCGTCCTCATCGCCTACCGCGTGCACGGTGACGATGCCGAGTCGGGTCGCCCGCCCGTCCTGCTGGTGCACGGCTTCGCGTCGGACTCGACCGTCACGTGGGACGGCACGGGGTGGGTGCGCTCCCTCGTGGAGTCCGGCCGTCGCGTGATCACGATGGACCTCCGCGGGCACGGTGCGAGCGACAAGCCGGCCGACGCCGACGCGTACGCACCCGATCGACTCGGCGGCGACCTCCTCGCGGTGCTCGACTCGGCCGGCGCCGAGCGGTGCGACGCGATCGGCTACTCGATGGGCAATCGGGTCATCTCCGCCCTCTGCGAGCTCGCCCCCGATCGGGTGCGTCGCGTCGTGGTGGGCGGTGCGGGGCCGACGGAGCTGTTCGCGACGTGGGACGTCGAGGATGCACGCGGGTACCTCGTCGACGGCACGCAACCGCGCAACCCGGTGATCGCCCAGGTCCTGGCCCCGGCGATCCGGGCCGGCGCCGACCGCGAGGCGCTCCTGGCGTGCATCGAGGGCGTCTCGGGCGCCCCGCTCGCGATCCCCGGCGGCATCCCGGTCCTGTTCGTCGCTGGCGAGGAGGACCCGGTGCCGGTCGGCGTGCAGCAGCTCGCGCTCGACTGGGGGAGCGACCTCATCACGATCCGGGGTCGCGACCACGTCTCGACGCTGACGTCCCGCACGTTCAAGGACGCGGCGATCGACTTCCTCGTCTGACCTGCGATTCGGATCACGCGGCCGTCGCGCGCGCTCGGACGGCGGTCGGCGGCTCGCCGAACTCCGCGCGGAAGGCGCGGCTGAAGTGCGCGGCATCGGCGAAACCCCAGCGGGCCGCGACCTGGCCGACCGGCCTGTGCGCCGCGAGCGGGTCCCGCAGTTCGCGCCGGCAGCGGTCGAGCCGGCGTGATCGGATCCAGCTGGAGACGGTGAGACCCTCCTCGTGGAAGATCGCGTGCAGGTGGCGCGTCGAGATGAAGTGGGCCGCGGCGATCCTCGCCGGCGTGAGTTCGGGGTCGCCCAACCGGTCGTCGAGCCAGGCCTGGATGCCGCGGAGCACGGCCCGGTGGGGTCGGTCGGCGTCCCGGGCGACGTCGAGCTCGCGAGCGTAGAGCGTCGTCACGAGGTCGACCGCGTTGCGGGCCAAGCGGCCGCCGATGGGTCCGTCGAGTTGATGGAGGTCGCCCGCGAGTTCGGCGAGGAAGCGCGCGACCACGCGGCCGAGGCCGTCCTCGCCCGCGATGCGCGCGGCCGTCATGCCCTGCACGGCGTCGGTGGGCAGCTCGAGCATCCGGTGCGGCAGCATGAGCACGAGCGTGCTGAACGCCTCCTCGAACACGAGGGTGTACGGCGAATCGGTGTCGTAGATCGTGAGGTCGCCGGGCCGGAGCACGGCCTCGCGGGAGTCCTGCACGAGCAGGCCCGTGCCGCAGAGCTGGAGGCCGAGCTTGAAGGAGCGATGCTCGGACCGGGCGACGAGCTCGGGCGTGCGGTGGATCTCGTGTCCCGAGGCGGTGACCACGGAGACGTGGATGTCGTCGCCGATCGAGGCGCGGATGTCCCCGCGGAATGCGTCCGGATCGTCCGCGCGCACGCGGAGCGGAACGAAGGACCGCGAGGCGAGCGCGCTGAACTCGGCGAAGTCGAGCGCCAGCGACGAGGTGTCGATCGCGGGCATGTCCGACGCGGGCGCGGGGGAGGGGAAGGATCCGTGGGGCACGGGATGCACCTCATCTCTCGGTGGGACGTCGATGTCCGGGTCGAGAGGAAACTCTACGCGCGTTGAGGCAAATTCGACAGGGCGAGTCTGCGGCCGGGGTCAATCGGCGTACGCTCTGCGACAAGCCAGGCGCGCCGGCGCACGGAACCATGGGCCGGAACCGGGCGATGCCGCCGTGGCTCGCCCTCCGTCGACCAAGGGATTTCCAGCCATGACCTCCGCAACGACGACGACGTCGCCGTCGGCGACCGGTGGGCTCAGCCACCGCCGACTCGGCGTGCCATCCGTCACCCTCATGATCATCGCGGCGTCGGCGCCGCTCACCGTCGTCGCCGGCGGCGTGACCACGACCTTCGCCGTGACCGGCGTGATCGGCGTGCCGGTCGGCTTCATCGTGCTCGCCGCGGCGCTCGCGGTGTTCGCCGTCGGCTACGCCGCGATGAGCCGCTACGTCACGAACGCCGGCGCCTTCTACGCCTACATCGCCCAGGGCATCGGACGCCCCTTCGGCGTCGGCGCCTCGCTCGTCGCGCTCGTGGCGTACAACGCCATGCAGGTCGGCATCTACGGCCTGTTCGGATTCCAGATGTCGATGTTCCTCGAGGCCAAGTTCGGCATCTCCACGCCGTGGTGGCTCTGGATCTTCGCCTGCATCGTCGTCGTCGGCGCGCTCGGCGTGAATCGTGTCGACCTGTCGGCCAAGGTCCTCGGAATCCTCGTCGCCCTGGAGTTCGCCGCCGTGCTCGTCTTCGACCTCGTCGCGTTCGCGGTCGCGCCCGAAGGCGTGAGCACCGCCGGGCTCCAGCCGGCCGAGTTCCTCGTGCCCGGCGTCGGCGCCGTCCTCTCGTTCGGGGTCGCAGCATTCATGGGCTTCGAGTCGGCCGCGATCTACGGCGAGGAGTCGAAGGACCCGAAGCGCACGGTCGCCCGGGCGACCTACTCGGCCGTCGCGATCATCGGCGTCTTCTACGCGTTCAGCGCGTGGGCGTTCACGGTCGGCATCGGACCGTCGCAGATCGTCGATGCTTCGGCGACCTACGGCCCCGACCTGATGTTCGTGTTCATGGGCCAGCATGCGCCGGTCATCCTGAGCGACCTCATGCAGGTGCTGTTCCTCACGAGCCTGTTCGCCGCCCTGCAGTCCTTCCACAACGCCGTCGCCCGCTACCTGTTCTCGCTCGGGCGCGAGGGCGTGCTGCACCGCGGCCTCGGTGCGGTGCGCGCGGGCTCGCGTGCGCCGTGGGCCGGCTCGGTCGCCCAGAGCGCGATCGCGATCGTGGTGACGCTCGGGTTCGTCGTCGCGGGCGAGGGCATGGGCCTCAAGTCCGACTTCGCGCCGGTCGAGTTCCTCTACCCGGTCCTCACGATGTTCACCTGGCTCACCAACACCGGCGCCATGGGACTCGTGCTGCTGATGGGCGTCATCGCGATCGCGGTGATCGGGTTCTTCCGACGCGACCGTCGCGGACTCGGCGCGTGGCAGACGCTCATCGCGCCGGTGATCTCGGCGGTCGTCCTGTTCGCGGTGTTCGTGCTCATCCTCGCCAACTTCAACGTCCTGCTCGGGCAGACCGAGACCACAGCGGTCACGTTCGTCCTGCCTGCGCTGCTCATCGTCCCGGGCGTCGTCGGGGTCGTGTGGGGCATGGCGATCCGCCGCAGGAACCCGGAGCTGTACGCGCGCATCGGCCACGGCCTCGAGGAGGCTGAGGCCGCCGCCGTGGCGGGCGAGCCGCACCGCGGCATCTAGGCGACGAACGCGCTCACGAGACCGGGAGCGGCCATGGCGGCGAGCATGACGGTCATGCTCGCCGCCGCGAGGCCGTGGCCGGCCGCGTCGCGGCCGTCGCGCACCGCCCGGAGGGTGACCCCGGCGCCGAGCGCGACCACCCCGAGGACGCCGACAGTCCCGGCGCCGAGGAGCGGGGCCGAGTGCCCGTGCGCCACGGCGGACGCAGCGTGGACGTCGCTGCCGGCGGCGGCCACGAGCCATCCGGTCGCGATCAGCGCCAGGGCGTGGTGCAGGTCGTGGATCGGGCGGGAGCGGACGCCGACCGCCCGAGGGTCCCTGGGCGTGGCGGTGGCGGAGCGGTTCGACCGATCGACGCGCGAGCGGATGCCGAGGGCGAGGCCCGCGAGGACGAGGATGCCCGCCCACGCCACGCCGGGGAGGATGCCGGTGGCGGCCGTGTCGAACATGGCCGCGAGCATCGCGAGTGCGGCGACCGCGTCGAGGGCGCGGAGTCGACGGCCCCGGGCGAGCGTCGCGCCGGTGCCGGCCAGCGCGCCGGCGAGCATGAATCCGTGTGCGACCTCGGCCATTCGTTCCCCGAATCTTCCCTGTTCCGGCGAGTCCGGATATATTACTCGACAAACGTAGAGAAAAACGAGGTGCACCATGACGACGATGTCGACCACCCGAGCCGCAGAGCGGCACCACTCGCCCGATCCGGGCGCGCCCGCGATCGACCCGATGCGCGGCCTCTCAGCCGACGAGATCGACGCGACGCGCGAGATCCTGGCCGAAGCCGGCCTCCTCGCCGAGCACACGCGGTTCGTGTACGTCGGCCTCGACGAGCCCGCCAAGCCCGACGTCCTCGCCGGCATCCAGCTCCCGCGCGTCGCCCGGGTGCTCCTGCTCGACCGGGCCACGGGTGCGTCCTCCGACGTGCGGGTCTCGGTCACCGACCGGTCGATCCTCCGCCGTGACGAGATCGACGGCGCGAACGGGCAGGTGCCGATCCTCGACGTCGAGTTCGAGGCGATCTACGACCTGCTGGGCGCCGAGCCCGAGTGGCACGAGGCCCTCGCCAAGCGCGGCATCACGCACGAGCAGGTCGCGCTCGCCCCGTTGTCGGCGGGCGAGTACGGGTTCGAGGCCGAGCGGGGGCGCCGCGTCATCCGCGTGCTCGCCTTCATGCGGCACGACGAGCAGGACCACTGCTGGGCGCACCCCGTCGACGGGCTCTGCGCCTACGTCGACATGATCGAGGGCCGGATGTTCGAGCTCATCGACCACAGGGTCTACGACATCCCCGCCGAGTCGGGGAACTTCGACGACCCCGAGGTGCAGGGCGCGCCGCTCGACACGCTGAAGCCGATCAGCATCACCCAGCCCGAGGGGCCGAGCTTCACCGTCGAGGAGGACCGGGTGAGCTGGGCGAACTGGCGGTTCTCGCTCGCGTTCGACGCGCGCGAGGGGCTCGTGCTCCGTCGCATCCGCTACGTCGACGCCGACCAGGGCGGCATCGAACGCGACATCGTCTACCGCGCCTCCATCGCCGAGATGGTCGTGCCCTACGGCGACCCGTCTCCCGCGCGCTTCTGGCAGAACTACTTCGACACGGGGGAGTACGTCTTCGGCCGCTACGCGAACTCCCTGCAGCTCGGGTGCGACTGCCTCGGCGAGATCCGGTACTTCGACGCCACCATCGCCGACGAATTCGGCCACCCCCGCGTCATCCCGAACGCGATCTGCATGCACGAGGAGGACTACGGGACCCTCTGGAAGCACACCGACATCTACACGGGCTCGAACGAGGTCCGCCGCCAGCGGCGCCTCGTGATCAGCTTCTTCACGACGGTCGGCAACTACGACTACGGGTTCTACTGGTACCTCTACCTCGACGGCACGATCGAGTGCGAGGCGAAGCTCACGGGCGTGCTGTTCTCGTCGGCCTACGACCCGGAGGCGGGCGATCACGCGAGCGAGGTCGCTCCCGGGCTCGGGGCGCCCTACCACCAGCACCTGTTCAGCGCGCGGCTCGACATGATGGTCGACGGCGTCGCGAACGCGGTCGAGGAGGTCGACGCGGTGCGCGTGCCGATGGGCGAGGGCAACGCCTACGGCAACGCGTTCACCAAGCGCACGACCCGACTGCGGACCGAGGCCGAGGGCGCGCGCGATGCCGACCCCGTCGCGGGACGCGCCTGGCACATCGTCAACACCGAGCGGCAGAACCGGCTCGGCCGCCCCGTCGGGTACGAACTCCGCGCGGAGGGCACGCCGACGCTGCTCGCCGACCCCGAGTCGGTCATCGCCAAGCGCGCCGGCTTCACGCGCAAGCACCTCTGGGTCACGCGCTACGACCGCGACGAACGCTACCCGGCGGGCGACCTCGTCAACCAGAACCCCGGCGGCGACGGCCTCCCGCGCTACACGGAGGCCGACCGCTCGATCGACGGCGAGGACATCGTGCTCTGGCACACCTTCGGCCCCACGCACTTCCCGCGCGTGGAGGACTGGCCGGTCATGCCCGTCGACTACGCGAAGTTCACCCTGAAGCCCTACGGCTTCTTCGGGCGGAACCCCACGCTCAACGTCCCCTCGTCCAAGTCGCTGGGCATGGCGTGCCACACGGATGCCGCGGCCGGCGGATGCCACTGCGAGGCGGGCGAGTGCACGTGCTCGGGGCACGGGCACGGGCACGGGCACTGACGCCCGGACGATCGGATCGAGACGGGCGGATGCCGCGGGGGCGCCGCATCCGCCCGTCCCCGCCGTGCCCGTCGGCGCCCCTCTCGACGGTCGGCACCCGTGGTCCGACGCCGCTCCTCCTCGACAGCGGATACGATCGGCGGAGTGTCGAAACGGAACGGGCGGCTGAGCCGGGTCCCACCGCGCGTGGTCTTCATGTGCGGTCCGGCCGGCGCGGGGAAGTCCACCGTCGCTCGGCGTCTCGAACGGCAGGGGATGGTACGTCTCTCGTTCGACGAGGTGGCGTGGGCACGTGGGATCCGCTCGATGCCGCTTCCGCGTGAGGTCCATGCCCAGATCGAGGAGGTGCTCCGGGCCCGGCTGTTCGAGCTCGTGACCGCCGGGGCGGACGTCGTCCTCGACTTCTCGTTCTGGTCGCGCCGCGTGAGAGAGTCGTACCGCTCCCTCCTGAGGCCGCTCGGGATCGAGCCGGAGATCATCTACCTGGCGACGCCGAGGGAGGTCGCCCTGGCGAGGGTGCGCGCCCGTCGTCTCGAGCACGGGGACGATTTCACCCTGCCGGAGGAGGTCGCGGCCTCGTACTTCGACCATTTCGAGCCGCCGACCGCCGACGAGGGACCGCTCGAGGTCATCCACCCCTGACCAGCCGGGTGACGGACGAGTCGACGCGCGTGCCGACGGCGATGGACGCCGGAGCGGCATCCCCGGAGGTCGGGACGACGGACGGCGAGCGACGCATCCGACATGCCGCGGGCGGGTCCCTGAGCAGCGGACCGTTCCACCCCGGTCGCCCCGTCCCGATCCCGATCACCGCTCGCGGCAGGGTCTACGCTGTCCCGGTGGGCGACGTGATCGACGAGGGGCCGTTCTACCACGGCACGAAGGCCGACCTGCAGGTCGGGGACCTCCTGACGGCGGGGTTCCGCTCGAACTACCGTCCCGAGGTGGTCATGAACCACGTGTACTTCACGGCGCTTCCGGATGGCGCCGGCCTCGCCGCCGAGCTCGCCCCCGGCGACGGCGAGCCGCGCGTCTACGCCGTCGAGCCGACCGGTCCGTTCGAGGACGACCCGAACGTCACCGACAAGAAGTTCCCCGGCAACCCGACGCGGTCGTACCGGAGCGCAGAACCCCTGCGGGTCGTCGGGGAGGTCGACGACTGGACCCGGCTCACGCCAGAGGCGCTGCAGCAGTGGCGCGACCGGTTGGCGGAACTCGCCGCGGACGAGCGGGGCGAGATCATCAACTGAGGGATGCCGCCGAGCCGGCGGCATCCGTCGCCGACCGTCGTCAGCGCAGCAGGTCGAGGTATCCGTCGAGCAACCGCGTCAGCCGGTCGGCGTCGGCGCTCGCCGGAGCGACGACGGCGATGACCTGCACGCCGTCGAGCATCGCCATGAAGTGGTCGACGACGACGGGGATGTCGACGTCGTCGCGGATCTCGCCGAGGCGCTTCGCGTCGGCGAGGTGACCGCCGATCTCGACGCGCCACTGGTCCATCGTGCGCTCGTGGAGGGCAAGCAGCTCGGGCTCGTTGGCCGCGTACTCCCAGAAGGGGATGACGATACGCGCCTCGAGGATGCGCTCCTCGTCGAGGGGGAAGATCTGCAGCATCAGCTCGCGAAGGGCCGCCATGCCCTCGAGGTCGGCGCGCACGGCTGCGAAGCGCTCGTTGGTGGCGGCGAACACGTGCTCGAACGTCGCCCCGATCAGCTCCTCCTTGTTGCGGAAGTAGGGGAAGAGCCCGCCGTTCGCGACGCCGGACGCCCTGGCGATCTCGCGCATCGTGGTGGCGCGGAAGCCCTTCTCGGCGATGAGGCGCCAGGTCGCGTGCACGATCTCGAGGCGGCGCGCGTCGTGGTCGACGATCTTCGGCATGGTCCCCTCTCGCGACGCCGCGGCGTCGGGGTCAACGATACGCGCCGCGACGGGCGCAGCTCCGCATGCCGAGACGGGAGCGCGACACGACCGGGCACGACGAGGGCCGGGAGCGCGATCGCACTCCCGGCCCGTCCCCTGCCCGCCCCCGCGGACGCTCCGCAGGTCAGCCGTTGACGACCTGCGGCACGCCGAGCGCCTTGAGGCCCTCGACGCCGAACTCGAGCCCGTAGCCCGACTGCTTCGCGCCGCCGAACGGCGCCATCGGGTGGACCGCGCCGTGCGCGTTGATCCACACCGTGCCGACCTCGAGGCGAGCGGCGATGCTCCGCGCCTCGTCGCGGTCGGTCGACCACACCGAGGCGCCGAGACCCACCTCGACCCCGTTCGCCATCGCGATCGCGTCATCGAGGTCGTGGTAGCGGATGATCGGCAGCGCGGGACCGAACTGCTCCTCCTGCACCAGGGGCGAACGGTCGTCGATGTCGGCCACGAGCGTCGTCGGGTAGAAGTTGCCCGGTGCGCTGCGATCCGGGTCGCCGCCGAGCAGCACGCGGGCGCCGCCCGCCTTCGCCGACTCCACCAGGCGGTCGACGACGTCGAACTGCTGCCGGTTCTGCAGCGGCCCGAGCACGTTCGCCTCGTCGAGCCCGACGCCCATGGGCATCGCCCGCGCGACGTCGACCAAGGCGTCGCACACCGCGTCGTAGACGTCGTCGTGCACGTACAGGCGCTTCAGCGCGGCGCAGGTCTGCCCCGTGTTGATGAACGCGCCCCAGAAGACGGCCTCCGCGATCGCCTTCGGGTCGACGTCGGGCAGCACGATGCCGGCGTCGTTGCCGCCGAGCTCGAGGGTGAGCCGCTTCACCGTGTCGGCCGAACTGCGGATGATCGCCTTGCCGGTCGCGGTGGAGCCGGTGAACATCACCTTGCCGACCGACGGGTGCGACGCGAGCGCCGCACCGACGTCGCGACCGCCCGAGACGACCTCGACGACGCTTGCGGGCAGCACGCGGTTGATGACCTCGATGAGGGCGAGCACGCTGAGCGGGGTGTACTCCGACGGCTTCACGACGACCGTGTTGCCCATGCGGAGCGCCGGCGCGACCTGCCAGACCGTGATCATCTGCGGCCAGTTCCACGGACCGATCGCGCCCACGACGCCGATCGGCCGGTAGTGCAGCTCGGCGTGGGTCTCGCCGTCGTCCACGACGACCTCGGCCTCGAGCGGCGTCGCCGCGGCGGCCCGCATCCACCCGGATGCCGCGCCGACCTCGAATCGCGCGTTCGGACCGTTCAGCGGCTTGCCCTGCTCCCGCGAGAGCACGTGCGCGAGGGCCTCCGCCTCGGCGTCGATCGCGTCGGCGGCGAGCATGAGCAGCTCGCTCCGACGCGCATGGCCGAGCGCCGCCCAGGCCGGCTGCGCGGCCTCCGCGCGGGCGATCGCCCGCTCGAGGTCGCCGATGCCGTGCACCGGGGCGTGTCCGACGAGGCCGCCCGTCGCCGGGTCGAGGATCTCGCGCCGCTCGCCGTCGCGCGGCGTGATCTCGGCGAGCAGATCGGCGTGCGTCTCCTCGAGGACTGGGATCGGGCTGTTCATGGCACCTCCACGTTGAGTTGGGGTTCCACGGTAGGCAGCGACCCGACTCTCGGCGTTGCCCGTCCGCGCGACGCACTTGGACCTCGGTGCACGAAGCGCGGTGCGCTGCCGGCGACTAGGGTGTCAGGGTGTCCAGTCGTCCGAGCGGATCCGAGTCGAGCGGCTACTGGTACGGCTCCGACGAGACGCGGCTCGGCAGCGTCGACGTGCTCAACCTGCTCCGTCGGTACCGATCGGCCGACCAGGAGATGCGTCGGCGCACACGGGACGCGATGGGCATGGGCGAGACCGACCTGCTCGCCCTGCGCTACGTGCTGCGCGCCGAACGCGAAGGCGACATGCTCACGCCCGGGGCGCTGGCGAAGCTGCTCGGCATCTCGACGGCGTCGACGACCGTGCTCATCGACCGCCTCGAACGGAGCGGTCACCTCGTGCGTCGGCCGCACCCGACGGATCGCCGTTCGCTCGTCGTCGCGAGCACGAGCGACAGCGATGAGGAGGTTCGGGCGACGCTCGGCCTGATGCACCGGGCGATGATCGAGGTCGCGGACGGGCTCGACCAGGACGAGCTCGCCGTCGTGGCGAGGTTCCTCGCCGGGATGATCGAGGCGTTGGAACTCGTCGACCCGCACGCGGAGGCGGAGGAGGCCGCCGGGGAGTCCACGGCCGCGGTTGCGCCCACGGACGACGACGCCGCCCGGCACAGGAAGGGTGCGGGCGGCGAGTCGGCCTGAGCGCAGGGACCGCGCACGCGCGGTCCCGCGTCGGCGGTCAGACGCTCCGGTTGCCGGTGAGCATCCGGACGAGCCAGACGATGACGGCCAGGACGAGCAGGACGATGCCGACCCAGAGCAGGAAGTTCAGCGACTGCACGAAGCCGCCGGTGAACAGCAGGATGATGGCGATGATGCCGACGATGATGAGCAGGGTGTTCACGGGAGTGCCTTTCTGAATGGCGATGACGCCGTGCGGCGCACGGCGGGTCGGGAACCTTCGGGCCCCGGGGGACTCGCGCCCCCCGGGGTCGTCCCCCCGGTCGTGATCGCCCGCGAAGCGGTCGTTCCCTGATACGCGATCACGTGACCAGCATCCCGTCGGAGTCGCCGGGACGTCCAGCCATTCCGAAGGTTGGCCGAATCCGCTATTGTTCGCGCGCCCGAGACCCTGCTCAGAGCGTGTGCCCGAGCTTGAAGCCCTTCTCCTCGTCGCCCTTCCGCGTGTACGAGAACCCGTCCGCGCCGATGGTGACGGCCATCTCGGAGTCGTCGGTGCGGGCGACGACGGGCTTCGGGTTGCCGTCGAGGTCGAGCACGAGCGAGGCCTCGGTGTACCAGGACGGCACGACGGGGTTGCCCCACCAGTCTCGGCGCTGGTTGTCGTGCACGTCCCACGTGACGACGGGGTTGTCGGGGTCGCCCGTGTAGTAGTCCTGCGTGTAGATCTCGACACGGTGGCCGTCGGGGTCGCGCAGGTAGAGGTAGAACGCGTTCGAGACGCCGTGGCGGCCGGGGCCGCGTTCGATCGCGTCCGACATCCGCAGGGCGCCGAGCTTGTCGCAGATGGCGAGGATGTTGTGCTTCTCGTGCGTCGAGAAGGCCACGTGGTGCATGCGAGGGCCGTCGCCGCCGGTCATCGCGGTGTCGTGCACGGTGGGCTTGCGGCGCATCCACGCGGCGTAGACCGTGCCGGTCTCGTCCTGGATGTCCTCCGTCACCCGGAAGCCGAGGTCCTGCATGAACGCGACCGCACGCGGCACGTCGGGCGTGACCTGGTTGAAGTGGTCGAGTCGCACGAGGGCGCCGGGCGTGTACAGGTCGTAGCGCCAGGCGAGGCGCTCGACGTGCTCGACGTCGTGGAAGAACTCGTACGGGAATCCGAGCGGGTCCTCGACGCGCACGGACTCGCCGATGCCCTTCGTCCAGCCCTCGGTGCGACGCTCGACGCGGCATCCGAGCTCGGTGTAGAACGCGACGGCCTTGTCGAGGTCCTCCGGGGTGCGCACGCGGTAGCTGAACGCCGCGACGGCCGCGACCGGGCCCGAGCGGAGCACGAGGTTGTGGTGGATGAACTCCTCGAGCGAGCGCAGGTAGACGGTGTTCTCGTCTTCCTCGGTCACCGTGAGGCCGAGGACCTCGACGTAGAAGTTCCGGCTCGCCTCGAGGTCGGTGACGACGAGCTCCATGTACGCGCAGCGCAGGATGTCGGGGGCCGGGACGGATGGCGTCGGGATCGGGTTCTCGCTGTGGATCGGAGCCTCCTGGGAGACGTAGAAGCCCGAGGAGGTGAGGGTCATGTCGTTGCGGTCGGTCATGTCAGCGTCCTTGCGTGAGATGGGTCGGTGGGATGGCGCGTCAGCGCGGGTCCGGGTCGTCCAGGTCGGATTCGTGGTGCTCCTGCTTGCCGAACGTCGGGTTGTGCACGGCGCCGAGCGTGATGTGCACCGCCTGCTGGTCGGTGTAGAAGTCGATCGAGCGGTAGCCGCCCTCGTGGCCGAGGCCGGAGGCCTTGACACCGCCGAAGGGGGTGCGCAGGTCGCGCACGTTGTTGGAGTTCAGCCAGACCATGCCGGCCTCGACGGCCTGCGAGAAGTTGTGCGCGCGCTTCAGGTCGTTGGTCCAGATGTACGCCGCCAGGCCGTACCTCACCCCGTTGGCGAGCTCGAGCGCCTCTTCGTCGGAGTCGAACGGCGTGATCGCGACGACCGGGCCGAAGATCTCCTCCTGGAAGATGCGGGCGTCCTTCGCCACGTCGGCGAACACGGTCGGGGCGACGTAGTTGCCGGTGGGGAAGCCCTCCGGGCGGCCGCCGCCGGCCACGAGCCGGCCCTCGCCCTTGCCGATCTCGACGTAGCTCATGACCTTGTCGTAGTGCTCCGGGTGCACGAGCGCGCCGACCTCGGTCTTCGGGTCGTGCGGGTCGCCGACCACGACGCGCTTCGCCTGCGCGGCGTACTTCTCGACGAACTCGTCGTAGACGGCGCGCTCGACGAGGATGCGGCTGCCGGCGGTGCAGCGCTCGCCGTTCAGCGAGAACACGCCGAAGATGGTCGCGTCGACCGCGGCGTCGAGGTCGGCGTCGGCGAAGACCACGGCCGGGCTCTTGCCGCCGAGCTCCATCGACAGGCCCTTCAGGAACGGCGCCGCGTTGCCGAAGATGACCTGCCCGGTGCGGCTCTCGCCGGTGAACGAGATGAGCGGCACGTCGGGGTGCTTCACGAGCGCGTCGCCGGCCTCCTCGCCGAGCCCGTTGACGAGGTTGAACACGCCCTGCGGGAGGCCCGCCTCCTCGAAGATCTCGGCCCAGAGGCTCGCCGAGAGCGGCGTGAACTCCGCGGGCTTCAGCACGACCGTGTTGCCGGTCGCGATCGCGGGCGCGAGCTTCCACGACTCGAGCATGAACGGCGTGTTCCACGGCGTGATCAGGCCGGCGACGCCGATCGGCTTGCGGTTGACGTAGTTCACCTGGCGACCCGGCACCTTGTACGTGTCGTCGGCCTGCGCGACGATCAGGTCCGCGAAGAACCGGAAGTTCTCCGCCGCACGGCGGGCCTGGCCGAGTGCCTGCGTGATCGGGAGGCCGGTGTCGAAGGTCTCGAGCTCGGCCAGGCGCGCGTCGCGCGACTCGACGAGGTCGGCGATGCGGTGCAGCACGCGCGAGCGCTCGCGCGGCAGCATCCGCGGCCACGGCCCGTCGACGAAGGCGCGGCGCGCGGCGGCGACGGCGCGGTCGATGTCGGCCTTCTGGCCGGCCGCGGCCTGCACGTAGGTCTCGTTCGAGACGGGGTCGAGCACGTCGAACGTCTCGCCGCCGATCGAGTCGACGAACTCGCCGCCGATGTAGTGGCGGATGCGGTCGGGCAGCCCCTCGGGGATGTGCTGGGTCATGCGGGTTCCTTCCGTGTCGTGCTGTGCGGGCGGCGTGCGTCGGCGAGCGCCGCGGTGCTGGTGGCCGGATGGCTCGGCCGGGGTCAGGTCGTGACGGCCTCCGGGGCCGGCGCGCCCGCCGGCTTGTGGTCGGCCTGGTAGGCGAGCACGGCGTCGAGCGTCGCGGTGCGGTGCTGCCGGGCGGCGAGTTCGATCTCGAGCGCGTCGGCGCCCCGCTCGATGAGGTCGACGATGCGCTCGTGCTCCTCGACGGAGGCGCGGGCGCGCCCCGGCACGAAGCTGAACGACGAGTCGCGCAGCACCCGCATCCGGTTCCATCCGCGGTGCACGAGGTCGAGCACGTGCGGGTTGGGGCAGCCCTCGAAGAGCACGGAGTGGAACTCGAGGTTGAGCTCGGTGAACCGATGCGGTTCGAACTCGTCGAGCGTGCGCCGCATCTCGTCGTTGATCGCGCGCGCCCGGGCGAGCTGCTCGGCCGTCACGTACGGCGCGGTGAGCGAGGTCGCGAAGCCCTCGACGAGTGCGAGCGTCTGCATCGTGTGCAGGTACTCGGTCTCCTTGATGAGCGCGACCTGCGCGCCGACGTTCCTCTCGAACGTGACGAGCCCTTCGGCCTCGAGACGGCGGATGGCTTCGCGAACGGGCACCACGGAGACGTCGAGTTCGCCGGCGATCTGCGCCAGCACCAGACGGTAGCCCGGGACGTACCGGCCGTCGTCGATCCGCTCCCGGATGAACCGGTACGCCCGCTGCGACTTGCTCTCGGCGCTCATCGTGCCTCCTCGGGCGGCAGGGCGCCGGATGCCGCGGCATCCCGCTCGCGCTCGTAGCGCTCGCGCCATGAGCGGTTCATCGGGAACAGCCCGTCGACGGGCTCGCCCTCGGCGACGCGCTCGGCGATCCAGGCGTCGGCCGCGTCCTGCTCGGCGGCCTCGGCGGCGACCTCGGCGACGAGGTGCGGCGGGATCACGATGACGCCGTCGCCGTCGCCGACGATCACGTCGCCGGGCTGAACGGCTGCGCCGCCGCACGCGATGGTCACGTCGGTCTCCCACGGCACGTGCCGGCGACCGAGGACGCTCGGGTGCGGGCCCCGCGAGAACACGGGGATCCCGATCTCGGCGACCGCATCGAAGTCGCGCACGCCGCCGTCGGTGACGATGCCGGCCGCGCCGCGCACCTCGGCGCGGAGCGCGAGGACGTCGCCGACCGTGCCGGTGCCGCGCTCGCCGCGGGCGTCGACCACGAGCACCTCGCCCGCGCCGACGGTGTCGAACGCGCGCTTCTGGGCGTTGTAGCCGCCGCCGTGGGAGGCGAAGAGGTCGGGACGGGCCGGGATGAACCGGAGCGTGCGGGCGCGGCCCACGATGCGGTCGCCCGGGTGGTTCGCGAAGACCCCCTCGATGAAGACGTCGTGGTAGCCGCGCTTGCGGAGTGCGACCGAGAGCGTCGCGACGGCCACGGACGAGAGCCGGGCGCGCAGCGCCTCGGTCAGTTCGAACGGCGGCTCGGCGTCGAGTGGCGTCGCTCGCCCGGCCGCGACGGCGGCGGCGTGCGCGTCCTCGGAACCCCATGCCTCGATGCGCTGGAGGTCGTCGACCGCGGGCTTCGATCCGAAGTCGCCGAAGGCGACCGTGCCCTGCGCGACGGTCGTGACGAGGCGGCCGGTCGTCGGCGCGCCCGTCGCGCGCGGTGCATCGACCTCGACCTCGACGACGTCGCCCGGGACCACGACGGTCGATCCCGCCGGCGTGCCCGTGAGGATCACGTCGCCGGTCTCCAGCGTGCCGTGCTGGGACAGGTCGGCGACGAGGCGGCCGAAGTCGAACAGGAGCGTGTCGGAGGTGTCCTCCTGCACGAGCTCGCCGTTCACCCAGGTGCGCACGCGCCAGTCGCCCTGGCCGATGCCGTCGACCGGGATCGCGACGGGCCCGAGCGGGGTGAAGCCGTCGCCGCCCTTGGATCGGAGGTTCGATCCCTTGTCGGCGGCGCGGAGGTCGTAGATCCCGAGGTCGTTCGCGGCGGTGACGGCGGCGACGTGCGCCCAGCCCTCCGCGGGGGAGACGTGTCGAGCGGGCTCGCCGATGATCAGTGCGATCTCGCCCTCGAACGCGAGCAGCTCGGTGCCGGCCGGGCGCTCGACGGTGCCGCCGGTGCCCGCGAGCGAGCTCTGGGGCTTCAGGAAGTAGCTCGGCTGTGCGGGCGTGCGACCCCGCTGCGCTGCGCGCGACGGGTAGTTGAGGTGCACGGCGATGATCTTGCCGGGCTTCGCGATGGCGGACATGGACTCCCTCGTCTTCTGATATCCGAAATCATATACGATCTGGCGATGCATGGCAACGACCCGGATGCCGCTGTCGGTCAGTAGCTCGGGCGCTCGGCGGTCGGGGCGCTCGCGGCGGTGCCCGGCCCGTCGGTGCCGCCGGCCGGATCGCCCGAGGCGTCCGCTGCGCCGGACGGCCCGATGAAGCGATCGGCGAGGGCCTCGGACGCACGCGCGAGCAGCGCGACATCCGCGCCGACCGCGACGAACGAGGCGCCGGCCTCGAGGTAGCGTTCGGCATCGGCGGGCACGAACGCATTCACGCCCACCGGCACGCCCGCCGCGATCCCCGCGCGGATCGACGCGAGGACCGCCTCGACGACCTCGGGGTGGGACTGCTGCCCGAGGTGCCCCATCGACGCGGCGAGGTCGGCGGGCCCGACGAACAGGCCGTCGACGCCCGGCGTCGCCGCGATCTCGTCGACCGCCGCCACGGCCGCCGCCGACTCGATCTGCACCAGGAGGCTGATCGTCGACGACGCGGCCTGGAGGTAGTCGTCGACGCGGTTCCAGCGCGAGGCGCGCGCGAGCGACGAGCCGACACCGCGGACGCCGCCGGTCGGGTAGCGCACCGCACGCACGATCTCGGCGGCCTGCGCGGCCGAGTCGACCATCGGCACGAGGAGGTTCTGCACGCCGAGGTCGAGGAACTGCTTGATGACGACGGTGTCGCCGTACGGCACGCGGACGACCGGGGCCACCGGGTAGGCGGCGACCGCCTGGAGCTGGGCGAGGATCGACTCGAGCCCGTTGGGGGAGTGCTCGCCGTCGATCAGCACCCAGTCGAGGCCGCTGCCCGCGGCGATCTCGGCGACCAGCGGGCTGCCGGAGCAGACCCACATGCCGACCTGCGGACGGTCGGCCTCGTCGATGCGGGCGGCGATGGTCGGCGGCAGGGTCAGGCGAATCGGCACGAGATGCTCCCGAGGTCGTGGTAGTCGGCGTGGACCGTGTCGCCGCGCTCGACCCACATCGGGCGGGTGAAGCTCCCGGCGAGGATGATCTCGCCCGCGCCGAGCGACTGGCCGTGCTGCGCGAGCTTGTTCGCGAGCCAGGCGACGCCCATCGCGGGGTGGCCGAGCACCGCACCCGCGACGCCCGATTCCTCGATCGTCTCGTTGCGCGAGAGCAGCGCGCCCACCCAGCGGAGGTCGACGTCGTCGACCTTCACGGGGCGGCCGCCGACGACCATCGCGCCCATCGCGGCGTTGTCGCTGATGGTGTCGACGATCGTGCGGCCCTCGAGCGCGATGTGCGAGTTCAGCACCTCGAGCGCGGGCACGACGTACTCGGTCGCGCGGAGCACGTCGAAGATCGTGGTGTCGGGCCCCTCGAGCGGCGCGCCGAGCACGAACGCGAGCTCGACCTCGATGCGCACGTTCGAGAATCGGTCGAACTCGATGACCGAACCCGACTCGTACACCATGTCGTCGAAGATCACGCCGTAGTCGGGTTCGGTGATGCCCGTGGCCACCTGCATGACCTTCGAGGTCAGTCCGATCTTGCGGCCGACGAGCCGGGCTCCGGCCGACATGCGCCGCTCGGCCCACTCGCGCTGCACCGCGTACGCATCCTCGACGGTCATGCCGGGGTTGCGGGCGGTCAGGAGCGGGACGGTCGTGCGGTCGCGGTCGGCGGCGAAGAGCTCGTCGGCGATCTCGCGGATGCGTGACTGGTCTGGCACGGGGCCTCCACTTCATCGTGAGCGTCACCCGCGATCGTATCGAAGGCGGGAGGAACTTCGTATCATGGATCATATACGATCACTTCGCCGAGGTTCCGGCGGATTCGGTGGCGGCCCGCGTCGGCCGGCCGCGTCGCGTCAGTCGATCGTCGCCGAGTTCACGCCGAGGATCTCCTCCTGGTACGGCGCGGTGACCGTGTCCGAGACGCGGCAGTCCAGCAGGAGGAATCGCCGCTCCGCGACCGGCTCCGCCGCCCAGCCCGCGAGCCGGTCGAGGTCCGACAGCTCGCGTACGACGACGCCCTCGGCGCCGAGCGCCGTGGCGAGCCCGGCGAAGTCGGCCTCGGGGATCCGCATCGGCCGCTCGGCGAGCCCCATGCGCCCGTAGACGTGGACCTCGGCGCCGTAGGCCGAGTCGTTCCAGACCACTGCGACCCCGCGGCCGCCCGCCGTCCGCACGGCCGTCTCGAGGTCGGCGATCGCCATCAGCCCGCCGCCGTCGCCGGTCGTCAGCACGATCGTCGACCCGGGCTTGGCGGCCGCCGCACCCGCGACGCTCGGGAAGCCGAGCCCGATCGACTGGAACGCGGTGCCGACCATCATCATCCGGTCCGGCGACGCGACGGGCCAGTACATGTTGGCCCAGCCGATGAAGTGGCCGCCGTCCGAGACGACGACGCGGTCCTCCGGGAGCAGCTCGGCCAGCCGCGCCGCGACGCTGCGCGGATCGAGCCGGCCGTCGGCGGCCACGGTCCCGACGCCGGGCTCGTGCGCGCGCAGCGGTGCGAGCTCGACGCGCTCGCGCCACCCGGACGGCCGGGCGCCGAGTTCGGCGAGCTCGTCGAGGAGGGCACCTGCGACGAGCGCGGCGTCGCCGCGGACGAAGGCGCCGACGTGCGGATGCGTGGCGGCGGGCGCGACGTCGACCTGGGCCACGTGCGTGCCGGGTGCGAAGAGGTCGCCGAAGCGCATCGTGAACTGGTTGAGCGAGGCGCCGAACACGACGGCGACGTCGGCCTCGCGCACGAGGCCCATCGCACCCTCCGCGCCAAAGCCGCCGGTCACGCCGAGGTCGAACCGCGCGTTCGGGAACACGCCGCGCCCGAGCGCGGTGGTCGCCGTGACGGCGCCCGTGGCGTCTGCGAGCGCGCCGAGCACGTCGCCGGCTCCGGCGAGCCAGGCACCCCGGCCGGCGACCAGCAGCGGCCGCTCGGCGGCGGCGAGCCTGCGAGCGAGCGCCGCGATCGTGCCCGCCGTGAACGCGCCGTCCGGCGCGAGCGGCGCCGGGGCGGCCGGCGCGGGCACCTCCGGCACTGGACCGGCGTCGGCGGACGCGACGTCGTACGGGATCGCGAGGACAGTCGGCACCCGGTACGCGAGGGCGTGCTCGATCGCGATGACCGTCGTGGCCGCGGCATCCGTCCGGCCGACGGTGTACGTGCGCGCGCCCACCGCGGACGCCAGCGCGATCTGGTCGACGCCCCACGGGCGCGGGCCCGAGGTCGGCTCGTCGCCGACGACGAGGACGAGCGGCACCTGCGCCTGCACGGCCTCGGCCAGCGCCGTCAGGGTGTTCGTGAACCCGGCGCCGTAGGTCGCGGTGGCGGCCGCGAGCCGGTTCGAGGCGCGGAAGTGCGCGTCGGCGGCGACGACGCCGCCGACCTCGTGCCGGACCGCGGTGAACGTCGCGTAGGTCGTGCGTTCGAGCGCGTCGAGGAACCAGGCGTTGCCGTTGCCCATGACGCCGAAGACGTGGTCGACGTGGGCGGCGAGGGTGCGGGCGACGTGCGCGGAGACGGTGGGCATGGCGGAGCCTCTCGAGACGGTGACGGATGTGGCGGTTCCGTATGTGTCTCGCGCGGCCGGCCGGTTCCGGCCTTCGCTTCGCGCCCATTTTTCGAGCGCCGGCGCCGCTCGTCGATCGCGGGGGATCGGGCGCCTGGACACCGCGAGTATAGCCCGCCCCCGACGACGTCATCCGCCCGCCGGATGCGGCAGGATGACTCGGGTGAAGACCATCCAGCTGCGCCGGTACACGCTCGTCGACGGGGAGTACGACGCGTTCGTGTCGTGGTTCGACGAGTGGATGCCGGGCGTGCGATCCGGCGCCGGGTTCACGATCGAGTTCGCGTACGGCCTCCGCGAGGCGAACCAGTTCGTGTGGGCGGTGAGCGCCCCCGGCGACGCCGACGCCTTCCGCGCCCTCGAAGCCGCGTACCTCGAGTCCGACGCCCGCGCCGAGGCGTTCGACGGCGTGCCGCAGCGCATCGCGATCTACGACATCGCCCTCGTCGACGACGTCACGGTCTGACGGCACCGCGCGCGACTCGCCGTCGCGGCAGCCGCGGGTCACCGCACCCGACGTCATGTACAGCCCGTCACCGGCGTCGCGCCCGATATCATCGTGGCATCCCCTTGGACAACCCCGTGGTCGACGCTGCCCACCCGCGCGCGACCCGCAAGGCCGACGTGGTCCGCCCCGCGGCTGAGAGGAAGAGCCGTGAGCCACGAGTTCGACGCCCGCCGTGAGGATTGGATCGCCCGAGAGGAGCTCGCCGAGCGCATGATCCCGCTCATCGGCGGGTTGTACCGCCGGCACGGGGTCGTCACCTCGATCCACGGCCGGCGGCTCATCAACCGCTCCGCCGTCGAGCTGCTGAAGGCGCACCGCTTCGCCCGGCAGGCCGGCGACGTCGAGCTCGACCTGGCCGACACCATGCGCGTGCTCGAGGCCCTCACCGAGATCGCGCCCGGCCCCGCCTCGATCGACGTCGCCCGGCTCGTCTCCCGCTTCCACGCGGCGCCCGCCGGCACCGACCTCGTCGACTTCCTCCGGGCCGAGATCGCGCCCGTCCTCGTCGACGCCGGCGAGCCCGCGCCGACCGGCACCGACGTGGTGCTCTACGGCTTCGGCCGCATCGGCCGCCTGCTCGCGCGCATCCTCATCGCCCACGCCGGCGGCGGCCAGGGCCTGCGCCTGCGCGCCATCGTCGTGCGCAAGGGCAGCGAGAACGACCTCGCCAAGCGCGCGAGCCTCCTCCGCCGCGACTCCGTGCACGGCCCGTTCCAGGGCACGATCACGGTCGACGAGGAGGCGAACACGATCCTCGCCAACGGCACGCTGATCCAGGTCATCTACTCGGACGACCCCGGCACCATCGACTACACCGCCTACGGCATCGACGACGCGATCGTCGTCGACAACACGGGTCGCTGGCGCGACGAGGCCGGCCTCGCCCGCCACCTCGAGTCGACCGGCGTCTCGCGGGTGCTGCTCACGGCCCCCGGCAAGGGCGCGATCAAGAACATCGTGCACGGCATCAACCACGCCGACATCGAGCCCGACGACCGCATCCTGTCCGCCGCGTCGTGCACGACCAACGCGATCACGCCCGTGCTCGCGGCGATCGACGAGGCGTACGGCGTCGTGCGCGGCCACGTCGAGACCGTGCACTCGTTCACGAACGACCAGAACCTCATCGACAACTTCCACAAGGGCGACCGCCGCGGCCGCTCGGCGGTGCTCAACATGGTCATCACCGAGACCGGCGCGGCCAAGGCCGTCGCGAAGGCGCTGCCGGCGCTCGAGGGCAAGCTCACGGGCAGTGCCATCCGCGTGCCCACGCCCGACGTCTCGCTCGCGATCCTGAACCTGCAGCTCGAGCGCCCCACCGACAAGGCCACGGTGAACGCATACCTCCGCAAGGTGTCGCTCACGTCGCCGCTGCGGCAGCAGGTCGACTACATCGAGTCGGCCGAGGTCGTCTCGACCGACTTCGTCGGCAGCCACCGCGCCGGCATCGTCGACGGCCTCGCCACGATCGCCGACGGCACCGACGTCGTGCTCTACGTCTGGTACGACAACGAGTACGGCTACTCGTGCCAGGTCGTCCGGGTCATCGAGGCGATGGCCGGCAGTCACCCCGTCGTGCTGCCCGAGCGCGAGCCCGTGCGCATCGAGCAGGTCGCGCCCGCGGCCGTGCCCGAGGTGGCCGAGGTCGGCTGACCCCCCCATCTCCGGACCTGCCCGGCCGGCCGCGGCATCCGATCGCTCGACGGATGCCGCGAGCCGGCCGTTCGCGTCCCACCCGCCGTGCCGCCCGCCGTGCGGTCGGACCTAGGCTGGAGGCATGAGCACCGAAGCCGTCATCGTCGACGTCGTCCGCACCCCGGTGGGGCGCGGCAAGCCCGGGGGGATGCTGAGCGGCGTCCATCCGGTGGACCTGCTCGCGGGCGTGCTCACGGCGATCATCGACCGGAACGACCTCGACCCCGGCATCGTCGACGACGTCATCGGTGGCTGCGTCAGCCAGATCGGCGAGCAGTCCTACAACGTCACCCGGAACGCCGTGCTCGCGGCCGGCTTCCCCGAGCACGTGCCCGGCACGAGCATCGATCGCCAGTGCGGGTCGAGCCAGCAGGCGGCGACCTTCGCGGCGCAGGCGATCCTCGCCGGCCAGGCCGACATCATCATCGCGTGCGGCGTCGAGTCGATGAGCCGGGTGCCGCTCGGCTCGAGCGCGGCGGGCGCCGACCCGTTCGGCACGCGCGTGCACGCGCGGTACCCCGAGGGCCTCGTGAGCCAGGGCGTGTCCGCGGAGCTGATCGCGCAGGAATGGGGCTTCACACGGGACGAGCTCGACACCTTCGCGGCGCGCTCGCACGACCTCGCCGCGGCGGCCGGGGAGTCGGGCGCGTTCGCGACCGAGCTCGTGCCCGTCGCGGGCGTGGACCGGCTGGTCGACGAGACCGTGCGACCCGGCACCTCGGTCGAGTCGCTCGCCGGGCTGAACCCGGCGTTCCGCACCGACCGGCTCGCCGAGCGCTTCCCCGACGTCGAATGGCGGATCACCCCCGGAAACTCCTCGCCCCTCACGGACGGCGCCTCGGCCGCGCTCATCATGAGCGCCGAGGCCGCCGAACGGCTCGGGCTCGAGCCGCGGGCGCGCTTCCGCGCGTTCTCGGTCGTCGGGAGCGATCCGCTCTTCATGCTGACGGGCGTCATCCCGGCCACCGCGAAGGTGCTCGAGCGCGCCGGCCTCGGCCACGACGACATCGACGCGTACGAGGTCAACGAGGCGTTCGCGTCCGTGCCGCTCGCGTGGCTCGCCGAGACCGGCGCCGACCCCGACAAGCTGAACCCGCGCGGCGGGGCGATCGCGCTCGGCCACGCGCTCGGCTCGAGCGGCACGCGGCTGCTCACGACCCTCGTGAACCAGCTCGAGGCGACCGGCGGACGATACGGACTGCAGACGATGTGCGAGGGCGGCGGCATGGCCAACGCGTACGTCGTCGAGCGGGTCTGAGCCGTCCCGGCCGCCCCGCGCGGCACTCCTCGCCGAGCCTCGGCACCGGCGTCGGCACGCCGCCGAACCGGAATCGAACCGAAGGAAGGAACCACATGGAACTCACCGGAGCATCCGCGATCGTCACGGGCGGCGCGTCCGGGCTCGGGCGTGCGACGGCGCAGGCCCTCGTCGACGGCGGCGCCCGGGTCGTGCTCGTCGACCTGCCGGGCCCGCGCGGCGAGCAGGCCGCGGCCGAGCTCGGCGAGCGGGCGCGGTTCGTGCCCGCGGACGTCGCCGACGAGGCGCAGGTCGCCGCGGCGGTCGCCGCGGCATCCGCACTCGGACCCCTTCGGGTCGCGGTCAACTGCGCCGGCATCGTGACCGCGAACCGCACGGTCGGCCGTGAGGGCCCCGCGCCGCTCGAGGCGTTCGAGCGCACCATCCGGGTCAACCTCATCGGCACGTTCAACGTGATCCGACTCGCGGCGGCGGCGATGGCGGCGACCGAGCCGGTGGCCGCCGGAGTCGCCGACGGCCCCGCGACGCTCGAGCGCGGCGTCATCGTGAACACCGCCTCCGTCGCCGCCTTCGACGGCCAGGTCGGCCAAGCCGCCTACTCCGCCTCCAAGGCCGGCGTCGCCGGTATGACGCTGCCGATCGCGCGGGATCTCTCGAAGCTGCTCATCCGGGTCGTGACGATCGCGCCCGGCATCTTCGAGACGCCGATGATGGCCGGGATGCCCGACGACGTGCGCGCCTCGCTCGAGGCGCAGGTGCCGCATCCGTCACGACTCGGTCACCCGAGCGAGTACGCGGCGCTCGTGCGCTCGATCGTGGCGAACCCGATGCTGAACGGTGAGACGATCCGCCTCGACGGCGGGATCCGGATGCAGCCGAAGTAGGCGCGCGCGTCCGTGCCGCGCGCTCGCGCTGCGAGGCTAGATCCGGCCGAGCGAGAGCGCGGACCCGCCGCGCCTGCGGACGGTCTTGATCACGCCGTCGATCACGTCCCAGACGCTCACCGCGATGACGGCGAAGACGATGATCGTGACCACGATTCCGCCGGCCTCGCCCCACGGCCACCCGACCACGTCGAGGAACTCCGGGTTGACCAGCCGGCCGGTCGTGAAGAGCCACAGCGCGGGCACCGCGAAGGCGACGTTGAGCAGGAGGTTCACGATCGCGAGCCACCAGTTCCAGCCCCACGCGTAGATCGCCGTCGCGAACACCATCTCGAGCCCGATCAGCACCAGAAACCACGGGATCCAGAACGACCACAGGTCGGGGGAGAGCACGGGGACCGACTCGCCCAGCGGGTTGGCGACCGGTGCGCCGTAGCCCTGCCAGATGATGACCCCGGCGAACAGCCCGAGGAAGACGAGGGACGCGATGAGGTCGCCGAGGCGACCGCCCCTGCCGTCGTCGGGGATCGTCGGCAGGCGCTCGGGCGTCCAGCGTTCGACCGGACCGGAGCCGGGGTTGCGCTCGATGATCGCGAACACCAGCGTGGGCCAGAAGGCCAGCTGGACGGCGAGGGAGAATCCGACGCTGAACGCGCTCGCGAAGACCTCGCCGACCGGCGCTCCCGCGAGCGCCTGGGCGAGCAGGACGGCCCCGACCGCGATCGGGAGGACGATCGCGAGGAGCATCGTCACGAGGCGCTTCCAGGTGAGGTAGTAGCGCGGCCCGATGAGGTGCAGCGGGCGATCGAGGTACCTCGCCGCGAGTGCCGCGGGGTCTCCGAGCTCGACGAGGACGGCGAACTCGGCGTCGTCGTCCGGTGCGCCGGACCCGCGACGCGCGTCGACCTCGTCGCCGATGCGCTCGCGCAGCTCGCGGCCGAACTCCTCGCGTTGTGGTTCGGGGAGTGTGCGGGCGGCGGCCCAGACGTAGCGGTCGGTGAGGGTTGCTGCGGGGGTGGTCATGATCCTTCTCCCGAGGTGAGCCGAGCCAGCGCCCGGTCGATGTGCTTCCAGTCGGCGGTGAGGACCCCGGCGAGCTGCTCGCCCGCCGGGCTGGTGCGGTAGAACTTCCGAGGCCTCGCCTCGTCGGTGTTCCATTCGCTCGTGAGGAGGCCCTGCTTCTCGAGTCGTCGGAGCAGCGGGTAGAGGGTGTTCGCATCGACGGTGATGCCGATGCGGTTGAGCGACTCGAGCAGCGCGTACCCGTAGTCGGGTTCGCGGAGCCGGACGAGGCAGCCGAGCACGACGGTTCCGCGCCGCAGTTCCTGCAGGTGGCTCGCAGTCGTGGCATCCATGCTCATGTCCTGCACTGTACTGTGTGGCGCACAGTATCGCAAGCGATGTCGAGCGTCCCTCGGGGCTACTCGCCGGCGTGGGCCTCGAGGAACGCGTACACCTCCGCGTCGTCCACGCCCGGGAACGTTCCGGACGGCAGCGGCGAGAGCACGTGCGCGTGCAGCCGTGCGCTCGGCCACGCCTGGCCCGCCCACCGCTCGGCCAAGCCGTCGGGCGCGCGCCGGCAGCACGACTCGTCGGGACAGCGCGACTCCGAGCGCAGGGTGGTCTCGCGCCCGCGGAACCACTTCGCCTGGTTGAACGGCACGCCGACGGTGATCGAGAACTCGGTGGCATCCGTTCGCCCCGTCTGCGTCGCGCACCAGAACGTGCCGACCGGGGTGTCGGTGTACTGGTAGTTCTCGGTCGTCCGATTGGTGTGCTCGAACGCGGTGCGGGCGCTCCACTTCTTGCACACCCACTGGCCCTCGATCGACCCCGTGACATCCGTCGGCAGCGGCAGGCCGTCGTTCTCGTAGCCCTTGAGCAGCGCCCCGTCGCCGTTCACCCGCAGGAAGTGCACGGTCATGTCGAGCTGGCTCGTGGCCAGGTTCGTGAAGCGGAGCGCCGCGGCCTCGTGCGTGACGCCGAACGCGTCGCGGAAGTCCTCGATCGCGAGGCGCTTGTCCTTCTTCGCCTCCTGCAGGAAGGTGACGGATGCATCCTGCGGCATCAGGCACGCGGCCGCGAAGTAGTTGATCTCGAGCCGCTGCCAGAGGAACTCGACGTAGCTCGCCGGCGGCTCGTGGCCGAGGAGGCGGTGCGCCATCGCCTGCAGCGCCATCGAGCGCAGCCCGTGACCGCCGGGGATCGAGGCCGGCGGCAGGTAGATCCGCCCGTTCGCCAGGTCGGTGATCGACCGGGTGGAGTCGGGCAGGTCGTTGACGTAGATCAGCTGGAAACCGAGGCGCTCGGCCATGACGCTGACCTCGCGGTGGGTGAGCGCGCCCTGTCGATGGCCGGACGCGCGCACCTGCTCCTCGGCGAGCTGCTCGATCTCGGGCAGGTAGTTGTTCCGCGAGCGCATGCGTTCCCGGAGCTCGGTGTTCGCACGCCGCGCCTCCTCGGGCGTCGCGATCGCCTCGCTCGCGCGGCGCTGCAGCTCGTGGTGCAGGCCGACGATCGCCTCGAGCGACTCGTCGGTCATCCCGCGGCTCGGCTTCACGTGCGGCAGGCCGAGCGCGGCGTAGAGCGGGCTCGACTGCGCCCGTCCGAGCTCGAGCTCGAGCTCGGCGCGTCTGCTCGGCGCCTCGCGGGAGAGCAGGTCGGCGAGGTCGACCTCGAGCGCAGACGCGAGCGCATCGAGCGTGGAGAGCTTCGGCTCGCGTTTGCCGTTCTCGATGAGGGAGAGCTGACTGCCCGCGAGCCCCACCCGATCGCCGAGCTGGTCGAGCGTGAGCCCGAGGTCGGTCCGGTAGTGCCGGATGCGGTGGCCGAGCGTGGCCAGGTCTGGGCTGCCGAGCTTCATGCCTTCAGATTATCGAAAGATCGCGGATTCTTAACACCCGAATCGGCCGAATGGATGGCGCATCCTCGCCGAGACTTGAAACACGCCACCGATCACGGCGGCTCTCCGAACTCCTCGAAAGGACGACGATGACCATCTCCGACTTCTCGGTCAGCGCCTCCGGACCCGCCTCGGACGCGGAGGACCGCCCCCGAGGCACGACCGACCCGGCCCTGCGCGCCTGGGTGGCCGAGATCGCCGCGATCACCCAGCCCGACGACATCGTCTGGTGCGACGGCTCCAAGCAGGAGGCCGACCAGCTCACGCGCCAGCTCATCGCCGAGGGCAAGCTGATCAAGCTCAACCCCGAGTGGCGTCCCAACAGCTACCTCGCTCGCACCGACCCGTCGGACGTCGCGCGCGTCGAGGACCGCACGTTCATCTGCTCCACCTACGAGGAGGACGCGGGCCCCACGAACAACTGGCGCGACCCGCACGCGATGCGCGAGGAGCTCATCGGCGTCTTCACCGGCTCGATGAAGGGACGCACGATGTACGTCGTGCCCTTCTCGATGGGCCCGCTCGGCGGCGAGATCAGCCAGCTCGGCGTCGAGATCACCGACTCGCCGTACGTCGTGCTCTCGATGGGCATCATGACCCGCATGGGCGAGCAGGTCTACCGCCTCATCGAGTCCGGTGAGCCGTGGGTGCACACGGTCCACTCGCTCGGCTACCCGCTCGTCGACGGCGTCGGCCACCGGCGCGACGACGTCGAGTGGCCCTGCAACGACACGAAGTACATCGTGCAGTTCCCCGACTCCCGCGAGATCTGGTCGTACGGGTCGGGCTACGGCGGCAACGCGCTGCTCGCGAAGAAGGCGTTCGCGCTGCGCATCGCGAGCGTCATGGCCCGCGACGAGGGATGGCTCGCCGAGCACATGCTCCTCATCAAGGTCACCTCGCCCGAGGGCAAGGCGTACCACATCGCCGCGGCGTTCCCGTCGGCCTGCGGCAAGACGAACCTCGCGATGCTCCGACCCACGATCCCCGGCTGGAAGGTCGAGACGATCGGCGACGACATCGCCTGGATGCGCCCCGGCGAGGACGGCCGCCTCTACGCGATCAACCCCGAGGCCGGCTTCTTCGGCGTCGCGCCCGGGACCGGCGAGACGACCAACCCGACCGCGGTGCAGACGCTCTGGGGCAACACGATCTTCACGAACGTGGCGCTCCGCCCCGACGGCGACGTCTGGTGGGAGGGCCTGACCGACACGGTCCCGGCCGAGCTCACCGACTGGCAGGGCAACGCGTGGACCCCCGGCTCGGGTCGTCCCGCGGCGCACCCGAACTCGCGCTTCACGGTCGCGGCGGCCCAGTGCCCGCAGATCTCGGACGACTGGGACGCCCACGACGGCGTGCCGATCGACGCGATCCTCTTCGGCGGTCGCCGGGCGACGAACGTCCCGCTCGTCGCCGAGGCCCGCTCGTGGAAGCACGGCGTGTTCATGGGCGCCACGATCTCGTCGGAGCAGACCGCCGCAGCCGAGGGCACCGTCGGCGAACTCCGCCGCGACCCGTTCGCGATGCTCCCGTTCTGCGGCTACAACATGGCCGACTACTGGGGCCACTGGGTCAAGATGGGCCGCGTGCTCGGCACGAACGCGCCGAAGATCTTCCAGGTCAACTGGTTCCGCAAGGGCCACGACGGGAAGTTCCTGTGGCCGGGCTTCGGCGAGAACTCGCGGGTCATCGAGTGGGTCGTCGGGCGCATCGAGGGCACGGCAGAGGCCGACGAGACCCCGATCGGCAACCTGCCGGCCGAGGGTTCGCTCGACCTCGACGGCATCGAGATCACCGATGACGCGCTCGACCAGCTCTTCGAGGTCGACCCGACGACGTGGCTCGCCGAGTGCGACCTCACCGAGGAGTACTTCGCGAAGTTCGGCGACCGCGTGCCCGCGGCGCTGCGCGCCGAACTCTCCAGCCTCCGCTACCACCTGCAGCAGCAGGCGTAGCGGACCCTCCGCCGGTCGTCGCTCAGGGGTGGGCGACGACCGGCGGTGACGCGCGCCGGGGGCGCGCAGGCGACGGATGCCGCGGGCGCGACGTGCACGGGAAGGCGCGTCACGCCCGCGGCATCCGTCGCCGTCTCCCGGGGCGATCGCGCGGCGGTCAGCCGATCTGGCCGCGGATCTCGCCGCTCGCCAGGTCTCCGGGCCCGGTGTTCGCCGGCGGCTCGCCATCGTTGGTGTGCACGTTGACGTAGGTGTTGCCGGCCTCGATCTCGGCGACGAGATCGGCCAGCGAGGCGCCGGCCAGCGGCCCGATGAGGTTCGCCGCCGTGATCGTGCCCGTCGCGATCACGCCGCTCGTGCGTCCGGCGCCCGCTGGCATGGGACCGTACAGGAAGGTCACGACTGCGCCGTTCGTGCCCTCCGGCGCGAGGTGGATGTGCGCCGCGATCGGATTCTCGAGGTTCGCGACGATCAGCCGGTAGTCCAGTTCGGTGCCGTCGGCGGAGAGCTGGAAGATCGCCGCGCCGCGAGCGAGCGACGCGTTGGCGGGCACCTCGTTCGCCGCGCTGAGCTGGGCGGTGTACGTGGTGTCGTCGGCCTGTGCGGCCACCGGCGTCAACGATGCGACCACCACCAGGGCCGCGGCGGACAGGATTCGGGCGACGTGCATGATCGGACCCCCTGGTCTCAACATCAGCCCATGCGGGCTCCGCCCGACCGCCTCGTCGGGCGATACCCGGATTCTCCTCGCCCACGGCGCCCGCCGGAAGCCCCAGTTGCGGGGCGGCCCCGCCTCGCCGCCACGCGCGCGCTCATCCGTCGCGCGCCGGGCGCGCGGGTCTACCGTGGGCTGCGGGAGGGCGTATGGACTTCGGGCCGTTCATCGAGCGCACCGGTGAGGTCATCGACCTGCTGGGGGTCGTCGCGATCGTCGTCGGCGTCGCCGTCGCAGTGGTCGACGCCGGCATCCGTCGGTTGCGGAGGGCCGGCCCGGTCTACGCGCGGTTCCGTCGCGTGCTCGGCCGCGGCATCCTCATCGGCCTCGAGCTGCTCGTCGCTGCGGACATCATCCGGACGGTCGCAGTCGAGCCCACGCTCGAATCGGTGTCGGTCCTCGCGCTCATCGTGGTCATCAGAACCTTCCTCAGCTGGTCGCTCGAGGTCGAGATCTCGGGCCACTGGCCGTGGCAGAAGTGGCGGACCCGTGGTGCCGAAGCGTCATCGGACGACGGCCCGGCGTCGCCGGAGGCCGAGCGTGCGGAGGTCCGCTCTCCGCGTCAGTAGGGCACGTGCTCGCCTGAGGTGCCCGATGCACGGCCGGCTGACCCGTCAGTCCGCCGCGAGCGGCCAGATCGCCGCGATGGAGCGCATGGCGCGACCCTCGGGCGGGCGCAGGTCCACGAGCGCGACCTGCGCGAGTCGGACGGAGCGGCCGGGCGGCACCGAGCCGTGCGCGGTGTCGGTCACGTGCGGTCGGTAGTCCGCTCGGGCACGCGCGACGTCGATGTCGGCGTCGCGGAGCGCGTCGAGGAGGCGCGTGCGCATCGCGCCGAGCGGGCCGTCGTCGCGGACCAGCGTCACCGGGACGTCGCGGTGTCGACCGAACATCGCCCGGTCGAAGGCGGATGCCTCGATCGGGCGCCGTCCGTGCAGGACCGGTCCGATCAGGTCGGCGACCCACGCCGTGCCGTGATCGGTCTCGAACGGCTCGACGACGGTGACGTGCAGCGGCCACGCCGAGACCGGGAAGCTGCCGCCGACCTCGAGCCGGTCGATCGGCAGGACCACGGCGTAGCGTCCCATGCGGCGAGGCTACGCCGCATGGGACGCGAGCGGGTGTCAGATGCCGGTGTCGCCGAACAGGTCGAGCAGCGCGTCGGGAGCGAAGCGCACCTCGACCGACCCGGTCGGACCGCGGTCGGCGGCGCCGACCCAGAGGCCGGACCCCTCGTGGACGCGCATCCAGCCGTCGCGGAACACGACGTCGGCGCCCACCACGATGCCGATGACGGGCGACTCGCCCGCGCGCACGGCGATCGAGCCCTCCACGTCCTGCTCGGCCTGCGCGTCGACGTCCTCGCGGGCGGTCACGCCGACGAGCGGGCGCGCCGTCGGGGTGGCGAATCCCGGCACGTCGAACGGGCTGCCGGATGCCGCATCCGAGACGACGCCGACGTGCACGCTCGTCGAGACGAGCGCGGTCTCGGCGCGACCGTCGAGCACGAGGCGGCTGCCGACGCGGAAGCGGTAGAACACCCGGCCGTCCGCCGGCGCGGTCGGCAGCACGACCGCGGTGACCCAGTTGCGGGTCCAGGCGAGCGGGTCGCCCCCGCGGCTCGGCGGGTCGTAGAGGCTCGCGGTGATGCGCACCGCGCCGTCGGTGCGCGTCGGCGCGGCGCGGAGCGAGCTGGGACGGTCGCCCGCCGGGGCGACGGAGCGCGCCTGCTCGAATGCGGGGAGTCGCTGGGTGTCCCACTCGCGCAGCCACGACTGGAGGCGTGCGCGGAGGGCGTCGAAGGTGGGCTCGGGCGAGGACGGCGCCGCATCCTCGGCGGTGGCGGGAGCGGCGAGGACCGCGGCGAGGTCGCGCACGGTCGTCGCGCCGCGGGCAGCGGTCCTGGGAGCGTCGAGCAAGGTCATGATGGTCCTCCGGGTGGGCGGCGCGTGCGCGCCGGAAACGCGATGAGGACACGGTACGGATGCCCCGGGGTGCGCGGCATCCGCGCAGGCCCCGGGGCGGGGTGGGGGTCAGCCCTGAATCCGAGGTGGGGGTGCCTCGGGTCAGACGAGCAGCTGGTGCTCGGCGAGCTCGCGGTAAAGCGGCACGGACTCGACGAGCTCCTGGTGGGTGCCCTCGCCGATGACGCGGCCGTCCTCGACGACCACGATGCGGTCGGAGTCCACGACCGTGGAGAGCCGGTGCGCGATGACGATGAGCGTGCGCCCGGCGGCGACCGCGTCGATCGCCTCCCGCATCATGCGCTCGTTCACGCCGTCGAGCGAGGACGTGGACTCGTCGAGCAGCAGGATCGGCGGCGCGGCGAGCAGCGCCCGCGCGATCGCGAGGCGCTGGCGCTCGCCGCCCGAGAGCATGATGCCGTTCTCGCCGACCTGCGCGTCGAGGCCGGCGGGGTCGCGCTCGAGCACCGAGCCGAGGTTCACGGCGTGCAGCACGTGCACGCACTCCTCGTCGGTCGCGTCGGGGCTGCCGAGCTTCAGGTTGTCGCGGATGGTGCCGGCGAGCACGGGCGCGTCCTGTTCGACGTAGCCGATCTGCGCGCGGAGCTCGGTGCGGTCGAGCGACCGGAGGTCGAGTCCGCCGAGTCGGACGGTGCCGACGCTCGGGTCGTAGAAGCGCTCGATGAGCGACAGGATGGTCGACTTGCCCGCGCCGGACGGTCCGACGAGCGCGATGCGCTGACCGCGCGGGACACGGAACGAGACGCCGCGGAGCACGGGCTGGCGGTCGGTCGCGTCGGGCTCGGGCAGGTGCTCGTCGGGTGAGTCGTTGCCGGGATCGGCCGGGTCGGACGGCCGGGTGAGCGCGTACGCGAAGTGGACGTCGTCGAACTCGACGGCCGCGGCATCCGGGAGCAGGCCCTCGTTCGCCGGACCGACCATGACGGCGCGCGCGGCCAGCTGCCGGTCGTTCGCGTCCTCGTCGGGCAGGTCGAGGATCTCCTGGATGCGGCCGAGCGCACCGAGCGCCTGGTTGACCGAGGTGATCGCGCCGAACGCCTGGCCGAGCGGCAGGATCATCATGAACAGGAAGAGGATGAAGGCGACGAGGTCGGCGATCGTGATCGCGCCCGATGCGACGCGGAAGCCGCCCACGCCGAGGACGACGAGGAACGACACCTGCATCGCGATGCCCGCGATCGGGACGATGAGCGCCGAGATCCGCGCGACCTTGACCCCCATCTCCCAGGCGCCCTCGGCCTCGACCTCGACGTCGCGCACTTCGCGCTCGGTGGCGCCCGCGGCGCGGATCGTGCGCACGGAGGTGATGGCGCGCTCGACCGAGGCCGCGACGTCGCCGACCTTCGCCTGCGCGGCGTGCGAGGCCTCGCGCACTCGAGCGGACAGCAGGGTGACGGTCGTGATCGCGACCGCGATGACGAGGACGGTGAGTCCGAGGAGCGCCGCGTCGATGACGAGCATCGCGATGAGCGCGCCGACGAACGTGACCGCGCCGCCGATCGCCTCGACGAGGCCCTGGGTGAGCACGGCGCGGAGCATCGTCGTGTCGCTGCCGACCCGCGACACGAGGTCGCCCGTGCGGCGCGTGTCGAATTCGGCGATCGGCAGGTGCAGGATCTTCGCGATGAGGCGGCGCCGGCTCGAGAGCACGACGCCCTCCCCGGTGCGCTGGAGCAGGTAGTGCTGGTAGCCCGTGATGATCGCGCTGATGACGACGAGTGCGACGAGCGCCCAGACGATGCCGTCGAGCGGGTCGCCGGCCTCGACGATGGTGATCACGCGGCCCACGAGCAGCGGCTGCGCGAGGCTCGCGATCGCGCCGACGATCGACAGCGCCGCGACGAGGATCAGCACGGGCCGGTGCTCGAAGATGAACGGCAGCAGCTGGCGGAACGTCGCACGCGGCCCGGGCGGGGTGTCGCTGCGGCGGCCGAACGGGCTGCGCCGCGGGGGGCGTGCGGCGTCGGTCGGCTTCGCGCCGCCACCCGTGGCGGCGTCGCGCTCAGGTCGCCTTCCGGCGGCGTCCCGTCGCCCGATGAGCGGGATGCTCCCCGTGCGGGCCGCGCGGGCTGCCGCGCGTTCGGCGGCGCGCGCTGCGGAACGCGTGCCGGGTGTGGTCTCGGTGTCGCTCATGAGGTCGTCCTTCGCGGCGCGCGTCGGTGGCATCCGTCGGCGGGGGAACGCGGGCCGCATTGCAGCATACGTCGCCAGGCTGGGAGCCTCGGGCCCGGCTGCCCTTCCTGTGGACAGCTCGGCACGCCGTCACCCGTGCGGGATGTCGCCGCCGGCCGAGGCGATGACGGATGCGGCGAGGGCATGCCCGGTTGCGCACGCGGCCGTGGCGTCGGCTCCGTCGATCGCGGCTGCGAGGTACCCCGCGGCGAACGCGTCGCCCGCGCCGGTGAGGTCGCGCACGGCGGCGACGGGCGGCACCGGGACGCGCGCGACGCGCTCGCCGGCGTCGAACACGTCCGTCGGCTCCGGACCGTGCTTGACCACGACCCTGGCGGCGACGGATGCCGCGACCTCGCCACCGCCGTCGACGCCGAGCCGTTCGGCCTCGGCCTCGTTCGCGAAGAGCACGTCCGGGCGGAGCTGCGCGAGCCAGCCGAGCACGCGCGCGACGCCGAGTCCCTCGAGCAACCCGGTGGACGACGCGTCGATCGAGACGCGCGCCCCCCGATCGCGCGCGAGCGCGACGAGGCGGCGCACCTCGCCGCGCATCGGTTCGTGCTCGAACCCGTAGCTCGGCACGTGGAGCCAGGCCACGCCGTCGAGCCATCGGGGTTCCACGCCGGAGAGCTCGGCCGCCGCCGCTCGGTCGGGGAACATCGTGCGTTCGCCGTCGGGTGCGACGACCAGGACGACCGCTCCCGTGCGTCCCTCGCGCTGGACGCGAAGGTCGACGCCGGAGGCGGCGAGCGCCGACACCAGTGCAGCGCCGGCGCCGTCGTCGCCGACTCTCCCGATGAACCTCGTCGGCGTGCGTGCCGCGGCGTGCGCCGCGACGTTCGCTGCGCTGCCGCCGCGCGACCGGAACACCTGCGCCGCCGAATCGGTCGCAGCCCGGATCGGCTCGGTCGCCCAGACGACGATGTCCTCGAGCAGGTCGCCGACGACGACGAGCAGGCCCGACTCCGGCTCAGCGGGCGAGCTCACGCGCGATCTCCGCACCGAGCCGGGCGTTGCCGCGGTACACCGCGAGGTTCGCCTCGAGGCTGCGGCCGTCGGTCGCGCGCTGGACGAAGTCGAGCAGGAACGGCGTCGTGTCGTGCCCGGTCACGCCCGCGGCATCCGCTGCAGCCAACGCCTCGGCGAGGACCCGGGTGTGGACGTCGGGATCGAGCTGGTCGGTCTCGGCCACCGGGTTGGCGACGAGCACCGCCGGGGCCAGGCCGAGCTCGTCGCGCGCGCGAGCGACCTCAGCCGCCTCCGCGGCCGACTCGACGCGCGCCGGGACCGGGAACCCGGAGTCGGCGACGTAGAAGCCCGGGAAGCGGTCGGTCCGGTGGCCGAGCACGGTGATGCCGAGCGTCTCGAGACGTTCGAGCGTCGCACCCACGTCGAGGATCGACTTCACCCCGGCGCTCACGACGACGATGGGAGTCGCGGCGAGCGCCGGGAGGTCGGTCGACTCGTCGAACGTGTCGCTCGCACCGCGGTGCACGCCGCCGAGCCCGCCCGTCGAGAACACCCGGATACCCGCGCGGTGCGCCAGCCACGCGGTCGCCGCGACCGTCGTCCCCGCATCGAGGCCCGCCGCGCGAGCGACCGGGAGATCGCGCGTGCTCGCCTTGACGACGCCATCGGCGCTGCACAGGCGCTCGATCTCCGCTTCGTCGAGGCCGACGACCGCGGTGCCCCCGATGACGCCGATCGTCGCCGGCTCCACGCCGGCCTCGCGGACGAGCGCCTCGGTCGCGAGGCCGACCTCGAGGTTGCGCGGGCTCGGCAGGCCGTGGGTCAGGATGGTCGACTCCAGGGCGAGGACCGGGCGGCCGGCGGTCACGGCGTCGCGCACGCGATCGGCGACGCGCAGGGCGGGGGATCGGTCGGGCTGCATGCGCCTCATCGTATGCGGGTGACCCCCGACGCGACCGATGTTCGGCCGGAGGTGCCGACGGCCGGCCGCGGGCCGCGTGTGTCCGCGTGTGACGGCGCCCCGGGACATCCGTCATGCCCCGGCGTATCGTCGCCTGCACGAACCGACCGACCGAGGAGCACGACATGTCGCCGCAGAACCCGCACGCCGCCGCCGAGTCCCGCACGGGCCTCGCGATGGGCATGCGCGGCTGCGTCGAGGGCGAGTCGTGCGGCTCCGATCGGCCCGGTCACGGCCTGCACCCGATGCAGGACCGGCTCTCGCGCATCGTCGCCAGCCGGTGGACCGACGCGGTCGTCGTCGCGACGGCGTCGGACGGGTTCGTCGAGCTCATCGACCTCGAGGGCGGCGCGCACCGGGTGTGGAACCACGGCGCGCTGACGGGGCGACTCGCCGTCGGCGACCCGGTCGCCCTGCACCCGGTGTACGGCGTGCTCGCCCGCGGAGACGATCGCTACAGCGTCGCCGCGGTCTGACGCACGCGACGCGGCCGCCCGGGCCGCGTCGACGTGATGCGCACGTCAGCTCGCCGGCATCATCTCCTTCATCGCGCCCATCATCCGCTCCATGGCCATGACGGCCTGGTCGCAGGCCATCGCGCACATGCGGCAGTGCTCGTGGGCGTCGGCGTGCATCATGCACTCCGCGGAGCACGCGCGGCACATGGTGACGCAGGTCTCCATCATCGACATCATGACCTGCATGTCGTAGCCGGTGGTGCGGAGCATCATCCGCATCATCGCGTCGCACACGTCGGCGCAGTTGGCGCACATCGCGCCGCACCGGCCGAGGCCCTCGCCGGCGTCGGCATCGGCGCACATGAGGCACGCCTGCATGCACGCGGAGAGGGCCTCCATACACTCCTCCATCATCGACATGTCCATGTCCTTCATGGGCATGTCCGACGCCGACATGGCGCCCTTCATCATGTCCATCGTCATGTTCATCCCGCACCTCGCCGTCTCCGAGGAGCCGGGTGTCGGTGGTGCCGGCGCTGGGACCCGGCGACCCTCTCGAGCCGAATGCTACGCCGCGGTCCCCGCTCCCAGAAGGGGAACGAGCCGACCGTCACGGGCGTGGGGCAGGGCGGATGCCGCGACCGCGCGCGTCACGGATCGTCGCGGATTTCGACGACTCGGACCGGTCGCGTAAGGTTAGCCTTACCTTTCCGCCGAACCGGCGGATGCGACCCCCGAACCGGATACGCGCCATGCCCATGCTGCTGACCAGGACCGAGCCCGCGCTCGACCTGCTCGGCGGCGACCCCTCCGCCCCCGCGCTCGTCACGCCGACGTCGCGAGTGGACTACGGCGAGCTCCGCGAGCGGATCGATGACCGCCGCAGCGCGCTCGGCGGCGGTCGCCGCCTGGTCTTCCTCTCGGGCGCCAACACCGTCGAATCCGTCGTCACCTACCTCGCCGCACTCGCGGCGGGCCATCCCGTGCTGCTCCTCCCCTCGGGCGTCGAGGGCGCGGCGCTCGACGAGCTGGTCGCCCGCTACGCGCCCGACGTGATGGTCCGCGCGGACGCTCGCGGGTTCGAGCTGACGGACGTCGCCGCCGGCGCGAGGCATGCGTTCCACCCCGAACTCGCCCTGCTCGCGAGCACGTCGGGGTCGACCGGCTCGCCCAAGCTCGTCCGGCTCTCCCGTACGAACGTGACCGCGAACGCACGGAGCATCGCCGACTACCTCGACCTCGGGCCCGGTGACCGTGCCGCGACGACGCTGCCGCTCGGGTACTGCTACGGGCTCTCGGTCGTCAACAGCCACCTCGTGGCGGGTGCCAGCGTCCTGCTCACCGACCGGTCGGTCGTCGAGCCGGCCTTCTGGGACGAGTTCGCAGCCCTCGGAGCGACCTCATTCGCGGGCGTCCCCTACACCTACGACCTCCTCGAGACCACGGACTTCGCGAGCCGCGACCTGCCCGACCTCCGGTACGTCACGCAGGCCGGCGGCCGGCTCGCGCCCGACCGGGTGCGAGCGCTCGCCCGCCTCGGACGCCGGCGGGGGTTCGACCTCTACGTCATGTACGGCCAGACCGAGGCGACCGCGCGCATGGCCTACCTGCCGCCCGAGCTCGCCGAGACGGCCGCCGGCGCGATCGGCGTGCCGATCCCGGGCGGGTCGCTCCGCATCGACGAGGGCGTCGCCGGTGCGGCCCCGGGCGAGGGCGAACTCGTCTACTCGGGACCGAACGTCATGATGGGGTACGCCGAGACGTCGGCCGACCTCGCGCGCGGACCCGAACTCGGGGAGCTGCGCACGGGCGACCTCGCCCGGCGCCGAGCGGACGGCCTGGTCGAGATCACCGGGCGGCTCAGCCGCTTCGCGAAGAGCTTCGGCCTGCGCCTCGACCTCGACCGGATCGAACGGATGCTCGCCGCCGACGGCATCGAGGCTCGCACGGTCGCGATCGACGAGCGGCTCGCGGTGTTCGTCCGCCACGACCGGTCCATCGAGACGGCGCGCGCCGCGGTCGAGCACTCCACGCGGCTTCCGGCGCACGCGTTCGACGTGCACGCGATCGCCGAGTTCCCGCGCACCCCGAACGGCAAGCCCGACCACGCCGCGCTGCGCGCGCACACGGCACTGCTGCGGGCGACGGATGCTCCGGTTGCACCGACGTCGCCGGCCGACGCTCCCAGCGCACCACCGGCCCCCTCGGCCGCCGAGCTCCGCGACCTGTACGCCGAGCTCCTCGGCCGGCCCGATGCCACGGAGGACGACAGCTTCGCCTCGCTCGACGGGGACTCGCTGAACTACGTCGAACTCGCGCTGCGCCTGGAGGAGCGGATCGGCGCGCTCCCCGCCGACTGGCCGAGCCGCAGCATCCGCTCGTTCGGCGCGCCGGCGCCGTCGGTGGAGGCCGCGGCCGCCGTCGACACCCGCGTGCCGCCGGACGATCGCGCGACGCCGGCCGGTCCGTCGCACGCGACGGGCGCGGCGCCGACCGCCGGGCGCCGCCGCATCGCGCGGCTCGAGACCTCCGTCGTCCTGCGCGCGGTCGCGATCATCCTGATCGTCGCGACGCACGCCGACGTCGTGCAGCTCAAGGGCGGCGCGCACCTGCTGCTCGCTGTGGCCGGCTTCAACCTCGCCCGGTTCCGGTTGTCCGGCTCATCCGCGGGCGCCGCCGACGAGCGCCGGGAACGCCGCCGACGCGTGCGCGGCCTGCTCCGCAGCGCGGCGCTCATCGCCGTGCCCGCCGTGCTCTGGATCGGCGGGGTCGCGCTCATCGCGCGTGCGTACGACCCGGCCACGGTGCTGCTCTCGAACTGGCTCGTGCCAGGGACGACCGGCTGGAGCGAGCAGTGGCAGTTCTGGTTCCTCGAGGCCCTCGTGTGGTCGATCGTCGGGCTGGCCGCGGTCTTCGCCGTCCCCGGCGTCACGAGGCTGGAGCGACGCTTCCCGTACGCGTTCGCGCTGACGGTGCTGGGCATCGCGCTCGCCGTGCGCTACGCGGTGTCCGGCGGGGTCACCCCCGCCTCGCCGATGCGCTACGCGCTGCCCGCCATCGCATGGCTCATCGCGCTCGGCTGGCTCGTCGCCCGGTCGACGTCGGTTCCGCGCCGCGTGGCGACGAGCGCGATCGTGCTCGTCACCGTGCCCGGCTTCTTCGGCGATCCGGTCCGCGAGGGGATCGTGGCCATCGGGCTCGGCCTGCTCATCTGGGCGACGAGCCTGCCGGTCCCCGTCGTGCTCTCGGGCGCGCTCGGCACGGTCGCATCCGCCTCGATGTTCGTCTACCTGACCCATTGGCAGGTGTACCCGCCCATCGAGGAGTGGTCGCCGCCGCTCGCGATCGTCGCGTCGTTCGCGGTCGGCCTCGCCGCATGGTGGGCGTGGGGACGGGCCACCGCATGGCTCGCCGCCGCGCGGCGGCGCGCGCGCACGACGACCGCCTGACCGTCGGGCGCGGCCGTGCGCGCCTCAGCCGCGGAGCGCCCGGAGGGTGTTCGCCGTCGCGATCGCCGCCTCTGCGGCCTCGCGGCCCTTGTCCTCCTTCGACCCCGGCAGGCCGGCCCGGTCGAGGCCCTGCTGCTCGTCGTCGAGGGTCAGCACGCCGAAGCCGACGGGCTTGCCCGTGTCGAGTGCGACGCGGGTCAGGCCGTCGGTCGCGGCCGACGACACGTACTCGAAGTGCGGCGTCCCGCCGCGGATGATGACGCCGAGCGCCACGACCGCGTCGGCGCCCGCCTCGAGTGCCGCCTTCGACACCACCGGGAGCTCGAAGCTGCCCGGCACGCGGACCAGCTCGTAGGACGCTCCCGCCGCCTCGAGCGTGCGCGTCGCGCCCGCGATGAGCCCGTCGCTGATCTCGTCGTGCCAGCTGCCTGCGACGATCACGATGCGGAGGCCCTCGCCGTCCACGTCGAATTCGGGTGATCCGGTGCCGCTCATGATGCGTGTCCCTTCAGCAGTTCGTCTGCGGCAGCCTCGGTCAGCTGCCGGTCGTCGATGGCGTGTCCCATGCGGGTGCGCTTGGTCTCGAGGTAGCCGGCGTTCACCGCGCCGACGCCCACCACGAGGGGGAGGCGGTCGGCGATCCGGATGCCGTGCGCCTCGAGCTGGTGCACCTTCTCGGGGTTGTTGGTGAGCAGTCGCACGCGCTCGATCCCGAGGTCGTCGAGGATCGCGCTGGCCGCCGTGTAGTCGCGTGCGTCGATCGGGAGCCCGAGCGCCACGTTCGCGTCGAGCGTGTCGAGTCCCCCCTCCTGGAGCCGGTACGCGCGCAGCTTGTTGATGAGGCCGATGCCGCGGCCTTCGTGGCCGCGGAGGTAGACGACCACCCCGCCGCGGTCCGCGATCGTCGAGAGCGCCGCGTCGAGCTGCGGGCCGCACTCGCACTTCAACGACCCGATCGCCTCACCGGTCAGGCACTCCGAATGCACCCGCGTGATCGCCCCGGCGGGATCTGCCGCAGGGTCGCCCGCGATGATCGCGAGGTGGTCGGCGCCCGTGTTGCGGTCGCGGTAGGCGCGAACGCGGAACGTCCCGTGCATGGTGGGCAGGTTCGTCTCGACCTCGAACTGCACGCGCGCCGACTCGTCGATCACCACGGGCGACTCGCCCGCGGCGAGGTCCTGCCCGCCATGCTGCTCGCGGAGCCAGTCGACGAGCGCCGCGACCGTCGTCACCGGCAGGCCCTCGCGCTCGCCCAGTTCGATGAGCCCGGGCAGGCGCATCATCTCGCCGTCCTCCTCCACGAGTTCGCCGATCACGCCGACGGGCGAGAGGCCGGCGAGTCGCATCAGGTCGACCGCGGCCTCGGTGTGGCCCGCACGCTCCCGGACGCCGCCGTCCACCGCGCGGAGGGGCAGGATGTGCCCGGGGCGGATCAGCGTGTCGGGCGTCGAGTCGGGGTCGGCGAGCACGCGCAGCGTGTGCGCCCGGTCGGACGCCGAGATGCCCGTCGAGGTGCGGTCGGCGGCATCCACCGAGACCGTGTACGCGGTGCCGCGCGCGTCCTCGTTGCGCTCCACCATGAGCGGCAGGCCGAGCCGGTCGGCGAACGAGTTCGGCATCGGCGCGCAGAGGTAGCCGCTGGTGTTGCGGACCATCCACGCGATCCATTCGCGGGTCGCGAACTCGGCGGCCATGATGGCGTCGCCCTCGTTCTCGCGCGCCTCGTCGTCGGCGACGATGACGGGCTTGCCGGCGCGGAGTGCGTCCAGCACCTCGGGAATCGTGGCGAGGCTCATCGGTCGCCTCCGATCGACGAGGATGCCGGGTCGTCCGCGCGGACCTCCCAGCCCGGTCCGCCCGGCTGGGCGAGCGACGAAGGCAGGGCGCGGTGCGCGTCCAGGCGCAGCATCCGCTGGACGTGGCGGGCGAGCACGTCGGTCTCGAGGTTCACGCGGTCACCCGGTGCGAGCGAGCCGAGCGTCGTCGCCGCGAGGGTCTCGGGGATCAGCGAGACCTCGAACCACGATCCCTCGGGCTCGTCGCCCAGGCCGCTGACGGTGAGCGAGACCCCGTCGACGGCGATCGATCCCTTGTCGACGACGAGCGCGGCGAGGCTCGCGGGCAGGGAGAAGCGCACCACGCGCCAGGCATCGCCCGGGACGACTTGGAGCACCTCGGCCGTGCCGTCGACGTGCCCCTGCACGATGTGCCCGCCGAGCCGGTCGCCGACGAGCGCCGCGCGCTCGAGGTTGACCGGGCGACCCGCCTCCACGGTGTCGAGCGTCGACATCGCGAGCGTCTGCGCCATGACATCGGCGGTGAACGTCTCGTCGGACGCGTCGACGACCGTGAGGCACACGCCCGAGACCGCGATCGAGTCGCCGTGGCGGACGCCCTCGACGACCTTCGGCCCGCGGACCGTCACGCGCATGACGTCGGCGGCCGGCTCGACGCGCGTGATCTCGCCGAGTTCCTCGATGATTCCGGTGAACATGTCAGACCCTCTCTCGGGTGGTGGTCTCGGGGTGCGCGGCCGTGTCGGGTCGGGCGACGACGAGGATGTCGTCGCCGAGTCGCACCAGTTCGGTGATGTGGAAGCGATGCGCCTCGGCGATCGTGCCGACGCCGATGTCGCCGATCGCGGTGCGCGGCCCGCCGATGACGGCGGGTGCGAGGTAGACGAGCAGGTCGTCCGCGAGGCCCGCCGCGAGGAACGCGGTCGCCAGCGTCGGGCCGCCCTCGACGAAGAGCGAGCGGATGCCGCGTCGCTGGAGCTCCTCCAGGTCGTGGGCGAGCTCGGTGCCGGCCAACGTGATGGGCTCGATCGGATGCCGCAGCACGGCCGCGTCGGCAGGGATCGCGCGCCTGCCGAACACCACCGGGACCGGCTGGTCGTCCAGGAGCGCTCCCTCGTCGTCCCGGGCGGTGAGCGCCGGATCGTCGGCGAGCACGGTACCCGTCCCGACGGCGATCGCGTCCGCGACCGCCCGGCGGCGGTGCACGTCGGCACGGGCCTCCCGACCGGTGATCCAGCGGCTCGTACCGTCCGCGGCGGCCACCCGGCCGTCGAGGCTCGACGCCCACTTGACCGTGACGCGCGGACGACCTTCGCGGGCGGCGAAGAGCCAGTCCTCCAGGAACGCCTCGACCTCGTCGGCGAGCACGCCGCCGACGACCTCGACGCCGGCGTCGGAGAGCGTTCGGGCGCCGCCGGCGGAGTGCGGTCCGGGGTCGTCGACCGCGTAGACGACGCGCGCGACGCCGGCCTCGACGAGTGCTCGGGCGCACGGGCCCGTGCGGCCGACGTGGTTGCACGGCTCGAGCGTGACGACCGCGGTCGCGCCGTGCGCGGCGCCCGGGGCCAGCTTCGAGAGCGCGTCGACCTCCGCGTGCGCGGTGCCCGCGCCGCGGTGCCAGCCCTCGGCGAGCACGTCGCCGTCGGGGGAGATGATGACGCAACCGACGCGGGGGTTCACGCCCCTCGCCGGACCGCGCTCCGCGAGCTCCAGCGCCCGACGCATCGTCGCGGCATCGGTCGCCGCGCGCGTGACCGTGGTCATCGCCTGTCGCCTGCCTTCCAGGCTCCGGGGCGCCCGGGCATCGCCGGACCGGTCGACCACGCGCATGGCGTCGCCGACACGTGCTGCCTCCCATCCGGACTTTCACCGTCGGTACCGGAATTCCACCGGATCAACCGTCCGCGCGCGACCGGATGGTCACGCGCTCGCGGCTCGCGGACTTTCACCGCCGGTTCGGACTTGCACCGACCCCGGAGCACGTTACGTGTTCGATTCTAGGTCAACGTCCCGGGGCGCCGGGTATTCCCGGAGGCCGCCCGCGAGGCGCGGGGCGTGCGGGCGCTTCGCACGGTTCAGCGGCAGGCGGTCGATGCCTGGATCTGCGCGTCGCTCGGCCGGCCGTACGCCTCGATGCCCGCGCCGGGCAGGTCGTAGCCCATGCCGATCGCCCACGCCGTCGCCCAGACCTCGTGGTCGCCCGCGAACTCGGGTCCGTCGAAGATCGTCGCGCACGCCTCGCGCAGCACCTGCACGTGACCGACCTCGTGCACGACCACGGCCTTCGCGTTCTCGTCCGAGAACCACGACTCCTCGATGCTGTGGGTCAGGGAGATGAGCCCCCAGCCGTCGCCGTCGACGTCCTCGAAGAACTCGGCCGTGCCCGAGTAGTACCCGTCGCTCGAGAAGCCGCCCACCTCGTCCGCCCACGCGACGTCGAACGGGACGTCGAAGGCGATGGACCTGGCGAACGCCTCGATCTCGGCCCGGAGGGGGAACTCGGCCAGTCGTGCGACCTCGGCGGCGTGCGAGGCCCGCAGCTCGTCGACCGCGGAGGCGAGGTCGGCGAACCGGCTCGAATCGCCGGACGAGATCGTGGGGGAGTGCCGGAGCTCGGCGACGGCCTCCTCCACCGCGACGCGCGAGGCCACGGTCGCCGACGGGTTCTGATCGAGTGCGGCGACGGCGCGCGCCTCGGTCCCGGCGATGAGCGCCTCCGTGGCGTCGGCGATCGCCAGGCTGCCCTCGGCGACCACGTCGCGCGCGGCGTCGTAGCGGGCGGCCGCGTCCTCGCGGGCGGGGACGAGGTCGATCATGCTCAGGAGGTCGGCGTACCGCTCCCATGCGGGCGCGAACGCGGCGGGGTCGCCGATCGCGGCGATTCCCGGGCTCCTCGGCCGGTCGTCGAGAATCGCTCGCGCCTCGGCGATGCGCGCTTCGAGGTTCGCGCGATCCTCTTCGGCGACGAGGTCGCCGACCGCGATCCCGACGAGGGCGTCGCCGCGGTCGATCGCGCTCTCGGCCCGTTCGGCCGTCTCGCGGTAGTCGTCGGCGGCCTCGTCGTATGCGGAGTCGGCGGCCGCCCAGGCGGGCCACATCCCGGCGTGGACGGCGGTCGCGATGACCTGGTGGCCGATCGCCCACGCGACGACGACGGCGGCGATGGCGCCGGCGGCGGCGAACCCGCTCATGTGCCGAGGCGCGCGCGGCTCACGCGGTTCGGACGGGACCATGACGAACTCGACCGGTCCGTCGGGCACGGATGGGGCGCCGACGGGCGGGAGCCCGTCCCACGGGGCCGGGCCCGGACCCGGGGCCGGGGTCGAGCCGCCGGTCGTCTCCGGGGTGTCGGGGTCGTGCATGCGGTCCTCTCGCGCGCCGATGATCAGGCAGTCGCGAGGGCAAACCTACCCTGCGGACCCACGGTTCGCGATCTCGATCCCATCGCGGTGCGACTCAGTCGGCCCGGTCGCTTCCGAGGTCGTCCACGGACCGCTCGACCAGGCGACGGGCCGTCCCCTCGTCGACGATGAGGTCCGTGATCAGGCCGGCCTCGAGCGCGCCGGTGAGGCCGGGGAGCTTCGCCTGTCCGGAGACCACGCAGATCCGGCGTGGCGCGCGTCGGAGCACCGTGAAGTCCGGGCCCGTGGCGCGCGAGTTCAGGGCGATGCCGTCCGTCGAGCCATCCGCCCGGTAGAACACGGTGGCGACGTCGCCGACCACGCCGTCGCGTGAGAGCGCCTGGTAGTCGGCTCGCTCGAGGTAGCCGCCCTGGTACACGTGGCTCGGCACCTCGGCGAAGGGCGAGCCGATGCCGAAGATCGCGACGTCCATCGAGGCCTGGAGGTCGAGCAGTCGCCGCGTGCTCCGCTCGCGCCAGAACGCCTCCTTGGTGGCCGGGTCGTCGAAGAACGCCGGCACGGGGAACTGCTGCACGCGCGCGCCGAAGGCGTCGCCGAAGCGGCGGAGCAGCTCCGACGCGTACAGGATGCCGGTCGTGCGGAGGTTGCCCGCGCCGTTCAGCTGCACGATCTCGGAGTTGTGCGTCGCCTTGGGGGCGAGGTGGCGGCTCATCGCGCTCATCGTTGAGCCCCACGCCACGCCGATCGTCTGGTTGGAGTCGATGAACCGGGTGAGAATCCGTGCAGCCGAGAGCGCGACGCGCTCGAGCCGGTCGACGTCGCTCGCGTGGTCGGGCACCGGCACGACGTGCGCCGAGACCTCGTGGCGCTCCAGGATCTCCTGCTCGAGGCGGCTCGGCAGGTCGAGGGGGGAGTGGATCGAGATCTCGACGAGCCCGGTCGCTCGGGCGTGGCTCAGCAGGCGCGACACCGAGGATCGCGAAGTGTGCAGTTCCTTCGCGATGGCGTCCATCGTGAGGTCCTGCAGGTAGTACAGGTGCGCGGCCCGGAGGGCGTCCCGCGTCTTCCCGGTGGGCAGCTCGCCCCCCGCGGCCGGTCCTGCGACGTCCGTCACGACCATGGATCTCTCCCTGCACGTTTGTTCAATCGGCTTGCAAGCATGTTCATCCATGCCCACGATGTATTCATCCACAGCCGGGCAGCCCACGCAACCCGGCGTGACCAGCTCGAAAGGACAGCGATGTCGCCCATCACGTCGCCGACGACGGACCGCCCCACGCCCACCCCCGGCGCTCGCGCCGAGATCTCCGCACTGCGCGCCCGACCTTCCGCCGAGGTCGTGATCATCGGCGGCGGCATCAACGGAATCGCCACGTTCCGCGACCTCGCGCTGCAGGGCGTCGACGTCGTGCTCGTCGAGCGCGACGACTTCGTCTCGGGCGCCTCCGCCGCCTCGAGCCACATGATCCACGGCGGCATCCGCTACCTCGAGAACGGCGAGTTCCGCCTCGTTCAGGAGTCCGTGCAGGAGCGCAACGGCCTCATCCGGGTCGCACCCCACTACGTCAAGCCGCTGCAGACGACCGTGCCGATCTTCTCGACGTTCTCCGGCATCCTCTCCGCCCCGCTCCGCTTCCTGACGCACCGGCAGGGCAAGCCGACCGAGCGCGGCGCGGCGCTCATCAAGGCGGGCCTCACGATCTACGACGCGTTCTCGCGCGACGGCGGGTCGGTGCCACGGCACCGGTTCCTCGGCGCGAAGCGCTCGCGCGCCGAACTCCCCGCACTGAATCCCGACCTGAAGTACACGGCGACCTACTACGACGCGAGCATGCACGATCCCGAGCGGTTGGCACTCGACGTGCTGCACGACGGCCTCGCGGCTGGGGCGCACGCGCGAGCGGCGAACTACCTCGAGGCCGTGGGCCTCGGCGCCGACGGCGTCCGCGTCAGGGACGGCGTGACCGGGGAGGAGTTCGACCTCGCCGCCGACGTCGTGGTCAACACGTCGGGACCCTGGACCGATCTCACCAACGCGCAGCTCGGTCGCGACACCCGCTTCATGGGCGGCACCAAGGGGTCGCACATCGTGCTCGACAACGCGGAGCTCCTCGCCGCCACCGGCGGACGCGAGATCTTCTTCGAGCACGAGGACGGCCGTATCGTGCTGATCTACCCGCTCAAGGGTCGCGTGATGGTCGGCACGACCGACCTCGAGCACGACATGCGCACGCCCGCGGTCTGCACGGAAGAGGAGGTCGACTACTTCTTCGACCTCGTCGCGCACGTTTTCCCAGGCATCCGGGTCGACCGCTCGCAGATCGTCTTCCGCTTCTCCGGCGTGCGGCCGCTGCCCCGGCACGACGACACCCAGCCCGGCTTCGTCAGCCGCGACTACCGCATCGAGCGGGCGGAGGTCGCCGAACGCCCCGGCACGACGCTGCTCAGCCTCGTCGGCGGCAAGTGGACCACGTTCCGCGCGCTCGCGGAGCACCTCGCCGACGAGGTCCTCGGCCTCGTCGGCCGTGACCGGGTCCGGTCCACGAAGGGCATGCCGATCGGCGGTGGTGTCGGATACCCGACGACGGATGCCGCGCGGCTGGTGTGGGTCGTCGGCCACGGCGACGGCGTGGGCCGCGAGCGGGCCGAGCAGCTGCTCGAGCGCTACGGCACGCGCGCCGCGCAGGTCATCGAGGCGATCGAGGACGCCGCCGAGACGCCGCTCGCGGACGCGCCGGCATACTCGCGCGAGGAGGTCGCCTGGCTCGCCGCGAACGAGCGCGTCGTCCACCTCGCGGACGTCCTGCTCCGCCGCACGAGCCTCGCGTTCACGGGTGCCGTGACCGCACCGCTGCTCGACGAGCTGTCCGCCGTCGTGGGCGACGTCCTCGGCTGGGACGCCCAGGCCAGGGCCGCCGAGGTGCGACTCGCGCGCGCGGTGCTCGCCGAGCGTCACGGCGTGGTCCTCGAGGAGCTCGCCGCGCACTGAAATCTGCACGGATGTGCACGCGGAACCGCGGCTGACCGGCCGATTCCGCGGGTACGTTTCATCCGGGCCGCCCAGACGCGGCCCGCATCGGCAGCCCGCCCCCGGGCCGCCCGGTCCTACCCAGAAAGGTCAACGTGGACAATCTCGGAGTGCTGTTCCTCTCGGAACTCGTCGGTACCGCCATGCTCGTGCTGCTCGGCTGCGGCGTCGTCGCGAACGTCGCCCTCGCCAAGACGAAGGGCTACAACGGCGGGTTCCTCATGGTGAACATCGGCTGGGGCCTCGCGGTCTTCGCCGGCGTCATCGTCGCCTACGCATCTGGCGCGCACATCAACCCCGCCGTCACCCTCGGCCTGGTCGCGAACGGCGCGACCGAGTTCGGC
>NZ_WKJD01000004.1 GCF_009674665.1 Agromyces kandeliae
CGGTCAGCGTTCGTACGGTTCCCGTGACGGCCGTGGCGGGGAGCGGAAGTACGGTTCGCGGGATGACCGTGGCGGGGAGCGGAAGTATGGTTCGCGGGATGACCGTGGCGGGGAGCGGAAGTATGGTTCCCGGGACGACCGTGGCGGGGAGCGGAAGTACGGTTCGCGGGATGACCGTGGCGGTCAGCGTTCGTACGGTGCGTCGGATCACCGTGGGGGCCCGCGTTCCGCCGGTTCCCGCGATGATCGCGGAGGGGAGCGGGGATACCGGCCACGCGACGCCGGTGATCGCCGATACGGCTCCCGCGACGATCGTTCCGGCCGCGAGGAGCGCCGGTCCGATCGGCCCGGTGGGTCGCGCGAGCATCGCTCCGGCGGTCGTGTCGCAGGCCGTCCCGCCCAGCGCTCGTCGGACCGCGAGCGTGCCCCGCGTCAGGCCGTGCACGGCGCGGCCGAGCTCGCCGTTCGCCCACGGCACGATGATCCGCCGATCGCCGATCGCATCACGCCGAAGGATCTCGACCGGGCTGCTCGCGCGGAGCTGAAGACCCTCTCCAAGGAGAACGCGGAGACGGTGGCGCGGCACCTCGTCGCGGCATCCGAGGCACTCGAGGACGACCCGATGCTCGCGCACCGGCACGCGCTGTCGGCGTCGCGTCGCGCCGGCCGCGTCGCCGTCGTCCGCGAGACGCTCGCGATCACCGCGTATGCGACGGGCGACTTCGCGCTCGCACTCCGGGAACTGCGCACCTATCGCCGCATCTCGGGCAACGACGACCAGATCGCGCTCATGGTGGACAGCGAGCGCGGCGTCGGACGCCCCGACCGGGCCCTCGAGCTCGGCAGGTCGGTCGACCGTTCGACGCTGCCGGCCGCCGTGCAGGCCGCACTCGCGATCGCGATGTCGGGGGCCCGCCTCGATCTCGACCAGCCCGACCTGGCGCTCGCGGAGCTCGAGGTGCCGCAGCTCGACCCGGATCGCGCGTTCTCGTACAGCCCCGCCCTCTTCGCCGCGTATGCGGAGGTCCTCGAGGAACTCGGGCGTTCGACGGATGCCGCGCACTGGCGCGCGCTCTCCGAGCGTGCCGAGGCGGCGCTCGATGGCGCGCGTCCCGACTTCATCGAGGTCTTCGAGCTCGAGGTCGAAGAGGAGCTGGTCGCGATCGACGCGAACGAGGCGCGGCCCGAGGGCGACGAGTCCGCCGTGGCGGACACCGACGGCGCCGGCGCCGACACGGAGGCCGAGGCCGAGTCCGAGCCCCCTGCCGACGCGGATGCCGTTGGCGAGTCCGATCCGGCCGATGCGATCGAACCCGAGGTGGCCGCGATCCTCGCGGAGACTGCGGACCTCGACGACGAGCAGGGCGGCGGTCCCGACGCCGAGCGCGGATGAGTCCGCTCTTCGCATCACGGCGCGCCGCGTCGACCCCGCTCGACGGCGTCGACGCGGTCTTCGCCGACCTCGACGGCGTGGTCTACGCGGGGCCCCACGCGGTCCCGCACGCGGTCGAGAGCCTGAACGCCGTCGCCGAGTCGCTCCCGGTCGCGTACATCACCAACAACGCCTCGCGCAGCGACGAGCAGGTCGCTGCGCACCTGGGCTCGCTCGGGCTCTCGCCCGCGGCGCGCGACGTCGTGACCTCGCCGCAGGCGGCGATGCGGCTGCTCGCGGCATCCGTCGCCCCGGGTGCGCTCGTGCTCGTCGTGGGCGGGGACGGCATCATCACGGAACTCGAACGCGGCGGCTACCGCGTGACGCGCTCCGCGGACGACGCGCCCGATGCGGTCATGCAGGGCTTCCACCCGGACGTCGGCTGGCGCCAACTCGCCGAGGCCGCGTTCGCGTTGAACGCGCACGGTGGCCCCGGAGAGCCCGGCGGCATCCCCTGGATCGCGACGAACATGGACTGGACGATCCCGGTCGAGCGCGGCATCGCACCCGGCAACGGCACGCTCGTGTCCGCGGTGCACACGGCCGCCGGCCGATTCCCGGAGGTCGCCGGCAAGCCCGAGACGCCGATCTTCGACGAGGCGCGCGAGCGGTTCGGCGCGGAGCGCCCGCTCATGATCGGCGACCGTCTCGACACCGACATCCGCGGCGCGAACCGGGCCGGCATCGCCTCGCTCGTCGTGCTCACCGGCATCGACCGTGCGAAGCAGGTGCTGGCAGCGGATGCCGCGAGCAGGCCGGACTACATCGTCGCCGATCTCCGCCAGCTCCACGAGCCCTACCCGGAGGTCGAACGCCGCCGTGGCGGCGTGCGCGTCCGCGGGGCGGAGGTGCGGGTCGACGGGCGGCGCGTCGTGATCGAGCGCGATGGCGACGACCCGCTCGACCTCCTGCGCGCCGCGTGCGCGGCGATCTGGGAGAGCGGGACGGCGATCCATGCACTCGACGTTCCGGAGCGGCTCTACCGCTGACCGGGGCGATCGCCGGGCCCGTGGTGCGCGCTGTGCGCGTGGGGCCGGCCTCGTCGACGGTGGCACCCGGTAGCGTGGACGTCGTGAGCACAGGAGACTTCGACCCTGACGACCCGGTGGAGGCGCCGGAGGACCTCGCGGTCGCGGCCGCCGATGCGCTCTCGTCGATCGAGGCGTCGCCGCTGGAGGAGCGCGCGGCCGGGTTCGACGCGATGGCGGAGCAGCTCCGGCGCGAGCTCGAGCGATCCGACCCCGCCCGTTCCACGAGCTGATCGGTGTCGACGCAGCGACTCGACGCGGCGCTCGCGGCGCGAGGACTCGCGCGCTCGCGAACGCACGCGGCCACCCTGATCGCCGACGGCGCGGTGCGCGTCGACGGGCAGCCGGTCACGAAGTCCGCGCACCGCGTCGCGGCCGACGCCGTCATCGAGGTGGCCGCCGCGGACCACTACGTCAGCCGTGCCGCGCACAAGCTCATCGCCGCACTCGACGCCTTCGGCGTGGACCCCGGGGGTCGGGTCGTCCTCGACGCGGGGGCCTCCACGGGCGGGTTCACGCAGGTGCTGCTCGAGCGGGGCGCCGCGACGGTGCTCGCGGTCGATGTCGGGCACGGCCAGCTCGCGCCGGAACTGCACGGCCTCCCCGGCCTGGTGCCGGTGGAGGGATGCAACGTGCGCCACCTCGACGCGGCGACGCTCGCGCGCCTGACCGGTGTCGACGAGCGGCCCTCGCTGGTGACGGCCGACCTGTCGTTCATCTCGCTCACGACCGTGCTTCCCGCGCTGCATGCGACGGCGGCGTCCGACGCGGAGTTCGTGCTGCTCGTCAAGCCGCAGTTCGAGGTGGGGCGCAGCGGCACGCGCGAGGGTGTCGTACGCGATCCTGCAGCCCGCGGCGACGCGGTCATGAACGTGCTGTGGGCGGCACACGACCTCGGGCTGCGCACGGCGGGCGTCCTGTCCTCCCCGATCGCCGGAACGCACGGCAATCGCGAGGTCGTGGTCCTGCTCAGTCCGACGCGGGGTGCCGATCCGTCAGAATGGACCAGTCAGGTCCGAGCAGCGACGGGAGGCGTCACGGCGTGAGCGATGCGCGGTACTTCCTCGTGGTCTCCCACACCGGTCGGTCGTCGGCCCTCGAAGCGACCGCAGACGTGTGCGGGCAGTTGGCCGCAGCCGGAGCGGTGCCGGTCGTCGCTGCGGAGCAGTGGCACGACGTCATGACGGCGCTGCCCGAACTCGAGGGCGTGGTCAAGCGGTTCGAGGAGGTCTCGCCGAAGCACATCGAGCTCGTCATCGTCCTCGGCGGCGACGGCACGATCCTCAGGGCTGCTGAACTCACCCGCGAGCACCCGGTCCCGCTGCTCGGGGTCAACCTCGGCCACGTCGGCTTCCTCGCCGAGAGCGAACGCGACGACCTCGGCTACACCGTCGGCCGCGCGCTCGCGCGCGACTACACGGTCGAGGAGCGCATGACGCTCTCGGTGCGCGCGAAGGTCGGCGAAGAAGTCGTGTACGAGGGCTGGGCGCTGAACGAGGCGACCATCGAGAAGGCCGAACGCGAGCGCATGCTCGAGGTGGTGATCGAGGTCGACCGTCGACCGCTCTCGTCGTTCGGGTGCGATGGTGTCGTGATGTCGACCCCGACCGGATCGACGGCCTATTCCTTCTCGGCCGGAGGTCCGGTCGTGTGGCCGGCGGTCGAGGCGCTGCTGCTCGTGCCGCTGAGCGCCCACGCGTTGTTCGCGCGTCCGCTCGTCGTCGGCCCGGATTCGTCGCTCGCCGTCGAGGTGCTCCAACGGGCCGAGGCCGCGGCGGTGATCTGGTGCGACGGCCGCCGGATGTTCGAGCTGCCGCCCGGTGCGCGCGTCGTCGTCCGCCGATCCGCGGTGCCCGTGCGGCTCGCACGACTGCACCAGGCGCCGTTCACCGATCGGCTCGTGAACAAGTTCCAGCTGCCCGTCACGGGATGGAGGGGGCCGGTCGCCGGTGATTGAGGAACTCGCAATCCGCGACCTCGGCGTGATCGCCGAGGCCACGCTGCCGCTCGGCCCCGGCTTCACGGCGGTCACCGGCGAGACCGGCGCGGGCAAGACCATGGTCGTCACTGCGCTCGGACTCCTGCTCGGCGCGCGCTCCGACGCGGGCACGGTCCGCTCGGGCGCGAAGCAGGCGTGGGTCGAGGGCCGCTGGTTGCTCGCCGACCCCGAGCCCGTCGCGGAGCGCGTCGCCGACGCGGGCGGCGAGATCGACGCCGGCGAACTGCTGCTCGGCCGCTCGGTGTCCGCAGAGGGCCGCAGTCGCGCGATCGTCGGCGGGCGGAGCGCCCCGGTCGGCGTGCTCGCCGAATTGGCGGACCACCTCGTCGTCGTCCACGGCCAGGCCGACCAGCAACGACTCCGTTCGGCGACCGCGCAGCGGGAGGCGCTCGATCGGTTCGGCGGGCCCGAGCTCGCCGACGCGCAGGCCGCGTACCGCGACGCCTATCGCGACTGGCGTACCGGGGCCGATGAGCTCCGTTCGCTCCGCGAGCACCACGACGAGCGGCTCCGTGAGGCGGAGGAGCTCCGGCTCGCGCTCGACGAGCTCGAGACCGCCGACCCCCAGCCCGGCGAGGATGGCGCGCTGCAGGAGCGCGCCGAGCGGCTCACCAACCTCGAGGACCTGCGGCTGGCCGCGGCCCAGGCACGGGAACTCATCTCGGCCGAGGTCGCCGGCGACGACACGCCGGATGCCATCACCCTCGTCGAGTCCGCGCGCCGCCACGTCGACCGGGTGGTCGCGCACGACCCGGCACTGGCGCCGATCGCCGAGGCCGTCGCGAGCGCCGGCTTCGCCCTTGCGGACGCCGCGACCGAGCTCTCGGGGTACCTCGCCGGGCTCGATGCGGATGGCGCGGCCGAGCTCGAGGCGGTGCAGGAGCGCCGCGCGATCCTCGCGACCCTCGCGCGCCGGCACGGCACGCTCGACCAGGCCATCGCCTTCCGACACGACGGCGGGCTGCGCCTCGTCGAACTCGATGGCGACGACGACCGGATCGAGACGCTGGAGCGAGACGTCGAGCAGCGCGCCGCCGAGGTCGACGAACTCGCCGCCCGGATCAGTGCGCTGCGCGCGGACGCGGCATCCCGTCTCGCCGCCGAGGTCACGGCGGAACTCGGCGCGCTGGCCATGCCCGACGCCGAGCTCACCGTGACGGTCGAGCCGCTCGACGAGCCGACGTCGCACGGCCGGGACCAGGTCTCGATCCTGCTGCGTCCCCACCCGGGCACCGAGCCGAGGCCCGTCGCCAAGGGCGCATCGGGCGGCGAGCTCTCCCGGGTGATGCTCGCGATCGAGGTCGTCATCGCCGGCGCCGATCCCGTGCCGACGTTCGTCTTCGACGAGGTCGATGCAGGTGTCGGCGGTGCCGCCGCGATCGAGATCGGCCGCCGTCTCGCCCGCCTCGCGGAGCGTTCGCAGGTCATCGTCGTCACGCACCTCGCGCAGGTCGCCGCGTTCGCATCGAACCACCTCAGCGTCGTGAAGGGCACCGACGGTCGCGTCACCGCGTCGAGCGTGCGACAGCTCGACGGCGCCGAGCGCGAGGCGGAGATGGCACGACTGCTCTCGGGGCTCGCCGACTCCGCGTCAGGGCTCGCGCATGCGCGCGAGCTCCTCGAGATCGCCGACGCCGACGCGGCCTGACCGGCGACACGCCCGGACGATCGGGGTCCTCCGGCCGTGATCGTCCGGCGGTTCTCCTGCGATCACGGGCGTCGAGGCATCCGTCGTCGCGGTTCGGGGAAGGTTCGGGCCATTCCCAGCCGCGAGTCGGATAGACTACAAGCCCGTGGTGGATGATCGCGGCGCAGACAATTCGAACGACACGACCAAGCACATCTTCGTGACCGGTGGTGTCGTTTCTTCTTTGGGCAAGGGCCTGACGGCGGCAAGCCTCGGCAACCTGCTCACGGCGCGGGGACTGCGGGTGGTGATGCAGAAGCTCGACCCCTACCTCAACGTCGATCCGGGCACCATGAACCCGTTCCAGCACGGCGAGGTCTTCGTGACCGACGACGGAGCCGAGACCGACCTCGACATCGGGCACTACGAGCGGTTCCTCGACATCGACCTGTCGCAGGCGGCCAACGTCACGACCGGGCAGATCTACTCGACCGTCATCGCCAAGGAGCGACGCGGCGAATACCTCGGCGACACCGTCCAGGTGATCCCGCACATCACCGACGAGATCAAGCGCCGCATGCGCCTCCAGGCGACCGAGACGCCGAAGCCCGACGTGATCATCACCGAGATCGGCGGCACGGTCGGCGACATCGAGTCGCAGCCGTTCATCGAGTCGGCACGCCAGGTGCGTCACGAGCTCGGCCGCAAGAACGTGTTCTTCGTGCACGTCTCGCTCGTGCCGTTCATGGGCGCTTCGGGGGAGCAGAAGACGAAGCCGACGCAGCACTCCGTCGCCGCGCTGCGCTCGATCGGCATCCAGCCGGATGCGCTCGTGCTGCGCAGCGACCGGCCCGTCACCGAATCGAACAAGCGCAAGATCGCGCTCATGTGCGACGTCGACGAGGCCGCCGTGGTCAACGCGGTCGATGTGCCGTCCATCTACGACATCCCCACGATGCTGCACGAGCAGGGCCTCGACGCCTACCTCATCGAGGCGCTCGGGCTCGACGACAAGGCCGCCGACGTCGACTGGTCGGCATGGGCCGACCTGCTCCGCGTGGTCCACGACCCGGCGCACGAAGTCACCATCGGGCTCGTCGGCAAGTACATCGACCTGCCGGACGCCTACCTGTCGGTCACCGAGGCCCTTCGTGCCGGCGGGTTCGCGAACGACACCAAGGTCAGCATCGAGTGGATCCCCTCCGATGAGTGCCGCACCCCCGAGGGGGCGAAGGAGAAGCTGTCGCACCTCGACGGGATCTGCGTGCCCGGCGGCTTCGGCGTGCGCGGCATCGAGGGCAAGCTCGGGGCGCTGCACTTCGCACGCGAGAACGGCATCCCGACCCTCGGCCTCTGCCTCGGCCTGCAGTGCATGGTCATCGAGTACTCGCGTAACGTCGCAGGGCTCCCCGGCGCATCCTCGAGCGAGTTCGACCCCGACACCGAGTTCCCGGTCATCGCGACCATGGAGGAGCAGGTCGAGATCATCGCCGGCGGCGACCTCGGCGGCACCATGCGGCTCGGCCTGTACCCGGCGGCGCTCGACGAGGGGTCGATCGTCTCCGAGCTCTACGGAGCGACCGAGGTGTCGGAGCGGCACCGTCACCGCTACGAGGTCAACAACGCGTACCGCGACCGCATCGCCGAGGCGGGCATGGTCTTCTCCGGCATGTCGCCGAGCCGGCACCTCGTCGAGTTCGTCGAGCTGCCGCGCGACGTGCACCCGTTCTACGTGGCCACCCAGGCGCACCCCGAGCTGCGCAGCCGTCCGAACGACGCGCACCCGCTGTTCCGCGGCCTCGTCGGCGCGGCGCTCGAGCGGCGGCAGGCGAGCCTCCTGTTCGACGACGTCGAGGACGCCTGACATGACGCGCGAGGTCGGCGGGCCGGTGGAGCCGATCGCCGACCTGCCCGTCGACGAGTACGTCGACCTGCCGATCCTCGAACGCGAGACCGTGTTCGAGGGTCGGATCTGGGACGTGCGGCGCGACACGCTCGAGTACGGCCCGGACGCGACCCGCATCGTCCGCGAGTACGTGGCGCACCCCGGTGCGGTCGCGATCCTCGCACTCGACGACGAGGACCGCGTCCTGCTCATCAAGCAGTACCGCCAGCCCGTCCGTGCGCGCGACTGGGAGATCCCGGCGGGCCTGCTCGACATCGCGCACGAACCGCCGCTCGAGGCGGCCAGGCGCGAACTGGCCGAGGAGGCCGACCTCGTGGCGTCGGACTGGGCCGTGCTCGCGGACTACTTCACGACGCCGGGCGGCAGCGACGAGGCCATCCGCATCTTCCTGGCCCGCGGCCTCGCGGCGGCACCCGAGGCGCACGCTCGCGAGGACGAGGAGGCCGACATGGAGGTGCGATGGGTCGGACTCGACGACTGCGTCGACGCCGTCCTCGCACGTCGCGTCGGCAACCCGTCATTCACCGTCGGCGTCCTCGCGGCCGTGGCCGCGCGGTCTCGGGGCTGGGCGACGCTCGCACCCGCCGACGCACCGTGGCCCGCGCACCCGAACCGCAGGCCGGCCGCCGGGTGAGCTCGCGCGCGGTCGACGACTACCTGCGCCACCTCACGGTGGAGCGAGGACTCGCGCGCAACAGCCTGACCTCGTACCGGCGCGACCTCGCGACCTACGCCGACTGGCTGGAGCACGCGGGCATCGCCGGGCCGGAGGCCGCCGCGGAGGCCGACCTGACGGCGTTCGTCCGCTACCTCGGCTCCGAACGGGAACCCGCCCTCGCGGTCTCGTCGATCGCGCGCGTGCTCTCCGCGGTGCGCGGCCTGCACCGCTTCCTCGCCGAGGAGGGGCGCGCGCCGACCGACCCCGCGAAGGACCTCCGTCCGCCGAAGCTGCCGATGCGGCTGCCCAAGGCGATCCCGGTCGAAGAGGTCGCCGCGATCATCGAGGCGGCGCGCGTCGGGGACGAGGTCACCGCACTGCGGGACGTCGCCCTGCTCGAGATGCTCTACGCGACGGGCGCGCGCGTCTCAGAGGCGACCGCGCTCAACGTCGACGACCTCGTCGACGAGGAGGTCGTGCGCCTCTTCGGCAAGGGCGGAACCGAACGCATCGTGCCCGTCGGCAGCTTCGCGCGTGCCGCGCTCGACGCCTACCTCGTGCGGTCCCGCCCCGTGCTCTCGGCGCGGGGGAGTGCGACGCCCGCGCTGTTCCTCGGCGTCCGCGGCCGGCGGATGTCGCGCCAGGCCGTCTGGCAGGTGCTGCAGGATGCCGCGGAGCGGGCCGGGGTCGGGGCATCCGTCTCGCCGCACACGCTGCGCCACTCGTTCGCGACCCACCTGCTCGCGGGCGGCGCCGACGTGCGCGTCGTCCAGGAGCTCCTCGGGCACGCCTCCGTGTCCACGACCCAGATCTACACGCTGGTCACGGCCGATACACTCCGGGAGATGTACACGGTCGCCCACCCCCGTGCTCGTTAGAATCGACCAAGCATTCCGGAATCGACGGGGAGAGAGAGCCGCACCGTGACCTACGAACACGACCCGGCGGACGGCACCGCCACGCTGGAGTCGTCGGACCTGGGTCCCACCGGCCGCCCCGCTCGCGAGTTCCCGGAACCCGCGCCGCTCCGATCGCACGGACCGGCCAGGATCATCGCGCTCTGCAACCAGAAGGGCGGCGTCGGCAAGACCACGACGACGATCAACCTCGGCGCAGCCCTCGCCGACTACGGCCGCCGCGTGCTCGCGGTCGACTTCGACCCGCAGGGTGCGCTCTCGGCGGGGCTCGGGGTGCCGACGCACGACGTCCCGACGATCTACGACCTGCTGCTGAGCCGCAACGTGGCGCCGGTCGACGCGATCCAGCGCACCGGCGTCGAGGGGCTCGACGTGATCCCGGCGAACATCGACCTCTCCGCGGCCGAGGTGCACCTCGTGACCGAGGTCGCCCGCGAGCAGATCCTCGCGGGCGTGCTTCGCAAGGTGTCGGCCGACTACGACGTCATCCTGATCGATTGCCAGCCCTCGCTCGGCCTGCTCACGGTGAACGCCCTCACGGCGAGCCACGGCGTGGTCATCCCGCTCGAGTGCGAGTACTTCGCGCTGCGCGGGGTCGCGCTGCTCATCGAGACGATCGACAAGGTGCGCGACCGGCTGAACCCCGCCATCACGCTCGACGGGATCCTCGCGACCATGTACGACGCCCGGACGCTGCACTCGCGCGAGGTGCTCGAGCGCGTCGTCGACGCCTTCGACGAGAAGGTGCTCGAGACCGTGATCACGCGCACCGTGAAGTTCCCGGATGCCACGGTCGCCGCGACGCCGATCACCGAGTTCGCGCCCGAGCATCCCGCCTCGCGGGCGTACCGTCAGCTCGCGAGGGAGCTGGTCGACCGTGGCGCGGTCGCCTGAGCCCAGGGCGGCGGAGCCGAGCACCCCGGCGGGCGAGACGGGCGATGCGCCCCGCACGCCCGACGCCACCGGGCCAGGGGCCGAGCCGGAGTTCCGGGTCGCCCTGTCCAACTTCGAGGGCCCGTTCGACCTGCTGCTCTCGCTCATCGCCAAGCACGAGCTCGACATCACCGAGGTGTCGCTGTCGGCGGTCACCGACGAGTTCATCGCGTACCTCCGCGGGATCGAGACCGACGAAGACCTGGACCGCGCGAGCGAGTTCCTGGTCGTCGCGGCGACGTTGCTCGACCTCAAGGTCGCTGGGCTCCTCCCGCAGGGCGAACTCGTCGACGCGGAGGACGTCGCGCTGCTGGAGGCGCGCGACCTGCTGTTCGCGCGGCTGCTGCAGTATCGGGCGTTCAAGGAGGCGGCGCGCTGGTTCGGCGGCCGGATCGAGGTCGAGTCGCTGCGGCACGCGCGCACGGTCAAGCTCGAGGAGCGCTTCCGGCAGCGCACGCCCGAGCTCCGCTGGACGCTCGGGCCCGCCGACTTCGCAGCCCTGGCCACGCTCGCGCTCACCCCGCGCGAACTGCCGACCGTGGGACTCGACCACCTGCACGCGCCGCTCGTGTCGATCCGCGAGCAGGCCGCGCACGTCGTCGCGGTGCTCCGCCGCGGGGATCCGATCTCGTTCCGCCGACTCATCGCGGGCGTCGACCGGCCGGGCGTGGTCGTGGCGCGCTTCCTCGCGGTCCTCGAGCTCTACCGGCACGACGCGATCGGCTTCGAGCAGCTCGAACCGCTCGGAGAGCTGACCCTGCGATGGGCCGCGAACGAGAACTGGTCCGACGACCGACTGGACAGCCTGGGAGCCGACTATGACGAGTGAGACGGACGGCGCCATGCCGACGGACGATGCCATGCCGACGGATGACGCGGCGCCGACGGTGGCCGCCACGCCGCCCGACGGGCGCCCCGAGGTCTCGGTCTCGACCCCGCTCGACGTGCCCGGCCAGCCACGCCTCGACCTCGACCGCGCGATCGAGGCGCTGCTGTTCATCGCCGACGAACCGCAGGGACTCGTGCACCTCGCCGCGGCCGTCGCACGCCCGATCGCCGAGGTGAAGGCGTCGATCGCGCGCCTCGTCGCTGACTACGACGGCGGCGCTCCGTCGGGCGAGCCGAGAACGGACGCGGGGGAGCAGGCGGCGGCCGGAGGCATCCGCCGCGCCTTCGAACTCCGCGAGGTGGGCGGCGGCTGGCGTTTCTACGCGCGCACCGAGTACGACGCGCTCATCACGAACGCGGTGCTCGCGCAGACCTCGACGAAGCTGTCGCAGGCCGCGCTCGAGACGCTCGCGGTCATCGCCTACAAGCAGCCGATCTCGCGCTCGTCGATCGCGTCGATCCGCGCCGTGAACGTCGACTCGGTCGTCCGCACGCTGTACGGCCGCGGCCTCATCACCGAGGTCGACACGGACGAGGAGACGGGCGCGATCCTGTACGGCACGACGGAGCTGCTGCTCACGAACCTCGGCATCGCGTCGCTCGACGACCTGCCGCCGATCTCGCCGCTGCTCGACGGCGGCCAGGAGGGATTCGAACGTGACCTCGTCTGATCGCCCGGGAGACCGGGATGCCGCATCCGAGGGGGTGCGGTTGCAGAAGGCGCTCGCCGCGGCGGGCGTCGCGAGCCGTCGCGTCGTGGAGAACCTGATCGTCGAGGGTCGCATCGAGGTGAACGGTCGGGTGGTGACCGAGCTCGGGACGCGCATCGACCCGCTCGCCGACGAGGTCGCGGTCGACGGCGTCGCGGTGCAGCTCGACCAGGAGAAGCGGTACTTCATGCTCAACAAGCCGCGCGGCGTCGTCTCGACGATGCGCGACGAGCAGGGGCGGCCCGACCTGCGACGCTTCACCGACCCGCTCGACGTGCGCGTGTTCAACGTCGGCCGCCTCGACGGTGACACCAGCGGGCTGCTGCTGCTCACGAACGACGGCGAGCTCGCGCACGTGCTCGCGCACCCGTCGTTCGGCGTCGAGAAGACGTACATCGCGAAGGTGGCCGGTCGGATGACCCCGCAGACGCTGCAGCGGTTGAAGCGCGGCGTCGACCTCGAGGACGGCCCGATCCGCGCCGACCGCGCGAAGATCCTGCAGGCGCAGGGCGACCAGCGGCACACGATGGTCGAGGTGACGCTGCACTCCGGCCGGAACCGGATCGTCCGCCGGATGCTCGAGGCCGTCGGGCACCCGGTGGTGGAGCTCGTGCGCCGGCAGTTCGGCCCGCTGCACCTCGGCACGCTGAAGTCGGGCGCGGTGCGCGAGTTGACTAGAGTCGAACTCGGCCAGCTGCTCACCATCGTGCGCGCGGCGGACGTCGAGCGGAAGGGGAACGGGTAGGTGGTCGAGTCACGGCTCATCGGACCGGTGCGCGTCGTCGGTGCCGGCCTGCTCGGCACGAGCGTGGCGCTCGGGCTCCGCACGCGCGGCATCGACGTCATCCTCGCCGACGCGTCGCCGACGCACGTCGCGATCGCCGTCGACCTCGGCGCCGGGCGCCCCGCAGAGCCCGACGACGCGCCGCAGCTCATCGTGGTGGCGGTGCCGCCGGATGTCACGGCATCCGTCGTCGCGTCGGAACTCGCCGCGTTCCCGGGGGCGATCGTGACGGATGTCGCGAGCGTGAAGGCCGGCATCCTGGCCGAGCTCGAAGCCGCAGGCGCCGACGTGTCGCGCTACATCGGCTCGCACCCGCTCGCGGGGCGCGAACGCGGGGGACCGCTGGCCGCGCGCGCGGACCTGTTCGCGGGCCGCCCGTGGGTGGTCGCCGCGCACGACGAGATCAGCTACCGCCGCGCGAGTGCGATCGACGACCTCATCCTCGACCTCGGGGCGACGCTCGTCGAGATGACGCCCGAGGAGCACGACGCCGGCGTGGCGCTCATCTCGCACGTGCCGCAGGTCGTCTCGAGCATCATGGCGCGGAGGTTCCTCGACGCCCCGAACGCGGCGCTGGGACTCGCCGGCCAGGGCGTGCGCGACGTGACGCGGGTCGCCGCGAGCGACCCCGACCTGTGGGTGCAGATCCTCGGCGCGAACGCATCGCCGGTGCGCGACATCCTCCTCGCGTACCGCGAGGACCTCGACCGCTTCATCGACGCGCTCGCCGACCCCGCCGCGCCCGGCGCCCGTCGCCGCGTCGCCGAGGAGCTCACGGGCGGCAACACCGGCGTCGCGCGCCTGCCGGGCAAGCACGGCACCGACAAGCGCTTCACGACGATCGTCGTGATGATCGACGACCGGCCCGGGCAGCTCGCACGTCTCCTCGCGGAGATCGGCGAGATCGGCGTGAACCTCGAAGACCTCCGCCTCGAGCACTCGCCGGGCCGCCAGGTCGGCCTCGCCGAGGTGCAGGTCGTGCCCGAGGCGGCCGGCCGACTGACCACCGAGCTGGCCGAACGCGGCTGGCGGATCGCAGGATGACCATGCAGCACGATCCCGTCCACCCCGTCGTCGTCGCCGTCGACGGCCCCGCCGGCAGCGGCAAGTCGAGCGTCTCCAAGGAGGTCGCCCGTCGCCTCGGCTGGGGCTTCCTCGACACCGGCGCCGCCTACCGGGCGCTCGCGTGGCACGCGGCCGCATGCGGCGTCGACACGGCCGACGCGGCATCCGTCGTCTCGTGCCTCGACTCCTTCGACTACCGCATCGGCACCGACCCGACCGGCTACACCGTGCACGTCGGCTCGACCGACGTCACGCAGGCGATCCGCGAACCCGGGATCTCGGGCGTCGTGAGCCAGGTCGCCAGGGTCCCCGAAGTGCGGGCCCACCTGATCGAGCTGTTCCGGGCGATCATGGCCGGCGAGCGACGCGGCGGGATCGTCGTCGAGGGACGGGACATCACGACCGTCGTCGCGCCCGACGCGCCCGCGCGCATCCTGCTCACCGCGTCGGAAGAGGTGCGGATGGCGCGCCGATCCGCTGAACTCGTCGGCCACTCGGCCGCGACGACCGGCCAGCAGTTGCGCGCGCGCGACGCGGCGGACTCGAAGGTCGTCGACTTCATGAACGCCGCGGACGGCGTCGTCACCGTCGATTCGACCGACCTCGACTTCGACCAGACCGTGGAGGCGATGCTCGACGTCATCCGGGATGCTCAGGTTCGAACTGGTTGAATAGACAGGTTGTGCGCTCGCGCGCGACCCCGAGACACCCAGGAGTTGGAATGACCGATCGCAACGACGAGTTCGACGCCCCCGAGGACGACCTCGCCGAGCGCCTCGCGGGCGTCGACGACGAACTCGCCGAGCAGCGCGCGGCCGCACTCCGGTCCGGGCTCGACGACTACGACCTGGAGGACGAGGACCTCGACCTGCTCGAGCACTCCGACGAAGGCGTGGAGGGCATCCGCTACCTCCCGGCGCTGCCGGTCATCGCCATCGTCGGCCGCCCGAACGTGGGCAAGTCGGCGCTCGTGAACCGCATCCTCGGCCGCCGCGAGGCCGTCGTCGAGGACACGCCGGGCGTGACCCGCGACCGCGTGTCGTACAAGGGCGAGTGGCTCGACCGTCGCTTCACGCTCGTCGACACGGGCGGCTGGGAGCCCGACGCGAAGGGCATCGACGCGTCCGTCGCCGCGCAGGCCGAGGTCGCGATCGACCTCTCCGACGTGGTGCTGTTCGTGGTGGACGCCACAGTGGGCGCGACCGCGACCGACGAGCACGTCGTGCGACTCCTCCGCAAGACGAAGAAGCCCGTCTTCCTCGTCGCGAACAAGGTCGACGACGCCCGTCAGGAGCCCGAGGCCGCCGCGCTGTGGAACCTCGGCCTCGGCGAGCCCTATCCGGTCTCCGCGCTGCACGGCCGCGGCGTGGCCGACATGCTCGAGGAGGTCTTCAAGGTCCTCCCGCAGGTCTCGGCCGTCGCGAAGGACGAGTTCGGCGGTCCCCGCCGGGTCGCGATCCTCGGCCGCCCGAACGTCGGCAAGTCCAGCCTCCTGAACAAGGCCGCCCGCGAGGAGCGCGTCGTCGTGAACGACCTCGCGGGGACCACGCGCGACCCGGTCGACGAGCAGATCGAGCTCGGCGGCAAGGTGTGGCGCTTCGTCGACACCGCGGGCATCCGACGCCGGGTGCACCTGCAGCAGGGTGCCGACTTCTACGCGTCGCTGCGCACGCAGGCCGCGCTCGAGAAGGCCGAGGTCGCGGTCGTGCTGCTGGACGTCTCGCAGCCGATCTCCGAGCAGGACGTCCGCATCATCGACCTCGTGCTCGAGTCGGGTCGCGCACTCGTGCTCGCGTACAACAAGTGGGACCTGCTGGACGACGATCGACGTCGCTACCTCGAGCGCGAGATCGAGCAGGACCTGCACCACGTGCAGTGGGCGCCGCGCGTGAACATCTCGGCGAAGACCGGTCGTCACCTCGAGAAGCTCGTGCCCGCCCTTGAGACCGCGCTCGAGTCGTGGGACACCCGCATCCCCACCGGCAAGTTCAACGCGTTCCTCACCGAGCTCGTCCAGGCGCACCCGCACCCGCTGCGGGGCGGCAAGCAGCCGCGCATCCTGTTCGGCACCCAGGCATCGACGCGTCCGCCGACGTTCGTGCTGTTCACGACGGGGTTCCTCGACCCCGGCTACCGCCGGTTCATCCAGCGGCGCCTGCGCGAGATCTACGGCTTCGTCGGCACGCCCATCGTGACGAACATGCGCGTGCGCGAGAAGCGCCAGCGAGCCTAGGCCCGCCCGACGACCTGCCGAGCGGATGTCCCGACGAACGCGAGCGCGATGGAGCTGACCGTGCGCGTGAAGCCGGGCAGCCGTCGGGGTCCGCTCGTCGTGCCGACGCCGGACGACCCCGTGGCATCCGTCACCGTGCACGTGCGCGAGCGCGCCGTCGACGGAGCCGCCAACGCGGGCGTCGTGGCGGCGCTCGCCGCGCACTTCGGCGTGCGCAGGGCCGATGTCGAGATCGTGCGCGGGCACACCGCGCGGATCAAGCGGGTGCGGGTCGACGGCGCGTGATCGGCTGGAGGCGCCACGCCGGCGCCTCGATCGCCCGCGGTCGGCTGAACGCCGTCGCCACGCCGGTCGAGGCGAGCACCGAGTCGGGCGGGCGTTCGGCGAGGTCGTCGAAGCCGGATGCCGCGAGGAGTCCGTCGTCGAGTTCGAGGAGCTCGGCTCGCGAGAGGGGCCACGGTTCGTGCGCATTCCGCGCCCAGACGGTCCGACCGAGATGGTGCTCGTGGAAGCCCCACCGCGCGGTGAGGAAGCGCGCGAGCGCCGCATCGGGCGCGTCGGCGGCCATGGGCTCGCCGAGCCGCGCGCGGATGCGCGTCGAGGGGCCGCCGGGCCCGCGTCGGCGGCTCCGGAAGTCGAGCTCCTGGCCGGAGGCGTCGATCCGATGCACGACGCGTGAACTCGCCCAGTGGTACGGGAGCCCGAACGCGAGTCGCGCCGCGATGACCGGGAGCAGCCGGCCCGCCTCCAGCGTCCGGAAGACCACGCCGCGCCGGCCGTCGCGGTCCACCGAGTAGAGGCGCACATTCACCTCGACGAAGGTCCCGAGTCGGTGCATCGTCGGCAGCGGCGGGAAGCGCGTGTCGGCGAGCACGAACGGGATGAGGCCCACCCACGTCGCGCCGTCGATCACATCGGGCCGGGTCCCCGCGGGCAGGTATGGCGCGACGCGCTCGGGTTCGGTGCGCCAGTGCAGGAAGACGAGGTCGCGCCAGCGCTGCTCGACGACGGTGCGGCCGGGCAGCGGCGGGCTCTCGATGGGCAGTCCCTGCACGGTGCCATCCTCGCGCGAGCGGCGGTGCCGCCGGAAGTGCCTCGCGTGGTTGACGCGTCACCGCGGGGCGCGGACGATGGTCGGGTGGAGCCAGCACGGGGCGGGCCTGCGCGGGCGGAGCTCCGCGTCGACGCCGATGCCGGTGCGGCCGTCGTCGTCGCGCTCATCGCCGTCCGCGACCGGTTCCACGAGTTCCTGCCCCGTGCGCTCGCCGACGAGCCCGACGCGCTGCACCAACTCCGCACGCACGTGCGCCGTCTGCGCAGCGTGCTCGCGGCGTACGGCGCCGTGCTCGACGACGCCGTCGTGACCGAGCTGCGACGGCGGCTCCGCGAACTCGGTCACGAGCTCGGGACGGTGCGCGACCTCGAGGTGCGCGTGCAGGTCGCAGAGGCGGCTCTCGCCGACGCCGAGGAGGCTGGGCGGTTCGCGTCCGACGCGGAACGGGAGCGCGTGCGCGCCATCCTGGTCGACGATGAGCGGGCCGCGCACGATCGCGCGCACGCGAGGTTCGTCGAGCGCCAGGAGCTGCCTCGGGCGCCCCGGCGCATCGAGGAGCTCGACGGGGTGCTCGCCGCCCCGCCGTTCGTCGAGCGGGCGGGACGCGAGGCGGTCGTCGAACTCGCGAAGCTGCTCGACCGGGAGGCGAGACGGGCCGCGAAACGCGCCCGGCGACTCCCGGAGGACCCGACGCTCGACGAGCTGCACGACCTCCGCAAGGCGAGCCGTCGCCTCCGCTACGCGGCCGAAGCGGTCTCCGAGCCGCCGGTGGAACTGTTCGGCGCGCGCGCCGCGGATCTCGCGGACGCGGGCGACGACATCCACGACGTGCTCGGCGACCACCGCGACGAACTGCTCTTCGCGGAGCACGTGCGGCGCGCGGCCTCGCACGCGGCGCACGCCGGGGAGCCCGCCGAGGTGCTGCACCGGCTCGCAGACGACGCCGACGCCCGCGCCGCCGCGCATCTCGCCGAGCTGCCCGAGGTGGTCGCGACCCTGCGGAAGGCGGCGAGGGCCTGGCACGCGCACCGAGCGCGCTGACGCCGCGCGCGACCGGCGCGCGACCGGGTGGGGTGCTCAGTCGCGGAGCGGGTGCTGCATGACCACCCGGTGCGGCTTCGGTCGCGCCACCTCGCTGAACCCGGCGGCCTCGAACATCGAGACGGTGCCGGGGAAGAGGTCGGCAGCGGGCGGCTTGGTGCGCGCTGCGGGGTCGACCGCGTACGCCTCGAGCATGGTCGCGCCGTGCTCGCGCGCGGCCTCCACGGCTGCGGCCGCGAGCGCGCGGCCGACGCCCCGACGGCGGAACGCGCGAGGGACCACGAAGCACGTGACCGCCCAGATGGTGGCGTCGTCGAAGTCGGCGTCGGGCGAGGCCGAGGCGACCGGGCTGTGCCGGAGTCGCTCGAGGCCGCTGCGCGGTTCGACGGCGCACCAGCCGACCGGTGTCTCGCCGTCGTAGGCGATGATCCCCGGGCCGGTGCCGGGCGCGGCGAGCTGCTCGTGCAGCCGCTCCCGGAGCTCCTCGCGGGTCGCGGACTCCCACTCGGCGCCCCTGAGCTTGTACCACTGGCACCAGCAGGTCGCCGGATCGCCGCGCGTGCCGAACACGGCCTCGACGTCGGCGAACGGCACCGACGAGGCGGTGACCACGCGAAGCGTCGCTCCGCTGTCGTCGTCGGGGGCGGCGGCGTCGGCGGGCGAATCGGCGTCGATCATGCAGCGACGCTAACGCGTGCCGGCGACATCCGTCGATGCCTCGCTCGGCTCGAGGCGCAGCGCGCGGAGGTCCTGCGCGAGGACGCGGAGATCGTGCGGATCCGACGTGAAGGCCTCGCCGAGCGCTGCCTTCCCGAGCATTGCCGCGGCCCGCGGGTAGTGCCGCTGGTAGTCCGCGAGGAGGTCCACGCGCGCGTCCTCGTCGAGGTCGACGGCGCGTGCTGCGAACCGCTGGGACCGCCAGTCGACCCGCACGTCGGGGTGCGCGAGCGCGTTGCGATACCAGTCCGTCTTCGCTCCGCGACTGGCGACGACCCAGAGCGTCGGTGGAGCGGTCGGCGCGGAGCCGGCGCCGCGCTTGACCACCTCGAGCACGGTGCGACGTGCGATCCCGCTCGTGCGGCCGACCACGGTGAGCATGACGAACCGGCCGCCCATGAGCCACCCGAGGCGAGCGCGGTAGAGCGCGGACGGTGCGCGGTAGAACCAGGCGAGCAGGGGTCCGGGCTTCTTCATCGCCATACGGCCAGACTAGGCGCGGTCGGCCGCGGCGATCCGGATGCCCCGCAGCGGCGGGCCGCCCGCTCTATCGTGCAGCGAGGTGATAGTGAAGTATCATCACGGCATGGATGCTCCCGTGACCGTCCTCGATCGGCTCCTCGAGATCAGCGAGCTCTTCCAGCGTGATCTCGCCCGCGAGTTCGCGGGCAGCTCGCTCACGCCCGCGCGGACCCGCGTGCTCTGGGACCTCGTGCACGCGGGGCCCTCGACGCAGCATGCGCTGGCGACCCGGCTCGAGGTGAGCCCCCGCAACGTCACCGGCCTGGTCGACGCGCTCGAGGCATCCGGATACGTCCGACGCGAGCCGCACCCCGACGACCGGCGTGCCGTGCTCGTCACGCTCACGCCCTCCGCCGCCGAGCTCATGCACGAGATGCAGCGCGACCACGCCGAGCTCTCCGACGTGCTGCTCGGCGCCGTCGCGCCCGCCGACCGCGACGCGTTCCTCCGCGGGGTCGACGCGGTCGCCGACCGGCTGCGCGACCTCGTCGAGACCGCGGAGGCCGGCCGGATCGCCGCCCGCGCGGGAGTCGAGCAGTGATCGCCGACGTCGATCGCGCGCCCGCGGCATCCGTCGCCCATCGCATCGGAGGCGTCGCCCGTCGCGCGCTGAGGCTCGAGCTGCGCATCTCCGCGAGCATCGGCCGGCTCATCGCCCGGCGGCCGGCGATCGGGCCCGGCGCGACCGGCTTCGGCTACCTCGCCGCGTGCACGAGCACCCCCTCGGATGCCGCTATGATGGTCGAGTTGCCTTCGACGGAGACGCTGAGGGCATCGGGCTGTGGCGCAGCTTGGTAGCGCACTTGACTGGGGGTCAAGGGGTCGCAGGTTCAAATCCTGTCAGCCCGACCGGGAAGAGGCCCGGAATCACGCGGAAGTCGCGGGTTCCGGGCCTCTTGCGTTTCCCGTGTAAACGCGCCGTACGCCAACGCGTACGCCAACGGGCTCAGGCGTTACGCGCCCGCTCGAGCGCGACGGCGTGCGCGACGCCGACGAGCACGGCCTCCCGGGCGGCGGCGTCGATGACGCCGAGGTCGCCGGAGTGGACGTCGACACGTCCGTTCGCCGGGTCGACCGCGAGCACGAGCGCGGCGCCGTCGGTGTTGACGAACTTGACGAGGACCTCGGCGAGCGTGGGGTGGTGGGGCATGGCGCCACGCTAGGCGGAGCCTCCGACGGCGGGGGTGTGAGCGAGTCCGACTGGCGTTCCTCCCATGACGCTCGTGGAGACGCTGCAACGGATTAAGGACCGCCTCACGGATCAACAGGCGAGGACGGGTGAGACGTTGCTCATGCAGCGCTCCGAAATGGATGCGCTCTGGGCATGCGTGGAGGTGCGCGCACAGGCGGTGGACGGGCGCGAGGACATCGAGGTCCCCGACTACTTCGGCGACCCCAAAAAGCGGCTTCGTGGCGGCATCTTCCGTCGGAGTCGGTAGACCGCGCCGCGACCTTCGCCGCACGCACCGCTGCGCGCCATAGGCTTCGGAGAAAGGTTCGGCGAAGGGTTGAGCTGTGGTGGCGTGGAGGGAGTACCAGGAGCGAGCCGCTGAGTTCTTTCGGTCTCTCGGGATGACTGCGCACACTGACGTCCGTGTCGAGGGCGTCCGGTCGACGCACGACATCGACGTGCTAGTGGAGTTCGAGCGAGCGGGCATGCGCCAGACATGGCTTGTGGAGTGCAAGCACCTGAACCGCCGCGTGTCCAAGGACCGCGTGCTCGCGCTTCGCGAGATCGTCCATGATGTCGGCGCTGACCGCGGCGTCTTGCTCGCCGAGAACGGCTATCAGAGCGGCGCGCTCGAGGTCGCCACCAAGACGAACGTCGTCACGACCTCGCTCGCTGAGTTGTACGCGGCATCTTGGGATGAACTGTACGTCGTCGAGTTAGATCGCCTTGCGGCGCGGGTCGAAACAGCGATGGACGTGGCACGCCCCTACCTGATCTCCGACCGAGGTGCGGCAACGCGCGCTGGGCGGGGGCGAGCATCCATGGGGTTCGGTTCGTTGCGCGGCGTCGAAGTGATCGGTCTCCTCGGTATCGTCGAGATGGGGATCGGCTATGCGCGCAGGGATCGTTTCCCTGCCCCGTTCGCGGAGTCCGAGGACGGCCTGGGGATGGTGGGCGGGTTCACGCGCGAGGAGTTCCTTGCGGGTGCCGAGACTGAGGTCGGTCGGATCGAGATGCTGATCAGGCTCGCCCTGCTGCGGCTCTTCGTCCTGCGGCTCAGGACACTCATCGAGGCGCCCTAGGCCTGCGGCATCCGCCGAAACGCCGCAAGACCCCCACTCGGTCAGATGGACTGGGTGGGGGTCTTGTCGAGTTGTCAGGCGGGCGGGAGGAAGAGAGCCCAGATGCTCGCGACGGTGCCGCAGAGGAGGCCGACGCCGACGAGGAGCGCGTTGCCGACGTTGCCGCGCCCGATGAGGCGGAGCGCCTTGAGGACGGCCCGCTCGCCGACCGTGGAGAGGTTGCCCCATGTCGGGGCCTCGATGCCGAGCCGCTCGAACGCCGCCGAGTACTCCGCGTCCAGAGTCGCGAGTCTTGCCGCCCTCACGTCTGGCGCGTCGTTCCAGTCCTCAATGGCTTCGCGCTTCGTGTCGTGCTCGCGCTCGAGGCGGTCGTACTCGAGGATGTCCGCTGCGTGCCCCTCGAGCGTGTCCTTGGCGTGGAGGTACGCGCGCACGGAGCCCAGAACGGGCAGCACGAGGCCGAGCACGTAGAGCACGATGACGATGAGCCGGGGCAAGTCCATGCGCTCAACCGTTGCAGCGCCGGACGCGATGCACCTGCCGACACGCTCGGTACTACCCCCCCCGGATGCCGTCACCTCGGCGTGTACCCGCTCGGACCATCGACGTATGCGGTGGAGCGCACAGTGGAACGGGGCGGTGCTCAGCGAGCGGAGACGTCTCGATCAACGCGGGCCGCGCTTGAGCGCTCGACTTCCGCGAAGAACGACGAGGGGGCGACGTTGATCGCCGCGAGGATGCCTAGGAGTGTGTCAGTTCGGAGGTAGTAGCCCTCCCGCTTTCCCTTGAGCCGCTGCGTGAGTCCGGTGTAGTCCATGTCGAGTCGCTCTGAGAGCGACCGGATGCTCAGCCCGCTTGTCCTGATCGAGTCGCGGAGCACGCTGAGCGTGTCCGCGACCGTGACGGTCGGTGCGGTCGGTGCCGTCGGTGCGGCGGATGCCGCGAGTTCGTCGAGGACGCGGAGATGCTCCTCGGCAGCATCCAACGCCTCCCGACGTGCCGCGACTAGGTGGCGCAGGGCTTCTCGCTCGTGGTCAGTGCCGTCGTGCGCTGTCATGACGGCAGGCTAGCCCGATGTCGGTCGCATCGGATGAGGTGGCGGAGGCGTGGATAGTTCATGTCGGGGGGGTACGCCAGCGGTCCCGAGCGTGCCCGACCTGACCGGACGCGCTTGATCGATAGTGTCGGCGCATGACTTGGACTAGGAGCGCGGCGTTGGCCGCGACGGGGCTTGCCGTCGCCTGCACGCTGACCGCTTGTACCGTTCCCGAAGCGCGGCGGGTCTCGGCGGACTGCAAGGCGGCGATGGAGGGCGCGGCGGCGGTCGTCGACCTGAACAACGACGAAGCACTCATGGCGACCACAGAAGCATGCACGAACGCAGACGAGTGGATCGTCGCCCTACAGCACAACCCGGGCGCCGGGTCGCTGACGTCCTACACGCGTGAGGACGCCGAGTACCTCCTCGACCTCGTGTGCATCTACTCGCTCGAGTCGCCCGTGTGCCTCGACGCGTCCGCCCAGGGCATCCTCACGTACGAACTCGACGACCCGCAGGTCCTCGAACTCAACGCAGGGTAGCGAAGACATGACGCCCCGAGATGAAGCCCAGTCGCGCTACTTGCCGAGTAGCAGATGGGATGAGTTGCTCAGCCCCGCCGTCGACCCGCCCCGCCTGCGTCTCGTGCCGTACCGCGGCGAGTGGTGGCTCGAGGAGACCACGACGGGCCAACTTGTGAAGGTCGCCAACCGGCACCTCGCTGCGCTGGGCATCTGGACATGCGCGGTGCGCGGGGTCAAGTACTACGGAGACGCCGCGAAGGTAGCGTCGCTCTCCCCGGGCACCCCGGTTCAGTTGGTGCGAGAGCCAAACAACCCCCACGACGCCAACGCCATCGCCGTCGTCGCGGACGGTCTCCCGGTGGGCCACGTCAACAAGCAGATGGCCGCGAGGATGGCGCACCTGCTTGACGCAGGCGACCCGCTCAGGGCCATCTCGGTCGCCGGTTCAGCGGCGGGTGTAGAGCCCGACAGGGTGCACGTGCTCGCGGCGTCGCCCGCGCTGTTGTCGCACCTCCTCGGCGAGCGACCCACGCGGGCAGCCGAGTCTCGCGGCTGGTTCGCGCGGCTGCGCGCTTGTCATCTGCCTAGCGGGGACCGCTAGCGTTGGCCCATGGTGGTGACGGGGTGGTGGAATCTGCCGGGTTGGCCGCTGGCAGATGAATGGGCTGCGTTCTGGGGATTCGGCACGATGCTCGCCACATTCGGCACACTCGCCGCAGCCATAGTTGCGGGCATCTTCGCTGGCCTTGCGGCGAGGGCCACACGCGAACAAGCCAACGCCGCCGCGACGGACGTCGCTCTCGCGCGACGTGCGCTCGAAGTCACCGAGGCGGACGCGATCGCCGCCAGGTTGGAGGCGGAACGCGCCACGAGGTGGGCAGAGGAGCGTCGCCTCGACGGCTTGGCCCCGAGCGTGTTCATGGAGGCGTTTCCTGAGTCGCGCGACTCCGGAACCGGGTTCTTCCTCGAGCGTCAAGGTGAACAAGGGAGGTGGGTACCGGTCGAAGGGCCGGAGCCCTTCGATGTCGACGACCATCGCCGCACGCTCTTTCGCCAAGTCGTACAGATCCTGCTGCGCAATGTGTCGAGTGTGCCTGCTCGCGTTGACTTCGAGCGGCCAGACAACGGCAGGCTCTGGTACGAAGGCATCGTCTTGGGCGGAGGTGGGCCCATCTGGGTCATGCCCGGCGAGCGGGAGTGGGTTCGGTGGGAACGCTTCGTTCGGTTGGGGGACTTGCTCGCGAACGAAGACGCCCCAGTCTGCGGAAGTCGCTTTCGCGTCGAGGCATGGGTCCGAGACGCTGGGATGAACGTACGAGACGTCTACAAGTTCGACGGGCCGATCACGGTCGTCGACGGGAATGGGATCGACATTCGACTGCTGCCGGTGTCGCCCGCCGGTTGGGTGGACAGGGTTGCCTATCCCGTGGAGCGTGTTTACACGCGGCTTGCGACGGCCTCCGTGGTGACCGAAGCGGTCTAGGAGGGCGAGCGCGTGAGTCCGGGCGCCGCGGAGGCGGGCGCGGCGAAGGGTGCGAACACCGAAGGGCCGGGGTGCGCCGCGAGGTGCGCCCACATGGCACGGTTGCCCACCGCGCCGATGGCGTGAGACAGGCCGAGGAGCGGCGGCGCCGTCATGGCGAAGCCCGGGGCCGACGGGTTGGCCTCGCGGGCTCGAGCGTGGAGGAACTCCACCGCAGCGGAGACCGTCGGGGCGGACCGCATCGCGCGACGGCTCGCACGGTTCGCACCGAGGCGCTGCACTTCGGCGGGGTCGAGGACCAGGTGGACCGAGCGGAGAGCGGCGACGACATCGTCGGCGGTGCGCCACGAGGCGCCGCCAGCGGGCGGGCGGGACCTCATGCGCCACCTCCGATGCGACCGCGGCGGGAGCGGGCCTCGCGCTGCTGACGGTTGGGGCCGGATGGCGGGACGAGGCGGGCGAGGATCGTGAGCGCCGAGGAGCGCGCGAGCCTAGCCTCAACGAGCGACGGGTGCGCGATGGGCTGACCCGCGCTGCCGGTGGCGACGAAGCCGTCGGCCAGGGCGATGGCGTCGCCACGGTCGGCGACCGCGACGAGGTCGCAGACCTGCACGAGGGCGGCATGGGCGAGGCCCTTGAGGTCAGGCCGCTCCTCGATGGCCTCCTCATAGAGGTCGATGGCCCCCTGAGTCCACAGGGGCGGATAGGTCGAGTCGGTCATGCTGCTCCAAGTCGGGGGGTGGGGGGGGACGGGGGAGAGAACTGGCAGGCCCAACGCGTCACGACAGGCAGACGCTATGCCCTACCGGGAGAGGAGGAGGGGGGAGGGGGGAGGGGATGCCCAGGGGGGCGCGAGGATGTCGTGGCTCCGGACCCGGGACCCACGCAGCCGATAGTGTGCGCTCCATGGTGTTGGAAGCTCTGATAGAGAGTCGGCTACACAACGGCACGGAGGCCCTCAGGCTCAGCGTCTCCGGTGACGCACACGAGCCGTTCATCGACGCTGTCATCAGGGCCCACCGTGCTCTCGACCCGACACTCACAGAATCGGAGTGCCGGTTGAGGTCGGGAACTGAGGAGGCGAACTACGAAATCGAGTACATCGAGGACGACGATGGATTTCGGTTCCCCGCATCCATCCGACTTCCCGAGGACGCGACGTTCGAGACAGTCGCGGCGTTCTTCGGACCGGACCTCACCGACTCCTCTCCCCGGCTGCGCCTCGAAAAGATCGGTGGAAGGGGCGGCGACAACTACTACGTAGCGACCGTGGCTATCGACGCGGTGCGGGCTGTGGCCGAAATCTACGGCATCTACGTCGGAGGGCGGCAACTAGTCAAGTACGCGACACGCTGGTACCACCGAGTGCCGGTAGACGCCGTGAAGCGCTGGACGAACACGGGCGAGCCCGATGAGACATTGATCGAGTGGGTTCGCATGACGAACCCGGTCGAGTGGACACCCTCAGTGCTGGCGACCTTGCTGAACGTGGATGTGGCCCGTTGCCCTGAACTCCTCGCGGCGGCTGGCTATCACCCTGTGACCTCGAGCGGTGAGTACTGGATCCGCGACTAGTCGCATGGTTGAGCGCCTCGGGCTCCCGGGAGGCCACCGGGACAGCGACCGCGCTGAAAGGACAAGCGCGCGGCCACCGTCCCGAGGAGGTGGTCGTCGTTGACGACCTCGGCGGCACCTGGCAACCCCGTCCTGAGCAGGCCGGGTCTACTTGGTGGGACGGTCCCGCCGTGCGGGACGCTCGTGTCCCGGGACGTACCGGACTACTGGACAGGGCCCGCGCGCTGCGATGAGCACGCCGCACAGGCAGGCGCACGGGACACGCCAACCCGAGCGGGTGGGACGCTCAGGCGCCGGCCGATTTTCGGACGGGACGCTCGGGGCCAGCGTCTGCGCAACGCGGCGGGCGACGAGCGAGCGGATGCGCCGGACGCGGACGGATGACGGGAGCGCGTCCCACGCGCGGCCAGCGTCGCCCTCCCGCCACTCGGCGGTAACACCCTTGAACCCTTGCTGAATGCGCTTGGCGAGCGCCGGAGTGGCGGCGATAAACTCGTCGACCGCACGCTCGAGCGTTGCGGAGTTGGTGGGGGTCGTGGTCATGCGGGGCCTTTCGAGAGAGTGAGACGGGGCGCCCGTGCGCGGGACGGACGCCCCGGGTGAGTCAGCGGGAGGCGGGACGGGTGATCCGGCGCTCGCTCGTCACCTCGGCGGAGTGCGGCGTCACCACGACAGTCCGCGTGACGCCCTCGCCGTCGGTGTAGGTGACCGTCGTGACGCCGCCGACGGCAGCGCCGCCGATGGCACCCGGAGCGAGGCCCGCGAGGGCGTAGCGCTCCGCGAGGACGCGCTCGGCGCCGAGGGCGTCGCGCTGCGCGCCCGTCATGGGCTCGTGCTCGATGCGGTCGTCGATGGCAGCGAGGTGCTCGACGGCGACGCGCTGGCGGGCCTCCCGCTCGGGGATCGTGAGGTCGTGCCCGTACAAGCGGCCCTCGAAGCGCTTTACGGCGGCGTTGAGGGCGCGTTGGGCGGCGTCGCGGTCGCGGTCGAACACCTCGCGGGCGACCCTCGCCGCGTCGAACTCGGCGTAGGGCACCGTCGGGGCGGGCTTCCACGAGAACGCATCGACCCGGATACCGACGTCCTCGAGCGGGCGCACGCCCTCGGGGTACTCGAGGCGGACCGCGGCCAGAGCGTCGCGGGCGGCGTCGAGCGCCGTGCGTGCCTCGTCGAGCCCGGGCGTTGCGTCGAGGAGCCAGCCGGGGATGTCGGGAGTGCGTGAGCCGGTGTGGAGGATCGGGGTGGGGCGGGTGGTCATGGGGTTCCTTTCGTTGGTGCTGGTATGGGGTCGCCGGTCTCTAGACCGGCTCGGGGTGCCGAGCGCGCTTGCGCTCGACGTGAGCCGCGAGCCGCGCGGCACGGGCGAGGACCTCGGACTCGTCGGAGCCGTCGAGGAGGTCGACGACGTCCGCAAGGGCGGGGTGGGCTATGACGGCCCGGGCACGCCAGAGTGAGCGCCGGGTCTCGGTGAGTTCACGCTCGAGGCGGTCGACGCGTCGGTCGAGCGGCTCGTCCGCTGGCGGCGCGGGCTTGGGCGCGGCGGTCATGCGGCCACCGCGAGGCGAGCCTCGACGCGGTCGGCGGCGTCGGTGAGTTCGGCGAGGTCGTCGCCGACCTCACCCCGGTAGGGCGCCAACGCGGCGTCCAGTGCCCGCGACGCGGCGGCGAACTCATCCGCGCTCCGCGCGAGCGTCGACTCTGCGCCGATGATCGTCGCCCGGAGGCGCATCCTGTCCGGGTGGAGCGCCGTCCGCATCGTCGGGTCGGCGTGCTCGCCCTTGGGCCGCGGGGCGTCGTTCGCGGGCGACGAGGGCCGCGGCGGCGTGTCGTACTGGGACGTCGTCGCCTCACGGAGCACGCCGACGAGGGCGACGAGGGCCGCGCCGTGCGAGGCCAGGGCGACGGACGTGGTGGAGGTCATGAGGCGGGGTCCTCTCGGGTGGTCGGGTCAGCGGGGACGACGAAGGGGTCGCGGTTGGGCTCCGCGGGGATGATGTACAGGCGGGCGCGGGCCGTGCGGGTACGGGCGCCGAGGACGTGGTCGGCGACCGCGTAGAACGTGCGCTTGCCGGGGACTCGCCAGCGGGGGCCGTCCTCGTCGGCGTCGTCGAGGAGGTCGCCCTCGTACTCCTCGATGGATGACGCGGCGGACGCATAGAGGCTCGCGGCGTCGAGCCGGTTGCCCGGTCTCGCTGCGCTCTCCTCGTCGTCGAGGAGCATGAGCAGCCACGAGCGAGCGGAGCCCACCTCGGCGGCGCGGTGGCGCGCTCGGGTGGCGCGGGCGCGCTCTGTGCTCGTTCTCGCTGGGGCGCGCTCCTCACGCGCACGGCGGGGCGCACGGTACGCCGGGAGCGAGGCCCGCGCGGCGTCGTAGACCTGCCGCACGTACACGGCTCGATACGTGGACCCCGTCGCCATGAGGAGGCGGATGTCGCGGTACGGTTCAGCGGCGTCGGGCCGCTCGGGGAGCGCCTCGAGGAGGCCATGGATGCGGGCGAGGAGGGCGTCGGTCGATGCGATGGGCTCGCCGGTCGAGTCGACGATGAGGGCGCCGCGACGGAGGAGCGTGCGCCCTTCGGCGAGGACCTCGAGGACGTAGTCCGCGAGCAGGCTCGGGGCGGGGCACTCGATAGCCCTGCCGAGGCCGTCTGTGTCGATCTTGCGGGCGAACGCCCGGTCGTAGCGGCTCGAACCGCGGGCGTCGGCGCGGCGACTGTGTGCGAGGTGGTCGAGATGGGTCGAGTCGGTCATGGTGTTCCGTTCGGTTGGTGGCGGCTGGTCGGGACGGAGGTGGCCCTAGGCATGCACGCGCCGGGGCCAGCCGGTGCGTTGGCGGTGTGCATGGCCTAGGGCCGTGTCCCAACCGAAAGGACGAGCCCGGTGGAGGGCTCAGTGGAGGAGTCCGCCTATGGGCGGCTCCGTGCCCACGTTCAGGCGCCGAGGAGGGCGTCGAGTTCGGCGCCGAGGCGCTCGAGTTCAGGGCGGACGGCGTCCATGTCGAGGAGGGCCATGCCCTCGCGGATGGTTGCCGACTGGAGTGCGACGAGGGCGCGGATGCGGGCGTCGCGGGCGGCGAGCGTCGCGGCGTCGCGGCGTCGCTTGGCGCGCTGTCGGCAGCGCGGGCCGCAGGTGATCGCGTCCGCGCGGCTGGCGAAGAACTCGCCGTCGCACTCAGGGCAGATGTGGGCGAGCATGGCGCCTCCTCTCGTTTCTGTGAGTCACCCCTTGGGGGTCACAGAAGTAGTGCGCCAGTGTGCCCACGGGGTCCAGAGGGCGACCGCGGTGCGGCCCATGTCCGGGCCGGTGGTGACGGAACGTGCAGCGGTGACGAACTTGGTCGTGTTCCCCCTTTCCTCCTTGAGACGACGACGACTCAAGGAGGAATAGAGAGATAGGGGCTTCGTCGTCACCGCTGCGTGTTGGGTCACAGTGCTCGCACCCCACCCGGCGCCCGGGCTCCGCCCTCACCCCGGCGCGGGTCGTGTAAACGGCCCCGCACGGCGCTCGCACCCGGCGCAACGCGCACACGACGCCCACAGGCGCCCCGCTCGCAGGCTCTCACGAGCGGGGGAGCCGGGAGGACGTCCGCGGGCGACCGAGCGCGGATCAACCCGCACAGGGGCGCACGACGAGGCCCCCGCCCCGAGCAACGGGACGAGGGCCAGGAGGACAGGCGCCGGGGCTACGCCGCGAGTCGGTCGACGAGGGCGACGAGGTCCTCTCGACGGATGCGGCGCGCCCGCCCGATCTTGAGCGAGGCGAGCGAGCCATCGGCGAGGAGTTCGTAGACCGTCGAGCGTCCCACGCCGAGGAGGCGGGCGGCGGACTCGGGGCTATAGAGGAGCGGGGCGTCATTCATCGGGGGTCGGACCTTTCGGGCGGGAGCGGACTCGCTCGGACGTGTGTGGACGCTGGGGGAGTGCGCCAGCGCCGCGGGGCCTGCCCACCCGGCGCACGCCGTGACCCCTTGACACCTCGACGTCGTGTTAATCTCGAGGCCGTTGAGAGGAGCACGATGGGCGCGGCGGGCAAGCAAGCGAACGGGGCGGGGTCGGTCAAGTACCGCGATGACAAGGGGCTCTGGGAGGCGCGGTTCACCTACGCCGACCCGGTGACGGGGGCCACCAAGCGGGCGACGTGCTACGGCAAGACACAGCGCGAGGCGCGGGCCAAGATGCGGGAACGCCGCGCGCGCGTCGAGGCGGGCAAGCCCGTCCGCGACTCGCGGGAGACCGTCGGCGCGTACGTCGAGCGCTGGATCACGACAACGCTCGAGGTGAGCGACCGGAAGCCGACCACCAAGGCGACCTACGCGACCCTCGCGCGCAAGCACCTCATCGGCGGCGAGGTCGGCGCCATCACGCTCGACAAGATGCGCCCCACGGACGTCGAGGCGCTCATCCTCGCGCTACGGGAGGTCGGCCTCTCGTCCTCGACGATCCGCCAGACGTACACCGTGCTCCGCATGGCCCTCGACGCCGCGGAGCGCGATGGGCTCGTCGCCCGGAACGTCGCGGCGCTCGTCAAGCGCCCGGGCGTCGAGCGCGTCGAGGCGCGGTCCCTATCGCCGGAGCACGTCAGGGCCGTCCTCGACGCCGCGAAGGGGTCGCGGTACGAACCACTCCTATCGCTCCTCGCCAGCACCGGTATGCGCCGGGGAGAGGCGCTCGCGCTGCGCTGGGATGACGTGGACCTCGACGCGGCGGTCCTGCGCGTGCGGGCGACGGTGTCGAGCATCGGCGGGCGCCTAGTGACCACCGAGCCCAAGTCCGAGCGGTCGCGTCGGTCGCTGAACCTTGCGGCGTCGACCGTCGCGATGCTGCGGCGGCATCGCGCCACGCAGGCCGAGGCACGCCTCCGCGCCGGGGCGCTCTGGCACGACCTCGGGCTCGTGTTCACGACGGACGAGGGCAAGCACCTCGACCCGAACAACGCCGCCCGTGCGATGCGCAAGGCGGCGCATGCGGCGGGTATCGACGGCGTCGGCCTCCACACCTTGCGGCACTCGGCGGCGTCCGCGATGCTCGCCGCGGGGATGCCGATCACCGATGTCTCGCGGATGCTCGGTCACTCGTCCGTCGCCATCACGGGCGACATCTACGGCCACACCTCGACGGACGGCCAACGGCGGGCCGCGGAGGTCCTCGCAGCGGCGTTGGGCATGTAGCGCCGTACGCCAACGCGTACGCCAACGCCACGCCGCGAACGGCCTAGAACGGCCCCGGACGAGTGTGGACGCTCAGACGGCGCGTTGGGGCTCTCTGCCCCGGAAATCCGGGCGAGTTGGCGGATGTTGGTGGACCTCGGCGGACGCTCACGGAAGCGCCGGGTTCATCTGGGGGTCAAGGGGTCGCAGGTTCAAATCCTGTCAGCCCGACCGAAGGAAGTCCCGGCAGATCGAGCGATCTGCCGGGACTTCCGCGTTTCGGGCGGATCCGCAGCCGTATCGTGAGGCCATGGACGTCGTGCCGGCGGCCGGTGCCGTGATCACCGACGACGACGGGCGCGTGCTGCTCGTCAGGCGCGGGTCGGCGCCGCAGCGCGGCCGGTGGTCGGTTCCCGGCGGGCGCCTCGAGCCGGGCGAGTCGCTCGCGGATGCCGCGGCGCGCGAGGTGCTCGAGGAGACCGGGCTGCGCGTCGCCGTGGGCCGCGAACTGTGGAGCCTGCGGCTGCCGACGGCGGATGGGCGGCAGTTCGACATCCACGACTTCGCCGCGACGGTCGTGGGCGGCACGCTGGAGGCCGGCGACGATGCGGCCGACGCGCGATGGTTCGATCCCGGTGAGCTGCACCGCGTGCGACTCACGACCCACCTCGTCACCTACCTCCGCCAGGCCGGGGTCGTGGACCCCCTGCCGCACGTGGACGAGCACGCGGTCGAGGTCGCGGCCGGCCGCGACGCCGTGTGGGGCGCCCTCGGCGAGCTGCTCGCGCACGCGGCATCCGGCCGGTTCGCGCGTCTGCTCGGCGCCGAGGACACCTCGATGGGCGGGCCCGCGATGCCGAAGCCCGGCGCGGTCGTCCCGGGCTTCCACGTGGTCGCCGCCGAACCGCCCGACCGCCTCGCACTCGCGGGGCGGCACCGGTTCTCCGACTACGAGCTCCTGTTCCGCATCGACGAGCTCGCGCCCGATCGGAGTCGGCTCCGCGCGGAGACGAGGGCCGTGTTCCCCGGCATGCGTGGCACCGCGTACCGGACGATGCTCATGGGACTCGGCCTGCATCGGGCGGCGACGCGACGGATGCTCCGTGCCGTGCGCCGCCGTGCCGAGGCATCCGCTCGCACGCCCTCGTGAGCCGCCCCGCGATCGCCGTCAGCCGAGCACGGACGCGCTCTCGATCATGCGGCGCAGCGTCTCGGTGAACCGGGACGCGGGAGCGCCGTCGATCAGGGCGTGGTCGAAGCTCAGCGTGATCGGGAGCATGCGTCGCGCCACGACGCGTCCGTCGCGGACGACCGCGCGGTCGGCGACGCCGCCGACGGTCGCGATCACGGTCAGCGGGGCGAGCGGCACGGCCCAGCCCCAGCTGCGCGAGAACATGCCGATCGACGTCACGCCGACGGCCGGGCCGAACCCGGCGGCGACGCCGGGAAACGTCCCGGCGATGCGGATCGCGGTGCGCCGGAGCGGCCCGGGCAGCGCGAGGACGGCGCGCATCGGCCCACGCGGGCGGTGGTCCACGCCCGGACCGGTCTTGACCGAGTGCAGGAGTGCCGTGATCTCGGCCGGCGACACCCGGTCGGCGTCGTGGACGGTGACGATGTCGAGCGTCGCCCGACCCGCCCACTGCCGCTCGACCGTGGCGCCGATGTCGACGTGGTCGAAGGCCAGCACACGACCACCCGCGCGGCGGACGTTGACATCGGGATGCGCCGCGACGGCGCGCGCAAGGCAGGCGATCACGAACCCGGTCCACGACACGTGCGGCTCGGCGACCGCGAGGCGCGCGGCGGCCTCGCCGACGTCGAGCTCGACCAGCGCGTGCACCAGGAAGCGCCGCCGGGCGCCGGCCAGCCGGTCGAGCACGGGACGCCGCTCCCACGGGATGCGGCGGATCGTGTAGCCGGGCGATCGGCCGCGTTCGCCGACCGACCCCGACCCGTCGACCGTGCGGCCCCGCGGAGTCACCTGACGCCCTCCCACAGGCCGCGCTCCCATGCGCGCGGATCCACCGCGACCCGCGACTCCACGTCGAAGCGCATCGTCGCGCGTAGTTCGGCGTCGTACCGCGGCCATTGCTCGCCCGGGTCGCCCGAGCTCGCGAACGCGACCCACGCACCGTGCATCGCGTCGGCGAGCGGTCGCGGCGGATTCGGGCCCAGCATCGGGCCGAACAGCGGCACGTCAGGGGAGAGCGTGTCGAACACGAACGGGATCTCGAGGGCGTGGACCGCTCCGAGTCCCGGCGACGGCCACGCGAACTCGTACATGCGCGTGCGACCGCCTGCGGCCGCGTGCGCGTCCGCCAGTCGTATCGCGGGGATCCGCATCCACCAGTCGGTCTGCACCGAGGCGAGCAGGTCGCCCGGAACCGCTTCCGGGTAGCGCTCCCGGTACGCGGGCAGGGACGTCGCAGGCGGAAGGTCGTACGCCGCGAGCGACTGGGAGCCGAAGCGGGCGACCGGACCGGTGAGGATCTCGTCCGTGACCTGCGCGAACGCGCCGCTCACCATGAGCCAGAGGCGCCAGTCGTCGACGTTCGTGCCCACGATCAGGTCGACGTCGCGGGCGGCACCCGCCGCGATCCGGTCGATCGGCGCCGCGGGGACCACCTCGCCGTCGACGACGGGTTGCCACGGCATCGTGGTGGCCACGAGCGGCATGCCCCAACGGGCGGGGTCGGGGTGCGCGAGCAGGTCCGCCTTGAGTCCGGCCTGCGCGGCGAGCAGGCGCGGCACGCCGGCCGCCGCGATCGACGCACGGGTCGGCGATGTCCCGAGCCGCTCGGCGAGGAGGTCGGCGACGCGCCCGGCGTCCTCCGGCGGCAGCACGTGGTGCGCGGCGCCGCTCTGCAGGATCGCCCGCCGGAACAGCCCGGCGGCCGCCGGCATCGACAGCAGCGTCCCGATGCTCATCGCGCCGGCCGATTCCCCGAACACCGTCACGTCGTCGGGATCCCCGCCGAACGCCGCGATCCGGTCCCGGACCCACTCGAGTGCCGCGACCTGATCGAGGAGACCCCGGTTCACGTTGCCGTCCTCGAGTACCAGGAACCCCTCTGCGCCCGGCCGCCAGTTGATGACGACGCACACGACGCCGTCCCGCGCGAAACGACTCCCGTCGTACGCGGCCGTCGAGCTGAGCTCGAACATGCCACCCTGGATCCACACCATCACGGGAAGGCGCACCGCGCCGGGATCGGGCGTCCAGACGTTGAGGTTCAGCACGTCCTCCGCCGGCGCGGCGTGCTCGAGGCCGGCGAACGCGGCGTCGACCCCACCCCAGTCCTCAGCCGCGCCCGCCTCGGCACCGCCCGTCGCGGGCGGCGCGACCTGGGGCGGTTCCGGTCCGAGCGCGCCCGCGTCGCGGACCCCGTCCCACGGCTCGACCGGCCGGGGAGGCAACAGGCGGTTCGCGCCGAACGGCGGGGCCGCATACGGCACACCCAGGAAGACGTGCACGCCGTCGACGATCCTGCCCCGCACGGCGCCATGGTCGGTCCTGACCACCGTGTCCATGTCCCCACGCTGCACCCGCCGGTCGGGACCGTGCGGGGCGAAGGTCCCTCATCGGCCATTCGCCCACCCTCGGGCGTCGAACGGCGCCGGTGACGGCCGATCCGTGTCCGCCCCGCGGGCTGTGGACAGGCGCGGCGCGAGACGTGGGACCGGCCGTAGCCTACGCACGGCGCCGCCGTGGGCGCGACGCCGGAGGGAGCGTGGTGAGCGCGCGTCGGGAAGTCGGTCCGGGCAGCAGGCGGTCGCGAGAGGTGCGGGCCCCCGCACCGGATTCCGGCCCGCCCGACCGGTCGCGCTGCACCGAGCGGACCTCGGGGGCGGTCTCGTGACCGATTCGGCGGTCCCGGCCGTCCTCATCGCCCTCCTCGCGCTCATCGCCCTCGTCGTCCTCCTCCATCGGTTCGCCGCATTCCCGACCGTCGTCCGGTCGGACGCGATGCGACCGCTGCTCGAACCCGGTGACGTCGTCCTCACGAGCCGCCATCGTCGGCCGCACCGGCTCCGGCGCGGCGAGATCCTCGTGTACCGGGTCCCCGACCGTGCCGAGCCCGACCTTCGGCGCGTGATCGGCCTGCCCGGCGAACGCGTCGTCGTCGACCCGGACGGTCGGATCACGGTCGACGGCCAACCGCTCTACGAGCCGTACGCCCGCCGGTCCGGCAGCTTCCGCGGGTCGTTCGCCGTGCCGCGCGACCGCGTGTTCGTCCTCGGCGACCAGCGTGCGGGCACGCACGACCCGCAGGCGTGGCAGCAGTCGTTCGTCGCTGAGAGCACCATCCTCGGCGTCGCCCGGCTCCGGGTCTTCCCATGGCCGATCGTCGACACCCACGTGCGCGGCTGATCCGCCGAGTCGGCCGATCGGTCGGGCTCGCCGCAGGACCTTCCCGGCAGGTGCATGATCGGTGCATGGGATTCACCCGGTCCGAGCTCGAGTCCTTCCGCGACGCCGCCGTCGACGACCTGATGCCCGAGCATCCGAAGCTCGTGTTCGTCGGCATCAACCCGGGGCTGTGGACGGCCGCGACCGGCAGCCACTTCGCGCACCCCGGCAACCGCTTCTACCCCGCGCTCGTCGCAGCCGGGATCATCCCGCGCCTGCCGGACTTCGCGGCGGGCCTCGACGACGCCGACCGGCGGATGCTCCTCGAGGAGGGCATCGGCATCTCGAACCTCGTGCATCGGGCCACCGCGCGGGCCGACGAGCTCGGCCGCGCCGAACTGCGCGCGGGCGCGCTGCGGCTCGAGCGGGACGTCGAACGCTGGGGTGCCGCCGTCGTCGCGATCGTCGGGGTGACGGCCTACCGTCTGGGCTTCGATCGGCCGAAGGCTCGGGCGGGGAAGCAGGACGAGGTGCTCGGCGGCGCCGAGCTGTGGGTCGTGCCCAACCCGAGCGGCCTGAACGCGCACGCGACCGTCGACGACCTCGCGCGTGCGTACGCCGAACCGGCCAGGGCGGCCGGCATTCCGCTCACGCGGGAATCGGCCTGAGTCGACCGGCCGAGTGGTCAGTCTGCCTGCCGGCTCCAGAGCTCGAGCCCGCCGATTCGCTCCACCACTGCGAAGTCGCGCTCGAACTCATCGCGGTGCGCGGGATCGAGCCAGTCGAGCTCGTCGGGATCCAGCGCCGCGCCATCGGCGTCCTCGAGGTAGGACCACCACCGGTCCTGCCACTCCGAGGAGGCGAGGAAGCGATCGCGAGTGAGCCTCCCGGAGTCGGGGAGCGTCAGCGAGAGGCTCAGCGGGTCGACGTCCATCGTGCATCCGGCATCGAGGTTCGCGCCCACGTGGTCCGCGACGACCAGGACCGACGGCATGCCCGCCACGCAGTCGTGGTCGGCCGCCCAACCGGCCACGACGGATGCCTCCGGCCGCGGGCCGATGACCACGAGGTCGCCCACGGCCATGAGCCCGATCACGCCGAGGGCGCCCGCGGCCACGATGCGGCGAGCCCGCGCTCGCCGGAGTCGGCCGACGGCCGCACCGAGCGACAGGGCCAGCGGTGCCATGAGCCATGCGGCGTAGTGGTAGAACGAGACGCCGGATGCCGCGAGCGCGACCGCGTGCGCGAGCGTCACGATCGCCCACCAGGCCTCCGGCGGCCACGCGCCCGGCCGCGTCCGCCGCCCGAGCGCGCTGAGGAGCGGCAGGGCCGCGATCGCGAGCGCGATCAGGACGCCCGCCGCCGAGGCGGCCGTCGGGATCGCGTCGCGGATCGCGGGGAACGCGAAGTAGGGGGAGAGGTAGTCCGCCCGCTCCGCGAGGTCGACGTCGTTCCCGGCGCGCCCGAGCTGCGAGCTGACGGTGGATTCCCACATCGCCGACGGGTCGGCGAGGAGGAACGGCAGGCCGATGCCCGCCGCGACGATCGCACCGGCGACCAGGTAGCGCGATGCCGCGCCGCGGCCGAGCCGGCTCCAGGTCATCCAGCCGATGACGACGACGTCGATCACCGCCCAGAGCTTCACCATGAGCACGACCCCGAGCGCCGCACCCGCGACGATCGGGGCGAACCGCCTGCCGCTCGTCACGGCGAGGAGGGCGATGAGGAGTCCGAGGTTGAGGTACGGCTCGAGCAGGTACGTGCGCTCCGTCGCCACCGCCATGCCCCACGTGGCGTAGAGCCCGCCGCCGACCAGCACCGCGGCGACGCCGAACCGCCTGAGCAGGACCCCGATGAGCACGGTGTTCGCGGCGCCGACCGCGACGGTGAGCAACCTGGCCCCGGCGAGGCCGACCGCTTCGTTCGCGACGTCCCCGAATGCAGCGAAGGGAAGGAGGAGCAGCAGCGAACCCGGTGGGTGGACGTATCCGAAGTCGGCGTAGGGGAGTCTCCCGTGGAGCATCGAGAGGGCGCCCGCGAACATCACGCCGTCGTCGTTCTCGCGCATCCAGAGGAGTGCATCCGGATAGGCGAAGGCGGCGGCCCGGATGACGAGCGCTGCGACTCCGACGGCGACGATCGCGACCGTGGTCGAATCACGACGCGTCGCGGTCGCTCGGGCGGCCTCGGTCACGGTCTCCTCCTGGCCTCCTCGATGCGCGAACACGGCGCCCGAGCGGGCATCGCTGCGCACGACCCTAGCGGTCCGCGCGCGCCCGGTGTCCGTTCGGTCGGAACCGTGTCGGTCGCCGGTCGGGAGGCCGGACGCAGGAGGCGCATAATGGATTGATGGATCCATCAATCCATGGAGGAGCCCCAGTGTTCACCGACGCCAGCCGCCCGCTCTACGAGGTCAAGGCCAACCTGTTCAAGGGCCTCGCGCACCCCCTGCGCGTGCGCGTGCTCGAGGTGCTCGCGGCGGCGCCAGATGTCGAGACGCCGGTGTCCGAACTGCTCGACGCCACCGGGCTCGAGGCGTCCCACCTCTCCCAGCACCTCGCGGTGCTCCGGAACTACCGGCTCGTGACCGCGGAGCGCCGCGGGAACCAGGTGTCGTACCGGCTCGCGTACCCCCAGGTCGCCGACCTCCTCCGCGTCGCGCGCGCGCTGCTCGGCGAGATCCTCCAGACCACCGAGCGCCAGCTCGTCGAGCAGGCCGGGCTGCCCGACATCCCGCTCCGGTCGGCCTCGCCGGCATCGACCGGGCCGGCGGGCCGACCGTGACGGCGCCGATCGCGCAGCGCGCCGTGCGCGGCATCCGTTCCCTGCTGCCCGCCGTCGCGGACTACCGCGACGTGCGTCGAAGCTGGCGGAGCGACCTCGTCGCCGGCATCACCGTGGGGATCGTCGCGCTGCCCCTCGCACTGGCATTCGGCGTGAGCTCCGGCGCCGGCGCTGCGAGCGGCCTCGTCACGGCGATCGTCGCGGGCGTCGTCGCGGCGGTGTTCGGCGGTTCGAACGTGCAGGTCTCCGGGCCGACGGGCGCGATGGTCGTGGTCCTGGCGCCGATCATCGCGACGCACGGCGTCGGTGCGCTCGCGATCGTCGGGCTGCTGGCGGGCGCGATCGTGCTCGTGGCCGGCGTCCTCCGGCTGGGCCGCGCGGTGACCTTCATCCCCTGGCCCGTCATCGAGGGGTTCACGCTCGGGATCGCCGTGATCATCTTCCTGCAGCAGGTGCCGGCGGCCCTCGGCGTGCCCGCCACCGAGGGCGCGAATGCGATCGTCGGCACCGTCGACGCGATCGTCGCGGCGACCTGGCCCGACGCGGCGTGGTCGCTCGCCGTCGTCGTGACGGTCGCCGCGATCATGCTCCTCGCGCCGCGGATCCACCCCCTCGTGCCGGGGTCGATCGTGGCCATCGTCGTCGTCGCGGTGGTCGTGGTGCTCACGGGGATCCCCGTCGCGACGATCGGAGCCCTGCCCAGCGGGCTCCCGGCGCCGACCCTGCCCGCGTTCGACCCCGCGACCCTCGCCGCGCTCGCGCTCCCGGCGGCGACGGTCGCCGCGCTCGCCGCGATCGAGTCCCTGCTCTCGGCGCGGGTCGCGGCGTCCATCTCCGACACCGGTCCCTACGATGCCGACCGAGAGCTCGTCGGACAGGGGCTCGCCTCGATCGCGTCCGCGCTGTTCGGCGGCATGCCGGCCACCGGCGCGATCGCGCGGACCGCCGTGAACGTGCGTACGGGCGGTCGGACGAGGCTCGCCGCGATCGTGCACGCGGTGCTGCTCGCGTCGATCGTCGCGGTCGGCGCGTCGGTGGTGGCATCCATTCCGCTCGCGGCGCTCGCCGGAGTGCTCATGGTCACGGCGACGCGCATGATCTCGGTCGCCACCGTGCGCTCGGTCGTCGGGTCGACGCGGGCGGATGCGGTGGTGTTCATCGCGACGGCCGTCATCACCGTGAGCGTGGACCTCATCACGGCGGTGCTCGTCGGCATCGCGGTCGCGGCGTTCCTGGCGCTGCGGGCGCTCGCCCGATCGAGCGGCGTGCACCGCGAGGAGCTTCCCGGGCCGGCCGAGGTCGGCGACGAGCGGGTCGCGCTGTTCCGCCTGGAGGGCGCGCTCTTCTTCGGGGCGGCCGAGCGCATGCTCGAGCGCGTCGGCGCGATGCGCGACGTCGACGTCGTCATCATCCGGATGTCGCAGCTCCAGATCCTCGACGCGACCGGCGCGCAGGTCATCACCGAACTGGTCCAGGCCCTCGAGCGACGCGGCGTGACCGTCCTCGTGAAGGGCATCCAGGCGCGGCACCTGGAGCTCGCGCGTCGCGTCGGCGTCGTCGACTCGCTGCGGCACCGCAACCACCTGTTCGACGAGCTGCCGGGCGCGGTCGCGCACGCACGCAGCCACGTGCACCGGGCGTCCGCCGCGATGTGACGCCCGGGGGCGGGCCGACGTACGATCGAGGCACGCCGGCCGGGGCGCTCGGGAGGGAGCACCACTGGCCAGCTGGCATCCGATCCTCGCCGCCGACGAACCCGAACCGGGACGGTGGCGGCTCGTCGACTCGCTCGGCCGCGAGTACGGCCGGGTCGACATCGTGCGCCTCGACGGAGCGGTGCGCTACCGAGCCGAGTTCGACGGACGGGTGCTGGGCTGGGGCACCACGCTGCGGGGCGCGTGCGAGCGCGTGCACGAGGCGTTCGTTCGCTCGCACGGGCCCGGCGAATGGCAGGGATACCCGGATTTCACGCACGTCGACGGGTGAGGATCCCCCTTCCACGGACATGAGGTTCCGTCGACAGTTCGGATGACTTTCACAGGGAACGGGCACGACTCGTGGAGAAAGGGTGTGCAGACTGGCGACTTCGCCGCGGCGAGCCCCCCATTTCATGCACCGAGACGAGAACCGCGGCGCGCGAGGACAGCACCTCGAGCGCCGCCAGAGACTTCATGCGAAACCAGAACAGTTCCCCCAGCACCACCCTGACCACCTCGGACGAGACCGTCGACGCGACGCGCGCCCGCGTCCGTCGCACCCGCCGCAACCGCCGAGCGGCCTGGATCGCGTCCGGCGCGGTCGTCGCCGTGGGCGCGCTCGTGGGCTCCGGCTTCGCGGTCCAGTCGGCCGTCGCCGACCAGGAGCGTCGCGTCGCCGAGACCGCCGCCCTCGCGGAGGGCGCCGATCGCGGGATCGACCAGCTCGACGCGGCCGGCGGCCTGCTCGAGGCGCACGCCGTGAAGACGGCCGAGGACACGCTGAGGGCCGCCGACGACACCATCGCCAAGGCGAAGGGCAAGGCGGATGCCTCCGAGCTCGCCTCGACCGTCGCGACCCTCGACCACTACACCTACCTGGCCCCCGAGCGCGTGTTCGAGCTCGCGAGCCTCACGGCCGAGAAGGTCGACGAGGTGACGGCGAAGGTCACGGAGTTCGACAAGAAGGCCGCCGAGAAGGCCGCAGCCGAGAAGGCTGCTGCCGAGAAGGCCGCGGCCGAGAAGGCCGCAGCGGAGGCCGCGGCCGCCGAGCAGTCGGCCTCCACTGCCGCTCCGTCGTACCCGACCGGCCCCGCGAACCCCAGCGGCGCGCAGGCGATCGCCCGCGACCTCATGGCGTCGATGTACGGCTGGGGCTCGGACCAGTTCGGCTGCCTCGTCGACCTGTGGAACAAGGAGTCGGGCTGGAACGTCTACGCCCAGAACCCCTCGAGCGGCGCTTACGGGATCCCGCAGGCCCTGCCGGGCTCGAAGATGTCGACCGCCGGCGCCGACTGGGCGACGAGCGCCTCGACGCAGATCACCTGGGGCCTCGGCTACATCGCGGGTCGCTACGGGACGCCGTGCGGCGCCTGGTCGCACTCGGTGTCCGTCGGCTGGTACTGATCCAGCGCCCCGGACCGGACCGGTCCGGGTTCACCCGCCTGCGGTCGACGACTCGAACGTCGACAACCACCGGGTGAGCACCCGCTCGAGCACCGCCTGCTCGCCGGCGTCGATCGCCGCGAGCAGGCGGTGCTCGTTCGCCATGTGGGCGGTCATGACCTCGTCGATGAGCTCGCGACCGGCCGGCGTCAACGCGATGACGCGGCCTCGGCCGTCGACGTCGCTCGCGCGCCGCGTGACGAGTCCGCGGCCGACGAGCCGGTCGACCCGCTTGGTGACCGCACCGCTCGTGACCATCGTCGAGGCGGCGAGATCGCTCGGGGTCCGTTCGAACGGGTCGCCCGCCCGGCGAAGCGTGGCGAGCACGTCGAACTCGCCCTCGGAGAGCTCGAACCGGTCGTAGACGGCGACCAGTTCGTCGGTGAGCGCGTTCGCGAGTCGGTGCAGGCGGCCGATCACGCCCTGCGGTGAGACATCGAGGTCGGGTCGCTCGCGGCGCCATTCGCGCATGATGCGGGCGACGCGGTCGCCAGCGGCATCCGTCGTCATGCGCACCAGTATATCTTCCATGGAAGCTATACTGTCTTCCATGGAAACTACTTGGCGTTGGGTACTCGTGACGGCGATCGCGCCGATCGCATGGGGGAGCACCTACTGGGTCACGCGGGAGTTCCTCCCGCCCGATGCCCCGCTCTGGGGTGCGGTCCTCCGCGCGCTTCCGGCCGGCCTGCTGCTGCTCGCCGTCCGACCGAGGCTGCCCAGGGGAGCGTGGTGGTGGCGGGCCGCCATCCTCGGCACGCTCAACGTCGGCGTGTTCTTCGCGCTCATCTACCTCGTCGCGCAACTGCTGCCGACGAGCCTCGCCTCGACGATCATGGCGACCTCGCCCGCCGCGATGATGCTCCTCGCATGGTTGTTCGCCGGTGAGCGGCTCCGGCTCGTGCCGCTCGTCGGCGCCGGCCTCGGCATCGTCGGAGTCGCCCTCCTGCTCGCCGGTGAGGGCGTGGCCCCCGCGCCCGTCGGCATCGCCGCATCCGTCCTCGCGATGGCACTCTCGTCGCTCGGGTACATCCTCGCCAAGCGCTGGCGCGAGGGCACGGACGTGCTCTCGGTCACGTCGTGGCAGCTGCTCGCCGGCGGCCTGCTCCTGCTCCCCGCCGCCCTCGTCGTGGAGGGAGGGCCGCCGACCCTGGACGTCCACGGCCTGCTCGCGTTCGCGTACGTGAGCCTGATCGCGACGGCGGTCGCCTTCGTGGCCTGGTTCGCCGGTCTCGCGCGCCTGCCTGCCGGAACGGTCGGCCTGGTGGGGCTGCTCAACCCGGTCGCCGGCGTGCTGCTCGGCGTGCTCGTCGCGGGCGAGCGACTCGGAGGCTGGCAGGTCGCCGGTCTCGCGATCGTGCTCGTCGGCATCGTCATGGGGCAGCCTGCCGCCCGGCGTGCGATCGCATGGGCGCGCGAACGGCGCCGACGCCGGTCGCTCCGGCCGGTCGCGAGCCCGCGATTCGCACGCGGGCACCGGACCGAAGTCCCATCGCCGCTGGCCGCCGACTGCTAGCGTGCGCCGCAGGTGCCGCGCCGGATGCCCCGGCGGCGGCGGATCGGGGAGATCATGGCTCGCGGCTGGTGGCGTCGGAAGACCGCTTCCCCCTCCGGGACGAACCCTGCCCCGGACCCGGCCCGGGATTCGACCCCGGCCTCGGCAGCGGCCCCGGATGCTGAGGCCGCGGCGTCGGTCGCCCGCCCTTCGGTCGCCCTGCCCCGCGCGAGCATCATCCTGCTCGGCTTCGCGGGTGCGGTCGTCGTCATGTTCGGCCTCGCGGCCGCCCGATCCGTGGTGGCACCTGCGTTCCTCGCGCTGGTCCTCACGATCTGCGTCCATCCCGTGCGGCTCGGCCTGGTCAGGCGAGGCGTCCCCGTCGGGCTCGCCACCGGGGGCGCGATCGTCGCGGTCTTCGCCCTGCTCGCCGGGTTCGTGGTCACCCTCGTGTTCGCGCTGGCGCAGTTCACGACGCTGCTGCCCGAGTACACGCCGCAGATCCAGGCGGCGGCGGCCAACATCGGCGATGCGCTCGAGGGACTCGGCATCGGTGCGCAGCAGGCGCAGGCCATCGTCGACGGGCTCGAGCCGTCGCGCATCATCGACGTCGTGACCGCGGTGCTCGGCGGGGTCGCCGGCATCACGTTCTCGCTGGTCGTGATCCTCACGCTGCTGATCCTCATGGCCATGGACGGCACCTACGCGCCGGCCATCCTCTCGCAGCTGCGCTCGCGCCGCGCCGCGCTCGTCGACGCGCTCGTGCTGTACACGCGGAACGTGCGGCGGTACATGGTCGTCACGACCGCCCTCGGCGCCGCGCAGGGCGTGCTGAACTGGATCGCCCTGCTCGTGCTCCAAGTGCCCGGGGCGCTGCTCTGGGGCGTCCTGTCGTTCATCTGCAGCTTCATCCCGAACATCGGGTACTTCATCGCGATCGTGCCGCCGCTCGTCTTCGGGTTCCTCTCGGGCGGGTGGCCGGTGTTCATCGCGGTCCTGCTCGTGTACGGCGTCGTGAACGCGGTCGTGCAGTCGATCGTGCAGCCCAAGGTCGTCGGCGGCGCGGTCCGGCTGAGCGAGACGATCACGTTCGTCTCCGTGCTGTTCTGGGCGCTCGTGATCGGGCCGATCGGCGCGGTGCTCGCGGTGCCGCTGACGCTCCTCGTCCGCTCGGTCCTGCTCGACGCGGATCCCACGCTCGCCTGGTGGCGGCCGGCGACGGGCGACGTCGAGGAGACGAAGGGGATCGCTGCGGACCTGTCCGCCCAGGCGCGCGCCCAGGCGAAGGCCGATCGCGCCGTGCGTCCGCCGCGAGGACGGGCGGCTCGCGCGTCAAGGCCGTGATCGGCCGAGGTGCGCTCGCTAGCCTGACGGGATGAGCGAGCAGACGGGGGAGGCGGCCGCCGGGGGCGGAATCCGCGAACGGGTCACGCGAGTCGTGCAGTGGGTGCTCAGCACCAAGCCCGCACGGGCGTTCCTGCTCTACCAGGAGCAGCACGGGGCGATGCTCGCCGACAGCGTCACCTATCGGACGCTCTTCTCGGTCTTCGCGGGCACCTTCCTCGGCTTCGCGGTCGCGGGCATCTGGCTCGCGGGCAACCCCGACGCGATCGACGCGATCGTGGCCACCGTGAGCGGGGTCATCCCCGGTCTCATCGGCGAGGGGGCGGTGATCGACCCGGAGACCCTGATCCAGCCCATCACCCTGAGCATCGCGGGAACGCTGGCCCTCATCGGCGTCGTCGGCGCCGCGATCGGCGCGATCCGCTCGCTCCGGATCGCGCTGCGACAGCTGGCGGGCCGCCCCGACGACGCCGGCTTCTTCCTCTGGCAGCTGATCCGCGATCTCCTGATCGCGATCGGCTTCGGGGGACTCCTCATCGCGGGTGCGGCCGTCACGGTGGTCGGAACCGGTGCGCTCGACGCGATCGTCGGATGGCTCGGTCGACCGTTCGGCGGCGTCCTGCTCGACGCCGGCTCGCGCACGCTCTCGGTCCTCGTCGCCTTCGCGATCGACACCGCGGTCATCGCCGGGCTGTTCCGACTGCTCGCCGGACTCCGCCCGAGCGCCCGAGCGCTGTGGGCGGGATCGCTCCTGGGCGGCGCCGGGCTGACGGTGCTCCAACTGCTGTCGAGCCTGTTCGTCGGCGGCGCGACGAGCAACCCGCTGCTCGCCTCGTTCGGATCGCTGATCGCGCTGCTGATCTGGCTCAACCTGTCGAGCCAGGTGGTGCTCATCGCGAGCGCCTACATCGTCACGGGCGTCGACGAGGAGCACGATCGGGTCGCGGCCCGGTACGGTGCGACGTCGATGGCGCTGCGCCGCCTGAAGCGCGCCGAGCGTCGGGCGGCGGATGCCGCGGCCGAGGTGGCCGCCGCCCGCGACGCGCTGCCCGGGGTGACCGACCCGGCCGCCCGCGGACGACGCTGACGACGAGCCGTTCGGCCGACCCCTTCGGGCTAGGGGTTCGTGCCCGGATCGCGATCGACCTCGATCACCTCGACCTCCTCGACGACGACCACGTCGTCGGCCTCCTCGTCCTTCGGCAGCTCGGCGTCGAGCGGCAGTTCCGAGTCGGTGTACTCGCCTTCCGCGGGATCGTGCGGCACGCGTTCGGCCATGATCGCCCTCCTGTTCGGGTGGAGCCTCGTCCAGCCGGTCGGATGGACGCCCCCACGCTAGGCAGGGCACTCATCGGGCGGCAGGGGATTGACGTCCGCTCGCCGGGGGCGTAGCGACTCTGGCGCCACCGGGGGGCGCACGCCACACTGGTCGCGTGCCGTCCGTCCTCCAGCTCACCCGTGCCGTCGTCGCGCCGCTCACCCGGACCCGGCTGTTCCGCCTGGTCGGCCCAGTGATCCTCCCGCCGATCGAGGCGGTCCTCGGGGCGCTCAGCGGGGGCCGCCTCCAGCTCGCGTCGCTGCTCGTGCCGTCGCTCGTCCTGCACAGCGTCGGTGCGCGCACCGGCGCCCCGCGACACGTGCACCTGATGTACACGCCCGACGGGCGCGGACGCGCCATCGTGGCGGGCACGAGCTTCGCGCGCGACCGCCATCCGGGTTGGACGTACAACCTGATCGCGAACCCCGACGCGTGGATCACGGTGCGCGACCGGACGCTCAGGGTCCGCGCGACTCGCGTCCCGGCCGCCGAACGCGACGCCGCATGGGCTCGGATCGAGGCGCAGTGGCCCGGCTATCGCGGGTACGAACGCGACTCCGGTCGCGTCGTGCGGCTGTTCGTCCTGCGACCGGTCGCCGAGTCCGAGGCCCCGCCCCTCGCGTCCGCCCGCGCCGTCGACGGACCCCTCGACGCGTCATCCGCCTCGGATTAGGCTGCACCGCATGTGCAGGAACATCCGAACCCTCCACAACTTCGAACCCGCCGCGACGAGCGACGAGGTCCGGGCCGCCGCGCTCCAGTACGTCCGGAAGGTCAGCGGCTCGACGCACCCGTCGAAGGCCAACCAGGCCGCCTTCGACGAGGCGGTCGAGGAGATCGCGCACGTCACGCAGCACCTGCTCGACCACCTGGTGACCTCGGCGCCGCCGAAGGACCGCGAGGTCGAGGCGGCGAAGGCCCGCGCCCGCGCGGCGCAACGCTACGCCACGGCGGGCGCGTGAGCGACGACGTCGGGGGAGCGCGGTAGCGTCGCCGTCATGGCCCGCGACGCGACGACCCTCGAGATCGACGGACCCCACGGCGCGCGCGTCGTACGGGTCTCCAGCCCCGAACGCGTGGTCTGGCCCGAAGCGGGGATCACCAAGCTCGAGCTCGCACGGTACTTCATCGCCGTCGGCGAGGCGTTCGTCGCGGCGAACGGCGATCGCCCCGTTTCGCTCGAGCGCTTCCGCGACGGGATCGGCGGTGAGTCGTTCTTCTCGAAGAACCCCCCGAAGGGCGCGCCCGAGTGGATGCGCGACGTGATGGTGACGTACCCGAGCGGCCGCAGCCATCCGCAGCTCGTCATCGACGAACCCGCCGGCGCCGTCTGGGCCGCGCAGATGAACACCGTCGTGTTCCACCCCTGGGCGTCCCGCGCGGGGACGCCCGACCTGCCCGACCAGTTGCGGGTCGACCTCGACCCGCAACCCGGCACGGGCTTCGCCGAGGCGGTTCCCGCCGCGTTCGCGTTGCGCGACCTGCTCGAGGAGGCCGGCCTGACGGGGTTCGTGAAGACCTCCGGGAACCGCGGCATCCACGTCTTCGCACCCATCGAGCCCGTGCACGAGTTCCTCGACGTGCGGCACGCGGTCATCGCGCTCGGGCGCGAGCTCGAACGCCGCATGCCCGACCGCATCACGACGGCGTGGTGGAAGGAGGAGCGCGGCGAGCGCATCTTCGTCGATTTCAACCAGGCCAATCGCGACCGGACCATGGCCGGTGCCTACAGCCCGCGGGCGCTGCCGGGCGCGTCGGTCTCGTGTCCGCTCGAGTGGGACGAGCTCGAGGGCGCCGAGCCGGCGGCGTTCACGGTGCGTTCGGTCCCCGATCGGCTCGCCGACCACGGCGACCCGTGGGCGACGATGCACGCCGCACCGGGCCGCATCGACACGCTGCTCGACTGGTGGCGGCGCGACCTCGCCGACGGGCTCGGCGAACTGCCGTTCCCGCCCGACTTCCCCAAGATGCCGGGGGAGCCGACGCGCGTGCAGCCCAGTCGGGCGCGCAAGCCCGACGCCGAGTGAGCCTCAGACCTCGGTGGTGAGCGCACCGCGGGCGGGCGGCGGCTGGCCGTGCACCTCGCGGTGCAGCCGCTCCATGCGCGCGTCGAGCTCTGCCGCGGTGCGCGCGGCGTCGGTCAGCTGGTCGAGCAGTTCATCCGGCACCCGGCGGTCGAACTTGTAGTAGATCTTGTGCTCGAGGCTCGCCCAGAAGTCCATCGCGATCGTGCGGATCTGCACCTCGACGGCGACCGGGTGGGCTCCCGTCGAGAGGAACACCGGGACTTCGACGATCAGGTGGAGGCTCTGGTAGCCGTTGGCCTTCGGTTCCGCGATGTAGTCCTTGACCTTGAGGACCCGCACGTCCTGCTGCGCGGTGAGGAGTTCGGCGATCCGGTACGCATCCGAGACGAAGCTGCACGTCACGCGGACGCCGGCGATGTCGGTGATCGTCGACCGGATCGCGTCGAACGAGGGCTCGATGCCCTTGCGGCGCATCTTGTCGATCACGCTGTCGAGGCTCTTCACGCGGCTCGAGATGTGCTCGATCGGGTTGTAGGCGTGGGCCTGGCTGAACTCCTCGCGGAGGATCGAGAGCTTGGTGATGACCTCGTCCATGCCGAACTTGTACCGCTGCATGAAGCGCTCGGTCTCGTCGCGGAGGGTGCGCATCTCCTCGAGGGTCTGCCCGTCGATCGTGTCGAGTGTCCGCTGCGCCCGGTCGGTCAGCATCGGCTGCCGGGCGGGGCGGGCTGGCGGGGTTCCGTCGAGCGGCGTCACGCAGGCAACGCTACGGTGCGAACCTCGGTGTTCCCTCAGCGGGATCGATGGATCGGCCATGCGCCCGGTCCGCCCGAGGCTCAGTCGACGGCGTCGAGGTAGCGCCAGCGGTCCTCGCGGACGAATCGGCTCGACTCGCGCTGAACGCCTCGCTCGGCGCCGTGCGCGTACCGCGCGGCGAACTCGACGACGCCCTCCCGGTCGAGCGGACCGCCGCGCTCGGTGCGCACGATCTCGAGCGACCGCCAGCGGAGCTCCGGGTCGAGGTCCAGTCGCTCGGGCCTGGTCGACGGATGCCACGTGGCGAGCAGGTACGCCGCGTCGCCGACGACGAAGGCGGTGTAACGCGATCGCATGAGCTGCACCGCCGTCGGCGCAGCGCCGCCGGCGAGGAGCGGGCCGCAGCAGTCGCCGTAGGTGCCCCCGCTTCCGCACGGGCAGCGGGCATCGTCGGTCGGCGTCGCGAACGTCCGGTCGGGCTCCATGGACTCCAGTCTCGCGCAGCACGGTCATGCTCTGCCCAGCAGAAGTCGAGGGTTCGTTCAGGAAACCCGTGCAGAGTAGGGGATTCGTGCGCCCGGGCCGTCGGCTCGGGCCCGTCCATGCCCCAGCTCGGAGGGCCACCGACCCCCAGGATCCGAGCCACTCCATGCCTATGCAGTCTTCACACTCGATCACGCCTGCCCCCACCGGGACCACCCCCTTCCGGACCGAGGCCGCGAGCCGCCGTGCCGCGCGCCGCGACCGCGTCGGCCGCCGTCGCCGCCTCGTCCTCGCCGGAGCGCTCGTCGCCGTCGGCGCGGTCGCGGGCACCGGGCTCACCGTCAACTCGACGCTCGCCGCGCAGCGCGTCGCGGAGACCACCGCGCTCACCGAGTCCACCGGTCTCGCAGCGGAGCAGCTCGGCGCCTACGCCGGCGTCGCCCAGGCGAAGGTGCACGCCGAGGCGCAGGACACGCTCACCCTCGCGGAGGACACGCTCTCGGACGTCGAGGGCAAGGTCGACGTCGAGCCGCTCGCCTCCTCGGTCGCCACCCTCGGCGACTACGAGGCGCTTCCCCTGGACGAGGTCCGCGACCTCACGATCTCGACTCGCGCGGAGATCCGCAAGGCGGACGAGGCCGCGAAGGCGCACGACCGCGAGGTCGCCGAGCGCGAGGAGGCCGAGGCGCTCGCACGGGCGAACACTCCGGAGGGCGCCAAGCAGACCGCGCGCGCCATGGCCGCGTCCCAGTACGGCTGGGGCGAGGCCGAGTTCCAGTGCCTCGTGCAGCTCTGGACCAAGGAGTCCGGCTGGAACTACCAGGCCGTGAACGCGTCGAGCGGTGCGTACGGCATCGTCCAGGCCTGGCCCGCCGAGAAGCTCGCGACGGCCGGCGCCGACTGGCGCACCAACGCGGCGACCCAGATCGCATGGGGCCTCGACTACATCGCCCGGGGCTACGGAAGCCCGTGCGCCGCGTGGGGCCACTCGCAGTCCCTCAACTGGTACTGAGCGACCCCGCCTCCCGTGAGCCGCCGATTCGTCAGGGTCGGCGGCTCATGCCGTCCGCGGGTCCAGCAGGGCGCGTCGATTCGGATGCCGGTCGAACCACTGCTCCACGTACCAGCAGCTCGGGACGATCCGGAGGCTGGAACGGGCCTCGACGTCGTCGACCGCGAACTGCACGAGCTCGGCCGCGAGGCCGCAGCCGCGGTACGGCGGATTCGTGAAGGTCCGCACGAACGCGACGGTGTCGCCGAGTTCGCGGTAGTCCAGCGCGCTCGCGACCTTTCCGTCGATGCGGAGCAGGTACCGGCGGAGTTCGGGTTCGTGAACGAGTTCCTTCACCCGCCCAAGGCTACGCCCGGGCGAGCGCTTCGACGGTCAGCGACCCCGGAGACGGTCGAGGTCGCGTCGCTCGCGCTTGGTCGGTCGCCCGGCGCCTCGGTCCCGCAGGGGCACGGATGCCACGGCCTCGCGAGGCGGCGGCGCCGGCGTCCGGTCATCGGCCGCGGCGGCCGCGAGCTCTGCCGACACGCGCTTCACGATCGGCCGGCGCACGATGAGGATCCGGTCGAACCCGTGCAGCCGGACGCGGACCTCGTCGCCAGGCCGTACCGGCTGCGCCGCCTTCGCCCGCTCGCCGTTCACGCGCACGTGGCCGGCGCGGCACGCCGACGTCGCGGCCGAGCGCGTCTTGCACACCCGGACCGCCCACAGCCACGCGTCCACGCGCGCCGAGTCGAGCTCCGCCATCCTCCAAGCCTAGGACGGGTGCGCGCGTGGGACCGCGCGGTCAGCGCACCAGCGCCCACCAGATCATCAGCATCGTGACGAGGAAGCCCACGACGTAGTTGATGAGGATGAAGTGACGCCAGCCGCGGTTCGACGCGCCGGATGCGGCATCCGTCACCGAGCGGTACGGCCACGCCGCCCACAGGTAGGGGAGCACGAGCACCGAGGCGAGCGGCCCGGGCCACTCGGTGGCGAGCATCAGCAGCCCCGCCGCCGCCCAGAGGCCGAGTGCGATCCGCACGGTCGCCGCGGCGCCGAACGCCGTCGCGATCGAGGCGATGCCGGCCTCGCGATCCGGGACGACGTCCTGCACCGCGCCGAACGCGTGGCTCGCCATCCCCCAGAAGAAGAACGCCGCCAGCAGCGCGACGAGCGGCCAGGTGAAGTCCGCACCGGCGACTGCGAGGCCGTAGACCGCCGGGCTCGCGAAGTGCGTGCTCGAGGTGACCGAATCGAGCACCGGGCGCTCCTTGAACCGGAGTCCCGGCACCGAGTACGCGAACACCGCGAACAGGCTGATCGCCAGCACGAGCCACGACCAGGGCTCATCCGTCCCGCCGAGCCAGAGCATGACCGCCACGAGCGGGGCCGCGGTCGCGATGCCCGCCCACACCACGGTGCGGTGCAGGCTCGGGTCGAGCAGCGCGCCCTCTGCGCCGCCCTTCCGCGGGTTCCGCAGGTCGGATTCGTAGTCGAACACGTCGTTCACGCCGTACATCAGCAGGTTGTACGGCACCAGGAAGAACAGGGTGCCGACGACCAGCAGTGCGTCGACGCGGCCGGTCGTCAGGACGTATGCGGCCGCGAACGGGAAGGCGGTGTTGATCCAGCTGATCGGCCGTGACGAGAGCAGGACCTGGCCGGCCCGGTGCCCGAGGCCGCCGCGCGTCTCCGCCGCACTCATGCGTCGGTCCTCGCCGTGCGGTCGCGGCGCGTGAGGATGCTCCACACGGCGGGCAGCAGCAGCACCCCGGCGACCGGGTAGAGGAAGTCCTCGATCGGCGCGAGCCCGACGGCCAGGCCCGATCGGTGCGCGTCGTCGTACGCGACGATCCCGGTCCCGACGATGAGGGAGTCGAAGACGGCCGTGAGCACGAGGAGCACGGCAGCGGCGACCGCGGTGGCGATCGCGCGCCGCCGGAATGCGGTGCGCTCCCGCGGCCGCACCGCCCACGCCGTGATCGCGGCGACGGCGAGGAACGGGATGCTGATGAGCAGGTAGGTCATCGGAGGTCCTCCCGTCCCGGGGCGGCGACCCGTCGTCCGCGTGCGGCCAGGACGCGCTCGCCGCCGAGCACGAGCACGAGCGTGAGGTAGCAGAGGAAGACGAGGAAGACCGGCTCCTCGAGCGGGAGTTCCGGGGCCAGTTCGATCCCCGTCACGATGTCGGACCCGCCGCGGAAGAAGACCCCGGTGGCGATTCCCGCCGCGTCCCACACGAGGAAGAACGCGACGCCCGCGACGACGGACACCGTGGCGGCGATCGGCGCGCGCCAGAACACGAGGCGCCAGCGGGCGTCGATGAGCGCCATGCATCCGATCACGACGAGCAGGCCGGCGAGGTAGGCGAATGCCGTCATGCGACGGTCGTGCTCGGGTCGGCGGGTTCACGCTCGCCCGTGCCCGCGGGCTCCTCGATCGGCCCGGACGACCGATCCCCTCGCACGCGCTTCAGCACGTTCTCAGCGCTGATCAGGCACATCGGCAGGCCGATGCCCGGCGCGGAGGATCCACCGGCGTAGTACAGCCCGTCCACGCGGCGGGACCGGTTCGTCCCGCGGAGGAAGGCCGACTGCCGGAGCGTGTGCGCTGGGCCGAGGGCGCCGCCCTGCCACGAGTTGAGGTCGTCCGCGAAGTCCGCGGGTCCCACGGTGCGGCGGACGACGATGCGGTCGTCGAGGTCGTCGAGACCCGACATCTCGGCGATGCGGCGGATGGCGCGGTCGGCGGTCTCCTCGACCAGCCGATCGCCCGTCCCGTCCTCGCCGCCGCGTCCGATCGCGGTGTCGGCAGGCACCGGCACCAGCACGAACAGGTTGGTGTCGCCGGCCGGCGCGACCGAGGCATCCGTCGCACTCGGGCTGCACACGTAGAACGACGCGGGGTCGGGCACGTGGGGATCGGATCCGAAGATCGCGCCGAAGTTCGCGTGCCAGTCCTCGGTGAAGAAGAGCGTGTGGTGCGCGAGGCCCGGCACCTGCCCGCGGATGCCGAGCATGGCGAGCACCGCACCGGGACCCGGGTTGCGACGGCGCCACCAGGTCTCCGGGTACGTCTGCGCGTGGCGGGGGAGCAGTTCGGTCTCGGTGTGGTGCAGGTCCGCCGCCGAGACGATCCGGTGCGCCGGGGCGACGACGCTGCGCCCCGAAGCGGTGCGGAAGCGCGCGCCGGCGACCGCAGGCCTGGCCCCGCCCGACGACAGCTCGATCGACTCGACGCGAGCACCGGTCACGATGTCGACGCCGGCCGCGACGGCGATCGCGGCGATGCGCTCGATGAGTTCGGAGAACCCGCCGCGCGGGTAGAACACGCCCTGCTCGAGGTCCATGTGGCTCATCAGGTGGTACAGGGCGGGGGTCGCATCGGGCGACGAGCCGAGGAACACCGCCGGATACCCGAGCACCTGCCGCAGGCGACGGTCGTGCACGGCGCGCGCCGTGAAACGCTCGAGGGACGTCGTGAGCAGTGATGCGAACCGTCCCGACTGCCGGAGGACCTCGCCGGAGAGCAGCGAGCGGGGATCGTCGAAGTTCGTGTACAGGAATCGCCGGCGGGCGATGTCGTACGCGGATGCCGCGGAGTCGAGGTAGCGCTCGAGGGCGGCTCCGGCGCCGGGCTCGATGGACTCGAACAGCGCGACGTTCTCGGCGCGGGTCGTCTGGACGTCGAGCGGTTCCGGATGGCCGTCGGCCCAGACGCGGTACCCGGGATCGAGTTGCACGAGGTCGAGCTCGGCGGCGGCGGTGGTTCCGAACAGGCGGAAGAAGTGGTCGAACACCTCCGGCATCAGGTACCAGGAGGGTCCGGTGTCGAATCGGAACCCGCGGCTCGACCAGCTTCCGGCCCGCCCGCCGAGTTCGTCGCGCGCCTCCAGGAGGGTGACGCGGTGACCGTCCCTGGCCAGGAGCGCTGAGACCGCGAGCCCCGCGATCCCGCCGCCGATCACCACGATCCGCTCGGACTCCCCGATCATCGTCGATTCCCTCCGGTGGTGAGTACTGAACGGACGGCGATCGCGAGCTTCTCGCCGTCCGGGACGCGGATGCGCGTCGCGATGATCTCCGCGGCGGGCGTGGTTCGGCATCGCGCCGACAGGCTCGCGAAGAGGCCGTGAGCCGCAGCGACCGCGCTCCGGGCGCGCCTCGGCAGCTCGGGCAGGGCATCCCGGGCGATCGCGAGGTCCCGGTCGATGTCGTCGAGGATCGCCGTCTTGTCGGCCTCGGTGAAGGCGTCCGGATCCACGCCGGGGAAGTAGTTCCTGCCGAGGGTCCGCCAGTCGACGGCGAGGTCCCGGAGGAAGTTGATCTTCTGGAATGCGGCACCGAGGTGGACCGCCCCTCGCTCGAGGCGCGCCCGTCGGTCGGGATCCGCCGCCTCGATGGAACCGTGCGCGTCGGCGGCGAGGAAGGTCGCCAGGCACATCAGCCCGACGACCTCGGCCGAGCCGTGGATGTACGGACCGATCTCCTCCGGTGTGAAGGGCGCGGGATCGAGGTCGCGCCGCATCGAGGCGAAGAAGGGCCGCGTGAGCTCGGTGCCGAACCCGGTCTCGCGGGCCACCTGCGCGAATGCGTGCACCACGAGGTTCGCGGAGTACCCGCGCGCCATCGCGCGTTCCGTCTCCGCCTCGAGCCCGTCGAGGACCTCCAACTGCTCGTCCAGGGTGAGCCCGGCCTCGGCGGCCGCGCCGTCGACGACCTCGTCCGCGACGCGGACGAGCGCGTACACCGACCTGATCCGGCGACGGGACTCGGGCTCGAGGAGCCGCGCCGCCGCGCCGAACGAGGTCGAGTAGCGCGCGATGACCGTCGCGGAGCTCGCCTCGGCGGCGTCCGCGTAGCGCTCGAGGAGCGTCGGGTCGTGCCTCCGGCTCATCGCACCCGCTCCGTCGCGCGCTGCGCGAACTCGCCGAGCTCGGTGCGGAGCGCCTGCGGCAGGTCTGCGGCGTCGAGCTCGTACCGGGCGAGCGTGACGTGCTCGTGCGCGAGCGCGAGGGCCGCGTCGAGCGCGCCGCAGGCGCGGAGCTCCTCGCGGAGGCCCTCGGCCGACGCGTCGTCGAGCGACGGGTCGCCCAGCCGGTCCCGGATGCCCGGCCACGACGGCGTGGTCGCCGCGTGCGCGATGAGCGCCGTCCGCTTGCCCTCGCGGAGATCGGCCGAGGCCGACTTGCCCGTCACCCCGGGGTCGCCGAAGACGCCGAGGACGTCGTCGGCGATCTGGAATGCGACCCCGGCGAGCCGGCCGAACCGGCAGAGCGCGGCCACGGCGGAGTCGGGTGCGCCCGCGAGCACGGCGCCGGCCGCGAGCGGCGCCTCGAACGAGTACACGGCGGTCTTCTGCTCGAGCGTCGCGAGCACGCCCTCGAGCGCCGGGGTCGATCCGTCGAGGGACGACACCACGTCGGCGAGCTCCCCGGCGGCGGAGACGAACACGGCGCGGTCGAGGATGTCGAGCAGCGACTCGCGGCACGCCCGATCGACCGGCAGCATCGCGAGCTCGCGATGCGCGCGGCTGAGCGCCAGGTCGCCGGCGAGCACGGACGCGGTCGCCGCCCACACCTCGCCCGTCCGCGCATCGCCGCCGAGGGCCCGGGCGCGCGCCGCGAATCGTCCGGCGACGTTCGGCGCGCCCCGTCGAACCGTGTCGCGATCGATCAGGTCGTCGTGGATCAGGAACGCCGTGTGGAGCAGTTCGAACGCGAGGGCCACGCGAGTGACGAGCGCTCGCTCCGACCCGCCGAAGCCGCGATACGCCGCCCACACCAGTCGCGGTCGGACGCGCTTGCCCCCCGAGCTCTGCTGCTCGATCGACTCCCACAACGCCGTGTAGTGGCTGCCGTACTCGCCCGCCCGCTCCCGCGCTTCGGCGAAGAACCGGCGGAGTTCCTCATCGATGGCGGAATCGAGCAGTTCAGGCACGGAAGAGCTCCAGCTCCTTGGCCTGCAGCACGAGCCACGGGCTGAACGCCCACGGCGCCGCGCCCACCGCGGTGGCCAGAGCCCGCGGGTCGACCCAGCGGTACTCGGCGACCTCGCGCGGATTCGGGTCGGGCTCGCCCGCCGCGGTCGCGAGGTAGACGGGGCACACCTCGTTCTCGACGATGCCGTTGGCGTCGGTCGCGCGATAGCGGAACAGCGGCAGTGCGAGCTCGACGGTGTCCAGCTCGAGCCCGAGCTCGAAGTCGGCGCGCCGACGCACGGCGTGCAGCAGCGGCTCGGCCGGCTTCGGGTGGCCGCAGAACGAGTTCGTCCAGACCCCGGGCCAAGTCTGCTTCGTCACGGCGCGGCGGGTGATGAGCACCTCGCCGATCGGGTTGACGATGTGGCACGAGAATGCGAGGTGCAGGGCGGTGTCCGGTCCGTGCGCGGCGCTCTTCGGAGCTCGGCCGATGGGCGTGCCCGACTCGTCGAGCAGGACCACCTCGTCCTCGACGGTCTCGGTCGTGCGGTTCATGGTGGCCTCCTCGTCCGGTGGGCGATGCGACGAACCAGAGGTCCGTGACCCCGAAGCTAGCAGCGGGGCCGAGCCCGGCGGAACAACCGAAAGTTGGACGGGGATCGTCCCGACCGTCGACGGATGTCGCGCGCGGGGCATCGTGCGTCATGCTGGACGGGTGACGGGCGAGAGCGGGGACGGCTGGGCCGAGGGGCCCGGCGGCGCCCGGTACTGGGGTCGGTACGGCGCCGCCGGCTTGCTGCTCGTCGAGCCGGGGGGTTCGGTGCTGCTGCAGCACCGCGCGGCCTGGAGCCATTTCGGCGGCACCTGGGGGATCCCCGGCGGCGCGCGCCATCGCGGCGAGTCCGCCCTCGACGCGGCCGTGCGCGAGGCGACCGAGGAGACCGGCATGCCGCCCGGCGTCGTCACCGAGCGGTTCGAGAGCGTGCTCGACCTGGGCTTCTGGTCGTACACGACGGTCGTGGCGGACGCGGCCCTGCGATTCGAGCCGCGCCTGGCCGACCCGGAGAGCATCGCCCTGCGGTGGACGCCGGTCCTCGCGGTCGACGCGCTGCCGCTCCATCCGCGCTTCGCCGAGGCCTGGCCGGCGTTGCGCGCCCGGCTCGGCGACCCCACCGCTCGCTAGGATCGGAACGTGGCCGAGAAGCGCACGGGGGTGTCGGATCGGATCTGGACGCTGCCCAACGTACTGAGCATGCTCAGGCTGCTGCTCGTGCCCGTCTTCCTCGTCCTCGTCGTGCTCGGCGAGTACGTCCCCGCGCTGGTGGTGCTCATCGTCGCGAGCCTCAGCGACCTGCTCGACGGGTACCTCGCACGGCGGCTCGACCAGGTGACCCGGCTCGGCCAGCTGCTCGATCCCGCCGCCGATCGCCTGTACATCTTCGCCGCGCTCATCGGCCTGGCGGCGAACGACCTCGTGCCGTGGTGGATCGTCGTCGTCATCGTCGCGCGGGACCTGCTCCTCGTGGTCCTGGGCGTCGTGCTCGCGAACCACGGGTACGGCCCGCTCCCCGTCCACCAGCTCGGCAAGGCGGCCACGTTCGCCCTCTTCACCGGGCTCCCGGTCATCATGCTCGGCCTCGCGTTCCCCGTCCTGCAGCCGGTCAGCGAGCCCTTCGGATGGGCGGTCACGATCTGGGGCGCGTTCCTGTACTGGTGGGCGGGCGTGATCTACGCGATCGAGACCGCGCGTGTCGTCCGCGAGACGCGGGTGTCCGGGGCACCGGCATCCGATACGCTTGAGCCGGGAGGTTAGCGGTGGCGGATTCCGACATGACCCAGACCGGCGCGAACGGCGAGGAGCGCGAGCCGTCGACTGAGACGTCGGCGCATCGCGTCGGCCAGCCGAACGACACCACGATGGGGTTCAGCCGTGAGGCTGCGGCGCAGTTGAGTGCGCTCGACGCCGACGTGAGCGCGGCCGAGCAGGAGGCCATCGCGGCGTTGCCGTCCGCCTCTGCGCTGCTCATCGTCCGCCGCGGGCCGAACGTCGGCGCCCGATTCCTCCTCGACACCGAGGTCACCTCGGTCGGCCGGCACCCCGACGCCGACATCTTCCTCGACGACGTCACGGTCTCGCGCAAGCACGCCGAGTTCGTCCGTCACGGCACGGCCTTCGAGGTCCGCGACCTGAATTCGCTCAACGGCACCTACTTCGACGGCATCCGCATCGAGACGGCACTGCTCAGCGACGGCGCCGAGGTGCAGATCGGCAAGTACCGCCTCACGTTCTACGCATCGCGACACGACCTCGCGCCGACGGGCACCGGGTGAGCGAGGGCGCCGCGGCGCGGCGTCCGGCTCATGCCCCACCGCTGCTCGGCATCGGCCAGGTCCTGGCGAAGCTCCAGCCGGAGTTCCCGGAACTGACCCCGTCCAAGCTGCGCTTCCTCGAGGAACAGGGCCTCGTCACCCCCGCACGGACGGCGGCGGGATACCGCAAGTTCTCGCCGGCGGACATCGAGCGGATCACCGTCGTGCTCGCGATGCAGCGGGATCACTACCTTCCCCTGAAGGTGATCCGCGCGCACCTGGAGGAGATCGACGCCGGACGCACGCCCGCGCTGCCGGGCGTCGTCGATGCGTCCGCATTCCGGGCGACGGCCGCGCGGTATTCACGCGAGGAGCTGCTTCGCGAGGCGGGCGCCGCCGCGGCACTGCTCGACGAGGCCGTGAGCGCCTCGCTCATCCGGCCCGCCGAGGTGTACGGCCCGGAAACGAGGGACCTGCTCGCGGCGTTGGCCGCGCTGCGCGCGAGCGGGATCGAGCCGCGCCACCTGCGGGGGCTCCGCGCCGCCGCGGAGCGCCAGGCGGAGCTCGTCGAGCAGGCGATCGCTCCCGAGCGTCGCACCGACCCCGCCGGCCGCGCACGCAGCGCGGAACGAGCGAGGGAGCTCGGGGAACGGCTCACCGTCGTGCACGCCGCGGTGCTCCGCGACGTCCTCGACCGTCGCGCGCACTGAGTGGGCGACACGCCGTGACGTTCGGCCCGATGTCCTCGACTCCGCTGGTCGGCGTGGGTAGCGTTGACTCCGCGCCGCCGCGGCGACGACGAGAGTAGAGGGGCGACGGATGAGCGAGCTCGATCGGAGCGAACGAACACGCTACGACCTCGGACTGCTCTTCACCGACGGCCTGCCGGAGCACGACGACGGCACCGGGTATCGCGGAGCGGTCGCCGCTCGGGCCGCGGGGATCAGCTACCGTCAGCTCGACTACTGGGCGCGCACCCAGCTCGTGGAACCCACCGTCCGCGGTGCTGCGGGCTCCGGTTCGCAGCGGCTGTACGGATTCCGCGACATCCTCGTCCTGAAGCTCGTGAAGCGGCTGCTCGACACGGGCATCTCCCTCCAGCAGATCCGCGTCGCGGTCACCCAGCTCCGGGAAGCGGGAATCGACGACCTCGCGCAGACGACGCTCATGAGCGACGGTGCGAGCGTCTACCTGTGCACCTCCGACGACGAGGTCATCGACCTCGTGAACCGTGGTCAGGGCGTCTTCGGCATCGCCGTGGGCAAGGTCCTCCGAGAGGTCGAGTCCACGCTCGTCGAACTCGACACCCAGCCGGTCGACCACGTCGACGAACTCGCCGCGCGCCGCGCCCGCGCGTCGCGCAGGATCTCCTGACCGCGAGCGCGGTCGTTCGACGGAGCACGACGAGCCCTGCGCGCACGACGGGCGTTCGAGCGCCCGATGACGCCGTATGACGTCGCCGCCGCGGGTCAGCGCTGCGGTGCGTCGAGCTCCATGTGCGGGGCGCCGGCCTGGCCGTAGTCCCCGATCCGCGCAGCGCGCAGCACGCGTTCGAGCAGCTGGTCGAAGTGGCTCGACATCTCCTCGGCGCTCTCGCCGGGCCACATGTGGAGCGGCTTCGCCGCGCCCTGCGCCTGCTGGAGCGACGTGCGCTCCGGAAGCTGCGGGCTGAGGACGAGCGGGCCGAACATGTCGCGCAGCTCCTTGATGCGGAACTGGTGCTCGAGCGACTGCACGCGCGCGCGGTTCACGATGATGCCGAGCGGCTGGAGACGCGGCGAGAGCCCCCGCCGGATCTCCTCGATGGCGCGGAGCGCGCGGTCGGCGGCCGCGACGGAGAACAGGCCGGGCTCGGTCACGACCGCGACGCGGTCGCTCGCAGCCCACGCGGTGCGCGTGAGGGCGTTCAACGAGGGAGCGCAGTCGATCAGGACGAGCTCGTAGTCGGACTCGACGTTGGCGAGCGCCTCCTCGAGCTTCCAGATGTCGCGGATCGACGGGTGCGGGCCGTCGTAGTTGATGGCGGACGGACTCCCGATCATGACGTCGATGGTCGACTGCGGGTTGGACCTGGTCCACCCGCTCGGAGCGATCGCCGATCGGACGATCTTCTCCTTCGGCGATGCGAGGACGTCGGCGACGTTGAGATGGCCCGACACCTGGATGTCCATGCCGGTGGAGACGTCGGACTGCGGGTCCAGGTCGACCACCAGTGTTCGCACGCCTCGCGCGAAGGCAGCCGACGCCAGCCCGAGGGTGACGGTGGTCTTTCCGACCCCGCCCTTCAGGGAACTGACCGAGAGAACGTGCACGAGCGAATACGTTACCGTTACTCGCAGAGCGATACCTAAATGTTCGCTGTGCGGAAGACCCCCATCGGAAAGGCCTGCATGTTCTCGAAGATCCTGGTCGCCAATCGCGGTGAGATCGCCATTCGCGCGTTCCGAGCCGCCGTCGAGCTCGGTGCGAAGACCGTCGCGGTCTTCCCCTACGAGGACCGCAACTCGCTCCACCGGCTCAAGGCGGACGAGGCGTACCAGATCGGCGAGCAGGGACATCCGGTCCGCGCGTACCTCGACGTCTCGGAGATCATCCGCGTCGCGAAGGAATCGGGTGCGGATGCGATCTACCCCGGGTACGGCTTCCTCTCCGAGAACCCCGAGCTGGCCCAGGCCGCGGCCGACGCCGGCATCACCTTCATCGGCCCGCCCACGCGCGTCCTCGAGATGGCGGGCAACAAGGTCACCGCGAAGCAGCAGGCGATCGCCGCGGGCGTGCCCGTGCTGAAGTCGACCGAGCCCTCGACCGACGTCGAGGCGCTCCTCGCGCAGGCCGACGAGATCGGGTTCCCGATCTTCGCCAAGGCCGTCGCGGGCGGCGGCGGGCGCGGCATGCGCCGGGTCGACCGCAAGGAGGACCTGCGCCGCTCCCTCGAGGAGGCGATGCGCGAGGCCGACAGCGCCTTCGGCGACCCGACCATGTTCCTCGAGCAGGCCGTCCTGCGGCCCCGGCACATCGAGGTGCAGGTGCTGGCGGATGGCACGGGCGAGACCGTGCACCTCTTCGAGCGCGACTGCTCGGTCCAGCGGCGCCACCAGAAGGTGGTCGAGATCGCTCCGGCGCCGAACCTGTCCGACGACATCCGCCAGGCGCTCTACCGGGATGCGGTCGCGTTCGCGAAGTCCATCGGGTACGCCAACGCGGGCACGGTCGAGTTCCTCCTCGACACCGCGGGCGAGCGGGCCGGCGAGCACGTCTTCATCGAGATGAACCCGCGTATCCAGGTCGAGCACACCGTGACCGAGGAGGTCACGGACGTCGACCTCGTGGTCGCGCAGATGCGCATCGCGGCGGGGGAGACCCTGGAGGACCTCGGCCTGACGCAGGACCGCATCCACCTGCGCGGCGCGGCACTGCAGTGCCGCATCACCACGGAGGATCCGACCGCGAACTTCCGCCCCGACACGGGCAAGATCACCACCTACCGCTCGCCGGGCGGCGCGGGCATCCGGCTCGACGGCGGCACGGTCAACCCTGGCGCGCAGATCAGCCCGCACTTCGACTCGATGCTCGCGAAGCTCATCTGCCGCGGACGCGACTACCAGCAGGCCGTCACGCGCACGAAGCGCGCCCTCGCCGAGTTCCGCATCCGGGGTGTGTCCACGAACATCCCGTTCCTGCAGGCGGTCATGGACGACCCGCAGTTCATGGTCGGCGACCTCAGCACGTCGTTCATCGACGAGCGGCCGCAGCTGGTCCGCGGCCGGGTCTCGAAGGACCGCGGTACCAAGATCCTGAACTGGCTGGCCGACGTCACCGTGAACCAGCCGAACGGCTCGGCGCCGACGACGGTGGCACCCGCCGAGAAGCTTCCCGAGATCGACCTCACGGCCCCCGCGCCCGCCGGTTCGCGCCAGCGACTGCTGGAGCTCGGGCCGACCGGGTTCGCGGCCGCGCTGCGCGCGCAGACGCCGCTCGCGGTCACGGAGACCACGTTCCGCGACGCTCACCAGTCGCTCCTCGCGACGCGTGTGCGCACGAAGGACCTCGTCGCGGTCGCGCCGTACGTCTCGCGCATGACCCCGCAGCTGCTCTCGGTCGAAGCCTGGGGCGGTGCCACGTACGACGTCGCACTGCGCTTCCTCGGCGAGGACCCGTGGGAGCGGCTCGCCTCGCTCCGCGAGGCCCTGCCCAACATCAACATCCAGATGCTCCTGCGCGGCCGGAACACCGTGGGCTACACGCCGTATCCGACGGAGGTCACGGACGCCTTCGTGCAGGAGGCGGCGACGACCGGCGTCGACATCTTCCGCATCTTCGACGCGCTGAACGACGTCGCCCAGATGCGGCCGGCGATCGAGGCGGTCCTCGCGGCCGGAACCCCGATCGCGGAGGTCGCGCTCTGCTACACCGGCGACCTCCTCGACCCGAACGAAGACCTGTACACGCTCGACTACTACCTGCGACTGGCCGACGAGATCGTCGCGGCGGGCGCCCACGTCCTCGCGATCAAGGACATGGCGGGCCTCCTGCGCCCTGCGGCGGCCGAGAAGCTGGTCGCAGCGCTCCGCGAGCGGTTCGACCTGCCCGTGCACCTCCACACGCACGACACGGCGGGCGGGCAGCTCGCGACCCTGCTCGCGGCCAGCCGTGCAGGCGTCGACGCGGTGGACGTCGCCAGCGCGCCGATGGCGGGGACCACGAGCCAGCCGTCGGCATCCGCACTCGTCGCGGCCCTCGCGCACACGGATCGCGACACGGGCATCCCGCTCGACGCCGTCTCGGACCTCGAACCGTACTGGGAGGCGGTCCGGCGCATCTACCGTCCGTTCGAATCGGGCCTGCCCGGCCCCACGGGCCGGGTCTACCACCACGAGATCCCCGGCGGCCAGCTGTCGAACCTCCGCCAGCAGGCGATCGCCCTCGGACTCGCCGACGACTTCGAGCTCATCGAGGACATGTACGCCGCGGCGAACGAGATCCTCGGTCGGGTCCCGAAGGTCACGCCGTCGTCGAAGGTGGTCGGCGACCTCGCCCTGCACCTCGCGGCGGTCAAGGCCGACCCGGCCGACTTCGCTGAGAACCCCGACAAGTACGACGTGCCCGACTCCGTGATCGGCTTCATGGCGGGCGAGCTCGGCGACCTGCCCGGCGGGTGGCCGGAGCCGTTCCGCACGAAGGTGCTCGCCGGCCGCGACGTCCGCGTCGGGGTCGCGGAGCTCACCCACGCCCAGCGCCGCGGGCTCGCCGAGCCGGGCGTCGAGCGCCAGGCGCTCCTCAACTCGCTGCTCTTCCCGGCACCGACGCGCCAGTTCGAGCAGATCCGCGAACTGTTCGGCGACCTGTCGGTCATCGACACCGCGGACTACCTGTACGGACTGCGACCGGGATCCGAGCACGTCGTCGAGATCGACCGGGGCGTCAGGCTCTACGCGGGGCTCGAGGCGATCGGCGAGGCCGACGACAAGGGCATGCGCACCGTCATGACGATCCTGAACGGCCAACTCCGGCCGGTCTTCGTCCGCGACCGCAGCATCACCGTCGAGTCCAGGGCCGCTGAGAAGGCGGATGCCTCGCAGCCCGGGCACATCGCGGCGCCGTTCTCCGGCGTGGTCACCCTGCAGGTCGAGGCGGGCGCCGAGATCGAGGTGGGCCAGGCCGTCGCGTCCATCGAGGCGATGAAGATGGAGGCCGCGATCACGTCGCCGGTCGCCGGCGTCCTCGAGCGAGTCGCCATCCCGAAGACCCAGCAGGTGGAGGCGGGTGATCTGCTCGTCGTCGTGCGCCCGGGTTAGACTCGGGACTGTTCCGCACTGATGAGGAGGGGAAATCGGTGGCAGAGCACGAGGACGATCCGGACCGCGGCGGCCGCCGCCCGGTTTCCCGCACCACCGCCGACCGTGCACGGTCGGGCGGTGCGCACGCGGCCGACGAGGTCGACGTGCGCGTCGACCTCCCGCCGGCTCCGGCACGGGTCATGCCGGATGACGAGGTGGCCGTGGCGATCGATGACGTCGCGGTCGACCCGGGTGACCTGACCGCCGTGACGACCGGGACGACGTCCGTCGACGTGGTGCCCGCGCTGGCCGGTGCCGCGTACCGTTCCGCCGCGCGACACGATCCGTCGCCGTACGGCGCCCTCCTCGCGGCGGACGGCGCCCGCCTGCGTCGCGAGCGAGTGACCACCGACACCGGTTCGCACGTCGCGATCGTGGCCGACGGCGAGACGGCGGTCGCGCCGGCCGAGGTGCCCGAGACCGCCGAGTCGCTGACGGCGGATCGCCTGATCGACGTGAACCGGACGACGCGGCCGGCGCCGCAGGGCGGAATGAACCGCTTCCTCTACGAGGCGACCTTCCACTTGGTGAACCTCGGCGACTCGGCGAAGGTCCGAGCCCATCGCGAGATGAGCGAGCGCATCCGTCGTCGGTTCGAGGGCGGGGCACGCTTCGTCCCGGTGCTCACCCGCAAGGGCGGCGTCGGCAAGACGACCGTGACCACCCTGCTCGGCATGGCCCTCGCCGACGCGCGCGACGACCGGATCATCGCCATCGACGCGAACCCGGATCGGGGCACGCTCGCCGAACGCGTCGACCGGCAGACGAGGGAGACGGTGCGCGACGTCGTCGCGAAGGCGTCCTCGATCGGCGGGTACACCGACTTCTCGCGGTTCGTCTCGCGCGACGAGACGCGCCTGGACATCCTCGCGTCCGACACCGACCCGTCGTTGTCCGAGGCGTTCGACGACAACGACTACAACGTGGTCGCCGGACTCGCGGCACGCTACTACTCGCTCGTGCTGACCGACTGCGGGACCGGGATCGTCCACTCGGTGATGCGGGCGACGCTGCAGCGGGCCGACTCGATCGTGATCGTCTCGGGCGGCAGCGTCGACGAGGCGCGGCTCGCGAGCGAGACCCTCACGTGGCTCGAGGCGAACGGGTACGGCGAACTCGTCCGCAACGCCGTCGTCGCGATCAACCTGGCCACGCAGGGCACGCACCTCGTCAAGGTCGACGAGATCGAGGCCCATTTCCAGTCTCGCGTGCGCGAGATCGTGCGGATCCCGTACGACCCGCAGCTCGCAGCGGGGTCGGTGGTGAACTGGAGCGACCTGCGTCCGGTGACCCAGCACTCGGCCCGCGAACTCGCCGCCCTCGTGGTGGAAGGCCTGCCCGTCGAACGCGGGCACTGAACACGGAGCACCATTGCCGGAACGTCCCATTCGCCTGTTCGGCGACCCTGTCCTGAAGACCGTCTCGAGCCCCGTCGACCTCGTCGACGACCGCGTCCGATCACTCGTCGAGGATCTCGTCGACAGCGTGCGCCTGCCCGGGCGCGCGGGTGTCGCCGCGCCGCAGATCGGGGTGAACCTCCGCGTGTTCAGCTACAACGTGGACGGCGAGGTGGGATACATCATCAACCCCGTGCTCATCGAGGTCACGGGGGATCCCGAGCTCATCGACGAGGGGTGCCTCTCGGTTCCGGGGCTCTGGCACAAGACCCCGCGGCATCCGTTCGCCCGCGTGCGCGGGATCGACCTCGACGGGAACGAGATCGAACTCGCGGGCGAGGGGCTCATGGCGCAGGCACTGCAGCACGAGACCGACCACCTCGACGGCGTGCTCTACCTCGATCGCCTCGAGAAGGACGAACGCCGCGCGGCGATGCGCGCCGTGCGCGAATCCGACTGGTTCTGAGCGACTCGCGCGGTCTCCGGCACGGTCGTGCCGTGGCGGCGCGGCGTGCAGACGACGGATGCCCCGCGGCTCGCGCCGCGGGGCATCCGTCGTGCACGTCCAGCGCGTCAGCTGATGATCGAGTGACCCTCGGTCGCCGGTGCGCCCGAGTAGAGGCCGTCGATCTCCGAAGAGAAGTCGTCGAGGATGACGTTGCGCTTGATGCTCATCTTCGGAGTGAGGTGACCGCTGTCCTCGGTGAACTCGATCGGCAGGATGACGAACTTGCGGATCGACTCGGCGCGCGAGACGTTCTCGTTCGCGGCGTCGATCGCACGCTGCACCTCGGCGAGGACCACGGGGCTCTTCGCCGCCTCGTCGACGCTCATCCCGGCGTCCTCGCCGTGGTTGTTCAGCCACACGGGGAGCATCTCGGGGTCGAGCGTGACGAGCGCCGAGATGAACGGCTTCTGGTCGCCGACGACGACGACCTGCCCGACGAGCGGGTTCGCACGGATCGGGTCCTCGAGCGCGGCGGGGGCGACGTTCTTGCCGCCGGCCGTGACGATGATCTCCTTCTTCCGGCCGGTGATCGTGAGGAAGCCGTCGGAGTCGAACGCGCCGATGTCGCCGGTCTTGAACCACTCGCCGTCGAAGGTCGCCGCCGTGGCCTCGGGGTTCTTCCAGTACTCCTTGAAGACGTTGACGCCCTTGACCTGGATCTCGCCGTCGTCTGCGAGCCGCACCGAGACGCCCGGGAGCGCCGGGCCGACGGTGCCGATCTTGGACCTGTGGGCGAGGTTCACGGTCGCCGGCGCGGTCGTCTCGGTGAGGCCGTAGCCCTCGAGGATCGTGATGCCGAGCGCGTGGTAGAAGTGGCCGAGTCGAGGGCCGAGCGGTGCGGAGCCCGAGACGGCGTACTTGACGTTGCCGCCCATCGCCGCGCGGAGCTTGGAGTAGACGAGGCGATCGAACAGCGCGAACTTGAGCCGGAGCCCGAGCGGGATCTTCCCGCCCGCCTCCTGCGCCGTGGAGTACGCGACGGCGGTCTCGGCTGCGGCGTGGAAGATCTTGCCCTTGCCGCCGGCCTCGGCCTTCTGCTCGGAGACGTTGTAGACCTTCTCGAACACGCGGGGGACCGCGAGGAGGAAGGTCGGCTTGAAGCTGCCGAGCGAGGGCAGGAGCTGCTTGGTGTCGGGCTGGTGTCCGACGCGCACTCCTGCGTGCACGCAGAGCACCGAGATGAAGCGGGCGAAGATGTGCGCCGTGGTGATGAACAGGAGCGTCGATGCGCCGTTCGGGTCGAGCACGACCTCCTCGAGCGCGAGGGCCGAGTTGCGGCAGAGTTCCACGAAGTTCGCGTGCGTGAGCACGCAGCCCTTCGGCTTGCCGGTCGAGCCAGAGGTGTAGATGAGGGTGGCGATGTCGGAGCCGACGGCGAGGTTGCGACGTCGCTCGATCTCGTCGTCGGGGACGTCGGAGCCCGACGCGGCGAGCTTGTCGAGGTCGCCGAGATCGATCTGCCAGACGTTGCGGATGGCCGGGAGGTCGGGGTGCACCTCGTCGAACCGGGCGAAGTGATCGGCCGTCTCGAGGATCACCGCGATGGCGCCGGAGTCGCTCAGGTTCCAGCGGACCTGGGCCGGCGAACTCGTCTCGTAGACCGGGACGAGGATGGCACCTGCGAACCACGCCGCGAAGTCGATGAGCGTCCACTCGTACCGGGTCTTGCTCATGAGCCCGATCTTGTCGCCGGGCTGGATGCCGGCAGCGACGAGGCCCTTCGCGAGCCGGACGACCTGCTCGTGGAACTCGCGCGTCGTGACCGGGCTCCAACCGCCGTCGGCGGTGGGCAGCGAGAAGAGCACCGAGTCGGGCGTGGCCTTGACCCGGTCGACCAAGAGGTCTGTGGTGTTCGCGTCGGGGTCGGCGGGGACCAGTGGCGCGGTGGTGAATTCGATCACGGTAGCTCCTTCGGCACCGGGAGGGTCGCACGGGGTTCGGGGTCGCACGACCACGGCAGTGGGTTGACTACACTCTAGTCGGTGCGGCGCGGAGCATCCCGGCCGCTCCACACCCACGCATCCCCGGCGAAAGGCGTTCGACGTGCACGCGATCGGCATCGACATCGGCGGCACGAAGATCGCCGGCGCAGTGGTCGACGAACTCGGCGGCATCGTCCGCTCCTCGCGGGTTCCCACCCCGGTCGACACCGCAGCCCTCGAGGACGCGGTCGTCGAGATGATCGGCGAGCTCGAGGCCGGCGAACGGGTCGACGCCGTCGGCGTCGCCGCGGCCGGCTTCATCGACGCCGCGCAGTCGACCGTGTACTACGCGCCGAACATCGACTGGCGCAACGAGCCCTTCCGCGAGAAGCTCGAGGCCCGCGTGGGCGGCAGCGTCGTCATCGAGAACGACGCGAACGCCGCAGGCTGGGCGGAGTTCCGATTCGGCGCCGGCCGGATGGTCAGCGACATGGTCATGCTGACGATCGGGACCGGCGTCGGCGGCGCCATCGTCGCCGGCGACCGCCTGTTCCGGGGCGGGTTCGGCGCGGGCGCAGAGCTCGGCCACCTGCGGCTCGTGCCGAACGGCGTGGCGTGCGGCTGCGGACAGCACGGATGCCTCGAGCAGTACGGGTCGGGTCGTGCCCTCATGCGCATGGCGAACGAGATCGCCGATGCCGGAGGGATCGGCCAGAGCCTCGCGCGGGCGAGGGAGGAGCACGGCGCGCTGGACGGGACGATCGTGGGTGGGCTGATCGCCGCCGAGGATCCCGGGGCGGTCGCGGCGCTCCGGCACCTCGGCCGCTGGCTGGGCGAGGCGTCGGCGAGCCTCGCGGCGGTCCTCGACCCGCAGCGCTTCGTATTCGGCGGCGGGGTCGCGGTCGCGGGGGAGCTGCTGCTCGCGCCGATCCGGGAGTCCTTCCTCGAGCACCTCCCGGCGCGGGGCTACCACCCCGAGCCCGACTTCGTGATCGCCGAGCTCGTCAACGACGCCGGCGTCGTCGGCGCCGCCGACCTCGCGCGGGTCTGGGTCGAGGAGCACGCCTGACGCCGGCGGCGCTAGGCTTGCCGGCAGCGGGACGAGACGGAGGACCTGGGTGTTCTACTGGATCATGAAGCACATCGTGGTGGGGCCGCTCCTCCTCTCGATCTTCCGTCCGTGGGTCGTCGGGCTCGAACGGGTGCCGAAGGAGGGGCCCGTCATCCTGGCGTCGAACCACCTCTCCTTCATCGACTCGATCTTCCTGCCGCTCATCGTCGACCGGCCGGTCGTGTTCCTCGCCAAGAGCGAGTACTTCACGGGCAAGGGCCTCAAGGGCTGGGCGACCCGCATGTTCTTCCAGGCGGCGGGGCAGCTGCCCATCGACCGCTCGGGCGGCAAGGCGTCCGAGGCGTCGCTCAACACCGGCCTGCGCGTGCTCGGCGAGGGCCGCATCCTCGGCATCTACCCCGAGGGCACCCGCAGCCCCGACGGCAAGCTCTACCGGGGGCGCACGGGCGTCGCCCGGATGGTCCTCGAGGCGGGCGTCCCCGTGGTCCCGGTCGCGATGATCGGGACGGCCGAGATCATGCCGATCGGCACACGGCTGCCGAAGGTGCGGCGCGTCGGCATCGTCTTCGGCGAGCCGCTCGACTTCTCGCGGTTCCACGGCATGGAGGGCGACCGCTTCGTGCTCCGGTCGGTCACCGACGAGCTCGTCTACGACCTGCGGGCGCTCAGCGAGCAGGAGTACGTCGACGTGTACGCGAGCACGCTCCGGGAGCAGCGGGCCGCACAGACCCCGTCGAGGTAACGAGCCTCCGCCCCACGGTAGGCTGGGTCCACGGCGTCGCGACGTGCGGCGCCCGTTCCGTTCCAGCGCCCCGTGCGCCCGCACCCCCTCAGGACACTCCAGTGGTACAGCTCGTCGAGCCGGTCGTGAATGCAGATCCCTCCGTGATTGCCGGCCTCGACTATTGGCGCACGCTCCCCATCAAGCAGCAGCCGACCTGGCCCGACGCCGAAGCCGCGCACGCGGCATCCGCCGAGCTGGCCACGCTCCCGCCGCTCGTGTTCGCGGGCGAGGTCGACATGCTGCGCGACCGGCTCGCGGCCGCGTCGCGCGGCGAGGCGTTCCTGCTGCAGGGCGGCGACTGCGCCGAGACGTTCGCCGGGGCGACCGCCGACCAGATCCGCAATCGGGTGAAGACCGTGCTGCAGATGGCCGTCGTGCTGACCTACGGCGCATCGATGCCCGTCGTGAAGATGGGGCGGATGGCGGGCCAGTTCGCCAAGCCGCGCTCGAGCGACACCGAGACCCGTGGCGGCGTCACGCTGCCGGCGTACCGCGGCGACATCGTCAACGGCTACGACTTCACGCCGGAGTCGCGCGCGGCCGACCCGTCGCGCCTGCTTCAGGGCTACCACATGGCGGCATCGACGCTGAACCTGATCCGCGCCTTCACGCAGGGCGGCTTCGCCGACCTGCGTCAGGTCCACGCGTGGAACCAGGGCTTCGCGGCGAACCCCGCGAACGCCCGGTACGAGAAGCTCGCTCGCGAGATCGACCGCGCGGTGAAGTTCATGGACGCCTGCGGCGCCGACTTCGACGAGCTCCGACGCACGGAGTTCTACACGGGTCACGAAGGCCTGCTGATGGACTACGAGCGCCCCATGACCCGCATCGACTCGCGGACCGGCACGCCGTACAACACCTCGGCGCACTTCATCTGGATCGGCGAGCGCACTCGCGAACTCGACGGAGCCCACGTCGACTTCCTGTCGCGCGTGCGGAACCCGATCGGCGTGAAGCTCGGTCCGACCACGACGCCCGAGGTCATGCTCGAACTGGTCGAGAAGCTCGACCCGAACCGGGAGCCCGGCCGCCTCACGTTCATCACGCGTATGGGCGCCGGCAAGATCCGGGATGCGCTGCCTCCGCTGCTGGAGGCGATCAAGGCGTCCGACGCGAACCCGCTGTGGGTGACCGACCCGATGCACGGCAACGGCATCACGACGCCCACGGGCTACAAGACGCGCCGGTTCGACGACGTCGTCGACGAGGTCACGGGCTTCTTCGAGGCGCACCGTGCGGTGGGCACGCACCCGGGCGGCATCCACGTCGAGCTCACCGGCGACGACGTGACCGAGTGCCTCGGCGGCTCGGAGCACATCGACGAGGACACGCTCGCCACCCGCTACGAGTCGCTCTGCGACCCGCGACTGAACCACATGCAGTCACTGGAGCTCGCGTTCCTGGTCGCGGAGGAGCTCGCCGTGCGCTGACCCGCGAACGACGCCGACGGGCGGTCGTGGCAGACGGATGCCGCGGCCGCCCGTTCGCGTCCGAGCCGCCGGATTCGAGTGACGCTCGGGCGCGACGCGGAGCCGGAGGCTCGCCGGTCGCGCGATCGACGACTACGGCTGGAAGTTCACCGTGATCTCGGACCCGCGCGCGACGGATTCGCCGGCCGCCGGGTCCTGCACGGATGCGACGACCGCGCCCTCGAGGAAGCCCGGCACGTTCGACGCCACGGAGAACCCGGCCTCCTCGAGCTGCGCGCGCGCCTCGGCGATGGTCTGGCCCGTGACGACGTTCGGGACCTCCACGAGGTCGGGTCCCTTCGACAGCGTGAGGCGGACGACGTCGCCCGGGTTCATCGGATCGTCCAGCCACTCGGCGGTGATGACCACGTCGACGGCGATGTCGTCGGAGAACTGCGGATCGGCGAACTCCACGGTGAGGCCCGCGCCGTCGAGCCGCGCCTGGGCCTCGCCGACGGCCAGCCCCTCCACCGGCGGAACGGGACCGACGGACACGACGAGCGTCAGGGCTCCGCGCTCCGGGTACTCCGTGCCGACGGAGGCGCCGTCCGCATCGAGCACCGCGAGGACGAGCCCCTGCTCGACATCCGCCGAGAACTGCTGCGCGCTCTCATCGGCGACGGTGAAGTCGGCCAGCTGCCCGCGGGCATCGTCCTCGGGCTGGCCGACGACGTCGGGCACGGGCAGGATCTGCGGGCCGGTCGAGACGAGCATCGTCACGGTCGATCCGCGCCGCGCGAGGTCGCCGGCCGGGGGGTCGGTGCCGATGACCTGGCCGGCCGGCACGACGGGGTCGTTGCGCTCGGCGGGTTCGACGCCGAATCCGGCCTCCTCGAGCGCCTGGGTCGCGTTCTGGGGGAGCATCTCGGCGGTGTCCGGGATGCTCGCCAGCGCGCCCGGGCCGGCTCCGAAGTACCACCCGGTGCCGACCGAGAGTCCGGTGAGCAGGAGCACCAGCGCGAGCAGCCAGTACCCCCGGTTCCGACGGCGATTCGCGGACTGCTCGAGCGCGGCCGCGTCGTCGTCGCCCTCGTCGAGCGCCGTCGCGAGCGCCGCGCCGCCGGGCGCGAGCACGCGGGTCTCGGCGGTGGGCACGTCGGCGGCGCCGCCGATGACGAGCGTGTCGTGCATCGCCGTGTGCGGGCGCGCCGGACGCAGGCCCGGCTCGATCTCGCGCAGGCGGTCGAGCATGATCCGCGCATCCGCCGGGCGCTGGTCCGGGTCGCGTGACGTGGCCCAGAGCACGAGCGCGTCGAGCTCGGGCGGAACGGACGGGGTCCGGGCGCTCGGCGCGGGCACCGACTCGTTGGCGTGCTGGTACGCGATCTGCATCGGTGCCTCGCCGACGTAGGGCTGTTCGCCCGTCAGCATCTCGTACGCCATGATGCCGAGCGCGTAGATGTCGCTGCGGGCGTCGGCGACGCCTCGCGTGACGAGCTCGGGGGAGAGGTAGGCGATGGTCCCGAGCAGCGCCTGCCCGGTCGCGGTGTTCGCGCTCGCGGCCCGGGCGAGGCCGAAGTCGCCGAGCTTGATGCGCCCGTCGTCGGCGAGCAGCACGTTCTCGGGCTTGAGGTCGCGATGGACGATGCCCGCCTTGTGCGCCGCCGCGAGGCCAGAGAGCACGGCATCGAGGATGTCGACGGTCTGCTCCGGCGTGAGCCGCTTGTAGTCCTTGAGCAGGTCGCGCAGGGTGATGCCGGGAAGGTACTCCATGACGAGGTACGCCATGTCGGCGTCCTGGCCCTGGTCGAAGACGTTGACCACGTTCGGATGCGCGAGGCGTGCGGCCGAGCGCGCCTCCTGCACGAACCGCGTCTTGAACGTGTTGTCGTCGGCCAGGTGGCCGTGCATGATCTTGATCGCGACCCGTCGCTCCAGGCGGAGGTCGGTCGCGAGGTAGACGGTTGCCATTCCGCCCCGCGCGATGCGCGAGCGCACCTGGTACCGGCCGTCGACCAGACGGCCGATCATCGGGTCCGCGGGCGGGGCTGTGGTCACCGTACGAGTGTACGAAGTGGCATATGCCGTTACGTGAACAAACGCCGGGACCGTCGTGATCGAAACGGCATCGTGACGAACGGACGGAGCCCTCCGTTCAGCCCAGTTCGTCGAGCCACCTGCGGGCCGACGCCTCCCACTTCGCGTAGTGCTGCGGGTGGGCGCTGCGCTGCACGGCCTGCGCGGCATCCGTCACCGACATGTCCGCCCAGCCGGCGATGTCGAGCAGTCCGGGCGTCCGACCGTCGTTCGGGGTCGTCGGCCCGCCGTAGAAGGCCGTCGCGGCCCGCACGGGGTCGAGCACCTGCTCGGGCGTGCCCCAGCCCTGGCTGGGACGCTGCTGGAAGAGACCGAGCGAGTCGCGATCGCCGTGCCGGACGTTGCGGAGGCCCGATTCCTGCGCCGCCGCGGCGAGAGCCACCACGATGCCGTGGTCCGGGACCCCGAGCGACCGGCCCACGTCGACGATGAGCTTCGCATTCGCCCGCATCTCGTCGTCGAGGCGGACATCGAGGGCGGCGACGCTCGTCGCCTCGACGACCGCTCGGACGACGATCCGCTGGTCGGGGACGATGATGCTCGCTGCCGTCAGCCCGTTGAGCTCGAGGAGGCGATCGAGCGCGACGCCGTACCGCTCGCCGATCCCGATGAGCGTGTCGCCGGCGACGACGAGGTGGGACTCCGGCGCGGCAGGAGTCGGCGGAGGAGCGTCCGCCGAGTCGGGGGATGCCGCGGCGCTGCCCGTGCCGGGGATCGTGATGGCCTGACCCGGGAAGATCAGGCTCGCCCGGCCGAGGCCGTTCGCGCTCAGCACCACCTCCACGTCGAGGCCGTACTCGGCCGCGATCGCGCTCACGGTGTCGCCTGGGGCGACGATGTGCCGCGCGATGCCCGCATCGGGTCCGGCGACGACCGTCGGCGTCCCGCCGGGCAGGGCGAGTCGCTGGCCGGGGAAGATCAGGCTGGACCAGCTCAGGCCGTTCTCGGCGAGCACCTCGGCGGTGGAGAGTCCGTAGCGCTCGGCGATCGCGCTCACGGTGTCGCCCTGCGCGACGACCACCTCGTTCGGGATCGTGGCGGTGGCCGGCATCGCCTGACGGAGCATCGGCGTGGCCGGTGTCGCCTTCGGCTTCGGCTGTCGCTTCACGGACTGCGGCGCGGCGTCGGCGGGCTGGGCGATCCCGAGGGTCACTGCGACGGCCCCGACGACCGCGACGGGGATGGTGAGCAGGCGCCGCATCCCGGGTCGCCGGAGCACGGGTTCCCGGTCGCCGGCGTCCGCCGCGTCCCCCGTTGGCGTGTCGCCCGAGTACTGCCTCATGTTCCCCCTCCGCCTGCAAGCGGATGTCGTCACGGTCTCACGGCGACAGGGGCGAGTCAAACTCATCGTCGCGAGTCGCGCAGCGCGGGTCGGAGCGGTTCCGACGGAAGCCCGGTCGTGGCAGGCTGGTGCTGTGACCGACGTCGAACAGACCGAGTGGCTGACCATCCCCGAGCTGGTCGAACGGCTGGGCCAGAGCCCCGGCCGGATCCGGCGCCTCATCGACGACCGCCACCTCCTCGGGGCGCGCATCGACGGTGTCCTGAAGGTGCCCGCATCCTTCCTCCGCGACGATGCTCCGCTGCCGGAGCTGCACGGGACGGCGATCGTCCTCGCCGATGCGGGGTTCTCGGACGACGAGGCGCTCGAGTGGTTCCTCGCCGAGGAGGACAGCCTCGGGACCACGCCGATCGCGGCGCTCAGGGCGGGGCGGAAGTCCGAGGTGCGACGGGTCGCCCAGGCGCTCGCCTGACCGAGCGGGTGCCTCAGCTCTCGCGCCGGGTGACCGCGCGCGCGAGGTCGGCGAGGTCCCGGGCGGCCTCGCGGTCCATGCCGCTCGAGCCGAGCGCTGCGAGGGCGCGATCGGTGTTCGTCGTGATCTCGGTCTCGACCTCGTCGACCGCGCCGCAGTCGCGGATCGTGTCCTGCAGCATCCGGATCTGCTCGGCGTCGAGTGCAGGATCGCCGAGGAGCTCGTCGAGCAGCCTGCGCTGTCCGGTGGACAGGCGTTCACGTGCGATCGCGATGAGCACCGTGCGCTTGCCCTCGCGGAGGTCGTCGCCGGCAGGCTTCCCGGTGACCGCCGGGTCGCCGTAGACGCCGAGCAGGTCGTCGCGGAGCTGGAAGGCGATGCCGAGTGGGAGGCCGAACGCGCGGAGCGCCTCGAGCTGGCTCGCGGTACCGCCGGCGATCGCGCCGCCGATGGTGAGCGGGGCCTCGATGCTGTACCTCGCCGACTTGTGGACGACGACCCGCTCGGCACGGAAGCGCTGCTCCGCCTCGGGGCGGGTGAGCCAGGCGCGTTCCTCGAGGATGTCGAGGTACTGGCCGACGGTGACCTCCGTGCGCATGCGGTTGAACTCGACGCGGGTCTCGCGGGCGGCGGACTGGTCGCGAAGCGCGGCGAGCCCCTCGTCGAGCAGCTCGTCGCTCCACCCGAGCAGGAGGTCGCCGAGCAGGATCGCGGTCGCCCGGCCGTACTCCTCGCCGTCGCCGGCCCAGCGTCCGTCGCGGTGCTGCGCCTCGAACACGCGGTGGGCGGCCGGCGCGCCGCGACGGGTGTCGGAGTTGTCGATCAGGTCGTCGTGGACGAGCGCCGCCGCGTGGAACACCTCGAGCGCGGCGGAGGCCGAGACGACGGCGTACCGCTCCGCGGTCGCCGCCGCGTCGTGCCCTCGTCGGCTCCCGCGGACGGCATCGAACCCGAGGCTGCAGAACCTCGCCCGGAAGCGCTTGCCTCCGCTGAGAAACCGCTCCGAGAATGCGGCGAGCGGGTCGAGGTCGTCACTGATCGAGCGGAGAATGGATGCACGGTCGGCGAGAAACTCCTCGAGGCGTTCGTTCACCGCATCGACGAGTCGGGGAGCAGGGGCCACCTGCCTAGCCTAGCGAGGCCGCGGAGGACTAGAATGGCCTCACGAAGCGTCGGTCCCGAGAACTGAGGGGAATGAGATGCCGCTTTCGGAGCAGGAGCAACGCCTTCTCGAGGAGATGGAGCGGAACCTCTACAAGAACGACGCCGACTTCGTCGCGACCGTCGGAGGTGGCGGGCGCGGGCGCCCGAACTACCGGGCGATCGTGCTCGGCGTGCTTCTGGCCGTCGCCGGAGCCGGCGCCCTCATCGGTGGCGTCGCCTCCCAGATCACGGTCGTGGGCGTGCTCGGCTTCGCGCTGATGTTCGTCGGCGTCCTCGTCGCCATCACGCCGTCCAAGCGCCGCGGCGCGGCCGCGACCGCGATGCCGGCAGGGGGTGCCTCGGCGAAGCCCGCCAAGCCGCAGGCCGGCTTCATGGACCGACTGAACGAGCGATGGGATCGCCGCCAGGAGGGTCGCGACTGACCGTCGTGATCGACTGACCGGAACCGACTGACGGGCTGATCGCGGATCGGCCCGTTTTTCGTGCGTCCGCCCAGTGCGGGGCGCACCGAGGCGTCAGGCGCGCGGCGCTCCACCGCGATGCGCCGAACCCTCCACTTCCCACCACCGGGCGGCGGGCACGCGGCACGCTGCCGCGAGTCGCTGCTCGAATCGCGGACGGAGACCGCCCGCCACGGCGCGTCCCCGGGTGGTTCCGCGCCTCGCCGCGCCACGAGGCATCCACTTCCCTCCACCTTCGAGAAGCCTGAGAATCCGGGCCTGCACTGAGCACGATGCGGCGAAAACGGAGGAATGTCGTTGTTCGGTGGAGGGTAGTGGAGTAAAGTGGGGACCGCACCTGGTTCCTGGCCGGAGGATGGGGGTGACGGGATGTTCCTCGGAAGCTACGAACCGAAGCTCGATGAGAAGGGTCGCGTCATTCTTCCGGCGAAGTTCCGGGATGAGTTGTCGAACGGCCTCGTGCTCACGCGAGGTCAGGAGCGCTGCATCTACGTGTTCAGCGCGCGGGAGTTCGAGGACATGAGCGAGAAGATCCGCCAAGCCCCCGTCACGAGCAAGCAGGCGCGCGACTACATGCGCGTCTTCCTCTCCGGGGCCTCCGCGGAGACCCCCGACAAGCAGCATCGGGTCACCATCCCTGCGAACCTCCGCGCGTATGCGGGGCTCGACCGAGACCTGACGGTCATCGGAGCGGGGAGCCGGGTGGAGATCTGGGATGCGACGGCGTGGCAGACGTACCTCGCCGAGCAGGAGGCGGCCTTCGCAGAGACGGCGGAGGAGGTGATCCCCGGACTCTTCTGAGTCCCCGGGCCCCGACTCCCAGCCGTGCGAGCCTGCTGCACTTCCCCGCAGCAGGACGAACGGATGGGGATCGGGACCCGGAGGCCCGGAGGGAGGGAGACTCATGGACATCGAACGGATCCACACGCCGGTGATGCTCGAGCGGACGCTCGAGCTGCTGGCTCCGGCACTCGACCGCGAGGGTGCCGTGTACGTCGACGCGACGCTCGGCATGGGGGGCCACGCGCGGGCCGTCCTCGAGCGGTTCCCGAAGGCGATCGCCATCGGCCTGGACCGCGACACCGACGCGATCGCGATCGCGACCGAGCGGCTGGCGAAGTTCGGCGACCGGGCGCACTTCGTGCACACCGTCTACGACGGCATCGCCGAGGCGGTCCGCGGCGAGGGGTTCGCCGAGGTCGACGCGATCCTGTTCGACCTGGGCGTCTCGTCGTTGCAGCTCGACCGCGCGGAACGCGGCTTCGCGTACGCGAAGGACGCGCCCCTCGACATGCGCATGGACTCCACGCGCGGCAGGACCGCAGCCGACGTCATCGCGGAGTACTCGGAGGACGAGCTTCGACGGATCTTCCGGGACTACGGCGAGGAGAAGCTCGCGGCGCGGTACGCCCGCGCGATCGTGCGGGCGCGTGCCGAGGCGCCGATCACGCGTTCCGGCCGGCTCGTCGAGGTGCTCCACGACGCCACGCCCGCTGCCGTGCAGCGGGCAGGACACCCGGCCAAGCGCGTCTTCCAGGCGCTTCGGATCGAGGTCAACGAGGAGCTGTCGGTGCTCGAACGGGCACTGCCCGCCGCGCTCGAGCTCGTCGCCGTGGGCGGTCGGATCGTCGTGCTGTCCTACCAGTCGCTCGAAGACCGCCTCGTCAAGCGCGTCCTCGCAGCGGCATCCACCTCCACGGCGCCCGCAGGGCTGCCGATGGAGCTTCCGGAGCATCGCCCGCAGTTCAAGCTCCTCGTCCGGGGCGCCGAACTCGCCGACGAGTCGGAGCAGGCGGAGAACCCGCGTGCGAAGCCGGTGCGCCTGCGTGCCGCAGAACGAGTGAGGAGGCCGTCGTGAGCGCACTGCCGGCCCAGACCCGACCCGCGCGGCGGTGGGCGCCGACCGCGGCGCCCCGGCTCCGCCCGGCGCCCGAGCGGGGCGAGCGACGCGCCCGCCCTCGGCTCGCCTACGCCGTGGTCGCACTCGCCTCGATCGGAGCGATCGCGATCGTCCAGCTGCTCCTGTCCATCGCGATGACCCAGGGCGCCTACGAGATGGACGAGCAGCTCCTCCGCCAGGCCGAGCTGCAGCGCGAGCAGCAGAAGCTCTCCGACGACCTCGACCGACTCGAGTCGCCGCAGTTCCTCGCGGCCAACGCCGAGGCGCTCGGCATGGTCCCGAACTCCGCTCCGGTCTACCTCCGGCTCTCCGACGGCGCGGTGCTCGGGGACCCGACCGCCGCCGCGGGGGCTGCGACCTCGTCGGCGTCACTCGTTCCCAATGCGCTCATCGACGGCGTGCCGCTCGTGACCGAACGCGCCGAGGGGGAGACTGCGAAGGGCGGGGAGGGGAAGCCCGCGACGCCCGCGGACGGCACGCCTGCCGCTCCGCCGGCGCTGACGGGCGGACTTCCCACACCGGCGACGCACTGACCGCGCCGGCGACCCAGACCACGACCCGACGCCGGACGGAGCGAACCAGCCGATGAACCGAGTGAGCCGTCACCCGATGCGCCGCATCATCGCATCCGGGCTCGCCCTCGTGCTGATCGTCGGCTGGTTCGTGGTGCGCCTCGTCGACATCCAGGTGGTCCGCGCCGCCGAACTCAACGAGGCCTCGAAGGACGTGCGCTCGGAGACCCGGGTGCTCTACGGCGAGCGGGGCGCCATCCTCGATGCGAACGGCACCGTGCTCGCCGAGAGCGCGATGCGCTACAACATCACGATCTCGCCGAAGCAGGCGATGGCGACCGGCTCGTTCGAGCGGGCCGGGTCGGACGGCGAGGAGGTCGACGTGACGCTCGACGACGCCCTCGCCGAGCTCGGCGGGGTGATCGGGCGATCGGCGGGCGAGTTGCGCACGCAGATCGAGGGCGAGCTCGCGAAGGACCCCGGCGCCGACTTCTCGTACGTCTCCAAGCGCGTCGACACCGACGTCTACGAGCAGGTGAAGGCGCTGCGCATCCCGTTCGTCTACTCCGAGGAGGTGCCGAGCCGTCGATACCCGAACGGCGCCGTCGGCGGCAACCTGCTCGGCTTCGTCACCGACGAGGGTGAGCCGGGCGCCGGGCTGGAGTACTCGGAGAACGCGTGCCTCGCGAGCGAGGACGGCGAGATGACCTGGCTGCACAGCCTCAAGGACTGGGTCGCGATCCCGGGCTCCGAGGTCGTGAACTCGGCCGCGCACGACGGCGGGGACCTGCAGCTCACGATCGACGCGGACCTGCAGTACTTCGTGCAGCGGGTCGCCGCCGCCCGGGTCGCCGAGACCGGTGCCGACTGGGCGACCGTCACCGTGATGGAGGCCCGGACGGGCAGGCTCCTCGCGGTCGCCGACGTCCCGACGGTCGACCCGAACTCGCCGAGCTCGGTCGACGCCGCCGACCGCGGCTCGCGCGCGTTCTCGTCGCCGTTCGAGCCCGGTTCGACCTTCAAGGCGCTGACGTCGGCGTCGGTCATCGACGCGGGCGAGGGGTCGCCGACCAGCGGCGTCACGGCCGACTACCGGTACCTTCCGCCGAACGGCGCCAACATCAACGACAGCCACTACCACGGCCCGACGAACTACACGATGACGGGCATGCTCATCGACTCCTCGAACACGGCCATGTCGATGTTCGGCGAGAAGGTGAGCGACGAGCGCCGCTACCAGGACATGCTCGACTTCGGCCTCGGCGCGGTGTCCGAGGTCGGCTTCGCGGGGGAGGAGCCGGGCGACCTCCACGGTGGACCCGAGGGCTGGGACAACCAGACGAAGTACGCGACGATGTTCGGCCAGGGCCTGACGACGACGGCGATCCAGATCACGAGCGCGTACCAAGCGCTCGCCAACGGCGGTGTGCGCATGCCGGTGACGCTCGTCGACGGGTGCCGCAACGCGGACGGGACCGTCACCGAGGTGCCGGCCGTCGAGGGGCGGCGCGTGGTGTCCGAGGAGGCCGCCGACCAGACGAGCCGGATGCTCGAACAGGTCTACCTGAACGGTTGGCTGGCCGACCAGTGGCAGGTCCCGGGCTACCGCGTCGCGGCCAAGACCGGCACGGCCCAGGTGCCGGACGGCAACGGCGGGTACCAGTCGGGCTACCTGGTGTCGGTATCCGGCTTCGCTCCGGCGGACGACCCTGAGTTCGTCGTTTCGGTCAGCATCATGAACCCCGTTAAGATGAACTCGTCCGCCGCATCGGCTCCCGTCTTCCAGCAGGTGATGAGCCAGGTGCTGAAGAAGTATCGGACCGTTCCGTCCGGCGCCCAGGCGCCCGAGTTACCAGCCACCTGGTGAGAAAGTTGGGTTCGTGACCGGATCGCCTCCCACGGCACTCCGGCCGCAGCACCCGAGTCCTCGATCGCTCCGCGGCCTCGCGGACGCGTTCGGATTCGAGGTGCGCGGCGGGATCGACGACCTCGACGTGACCGGCGTCGCGATCGCCTCCGGCGCGGTCCACGGCGGCGACCTGTACGTGGGGGTCCCCGGCCGCCACGCCCACGGCGCCGACTACGCCGCCCAGGCGGCGGCGAACGGCGCCGTCGCGCTGCTGACCGATGCCGCAGGCGCCGAGCGGGCGATCGATGCCGGCATCCCGGTCCTCGTGACCCCAGACGCGCGCGCCGCGCTCGGCGACGTCGCGGCCTGGATCCACCGAACGTCCGACAACCCGGCGACCCTGTTCGGCGTCACCGGCACGAACGGCAAGACGAGCGTCGTCTACCTTCTGTACGCGGTGCTCCGCCAGCTCGGCACGACCGCCGGTCTCACCTCGACCGCCGAGCGCCGGATCGGCGACGAGGCCGTGACGAGCTCGCTCACGACCCCGGAGGCCAGCGAGCTGCACGCCCTCCTCGCGCGCATGCGCGAGGTCGACGTGCGGGCCGTGGGCATCGAGGTCTCCGCGCAGGCGCTCAGTCGCCACCGCGTCGACGGGATCGTCTTCGACGTGGTCGGATTCACGAACCTGTCGCACGACCACCTCGACGACTACGCGTCGATGCAGGAGTACTTCGACGCGAAGCGCGAGCTCTTCACGCCCGAGCGAGCGCGCCGCGGCGTCGTCACGGTGGACTCGGAGTGGGGCGAGCGTCTCGTGGCGGAGTCGCGCATCCCGGTCACGACCCTCGCGGTCGAGCCCGGCGTCGACGCCGACTGGCGGCTGGAGGTCCTCGACGAGACGCCGACTCGGACGAGCTTCCGACTCGACGGACCCGACGGCCGATCGCTCGAGACCAGCATCCCGCTCATCGGGCGGTACAACGCCGCGAACGCGGCCCTCGCGATCGTGATGCTCGTCGAGGCGGGGAACGACCTCGAGCTGATCGCCGCGGCGGTCGGAGCGCACGGCATCGACGCCTACATCCCCGGCCGGACCGAGCGGGTCTCCGGTGAGCGCGGCCCGGTGGTCTACATCGACTACGGCCACACGCCCGACGCGTTCGCGCAGGCGCTCGAGGCGATCCGCCGCACCACCGACGGTCGCGTCGTGATGGTCTTCGGCGCCGACGGCGACCGCGACACGACGAAGCGCGCCGAGATGGGCGCGATCGCGGCGCGCGGCGCCGACGTGCTGGTCATCACCGACTTCCACCCCCGATGGGAGGACCCGGCGGCCATCCGCGCGGCGCTGATCGCCGGTGCCAGGGCCGCCGTCCCCGATCGCGAGATCCACGAGATCGCCGATCAGCGCGCCGCGTTCCGTCACGCGCTCGCGCTCGTCGGAGAGGGCGACGCCGTCCTCTACGCGGGACCGGGCCACGAGGACTACCAGGAGGTCGCCGGAGTGAAGCACCCGTACTCGGCCCGGGACGACGCCCGGCTGGCACTGCAGGAAGCGGGGTGGCTCGGATGATCGCGCTGACCATGGCCGAGATCGCGGCCGCCACCTCCGGACGATTCGAGCCGGCCGGCACCGACGCATCGACCGGGACCGTCATCGACGGCGCCGTCACGACCGACTCGCGTGAGGTCGAGCCGGGCGGGATCTTCGTCGCCAAGCGCGGCGAGTTCGACGACGGGCACCGCTTCGCGCCCGCCGCGGTCGAGCGGGGCGCTGCGCTCCTCATCGTCGAGCACCTGCTGGAGCTGCCGGTCGCCCAGATCGTGGTGGAGGACTCCGTGGACGCGCTCGGCGCGCTCGCGACCGAGGTCGTCCGGCGCGTGCGCGCGCACGGCCGGCTGAGGATCGTGGGCGTGACCGGGTCGAACGGCAAGACCACCACCAAGAACCTGCTGCGCACGGTGTTGGAGCAGGTCGGCCCGACGGTCGCCGCCCGCAAGAGCTACAACAACGAGGTCGGCGCGCCGACCACCATGCTCGAGCTGACCGAGGACACGGAGTTCCTGGTCGCCGAGATGGGCGCGTCGGGGGTCGGCGAGATCGCCCGACTCATCCGCATGGCCCGGCCCGACGTGGGCATCGTCCTGAAGGTCGGGCTCGCCCATGCCGGCGAGTTCGGCGGCATCGAGAAGACCGTCCAGGCCAAGTCCGAGATGGTCACCGACCTGCTGCCGACGGATGTCGCGGTGCTGAACGCCGACGACCCGCGAGTGGTCCCCATGGCCGAGCGGACGGCCGCTCGCGTCGTGTGGTTCGGGCTCGGCGAAGGTGCGGACGTCCGCGCGACCGACCTCGTCGTGCACCCGAGGGGCACGGAGTTCACGATCACCGCGCCCGGCGGCGAGTCCGCGCGGGTGCGCTTCTCGGTGCTCGGCGAGCATCACGTCATGAACGCCCTCGCCGCGACATCCGCCGCCCTCGAACTCGGCGTGCCGCTCGCCACCGTCGTCACGGGCCTGGAGCGCGTCACGCTCGCCGAGCAGTGGCGCATGCAGGTCATGGGCGGGCGCGACGACATCACGGTGATCAACGACGCGTACAACGCGAGCCCCGATTCGATGGCGGCCGCGCTGAAGACGCTCGCACAGGTGAAGCGACCGGGTTCCCGCACCATCGCCGTGCTCGGCGAGATGAGCGAGCTCGGCGAGTTCTCCGGCGAGGAGCACGACCGCATCGGCCTGCTCGCTGTGCGGCTCGGCATCTCGCAGCTCGTCGTCGTGGGGGAGGGCGCGCGGCGCCTGCACATCACGACGATCAACGAGGGCTCGTGGGACGGCGAGTCGGCGTACGTGGAGTCCGCGGACGAGGCGTTCGACCTCGTGACCGGGATGGCCCGACCGGGGGACACCGTGCTCGTGAAATCGTCGAACTCGGCGGGCCTCCGCCACCTCGGCGACCGACTGGGAGAATGGTTCGCGTGAGAGCACTTCTGACCGCCGGAGCCCTGTCGCTCTCGTTCACCCTGTTCCTGACCCCCCTGTTCATCCGGCTGTTCACGAGGCTCGGGTGGGGCCAGTTCATCCGCGACGACGGTCCGAAGACGCACCACGTCAAGCGCGGGACGCCCACGATGGGCGGCATCATCTTCATCCTGGGCACGCTGTTCGGGTACTTCGTCGCGACGACCCTCGTGGGGGACGGCCCGACCGCCTCCGGGCTGCTCGTGCTGTTCATGATGGTGGGACTCGGCCTCGTCGGCTTCCTCGACGACTTCCTGAAGACGCGGAAGAAGCAGAGCCTCGGACTCGGCGGCTGGGCGAAGATCGCCGGCCAGACGCTCGTCGCGGCCGTCTTCGCGCTGCTCGCGCTGCAGTTCCCGAACGCGGAGGGGGCCACTCCCGCCTCGACGAAGATCTCGTTCATCCGCGACCTCCCGCTCGACTTCATGGTGCTCGGGACGATCGTCGGCATCATCGCGTACGTCGCCTGGATCGTGCTGCTCACCGCGGCCGCCTCCAACGGCGTGAACGTCACGGACGGCCTGGACGGGCTCGCATCGGGCGCGTCGATCCTCGCAATCGGCTCGTTCATCATCATCGGGTTCTGGCAGTTCAACCAGTCGCGGTTCAGCGAGAACCTCAATCCGAGCGACCTCTATCGCAGCTACGACGTGCGCGACCCGCTCGACCTCGCGATCGTCGCGACCGCGATCGTCGGCGCCGTCGTCGGGTTCCTGTGGTGGAACACCAATCCCGCCCACATCTACATGGGCGACACGGGCTCGCTCGCCCTGGGCGGCGCCCTCGCGGCGCTCGCGGTCACGAGCCAGACCGAGCTGCTGCTCCTGCTCATCGGTGGCCTGTTCGTGATCGAGACGGGTTCGGTGATCGTGCAGCGCGCGTACTTCAAGGTGACGGGAGGCAAGCGGATCTTCCTCATGAGCCCGATCCACCACCACTTCGAGTTGAAGGGGTGGGCCGAGGTCACGATCGTGGTGCGGTTCTGGATCATCGCCGGGCTGTTCGTCGCCGCGGGCGTCGGCGCCTTCTACTTCGAATGGCTCCAGAGTTGACGGATTCCGCGGCCGGGGCGGCGCGCCTCGAGGGGCTGACCAGCTGGCACTCCGACGGATGGCGCGACCTGCGCGTCGCCGTGCTGGGCCTCGGGGTCACCGGATTCGCCGTCGCCGACACCCTCGCCGAGCTCGGCTCGACGGTGACGGTCTACGCGGCCGCTCCCGACGACGAGCGCGCACGCATCCTGGAGGTGATCGAGGTCGGCTTCGTCGTGCACCCGCTCGATCGCGTGCCCGACGATCTCGCGGCATCCGCCCCCGACCTCGTCGTCGTGTCGCCCGGATTCCGGCCCGACCACCCGATGCTCCGCTGGGCGGCCGAGACCGGGGTGCCCGTCTGGGGCGACATCGAACTGGCGTGGCGCGTGCGCGACAAGGTGAAGGCGTCCGAGTGGATGCTCGTCACCGGCACGAACGGCAAGACCACGACCGTGCAGCTGGCCGCGACGCTGATCTCGGCGGGCGGGGCGCGCGTAACGCCGTGCGGCAACATCGGGGTGCCCGTGCTCGATGCCGTGCGCGACCCGATCGGGTACGACGTGCTCGTCGTGGAGCTCTCGAGCTTCCAGCTCCACCACCTGCCGACGACCGGGCCGGGCGCCGTGCACCCGGTCGCGAGCGTGTGCCTGAACCTCGCCGACGACCACTACGACTGGCACGGTTCGCCCGGGGCCTATCGCGACGCCAAGGCGAAGGTGTACGCCAACACCAAGGTGGCCTGCGTCTACAACCGCGCCGATGAGGCGACCCGGTCGATGGTCGAGGACGCCGAGGTCGAGGAGGGTGCGCGGGCGATCGGCTTCGGCCTCGACACGCCCGGTCCGAGCGACTTCGGGGTGGTCGACGGCATCCTCTGCGATCGCGCGTTCCTCGAGGACCGTCGGACCGCGGCACTCGAACTCACCACGCTCGAGGAGCTCGAGCCGCTCGGGCTCGCCGTTCCGCACGTCGTGGCGAACATCCTCGCCGCCGCGGCGCTCGCACGATCCATCGACGTCCCGGTCGCGGCGATCCACGATGCGCTCGCGGCATTCCGCCTCGACGCCCACCGCATCCAGACGGTCGCGACGGTGGGCGGCATCCGCTGGATCGACGACTCGAAGGCCACGAATCCGCACGCCGCCGAGGCGTCGCTGCGGGCGTTCAGCCCGGTCGTCTGGATCGTCGGCGGGCTGCTCAAGGGCGTCGACGCCGACGAACTCGTGGCGCGGCACGCCCCTCGCCTCCGCGCGGCCGTCGTGATCGGCGTCGATCGGTCGGCGCTCGTCGAGGCGTTCCGCCGACACGCGCCCGGACTGCCCCTCTTCGAGGTCGCGACGGATGACACTGAGAGCGTGATGCCCGACGCGGTCGCCCTCGCGGCCTCGGTCGCAGAGGAGGGGGACACCGTGCTCCTCGCGCCCGCGGCGGCATCGATGGACCAGTTCGCGGACTACGCCGACCGCGGCCGGCGCTTCCACGACGCCGTCCGCGACCGGCTCGGAGGGGAGGGGCATGACCAGCCCGCCTCGGACGACCCGGCCGGCCAAGCGGACTGAGCGGACCGGGCTCGCCGCCCGGATCCGGCTCGGCGCGTTCCGCCCCGAGTCGAAGGACTACTTCCTGCTCCTCGGCACGGTGCTGTTCCTCGTCGTGCTCGGCCTCGTGATGGTGCTCTCCTCGTCGCAGGTCGAGTCGGCCCTGGCGAACGACGGGGACTTCACGTCCCGTGCCGCGCAGCAGGCGACGTACGCCCTGATCGGGGTCCCGGTGATGCTGCTCGCCGGCAGGATGCCCGAGGGGTTCTGGATGCGCATCGCCTGGCTCGTGCTCGGCGCGGCCTGCGTGCTCCAGCTGCTCGTCGTCGCCACCCCGCTCGGCGTCGAGGTCGGCGGCAACACGAACTGGCTGCGACTCGGCCCGGTCCAGTTCCAGCCGTCCGAGCTCATCAAGGTCGCGCTCGTGCTCTGGCTGGGCCTCATCGTGACCAAGAAGCAGGACCACCTCGGCGACTTCGGGAAGGGCATCATGCCGATCCTGCTCGTCGGGGGCGGGGCGATCGGGCTGGTGCTGCTCGGCGGCGACCTCGGGACGGTCATGGTCATGGCGGTGATGCTGCTCGGCACGCTCTTCCTCATCGGGGTCCCCCTGCGGCTGCTCGCGGTGCCCGTGCTGTTCGGCGGGGCGGCGTTCGCGCTCGTCGCGGTGTCGAGCGAGAGCCGCATGCGACGGATCACCGCGTTCCTCGAGGAGGACTGCGCCAGGTACAACCTCGGCGACTGCTGGCAGATCCAGCACGGCACGTTCGCGATGGCGAACGGCGGCGTCTTCGGGGTCGGCCTCGGCAACTCGGCGGCGAAGTGGTCGTGGCTGCCCGCCGCCGACAACGACTTCATCTTCGCGATCATCGGCGAGGAGCTCGGACTGATCGGCGCGGTCGTCGTGATCGGGCTCTTCGTCGTGCTCGCGATCGCCCTCGCCAGGGTCATGCGCTCGGCGGCGACCCCGTTCGGCCGTACGGTCGCCGCGGCCGTCCTCGTGTGGGTCGTCGGGCAGGCGTGTGTCAATATCGGTGTCGTGCTCGGCGTCTTCCCCGTCCTCGGTGTCCCGTTGCCGCTCGTGTCGGCCGGTGGCACCGCCCTCCTCACGACCCTGTTCGCGATCGGCGTGGTGCTCTCCGTCGCGCGGGACCCCGGCGTCCCGGCGCGGTCGGGGGCACGGTCGTCCGCGCGTCGCACCTCGAAGGCGACCCGCTCGCGATGACGACGTACCTCCTCGCCGGCGGCGGCACCGCCGGCCACGTGAACCCGCTGCTCGCCGTCGCCGACCGGCTGCGCGAGCACGACCCGGAGGCGGTCGTCCTCGTGCTCGGCACGGCCGAGGGCCTCGAGTCGCGCCTCGTGCCCGCCCGAGGCTACGAGCTGCTCACCATCGAGAAGGTCCCATTCCCGCGCCGGCCGAACGGAGCAGCGCTCCGGTTCCCGGCTCGCTTCCGTCGCTCGATCGCCGACGTGCGCGAGATGATCGCCGATCGCGGCGTGGACGTCGTCGTCGGCTTCGGCGGGTACGTGTCGACGCCCGCCTACCTCGCGGCGCGCGGCGCCGGCATCCCGGTGGTGATCCACGAGGCGAACGCACGGCCCGGCCTCGCCAATCGGCTGGGTGCGCGCTTCGCGGCCGGGGTCGGGGTCGCGTTCGCGGGAACGCCGCTTCCGCATGCCGAGTTCGTCGGGATGCCGCTGCGGCGCGAGATCGAGACCCTCGACCGGGCGGCGCGGCGCGAGGAGGCCGCCGCGTTCTTCGGGCTCGATCCCGAACGACCGGTGCTGCTCGTGACCGGCGGGTCGCTCGGCGCCCGCCGGATCAACCGGACGACGGTCGACAGCGCGGACGTGCTGACGACGAGCGGCTGGCAGGTGCTCCACGTGACCGGTGCGAAGTCCGAGGTCGAGGACCCGGGCATCGCCGACTACCGGATGGTCGAGTACGCCGACCGGATGGACCTCGCACTCGCGATCGCCGACGCCGCGGTCTCCCGCGCCGGCGCCGCGACGGTGAGCGAGCTCTCCGCGCTCGGCATCCCGGCCCTGTACGTGCCGTACCCGGTCGGCAACGGCGAGCAGCGCTTCAACGCCGCGGGCGTGGTCGAGGCCGGAGGCGGCGTCCTCGTCGACGACGCCGACTTCCTGCCGGGCCGGGTCGCGAGCGAACTGGTGCCCCTGCTCGCCGACCGCGACCGCCTCGGGCGGATGGCGCGGGCCGCGGCATCCGTCGGCGCACTCGACGGCACCGACCGCATGATCGCGCTCGTCGACGGCGCGCTGCACCGCGACGGCGGCGTCGGCGCCGCAGGCGCGTAACGTTGAACCGACCGAACCACTCTCCAGGAAGCACCGCGACACCGTGACGATCAAGCCCGACCTCTCCATCGCGATCCCCGCCGACCTCGGCGCCGTGCACTTCGTCGGCATCGGCGGGTCGGGCATGAGCGGCATCGCGCGGCTCGCCCTCGGCGCCGGCCATCGCGTGACCGGCTCCGACGTCCGCGACTCGGCCAACGTCGCGGCGCTGCGCGAGCTCGGCGCCACGATCGCGATCGGCCACGCGGCCGAGAACCTGCCGGACGACGTCGACACGGTCGTGGTGACGGGTGCGCTCTGGCAGGACAACCCGGAGTACCAGTTGGCGCTCGAGCGCGGGCTGCCCGTGCTGCACCGCTCCCAGGCGCTCGCCTCCGTGATCTCCGGCCAGCGGCTCGTCTCGGTCGCGGGCGCGCACGGCAAGACCACCTCGACGGGCATGATCATCACCGGGCTGCTCGCGCTCGGCGAGGATCCGAGCTTCGTCAACGGCGGTGTCATCGAGGAGCTGGGCGTCAGCGCGGCATCCGGCTCGGGGGAGCTGTTCGTCGTCGAGGCCGACGAATCGGACGGTTCCTTCCTGCTCTACGACACCTCGGTGGCGCTCATCACGAACGTCGACCCCGACCACCTCGACCACTACGGTTCACTCGACGCGTTCGAGCAGGCGTTCGTCGACTTCGCCGACCGGGCGAGCGAGTTCGTGGTGATCTCCTCCGATGACGCCGGCGCGACGCGCGTGCGGGACCGGCTCTCGCACGAGCGCGTGCTCACGTTCGGCGAGGCGGCGGATGCGACGATCCGCGTGCACTCGATCTCGACCGACGGGCCCGTGTCGTTCGCCGTCGACCACGAGGGCCAGACCCATCGCGCGCAGCTGCGGATCCCCGGCCGGCACAACGCGATCAACGCGGCCGGCGCGTTCGCGGTGCTGGTCGGCCTCGGCTTCGACCCTGCGGCATCGCTCGAGGGCATCGCTCGGTTCGCCGGCACCGGGCGGCGGTTCGAACTGCACGGCGTCGTCGACGGCGTCAGCGTGTACGACGACTACGCCCACCACCCGACGGAGGTCGCCGCGGCGCTCGCGGCGGCCCGCACCGTCGTCGGCGACGGCCGCATCATCGCCGTGCACCAACCGCACCTCTACAGCCGCACGCGCCTGTTCGCGAAGGAGTTCGCAGAGGTGCTGGAGCGATACGCCGACGAGACCGTGGTGCTCGACGTGTACGGCGCCCGCGAGGACCCGGAGCCGGGGGTCACCGGCGCGTTGGTCAGCGAGAGATTCGAGCATCCCGGGCGGGTGGCGTTCATCGCCGACTGGCAGGAGGCCGCCGACCACACCGCGCGCATCGCGCGTCCCGGTGACTTCGTGATCACCCTCGGCTGCGGCGACGTCTACCGGATCGTGCCGCAGCTGCTCGGCTCGCTCGAACGCGAGCGGGACGCCTGATCGGAGTCCGGTGAAGCGGCCGCAGGGATTCGACGGGGCGCGACCGGCTCGCGGCGGTGGGGCGTCGTCGACGACCGCGGCTCCGGCCGCGGGGTCGGCGGCGGCCGCGACGGGCATGCGCACCGGCGGCGCCGGCCGCGACGCGACGCCGGCGCGGGGCGCGACCCGCCAGGACCGGAACGCGACGGAACCCATCGCGCTGCCCGTCGGCGGCGTCGCGGTCCTGGAGGGGGCGGCCGGTGACGACAGCGGGGGCGACGAGGGTCGCAGCGCCGATGCCGCGGCTCCGTCCCGGCGCGACGATCGTGCGTCACGTCGTGCACTGGCCGCTGCCGAGCGGGCACGACGCAGGTACGAGCGGCAGGAGGTGCGGCGCTTCACGCGGCGGAGCCGGCTCCGCCGGGCGACGTGGATCACCATCGTCGCGTCGATCGTCGCGATCGGCGTCGCCGCGGTCGCGATCGCGTACTCGCCGCTCATGGCGCTCCGCGAGGTGCGCGTCGAGGGGGCGTCCCGGATCGCCGAGGCCGACGTCCGGGCCGCCTTCGACGACCGCGTCGGCACGCCGCTTCCCCTCATCGCCCCCGACGAGGTCCAGCGCGCGCTCTCCGCGTTCCCGCTGATCGAGACCTACTCGACCGAGACCGTGCCTCCGGGCACGCTCGTCGTGCGGATCGTCGAGCGGTCGCCGGTCGGGGTGCTCGACACGTCCTCGGGCCTGATGGCGGTGGACGCCGCGGGCGTGGTCGTCGAGCGCGTCGACGCGGTGCCGGACGGGCTTCCGCTCATCCAGGTCGAGGGCGGCATCGACGATCCGTCGTTCCGGGCGGCCGGGCGAGTGCTGCGGAGCCTTCCCGCCGAGTTGCGTGCGGAGATCGCGTCGGTCACGGCGGTCTCCGCGGACGACGTGCGGTTCGAGTTGGACGGCGGCGCGAGCGTGATCTGGGGGAGCGCGGACGATGCGGCCCTGAAGACCACCGTGCTCCAGGACCTGATGGCGGCGGTCCCGCCCGACCAGGTCGCGCGATACGACGTCTCCGCTCCGCTCAGCCCGGTCACCGGGTGATCCCGGTCGGTCGGGATCGCGACACGCCGGGCTCGCCGTGCGGGCCGTCCGTCGGCGCCCCATACCTTCGATTCAGGAATTGCATACTCGGCATAACTTTAACCTTCGAGTAGAGGTTCAGGGTTCAGAGTTCGCAGAGAGGGCCGGACATGTCGACAAACCAGAACTACCTCGCCGTCATCAAGGTCGTCGGCATCGGCGGAGGCGGCGTCAACGCCGTCAACCGCATGATCGAACTCGGCCTCCGCGGCGTCGAGTTCATCGCGATCAACACCGACGCCCAGGCATTGCTCATGTCCGACGCCGACGTCAAGCTCGACGTCGGCCGGGACCTGACCCGCGGACTCGGGGCGGGCGCCGACCCCGAGGTCGGCCGCCGGGCCGCCGAGGACCACGCAGAGGAGATCGAGGAGGCGCTCGCCGGCGCCGACATGGTCTTCGTCACCGCGGGCGAGGGCGGAGGCACTGGGACCGGCGGCGCTCCGGTCGTGGCGCGGATCGCGAAGTCGATCGGCGCGCTGACGATCGGCGTCGTCACCAAGCCGTTCAGCTTCGAGGGCAAGCGCCGCCAGACCCAGGCCGAGCAGGGCGTCGGGCGCCTGAAGGAGGAGGTCGACACCCTCATCGTGGTGCCGAACGACCGCCTGCTCGAGATCAGCGACCGCGGGATCTCGATGCTCGAGGCGTTCGCCACCGCAGACCAGGTGCTGCTCGCCGGTGTGCAGGGCATCACCGACCTCATCACGACGCCCGGCCTCATCAACCTCGACTTCGCCGACGTGAAGTCGGTCATGCAGGGAGCCGGCTCGGCACTCATGGGCATCGGGTCCTCCCGGGGAGCCGACCGGGCGATCAAGGCCGCCGAGCTGGCGGTCGCGAGTCCGCTGCTCGAGGCCTCCATCGACGGCGCCCACGGCGTGCTCCTCTCGATCCAGGGCGGCTCGAACCTCGGCATCTTCGAGATCAACGACGCCGCACGACTCGTGCAGGAGGCCGTCCACCCCGAGGCGAACATCATCTTCGGCGCGGTGATCGACGACACGCTCGGCGACGAAGTCCGGGTGACGGTCATCGCCGCCGGGTTCGATGGCGGAGACCCGACGCCGAGAGCCGCGGAGGTCCGCCAGCCGAGCGCCGTACCGGCGGCCGTCGGAGCGGCCGGCGCCGGCGGAGCCGGGGCCGGACTGCTCGGCGGGGACGCGGTCGAGGGCATCACGGAGATCGACATCGAGGAACTCGTCGAGACGGCGAACTGGGGCGAGGCGAGTACGACCGCCGACCAGATCGTGTCGGACCCCGCGTTCGGGGACGACTCGGACGACCTCGACATCCCCGACTTCCTGAAGTGATTGCCGGGACTCCGCGGCGCCGTCCGACCAGCGCGGGCGGCGCCGCGTGAGCGGGCTCGCCGAACGCCTCGAGACCGTTCGCTGCGGCATCGCGGACGCGGCTCGCGACGCAGGTCGCGAGCCCGGGGAGATCACCACGATCGTCGTGACGAAGTTCCATCCGGAGTCGCTCATCCGCGAACTCGCGAGCCTGGGCGTCCGCGACATCGGCGAGAACCGGCACCAGGAGGCGCAGGCGAAGGCTCGTGCGCTCGCCGACCTCGACCTCCGCTGGCACTTCGTCGGGCAGCTGCAGAGCAAGAAGGCCCGACAGGTGCGCACCTACGCCTCGGTGATCCACTCGATCGACCGGGACTCGCTCGTCGACGCGCTGCGCTCCGACGAGGACGAGGTCGACGGCTTCATCCAGGTCAACCTGACCACGGATCCCAACCGCGGCGGCGTCGCACCCGACGAGCTCGAACCGATGGTCGAACGCGTCCTCGCCACGCCGGGGATCCGGCTGCTCGGGCTGATGGCCGTCGCGCCGCTCGACGAGTCCGCCCGGGTGGCCTTCGCGCGAACGCGTGCGCTCTCCGAGCGGGTCCGGTCGCTCGCGCCCGCGGCGACCGCGCTGTCCATGGGCATGTCCCACGACTATCGGGACGCGATCCTGGAGGGCGCGACACACCTTCGGATCGGCACGGCAATCACGGGCAAGCGCCCGGCCTGAGGCTAGCCTCGAAGCACGGAACCACTGACGGAGGCAGCGATGTCGAACCCGCTCAAGAAGACCATGGTCTACCTGGGACTCGCCGACGAGGAGCTCGAGCCCGAGTCGCCCCCGGCCGCGGCGTCGCCGGCGCCGGTCGTGCACGCTGCGCCCACGCCGGCCCCCAAGGGCGGCGCCGCCGTCACCCCCCTCCGAAAGCACCACGTGCAACCGACACCCCCGCAGGCGGAGATGAACGAGATCCTCACGGTGCACCCGCGCCAGTACCGAGACGCCCAGGTGATCGCCGAGTCCTTCCGCGAGGGGGTTCCGGTCATCATCAACCTGTCGCAGATGTCGGACGCCGACGCGCGTCGCCTCATCGACTTCGCGAGCGGCCTCTCGCAGGGCCTCTACGGCAAGATCGAGCGCGTGACGAGCAAGGTGTTCCTGCTCTCCCCGGCGCACGTCGTCGTGTCGGGCGAGGCCGGCGAGGCGGAGGGGGACGTGGAGTCCTCCTTCTTCTCGCACGCGTAGACTCCCGGACGTGAGCGCACTCGCAGTCGTCTGGAACCTCGTCTACTCGCTCCTCCTCATCTACTTCTTCGTGATGTGGGCGCGGTTCGTCCTCGACCTCGTGCGGACGTTCAACCGGTCCTGGCGGCCGCGAGGTGTCGTGCTGGTGATCGTCGAGGCCGTGTACACCGTCACCGACCCGCTCGTGCGGTTCTTCCGTCGCCTCATCCCGCCGATCCGCCTGGGGCAGATCGCCCTCGACCTCGGCTGGAGCGTCGCGATGCTCGTGGTCATCATCGCGATGACCGTCGTATCGTGGCTCGCGGCAGGTGCCGCCGCGGCGGCGTGAGCCGAGGCGCGATGAGGGCGCGCCGACCGGCCGGCGCACTGCATCGGCGAGGTTCTCTTGCTACCGTTAGCAGAACGTGATCGAACCGTTCGACAGATTTGAGGGTGGGAAGCCATGGCGCTAACTCCGGAAGATGTGGTCAACAAGCGCTTCCAGGCGACGAAGTTCCGGGAGGGCTACGACCAGGACGAAGTCGACGACTTCCTCGACGAGGTGGTGGTCGAGCTCCGCCGCCTGAACCAGGAGAACGAGGAGCTGCGCCAGCGCCTCTCCGCCGCCGAGTCGCGGGCAGCCGAGGGTGCCGGAGCCCCCGCCGCCGCGCCCGCTCCGGCTCCGACGTACGCCGAGCCCGCAGCCGCCGCCCCGACGGTCGCCGTACCCACCCAGGCCGCGGTTCCGCAGTCCGAGATCGACGAGCAGACGAGCACCACGAACCTGCTTCAGCTCGCACGTCGGCTCCACGAGGAGCACGTCCGCGAGGGCGTCGAGAAGCGCGATGCGCTCATCGCCGAGGGGCACGCCACCGCGGCGCGCATCGTCGCGGAGGCCGAGGCGAAGCAGCGAGCCCAGATGGGCATCCTCGACCAGGAGCGCGTCGCGCTCGAGAAGCGCGTGGACGAGCTCCGCGTCTTCGAGCGGGACTACCGCGCCAAGCTGAAGAGCTACATCGAGGGTCAGCTGCGCGACCTCGACACGGCGCAGCCGGTGCAGGTCGGCGGCGCCGGCTACGGCCAGACCGTCTCGGGCGAGCAGCCCGCACCGACCTTCCAGGGCTTTGGCGGCTGAGCGGCGGGCCAGGCTCGGCGTCACCGCACTGCTGGTCCTGGTCGGCGTCGCGATCACGGTCTACGCCGTCGACCAGGTCAGCAAGTACTTCGTGGTCACCACCCTCGCGGAGGGTGAGACCGTCCAGGTGATCGGCGACCTGCTGCACTGGCAGTTCGTACGGAACCCGGGTGCCGCCTTCTCGTTCGCGAGCGGCATGACCTGGGTGTTCACGATCCTCGCCGCCGGCGTGATCACGTTCATCATCTGGTTCGCCCGTCGGATCCGCTCGATCGCCTGGGCGCTCGTGTTCGGGCTCCTGCTCGGCGGCGTGCTCGGCAACCTCACCGACCGCCTCCTCCGTGAGCCGGGCTTCGGCATCGGGCACGTGATCGACTTCATCTCGACGCCCTGGATGCTCCCGGCGATCTACAACGTCGCCGACATCGCGATCGTGTCGAGCATGATCCTGTTCATGATCCTGACCATCCGGGGGATCGGCCTGGATGGATCCCGGCCCGTGAAGCCCGTCGAGGACGGCACCGGTTCGGCGGAGGCGGACGCCGCGGGGCACGACGCCCGCGGCGGGGCGCCGGCCGAGCTCGCACGCGAGTCCTGACGTGGAGCACCGTTCGCTGCCCGTCCCGGACGGGCTCGACGGGGTCCGCGTCGATTCCGGGCTGGCGAAGCTGCTCGGCTTCTCGCGCACCCAGGCGGCCGAGATCGCCGCGGCCGGCGGCGCCAGCCTCGACGGCACCGTCGTCGACAAGTCGGACAGGCTCCGCGCGGGCGCCTGGCTCGAGGTGAGCTGGGCGCCTCCGCGGACGCTGCAGGTCGAGCCGATCCCCGTCCCGGACCTCGGGATCGTGCACGACGACGACGAGATCGTCGTCGTCGACAAGCCCGCCGGCGTCGCCGCCCATCCGTCGCTCGGGTGGGAGGGCCCGACCGTGGTCGGGGCGCTCGCGGCATCCGGCTACCGCATCTCGACCTCCGGCGCCCCCGAGCGCCAGGGCGTCGTGCACCGCCTCGACGCGGGCACGAGCGGCCTCATGGTCGTGGCGAAGTCGGAGTACGCGTACACGATGCTCAAGCGCGCATTCCACGATCGCGAGGTCGAGAAGATCTACCACGCGGTCGTGCAGGGGCACCCGGACCCCCTCGCGGGCACGATCGACGCTCCGGTCGGCCGGCACCCCCGCTCGGAGTGGAAGTTCGCGGTGACCGTCGACGGCAAGCACGCCGTGACCCACTACGAGACGATCGAGGCGTTCCCGTACGCCTCGCTCCTCGAGATCCACCTCGAGACCGGGCGGACCCACCAGATCCGCGTGCACATGTCCGCGCAGCGGCACCCGTGCGCGGGCGACACGATGTACGGCGCCGATCCGACGCTGAGCGCCCGGCTGGGGCTCACCCGGCAGTGGCTTCATGCGCGGCAGCTGTCGTTCGTGCACCCCGGCACAGGGGAGTGGTCGACGTACGAGTCGGACTACCCGGCCGACCTGGAGCACGCGCTCGACGTGCTCTCCGGCGACTGAAACGCGCGCTGCCACCCGCTCGACGGGGGTTCGCCCATAGACTGAAATCACCCCAGAACCGCTCGCTGCACCATTCGAAGAGGAGCCCTGTGGCCGCCGATTCCTTCGTCCACCTGCACGTCCATTCCGAGTACTCGATGCTCGACGGGGCGGCCCGGGTGGGCGAGCTGATGAAGGCCGCCGCGGCCGAGGGCATGCCCGCCGTCGCGGTGACCGACCACGGGAACGTCTTCGGCGCGTACGACTTCTGGAAGCAGGCGACGGATGCCGGGGTGAAGCCCATCATCGGCACCGAGGCGTACCTCACTCCCGGCACCCATCGCACCGACAAGACGCGCATCCGCTGGGGCAACGGCGGCGGCGACGACGTGTCGGGATCGGGCGCGTACACGCACATGACGCTGCTCTCAGAGACCACCGAGGGCATGCACAACCTGTTCCGCCTCTCGAGTCGCGCATCCATCGAGGGGTACTACTTCAAGCCGCGCATGGACCGCGAGCTGCTGCAGACCTACGCGAAGGGGCTCATCGCGACGACCGGGTGCCCGTCCGGCGAGGTGCAGACACGCCTGCGGCTCGGACAGTACGACGAGGCGGTGCAGGCCGCGGCGGAGTTCCGCGACATCTTCGGCAAGGAGAACTTCTTCGCCGAGGTGATGGACCACGGCCTCGGCATCGAGAAGCGCATCATGGACGACCTCCTTCGGCTCGCGAAGGAGCTCGACCTGCCGCTCGTCGCCACGAACGACCTGCACTACACGCACGCCCACGACGCGAAGAGCCATGCGGCACTGCTCTGCGTGCAGTCCGGCTCGACGCTCGACGACCCGAACCGCTTCAAGTTCGACGCCGACGAGTTCTACCTGAAGTCCGCCGCCGAGATGCGGCACCTGTTCCGCGACCACCCCGAGGCGTGCGACAACACGCTCCTCATCGCCGAGCGATGCGACGTGCAGTTCAACACCAGTGCGAACTACATGCCGCGCTACCCTGTGCCGGCCGGGGAGGACGAGCAGAGCTGGTTCGTGAAGGAGGTCGAGAAGGGCCTGCACGAGCGCTACCCCGCGGGCATCCCCGACGACGTGCGGAAGCAGGCCGACTACGAGGTCGGCGTCATCTCGCAGATGGGGTTCCCCGGCTACTTCCTCGTGGTGGCCGACTTCATCAACTGGTCGAAGGACAACGGGATCCGCGTGGGGCCGGGCCGCGGATCCGGCGCCGGCTCGATGGCCGCCTACGCGATGCGGATCACCGACCTCGACCCGCTCCAGCACGGCCTCATCTTCGAGCGGTTCCTCAACCCCGACCGCGTCTCCATGCCCGACTTCGACGTGGACTTCGACGAGCGTCGTCGCGGCGAGGTCATCAAGTACGTGACCGAGAAGTACGGCGACGAGCGCGTCGCGCAGATCGTGACCTACGGCACGATCAAGGCCAAGCAGGCGCTGAAGGACTCCAGCCGCGTGCTCGGGTTCCCGTTCGGCATGGGGGAGAAGCTCACCAAGGCGATGCCGCCCGCCGTGATGGGCAAGGACATCCCGCTGTCGGGCATCCTCGACACGGAGCACGCGCGCTACAAGGAGGCCGGGGACATCCGCGCCCTCATCGAGACGGACGCCGAGGCGAAGACCGTCTTCGAGACGGCGCTCGGGCTCGAGAACCTCAAGCGCCAGTGGGGCGTGCATGCGGCCGGCGTCATCATGTCGAGCGAGCCGCTCATCGACATCATCCCGATCATGAAGCGGGAGCAGGACGGCCAGATCGTCACGCAGTTCGACTACCCGGCCTGCGAGTCGCTCGGCCTCATCAAGATGGACTTCCTGGGCCTCAGGAACCTCACGATCATCGACGACGCGCTCGACAACATCGAGGCCAACCGCGGGTTCCGCCCGGTGCTGGAGGACCTCGCGCTCGACGACCCCGAGGCGTACGCGCTGCTCTCGCGAGGCGACACGCTCGGCGTCTTCCAGCTCGACGGCGGTCCGATGCGCTCGCTGCTGCGCCAGATGAAGCCCGACAACTTCGAGGACATCTCGGCCGTCATCGCGCTGTACCGTCCCGGACCGATGGGAGCGAACTCCCACATCAACTACGCGCTGCGCAAGAACGGGCTGCAGCCGATCACGCCCATCCATCCCGAGCTCGAGGAACCGCTCAGGGACATCCTCGACACCTCCTACGGCCTGATCATCTACCAGGAGCAGGTCATGGCCATCGCGCAGCGCGTGGCCGGGTTCAGTCTCGGCCAGGCCGACATCCTCCGACGCGCGATGGGCAAGAAGAAGAAGTCCGAGCTCGACAAGCAGTACGAGGGCTTCTCGGGCGGGATGAAGGCCAACGGCTACTCGGATGCCGCGGTCAAGACCCTGTGGGACATCCTGCTGCCGTTCTCGGACTACGCCTTCAACAAGGCGCACTCGGCCGCGTACGGCGTGCTGAGCTACTGGACGGCGTACCTCAAGGCGCACTACCCGGCCGAGTACATGGCCGCGCTGCTGACGAGCGTCGGCGATGCGCGCGACAAGCTCGCGCTCTACCTCAACGAGTGCCGTCGCATGGGCATCAAGGTCCTGCCGCCCGACGTGAACGAGTCGATCGGGTTCTTCGCGGCCGTCGGCGACGACATCCGATTCGGCCTCGGCGCGGTCCGGAACGTCGGCTTCAACGTGGTCGACGCGATCCGCGCCGCGCGCGACGCGAAGGGGCGCTTCGAGTCGTTCCACGACTTCCTGAAGAAGGTGCCGACGCAGGTCGCGAACAAGCGCACCGTCGAGTCGCTCGTCAAGGCGGGTGCGTTCGACTCGCTCGGGCACACGCGACGTGCGCTCGTCGAGATCCACGAGGGTGCCGTCGAGGCCGCCGTCAAGGAGAAGCGTGCGGAGGAGAACGGCGACGTCGGCTTCGACTTCGACAGCCTCTTCGAGGACCACGAGAAGGAGGCCGCGCCTTCCCCGGTGCCGGAGCGGCCCGAGTGGGCCAAGCGCGACAAGCTCGCCTTCGAGCGCGAGATGCTCGGGCTCTACGTGTCCGACCACCCGCTCGCCGGCCTCGAGGCGACGCTCGCGAAGCACGCGTCGACGACGATCACCGACCTCATGACCTCGGATGCCACGCAGGACGGCGACGTCGCCACGATCGCCGGGCTCGTGACGAGCGTGCAGCACCGCGTCGCCCGCCAGTCCGGCAACCAGTACGGCATGATCCAGGTCGAGGACTTCTCGGGCGAGATCACGGTGATGTTCATGGGCAAGGCGTACCAGGAGTTCGCGCCGGCGCTGAAGGGCGACTCGATCGTCGTCGTGCGGGGCCGCGTGAGCATGCGCGACGACGGAATGAACCTGCACGCGTACAGCGTGTTCGAACCCGAGGTCGGACAGGACGACGGCACCGGTCCGGTCGTGATCTCGCTGCCCGACGTCCGGGCGACGACCGACACCATCACGGCGCTCGGCGACGTGCTCATCCGGCACCGCGGCGACACCGAGGTCCGGCTGAAGCTCACCAAGGGCCGGACGGCCCGCGTGTTCGAACTGCCGTATCCGGTCGCGGTGAGCGCCGACTTCTACGGCGAGTTGAAGAGCCTCCTCGGTCCGAACTGCCTCGCGTGACGTCGCTCCCAGCGGCCGTTCCGCGCGGCTCGCTAGGCTGAGCGGGCCATGCTACGCACGATCGACCTCCGCGGCACCCGTCCGACCCCGTCAGAGCTGCTCGCACTCGTCCCGAGGGCGGCGACCGACGTCGCCGCCGCGCTCGAGCCCGCCCGCGCCCTGATCGACGACGTGCGCGCCCGCGGCGAGGCGGCGCTGCTCGACCAGGCCGAGCGGTTCGACCGCGTGCGGCCGTCGGCCGTCCGGGTCGGTGCCGGTGAGCTCGCGGCCGCACGCGATGCGCTGCGGCCCGACGTGCGGCGCGCCGTCGAGTCCACCGTCGAACGGGTGCGCGCCGCGAGCGCGGCGCAGGTGCCGGCGCCGGAGCGCACGGTGCTCGCGACGGGCGCCGTCGTCGAGCAGCGGTGGCAGCCGGTCGGCCGCGTCGGGCTCTACGTGCCCGGCGGCAAGGCCGTCTACCCCTCGAGCGTCGTGATGAACGTCGTGCCCGCCCAGGTCGCGGGGGTGCGATCGATCGCGCTCGCCTCGCCCGCCCAGGCGGCGCACGCCGGGCGCATCCACCCGACGATCGCCGGCGTCGCGGCGCTCCTCGGCATCGACGAGGTCTACGCCATGGGCGGTGCCGGCGCGATCGGCGCGTTCGCCTACGGCGTTCCCGACCTCGGGCTCGATCCCGTGCAGCGCGTCACCGGGCCCGGGAACGTCTTCGTCGCCGCGGCCAAGCGGGTCGTGCAGGGCGTCACGGGCATCGATGCCGAGGCGGGCCCCACCGACATCCTCGTCATCGCCGACGATGGGGCCGACGCCGACTTCGTGGCATCCGACCTCGTGAGCCAGGCCGAGCACGACGAGCTCGCCGCGGCCGTCCTCGTGACCGACTCGGCCGCGTTCGCCGAGCGCGTGCTGGAGCGGCTCGTCGTCCGCGCGACCGAGACCCGACACTCGGAGCGGATCCGCGCCGCGCTCGACGGCGCCCAATCGGCGGTCGTGCTGGTGGACGACCTGGAGCAGGCGGCGGACTTCGCGAACGCGTTCGGCGCCGAGCACCTCGAGATCCAGGTGCGGGACGCCGACGCGGTCCTCGAACGCATCGAGAACGCCGGGGCGATCTTCATCGGCCCGTACTCGCCGGTCAGCCTCGGCGACTACGCCGCGGGCTCGAACCACGTGCTGCCGACGGGCGGTCAGTCACGGCACGCCGCCGGGCTCTCCGCGGCCACCTTCCTGCGCCCCCAGCAGGTCGTGCGGTACGACGAGGGGGCGCTCCGCGAGGTCGCGCCCGTCATCGCGACGCTCTCCGAGGAGGAGGACCTCCCCGCGCACGGCGAAGCGGTGAGCGCCCGCTTCGGCGACCGCCGCTGATCCCGACGCTACGCTGGGAGCACCATGTACTGCCCCTTCTGCCGCCACCCCGATTCCCGCGTCATCGACTCGAGGACGAGCGACGACGGACTCTCGATCCGACGCCGACGCCAGTGCCCGGAGTGCGGCCGTCGCTTCTCGACGACCGAGACCGCGAGCCTCGCGGTCATCAAGCGGTCGGGCGTGATCGAGCCGTTCAGCCGCGAGAAGGTCGTGCTGGGCGTGAAGAAGGCCTGCCAGGGCCGGCCGGTCACCGACTCCGACCTCGCGGTGCTCGCCCAGAAGGTGGAGGAGACGATCCGGTCGACGGGCGCGTCGCAGATCGAGGCCAACGACATCGGCCTGGCCATCCTGCCGCCGCTCCGCGAGCTCGACGAGGTCGCGTACCTGCGCTTCGCGAGCGTGTACCAGGCCTTCGAGTCGCTCGACGACTTCGAGTCGGCGATCGAGGCGCTCCGCGAGGAGCACGGACGGCTCCCGGCCCGACCTGCGGAGTGACGTGCGCGTCGGGCGGCCCGACGCCGCTCGGGTAGCCTGATCCAGGCATGTATCGACTCCTCTTCTCCCTCGGCTTCTCGCGCATGGATCCCGAGCGCGCCCACCACCTCGCGTTCCGCGTCATCCGCGCCCTCCCGGCGCTCGGCATCGGCCGTCTCGTGGAGCGCGCCACCGGGCCCTCGCCCGAACTCGCGGTCGAGGCGCTCGGCCTGCGATTCCCCTCGCCGTTCGGCGTCGCCGCCGGGTTCGACAAGGACGCCCTCGCCGTCGTCGGCCTCGGGAACCTGGGCTTCGGCCATGTCGAGGTCGGCACGATCACGGCCGTGCCGCAGCCCGGCAACGAGCGGCCCCGGCTGTTCCGCCTGATCGCGGACCGAGCCCTGATCAACCGCATGGGATTCAACAACGGCGGGGCGGATGCCGCGGCCGGCCGCGTCTCGCGGCTGTCGCGCCGTCGGCACCGCCCCGTGCTCGGCGTGAACATCGGCAAGAGCCGGGTCACGCCCGTCGAGCGGGCCACCGAGGACTACGTGCGGAGCACGAAGGTGCTCGCGCCGCACGCCGACTACCTCGTCGTCAACGTCAGTTCGCCGAACACGCCGGGTCTCCGCGGGCTGCAGGAGCTCGACGCGCTCGCGCCACTGCTCGAAGCCGTCCGCGCGGCGGCAGGCCGCACGCCGCTCCTGGTCAAGATCGCACCCGACCTCGACGACACCGAGGTCGTGCGGATCTGCGAGCTCGTGGTCCGCCTCGGCCTCGACGGCATCATCGCCACGAACACCACGATCTCGCGGGCGGGGCTCGTCACTCCCGCCGCGGAGGTCGAGGCGATCGGTGCAGGCGGGCTCTCCGGGGCGCCGCTCGCGGCGCGTTCGCTCGCGGTGCTGAAGCTCATCCGCGAGCACGTGCCCGGCGACCTCTGCGTGGTGTCGGTGGGCGGCGTCGAGACCGCCGAGGACGTGCAGGAGCGGCTCGACGCGGGTGCCACGCTCGTGCAGGGCTACTCCGCGTTCATCTACCGCGGACCGTCGTGGGCGCGGCAGGTCAATCGGGGCCTCGAGCGGATCCGTCGCGAGCGCCACGCCGCGGCATCCGTCGCCTGACCAGCGACGCCCGCAGCCGGCTCGAGGCGTGAACGAGCGAGCGCGCGGGAGTGGGTCTCAGAGCATGCCGACGTCGGACAACCGGTCGGCGAGGGTCGCGCCGTCGCTCGCGGACACCCACGGCACGTCGGCGCCGTGCTGCTCGGACCTCGAGCGGCCGCCGGCGAGGACCGCCTCGCCGGGGGAGAGTTCGCGGATGGCGACCGCCGCGACGCGGCCGGGGTGCTCCCGGGCGAAGGCGGCGTAGAGTTCCTCGTCGTGCTGCCCGTCGTCGCCGATCATCAGCCAGCGGATGTTCGGGAACTCCTCGGCGAGGCGGCGGAGGTTGTCGCTCTTGTGCTCACGTCCGCTGCGGAACCACCGGTCGTGGGTGGGACCCCAGTCGGTGAGCAGCAGCGGGCCCGCGGGATACAGGTTCCGCGAGAGGAAGCGGGTGAGCGTGGGGGCGACGTTCCATGCACCGGTGGAGAGGTAGATGACCGGAGACCCCGGGTGACGGCGGGCGAGGCGCTCGTACAGGACCGCCATGCCGGGCGTGGGGCTGCGGGCGTGCTCGTCGAGGACGAACGTGTTCCATGCCGCCACGAAGGGGCGGGGGAGGGCCGTCACCATGACGGTGTCGTCGACGTCGGAGATGATGCCGAAGTCGACCTCGGGCCCGACGATCCGGATCGGCGCATCGACCGGCTCAGCGCCGTGGACGCTGAGCACCGCGTGGGTCCAGCCGGGCTCGAGCGTGACCGGGACCCTGGTGTCGACGACCCCGCCGCGGTCGGCGAGCACCTCGATCCGCTGGCCGCCGACCTCGATCGTGACCGGCACGTCGCCGACGGGCACGCTGGTGAAGCTCCGCCAGCCGCGGATGCCCTGTTCGCGTCGCTGCCGGCGACGCTTGGACGTCTCGTCGGGGCGGATCGGCTTCGAGAGCAGCACCCGGCAGAACACGCGGACCCACTCGGTCGAACCGTAGCCGGTGTAGGGGACGACCGTCGGGACGTGGCCCCGGCTCCTCGCCCACCGTTCGCGCACCTCGTGGACCCAGTCCTCGGCGCGCGCGGCACCGTGCCGGGCCGGCCGTTGCCGGGGACCGGCCGGGTCGGGGGAACTCGCCGGCATCCCGTCAGTCTTTCACGGACCATGGGGCGGATGCGAAACCCGCCGGGCACGGGGAGCGACTTCCGTCCGGACACAGGTAGAGTGGACCGGCGAACAAGGAGGACCCGTGCCGAACATCGACCTGATCCTGGGGGCCGATCACGGGCGGAGGCGCTCGGTGCGAACCGAGCCGACGCAGCGACGCAGCTCCCAGCGGCTCGACGCCCTGCTGGACGCCGCCGCCGAGATCGTCGACGAACTCGGATTCGAGCGGCTGACCACGCAGATGGTCGCCGAGCGTGCCGGTGCGTCGATCGGCACCGTGTACCGGTACTTCCCGGACCGCGTCGCCGTCCTCCACGCGTTGCGCGAGCGGAGCGTCCGGCGCTTCCGGGAGCGGTTGGCCGAGGCGGTCGACGGCGCCGAGCTCGTCGCCTGGTGGGACGTCGTCGACCTGGCGCTCGATGTCTGCACCGAGCTCTACCGGGACGAGCCGGGGTTCGCCGTGGTCTACTCGGCGCCGCGCGAGGCGTCGGAGGTCGACGGAGAGCCCGAGATCGCGCACCGCGTCGCGCGGCTCCTCGAGCACGACTTCGGCGTGATCGACGACGCAGAGGTCCGCCTCCGGCTCGGCATCGCGCTGGAGATCGGCGCCACGCTGATCCACCGCGCGTTCGTCCGAGACGGCGCCGGCGATGCCCGATACCTCGACGAGGCGCACCGAGTGGTCAGGGACTACCTCGGGCGGCATCTGGCCGACCAGCTCGCGGCAGCCCCCGCGGCCTGAACATCCGCGGCGAACCGCCGCACGCCCGTTGCCACGTCGCCGCCGAGGTGTTTGGCTTGTGGACGCGGCGCCGGACGGCGCCCGGGACCGACGGAGAGGCAGCATGATCGAGTTCCGCGGCGTCACCAAGCAGTTCCCAGACGGGACGATCGCCGTCCACGACGTGGACATCGTCATCCCGCCGCGCAAGACCACGGTCCTCGTCGGCTCGTCGGGCTCGGGCAAGACGACGCTCCTTCGGATGATCAACCGCATGGTCGACCCGACCGGCGGGCAGGTGCTCATCGACGGCACGGACGTCGCGACCGTCGATCCGGTCAAGCTCCGCCGGGGCATCGGCTACGTGATGCAGAACTCCGGGCTCCTGCCGCATCGGAAGGTCATCGACAACGTCGCGACGGTCCCGCTCCTGCGCGGTGAGTCGCGGCGGGCGGCGCACGCGCACGCCCTCGAGCTGCTCGACACGGTCGGGCTCGATCGGTCGCTGGCCGACAGGTACCCCGCGCAGCTCTCGGGTGGACAGCAGCAGCGCGTCGGCGTGGCCCGCGGGCTCGCGGTCGATCCGAACATCCTGCTGATGGACGAGCCCTTCGGGGCGGTCGACCCGATCGTGCGGGCGGAACTGCAGCAGGAGCTCCTCAGGCTCCAGGGCGAGCTCGGCAAGACCGTGGTCTTCGTCACGCACGACATCGACGAGGCGTTCCTCCTCGGCGACCAGGTCGTCATCATGCAGCAGGGCGGACTGATCTCCCAGGCCGCGTCGCCGGCGGAGATCCTCGCGCATCCGGCCGACTCGTTCGTGGCGGACTTCGTGGGCGCCGACCGCGGCAAGCGGGCCCTGCACGTCACCGAGGTCGACGGACGTCGCGTGGTCGTGGATGCGGACGGCAGGGCGGCGGGAGTCCTGGCCTCGTGAACTGGCTGTGGTCGAACCTCGACCTCGTCGGCGAGCTCATGCTCGTCCACCTCGCGCTGTCGGTGCCGGCGATCATACTGAGCTTCGTGGTCTCGGTGCCGATCGGCTGGCTCGCCCACCGCTACCGGTGGTCGAGGGGCGTCCTCCTGTCGATCTGCGGGCTGCTCTACGCCATCCCGTCGCTCGCCCTGTTCATCGCCCTGCCGGCCTTCACCGGCCTCAGCCTGCGATCTCCGGTGAACCTCGTCATCGCACTCACGCTCTACGGCGTCGCGGTGATCGTGCGCACCTCGGCCGACGCGTTCGACTCCGTCGAGCGCGACATCCGGCAGTCGGCGACGGCGGTGGGCTATTCCGCGGCCGGGCGGTTCTGGGGGGTCGAGCTGCCCCTCGCAGGGCCGGTGCTCCTCTCCGGCCTCCGCGTCGTCATCGTGAGCACCGTGAGCCTCGCGACGGTCGGTGCGGTGATCGGAGTGCCGAGCCTCGGGAGCCTCTTCACGGACGGATTCCAGCGCGGCATCCAGATCGAGATCATCACCGGGATCGTGGCGACGATCGTGCTCGCGCTCGGACTCGATGCGCTCAGCGTGCTGCTCGGTCGCCTCCTGATGCCGTGGACGCGCCGTGCGTCGAGCAACGGCCGGGTCCTGACGGCGCGCCGAGTCCGGGAGGAGACCGCATGAACCTCTTCCTCGACGCGTTCGCCTGGCTCGCCGACCCGGCGAACTGGACCGGTCCCGGGAGCATCCCGCAGCGGATCGCCGAGCACCTGTGGGTCTCGGCGCTCGTGCTCGTCATCGCGTCCGCCATCGCGCTGCCGCTCGGTGCCCTCGTCGGCCACACGGGGCGGGGTCGGGAGCCCGCGGTCATGGTCTCGGGCGGCCTCCGTGCGCTGCCGACGCTCGGCGTGCTCACGCTCTTCGGCATCTGGATCGGGATCGGCCTCGCCGCACCGGTGATCGCGCTCGTCATCCTCGCCATCCCGCCGCTGCTGGCCGGCGCGTACGCCGGCTTCGAGTCCGTCGATCGGCGCACCATCGACGCGGCCCGGGCGATGGGGATGCGCGAACTCCAGGTGGTCGGGAAGGTCGAGCTCCCGCTGGGGATGCCGATCGTCGTGGGCGGCATCCGTTCAGCGACCCTCCAGATCATCGCGACCGCGACCCTCGCGGCCTACATCGCCGACGAGGGCCTCGGCAGATTCATCTTCGCGGGGCTGAAGACCCGCGACTACGGCGAGATGCTGGGCGGGTCGATCCTCGTCATCCTCCTCGCGCTCGTCATCGACGGATGCTTCGCGCTCACGCAGCGCGTCGTCGTCCCGGCCGGCGTCCGAGCGACGCGGACCGCAGAGCTCCGTTCGGGACCGACCCGGTCGCGAACGATCGTGGGGCGACCCAACACCGAAGGGAACCAGGAATGATCACAGCAGGAAAAGGCCGGCTCGTTGCGCTCGCAGCGGTCGCGGTCGGGGCGACAGTGGCCCTGGCAGGGTGCGCATCGGGTGATCCGCTCGACAGCGGATCGGATGGCGGCGACGCGACGAGCGAGACCATCGTCGTCGGCTCGCAGGACTACTACTCCAACGAGATCATCGCCGAGATCTACGCCCAGGCGCTCGAGGAGAACGGCTACACGGTCGACCGGCAGTTCCGGATCGGCCAGCGCGAGGTCTACATCCCGGAGATCGAGTCGGGCGCGATCGACGTCTTCCCCGAGTACACGGGCAACCTCCTCCAGTACTACGTGCCCGACACCACCGCCACGACGAGCGACGACGTCTACGCGGAGCTCTCGACGTCGCTGCCCGACGGGCTCCGCGTGCTCGAGCAGTCGCCGGCGACCGACCAGGACTCGTACAACGTCACCCGGACGTTCTCCGACGACAACGGGGTCACGAGCCTCGCCGACCTCAAGGACGTCTCGACGCCGATCACGCTCGGCGGCAACTCCGAACTGGAGACGCGCCCGTACGGGCCCGAGGGGCTGCAGTCGGTGTACGGCGTCGAGGTGGCGTTCACCCCGATCGAGGACAGCGGCGGGCCGCTCACCCTCAAGGCGCTCGTCGACGACCAGGTGCAGATGGTGAACATCTACAGCGCCGACCCGAACATCGCCGCGAACGACCTCGTGACGCTCGAGGACCCGGAGGGCCTCTTCCTCGCCTCGAACGTCGTGCCGGTCGTGAGCGACAAGGTGAACGACGAGATCGCCGAGATCATCGACACGGTGAGCGCGGCGCTCACCGCCGAAGAGCTCGTCGCCCTCAACGCGTTGAGCGTCAACGAGCAGCAGTCCGCGGAGCAGATCGCGACCGACTGGCTCGCGGAGCAGTCGCTCTTCTAGGACGCGGGATCCTCGCGCGAGGGGTCGGCGGCTTCGGCCGCCGGCCCCTTCGTCGGGTCGGTCGGGGCGATGTGCGGGGGGATCGCGGGGTGCGCGGCCGACTCGGCGGCATCCGTCATGTGCCGCGCCTCGAGGCGGAGGAGGACCTTCTTGCCGAGCCAGGTGAGCACGAGGAAGAGGATGATGGCGCCGACGAAGAGGTATCCCGCCCAGTGGAGGTTCTCGCTCAGTTCGCGATAGCCGCCCGCCGCGGCCGAGCCGACGCCGACGTAGGCGAACGACCAGATGATGCACGCGGGCGTGGTCCATGCCATGAACCGCCGATACGACATGTCGCTCATGCCCACCGTCAGCGGGACGAGCGAGTGCAGGACCGGCAGGAACCGGGAGATGAAGACGGCGGGGCCGCCGCGCCGCGCCAGGTACCGTTGCGCGCGGTGCCAGTTGTGCTCGCCGATGCGGCGGCCGAGGCGCGAATGCTGGATGTGCGGCCCGAACCAGCGGCCCAGCGCGAATCCGATGCTCTCGCCGATCAGGGCGCCCACGATCACCGCGAGCGCGAGCGCGACGAACTCGACCGGACCCTCGACCCCGGTCGCCGCGACGATGACGATCGTGTCGCCCGGGACGATGAGGCCGATGAGCACGGACGTCTCGAGCATGATGCCGATGCCGGCGAGCAGCGTGCGGACGATCGGGTCGACGCTCTGCACCGTCTCGAGGATGCCGTCGAGCAGCTCGTTCACGATTCAGAGCCTAGGCGCTGGCGCCGTTCGGTGCTCAGGCGGCGATCGCGGCGAGTACGCACACGGGGACTGCGACGATCGCCGTCGCGAGCAGCCACGTCGCGCTCCTCGCACGCGGGTCGAGGGGATGGAGGTCGGCCTCGAGTCGCGCGAGCCGGCGTTCGAGCACGCGTTCGTCGGAGGCGGCCGACGCGGTCGGCGAGTCATCGTACGCCGCCGACGCGCCGGAGCTGCCGACCCTGAGCAGTGCCGTGCGCAGCGGCTCGACGCCGACCCGCCGACGGGGTGCGTCGTCGGCGAGCATCTCGGTGAGCATCGCGACCGACCGCTCGGCGCGGTTCGCGATCGGGAACCAGGGGAGTGCCGCGTGCCAGGCGCGGAAGGCGAGCAGGACGAGGTGGTGGAGCTGGTCGAGGTGCGCGCGCTCGTGACCGACGACGGCGCGGAGCTCGGCCTCGTCGAGGAGCTCGACGAGGCCGTCGGTGATGACGGTGGCCGTCCGCAGGCCGGGCACGCAGTAGGCGGCCGGGACCGGATGCGCGAGCACTCGCGCACCGGTCGACTCGCTGGCGGGGCTCGCGAGGAGGTCGATGAGCCGGTGCTGGCGTCGCCGGGCGCGCTCGGCGCGGACGGCCGTCGTCGCGAGGTTGAGCGCGAGGTGGACGGCGAGGCCCACCGCGAGCGTGAGGGCCGCGAGGTGCACGACGCCGAAGCCCTCGGGGATCGGACCGGCGGCGGCCATGGGGAGCAGCGCGTTCGCGGCGCCGGCCAGGGATCCGGCGGGCGATGCCCCGAACGCGAGCAGGGCGCCGATCATGGACAGGCCGCCGCCCAGCGCGATGCCCTGCCAGAGCACGAGCGCGGTCGCGGGGGAGCGCGCCGGCCACTCCGCGCGAGAGAGCGCGACGGGAACGGGCCACGCGAGCGCGAAGGCGAGGGCGCCGAGCGCCACGGCGGCGACGATCACGTCAGTGGCGGACCACGTCGTCGAGCAGGCGGCGCAGCGTGTTCGCCTCACCGGCGCTCACGGTTCCGACGAACCGCGCGAGCGCGGCATCTCGATCGGACGAGGCGGAGAGGACCTCGTGCATGAGCTCGGCGGTGTGCTCGGCGCGCGACAGGAGCGCCGAGTAGCGATGCGGGCGCGTGTCGCGGCTGCGCCCGACGAACCCCTTGCGCTCGAGGCGCGAGAGGACGGTCAGCACCGTGGTCGTCGCCGGGGCGCGACCGGGGGCGGACGCCGACGCGAGCCGGTCGCGGACCTCGTTCGCCGTGAGCGCCGAATCGCCCATCCAGAGCTGTTCCATCACGGAGCGCTCCAGCTCGCCGAGACCTGCCATATCTCGAGGATACCGCGCAAGGGCCCAACGGTTCTACGTCGTGTAGAAAACATGCTCTACTCTCTGTAGAAGTGTCGCGTCGACGATCGTTCCCATGAAAGGGGCCCCCGCGTGAACGAGTTGCTCGATCCGCTCCTGCTCGCCAGGTGGCAGTTCGGTCTCACCACGGTCTACCACTTCCTCTTCGTCCCGATCACGATCGGGCTCGCGACCTCGGCGGCGATCTTCCAGACCGCCTGGGTGCGCACCGGCAAGGTCGAGTACCTGCGGATCACGCGGTTCTTCGGCACGATCTTCCTCATCAACTTCGCCATGGGCGTCGTGACGGGCATCGTGCAGGAGTTCCAGTTCGGCATGAACTGGTCGGAGTACTCGCGCTTCGTCGGCGACGTGTTCGGCGCCCCGCTCGCGCTCGAGGGCCTGCTCGCGTTCTTCCTCGAAGCCACGTTCATCGGCCTCTGGATCTTCGGCTGGAACCGGCTCCCGCAGAAGCTGCACCTGGCCACGATCTGGGCGACGGCGATCGGCACCATCCTCTCGGCCTACTTCATCATCGCGGCCAACGCATTCATGCAGAACCCGGTCGGCTACGAGATGAACGCCGAGCGCGGCCGCGCCGAACTCGTCGACATCTGGGCGCTGCTGACCAACCCGGTCGCCCTCGCCGCGTTCCCGCACACCATCGCGGCCTGCTTCATGGTGAGCTCCGGCCTCATCATCAGCGCCGCCGCGTGGCACCTGGCACGCAACCAGCACCTCGACACGATGCGACCGGCGCTCAAGTTCGGCCTCTGGGGGATGCTCGTCGCCGGTGCGCTCACCACGTTCTTCGGCGACCAGCTCAGCCTCGCGATGGTCGCCACCCAGCCGATGAAGATGGCGGCGGCAGAGGCGACCTACGACACCGTGTGCGGGGCGGCCGCCTCGTTCTCGCTGTTCACGCTCGGCACGCCCGACGGCACGACCGAGCTCTTCTCGATCCGCGTGCCGTACCTCCTGTCGCTGCTGTCGACGCACTCGTTCGACGGGTGCGTCGAGGGCATCAACGACCTCCAGGCGCAGTACGCCGAGCTCTACGGCCCCGGCGACTACGCGCCCATCATCTGGGTCACGTACTGGGCGTTCCGCTGGATGATCGGCCTCGGCGTGCTGCACGTGCTGATCGCGCTCGTCGGGCTCTGGCTCACCCGCAAGGGCCGCATGCCGAAGCAGCGCTGGGTCTGGACGGTCGCCGTGTGGAGCTTCCCGCTCTCGCTCGCGGCGATGATCGTCGGCTGGGTGTTCACCGAGATGGGCCGCCAGCCGTGGATCGTGTTCAGCCTCCTGCCGACCGAGTCGGCGGTCTCGCCCAACGTCACCGGCCTCGACGTGCTGATCTCGCTCGTCGCGTTCACGCTGATCTACGGCATCCTCGCCGTCGTCGAGGTGAAGCTCATCGTGCAGGCGGTGCGGAAGGGCCCGCCCGAGATCGCCCCGCCCGACCCGGAGACGGGCAAGGTCGAACACACCGCAACGGTCTACTAGGAGGACACGGACATGGATCTCGCAGTGCTCTGGTTCTGGATCGTCGCGTTCCTCTTCGTCGGCTACTTCGTCCTCGACGGGTTCGACTTCGGCGTCGGGATGTCGCTGCCCTTCCTCGGGAGGGACGACACCGACCGCCGGGTCCTCATCAACACCATCGGGCCGGTCTGGGACCTCAACGAGACGTGGGTCATCGTCGCGGGCGCCGCCCTGTTCGCGGCGTTCCCCGAGTGGTACGCGACGCTCTTCTCGGGGTTCTACCTCGCGTTGCTGCTCATCCTGCTGGCGCTCATCGCACGCGGCGTGTCGTTCGAGTACCGCCACCAGCGGCCGGAAGCCGCATGGAAGCGGCGCTTCGACTGGATGATCATCGTGGGCTCGGCCGTGCCGGCGCTGCTGTGGGGCGTCGCGTTCGCGAACATCGTCCAGGGCGTGCCGCTCGACGCCGACCACAACTACACGGGCACGCTCTTCGACCTGCTGAACCCGTACGCGCTGCTCGGCGGACTCACGACGCTGATGCTGTTCTTCACGCACGGCGTGGTGTTCGTCGCCCTGAAGACGGACGGCGACATCCGGCAGCGCGCGCGGCGCCTCGCGGCGCGAGCCGGTGCGATCACCGTCGTGGTCGCCGCGGCCTTCCTCGTCTGGACGGGATTCGCGTACGGCACGGCCTGGTTCTGGGGGCTCGCCGCCGTCGCCGCGCTCGCGCTCATCGGCTCGTGGCTGGCGAACGGTCGCGGTGCGGAGCGGGTCGCGTTCGCGCTCATGGCGGTGACGATCGGCGCGGCCGTCTTCGCTCTCTTCGCCGCGCTGTTCCCCGACGTCATGCCCGCATCGAACGATCCGGCGAACAGCCTGACGATCGCGAACGCCTCGAGCACGCCCTACACGCTGACGGTCATGAGCTGGACGGCGCTGATCTTCCTGCCGCTGATCCTCGCCTACCAGGGCTGGACCTACTGGGTCTTCCGCAAGCGCGTCACCCGGCAGACGATCGACGCCGCCGCGCACTGACGTGCGCCCGCTCGATCCCAGACTGCTCCGGCGTTCGCGCGCCGCCCGCGGCTTCATGGTCGCGGGCGGCGCGCTCGCGCTGCTCCAGGCGGGGGCCGCGGTCGCGTTCGCATGGGCCCTCGCCGCGCTCGTCGTCGGCCTGATCGAGGGGGATGTCCCGGGCGGAGCGAGCACGATCGTGGCCGTCATGCTGGTCGCGGCATCCGTTCGGGCGCTCACGGGGTGGCTGTGGGAGTGGCTCGGGTCGGCCGGGGCCATGCGCGTCAAGGCCGAGCTGCGGGACGCCCTGCTCGGACGGCTCGAGGACCGCGCGGGCCGGCGGTCGGTCACGACTGCGCGGGCGGCGACGCTGCTCGGGCCCGGCCTGGACGCCCTCGACGAGTACTTCGGACGCTACCTCCCGCAACTCGTGCTGACGGCGGTCGCGACGCCGGTGCTCGTGGTCGCGGCGTGGACCGCGGACTGGGTCTCCGGACTGATCCTCGTGATCGTCCTGCCCCTCATCCCGGTGTTCATGGCGCTCATCGGCATGGCGACCGAGGTCGTCCAGCGTCGGCAGTGGGACCGCCTGCAGGCCCTCTCCCGCGGCTTCCTCGAGGTGCTGGGCGGCCTGTCGACGCTCATGGTCTTCGGCCGCGCCGAACGGCAGTCGCGTCGCATCCGGACGGTCACCGACGAGTACCGCTCGAGCACCATGAAGGTGCTCCGGGTGACCTTCCTGTCGGGGTTCACGCTCGAGCTGGCCGGGAGCCTCTCGGTCGCGCTCGTCGCCGTCTCGATCGGGCTCCGCCTGGTCGCGGGGGACATGGCGTTCGCCCCGGGACTGTTCGTGCTGATCCTCGCACCCGACGTCTTCCTCCCGATCCGGAACGTCGGTGCCGCGTTCCATTCCGCGACGGCCGGCCTCGAGGCGTCCCGCGAGGCGCTCGACCTGCTCGACGCGGACGAACCCCACGGCCCGGTGCGCGGCGATCGTGCCGAACGGACGGATGCCGCGGCGTCCGGCTCCCACGATCCGATCACGGATGGTCTGCGCGGGGGCCTGCGGGTCCGCGACCTCGTCGTCCTCCGCGACGGGCAGCCGGTCACCGCTCCGCTCGACCTCGACGCCGCGCGCGGCGAACTCGTGGCGCTGACGGGGGCGAGCGGGTCGGGGAAGTCGTCGCTGCTCGCCGCGATGCTCGGGTTCGCCGACCGCACCGGCGAGCTCGACCTCGACGGCGTCTCGCTCGGAGCTCGGACGCGCCGGCTCGTGGCCTGGTCCGGACAGGTGCCGCAGCTCGTGGAGGGCACGATCGCCGCGAACATCCGCCTCGGCTCCGAGGACGCCGACCCGGCGCTGCTGCTCCACGCGGCGGCGGTCGCCGGCGTCGACGTCGACCCGGGGCTGCGGCTCGGACCGGCCGGTGCGGGCCTCTCGGGCGGGCAGGCGCAGCGCGTCGCCGTCGCGCGTGCCGTGCACCGAGCGCTCGCGATCGACGCGCCGCTCGTCCTCCTCGACGAACCCACGTCGGCCCTCGACGTCGACCGGGAACGGGCGATGGCGGTCGCGCTCCGTGATCTCGCGCGCTCCGGTCGGATCGTGCTCGTCGCGACCCATCGCGGCGGCCTCGCCGATGCCGCCGACCGCGTCATCCCGATCCGGGAGGCGATCCGTGCCTGATCGTTCCCGTCCGGTCCTGCGGCAGGCGGTCCCGCCCGTGCGCAGGCTCGTGCCGTCGGTGCTCCTCGGCATGCTCGCCGGCCTCTCGAGCGTCGCACTGCTCGCCTCGAGCGCCTGGCTCATCGCCCGCGCCGCCGAGCAGCCTCCGGTGCTGTACCTCTCGCTCGGCGTGGTCGGCGTCCGCGCGTTCGCGCTCGGGCGCGCGGTCTTCCGCTACCTCGAGCGGCTCGCCGGTCACGACGCGGCGTTCCGGCAGCTCGCCGAGATCCGGGTCGGCGTGTTCGAGCGGATGCTCCCGCTCGCGCCCGACGGGCTCGCATCGTCGCGGCGCGGCGACCTGCTCTCGCGCTTCGTCGGCGACGTCGACGAGTTGCAGAACGTGAGCCTGCGGATCGTGCAGCCCGTCGCGAGCGCCGTGATCGTCCTCGCCGCGGCGTTCGCGGGGCTCGCCTGGCTCGCACCGGGCGCCGCGGTGGCCGTGACCGTGGTCCTCGTGATCGGCATCGGCGGCGCCGTGCTCGCCCAGGTGCTGCTCGCCGCTCGCGCGGACGACCGGCTCGCGCCGCTCCGCGGCGAGCTGCAGGCGGCCGTCGTCGAGCACGTGCAGGCGCTCGACGTGCTCGTGGCATTCGGTGCCGCCGACGCCGGGCGCGACCGCATCCGCCGGCTCGGCCGTCGACTCGAGCGCGCGACCCGCGCCCGGGCGTCCGCGGTCGGTCTCGCGGCGGCCGCGATGAGCGCCGTCGGCGCGTTCGCGGCGGCGGCGAGCCTGGGCGCCGCGCAGCCGCTCCTCGAGGGGGGTCGGATCGACGGGCCGACGTTCGCGGTGCTCTGCCTGGTGCCGCTCGCGATCGCCGAGGTCGCCGCGGCGATCCCCGTGGCGCTCGGGTCGCTGCGCGTGGTCCGAGCCAGCGCGCGTCGGGTCGCCGACGCGGTGCCGGAGGTCGTCCCGCCCGAGATCCCGGCACGTCGGCAGGGCGAGCGGGTCGCGACATCCGGGTCTCGATCGCTCACGCCCGCCCCCGGCGGGCGGGGCGTTCCGGCGATCGCGCTCCGAGGTGCGAGTGCGCGATGGCCCGCGATCACGGGCGACATGACGGCTCCGGGTGCCGCCGGCGCATCCGCTCGCCCCGCGCTCGCGCCGCTCGACCTCGACCTCGTCTCGGGCGAGCGAGTGCTCGTCGCCGGACCCTCCGGGTCGGGCAAGACGACGCTGGCGCACGTGCTGGTCCGATTCCTGGAGTACGGCGGCTCGTACCGGATCGGCGGCGTCGAAGCGCGCGACCTCGACCCACGGGACGTCCGCCGCACGGTCGGCCTCGTCGAGCAGCGGCCGTGGCTCTTCGACGAGGACCTCCGGCAGAACCTCGTCTTCGCACGCGACACCGCGACCGACGCGGAACTGCTCGACGTGCTGGAGCGCGTCGGCCTGGCGGAATGGGCGGCCGCGCGCGGCGGCCTCGACGCGCGGGTCGGCGAGCGCGGCGCGCTCGTCTCCGGCGGACAGGCGCAGCGGATCGCGCTGGCCAGGGCGATGCTCGCCGACTTCCCGGTGCTCGTGCTCGACGAGCCGACGGCGAGCGTCGACCCTGCGCAGGCCGACGAGCTCCTGACGGACCTGCTGGCCGCGGCCGGCGACCGGTCGGTGGTGCTGATCTCGCACACCGGCGCGCCGACCGGACTCGTCGATCGCGCCGTCGCGCTCGGCGCCGAGGAGATCGGGCCGGCGGGGTCCGTCGACGAGGATTCCGTGCGTATCGCGCACGGTCGTTGCGGCGAGCGGGGAACCCCCTAGCGGTATCCACCGGGCGCTGGTTGAATCCGTGCATCCGCACCACCCCGATCGCGAAGGAGCCATCACCCCCATGAGAGCACTACGCACCGGTACCGCCGTCGTCGCCGTCGCGGCGCTCGCACTCGGCGCCGGACCGGCATTCGCCCACGACGACACCCCGTGGATCGACGACGGCGTCCTGGATTCCGGCAAGGAGACCCACCAGCACCACGCGCACGACCAGCAGCACGGTGAAGAGGACGGACACCTGCCGCCGTCGAGCGAGAACGTGACGAAGATCGCGAACCTCGATCTCTTCGAGGACGAGGAGGAACCGGGTCGCATCGCCGACGTGTCGGCCTACGGGAACTACGCCTACCTCACGGCCTTCTGGGAGCCCGAGTGCGACCGCGGCGGCGTCTACATCGTCGACATCTCCGACCCGGAGGCACCCGAGCTCGTTACGCTCATCCCGAGCCACCGCGGCACGTTCAGCGGTGAGGGGTCGCAGGTGATCCACCTGGAGACGCCGTACTTCACGGGCGAGGTGCTCGCGTACCAGAACGAGATCTGCCCCGGAGAGACCAAGGGCGTGGGGGGCATGACGCTCGTCGACGTGACCGACCCGACGAAGCCGAAGAAGCTCGTCGAGGGTGCGGGTGACTTCTCGGTCGCGGGCAAGGCCCAGACGAAGTCGAACGAGACCCACTCGGTGCGCATGTGGGCCGACGGCGACAAGGCCTACGCGGTGCTCGTCGACGACCTCGAGGACACCGACATCGACATCCTCGACATCACGAACCCGTCGAAGCCGAAGCTCGTCTCCGAGACCTCGCTCGACGCGGACACCGCCCAGTCGCCCGGCGAGGTGCACGGCGACGCGGTCTTCCTCCACGACATGGTCGTCGAGGAGATCGACGGCGAGATGATCATGCTCGCGTCCTACTGGGACGGCGGATACGCGCTGCTGAACGTCGACGACCCCGCCGACCCGGTCTTCCTCCGCGACACCGACTTCGAGGCGACCGACCCGGTGCGAGCGCTGTTCGGCCAGACCGTGACGCCCGAGGGCAACGCGCACCAGGCCGAGTTCACGAACGACCGCGAGTTCTTCATCGCGACGGACGAGGACTTCGACCCGTTCCGGGTCGTGGCGACCATGGAGGACGGCACGGAGTTCACCGCGATCCAGGGGTCCGACGTGCCGCAGGTCGACGCCGAGACCACGCTCGCGGGCGACACCCGCTTCGTCGGCCTCGCGTGCGACGCAGCGAGCGTTCCGGCCGCGAGCGCCGGCGAGATCGCGATCATCGAGCGCGGCGTGTGCGACTTCACGGTGAAGGTGCAGAACGTCGAGGCGAAGGGCTACGAGGGTGCGGTCGTCTTCAATCGCACGGGCGTCGACGGCTGCGACACGCTCATCTCGATGCTCGTCGAGGCCGGGATCCCCGCGGTCTTCGTCTCGCGGACCGACGGCTTCCGCATCCTGACGGGCGGCGTGCCCGGCGACTACACGTGCGACGCCTCCGGTGCGGGAACGACCGTTCCGACCCCGGTCGGCGGCCTCGGTCAGGACGTCGCCATCCAGGCGGTGTTCGACGGCTGGGGCTACGTGCACCTGTACGACGCCGAGACCATGGTGGACCTCGACCAGTACTGGGTGCCGGAGAGCCAGGACGCCGACTTCGCGTCGGGCTTCGGCGACCTCTCGGTGCACGAGGTCGCGACCGACCCCGATGAGGAGCTCGCCTACATCTCGTACTACGCCGCGGGCTTCCGCGTCGTGAGCTACGCGGGTGGCGAGTTCGAGGAGCTCGGCCACTACATCGAGGACGGCGGGAACAACTTCTGGGGCGTCGAGGTGCACCAGCATCCGAACGGCCAGGAGTACGTGCTCGCCTCCGACCGCGACAGCGGCCTGTACATCTTCCAGTACACGCCGTGATCCGCTGACCGCACCGCACGGCGGGCGGGTGCCGACGGCACCCGCCCGCTGCGCGCGCCGGCGGTGCTCCTCGGCCGTAGGCTGAGGGGATGCCCCGTCGGATCCGGAGTCTCGTGCTGCCCGAGTGGCGCGACCCGGCCGACGTGTTCCTCGCCCTCGCCGTCGGCGCGACCCGCGTCGCCTGGCTCGACGGCGGCGACGACGCGCGGGAGGGGCGGAGCGTGATCGCGATCGCCGCCGACGGCGCCCCCGTCGTGGTCGCGGGCGCCGATGCCGACCCGGATGCCGTCCAAGCGTCGCTCGCGGCCGGGCTCGGGGTCGATCCCGACGTGGCGCGCGAGCCCGGCGCGCGCGCCGCGGTCGGCTGGCACGGTTGGTTCGGCTACGAGTTCGGTGCGCGCATGCTCGGCGTGCCCGCGGCGCCCACCTCGACGCCCGAGGTCGCCTTCTTCCTCGCCGATCGCGTAGTGGTCTTCGAGCACGAGACGCGGCGGGTGCGGCTGGAGTGGATCGAGGACGACGCCGGCGTCCCCGGCGGACTCGACGGGTGGGTGCGCGAGACGACCCTGGCGATCGAACTGGTCGATCCCGGTCGCGGGCGAGCCGAGGCATCCGTCGCCCGAATCGGGGAGAACCCGGCGACGCCCGCGCGCACCCGCTGGCGCCACGACCCCGACGAGTACCGGCGCATGATCGCCGAGTGCCTGGCCGCCATCACGCGCGGCGACGCCTACCAGCTCTGCCTCACCAATCGCGTCGACGTCGACGTGCGGCCCGATCCGATCGCGGCCTACCTCGCCCTGCGGTCCTCGAGCCCGAGCCATCACGGCGGGTTCGTCCGCATCGACGACGTGGCCCTGCTCAGCGCATCGCCCGAGCAGTTCCTGCTCGTCGAGCCCGACCGCACGGTCGCGACCAAGCCGATGAAGGGCACCCGGCCGCGCTCGGCCGATGCGGCGACGGATGCCGCGCTCCGCGCCGAGCTCCACTCGAGCGAGAAGGAGCGCGCCGAGAACCTCATGATCGTCGACCTCATGCGCAACGACCTCGGCCGCATCGCCGAGCTCGGCAGCGTCCGGGTGCCGCACCTGCTCGAGGTCGAGGAGTACCCGCACGTCCACCAGCTCGTCTCGACGGTCACGGCGCGGCTGCGCCATCCGCTGACGGCCCTCGACGCCGTGCGCTCGGCGTTCCCCGCCGGATCGATGACGGGAGCGCCCAAGCTGTCGGCCATGACCATCCTGCACCGACTGGAGCGCGGCCCGCGGGGCGTCTACTCCGGGGCGTTCGGATGCCTCGGGGTCGACGGCACGGCCGACCTCGCGATGGTGATCCGCTCGATCGTGCTCACCCCCGACGGCGCGTCGATCGGCACCGGCGGCGGGATCACGGCGCTGTCCGACCCCGACGAGGAGGTCGAGGAGACCCGCGTCAAGGCGCGCGCGCTCATCGCGGCGCTCGGCGGGGACGCGCCGGATGCGTGGACAGGTGACTCCGGCGGGTCCGCATCGCCGGGCGCACCCGACGTGGACGCCTGACGCGAACGGCCGACGCACGACTCCGGGCATTGAGTAGGCTTGATCCTCGGGCGCCCGTCGTGCGCGCCCGCATCCGGGCGACTCGCCCGCCCCCCGCGCATCACGATTGAGAGTCACGTGGCACACGAGCAGGACACCCCCCAGGCCGAGGCAGGCACCTACGACTTCGCCGCGATCCAGGCGAAGTGGCTTCCGGTGTGGGAGGAGCTCGAGCCGTTCCGTGCGGCGCAGCCGGGGGATACGCGCCCCCGCAAGTACATCCTCGACATGTTCCCCTACCCGTCCGGCGACCTGCACATGGGCCACGCCGAGGCGTTCGGCTTCGGCGACGCCGCCGCCCGCTACTGGCGTCACCAGGGCTTCGACGTGCTGCACCCGATCGGCTGGGACTCCTTCGGCCTCCCCGCGGAGAACGCGGCGATCAAGCGGGGCGCCGACCCCAAGGCGTGGACCTACGCGAACATCGAGCAGCAGAAGCGCTCGTTCAAGCAGTACGCTCCGTCGTTCGACTGGACGCGCGAGCTGCACACGAGCGACCCCGAGTACTACAAGTGGAACCAGTGGCTGTTCCTGAAGCTGTACGAGAAGGGCATCGCGTACCGCAAGGACGGCCAGGTCAACTGGTGCCCGGTCGACCAGACGGTGCTCGCCAACGAGCAGGTCGTCGACGGCCACTGCGAGCGCTGCGGCGCCGTCGTGACGAAGAAGGCGCTCACGCAGTGGTACTTCCGCGTCACCGATTACGCCGACCGCCTGCTCGACGACCTGAACCAGCTCGAGGGCAAGTGGCCGAACAAGGTCCTGACCATGCAGCGCAACTGGATCGGCCGTTCGTCGGGCGCCGACGTCGACTTCGCGATCGAGGGGCGCGACGAGCCCGTCACGGTGTTCACGACGCGCCCCGACACGCTCTACGGCGCGACGTTCATGGTCGTGGCGCCCGACTCTGCCCTCGCGGAGGAACTGGCCGCGGGCGCGTCCGACGAGGTGCGCGCACGCTTCGACGAGTACCTCGGCTCGGTGCGCGCCGAGAGCGACATCGACCGCCTCTCCACCGACCGACCGAAGACCGGCGTCTTCCTGGAGCGCTACGCGGTCAACCCGATCAACGGCGAACGCCTGCCGATCTGGGCGGCCGACTACGTGCTCGCCGACTACGGGCACGGCGCGATCATGGCCGTGCCGGCGCACGACCAGCGCGACCTCGACTTCGCGCGCGCGTTCGAGCTGCCGGTCCGCGTCGTCGTCGACACGAATGCGCCGGTGACCGGGGTCATCCCCGTCATCCCGGTCGACGAGCACGGCGTGCCGCTGCCGATGGACGACCTGCCGACGCTCGACCCCGGGAGCACGGGCATCGCGCTGGCGGGCGAGGGGCGCCTGACGAACTCCGGGCCGCTCAACGGCCTGAGCAAGACCAACGCGATCCGGCGCGCGATCGAGATCCTCGAGGATCGCGGAGTGGGCCGTGCCGCGAAGAACTACCGCCTGCGCGACTGGCTCATCTCCCGCCAGCGCTACTGGGGCACGCCGATCCCGATCATCCACTGCGAGCACTGCGGCGAGGTCGCCGTCCCGGAGGCAGACCTCCCCGTGCGGCTGCCGGATGCCGCGGGCCTCGACCTGTCCCCGAAGGGCGCGAGCCCGCTCGGCGCCGCCGAGGAGTGGGCGCGCGTGACGTGCCCGCAGTGCGGGCGCGAGGCGCGCCGCGACTCGGACACGATGGACACGTTCGTCGACAGCTCCTGGTACTACCTGCGCTACCTGAACCCGAACGACGACGCGCGCGCGTTCGACCCGGCCGAGGCCGAGAAGTGGATGCCGGTCGACCAGTACGTCGGCGGCGTCGAGCACGCCATCCTGCACCTGCTGTACTCGCGCTTCGTCACGAAGGTGCTCTTCGACCTCGGCTACCTCGGCTTCACCGAGCCGTTCACGTCGCTGCTCAACCAGGGCATGGTCATCATGGACGGCACCAAGATGTCGAAGTCGAAGGGCAACCTGGTCGAGTTCGCGTCCGAGCTGTCGGCGCACGGCGCCGATGCGCTGCGCGTCACGATGGCCTTCGCGGGCCCGCCGGAGGACGACATCGACTGGGCCGACGTCTCGCCGGTCGGCGCGGCGAAGTTCCTCGCCCGCGCCTGGCGCATCTCGGGCGAAGTCACCTCGAGCCCCGACGTGGAATGGAAGTCCGGCGACCGGGCGCTCCGGCGCATCACGCATCGCCTGCTCGCCGACGCCCCCGGCCTGGCCGAGTCGTTCAAGTTCAACGTCATCGTGGCGCGACTCATGGAGCTCGTGAATGCGACGCGCAAGGCGATCGACTCCGGTCCCGGAGCCGGTGACGCCGCGGTCCGCGAGGCGGCCGAGGTGACCGCGATGATCCTCGACCTGTTCGCGCCCTACACGGCGGAGGACATGTGGGAGCGGCTCGGGTACGAGCCCACGGTCGCGAACGTGGCGTGGCGCAAGGCCGACCCCGCGCTCCTCGTCGAGGAGTCGGTCACGGCCATCGTGCAGGTCGACGGCAAGGTCCGCGATCGCCTCGAGGTCTCGCCGAAGATCGGTGCCGACGAGCTCGAGTCGCTCGCGCGCGCCTCGGCCGCGGTGACCCGCTCCGTGGGCGACCGCGAGATCGTCAACGTGATCGTGCGGGCGCCGAAGCTCGTCAACATCGCCACGCGCGGCTAGGTCGCGTCCGAACCGAGCCGTCCTCCACAGCGAGGCGGCTCGACCGGTGGATGTCGCGTGCCCGCCATGGGCCGAGTCCGGTCGCGCCTCGTCGTAGCGTCACGGCGTGACCGTCGAACCCCCCGACCCGCTCGACCAGCTCGCCGGCGCGCGCGCCCGCCCGCGGTCGCGCGCGGCCGTGGGCGGGGCGGTCGTGCTGTTCGTCGCCGCGGTCGCAGTCTCCGCGGTGCTGTCGTTCGGGGCGGGCGGCGGGGGTGCGCAGGGCGAGATCGTCCGCGTCGAGGGCGACGGTGCGGGCGGCGCCGCTCCCGGCGTCGGCGCGACGGGCGGGGTTCCTCCCGCGACCGGCGCGGCGGCGATGCCGACGATCCTGGTGCACGTGCTCGGCGCAGTGGCGGAGCCCGGCATCGTCGAGCTCACGACCGGAGCGCGCGTGGTCGACGCCATCGGCGCGGCGGGCGGACTCGCGGGCGACGCCGACCCGGCAGGGGTGAACCTCGCGCGCGTGCTCGTCGACGGCGAGCAGCTCGTCGTGCCGCGCGAAGGCGAGGTGCCGCAGCCGGCCGCCGTCGGCGGCGGCGGCAGCACCGTCGCGGGGAGCGACGGTCGGGTCAGCATCAACCGGGCGGATGTCGCCGCGCTCGACACGCTCCCGAGGATCGGGCCGGCGTTGGCGCAGCGCATCATCGACTGGCGTGAGGCGAACGGGCCCTTCACCGATGTCTCGCAGCTGATGGAGGTGGCGGGCATCGGCGATGCCGTGTACTCCGGGCTCGTCGACCTCGTGAGCCTCTGAGTGCGCGGCCGCCACGACCTCCGCCTGCTCGCCCCGGCAGTGTCGGCGTGGTCGGCCGCATGGATCGCGACCAACGCGCCCGATGCCGGCCTGCCGACGTGGGTGACCCCGATCACCGCCTGGGGCGTGGCGGGAGTCGCGCTCGGTGTCCTGCTCGTCCTTCGGGTGGGCGGTCGCGGGAGCACTGCCGTCCGCATCCACGCGGGCGCGCCGGTCCTCGTCCGTTCCGCTGCCGCGCTGCTGCTGGCGGCATCGGCCGCCGGCATGGTCACGGCCTCGGCGTGGGGTTCGCTCGAACGGCGCGCACCCGAGGCAGTCGCGGCCGCGGCATCCGGGCGCGAGGAGGTCGTGGCGAGCGTGAGGCTCGAGTCGGCGCCTCGCCCGGCGAGCGCGGCGCCCTGGTCGGGCGAGCCGAGGGTGCGCGCCGCCGCGACGCTCCTCGCACTGACCACGGACGGCGCCCCGACCGAGGTCGGGCGGATCCGAGTCGACCTGTCGCTGCCCGCAGACGAGCACCCGCTGGGCTTCGGCTCGACCGTCGTCGTCGAGGGTCGGCTCGCGGAACTGCCGCCGTCCTCGCGCGCGGCGTTCCGGCTGTCCGCATCGAGGATCCTCGACACCGGCCAAGCACCACCGTGGCTCGCGTGGACGCATCCGCTTCGCGAGGGGCTGGCCGAGGCATCCGCCCGGCTGGGCGGCGACGGCGGCGCCCTCGTGCCGGGTCTCGCGATCGGCGACACGTCGCGCGTCTCCGACGACCTGCGGGCCGCCATGACCACCGCGTCGCTCACGCACCTGACGGCGGTGTCCGGTGCGAACTGCGCGATCATCACGGCCGCCGCATTCTGGGTCGCGGGGCTCGCCGGCCTCCCACGGGCAGGCCGCGTGGTCGCGGCGCTCGTGGCGTTGACCGGCTTCGTCGCGCTCGTGACCCCGGAGGCCAGCGTCGTGCGGGCGTCCGCCATGGCGCTCGTCGTGCTCACGGCCTGCGCGACCGCGCGCGCCGCCGGCGGCATGCCGGCCCTCGGCCTCGCGGTCGTCGCGCTGCTCGCGCTCGATCCGTGGTACGCCGGCGACGCCGGATTCGCGCTCTCCGTGTGTGCCACGGCCGGACTCGTGCTGCTGTCCGGCCCGCTCGCGACCGTGCTCGCGAGGTGGGTTCCGCGGCCGCTCGCCACCGTCGTGGCGATCCCGCTCGCCGCACAGCTCGCGTGCCAGCCGGTCCTCATCCTCCTCGAGCCGGTCATCCCGGTCTACGGCGTGCCGGCGAACCTCCTCGCCGCGCCCGCCGCCCCGATCGCGACCATGGCCGGCCTGCTGGGCTGCCTCGTGCTGCCCGTGCTGCCGTCCGTGGGCCTCGCCGCCCTCCAGGTGGCCTGGGTGCCCGCGGCGTGGATCGCGCTGCTCGCCCGCGGCGTCGAGCGCATGCCGTTCACCGGCGTGCCGTGGCCGCCCGATGTCGGCGGTGCGATGCTCGCGGCGGCCGCGATCGGTGCCGGTCTCGTCCTCGCGCTCGGAGCCGGTCGGCCCGTGACGCGCGCACGGAGGGCCCTGCGGCGCGCGGCCGCCGTCGCACTCTGCATGAGCGTCGGCATTCCGCTCGGGCTCGCCACCGGCCCACCGATCCTCGCGAGCGCGTCGCGCCCGGCCGATTGGGACGTGTGGCAGTGCGACGTCGGACAGGGGGACGCGGTCCTCGTCCGCAGCGAGGACGCGGTGATGCTCGTCGACGCCGGGCCCGACCCCGACGCCCTCGCCGGATGCCTCGCCGTCGCCGGCGTCGATCGCATCCAGCTCCTCGTGCTCACCCACTGGGACGCGGACCACGTGACGGGCACCGCTGCGCTCGCGGGCAAGGTCGACGACGTGCTCCACGGGCCGCTCGACGGCACCCGTTCAGCGCGCGCGCTCGAGCCGCTCGTCGACGGCGGCGCGACGCACGCCGAGGTCGTCGCCGGGGCGCACGGAACGCTCGGCGCCGCCGCGTGGCGGGTCGTCTGGCCGCGCCCGGACGCGGCACCGGGGAACGACGCGAGCGTCGTGCTCCACCTGGTGACACCCGACTTCGGCGCCCTCTTCCTCGGCGACCTCGGACGGGAGGCGCAGGACGCGATGCGCCGCGCGACGGCGGTCGGCCGCGTCGACCTGGTGAAGGTCGCCCATCACGGCAGTGCCGACCAGAGCGCCGATCTCTACGGCGAGCTCGGGGCATCCGTCGGGCTGATCGGCGTCGGCGCCGAGAACGGGTACGGGCATCCGACGGCATCCCTGCTCGAGGCGCTCGACGGCGCAGCGACGGCGCCCGTGCGCAGCGATACGTCGGGGGCGGCGGCGCTGCGGGCCGTGCCCGGCGGGTTCGAACTCTGGATCGAGCGGGGCGTGGGTGTCGCGGGTGCTCCGTAGACTGGACCGGCACGAGGGAAGGGAGCGCCGTGGCGGCACGTCCGGGCACAGGCAGGTCGAAGACCGCGATCCCGCAGTTGGGGTGGAGCGAGGCTCGGCCGGCGCCGGTCGTCCTGGTCACTGGTGGCGAAGACGTGCTCGCCGAGCGCACGCTGACGATGCTGCGCGAAACGCTCCGCGCCGACGATCCGTCGCTCGAGGTCAGCGACCTCGAGGCCGACGGCTACACGCGCGGAACCCTGCTCACGCTCGCGAGCCCGTCGCTGTTCGGCGAGCCCCGGCTGATCCGGGTCACCGGCGTCGAGAAGTCGAGCGACGAGTTCCTGCTCGACGCACTGGAGTACCTCGCAGCCCCGGCCGAGGGCACCACGGTGGTGCTGCGCCACCGTGGGGGCAATCGCGGCAAGAAGCTGCTCGACGCGCTCCGTGCGGGCCAAGGCGGCGGCATCGAGGTCGTCTGCGCCGAGCTCAAGCGCGACGCCGACAAGCAGGACTTCGCCGCGGCCGAGTTCCGACTCGCGGGGCGGCGTATCGCGCCCGCCGCGCTGCGCGCCCTCGTCGGCGCGTTCAGCGACGACCTCGGCGAACTCGCCGCGGCGTGCCGGCAGCTCATCGCCGACGCCACGGGCGACATCGACGAGGCCACCGTGCGCAGGTACTACGGCGGGCGCGTCGAGACCAATGCGTTCGAGGTCGCCGATGCGGCCATCGCCGGCCGTCACGGAGATGCCCTCATCGCCCTGCGTCACGCGCTCGACTCGGGCGCCGACCCCGTGCCGATCGTCGCGGCGTTCGCCATGAAGATCCGCACCATGGCCAAGGTCGCAGGGTCGCGCGGCGCGACCGCGTCGTCGCTGGGCCTGGCGCCGTGGCAGGTGGACCGCGCACGTCGCGACCTCGGCGGCTGGAGCGACGAGGGCCTCGGCGTCGCCATCCAGGCGCTCGCCGCCGCCGATGCCGCGGTGAAGGGCGCCGAGCGCGATCCCGTCTTCGCGCTCGAGCGGCTCGTGGGCGTCATCGCCGCACGCGGGCGCGCCCTCGCCTGAGTCCCGGCCGGCACCGCGCCAGGAACGACGAAGGCCCCGCACCTGTCGGTGCGGGGCCTTCGAACGACACTCGGATCAGAGCGCGGCGACCTGCTTCGCGATGGCCGACTTGCGGTTCGCGGCCTGGTTCTTGTGGATCACGCCCTTGCTCACGGCCTTGTCGAGCTTGCGGGTCGCGACGCGGAGGGCGGCGGTGGCCTTCTCCTTGTCACCCTCGGCGACGGCCTTGCGGGTGGCGGTGATGACGGTCTTGAGCTCGCTCTTCACGGCCTTGTTGCGCTCCTGCGCCTTCAGGTTGGTGCGGATGCGCTTGATCTGCGACTTGATGTTTGCCACGTGGTTCGTCTTTCGTGTGTTCTGCGGGTACCGGAGTTGCCGCAATCGGTAGAGGGGCCGTCGCGGCGCATCGTGCGGGGGTGGGACCCACACGCAAGCCAACAGGCAACGATACCAGCAACGCCGGTGCGGTACCAAAGCGAACCGGGCCGGCACCGTCGGTCACCGGGTCGCGGCCGCCCGGCGTCGCACCTCCCGGAACTCGAGTTCGGCCACGGCGCCGAGCACGGCCGCCGTGAACTCCTCGGGGCGGGCGAGGCTGACGAGATGGGTGGCTCCCTCGATGTGCACGAGCCGACCGTCGGCGGCGGCGCGGAGCATCCGTCGTTCCTCGAACCGGAAGTGGTCGTAGCGCCCGTTGACGAACCAGACGGGCACCTCGATCGCGGCGATCGAGGCCTCGAGGTCGAGTTCGCCGATCGCGCCGATGGCCGGACGCATGACGTCGAGCGCGACCCCGCCCGCGATGATGTCGTCGACGGCGGCGGGAGAGAGGAAGAGGCGCGCCATCCGGTCGTTGAGGGCGCGGCCCTGATCGGGCAGCCGGCCGATCGCGTCGGCGAGACGCAGGTAGCCGTGCAGCCCCGGGCCGCGCGGGCGGGTGCCGCACGAGGCGGCGACGAGTCCCTCGAGGCCGTGCGGATGCCGCGCCGCGAACTCGATCGACAGGTACCCGCCGAGGCTCAGGCCCACGAGCAGTCGCGGCACGCCGGGGATCGGGTCGCCGATCGCGTCGCGGATGGTGTCGAGCGCACCGGCGAGCGTGAACGGCTCGCCGAGCCTCGAGCCGTGCCCGGGAAGGTCGACGGGCACCGCTTCGAGGTCGTGCCGTTCGAGCCGCAGCACCTGTCCGCGCCACATCGTGGCCGACGTCCGGATGCCGTGGACGAGGACGACGCGGGCTCGCGGCATCGCTCAGCCCGCCCGGATCGCCCCGAGCTCGCGGGCGCGCGCGACCGCCGCGGTGCGGGATCCGACGCCGAGCTTGGTGAAGATGTGGACGAGGTGCGACTTCACCGTCGCCTCGCTGAGGAAGAGCGCCTGGCCGATCTCCCGGTTGGTGCGTCCCGCGGCGACGAGCGCGAGCACCTCGGCCTCGCGCACCGTGAGGCGCTGGTCGCCGGCCCGCTGCGACTCGTCGAGGCGGGACGCGACGGTCGGGGCGAGCGCGGACTCGCCGGCCGCGGCGGCGCGGATCGCCGCGACGAGCTCGCCGGGCGGGGCGTCCTTCAGCAGGTACCCGCTCGCCCCGGCCTCGATGGCACCGAGGATGTCGGCATCGGTGTCGTAGTTCGTGAGGACCAGCACGCGCGGCGCGTTCGGCATCGAGCGGATCCGGCGGGTCGCGTCGACGCCCTGGAGTGCGCCCGGGAACTGCAGGTCCATCAGGACCAGGTCGATCCCGGGCGCCTCGGCGAGCCGGACCGCCTCCTCGGCGCTCGCGGCCTCGCCCACGACGTGGAGGTCGTCCTCGGCCTCGAGGAGCGCGCGCATGCCGGCCCGAACCACGGGGTGGTCGTCGCTGAGCAGGAGCCCGATCATGCCCGGACCACCGGGATCCGCACCGAGAGCGCCGTGCCGCCCCCGGGCGTCGACTCGACGTCGACCGTGCCGCCGAGGCTCTCGGCGCGGCGCCGGATGGCGCGGAGCCCGAACGACGGCGCCGACTCGTCGGCGCTCCCGAGGATCGACGGGTCGAAGCCGATCCCGTCGTCGACGACGTCGAGCGCGACCTCGTCGCCGAGGTAGCTGAGGGTGAGTTCGGCGCGCGCCGCGTCGGCGTGCTTGACGACGTTGGACAGCGAACCCTGCGCGAGCCGCAGGAGCGTGGCCTCGATCGACATGGGGAGCGGGACCGGGTCGCCGCTCAGGGAGAAGGCGATGCGCGTGCGCGTGCCGGCCTGGCGCGCCTGCTCGTTCGTGGCGTCCGCGAGGCGCCGCAGAGCTCCCGGCAGGGTCTGCTCGTCGAGCGCCGGCGGCGTGAGCTCGCGGATGAATCGGCGCGTCTCCTGGAGGTTCTCGGCCGCCGTCTCCCGCGCGAGGCGGAGCTTGTCGCGCGTGCCCGTGTCGGCGACGTCGCGCTCGGCGGCGTGGAGGAGCATCTGGATGCTCGACAGCCCCTGGGCGACGGTGTCGTGGATCTCGCGGGCGATGCGCTCGCGCTCCGCGAGTGTGCCGGCCTCGCGGCTGGCGGCGGCGAGTTCCTCGCGCGTGGCGAGCAGGTCGAGGATGAGCGATTGCCGTTCGCGCGTCTCGACCGCCATCGCCCGGTAGCCGAGGCCGATGATGACCGCGACGCCCGCCGAGATGAGCGGTCCGAGCACGCTGCCGACCTCGAACCCGAGCTGCGAGGTGGAACTCCACACGCTGAGGACGAAGGTGACGCCGACGAGCGGCACCGCCCACCGCGCGGGGAGCACGTGCAGCTCGAGGAAGAACAGCGGGAACGCCAGGAACGCCGCGTCCGGGGTCAGCGCGCTGAGCCCCAGCCAGAGTCCCAGCAGCATGACGAGCCAGGCCGCGCGCATCCACGGCGTCACGACCTGGTGCGCGGTGACCACGCCGACGAGGTACGCGCCGATGAAGGCGATCGAGAGGATCGAGATCGCGACGAGCTGCTCGCCGCCGGAGAGCACCGCGCGCGCGAGGACGAACAACGTGAGGCCGACCACGAGGACGTGGAGTCCGACCCGCAACGAGACGAACACGGGGCGCAGTGCGGACGGCTGCACCCGTCCGACGAGTGGGGCATCGAGCACGGTCATGGTGCGATTCAGCGTAGTCCGGGGCCCCTCGGGCGGCATCCGTCGAAAGTGGGATCGCCCGCATGGGAGAATCGACGGGATGTCTCCGAGAGCCGCTGCCCCACCGGTGCCCGCCGCCACCGATCCCGCGCTGATCCGCAACTTCTGCATCATCGCGCACATCGACCACGGCAAGTCGACGCTCGCCGACCGCATGCTGCAGATCACCGGCGTGGTCGCCGACCGCGACATGCGCGCCCAGTACCTGGACCGCATGGACATCGAGCGCGAGCGCGGCATCACGATCAAGAGCCAGGCCGTGCGGATGCCGTGGGAGCTCGCGGGCACGGGCTACGCCCTGAACATGATCGACACCCCCGGGCACGTCGACTTCAGCTACGAGGTGTCGCGCTCCCTCGCGGCGTGCGAGGGCGCGATCCTCCTGGTGGATGCCGCGCAGGGCATCGAGGCGCAGACGCTGGCGAACCTCTACCTCGCACTCGAGAACGACCTCGAGATCATCCCCGTGCTCAACAAGATCGACCTGCCCGCGGCCGAGCCCGAGAAGTACGCGCGCGAGCTCGCCGACCTGATCGGCGGTTCGCCCGACGACGTGCTGCGGGTCTCCGGCAAGACCGGCATGGGCGTCGAGGACCTGCTCGACCGGGTCGTCGAGCGCATCCCCGCGCCGACGGGCGATGCGGATGCCCCGGCGCGGGCGATGATCTTCGACTCGGTGTACGACAGCTACCGCGGCGTGGTCACCTACGTCCGGATGGTCGACGGCCAGCTGAACCCGCGCGAGCGCATCCAGATGATGTCGACGCGCGCCACGCACGAGATCCTCGAGATCGGGGTGAGCGCGCCCGAGCCGACGCCCACGAAGGGCCTCGGCGTCGGCGAGGTCGGCTACCTCATCACCGGGGTGAAGGACGTCCGCCAGTCGAAGGTGGGCGACACCGTGACGACCGCCGTCAAGGCGGCGGCCGAGCCGCTCGCCGGGTACACGGAGCCGCTGCCGATGGTCTTCTCCGGCCTGTATCCGATCGACGGCAGCGACTACCCCGAGCTCCGCGAGGCGCTCGACAAGCTGAAGCTCTCGGACGCCGCGCTCGTCTACGAGCCCGAGACGTCCGTCGCGCTCGGGTTCGGCTTCCGCTGCGGGTTCCTGGGCCTGCTCCACCTCGAGATCGTCACCGAGCGACTCCGCCGCGAGTTCGACCTCGACATCATCGCGACCGCGCCGTCCGTGGTCTACGAGGTGACCACGGAGGACAAGAAGACCGTTACGGTGACGAACCCGAGCGAGTTCCCCACCGGCGGCAAGATCGCCGAGGTGCGCGAACCCATCGTGAAGGCCGCCATCCTGGCGCCGAAGGACTACGTCGGCACGATCATGGAACTCTGCCAGTCGCGTCGCGGCACGCTCCTCGGCATGGAGTACCTCGGCGAGGACCGCGTCGAGATCCGGTACCACATGCCGCTCGGCGAGATCGTCTTCGACTTCTTCGACAACCTGAAGTCGAAGACCGCCGGGTACGCTTCGCTCGACTACGAGCCCGCGGGCGACCAGGCCGCCGACCTGGTGAAGGTCGACATCCTGCTGCAGGGCGAGCAGGTCGACGCCTTCAGCGCGATCGTGCACCGCGACAAGGCCTACGCGTACGGCGTGCTGATGACGGGCCGCCTGCGCGAGCTCATCCCGAGGCAGCAGTTCGAGGTGCCCATCCAGGCGGCGATCGGGGCGCGCATCATCGCGCGCGAGTCGATCCGGGCCATCCGCAAGGACGTGCTCGCGAAGTGCTACGGCGGTGACATCACCCGCAAGCGCAAGCTCCTCGAGAAGCAGAAGGAGGGCAAGAAGCGCATGAAGATGGTCGGCCGCGTCGAGGTGCCCCAGGAGGCGTTCATCGCCGCCCTGAGCGGGGACACCGAGAAGAAGGACGCCAAGAAGTAGGGGGAGCGATGACCCGGCGAAGCACGTTCACCGACCAGTCCGTCACCTATGGCGCGATCGGCGCGACGCTCGACCCCGACCTGCTGCGCTACCCGCCGGCGGGACTCACGCCCTCCGAGGACTCGGTGCGGCTGGGTTCCGGCCGCGAGCGCTTCGAGGCCTCGGCCGAGTCGCTCATGACGTGGGGCATCCAGCAGGGCGCCGGCTTCACGGTGCTGGACGCCTCGCCCGGCACGGGCGCGCAGTACACGGGCATCGCGTACGACGAGTCGGGCGCGCCGCTCGCCGAGCAGCCCGCAGCGCGCGTCGAGCAGCGTTTCGGCCCCGACGGCACGCCCTACATCAGCGCCGGGATGACCGCCACGCTCAAGCGTCGCGGCCGGTTCCGCTCGCACTCGACCCCGGTCCTCGTCGTGTACGTCGTCGACGAGCCGAACCGCATGGGGTTCGCCTACGGGACCACCGGAGACGCCTCGGAGAACGGCGAGGAGTCGTTCATCCTCGAGCACCGTGACGACGACTCCGTCTGGCTGACGATCCGCTCGGCGTTCGAGCCGAACGGCGGCCTGCGGCGCGTCTTCGGACCGCTCGTGCGGCGGCGGCGACGGGAGCTCACCAAGCGCGAGCTCCGTGCGCTGCATCCCGCCTTCCCCGTCTGATGGCGGGGTCGCTCCCGATCGCCGATCCGGCCCCGGCCGACGGCCTGCTCCCTGCCGGCGCGTTCACGTATGCCGCGTCCCGCGCGTTCGGCGTGTACCTGCACGTGCCGTTCTGCCGAGTGCGGTGCGGGTACTGCGACTTCAACACGTACACGGCGGGTGAGCTGCGCGGCGCCCGTCAGGAGGACTTCGCCGACCAGGCCGCCGCCGAGGTGGGATTCGCGCGCGACGTGCTCGCGGCGTCCGGTGCCCCGGGCCGCCCGGCGTCCACGGTGTTCTTCGGCGGCGGGACGCCGACGCTGCTGCCCGCCGGCGACCTCGTGCGGATGCTCGGTGCGGTGCGCGACGCGTTCGGCCTCGCGGACGGCGCCGAGGTGACGACCGAGGCGAACCCCGACTCGGTCGACGCCGACGACCTGCGCCGCCTCGCGGACGGCGGATTCACCCGGGTGTCGTTCGGCATGCAGTCGGCGGTGCCGCACGTGCTCGCCGCGCTCGACCGGACCCACGACCCGGCGCGGGTCCCGCTCGTCGTGCGGTGGGCGCGCGAGGCAGGGCTGGACGTCAGCCTCGACCTGATCTACGGCACGCCGGGGGAGTCGCTCGCCGACTGGCTCGCCAGCCTCGCGGCCGTTCTGGCCGAGCGCCCCGATCACGTGAGCGCGTACGCGCTCATCGTCGAGGACGGCACCAAGCTCGCCCGGCGGATCCGCCGCGGCGAACTGGCGGCCGTCGACGACGACCTCGCGGCCGACATGTACGAGGTCGCCGACGAGCTGCTGGGAGCGGCCGGCTACGAGTGGTACGAGGTCTCGAACTGGGCGACGGACGCCGCGCACCGGTCGCGGCACAACCTCGGGTACTGGCGGGGCGACGACTGGTGGGGCGTCGGTCCGGGTGCGCACAGCCACGTGGGCGGCGTGCGGTGGTGGAACGCGAAGCACCCCGCGGCCTACGCCGAGCGACTGGCCGCGGGCGTCTCGCCGGCGGTCGGCCGCGAGACGCTCGATCACGCGACCCGCGAGACCGAGCGCGTGCTCCTCGCGACGCGCATCCGGGAGGGCGTCGAGGTGTCGACCCTGCACGCGGGCGGTCGGCACGCGGTGGCCGGCCTCATCGCAGACGGGCTCGTGGACGCGCGAACCGCCCTCGCCGGGCGGCTCACGCTGACCCGACGAGGGCGGCTGCTGGCGGACGCCGTCGTGCGGCGCCTGCTCGAGGACTAGCTGACGAACTTGATCGCGACGGGATACACGTAGTACTCGCCGTTGTTCGCCTTGATGGCCGCGATGATGCCGAACACGATCGCGGCGACCCACGCTGCCAGCAGGATGAAGATGCCGATGATCACGAACGTCAGGATCGATCCCACGACGTAGGCGATCAGCAGCGTGATCTGGAAGTTCAGCGCCGTGGCGGTGTGCTCGCGGATGAAGGGGCCCTTGTCCTTCAGGACCAGGTACCCGATGAGCGCGGGCAGGAATCCGAACAGGATGCCGCCGATGTGGATCAGCGTTGCCCAGAGCTTCTCGTCGGCAGGGCTGAGCGGCTGGTTCTGCTGGTAGGGGCCGCCGCCGGGGGGCGGCGGGGGCGTCGGTCCGCCGGGCGGCGGGGGCGGCGGACCGCCGGCGGGCGGTGTGGGCGGGGTGGGAGGTGGTGCGTCGGACATGATGCGTGCTCCTCTGTGGTCGCGCCCGGACAGGGGACGTTCCCTCATGCTGGCATACGCCGACGCGCCGGTCGAGGGATGCCCGACCGGCGCGTCGAAGGCTCGCCCCGCGACCTACTTGATGAGGCGGATGGCGAACGGGTAGCGGTAGTGGTTGCCGTCCTTCGCGGTCATGAAGGCGATGATCGAGAAGATCACGCCGAGGATCCACGGGATGTAGGTGAGGAAGCCGAAGAGGGCGCCGAACCCGAAGGTGACGACGGTGATGATCGTGGTCAGCACCCAGAGCGCGACCGTGGCGAGCACGAGCGTGATCTGGAAGTTCAGCGCCTCCTTGCCCTCGGTGTTCGTGAACGAACCGCGGTCCTTGAAGACGAGCCAGATGATGAGGGACGGCAGGATGCCGAGGATGCCGCCGAGGTGGGCGAAGGAGCCCCACTGCACGTCCTGCTCATGGGAGAGCGGGGCGGCCGGAGTCGGCTGCGGGGCGGCGTTCGGATCCTGCGGCGGGAGGTTGGAGTCGGTCATGTCGGGAGCCTTTCGATGTGGGGAAGCGCACGTGCCGCGGCCGGGGAGGCCGCGCGGGGTGCGGGACGATGCACACGTTATCGGCGCGACGGACCGCCCGGCAACGGTGTGCGCCCTGAATCTCGCGATATGATTAGCAGTCACGTGGGCGGAGTGCCAAGCACGCGTCGTCCGGGTCCGATCGGTCGAGGGAAGCGAGGGTCATGGTCTCCGAACGCAGTCTCGCGGTCCTCCGCGCGATCGTCCAGGACTACGTCGAGTCGCGCGAGCCGGTCGGCTCGAAGTCGATCGTCGAACGCCACCAGTTCGGCGTGTCCGCCGCGACGATCCGCAACGACATGGCCCTCCTCGAGGAGGAGGAGCTCATCGCGGCGCCGCACACCTCGTCGGGGCGCATCCCCACCGACAAGGGCTATCGGGTGTTCGTCGACCGGCTCGCCGACATCCGCCCCCTCTCGGCGACCCAGCGGCACGCCATCGAGACGTTCCTCGGCGAGTCGAACGACCTCGACGAACTGCTCGGCCGCACCGTCCGACTCGTCTCGCAGCTGACCCGCCAGCTCGCCGTCGTGCAGTACCCGAGCTTCGCGCGCGCCCGCGTGCGGCACGTGGAGCTCGTCTCGCTCGCGCCGACGCGCGTGCTCTGCATCCTCATCTCCGACAGCGGCCAGGTCGAGCAGCGCCTCGCCGAACTCGACCAGCCCGCCGACGAGGCCACGCTCGCCCGGCTGCGCGACCGCCTCAACGAGGTGGCCGCCGGCCTCACGATGGCGGATGCCGCGACGGCCCTGTCGGCCGAGACCGAGCACGCCGACCGCGCCCACGCCGAGGTGCTCCACACGCTCGCGGCGACGCTCGCGGACCAGGCGAAGATCACGCGGTCCGACCGGCTCGTGGTCGCCGGCGCGGCGAACCTCGTGCGCACCGAGCAGGACTTCGCCGGGAACATCCTCGGCGTCATGGAAGCGATCGAGGAGCAGGTCGTCATCCTCCGGCTCTTCGGCGAGATGGCCGCCGACGAGGGCATCGCCGTGCGCATCGGCCGCGAGAACGCCGCGTTCGGGCTCGGCGACACCTCAGTGGTGTCGACCTCGTTCGCCGTCCCGGGGCGCGACGTGTCGCGGCTCGGCGTCGTCGGGCCCACGCGCATGGACTACTCCCAGAGCATGGCCGCCGTCCGCGCGGTCGCCCGCTACCTCTCCCGCACGCTCGGCGAGAGCTGAATCGCACGGAGCCGCCCCGCGGCATCCGTCACCGGCAATCGAAAGGAACCCGCCTCACGTGGCCGACCACTACGAGGTCCTCGGCGTCGCACGCGACGCCTCCTCGGACGAGATCAAGAAGGCGTACCGCCGGCTCGCGCGCGAGCTCCACCCCGACGTGAACCCCGGCGCGGAGGCGTCGGAGCGGTTCAAGGAGGTCACGCACGCCTACGACGTGCTCTCCGACCCGAAGCAGCGCCAGCAGTACGACCTCGGCGGCCAGGGCGGGTTCGGCGGCGGCGCGGCGGGCTTCGGCGGCTTCGGCGACATCTTCGAGACGTTCTTCGGCGCGGGGCAGGCGAGCCGCGGGCCGCGATCGCGCCGCGAGCGCGGCCAGGACGCGCTGATCCGGCTCGAGGTCGGGCTCGACGACGTGATCTTCGGCACGCACCGCGACCTCGAGGTCGACACGGCGGTCGTCTGCGAGACCTGCCACGGCTCGTGCTGCAAGCCGGGCACCTCACCCGTGACCTGCGACATCTGCGGCGGCAGCGGCCACATCCAGCGTGCGGTCCGGTCGCTGCTCGGCAACGTGATGACCTCCAGCCCGTGCGGCTCGTGCCGGGGCTACGGCACCATCATCGCCACGCCGTGCGTGACCTGCCAGGGCCAGGGTCGCGTGCGCGCCCGCCGCACGGTCCCCGTGGACGTGCCCGCGGGCGTCGACACGGGCGTGCGGCTGCAGATGCCCGGCTCGGGCGAGGCCGGCCCCGCCGGCGGCCCGAACGGGGACCTGTACCTCGAGATCAAGGTCAGGAACCACGAGGTGTTCAGCCGGAACGGCGACGACCTGCTCTGCACCCTCGAGGTGCAGATGACGGATGCCGTGCTCGGAACCTCCACGAAGGTCGCCGCACTCGACGGCGACGTCGAGCTCGAGTTGAAGGCCGGCGTGCAGTCGGGCGAGATCCTCACCGTGAAGGATCGCGGGATCACGCACCTCCGCGGCAGCGGACGCGGCGACCTCAAGGTCGCGGTGCACGTCGTCACGCCGACGAAGCTCACCCACAAGGAGCGCGAGCTCGTCGAGCAGCTGGCGAAGCAGCGCAAGGCGCAGCCGCCGCAGCTCGGCCACTTCCAGCAGGGGCTCTTCGCACGCCTCCGCGACCGGTTCCTGGGCTGACGGCGGGGCGGACGCGGCGATGAGCCACCTCTACCTCGACGAGTCGCTCGACCTCGACGCGGTGCGGCCCGGCGATGCGGTCGAACTCGACGGCGACGAGGCGCGGCACGCCGTGACGGTCTCCCGACTGCGCGTCGGCGAGCACGTCTCGATCGGCGACGGCCGCGGCCGCGTCGTGCACGGCCCGGTGACCGCCGCGGAGCCGCGCCGGCTCGTGATCGAGGTCGAGACGGTGGCCGACGAGCCGGCGGCCTCGCCCGGACTGACGCTCGTGCAGGCCCTCGCGAAGGGCGACCGCGACGAACTCGCCGTGCAGGCCGCGACCGAGCTGGGCGTCGACCGCATCGTGCCGTGGTCCGCAACCCGGTCGGTCTCCCGATGGGAGGGGCCGAAGGCCGAGAAGGGACGGGCCCGCTGGGCGAGCATCGTGCGGGAGGCCGTGAAGCAGTCGCTCCGGGCCCGCATCCCGGCGGTCGAGTCGGTCGCGTCGACGCGCGAACTGCCGGGCCGACTCGAGGGCGCCCGGATGCTGCTGCTCGTCCCCGGCGCGGAGACCCCGCTCAGCGGCATCCGCCCCGACGGCCGGGACCTCGCGCTCGTCGTCGGCCCGGAGGGCGGCATGGACCCCGTCGAGATCGAACGGCTCCGGGACGCCGGCGCCGAGCCGGTCCGCCTCGGCGACTCGGTGCTGCGCACCTCGACGGCCGGCCCCGCCGCGATCGCCGTCCTCTCGGTCGCGCTCGGGCGGTGGTGACCCATCCGTCGCTACGATGGAGGGATGAGCGGCACGGCTGAACCCACGGTCTTCGAGCGCATCGCCGCCGGCGAGATCCCGGCGAAGATGGTCGCCGAGACCGACCGCGTCATCGCGTTCCACGACATCGCGCCGCAGGCTCCGGTCCACGTGATCGTGACCCCGCGCGTCGGACGGCACCGCGACGTCGTCGAGCTCGCCGCCGAAGACCCCGAGCTGCTCGCCGAACTCGTCGCGGTGGCCAAGGGCATCGCCGACGAGCTGGCAGGCGGGCAGTTCCGCCTCGTCTTCAACACCGGCCCCGCTGCGGGCCAGACCGTGTTCCACGTGCACGCCCACCTCCTCGGGGGCGGCCTCAGGGAGGGATCGCTTGGCGGCTGACGACGCGGGGGACCTCCCGCTCTCCGGATCCGAGGTCCGCTCCGACGAGGAGCGACTGAAGATCGACGGCATCGCCATGGTCCGGCTCCTCGGACCGCAGGACCGCCTCCTCACGACGATCGAACGGGAGTACCCCGGCGTCGACGTGCACGTGCGCGGCAACGAGATCGCCATCCGCGGCGACGCCGAGGACCGGATGCGCGTGCGCCGCCTCGTCGAGGAGCTCCTCGAGCTCGTCCGCGGCGGCGGTGACCCGACACCCATCGAAGTGAGGAGCTCGGCCCGCATGCTCGACGCCGACCCGAATGCCCGACCGTCCGAGCAGCTCGGACAGGTCATCATCTCCAGCCGGGGCAAGTCGATCCGGCCGAAGACCGAGGGCCAGCGCGCCTACGTGGACGCGATCGACGAGCACACCATCGTGTTCGGCATCGGCCCCGCGGGAACGGGCAAGACCTACCTGGCGATGGCGAAGGCCGTCCAGGCGCTGCAGCGCAAGGAAGTCAACCGGATCATCCTGACCCGGCCGGCGGTCGAGGCGGGGGAGCGGCTCGGGTTCCTGCCGGGCACGCTGACGGAGAAGATCGACCCGTACCTTCGCCCGCTCTACGATGCGCTGAACGAGATGATGGACCCGGAGCTCGTGCCGAAGCTGCTCGCGACCGGCACCGTCGAGGTCGCGCCGCTCGCGTACATGCGCGGCCGCACCCTGAACGACTCGTTCGTGGTCCTGGACGAGGCGCAGAACACGACGCCCGAGCAGATGAAGATGTTCCTCACGCGGCTCGGCTTCGGCTCCAAGATGGTCGTGACCGGCGACATCACGCAGGTCGACCTCCCGGGCGGCTCCAGCGGACTGCGGCTCGTCACGCGCATCCTCGACGGCGTCGACGACATCCACTTCGCCCGGCTGACGAGCGACGACGTCGTGCGGCACTCGCTCGTCGGCCGCATCGTCGACGCCTACACCGAGTACGACCAGCGCAGCCAGGCTCAGCGGTACGAGCGCGAGCAGGCGCGCGAGTTCGCGAACCGCGCCGAACGTCGCGGCGCCGACCGGCGCGGCCCGCAGGGCCCGCGCGACCACCTCCCGAGGAAGAGGCAGCCGTGAGCATCGAGATCAACAACGAGTCGTCGATCGAGGTCGACGAATCCGCGCTGCAGCGGCTCGCCGTCTACGCCCTCGACATGATGCACGTGCACGCCGACGCCGAACTCGCCATCGTGCTCGTCGACGAGGGCGCGATGGAGCAGCTGCACGTGCAGTGGATGGACGAGCCCGGACCGACCGACGTGCTGAGCTTCCCCATGGACGAGCTGCGTCCCGGCACCGCCGAGGAACCCGCGCCGCCCGGCCTCCTCGGGGACGTCGTGCTCTGCCCGCAGGTCGCCGAGACGCAGGCGAGGGCGGCGGGCCACGCGCTGCTCGACGAACTGCTGCTGCTCACCACCCACGGGATCCTCCACCTGCTGGGCTTCGACCACGCCGAGCCCGCCGAGGAGAAGGAGATGTTCGGGATCCAGCGCGACATCCTCGTCGGCTTCTCGATGCAGGAGCGTCGTCGCTGACCATGCTGCCCTGGCTCTTCCTCGCGGCCGCCTTCGTCCTCGTCGCGTTCGGCGGTCTCATGGCCGCGGTCGACTCCGCGATCGGGGTGAGCTCGCGAGCCGACCTCGTCGAGCTCTCGGTCGGCGCGCGCGCCGAGCGGTCCCTCCGCGCGATCGCGGAGGACACCGGCGCGCACGTCAACGCCGTGAACTTCATGCGCATCCTCGCCGAGACCACGGCGGCGGTGCTCGTGACGCTCGCGTTCACGTTCTTCCTCGACGACGTCTGGCTCGTGCTGCTGGTGTCCGCACTCATCATGACCGCGGTCTCGTTCGTCCTCGTCGGCGCGAGTCCGCGGAGCGTGGGCCGGGCGCACGCCGCGGCCGTCCTCCGGCTCGCGGCGCCGCTCGTGCGCGGCGTGCGACTCCTCCTCGGGCCGCTCGCCAACGCGCTCGTGTCGCTCGGCAATCGCGTCACGCCCGGTCGGATCCGGTTCGCGGGCGTCTCGAGCGAGGAGCAGCTGCTCAGCATCGTCGACGAGGCGACCGAGCTCGAGGTGCTCGAGCAGGCCGACCGCGAGCTCATCCACTCGATCTTCGAGTTCAGCGACACGCTCGTGCGCGAGGTCATGGTGCCGCGCACCGACATGGTCACGATCGAGACGGGCGCGCACCTGCCGCAGGCGATGGCGCTGTTCCTCAAGGAGGGCTACTCGCGCATCCCGGTCATCGACCGCGAGGCCGACGACGTCGTCGGCGTCCTGTACCTGCGCGACCTCGCCCGGCTCGGGTTCGAGCGCCCGCTCGACGCGGCCACGCTGACGGTCGCCGACCTGTCCCGGCCGGCGGTGTTCGTCCCGGAGTCGATGGGCGCCGACGCGCTGATGCGCCAGATGCAGCTCGAGTCCAACCACCTCGCGATGGTGGTCGACGAGTACGGCGGCATCGCCGGCCTCGCGACGCTCGAGGACCTCATCGAGGAGCTGGTCGGCGACATCTCCGACGAGTACGACCGCGAGGCGGCGCAGGTCGAGGAGCTCGGCGAGGGGCGCTTCCGCGTGAACGCCCGCCTGCCCGTCGACGAGCTCGGCGAGCTCTTCGGGCTCGAGCTGGAGGACGAGGACGTCGACTCCGTCGGGGGACTGCTCGCCAAGGAGCTCGGCCGCCTGCCGGGGAGGGGCGATCGCGCGAGCGTGAGCGGTCTCCTCCTCGAGGCCGAGCGCACCGAGGGCCGTCGCAAGCGCATCGCGACGATCCTCGTCGAGGCCGACCAGGCCCTCATCGACGTCCGGACGGCCTTCGCCGACGACGAGCCCGCCACCCACGAGGGGATCCGCCCATGACCGACTACCGTGCCGGATTCGTCTCCTTCGTGGGGCGCCCGAACGTCGGCAAGTCCACGCTCACGAACGCGCTCGTCGGCGAGAAGGTCGCGATCACGAGCTCCAAGCCGCAGACGACGCGGCGTGCCATCCGAGGCATCGTGCACCGCTCGTACGGGCAGCTCATCGTGGTCGACACCCCCGGGCTGCACCGGCCGCGCACGCTGCTCGGCGAGCGCCTCAACTCGCTCGTGCAGACCACCCTCGGCGACGTCGACGTCATCGGCTTCTGCGTGCCGGCGAACGAGGCGATCGGCCCGGGTGACCGCTTCATCAACGAGCAGCTCGACCAGTACCCGCGCGCCCGCAAGGTCGCGATCGTCACGAAGACGGACGCCACGGGCAAGGCGAAGGTCGCCGAGCAGCTGCTCGCGGTCTCCCAGCTGCGCGAGTGGGACGCGATCATCCCCGTCTCCGCTCCGAGGGGCGAACAGCTCGACGTCCTGGTCGACGAGCTGCTGCAGCTGATGCCCCAGTCGGAGCATCCGCTCTACCCGGCCGAGACGACGACCGACGAGGACACGGCGGAGCGCATCGCCGAGTTCGTGCGCGAGGCCGCGCTCGAGGGCGTCTCCGACGAGTTGCCGCACTCGATCGCGGTGACCGTCGACGACATGGTCGAGCGCGAGGACAAGGACCTGCTCGAGGTGTACGCGAACCTGTACGTCGAGCGCGACAGCCAGAAGGGCATCATCATCGGCAAGGGCGGTACCCGCCTCCGCGAGGTGGGGGAGCGCGCCCGCGGCGAGATCGAGGCGCTGCTGGGTCGCAAGGTCTACCTCGCGCTGCACGTCAAGGTGGCCAAGGACTGGCAGCGCGACCCGAAGCAGCTCGGCCGACTCGGTTTCTGAGTCGCGCGGACGGCGCCGCGCCGGGCCGCGCGGATCGCGCCGCGCGCGGCGTCAGCCGTTCGGATGACTTCGCGGCGGCTCCCGGATCGCGTCGTCGTCGAGGGCGTAGCGTGGTGCGGTGAGCACACCGACCCAGCGGACGACCCTCATCGTCGACGGCGTCCTCGCGGTGCTGTTCCTCGCAGCCTGCTCGCTCTTCGTCCTCGTCGGCGGGTGGCCGGACGTGGTGGTGACGGTGCTGTTCGCCGCGGCCCTCGCGGTCCGTCGCCTCGCGCCCGGAGCCTCGCTCGTGATCGCATGGGTCGCGGCGTGCGTGCAGATGCTGCTGCTGCGCGACCTGCAGCCGGCGGATGTCGCGGTCTTCGCCGTCGTCTACTCGACCTCGGCGCACGGCTCGCGCGCCGTGCGCTGGTGGGGCCTCGGGTCCGCCGGCGCGGGTGCCGCCCTCGCAGCGGCCTACCTCGTGCTCGTGACGCCGCTCGTCCACGGCGCGGGGATCACGGGGGCGCCGGAGGCGCTGGCGCTCGTCGCGTGGACCGCACTGCTCTTCGGCGCCGCGCTCGCGGGCCTCGTCCTCGCGTGGACGATCGGGCTCCTCGCGCGCACGGTGCGCGACGCGCGGGAGCAGCGCCGGCGGGCGGAGTTCGACCGTCGCGAGCGCGAGCACGCCGAGTACCGGTACGTCGTCGAGCAGGAGCGGTCGCGCATCGCGCGCGACATGCACGACGTCGTCGCGCACTCCCTCGCGGTCGTGATCGCCCAGGCGGACGGGGCGCGATTCGCCGCGCGGACGCGTCCGGAGGCGGCCTCCGAGGCACTGCAGACCATCTCGGGCGTCGCCCGCGATGCGCTCGGCGACGTGCGCCTGCTCCTCGGCGAGCTGCGGCACCGGGAGGGCGGTTCGCCGCAGCCCGCGCTCGACGACCTCGACGACCTCGTCGAGCAGGTCCGCCGAGCCGGCCTCGACGTGCGCCGCACCGAGCGCGGCGAGCGGGTCGCGCTCGGCGCCGGGCACCAGATCGCCGTGTACCGCATCGTGCAGGAAGGCCTCACGAACGCGCTCCGCCACGGGGATCCGGGTGCACCCGTGCTGCTCGACCTCGACTGGGATCACGAGGGCGTCTCCGTGCGCGTCGAGAACGCACTGCCCGGCGAGGGCACCGACGAGGTCGACCCGTCGAGCCGGTCCGTCGCCGCCAGGCACGGCATCCCCGGCATGCGCGAGCGCGCCGAACTCGCGGGCGGATCCTTCGCTGCGACGGCGGGCGACTGGCGCTTCGTCGTGACCGCACGCATCCCGGCGCAGGCCGCCGCGTGAACGTCATCAGGGTCGCGCTGGTCGACGACCAGGCCCTGTTCCGAGCGGGGATCCGCATGCTCGTCGAGTCGCAGGACGACCTCGTGTTCGCCGGCGACGCCGACGACGGCCGTGCGGCGGTCGCGCTCGCGGCCCGCAGTCGACCCGACGTCATCCTCATGGACGTGCGGATGCCGCACCTCGACGGGATCGCCGCGACGGAGCGCATCGTGGCCGACGCCGATCGCGAGGGGCGGGAACCGCCGCGCATCCTCGTGCTGACCACGTTCGACCTCGACGAGAACGCGGCCCGAGCGATCCGCGCGGGAGCGAGCGGCTTCGTGCTGAAGGACGCGGACCCCGAGTTCCTGCTGGCCGCCATCCGCACGGTGCATCGCGGCAATGCGGTCATCGCGGCGAACGCGACGCGCGAGCTCATCGCGCACTCGTCCCGCGGTGCGGGCAGGCGCCAGGCTCCCGCGGCCTGGGCCGACCTCACGGCGCGCGAGCGGGAGATCTTCGCGCTGGCCGCGAAGGGGCTCTCGAACGCGGAGATCGCGGCATCCGAGTTCGTCAGCGAGGCCACGGTCAAGACGCACCTCAGCCGCGTGCTCGGCAAGCTCGGCCTCCGGGACCGCGTGCAGCTCGTGGTCTTCGCCTACGAGCACGACCTGCCGGCGGGCTGAACGAGCGGGCGACCCGCACGTCGAGGTCATCCCAGCGGATGACGCGGGCGCGACGATCGGCGGACGCGGACCGCGCGCCGCCGTCCGTAGCGTCGGCGCCATGGAGATCCAACCCTCAGACCTCGGACTCGTCGCCCGCGTCGCCGGACTCGGCAAGCGCTACGGAACGGGCGCCGGCGCCGTCGCCGCACTCGAGAACGTCTCGCTCGGACTGCGCCGCGGCGAGTTCACCGCGATCATGGGCCCCTCGGGCTCGGGCAAGTCCACGCTCATGCACATCATGGCCGGGCTGGACTCGCCGACCGCCGGCCGGGTGTGGCTCGGCGACACCGACATCACCCACCTGCCGGACGGCGCGCTGACCGTGCTGCGCCGTCGCCGGGTCGGCTTCGTGTTCCAGGCGTTCAACCTCGTGCCGACGCTCGACGTCCTGGGCAACGTGATGCTGCCGTTCGAGCTCGACGGGCGCCGTCCCAGCGGCGAGGAGCGCGCTGTCGTCGACGCGCTCGTCGAGCGGCTGGGCCTCGGCGAGCGGCTGCGGCACCGACCGCACGAGCTGTCCGGCGGGCAGCAGCAGCGCGTGGCGATCGCGAGGGCGCTCGCGACGCGCCCGGACCTCGTCTTCGCGGACGAGCCGACCGGCAACCTCGACTCCCGGACCGGCCGCGAGGTGCTCGCGATCCTCGCCGACGCGAGCCGCGCGCACGGCCAGTCGATCGCGATGGTCACGCACGATCCGATCGCCGCGAGCCATGCCGACCGCATCGTGTTCCTCGCGGACGGCCGCATCGTGCGAGACACCCAGCGGACGAGCGCCGAGGAGATCGCGACCTACATGCTGTCCATGGAGCGTGCCGCGTGATCGCCCGCCTCCGGACCGAGCACGCTCCGACGCTGCTCGTCGCGACGCTCGCGGCGGCGTTCGGCGTCGCGCTGTTGCAGGTCACCGGCTATCTGGGCTCGGCGATGCGCGCCGACGACGTGACGGGATCGAGCGCCACCGCTGCGCTGATGCTCGCCATCGTCGCGTGGGTGTTCATCGTCATCGCGGTCTACGTCAGCGGCGTGGTGACGGCGAACACCGTCGCGACGGTCGTCGCCGGCCGCACCCGGCAGATCGCGTTGCTGCGCCTCCTCGGCTCGACCGCCCGCGCGCAGCGCGGCGCGATCGCGAGGGAGGGACTCGCGGTCGGCGCGGTCGGCGCAGCGCTCGGCCTCGTCGTCGGAACGCTCGTCGCGATCGGACTCGCCGAGTGGGCGGCCGTCGCGGACGTGCTGCCGCGGGTCGACCACGTGTGGGCCGACCCGGCGGTGCTGCCGCCCGTGATCGTCGCCGTGCTGACGACGTGGCTCGCAGCATGGGCCGGTTCGCGTCGCGTCCTCGCGGTCCGTCCGTCGGAGGCGCTCGGCAACGCCGCAGCGCGCTCCCAGGAGGAGCTCACCGCGCGACGCGGGCGGACCGCGACCGCAGCCACGCTCGCGGCGTTCGGCACGCTGCTCCTCCTCATCGGCGTCGCGCTCGGCCTCGTCACGCCGCTCGGGGTCCTCGTCGGCCTCGTCGGCGGTGTCCTGTCGTTCACGGGGATCGTGCTCGGCGCGCACGCCGTGATGCCGCCGATCCTGCGCGTGGTCGGGCGGGCGCTGGGCACCTCGCCGCCTGCGCGGCTCGCCGCGGAGAACGCCGTGCGCCACCCGGAGCGGAGCTCGCGCATGACGATCGGGCTCGTCATCGGCGTGACGCTCGTGACGATGTTCGCGGTCGCGATGGAGTCGTACCGCGACCTGTTGCTCGCGGCGACCGAGGACCGCCCCGACCTGCGCGTGGGCATCGAGCAGACCGTCTCCGCGACGGTAGCGGTGTTCGGGATCCTCATCGGCTTCAGCGGGCTCATCGCGGCGGTCGGACTCGTCAACACGCTCTCGCTCAGCGTCCTCCAGCGGACCCGCGAGCTGGGCCTCCTGCGCGCGCTCGGCTTCGAGCGCCGACAGCTCCGCGCGATGGTGCTGGCCGAGAGCGCCGCGCTCACGGCCGCCGCGACGGTGACCGGGATCGTGCTCGGCACGTTCTACGGCTGGGCCGGCGCGCAGGCGATGCTCGGCAGCGTGCAGGGCATACCACTCGTCGTCGCACCGTCGATCCCGTGGGGCGTGATCGCCGTGCTCGTGGTCGCGGCCGGGGTCCTGACGCTCATCGCATCGCTCGCACCGTCCCGGCGGGCGACGACCGTCTCGCCGGTCGCGGCGCTCGCGATCGAGTGATCCGAGGCGGCTGACCAGGGGGCGGGTGCCGGCGATGGGGGGGCGGCACCCGCCCCGCGTGCGGCGTCGCCGCGGAGCATCCCTCGTCATGGTTGCGCTCGCCCGCGCGCGCGGTGTTAGCCTAGGTCCGTGCTTCACGGCCTGCTTCTCCTTAGCTGCCGCAGCGAGTCCTAGTTCACAGGCCTCCCTCGCTGCGGAGTTCGTCGTCGGCTGAAACCCCCGAATAGCGAGAAGAGCACCCAATGCAGAACCACCAGAAGCCGTCGCCGATGCCCGTGCATCGGTACCGTCCGTTCCACGAGCAGATCCGCGTCGAACTGCCCGATCGCACGTGGCCGTCCACGCGCATCGAGAAGGCGCCGCGCTGGTGCGCCGTCGACCTCCGCGACGGCAACCAGGCGCTCATCGATCCGATGAGCCCCGAGCGCAAGCGCATCATGTTCGACCTGCTCGTCAGGATGGGCTACAAGGAGATCGAGGTCGGCTTCCCGAGCGCCAGCCAGACCGACTTCGACTTCGTCCGCAGCCTGATCGACGAGGGCGCCATCCCCGACGACGTCACCATCCAGGTGCTGACGCAGGCGCGCGACCACCTGATCGAGCGCACCTACGAGTCGATCCGCGGCGCCAGGCAGGCGATCGTGCACCTCTACAACTCCACCAGCGTGCTGCAGCGCGAGGTCGTGTTCCGCACCGACAAGCAGGGCATCATCGACATCGCCCTGCACGGTGCGCGCAAGTGCCGCGAGATGGAGGCGACCGTGCCCGGCACGACCGTGTACTACGAGTACTCGCCCGAGAGCTACACCGGGACCGAGCTCGAGTTCGCGGTCGACGTGTGCAACCAGGTCATCGAGATCCTCGAGCCCACGCCCGAGCGGAAGGTCATCATCAACCTGCCGGCGACCGTCGAGATGGCCACGCCCAACGTGTACGCCGACTCGATCGAATGGATGAGCCGGAACCTCGCGCACCGCGAGAACGTCATCCTCTCGCTGCACCCCCACAACGACCGCGGCACCGCGATCGCCGCCGCCGAGCTCGGCTACATGGCCGGCGCCGACCGCATCGAGGGCTGCCTGTTCGGCAACGGCGAGCGCACCGGCAACGTCGACCTCGTCGCCCTGGCGATGAACCTCTTCACGCAGGGCATCGACCCGCAGGTCGACCTGTCCGACATGGACGAGGTCAAGCGCACCGCCGAGTACTGCAACCAGCTGCCCGTGCCCGAGCGCAGCCCGTGGGCCGGCGACCTCGTCTACACGGCGTTCTCGGGCTCGCACCAGGACGCCATCAAGAAGGGCTTCGAGGCCATGGAGGCCAAGGCCGCCGACCGCGGTGTCTCCGTCGACGACCTCGCCTGGGCCGTTCCGTACCTGCCGGTCGACCCGAAGGACATCGGCCGCAACTACGAGGCCGTCATCCGCGTGAACTCCCAGTCGGGCAAGGGCGGCGTCGCCTACCTGCTGAAGACGGACCACGCGCTCGACCTGCCCCGCCGACTCCAGATCGAGTTCTCCGGCGTCGTGCAGGCCAAGACGGATGCCGAGGGCGGCGAGGTCACGAGCGAGCAGATCTGGGCGATCTTCACCGACGAGTACCTCCCCGCGCCGCAGGAGCGACCCGACGACAAGTGGGGCCGGTTCGAACTGCTCTCGATGCGCAGCGAGAGCGACCTGACGGGCGAGGTGCGCGTCCGCGTCGGCCTCCGCGACGGCGAGGAGCGCGTCGACGCCGACGGATCCGGCAACGGACCCGTCGCGGCGTTCCTCTCGGTGCTCGCGGCCGAGGGCGTCGACGTGCGCGTGCTGGACTACAGCGAGCACGCGATGTCCGCCGGCGGCGACGCGATCGCCGCCGCCTACGTCGAGTGCCAGGTCGAGGGTCGCACGCTCTGGGGCGTCGGAATCGATGCCGACATCTCGACGGCGTCGCTGAAGGCGGTCGTCTCGGCCGTGAACCGGGCGCTGCGCTCGGTGCGCGTGCGCGAGGAGGAGGCCGAGCCGGCGCTCGCCTGACCCGCCCGTGCGCGGGCGGGCGCGGCATCCGTCATCGCCCGACCGCGATCACGGGGTGCCGGCGCGTCGGCCGACCACCGGGACGGATGGCGCGGCCCGGATCAGTGCGCGCGACCGAGGTACTCCTCGAAGGTGATGGTCCCGTAGGGTTCGCCGGGCACGAGGTTCGCGCCCGACCGGAACGCCTCGAACCGGGTTCCGGGGAGGCGGAACGCGGCCGTCGGCCGCCGCGACCCGCGAGCGGCGAGCCACGCCCTGGCGAGGTCGCGCGCGGTGCGCACCTCTGGTCCGCCGATGTCGGGTGCGATCCCGAGCACCTCGTCGTCGAGGAGTTCGACGAGTCGCCGGGCCACGTCGTCGACGGAGATCGGCTGGAACGAGAACGCCGGAGCGAAGACCACGGGGGAGAAGCGCTGGGCTTGGAAGAGCGTGGCGACGAAGTTGTGGAACTGGGTCGCCCTGAGCGTCGTCCAGCGCAATCGCGATTCGGCGATGATCCGCTCGGAGGCGCGCTTGCCTCCGTAGTAGGCCAGCGGGATCCGGTCGATGCCGACGATGGACGAGTACAGGATCCGGGGTCGACCCTCGTGCTCGGCGGCGCGCACGAGTCGACGCGTGATCTCGGTATCGTCGCGACTCGTCGTCGCGAGGTGCATCACCGCGCCGACGCCCTCGAGCGCCGCCTCGACGCCCTCGCCGGTCTCGAGGTCGCCGCGGAGCGTGCCCGGTGCGCCCGTCCTACTGAGCACGCGGACGTCGTCGCCCCGCTCGCGGAGTCGACGCACCACGGCGCGGCCGAGCGTACCGGTGCCTCCGGTGACGAGGACGGGAGTGGACGACGTGGTCACCCGACCATTCTGCCGCTCCGGCGACGTGCTGCGGCACGGCCGCCGAGGCATCCGTCTCCTCCCGAGCGCGATCCCGCGGCGCGGTCGCGGACCCGGGGTGGGCGGTCGGTGGGAGAATCGAGGAGTGCCCGTCTACCGAGATGACGCAGTCGTGCTGCGCACCCACAAGCTGGGCGAAGCCGACCGCATCGTCACGCTGCTGACGCGCCGCCACGGCAAGATCCGGGCGGTCGCGCGAGGCGTCCGGCGCACGGCGTCGAAGTTCGGCTCGCGGCTCGAGCCGTTCATGGTGGCGGACCTCCAGCTCTACGAGGGGCGCACGCTCGACGTCATCACGCAGGCCGAGTCGATCGGCGCGTACGGCGCCGAGATCAGCCAGGACTACGCGGCGTACACGGCCGCGAACGCGATGGTCGAGGCCGCCGACCGGCTGACCGAGGCCGAGGGCTCGCTGCAGCAGTACCTCCTGCTCGTCGGCGCCCTGCGTTCGCTCTCGCGCCGCGAGCACGGCCCCGACCTCACGCTCGACTCCTACCTGCTCCGTGCGCTCGCGATCGCGGGCTGGGCGCCGAGCTTCGAGGACTGCTCGCGCTGCGGCGCACCCGGCCCGCACACGGCCGTGGTCGTGCAGCTCGGCGGCGTCGTCTGCGAGTCGTGCGCGCCTCCGGGCAGCCCCCGCATCGCGCCGACGACGGTCCACCTGCTCGGCGCGCTCCTCGCGGGGGACTGGACGATCGCCGAGTCGTCGTCGCAGCGCGACCGGGGCCAGGCGAGCGGTATCGTCGCGGCGTACGCCCAATGGCATCTCGAGCGCGGACTGCGCTCCCTCTCCCACGTCTCCCGAGGAACGGCCCCAGAGTGACCCCGAAGCCCTACACCCACAAGGACGCGGTGCCCTACCGCCCGCTCGACTGGACCGGCCTCACCCCGCCCGACTTCCCGAAGGGCTCGGTGCCCGAGCACGTCGGCATCGTCATGGACGGCAACGGCCGTTGGGCCAACCGGCAGGGCCTCACGCGCATCGAGGGCCACAAGGCGGGCGAGGAGGTGCTGCTCGACGTGGTGGCCGGCGCGATCCAGGCGGGCGTGAAGCACCTGTCGGTCTACGCCTTCTCGACGGAGAACTGGAAGCGCTCGCCCGACGAGGTGCGCTTCCTGATGGGCTACAACCGCGACGTGCTGCACCGGCGCCGGGACCAGCTCAACGAGTGGAACGTGCGCATCAGGTGGGCCGGACGCCGGCCGCGGCTCTGGAAGTCGGTCATCGACGAGCTGCAGGTCGCCGAGCGGCTGACGGCGTCGAACACCGGCCTGCAGTTCACGATGTGCGTCAACTACGGGGGCCGCAACGAGATCGTCGACGCCGTGCGCTCGATCGCCGACGACGTGGCCGCGGGCCGGCTGCGCCCGTCGGCGGTGTCGGAGAAGCTCATCCAGAAGCGCCTGTACGTGCCCGACATGCCCGACGTCGACCTGTTCGTGCGCAGCTCGGGCGAGCAGCGCACCTCGAACTTCCTGCTCTGGCAGTCGGCCTATGCCGAGATGGTGTTCCTCGACACGCTCTGGCCCGACTTCTCCCGCGCCGAGCTCTGGGAGGCCATCGAGCTGTACGCCACCCGCAACCGTCGTTTCGGCGGCGCGGTCGACACGCCCGATGCGGCACCCGGTTCCCCGGAGGGCCTGTAGCCGATCGCGCGCGTGGCGGCGGAGCATCCGCTCGACACGCCGTGCCGGACCGGCGCGCCTGCCAATATCTCCTTCGCGGTGCACATGCCGGACCGCTTCGTGCATTCGTGCCGATCTGGGAATACGCGGGCCGATCCATCCGTTCGCATCCATCGTGACGTCCCCCATCAAGATCGACATCTGGTCCGACATCGCCTGCCCGTGGTGCTACATCGGCAAGCGCCACCTCGAAGCGGGGATCGCCGCACTCGGCGACGACGCCCCCGAGGTCGAGATCGAGTACCACTCGTTCGAGCTCTCGCCCGACACCCCGCTCGACTTCGAGGGCTCGACGACCGAGTACCTCTCGAAGGCCAAGGGACTGCCGCTCGAGCGCGTCGAGCAGATGCTCGAGCACGTGACCGGCGTCGCTTCGCAGGCCGGGCTCGAGTACCACTTCGAGTCGGTCGCGCACACGAAGACGCTGAAGGGCCACGAGCTGCTGCACCTCGCCAAGGCGAACGGCAAGCAGCTCGAGATGAAGGAGCGGCTCCTGAAGGCCTACTTCACCGAAGGCGGCCGCGTGAACCGCATCGACGAGCTCGTGGGCTGGGCCGAGGAGCTCGGCATCGACGGCGCCGACGCGCGCGAGGCGCTCGAGTCCGGCCGCTACGCCGACGACGTGCAGGCCGACATCGCGCAGGCGCGCGCGTACGGCATCCAGGGCGTGCCGTTCTTCGTGTTCGAGGGCAGGTACGGCGTCTCGGGCGCGCAACCCGCCGAGGTCTTCTCGCAGGTGCTCCAGCAGGTCGACGGCGAGCGCGAGGGGACGGCGGCGTGAGCCCGGAGTCGCGGGGTCTCCCGACGACGGAGGCAGCGCCCGCGCCGTTCACGATGATCGAGGGGGCGTCGGACGAGCTCGCGTGCGAGGGCGACGCCTGCCTGATCCCCGGGTTCGGGTCGGTCGATCCCGCGAGGTGACGCGAATCGACCGCCCGACGCGTATCGACGTCGATTCGCGTCATCTCGGCGGACGGCGGACGGCGGACGCCGGAACGTCGGCGACCGGGTCGGCGAACGGCTACTCGGGGTCGCTGATGTCGGCGACGGTCGCCCCCAGCGCGGCGATGAGCGCGTCGGCGTCGACGAACAGGCTGCGCCCGTGCTCGCCCGCGCCCATCGAGACGCGCCGTCCGACGATGGCCTCGTCGGCGACGACCGGCCAGGCGATGCTCGAGCCGAGCGGCGTGATGGTGCCGCGCTCGTAGCCCGTCGCGGCGAGCGCGAGCGAGGCGTCGGGCAGCTGGAGCTTGTTCACGGCGAGCAGCGCCCGGAGCTTGGGCCAGCTGATCTTCCGGCCGCCCGGGACGAGTGCGAAGACGTACGTGTCGTCGCTGCGCTTGACGACCAGGGACTTCACGATGTCGGCTGGCGCGATGCCGAGCAGCTCGGCGGCCTCCTCGAGGCTGCGCGCTGCGGGGCGTTCGATCACCTCGATGTCGAGGCCCCTCGCGGACGCGTCGGCCTGCACCCGCTCGACGCCCTCCAACCCGGCGAACCGCGTCATCCCGTCCTCCTCACCCTCGTCCTGCCCGCATCCTATGCGCCCCCCATGCGAGCCCGGGCGGATCAGGCCGACCGTCTGGGAGAATCGAAGGCGATGCCAACGACCACGACCCCCGCCCGCCCGCTCACGATCGGCGGCCTCGACCTCGAGGTGCCGGTCGTGCTCGCGCCCATGGCGGGCATCACGAACACCGCGTTCCGTCGCCTGTGCCGCGAGTTCGGCGCCGGCCTCTACGTCTCCGAGATGATCACGAGCCGCGCGCTCGTCGAGCGCACGCCCGAGTCGATGCGGCTCATCACGCACCACGAGTCCGAGACGCCACGGTCCATCCAGCTCTACGGCGTCGACCCGAAGACGGTCGCCGAGGCCGTGACGATGCTCGTCGCGGAGGACCGCGCCGACCACATCGACCTGAACTTCGGATGTCCCGTGCCGAAGGTCACGCGCAAGGGCGGGGGAGCGGCGCTGCCGTGGAAGTCCGGGCTGTTCCGCGACATCGTCGAAGGCGCGGTGACGGCGGCCGGCGACATCCCGCTCACGGTCAAGATGCGCAAGGGCATCGACGCCGACCACCTCACCTACCTCGAGGCCGGGCGCATCGCCGAGGGCGCCGGCGTGGCGTCCATCGCGCTGCACGCGCGCACGGCGTCGGAGTTCTACTCGGGCCACGCCGACTGGCCGGCGATCGCGAAGCTGAAGGAGACGGTCACGAGCGTGCCCGTGCTCGGCAACGGCGACATCTGGTCGGCCGCCGACGCGCTGCGCATGGTCGACGAGACCGGGTGCGACGGCGTCGTGGTGGGGCGCGGATGCCTCGGCCGGCCGTGGCTCTTCGGCGACCTCGCCTCGGCCTTCCGCGGCGAGCAGGCGAAGGCCGAACCGACCCTCGGCGAGGTCGCGCGCACCTTCCGGCGCCACGCCGAGCTGCTCGCCGACTTCTTCGACAGCGAGGAGCGCGGCTGCCGCGACATCCGCAAGCACGTCGCCTGGTACTTCAAGGGCTACCCGGTCGGCGGCGACCTCCGCGCGAAGCTCGCGACGGTCGAGTCGCTGGCGCAGCTCGACGACCTGCTCGGCACGCTCGACTGGTCGACGCCCTATCCGGGCGAGGGCGCCGAGGGACCGCGCGGGCGCGCCGGCACGCCGAAGAACCCCGCGCTGCCCGACGGCTGGCTGGACTCGCAAGACCTGGCGGGACACGACCGGGCGACCCTCGTCGGCGCCGAGCTCGACACGAGCGGCGGCTGACCGCGTGCGCGATCGACTCTTCGGCGGCTACGACGAGGCCGACGCCGAGCGCTTCCTGCCCGAGCAGCACGAGAACCGTCGGCGCAGCGACTTCGCGCGCGACCGCGCGCGTCTGCTGCACTCGAGTGCGCTCCGCCGGCTCGCCGCGAAGACGCAGGTGCTGAGCCCGACGTCGGGGCTCGACTTCGCCCGGAACCGGCTCACCCACTCGCTCGAGGTCGCGCAGGTCGGGCGCGAGCTCGCGACGAGCATCGGGCTCGACCCCGACGTCGTCGACACCGCGTGCCTCGCGCACGACCTCGGCCACCCGCCGTTCGGGCACAACGGCGAGAAGGCGATGAACGCGTGGGCGGCCGACTTCGGCGGTTTCGAGGGCAACGCGCAGACGCTGCGAATCCTGACCCGCCTCGAGCCGAAGGTGTTCTCGCCCGGGGGGCGCTCGCTCGGACTCAACCTCACGCGCGCGAGCCTCGACGCGAGCTGCAAGTACCCGTGGCCCCAGGACTCGGGCGTCGACGATCCGAGCGGCCGGACCAAGTTCGGCTTCTATGCCGACGACGTCGACGTGTTCGAGTGGATGCGACGCGGCGCCCCCGAACGGCGCCTGTGCATCGAGGCGCAGGTCATGGACCTCTCCGACGACATCGCCTACTCGGTGCACGACTTCGAGGACGCGATCGTCGGCGGCTACATCGACGTCGCCGCGCTCGGCCGGCGGGTCGACCACGACGAGCTCGTCGACTCGATGGTGGAGTGGATCGGCGGCGCATTCGGGCACGACGAGCTCATCGCCGCGTTCGACCGGCTCGATTCGCTCGACGTGTGGATCGCCGAGTGGACCGGCAGTCGGCGCGACCAGGCGGCGCTGAAGAACCTCACCAGCCAGTTGATCGGGCGGTTCGCGCACGCCGCCACCGAGGCGACCCGCGCGCACCACCCCGTCGCGAGCCTCATCCGCTTCGATGCCGACGTCGTCGTGCCGCGCTCGATCCAGGCCGAGATCGCCGTGCTCAAGGGCATCGTCGCCGCGTTCGTGATGTCCAGGAACACGCGCCAGCCGATCTACTCGCAGCAGCGGCAGGTGCTCGCGGCGCTCGCGGACGCGCTCTGGGAGACCGGCGACACCCACCTCGACGCCGGCTTCGCGGAGGACTGGCGGGCGGCGGCGGACGACTCGGCGCGGCGACGCGTCGTCGTCGACCAGGTCGCGAGCCTCACCGACCAGTCCGCGCTCGCCTGGTACGAACGGCTCGTGCAGCGATGAGGCTCGTGCGGGGCCGACCGGGGGCATCCGCGGAATAGGATTGACCACATGGCGGGCCGCATTCGACAGAGCGACGTCGAAGAGGTCAAGGCCCGCACCGACATCGCCGACATCGTCGGCGAGCACGTCTCGCTGAAGTCCGCCGGCGTCGGATCGATGAAGGGCCTCTGCCCCTTCCACGACGAGCGCAGTCCGAGCTTCCACGTGCGCCCGCAGCTCGGCTACTACCACTGCTTCGGCTGCGGCGAATCCGGTGACGCCTACACGTTCCTCCAGCGCATGGACCACGTGACGTTCACCGAAGCCGTGGAGCGTCTCGCGGGCCGCATCGGCTACGAACTGCACTACGAGGACGGGGGCCCGGCCGAGGGCGCGGGCAACCGCGCGCGGTTGCTCGCCGCGAACCGGGCCGCCGAGGAGTTCTTCCTCGAGCAGCTCGGCACCCCCGAGGCCGAGGTCGGCCGGAGGTTCCTCGGCGAGCGCGGCTTCGACGCCGAGGCCGCCCGGCACTTCGGGGTCGGCTTCGCCCCGAAGAGCTGGGAGACGCTCACCAAGCACCTCAGGGGCAAGGGGTTCACGACGGAGGAGCTCGCCGCGTCGGGGCTCGTCTCCCAGGGCGACCGGGGCGTCTACGACCGGTTCCGCGGGCGGCTCATCTGGCCGATCCGCGACGTGACGGGGCAGACCGTCGGGTTCGGCGCCCGGAAGCTGCTCGACGACGACCCGGGCCCGAAGTACCTGAACACCCCCGAGACGGCCGTGTACCACAAGGCGCAGGTGCTCTACGGGCTCGACCTCGCCAAGCGGGAGATCTCCAAGACGCACCGCGTCGTCGTCGTCGAGGGCTACACCGACGTGATGGCGTGTCACCTCGCCGGCGTCACGACCGCGATCGCGACGTGCGGCACGGCGTTCGGCGTCGACCACATCAAGGTGCTCCGTCGCGTGCTCGGCGACGACACGGGCCTCGGCGAGGTCGTGTTCACGTTCGACGGCGACGCCGCAGGGCAGAAGGCCGCGATGCGCGCGTTCGCGGAGGAACGGCGGTTCGCGGCGCAGACCTTCGTCGCCGTCGCTCCCGACGGGCTCGACCCATGCGACCTCAGGCTCGCGCGCGGCGACGCCGCCGTGCGGTCCCTCGTCGAGGCGAAGACCCCGATGTTCGAGTTCGTGATCCGCACGACGCTCGCCCGCTTCGACCTCGAGACCGTCGAGGGGCGAGTCGCGGCGCTTCGGGCCGCCGCGCCGATCGTCGCCGACATCCGCGACCCGGCGCTGCGCCCCGGGTACACGCGGGAGCTCGCCCGCATGCTGGGCATGGAGCTCGAGGAGGTCGGGCGGGCGGTCAGGGCTGCGGGCGCGCGCGCCCGCGACGGAGAGCGCGAGCGTCGTGGCGAACGGCCCGACGGCGAACGACGGCCCGACCACGCCGGTCGTCCCGGCGGGGCGGGCGGTGGCGCAGGCTCGCCGGGGCGTCAGGGCGAGCAGCGGCCCGACGGGCCCGTCTCCCGCGGCGCGGGGGGAGGGGCAGAGGGCGGCGCGGATGCGGCACCCGATCGCCCCTTCTCGATCACCATGCTGCCGAACGATCCGGCGACCCGCCTCGAACGCGACGCGCTGCAGGTCATGCTCCAGTACCCCGATCTCGTCGGCGACGAGCTCCTCCGCCACGGCGTGGACTGCCGGTTCGGCAACGGCACGCTCGCCGTGGTGCGCGACGGCATCGCGTCGGTGCTCGCCGCGGCATCCGTCGTCTCGCCCGCCGCGGTCGACACGCCGGCGGCGGCGACCCGCTCCGTCAGCGTCGAGCGCGTCGTCGCCGAGGTGCCGCCGCCGTTCGCGTCGATCGTGCAGCAACTGGCCGTCCTCCCGGTCCCGCAGCGGGGCGACGCCGAGCTCACCGCGTACGTGCGCGGCGTCGTCGGCGCCCTCGTCGACCGCGAGTTGCTGCGCCAGAAGCAGGAGCTGCTCGGCCGCCTGCAGCGGACCGACTCGGCCGACACGTCGACGTACGCGATGATCCAGCGCGCCCTCGTCGACATCGAGCGCGAGCGACGGTCCCTTCGCGGCGACTGACGGCGGTGCGAGGGCGGATCGACAGGCTCCGGACCCGAGGACTGCTCATCCTGTGCAGCTGCGTCCGCCGCGAAGATTGCAGATCGGTCACATTCGGCCGCCGAAGCCCCCCATGCCGGGCATCACGACCAGCCCCGTGTGCTAGCTCTGAGAGATACACGATCGCGACGCGGCGAACCCGCGCGCGCTCACCGACAGGAAGAGGTAGACGGATATGGCATCCGCATCCACGAACCGCCGGCGCGGCCTCGCGCTCGCCGCGGGCTTCTCCGCTGCAGCCCTCGCCCTCGCGGGCTGCTCCGCCGGCGGCGGCGACGAGGACTCGTCAGGTGGCGGCACGCTCACCATCGGCACGACCGAGCAGATCACCGCGCTCGACCCGGCCGGCTCGTACGACAACGGCTCCTTCGCCGTCATGAACCAGGTCTACCCGTTCCTGATGAACACGCCGTACGGCAGCCCCGACGTCGAGCCCGACATCGCCGAGTCGGCGGAGTTCACCTCGGAGAACGAGTACACGGTCACCCTCAAGGAGGGCCTGACCTTCGCCAACGGCAACGAGCTCACCTCGTCCGACGTGAAGTTCACGTTCGACCGCCAGCTCGCGATCGCCGACCCGAACGGCCCCTCGTCGCTGCTCTACAACCTCGAGAGCGTCGAGACGCCCGACGACCTGACCGTCGTCTTCACGCTGAAGTCGCCCAACGACCAGATCTTCCCGCTCATCCTCTCGAGCCCGGTCGGTCCGATCGTGGACGAGGACGTGTTCGCCGCCGACGCGCTGACGCCGGACGACGAGATCGTGGCGGGCGAGCCGTTCGCCGGCCAGTACACGATCACGAGCTACGACTTCAACAACCTCGTGGCGTACCAGGCCAACCCCGACTACGCGGGCATCCTCGGCGAGGCGAAGACCGAGACGGTGAACGTCAAGTACTACACCGACGCCTCGAACCTGAAGCTCGACGTCCAGGAGGGCAACATCGACGTCGCGAACCGCACGCTGAGCGCGACCGACATCGAGGACCTCCGCGGCAACGACAACGTCAAGGTCGTCGACGGCCCCGGCGGCGAGATCCGCTACCTGGTGTTCAACTTCAACACGATGCCGTTCGGCGCGACCACGGCCGAGGCCGACCCGGCCAAGGCCCTCGCGGTCCGCCAGGCGGTCGCCGACCTCATCGACCGCGAGGCCATCTCGGAGGACGTCTACAAGGGCACCTTCACGCCGCTGTACTCGTACGTGCCCGAGGGGCTCACCGGTGCCAACGAGGCGCTGAAGGACCAGTACGGCGACGGTGCGGGCCAGCCCGACGCCGACAAGGCCGCGCAGCGCCTCGAGGACGCCGGCATCGAGACGCCGCTCGACATCTCGATCCAGTACGTCGCCGAGCGCTACGGCCCGTCGTCGTCGGACGAGTACGCGATCATCAAGGACAACCTCGAGTCGAGCGGCCTGTTCACCGTGAACCTGCAGTCGACCGAGTGGGTCCAGTACTCCGACGACCGTGTCGCCGACCTGTATCCGGCCTACCAGCTCGGCTGGTTCCCGGACTACTCGGACGCCGACAACTACCTGTCGCCGTTCTTCCTCACGGAGAACTTCCTCGCCAACCACTACGAGAACCCCGAGGTCAACGACCTCATCCTCGAGCAGTCGGTGACCGGCGACGCCGACGCGCGCGCCGCGCTCATCGGCGAGATCCAGGACGCGGTGGCCGCCGACCTGTCGACCATCCCGTACATGCAGGGTGCGCAGATCGCGGTCGTGGGCGCCGACGTGCAGGGCGCCGAGGACACCCTCGACGCGTCGTTCAAGTTCCGCTACGCGGCGCTCTCGAAGGGCTGAGTCCCGGCTAGAGTCGTCGCAGCACGACGACGGGGGCGATCTGCTACCGCGGGTCGCCCCCGTCTCCCTGCATTCGTGAGGAACCCATGAGCACTGTTGACACCGCGCCCTCATCCGAGGCGCCGGCCGCGGCCAGACCCAGGCCCAAGGCCACAGGTGGAGGATTCGGGCGCTACCTGCTCGTCCGCTTCCTCCTGATCTTCCCGACCATCTTCATCCTGGTCACCGTCGTCTTCTTCCTGGCGCGCACCACGGGCGATCCGATCACCGCCGCGCAGGGCGGTCGCCTCGGGCCCGAGCAGCTCGCCGAGCTGCGAGCCGCCGCCGGCTACGACCGGCCGCTGATCGTCCAGTACCTCGAGTACCTCGCGCAACTCGCGACGGGCGACTTCGGCCGCACGATGACCACGAACCGGCCGGTCGTCGAGATCCTGACCACGTACGGCCCCGCCACCTTCGAGCTGGTGTTCTACTCGCTCATCGTCGCGTTCGCCGTCGGCGTCCCGCTCGGCCTGTACGCGGCCTACCACCGCGACAAGGCGCAGGACGCGATCGCCCGGGTCCTGGCGATCATCTGGTACGCCGTCCCGATCTTCTTCGCGGGCCTGCTGCTCAAGCTCGTCTTCGCGGTCTGGCTCAAGTGGCTGCCCGTCGCGGGTCGTGCCAGCGTCAGCGCCGAGCTGCAGATGCAGACCCTGCCCAACCGGACCGGGTTCTACACGATCGACGCCATCCAGACCGGCAACCCAGAGGTCCTCCTCGACGTGCTCTCGCACGCGGTGCTCCCCGCCGTCGCGCTGGGGCTGCTCACGGCGGGCATCTTCCTGCGCCTGGTGCGGACGAACGTCATCGGCACGCTCGCGACGGACTACGTCGACGCGGCGCGATCCCGCGGCGTCGCCGAGTCCCGCCTGCTCCGCAAGCACGCGTACCGCCCCGCGCTGATCCCGATCATCACCGTGATGGGCCTGCAGATCGCGTTGCTGCTGGCCGGCGCGGTCCTCACCGAGACCACGTTCGAGTGGAAGGGGCTGGGCTTCATCCTCGCCGAGTTCCTCGAGTCGCGGGACTTCGTCGCCGTGCAGGGCATCGTCGTGCTCCTGGCCGTGATCGTCGCGCTCACGAACTTCATCGTCGACGTCATCGCGGCGTTCATCGACCCGAGGGTGAGGTACTGACATGGCCGTCACCGCAACCGCGCGCCCGGGGCGCCGCTGGCGCGATCGCATCCCCGTCGTCCACCAGGTCAGGCAGAGCGTCGGGCTCCAGCGCGGCATGCTCGTCGCGGGCCTGCTCATGCTGCTCGTCTTCGTGCTCTGCGCGATCTTCGCGCCGCTGATCGCCCCGTACGGCTTCGCGCAGCGCGCAGACGCCGATGGCGGATTCGGCACGCAGCAGCCGCCCTCCGCCGCGCACCCGTTCGGAACCACGGTCGGCGGCTACGACGTGCTGTCGCGCGTCATCTGGGGCACGCAGACGGCGATCCTCGTGATCATCGTCGCCGTGCTCCTGGCGATCTTCATCGGCGTCGCGCTCGGCCTCTACGCCGGGTACTTCGGCGGATGGCTCGACCGCATCCTCGTCGTCGTGTTCGACGCGATCTACGCGTTCCCATCCCTCCTGCTCGCCATCGTGCTCTCGATCGTGATCTCGGGCGGGCAGTCGAACCTCTGGGGCGGCGTGCTGGCCGCGGCGGGATCGATCACGGTGGTCTTCATCCCGCAGTACTTCCGCGTGATCCGCGCGGAGACCGTGCGGATCAAGGCGGAGGCCTACGTCGAGTCGGCGAAGGTGCTCGGGGCGCCGAACCGTCGCATCGTGTTCCGGCACGTCTTCCGGAACGCCACGCGCACCCTCCCGCTCATCATCACGCTGAACTCGTCCGAGGCGATCCTGACGCTCGCCGCGCTCGGCTTCCTCGGCTTCGGCATCGAGCCGACCGCGGCGGCGGAGTGGGGCTACGACCTGAACAAGGCGCAGTCGGATGTCACGAGCGGCATCTGGTGGACCGCACTCTTCCCCGGTCTCGCCATCGTGTTCACGGTCCTCGCCATCACGCTCGTCGGCGAGAGCCTGAACGACCTCGCCGATCCGCGCCTGCGCGGACGACGCCGGGTCGCGCAGTCGGCGGGCGAGGTCGCCGAGACGTCGGTCGTGCCGGGCGGCACCCTCGACGCGGGTCCGGGAGGACTCACGGGTCTCGAGGACGGGGAGACGTTCGACGAACACGGGATCGAGGTCAAGCGATGAGCACAGTGGTCGACATCAGGAACCTCGGCGTCTCCTTCTCGACGGATGCGGGTGCGGTCAAGGCCGTCGACGACGTGAGCCTCTCGGTGGAGCGCGGCGAGGTGCTCGCCATCGTCGGCGAGTCGGGCTCGGGCAAGACCGTGACGGCGAAGACGATCCTCGGGCTGCTCCCGGAGACCGCGACGACGAGCGGCGCCGTCGTGCTCTCGAACCGAGCGGGCACGGGGGAGCAGGACGTCGTCTCGCTGAGCGGCGCCGCGCTCCGAGCCGTGCGCGGAACCGACGTCGCGATGGTCTTCCAGGAGCCGTCGACGGCGCTGAACCCGGTCTACACCGTGGGCTGGCAGATCATGGAGGGCTTGCGCGCGCATGGCGCGGTCTCGAAGGCCGACGCCCGGAAGAGGGCGATCGAGATCCTCGGTCGCGTCGGCATCCCCGACCCGGAGCACCGCGTCGACCATTACCCGCACCAGTTCTCGGGCGGTCAGAAGCAGCGCATCGTGATCGCCATGGCGCTCGTGCTCGAGCCGGGACTGATCGTCGCCGACGAGCCGACGACCGCGCTCGACGTCACGGTGCAGGCCGAGATCCTCGACCTGCTGCGCCGCGTGCGCGACGAGTTCGGCACGGCGATCGTGCTCATCACGCACAACATGGGCGTCGTCGCCGATCTCGCCGACCGCGTCGCGGTCATGTACCAGGGGAGGGTCGTCGAAGAGGCGCCGGCGCGCGAGCTCTTCGCCGACCCGCAGGCCGACTACACGAAGGCGCTGCTCGCGGCCGTGCCGTACGTCGGCCACGGCGTCGCCCGCGCGGCGGAGCGTGCCGCGGCGCGTCCGGCCGGGTGGGCGGAGCAGACGCCGGTCGTGGAGGCGCGGGGCCTCGAGATCGAGTACCCGGGCCGGTTCGGCCGCCCGGGCTTCCGCGCCGTCGACGGCGTCGACCTCGTGATCCGGCCCGGCGAGGTGCTCGGGCTCGTCGGCGAATCCGGGTCGGGCAAGACCACCATCGGCCGCGCGATCGCTGGCCTCACGAAGGTGACCGGCGGCTCGCTGCAGGTGCTCGGCCACGAGATGCTCGGCATCCGCGAACGTCGGTTCCGTCCGGCGCGCAGCCGGATCGGGTTCGTCTTCCAGGACCCGGCGTCGAGCTTCAATCCGCTGCTCACGATCGCCGAGTGCGTCGCCGAACCCCTCGTGATCCACGATCGTGCCGTCGACGCGCGCGACGCGCGCCCGCGGGTGGACGAGCTGCTCGAGGCCGTGCAGCTGCCGGCGTCCTACGGCGACCGGTACCCGCACGAGCTGTCGGGCGGCCAGCGGCAGCGCGCGAGCCTGGCGCGTGCGATCGCACTCGAACCCGAGCTGCTGATCGCCGACGAGCCGACCTCGGCGCTCGACGTGTCGGTGCAGGCCCGCGTGCTCGAGCTGTTCGCCGAGCTCCAGCGGGAGTTCGGATTCGCGTCGCTGTTCATCAGCCACGACCTCGCCGTCGTCGACCTGCTCGCCGATCGCATCGCGGTCCTCTACCGCGGGAAGCTGGTCGAGGAGGGGACCGGTGCCGAGGTCCTCGGCTCGCCGGCGGATCCGTACACCCAGCGCCTGCTCGCATCGCTTCCCGTCCCCGATCCGGTGGCGCAGGCCGATCGACGCGAGGAACTGCGACGGTTGCGGGAGGAGAGCGGACGATGAGTCGTGATGCGGCGCACGGCTACCCGGTGGTCGTCAGCGACCTGTCGGTCGAGTACCCGGCGCGCGGTCCGAGCGCTGCCCACGTCGCCCTTCGGGGCGTCAACCTGCGGGTGGCGCCCGGCGAGGTCGTGGGCCTCATCGGCTCTGCCGGCAGTGGTGCGTCGACGCTCGCGCGGGTGCTCTCGGGCGCGGCCTTCGAGCCGGTGCTCGCCGGTGGGGAGGTCCGTCCGGTGATCACCGGCGGAGACGCCATGGTCCTCGGCACCCCGCTCCGCGGCGTCTCCCGGCGACGACTGAACGCGCTCAGGTTCCACGTCGGCTACCTCGCACAGGACGCCGCGATGCGGCTGCCCGCCGATCGCACGGTCGCGGAGATCATCGGCGAGCCGATCCTGGAGCGCGACCACCGGTACAACCGGGCGGCGCTCGCGACGCGCGTCGCCACGATGCTCGACTCGGTGCGCCTGCCGCTCGGCATGCTCGAGAAGTTCCCGTTCGAGCTGAGCGGCGGGCAGCGCCAGCGCGTGGCGCTCGCACGTGCGCTCGTCCTCGGCCCGAAGCTGCTCATCGCCGACCAGCCGACGGCGGGGATCGACGTCACCGTGCGCGATGCGGTCGCGGGGCTGTTCACCGAGCTGCGCGCGGGCCAGGCCTTCTCCGCCATCGTGATCTCGCACGACCTGCCCGTGCTGCGCCGCGTCGCCGACCGCCTGGCAGTGCTCGACAAGGGCGAGCTCGTGGCCGACGGCACGATGGAGGAAGTCCTCGACGACCCGGTGCACCCGTACGTCAAGGCGCTCGCGGGCGCGATCGACGACGGGCACGCCGTGACCGACGACATCGGGCCCGACGGGCGTCGGTGAGCGCGACCGGCGGGGATCGTCCGCGGCATCGACCGGTCGCGGGTGCGCCCGGTGCGGCGGTGACCGGCCCGACGGCGCCGGAGGCCGGTCCGATCGCGATCCTGCCCGACGCCGATCCGGTGTTCGTCGACGCGGCGTCCGCCGCCGGGGGGCGCGTCGAACCGCTCTCGAGCGCGACGCGTGGCCTGGTGTGGACGAGTTCGGACGGTGGCGACCGCCTCGATTCGGTCCTCTCGGAGCACCCCGCGATCTCCTGGGTGCAGCTCCCGTGGGCCGGGGTCGATGCCTTCGCCGACCTGCTCCACCGCCACCGCGGCGATGGACGCGTGTGGACCAGTGCCAAGGGCGCGTTCGCGCAGCCCGTGGCGGAGCACGCGCTCGCACTCGCGCTCGCGGTGCTGCGCGAGCTCCCGCGCCGTGCGCGTGCCACCGCCTGGGAGGCGGACGAACGCGGCCGGACGCTGTACGGCGCAGAGGTCGTGATCGTCGGCGCGGGCGGCATCGCGGTCGAGCTCCTGCAGCTCCTCGCTCCGTTCCGGGTGCGCGCGACCGTGGTGCGACGAGCGGATGCCCCCGTGCCCGGCGCGGCACGGACCGTGACCACCGATCGCCTCGCCGAGGCGCTCGGCGCGGCCGAGGTGGTGTTCGTCGTCGCGGCCCTCACGCCGGCGACGCGCGGGCTGATCGGGGCCGGCGAACTCGCGGCGCTTCCGCCGGGTGCCGTGCTCGTCAACGTGGCGCGCGGGGGACTGGTCGACACCGACGCGCTCGTCGCGGCGCTCGGGTCGGGACGGCTCGGCGGTGCCGGGCTCGACGTCACCGACCCGGAACCGCTGCCGGCGGAGCATCCGCTCTGGACCGCCCCGAACTGCCTCGTCACGCCCCACGTCGCCGACACCGAGGCCATGACCGTGCCCTTGTTCGCGCGCCGGATCGGGGCGAACGTCGCCGCCTTCGTCGACGGCACGACGTTCGACGGACGCATCGATCTCGACGCCGGATACTGACGTCAGCTGAGCCCGGCTCGGATTGGGAGTCCGGCGCTCGCTTTGCTACAGTATCTCTGCGCCCAGCGTGATCCTCCATAGCTCAATTGGCAGAGCAATCGGCTGTTAACCGATAGGTTCTTGGTTCGAGTCCAAGTGGGGGAGCTTCCCCGGCCCGGACCGAATCGTCCGGGCCGTCGTCGTCTCCGGCCCGCTCGCGTGGCTGCTCCGGCGCACGATTTGCGCGGACCCGCCACGTGGGGGTCAACTGGGATCCGTGCCCGAATCCGACGTCGACGCCTCGATCCGCGGTGCGCGACGCGACGGCATCGCCGTCGGGCTCGCGACCGCCGCGTACGGGATCTCCTTCGGTGCGCTGTCGGTCGCGTCCGGGCTCGACGTCTGGCAGACGTGCTTCCTCAGCCTCGTGATGTTCACGGGCGGATCGCAGTTCGCCCTCGTCGGCGTGATCGGTGCGGGCGGCGTCGCGGCCGGGGGATCAGCGATCGCGGCCGCCGCGCTGCTCGGCGTGCGGAACGTCGTCTACGGGATGCGCATGCGACCGGTGGTCGGCGAGCACGGCCTCGCGCACCGGGTCGCCGCGGCGTGGCTGACGATCGACGAGTCGACGGCCGTCGCGCTCGCGCAGGCGACTGATCGCGCGGCGCGCGTCGGCTTCTGGGTCACGGGCATCGCGATCTTCCTCGGCTGGAACCTCACCACGCTCCTCGGCGCCCTCATCGGCGACGCGCTGGGCGACACCAGGGCGTACGGACTCGACGCCGCAGCCGCAGCCGCGTTCCTGGGCCTGCTCTGGCCCAGGCTCAAGCGAGTGCAGGCTGGCGCCACCGCCGTGCTCGCGGCCGTCGTGGCGACGGTGGCGACGCCGGTGCTCACGCCAGGCCTGCCGGTGCTCGTCGCGGCCGTCGTCGCTCTCGTGGTCGGCTGGCTCGACCTCTTCCGTCGTCGGGAGGCCGTCGGATGACCGTGTGGCACGTCATCCTCATCGCGACCGCGGCGACCCTGGCGCTGAAGCTCGCGGGCCACCTCGTCCCCGCCTCGTTCCTCGAGCGCGAGCGACCCGCGAGGATCGCCGACCTGCTCACCGTCGCGCTGCTGGCGGCGCTCATCGCGGTGCAGACCCTCGCGGTCGGCCGGACGCTCGTGGTCGACGCGCGGGTCCCGGCGCTCGTCGTCGCCGCCGCGCTCTACGCGGTACGCACGCCGTTCATCGTCGTCGTCGCCGTGGCCGCGGCCGTGGCGGCCGGCATCCGGCTCTTCGCGTGACGCGTCTGCGAGGCGCGGGCGAGCGGATGCCGCGGCTCACGCCTCGAGGTCGTCCACGCCCGGCGTCCAGCTCGAGCCCGGCCGGCCCCAGCCGCGCTTGCGCGTGATCTTCTGCACGATGCGCTGGTCGTGGTCGTCGAGGCGGTCCATGTAGAGCACGCCGTCGAGGTGGTCGTACTCGTGCTGGAAGATGCGCGCGAGCCATCCGTCTGCGACGATCTCGAACGGTTCGCCCTCGAGGTCGGTCGCACGCAGGATGGCACGTTCCGCACGTCGCAGGCCGAACCGCTCGCCGGGGAAGGACAGGCATCCCTCGGACTCGTCGTCCTCGTCGGGCATGCCGGGCACGGGCGGCGAGATCCACAGCTCGGGGTTGATGGCCACCCCGCGCCACTCGCGGTCGTCCTCGTCGGTCCACCCGAAGGTGAACAGTCGCAGCGGAACGCCGACCTGCGGACCCGCGAGACCGACGCCCGGCGCGGCATCCATCGTCTCGAACATGTCGCGAACGAGCGCGCGGATCTCGTCGTCGATGGACTCGACCGGCGAGGCCGGCGCATGGAGCACGGGGTCGCCCGTGATTCGGATCGGGAGCACGGCCATTCGCCAAGGATATCCGCGGGCGAGCCGGTAGGGTCGAGGGGTGGATCCGGACCTCAGCGAGCTCACCGAGCTGATCCCACTCGATCCGACGCAGTTCATCGGCATCCCGCTCGCGCTCGTCGGAGCGGTCTTCCTGTCGCTCGGGGCCCAGTTCCAGCACCGCGGCGTGGTCAAGGTCGAGGCGAACACGGCCGACACGCTCGGCAAGGGGCTGAACGGCAGGCAGCTCGCCCTGCTGCTCGCACGGCCGTCGTGGGTGCTCGGCACCCTCATGCTCGGGCTCGCGATCGTCTTCCAGCTCTCGAGCCTCTACTTCGCGCCGCTGATCGTGGTGCAGCCGCTCGGCGCGCTCGCGCTCGTGATCACGTCGATCCTGAACTCGCGCATCAACAAGGTGAGCCTCAACCGCAGGTCGATCACGGCGATCGTGATGTGCGTCGGCGGCGTGTTCGTGTTCGTCGGCGTCGCCGCGTTCACGGCCGTCGACAAGCCGGTCCAGGCGCGACAGCTCATCACCATCCTCATCGTCCTCATGGTGGTGCTCGCCGCTGCGGCGGTCACCTTCGCGCTCTTCCGCCGGCGCATCCGCGCGATCTTCTACGTGCTCATGGCCGGCGTGCTCTACGGCTTCGTGGCGACGCTCGCCAAGGTCGTGCTCTCGCGCGTCGACCAGGGCGAGTTCGACTGGCTGACGCTGCTCTGCGTGCTCGCCCTGCTCGCCGCGACCGGCCTCGGCGCGTACTTCGTGCAGAACGCCTACGCGAGCGGGCCGCCCGACCTCGTGATCGCGGGCCTGACGGTGGTCGACCCGATGGTGGCGGTGCTCATCGGCATCGTGGTGCTCGACGAGGCCTCGCAGGCGCCCCCGTGGGCGATCGGCGTGTTCGTGGTGACGGGCGCGATCGCGATCTGGGGCGTGTTCCTGCTCGCGAAGAACCATCCGCAGACACGGCTCTGACGACGACCGGACGCGAGGCTCCGATGCGCCCATCGTGCTCATGCGAGCAGGGGGCGATGCGTGAGATCGGCGCTGCGACGGCTGCTCTCGTAGACTAGGGTCGGATGAACCCAGCCCACGCTGCCCGTCCCGATCTCCCGAGGGGCCCGGCCCCGGTCACCCACCCCGTTCCACGAACAGCGAGGTACAGCACCACGTGTCCGACTCATCGAGCGTGTCCGCCGACCCCGGCTCGAAGCGCCCGCTCCGGATCCTGATCGGCGCCGACACCTTCGCGCCCGACGTGAACGGAGCCGCCCGCTTCGCCGAGCGGCTCGCCGCCGGGCTCGTCGAGCGCGGCCACGACGTGCACGTCGTCGCGCCCGCCGCGAGCCGCAAGCACGGCACGTGGAAGGAGGTCCACGAGGGCCAGGAGCTCACCGCGCACCGGCTGCTGAGCTGGCGCTGGTACCCGCACGACTGGCTCCGCTTCGCGCTTCCGTGGCGCATCAAGCAGAACAGCGCGCGGATCCTCGAGGAGGTGAAGCCCGACGTCGTGCACTTCCAGTCGCACATCGTCGTCGGCCGTGGGCTCTCGGTCGAGGCCGCGAAGCGCGGCATCCGCATCGTCGGCACCAACCACTTCATGCCCGAGAACATGCTCGAGTTCACGCTCATCCCGAAGGCGTGGCAGGACTGGGCCGTCGGGCTCGCCTGGAAGGCCGCGCGCCGCACGTTCGGCCGGGCCGAGTCGGTCACGACGCCGACGCGACGAGCAGCCGACTTCCTCGAGAAGTACACGGGCCTCCGCGGCGTGCACGCGATCTCCTGCGGCATCGACGCGCACAAGTACTCGCCCAACTGGGAGCCGCGGACCGAGAACCGCATCGTGTTCGTCGGTCGCGTGACCGGCGAGAAGCAGATCGACGTCCTGCTGCGCGCCGTGACGCTCCTTCCCGCCGAGCTCGACGTGAAGGTCGACATCGTCGGCGGCGGCGACCAGAAGCGCAACCTCGAGCACATGGCCGTCGAGCTCGGCATCGCCGACCGCGTCACGTTCACCGGCTACGTCACCGACGAGGAGCTCCGCCAGGCGTACCACCGGGCGTCCGTGCTCGCGATGCCCTCGATCGCCGAACTCCAGAGCATCGTGACGATGGAGGCGATGGCGTCCGCCCTGCCCGTCGTCGCCGCGAACGCGATGGCGCTGCCGCACCTGGTGCACGACGGCGAGAACGGATACCTGTTCGAGCCGGGCAGTGCCGAGGACCTCGCCGCCAAGCTCCGCGCCGTGCTCGAGGCGTCGCGCGACGACTACAACGCCATGAAGTCGCAGTCGCTCAAGCTCATCAAGGCGCACGACATCACGCGCACCCTCGACACGTTCGAGAGTCTGTATCGTGGTGAACGCGTGACCGATCCGGTCACCGAGTCGATCCCGGTCATCGTGCCGGAATGAGGTCGGTCGCGGGGCGGTAGCTCAGCCGGTTAGAGCAGTGGACTCATAATCCATCGGTCACGGGTTCAAGTCCCGTCCGCCCTACGGAGCCCTGATCGAGCGCCGTCTCCGGAGCTCGGGTCGGAGTGAGACGCGCGCTGCACGTGGTCGATCCGAGCGCCTTCCGGCGCGCGGATGCCGACCGCGCCTCGCTGGGGAGGGGCCGGAACGGGCCTCCGCTGCCGGCGCCGTGAGACGAGCAGTGCGCCGAGCCACATGAGGACCAGGGCGCCGACGATCCAGAATCCGACCGCGTTCAGGTCCACGCCCGCGGCCGACCGCCACTGGTCTCCGCCGAGGCCGAGTTCGTCGCCGAACAACGCGACGAGCTGGATGGTTCCGACGGCGACGGCGACGACCACGGAGATCGCGGTGATGGCCAGGTTGTAGCGGACCTTGCGTGCACCGTCCGCGAGCGCCCACCCGTACGCGTATCGCATCAGCACCCCATCGGCGGTGTCGAGGAGCGACATGCCTGCGGCAAAGAGCAGCGGCAGGGCCAGTAGCGAGTACCACGCGAGATGGGATGCGGTGCTGGTCGCGGCCAGGACGAGCAGGCCCACCTCTGTCGCGGTGTCGAATCCGAAGCCGAAGAGCACGCCGACTGGGTACATCTGCCAAGGCGCCCGGATCGCCGTGATCACGGGTGAGAGGAGCCGGGTCAGGGGACCGCGGGTCGCGCCCTCGGTCGGCATCCACCTCGTCGTCTCGCCGGAGCGCGCCTGCCGGTGCGTACGCCACGTCGATGCCAGCAGGACGACGTTGATCGCCGCGATGACGTAGAGGAACAGGCCCGACACGGTGGCTCCCACGATGCCGGTCACCCGATGCAGCGCGGAGTCGTCGTCGCGCAGCGAGCCGGCGAGCGCATCGACCCCGAGCGCGAGGAGCACCACGAGCGCCAGCACGACCGTGGAGTGGCCCAACGAGAACCAGAAGCCCACCGACACGGGCTTCCGGCCGTCGTCGAGCAGCTTCCGGGTGGTGTTGTCGATCGCCGCGATGTGGTCGGCGTCGAACGCATGCCGGAGGCCGAGCACGTAGGCGGTGACCCCCATTCCGACGCCGAGCGTCGTGCCGGCGACCGTCCCTCCCTCGCCACCGGCGAAGAGCAGGCCAAACCCCGCGAGGTGCAGGGCGAGGATCGTCACGAGCATCCCCGCGAGCGCGAGACCGGTCCGGTGGCGAAGCGGATGCCTCGACGCGACGGCGTCACCGTTCCGACCCGGCGGGATCCGAGGGCCCGCGATCGGTTCCGTGGTGAGACGGGTCATTCGATCGACCTCGCCTCGACCTCACGGGGCGGAGACCCCCCGCTCGCGGGTGCAGGCGCGACCACGCCTCCGAGCGACCTGGCTCCCGTAGACCACCTCGCCCAGACGTCGTCGAGGCGGGACTCGTGGGTCTGGTCGCCGAGATGCCGCGCCACCGCTCCGGGCTGGTCGAGCTGCATCGCGCCGGGCTCCGCCCCGGGCCGGAATCCGACCGCGACGACCGCATCGAGGACGCGTGCCGGGCCGAGCACGCCCGGCTCCGGCGCCGATCCGTCGACCTCGAGTGTCTCGAAGAGCACCGGGCCGTCGGCATCCGCGATCGAGACCTGCGAGGTGAGGGTCCCACCCGACTCACCCTGTCGTCCCAGCACGATGGTCTCGCGGATGACGGCCCTGGCGCCCGTGTCGAGCCCGAGTTCCGTGCGGCGCTCGACGCGCGCGCCCTCGGCGACGACCAGCGGGAGGGCGCGCCAGAGGAGCGTTCCGCCCGACCCGACCCGCGCATCCAGCGTCCACCGGGATGCCGCGCCCGTGGCGGGGTAGGCGACCGTGCCGCCGACGTCCTCGAGTTCGAGCGTGCTGTCGGGCCCGACGTCCACTTCGACGTGCACGACGTCGCCGCCCAGGAGAAGCATGCCGGCGGCGGAGACGGCGACATGGGCCGAGTTCGAGGTCCGGCTGACGAGTCGCGGCGCCAGCGAGCCGACGACCAGGTCGACGTGCGCCCGGGGATCACCGGCCCGTACCGCGATCCGGGTGGTCGTCATTTCCGAGCGGGCGAGTGGACGTGGACCTCGTCCGCCGACCTCGACTCGTGCTCGTGCTCGCTCGCCGCGTCGTGGGTGTGCACGAAGCCGCCCCCTGGGTGCTCCTCATCGGCGTGGAAGTGCGGTGCCATGGGACCCGGGTCCTGCGGCACGTGCGTACCGCGTCGGTGGCTCTCGAGGACGCCGAGCACCCAGGTTCGCAGCGCGGCGACGGACGCGGCATCCGTGCGCGACAGCGCGAGCACCGCGCGACCGTCGCGCGCCTCCGAGGCGTCGGCCACCATCTGCGGAACGTCGACGCCGACGTAGGGTGCCAGGTCGGTCTTGTTCACCACCAGCAGGTCGGCTCGGCCGATGCCCGGGCCGCCCTTGCGGGCGACGTCGCCGCCGCCGGCGACGTCGAGCACGAAGATCTGCGCATCGACGAGTGCCGGCGAGAACGTGGCCGTCAGGTTGTCGCCTCCGGACTCGATGAGCACGACGTCGAGGGGAGCGAAGTCGCGCTCGAGGTCCTCGGCGGCGAGCAGGTTCGCGGTGATGTCGTCGCGGATCGCGGTGTGCGGGCATGCGCCGGTCTCGACCGCGCGGATGCGCTCCGGCTCGAGCACTCCTGCCGAGCGGAGGAATCGTGCATCCTCGTCGGTGTAGATGTCATTGGTGATGACGCCGAGTCGGAGGTCGTCGGCCAGGGAACGGCACACGGTCGCGATGAGCGAGGACTTGCCGGTCCCCACGGGGCCGGCGACGCCGAGTCGAAGGGCGCGGTCGGCGGGGGTGATGTCAGGCACGGAAGAGCCTCCTGGTGGTCACGGCATGGGCTTCCGCCCACGCCTCGGCGTACGGCGCACTCGCCGCGGGGATCTGGTGGGTGGCGGTGATCGTCGAGACCGCGGCCACGTGCGGCTCGATCGACGAGCAGGCCTCGAGCACCATCGCGACCCCGTCCGCGGGATCGCCGGGTTCGAGCTTGAGCAGGGCCGCCACCGCGCAGGCCAAGTCGTCGTAGACGGTCAGGCGGACCAGGCTCTCGGCGTCCATCCCCGCGTGGGCGGCGATCGCACCGAGCACGAGCGGCCTCGGCGGGGAGTGGTCGAGACCGGCGAGCGAGGAGCGCACGTCGGGCCAGAACCGCCCGGCGAGGCGGAGCAGGCCGCGACCGAGGTCCTCGGAGGCATCCCGGATCGCACGGCTCGGCGTGCGTGCGGCCCAGGCCCGCTCGATCGGCGCGACCGGCAGGCAGTCGAGCGCCGAGTGCCGCGCGACCACCGCGGTGCCGGCATCCACCAGGCCCGTCGTCCTCGCCCTGGCGCGCAGGAACGCCGGCACGTCCGCGACCGGCATCCCCGCCAGGAGCGCCGGCTCCACCCCGGACGACTGCGCATGCCCGCCGCTGGGGAGGCGCGCATCCGCGAGGAGGAGCGTGATCGTCTGCGGTGCTGGCTGCATCAGAAGAGGTTGTACAGCTGGGCCAGGGGGAGCGACGCGGCGGGATCGGGCTCGACGTCGTCGCCGTCGATCGAGATCTCGAACGTGTCGGGACGGATGCGGATCGCGGGCAGCGCGTCGTTGTTCCGCATCTGCGCCTTGCCGATCCCGCGCGTGGGCTCGACCGCCGCGAGGCGTCGGCGCAGCCCCAGCTCGTCGGCGAGGCCGGCGTCGAGGGCAGCGGGCGAGACGTAGCTCACCGAGAGGTCGGCGCCGATCGCCTCGCCGAACGCCGGCCGTTGGAGCACCGGCTGCGGCGTGGGGATGGACGCGTTCGGATCGCCAAGGCTCGCCCAGGCGATGGTGCCGCCCTTGACCACGACGGCGGGCCGGACGCCGAAGAACTTCGGCTCCCAGATCGCCAGGTCCGCCATGCGGCCGACCTCGACCGAGCCGACGTCGTAGGCGATCCCATGCGCGACTGCCGGGTTGATCGTGTACTTCGCCACGTAGCGCTTGGCACGCTCGTTGTCGGCCGGCATCCCGCCGCCGAGCGGACCGCGACGATGCTTCATCACGTGCGCGACCTGCCAGGTCCGCGTGATCACCTCGCCGATGCGACCCATCGCCTGCGCGTCCGACGACGTGATCGAGAGCGCGCCGAGGTCGTGCAGGATGTCCTCCGCGGCGATCGTGGTGGCGCGGATCCGGGACTCCGCGAACGCGAGGTCCTCGGGCACGGCCGGATTGAGGTGGTGGCAGACCATGAGCATGTCGAGATGCTCGGCGACCGTGTTCACCGTGTGGGGGAGCGTGGGGTTCGTCGAGCCCGGGATGACGTTGGGGTGACTCGCCAGCGTGAGGATGTCGGGCGCGTGACCGCCGCCCGCCCCCTCGACGTGGAAGGCGTGGATGGACCGGCCGGCGATCGCGGCGATCGTCGACTCGACGAAGCCCGCCTCGTTCAGCGAGTCGGAGTGCAGCGCCACCTGCAGCCCCCACTCGTCGGCACCGCGGAGCGCCGCATCGATGGCGGCGGGGGTCGAGCCCCAGTCCTCGTGGACCTTGTACCCCGCTGCGCCCCCGATCGCCTGCTCGCGCAGCGCCTCGGCGGAGACCGTGTTGCCCTTGCCGAGCAGGAGCAGGTTCATCGGGACGGCGTCCAACGCCCGGTGCATCTGCCCGAGGTGCCAGGCGCCCGGCGTGACCGTCGTCGCCTTCGACCCCTCCGACGGACCGGTGCCGCCGCCGACGATGGTGGTGATGCCGGTGGCGAGGGCCTCGTGCAGCTGCGAGGGCGACAGGAGGTGGACGTGGGAGTCGATCGCGCCGGCCGTGACGATGCGGCCCTCGCCGGAGATGACGTCGGTCGACGGACCGATCGCCATGCCCTCCGAGATGCCGTCGCTGACATCCGGATTGCCCGCATGGCCGATGCCGACGATGCGTCCGTCGCGGATGCCGATGTCACCTCGCACGATGCCCCACCAGTCGAGGATGATCGCGTTCGTGATCACGGTGTCGAGGGCGCCCTCGGCCCGCGTGGTCACTCCCTGCGCCATGGACTCGCGGATCGACTTGCCGCCGCCGAAGATCGCCTCCTCGCCGCCGACGGTGAGATCCTGCTCGATCTCGATGTACAGGTCCGTGTCGCCGAGCCGCACCTGGTCGCCCGCCGTCGGCCCGTAGATCGCGGCGTAGCGCTCGCGACTAATCCTCACCATCGAGTGCCCCCTCGGCATCGGTCTTGATCTGGATCCCCGGGATCCGGCGCCGACCGCGGAACGCGACGGCATCGAGTTCGCGGGAGGCGCCGGGCTCGAACCGCTGCGACGTGCCTGACGGGATGTCGAGCCGGAAGCCGCGGGCGAGCGCGCGGTCGAACTCGAGCGCGGCGTTGGCGTCGGGAAGATGCAGGTGGGAGCCGATCTGCACCGGCCGGTCGCCGGTGTTGACGATGACGAGCCTGATGCGCTCGTCCGGACTCCGGTCGGCGTTGAGCTCGATCTCGCCCGGCCGGATTCGGTACGCGCCGGGACCGGCGTTCGCGGTGGAGGCCACGGGACTCCTTCAGTCGATGGGGTGGTGGAGGGTGACGAGCTTGCGCCCGTCGGGGAACGTCGCCTCGATCTGGACGTCGGTGATCATCTCGGGGACGCCCGCCATGACCTGCTCACGAGTGAGCACCCGTCGGCCGGCGTCCATCAGTTCGGCGACGCTCCGGCCCTCCCGCGCTCCCTCGATCACCCAGCAGGAGAGGAGGGCGACCGTCTCGGGATGGTTCAGCGCGATGCCGCGGTCGAGGCGATCACGCGCGATCATCCCCGCCACGGCGAGCATGAGCTTCTCGGTCTCAGCGGGTGTGAAATGCATGGCATCCCTTCGTTCCTCGCTCGTCGTGCCCTGTCGTCGGCGCCCTCGCGGCGACCGGGCGCGCGTGCGGGTTGTCCATAACGTAGACCAGCCCCGCCGGTTCCAGCACCGCGGGTCTCGGTTCGGAGGGGTCGCGGTCGCGGCCGAACGCCCGTCGTTCCTTGGACTTCGCAGGGCGACGGGCCGGTCCGTGCGGAAGGACTGTTTACAACGACGTCATGTTCGGGAAATCGCGATGGAACGCCGCGCCTCCATGGTGAGACCATCTCCAGCGCGCGACGGTGATCCGTCGCCATGAAGATCTGGGTCGATCGTCCGGGACGCCGGCGTCTGCTCGGGTAGCACCATGAACGCAGCGTGACAGCACCATGAGTAGCACCCGATGGCGGTCGTCCACTCGTCGATGTTCGGCGTCGTGCGTGCCCCGTCGGTTCCCTCGCACCCACAGTCATCGAATGGAGCCCCCATGCTCAACACCAGCAGACGGCGCGTGAAAACGCTCCTGGCCACCGGCGCGATCGCCGCGACCGCGGCACTCGTGCTCTCCGGTTGCGGGAGCCGCGCCGACGATGCGACCGCGGCAGCTGCAGGGAGCAGCTGCATCGACACCTCGGGCGACACCATCAAGCTCGGCTTCCTGAACTCGCTCACCGGCGGCATGGCGATCTCCGAGAAGACCGTCTCCAACGTGCTGCACATGGCCGCGGATGAGATCAACGCCGACGGCGGCATCCTCGGCAAGCAGATCGAGTACATCCAGGAGGACGGGGCCACCGACTGGCCGACCTTCGCCGAGAAGACCGAGAAGCTGCTCACCCAGGACTGCGTCGCCGCGATCTTCGGCGGCTGGACCTCGTCGTCCCGCAAGGCCGTGAAGCCGGTCGTCGAGGAGCTCAACGGGCTCTTCTTCTATCCGGTGCAGTACGAGGGACTCGAGGCATCCCCGAACATCTACTACACGGGCGCCACGACCAACCAGCAGATCATCCCGGCGATGGACTTCCTCGCCGCCGAGGGGGTGAAGACGCTGTTCCTGGCCGGGTCCGATTACGTGTTCCCCCGGACCGCGAACGCGATCATCAAGCTCTACGCGGCCGAGCTCGGCATCGAGATCGTCGGAGAGGAGTACGTGCCCCTCGACAAGGACGACTGGACCACCCAGGTGGCGAAGATCGCCGCGGCGAAGCCGGACTTCGTCTTCAACACGATCAACGGCTCGTCGAACGTCGGCTTCATCAAGGCCTACTACGACGCGGGTCTCACCCCAGAGACCACTCCGATCATCTCGGTCTCGATCGCCGAGGAGGAGGCGCCGGCCATGGGGCACGAGGTCACGGGCAACTACGCCTCGTGGAACTACTTCCAGTCGCTCGACACCCCCGACAACCCGAAGTTCATCGAGGACTGGAAGGCCTACCCCGGCAGCAGCGGCGTGACGTCCGACCCGATGGAAGCCGCATACATCTCGCTGTACCTCTACAAGGCCCTCGTGGAGAAGGCCGGCTCGTTCGAGGTCGACGCGGTCAACGCCGCCGCTGCGGAGGGCGGCATCACCTTCGACGCGCCGGAGGGGACCGTGACCCTGAACGGCGACAACCACCACATCTCGAAGCCGGGTCACATCGGCAGGATCAACGCGGACAACCAGTTCGACATCGTCTGGGAGTCGGACGGGTTCATCGAGCCCGACCCGTTCCTCGACGGCTACGACTGGTTCCCCGCCGACGTCCGCGACGCGCTGGTGGCTTCCGCGGGCTGATCGTCCCGACTCCCCGCGGGGTTCCGTGCCGCGAACGGCACGGAACCCCGCGCACTCCGATCAGCATCTCCGTCGCTCACCCCACACAGGAAGTTGCCGTACGTGGACGAACTCCTCCCGCCACTGCTCAACGGGACGGCTCTCGGCGCATTGCTGCTGCTGGCAGCGCTCGGCCTCACCCTCACCTTCGGCCAGATGGGGGTGATCAACATGGCGCACGGCGAGTTCATCATGGCCGGCGCCTTCGTCGCCTACGTGACGCAGCAGGTCATCCCCTCCAGCGACCTCTCGATCCCGCTGGCACTGCCGCTCGCGTTCGTCGTCGCGGGGTTCCTCGGGCTCCTGCTCGAGGTCACCATCATCCAGTGGATGTATCGCAGGCCCCTCGACACGCTCCTGGCCACGGTCGGCGTGGCCCTGATCCTCCAGCAGGCCGCGCTGCAGATCTTCCCCGCACAGGGCGTCCCCGTGGAGAAGCCGTCGTGGCTGGACGGGCAGATCGACGTCCTCGGCTACGAGTGGCCGCTCCGCCAGGTCTTCACCATCGTCCTCGCCGCGGCCTGCGTGGCCGCGTTGGCCGCCTGGCTCAAGTACTCGTCCTTCGGTCGACGGATCCGCGCGACCGTCCAGAACCGGGACCTCGCGGAGACCAGCGGCGTCGCCACCCGCTCCGTGGACCGGATCACCTTCTTCGTCGGCTCCGGCCTGGCCGGGGTCGCCGGCGTGGCCGCATCGCTGATCGGGGGCACGAACTCCCAGATGGGCGTGCAGTACATCATCCCGGCGTTCCTCGTCGTCGTCGCCGGCGGCATCGGCCAGATCGCGGGCACGGTCATCGCCGCGCTCGCGGTCGGCATCGCGATGACGTTCTTCGCCTACTGGACGAGCGGGAGCCTGGCGCAGGTGCTCGCATTCGTCCTCGTGGTGATCTTCCTGCAGATCCGCCCGCAAGGCCTGTTCACCGTCCGCACCAGGGGGTTGGCATGACGAAGTTCACGACGAGGCTCCCGCTCATCGGCATCGGCGTGTTCGCCGTGCTGCTGCTGGTCGTCGCTCCCGCCGTGCTCTCCGAGCACTGGATCAGCAACCTCGGGAAATACTGCTGCCTCGCGATCGCGGCCGTCGGGATCGGCCTGGCGTGGGGTCGAGGCGGGATGCTGGTCATGGGCCAGGGGGTGTTCTTCGGACTCGGCGCCTATGCGATGGCCATGCACCTCACGCTGGAGACCGCGGGACCCGGCGCGCTTCCCGGGTTCATGATCCTGTACGACCCGCTCGCTCCGCTCCCGGCGTTCTGGGAGCCCTTCCGGAGCGAGGTCTTCACGCTGGTGGCCATCGTGCTGCTCCCCGTGATCGTCTCCGCGATCCTCGGGTACGCGCTCTTCAAGCGCCGGGTGAAGGGAGCGTACTTCGCGATTCTGACGCAGGCCCTCGCCGTGGCGCTCGCCGTCCTGATCAGCTCGACGATCCGCGAGACCGGGGGCGACACCGGACTCAGCAACTTCAAGTACTTCTTCGGCTACGTGCTGAACGACGAGGCGAACAAGCTCATGGTCTACCTGATCGCCGCGGCGCTGCTCGTCGTCTGCCTCCTCGCAGTCTGGCAGTTCAACCGCAGCCGGTTCGGCGAGTTGCTCGTCGCCACGCGGGACGCCGAGGAGCGCGTCAGGTTCCTCGGGTACGACCCGGCCAACATCAAGCTCTTCGCCTTCGTGGTCGCCGCCGTGATGGCCAGCATCGGCGGCGCGATGTTCGTGCCGATCGTCGGCATCATCACGCCGCAGGAGATCGGCGCCTCCGCCTCGATCCTCATGATCGCGGGTGTGGCGCTGGGCGGACGAGCCTCGCTCTTCGGCCCGGCACTGGGGGCCATGGCGATCGGATGGGGTCAGTCGAGCCTCGGCTCCAGCTGGCCCGAGGGGTGGATCTACATCCTCGGCCTGATCTTCATCTTCGTCATCCTCTTCCTTCCCATGGGGTTGTCCTCGTTGTTCGACCGCGCGAAGGGCCTGATCCGGCGCTCGAGCGACGAGCCCGGTCCCGCGACACCCGAACTCCGGGAGGTGGTGAAGTGAGCGTTCCCGACGCCTCGCTCGTCGTGAGCGACCTGCACGTGCAGTTCGGCGCGTTCGTGGCGGTCCACGACGTCTCGTTCGATGCGCATCCCGGCGAGGTCCGGTTCCTCATCGGCCCGAACGGCGCCGGGAAGACGACGTGCATCGACGCCATCACCGGGCTCTCGAAGGGCACCGGAACGGCGAGGTTCGGCGACAAGGAACTGCTCGGCTCGCCCGCCCAGAAGATCGTGCGGCTCGGCGTCGGTCGCACGTTCCAGACCGCCAGCGTGTTCGCGCAGCTCTCGGTGCTGCAGAACCTCGACATCGCGGCCGGCCTGCGGCGTTCCCCAGTGTCGCTGCTGCGTGCACGGCGCGGCGTCGACGCCTCCGTGGAGCGGGCCCTGGAGGAGACCGGACTGGGCACCGTGCGCGACCTGCCGGCGGGCATGCTCTCGCACGGCCAGAAGCAGTGGCTGGAGATCGGGATGCTGCTGGTACAGGACGCGAAGGTGCTGCTGCTCGACGAGCCCGTCGCGGGGATGAGCCAGGACGAGCGCACCGCCACCGGGGAACTGCTCGGGCGGGTCGCCGCGAATCGCGTCGTGGTCGTCGTCGAGCACGACATGGACTTCATGCGGAGCTTCGCGACCAGGGTGACCGTGCTGCACCAGGGACGCGTGCTGAGCGAGGGATCGGTCGCTGAGATCCAGGCCGATCCCCGCGTGCAGGAGGTGTACCTCGGCACCGCGGGGGCACTCAGCGGTGCACTGGCACCCGGAGCAGAGGAGGTGGACTGATGCTCGAGATCGTCGACATCGACGCCGGCTACGGCGGCACGAAGGTGTTGCACGGGGTCTCCATCCCCGGCTCCGCGAACATCGTCGCCGTGCTCGGCCACAACGGCGCAGGCAAGACCACGTTGCTGCGCGCCACGATCGGTCTCATCCGACCCACCCGCGGCACGGTGCGCTTCGACGGCGAGGACGTCACGCACCTCGCACCCAACCGCCGTGTGCAACGCGGCATGGCCTACGTGGCGCAGGGGCAGCAGTCGTTCGAGCAGCTGACCACGCTGGAGAACCTCCAACTCGTCGCCGACGGCAGGCGCAACGGCCGGGCGAAGATCGCCGAGATGCTCGAGCGGTTCCCGGCACTCGCGGAGTTCGCGACGCGGAAGGCCGGACTGCTCTCCGGCGGCCAGCGACAGCAGCTGGCCATCGCCCGGGCGCTGATCACCGAGCCGAAGCTCCTCATCCTGGACGAACCGACGGAGGGCATCCAGCCGACCATCGTCGCCGAGATCGAGCAGACGATCATCGGGCTCGCCGAGGGCGGACTCAGCGTGCTGCTGGTCGAGCAGCACATCGGCTTCGCGCTGGAGGCGGCGGAGCACTACGTGGTGCTGGCGTCGGGACGGGTCGCGCAGGAGGGGACCGGCGGCACGGCCGCGATGGGCTCGGTGCGTGCGGCGATGGCGATCTGACCTGTCGCCGGAGGCCGAGGCGGCGTCGCCCGGGGTTCAGCGCACCCCGACCGGGGGTCGTGCGATCGCGGCGCGTGTGCCACGGTGGAGGCACCGACCGGGAGGCCACCATGCCGAGCGAAGAGCAGCTGAGGGACTACGCGCGCGTCGCGATCGAGGTGGGGCTGGGGGTGGAACCCGGCGAGCGGGTGCTCATCGCGGCGCCCGTCGTGCGACCCGAGTTCGCGCGGATGGTGGTCGACGCGGCCTACGACGCCGGGGCGATCTCGGCGGACGTGCTCTGGTTCGACGATGCGGTCGACCGGTCGCGGTTCACCCACGGTTCGGCCGAGGCCGCCGACGCCCTGCCGGGGAGCGCCCTGTTCCGCCTGGCCGACTTCGAGGCCGGCGCCTCGTTCCTTCGCATCCACGCGGCCGACCCGGCCAAGTTCGCCGGAGTCGACCAGGCTCGCGTGCAGCAGCAGAACCGCCGCGAGATGGAGCACATCCGACCCCAGATGGAGGCGATGGGCATCGGGCACGTGCCCTGGACGGTCATCGGGGTGCCGATCCCCGCGTGGGCGTCGAGCGTGTTCCCGGACGATGACGCCGAGGAGGCGGAGGAGCGCCTGTGGCAGGCGATCCTCCGCGCCGCCCGCATCGACACGCCGGATCCGGTCGACGGCTGGCGCGCGCACATCGCCGACCTGGAGGCGCGGGCCGCGCACCTCGACTCCCGCGACTACCGCCGGCTGCGCTACGAGGGTCCGGGGACCGATCTCGTGCTCGGCATGACGGATCGAGCCCGCTGGCGCGGCGGCGGCATGACGACCCCCGCCGGGAAGCCCTTCGCACCCAACCTGCCGACCGAAGAGGTGTTCACCTCCCCGCACCGGATGAAGGCGGAGGGCACGGTCCGCGCGACGAAGCCGTTGAGCTACTTCGGCGACCTCATCGAGGACTTCTCGTTCGAGCTCTCGGAAGGGAAGGTCGTCGGTTCGCGCGCCGGAGTCGGCGAGGCGACGCTGCGAGCGATCCTCGGAAGCGACGACGGAGCCGTGCACTTCGGCGAGGCCGCGATGGTTCCGCAGTCGGGCGCGGTCGCCGCCGAGCACCTGGTGTGGAAGAACATCCTCTACGACGAGAACGACGCGTGCCACATCGCCCTCGGACAGTCGTATGCGTCCTGCTACGACGGCGCCGACGCCCTGAGCGCCGACGAGCGGCTGGAGGTCGGCCTCAACCGCAGCTCGGTGCACGTCGACTTCGTGCTCGGCTCCCCTCAGCTGAGCGTCTTCGGCGTGCTCGACGGCGGCGGCGAGGAGCCGATCATCGCCGCCGGCGAATGGGGGTTCACCGTCTGAGGCGGAGACGCTCCCGCGGGAGCGAACGGGTCGGCGACGCGCTCGCACGGGCCATCGCCGACGGGCGGGCCCGCATCGCGGCATTCCGTCGGGCCGAGAGGACTCACCCGTGTTCGGGGAGCGTCGGCGGTGACCAGCCCGGATCGCGACCGAGGTGAGCGGCGCGGGCGACGGATGCCGCGCCGAAGCGATCGCGGACGGCGTCGAGCACCGTGTCGAGGCGTGCGTCGTCGTCCCAGTCGATCGGGAGCTCCGGTTGGAGGCTGTCGGCGCGCGCCAGCTGGGACAACGAGACACCGATCAGCGTGATGCCGCGCTCGGCGATCTCGGCCTGCGCCCCGCCGAGGAGGTCGCGCGCGACGGCCAGGAGCACCGCGGTGCGATCGGTCGCGGGATGGATGGAGTGCGATCGCGTGGCCTTGGTGAAGTCGCCGAAGCGAAGCCGCAGCACGACCGTCCTGCACACCCGATCACCGTCGCGCAGGCGTCGGGCGAGTCGATCGACGATCTGGGTGAGGATGAGCTCCAGTTCCCCGGGCGGGCGCGGGCGACTGCCGAGCGCCCGTTGCGAGCCGATCGAAGCGCGGCGGCGAGTGGTGTCGACGGGGCGTGGGTCGCGGAGCCTGGCCAGCGCGTGCAGGTGAGCACCGACCGCCTTCCCCAGCAGCTGCTCAGCGGCGACGGCCTCGAGTTCTGCCAGTTGCCCCACGGTGCGGATGCCGAGCCGGTGGAGCTTCTCGGCGGTGACCGCGCCGACGCCCCACAGCCGCTCCACCGGCAGCGGAAGCAGGAACGCTGCCTCGCGTTCGGGCTCGACGAGCAGCAGCCCGTCGGGCTTGCTGACGGCGCTGGCGACCTTCGCGAGGAACTTCGTCCGTGCGATCCCGACGGAGATCGCCAGGCCGACTTCGGCACGGACCCGCTCACGCAGTCGCACCGCGATCTGCTCGGGCGTGCCCGCGATGCGTCGGAGACCTCCGACCTCCAGGAACGCCTCGTCGATCGAGAGTCCCTCGACGAACGGCGTCGTATCGCGGAAGATCGCGAACACGGCGCGACTGGCCGTCGAGTAGGCCTCCATCCGCGGCGGGACCACGACGGCACCGGGGCACAGGTCGCGCGCCTGACGGCCGCCCATCGCGGTCCGTACCCCGTAGGCCTTCGCCTCGTAGCTCGCCGCCAGCACGACCCCGCCGCCGACGATGACGGGTCGCCCGCGCAGCTCCGGCGCGTCACGCTGTTCGACCGACGCGTAGAACGCGTCGAGGTCGGCGTGCAGCACGGTCGCCTCGCCCCGCATCCCGTCCTCCCGCAGATCGTCCGTCACGCGGATCGTCGCACGCACCGGGGACACGGGATGTTCGGTCGCGACGACGGGAAGCGAAGAAGGACGCGCGAATTCACACCAGAACTGGGGGACGGACATGGTTGACGAATCACCAGAGGCCTGAGTACTTCTGGTATCCAACACCTCATGGTCGCCACGAGAGGAACACACCATGCCCAAGATGCGCCGAACGACCCAGCACCCCTCGCTGCTGCCAGGCTGGACGATAGAGTTCGGCGATGATGGGCGGACGATGACGGTGATCGCGCCGAAGGGCGTGCGTCTGACCGGCGACCTCCTCCGCGGTATCGCCTGGGCCGAGGCGGTCGAGGCAGCGGGGATGAACTCGCCCGAGTCCGACGCGCACTGGCTGGCCGACTTCACGTCCGAACGAGCGCTGCATCGACCACGTGGCGGGTCCGCGGAGTTCGACGCCGAGGTGGGGCGGCTCTACCGCAAGGCCGTACTCGCCGGCCTGACGCCGCGCGAGGCCATCGCCGCGCTGTACGGGGTGGACGCACAGACGGCGGGGAGGTGGATCACTGAAGCCAAGCGCAACGGTGCCATCGGCTCGCTGACCGAGGAACGGTCACGCGCGCTGCGTGAGATCGAGGATGACTGACCAGCGCCGGGTGCCCTGAGGGGCCCGGTCTCGTCGTCGCGCCGGGCCCTGTGCGGCGGACCGCCTCGGGTCAGGACCGCCGAGCCGAGGCATCCGACCCGCGAACGAGGGCGCGAGCGAACGCGACGATCGCGGCGACGATGCCGATCGCAGAACCCGCGATCGCGAGGACGAGCACGGTGCGCACGATGATGACCCAGGGGAAGGTCGAGTCGCCGAAGTCGAACGGGAACACCGACCAGAGCCGGATCGTGGCCACCAGGCCGACGCTGGTCGACGCGAGGTCGCCGAGCGCCTTGAGCCACGCCCGGTCGAAGATGAGGTTGACGAGGTTGACGACGACCCCGACCGCGAGCGACGCGTTGATCCAGGGAAGCACGTCGAGGGTCTCGGCGGTGAGGAAGGGCAGGACCTGCCATCCCGGCCAGACGTTCCCCAGGTAGAGCAGGAGCAGGTTGACGAACGCCGCGACCGCGTAGCCGAATCGCCGCGCGGCGGGACTCAGCGGCCGGCGTCGTCGTGGTTCCCGGCGCTCGATCTCCGATGAGCCCGCAGTCATGTTCCCAGCCTCTGGTCCTTCGGCACCGAGCACAGGGCCGAACGGCCTTCGTGTTCGAGGGCACGCCGGACTCGACCGACGCGGAGTGAACGTCGCCTCGACCGCGAGACGGGCGGCCACGCCATCCCGTTCAGCGATGCCGCGTCGAGCGGCGGATCTCCGCGGCGTAGTCGTCGAGCGCGTCGAGGATGCCGGTGTGCTGCCAGACCCGATTGCGCGCCCGTCCGGAACGTTCGACGAGGATGCCGCGTTCGACGAGGGTCTCGATCGTGCGTTTGGCGGTGACGTCGTTGAAGCCGAGCTCACGGGTGAGGTACCGGCTGTTGACGATCGGCTGGGCGATCAGGCGGGGGAGGAGCGCCCATGCCTTCGAAACCGACCTGACGCCGGCGAGCTTCTGCCGGGAGGCCTCGAGCTGGTCGGCGAGGGCGTCGACGAGGACACGACCGGAGGTCGCCGCATAGCGGGAGGCGTCGGCGAAGCTGTGCGCGATCGGACCGGCGTCGCCGTCGCGGAACGCGCGCAGCGCGTCGAAGTATCGGCGCACGTCGACGAGCAGGCCGGCTGAGAGTGGCACGGTGGTGTGGGTGGCGAGTCCCTTGTTGCGCAGCATGGCCTGGGCGAGTGCGCGGCCGGTGCGGCCGTTGCCGTCGACGAACGGGTGGATGGACTCGAACTGCGCGTGCGCGACGGCGATCTGCAGGAGCGCAGGCAGGTCGACGCGGCCGGCGAAGGCCACCAGGTCGTCGATCGCGGCCGGGATCCGGTCCGGTTGCGGCGCGATGTAGTCCGCACCGCGCGGTCCGGCGTTGTCGCGACCACCGATCCAGACGAGCTCGGTCCGGAAGGTTCCGGCCTGGTCTTCGAGTCCCACCTGACGGCGGAGAAGCTCGCGATGCATCGCCAGGATGCTGTCGGCGTCGAGATGCTCGGACAGCGCGATCGCCGCCTCCATCGCCCGAACGTTGCCGATCACGGTAGCCGCGTTCGCGCGATCGCCCTCCTCGATCTCGGCGAGCGCGAGCTGGCGGGCCGAGGCGGTCAGCTGCTCGATCTGGCTGCTCGAGGCGCTCTCGGTGCGGAGGAGGATCGCCGACATCGGCCCGAGCGCCGGATGCTCCGCTCCGAGGCGGATGAGGGCGTACCGGTCGAAGTCGGCGAGCGCCAGGGCGGCCTCCTCGATATCGGCCGTGTCGATGCTGGAGAGGAGAGGCGACCACTCGGCGATGCTCGCCGTCCGCGCGGAGAGGTACGGACCCGTCTGGCGGCGCACCTCGGCGTTGGAGAAGCCCGCCGGATTCCGGGGCCTCCACTCGCGCGGCTCTGCGGCGGTCGGAGGGATCGCGATCCGGCGGCTCGCGACATCCGGCATCTCGTCTGAAGCCATGATCGAAGTTTACCTACATATAACTCGTTATGTGTAAGTAAGCGGGAGATCCACCTGCGGTCGGGACCGCCTCGAGCGGCGTCAGCGCACCACGGCCGCTTCGACCTCAGGCGCGTCCGAGAACGCGAGCTTCGGCACGAACGCGAGCACGATCGCTGCCACGGCCGCGGTGAGTCCGCAGACGAGCCAGACGGTCACGTAGCCGGCGAAGCTGCCGGCGGTACCCGTCGCCGCCTCACCCGCCGCGCCGAGGAGCGCGATGCCGAACACGCAGGACGCGATCGCGCCGCCGACGGTCTTCACCGAGTTGGTGAGCCCGGTCGCGACGCCGGTCTGCTGCGCGGGGGCCGCCGCGGCGGCGGCAGCGGGCAACGCCGCGACGAGCGCTCCCGAGCCGATGCCCGCGATGACCATGTTCGCCAGCGCCTGACCGTACGCGTCGTGGAACGGCAGGAAGAGCAGGTAGCCGATCGACACGAGCGCACTCGCCCCGATGAGGGCGAGGCGAGGCGACACCCACCGGGTGACGAACGGGAACAGCATCGCGCCGACGACGAGCGAGAGCACGTACGAGCCGATCAGCAGCGAGGTCTGGAAGCTCGTCGCCCCGAGCCCGTAGCCGTAGGTCGCGGCATCCGTCCGCGCGAACGTCGAGAGGGGCGCCTGCGCGCCCAGGACGCTGACGCCGAAGAGCCCCGCGGTGAGGAAGACCGGCCAGAGGCTCGGCGAGCGGAACATGCGCACATCGATGAGCGGGTCGGGATGCCGCAGTTCGTACCGCACGAAGGGCACGACGAGCAGGACGCCGAGGGCGACGAGCGACCACGACAGCAGGTCGCCGGGGCCGTTCAGGCGCATGAAGCTGAGCCCGCCGGTGAGGGCGATGAGCGCGAGCGAGATGAGCACGAGCCCGCCCGTGTCGAGCGTGCTGCCCGTGAGGTCGGGCGATTCCTTCACGCCGAAGAGGATCACGAAGAAGCACGCGATGACGGCGACCGCGGGCACGAGCAGGAGCATCCGCATCGGAAGGGCCTCCGCGAGCGCGCCCGCCGAGAGCGCACCGGCGATGGCGCCGAGCTCCAGTGCCGCGACCAGCATGCCCGCGGCCCGGCGCGTCATGGCTGCGGGGCGATCGGCCGAGCGGCTCCGCGACCACACCAGCGCGATCTCCAGCGGGAGCCAGACGACGTAGAACCCCTGCAGCGCCCACGCGACGAGGAACACCCAGAACTGGTCCGTGAACGCGAGTGCCGTCGAGGCGACCGCCGTGATCGCGGTCGACCAGACCAGCATCCGCTTGTGGCCCACCATGTCGCCGAGCTTCGCGAAGGCGGGCACGACGAGGGCCGAGAGCATGAGCTGCGACCCCTCGAGCCAGTTCACGTCGGCATCATGGACGCCGAGGTGACGTGCGATGTCGGTGAGCAGCGGCGTGTAGTAGCCCTGGATGATGCCGCTCGTGAACTCGACGAAGGCGAGGAAGCCGACGATCGCGGCGACGGGTCCGAGCTTCGCAGCGCGCTTCATGTCGGGTCCTTCGGGTGGGCGGATGCAGGGGCCGGGGTGGATTCACCCTAGTGGGTCGGATGTCTCATTCCGGCAACGAGCGGATCAGTGCGCGGTGGAACCGTTCGCCCCGTTCGAGGCTGTCGATGCTCACGTGCTCGTCCACGCCGTGGACGGACGCGCGCTGCGCCGCGCTCATGGCGAGCGGCGCGAAGCGGTAGACCGCGGGCGCGTAGCGGTGGAAGTGGCGCGAGTCGGTCGCCGCCATCATCAGGTAGGGCGCGGTGGTCGCCTCCGGGTAGGAGGCGGCGACCGCGTCGACGATCGCCGCGAACTGCGGGCCCTCGGTCGGCGACTCGGGCGACGGGGCGTAGCCCTCGACGACCTCGATCTCGACCTCGCGGTCGCGGATGGTGCGCCGCAGGCGCCGCACGACCGAGTCGACGTCCTCGCCCATCGCGACGCGAAGGTTGACGGTCGCCGAGGCGCGCGCCGGCAGCACGTTCGCCGCGCTGCCGCCGTCGAGCATGGTCGGGGCCACCGTCGTGTGCACGAGCGCGGCGGGTTCGCCGCCGAGTCGCGCGAAGACGCGCGCCGTGAGCCACGGGAGCGCGGTGAGCGCGCTGAGGAGCAGCCGTGCACCGCCGCGCGCGTGGGGCGTGAAGCTCGCGAGCATGGCGCGCATCGATCGCGGCATCCGCTTGGGGAACGGGTTGGGGTCCAGCCGCGCGACCGCCCTGGCGACGCGGGCCGCCGCCGTGAGCCGGGGCGGCGCCGAGGCGTGGCCCCCGTCGCCGCGGGCGCGAAGCCGGACCGTCATCACGCCCTTCTCGCCGACCCCGACCATCGCCGCCGGCACCTTCAGGAACGGCAGCGGCGCGTCGACGACCGCGCCGCCCTCGTCGAGCACGAGCCAGGGGATGACGCCACGTTCCTCGAACCGTCGAGCCGCGGCGATCGCCGCATCGCCGTACGACTCCTCGTTGCCGCCGAACCAGAGGTACACGTCCCGCGACGGGACGAACCCCTCGGCGAGCAGGTTCTCGACCGCCTCGAGCAGCACGAGGAGCGGGCCCTTGTCGTCGAGCGCTCCGCGGCCCCACACCGACCCGTCGTGGATCCGTCCTTCGAACGGCGGGAACGTCCAGCCGTCCCCGTCATGCGCCGGGACGACGTCGAAGTGCGCCATGAGCACGACGGGGTCGCCGTCGGCCCGGCCGCGCCAGTGGTAGAGCAGCCCCAGCTCGGTCACCGGTTCGAACGCGAGGTGCTCGTGGACGAGCGGGTAGAGCTCGGCGAGCAGGTCGCGGAAGCGGTCGAACTCGGCGAACCCGCGTCGGTCGACCTCGGCCGAGACGGTCTGCAGCCGGATCATGCGGGAGAGCCGCTCGGGGGCGCCGGGGCGGACCGCGGGGGAGTGGGACATGCGTCCCACACTAGAGCGCCGAACGCGGCCGGCCGACCGATCACCCCCGCGCGGGGCACGGACGGATCACGGCATCGGGTGGGACAATGACTCCGATGAGTGGCGTCCCCACGGCAGCGATGATCGGACGCGAGCCCGAGTTGCACGCGCTCCGTGAGGCTTGGGCACGCTCGCGCGAGGGCGAACCCTCGGTCGTCGTGGTCGGTGGCGAGGCCGGGATCGGGAAGACACGCCTGGTCGAGGAGTTCCTCCGCGTCCTCGGCGGTGGCGCGATGGTGGCGCGCGGACAGTGCGTCGAGCTCGGTGACGACGGCGCGCCGTTCATCCCGATCCGCGCGGTGATGCGCTCGATCGTGGACCTCGCCGGAGCGGACGCCGTACGCACCGCGGCCGGAGCGGCGCTCGACACGCTCGCGCCACTGCTCCCTCCTGAGATCGGCGGAGGCGCGCCCGAGGCGGACCTCCGAGTCGGCCGCCTGCACGACGAGTTCACCCGGTTGGTCGAACGCGTCTCGGACCTCGAACCCGTCGTGGTCGTGATCGAGGACGTGCACTGGGCGGACGCGCCGACGATGCAGCTCCTGCGGTACTTCGCGCGCATGCTCCACGACGGCAGGGTGATGCTCGTCATGACCGCGCGGACGGCCGAACTGCCGCGTCGCCATCGACTGCGCGAGGACCTCGCCGAGCTCGAGCGGCTCCGCTCGGTCTCCGAGCTCGAGCTGCCGCGGCTCTCCCGTGACGAGGTGTCGCTGATGGTCGCGACGTCGGAGGGCGCATCGGATGCGGAGGAGCTCTTCGAGCGCAGCGGCGGGGTTCCGTTCTTCGTCGAGGAACTGCTCGGAGCGGGCACGGACGGCGCGCTCCCGCGACGGCTGAGCGACCTGCTCGCGGCACGCTACGAGCGCGCCTCCGCCGCAACGCGTGCGGTCCTCCGGCTCATGGCGGTCGGCGGGGCGCGCGCCGAGCACGACCTGCTCGAGCAGGTCTACGGTGGCGACCCGATCGACCTGGACGCCGCGATGCGCGAGGCCGTCGAGGTGGGCCTCGTCGTCGCGGACGAGTCGGGCTACGCGTTCCGCCACGCGCTGGTACGCGAGGTCGTCGAGGCCGAGCTGCTTCCCGGCGAACGTGCCCGTCATCACGCGACGTACGCCCGTGTGCTGGCAGCAGGCCCCGCTCGTCCAGGCCTCTCCGTCGAGGTGTCGACGCACTGGCTGGCCGCGCGCCGATTCCCGGAGGCGTTCGATGCGGCCGTCGCGGCGATGGAGGAGGCGTCGGCGACCTACGCGCTCACGACGGCGGCGGCCATGGGGGAGCGATGCCTCGACCTCTGGGAGCTCGTCGATCGACCCGAGGAGCGTGCCGGGGTGGATCACGCCGGGATGGCGGGCCGGGCCGCGCGGGCGCATCGCCGTGCGGGCGACATGGAACGCTCCGTCGCGCTGGCCGACCTCCGCATCTCGCTGGCGCAGCCCGCGGACCCGGTCGAGCTCGCCGACCTCCTCTTCGAGAAGGCCCTCGGCATGGGACTGATGGGGATGCCGGGTGCCGCCGACGTGCTCCTGGAGGGGCTCGAGCTCGTGGCTGAACGGACGGACTCCCGCGCCCTGGCCGTCAGGGCACGCCTGCGTTCCGAGCTCGCCGCGCGCCGCATGCTGGCCGGCGACCTGCGCGAGGCCATCGACCAGGGCATGCTCGCGGTCGCGGACGGGCTCGCAGCGGGCGAGGGCGGGCGCCGCGCCGCATCGATCGCGGCCAACATCGCAGCGACGACCATGGCCGATCTCGACGACGCCGGGCCGGAGGACGTCGAACGCTCGCTCGAACTGTTCGAACGGGCGCGCGAGTACGCCGGAGACGACTGGGACGCGCGAGTCCGCCTCGCCATCAACCGATCGGACACCTTGATCAAGCTCGGCAGGTACCGTGACGCGCTCGAGGTCGCGCAGGACGCGCTCGACGAGGCACGTCGCCGCGGAGAGGAGGGAAACGTCGGCGCCATCCTCGCCACCAACGCGATCGAGCCGCTCATCGCCCTCGGCGACTGGGATCGCGCGCGCACCCTGGTCGACCGCGCCCTGCGGTACGAGACGCCGCTCGTCTTCCGCCTCGGCCTCGAGGACCTGAAGCTCGTGCCCTTGATCTGGTCCGACGCGATCGACGACGCGCGCGAGTTCGTCGACCAGATCCGAGAGCGGCACGCGGAACTCGCCCGGGTCGACCGCCAGATCGAGTTCGGCTGGGTGAGGGACGAGTGCGAGCTGCACCTCGCGCTCGACGAGCCCGAGCGCGCGTGGACCGCCGTGGAGCCGCTGCTGTGGGACGGCCGCACCGAGCGGCCGACCGACCGCATGCGCCTGCTCGCCTTCGCGGCGCGTGCGCACGGTGCGATGCGGCGTCGTGGGCAGCAGCCCTCGAGGACGACGGACGAGATCCGGTCGGCGATCGCGGAGTTCGACGCGTGGGAACCCGGCGCGGTGTGGAGCGAGCTGTGCGGGGCCGAGATCGCCGTCGATCTCGAGGATCGCATCGCGAGGTTCGGTCGCGCCGCCGAGCTCTTCGAGTCGGGATCGGGTTGGCGCCACCTCGCCGGGTACGCCCTCGTCCAGCGTGCGGTCGCCGAACTGGAGACCGGGGACCGCGCAGCGGCCGCGCAGAGCCTCGACGCCGCGCGCGCGTCGGCGGCCGACATCGGCGCGCACCTCGTCACCAGGATGGCCCACGAGGTGGCCGCACGCGGGCGGCTCGGCGGGGATCGCTCGGGCGGCGGAGACGAACTGACCGCTCGCGAGCGACAGGTGCTCGAGCTCGTCGCGGACGGCCTCTCCAACCGGCAGATCGGCGAGCGGCTCTTCATCAGTACGAAGACCGTGTCGGTACACGTGTCGGCGATCCTGCGGAAGCTGGGCGCATCGACGAGGACCGAGGCCGCCGCGATCGCGCGATCCGCCGACGCCGCGGCGCAGCACCGTTCCCGCTGAGGCGAGCGGTGCTCCGCCATCCGGCTATCGCGGCGTGCTCGGAATCGGATGCCACGCCAGGCCGGTCCACGCGCTCGTGCCCAGGCTCGGGACGATCCGATGCGCCTCCGATCCGTCCGGGTTCATGACGACGATGCCGCGCCTGCCCACGTAGTCGATGGCCGCGATCTGCTCGCCGTCGGGCGACCAGGTCGCCGCGATGAAGTGACTCGAGGCGATGGGGTCGGAGATCTGCGCCGGAACGGAGGTGTCGGGCGCAGCATCCACGAGGTAGAGGCTCGTGTTCTGGGGACCCACCGGAGGACCGGTCAGGTTCACCCCGTTCAGCTCGACGTACGTGCCCGCGACGACGAGGAGTCGCGCCCCGTCCGGCGACCAGGTCATATGCCTGATGAAGTCGATCTCGGGGATGCGCACTTCTCGAGCGGTGCCCGCGACGAGGTCGAAGACGAAGATCGACGGCTGGGTCCACATCACCTCGTCCTCGTACACGCGCAGCGCGATCCGGCTTCCGTCGGGCGACCACGCCTCCCCGATGACGGGCGGGCCGTCCTCCCGTCCGAACGCCGGATCGACATCGACCTGGCGCGGTCTCGTGAGTCCACTGACGTCACGGAGCTGCAGTCGACCCGGCGCGACGAACTCGGCGACGGTGGAGCCGTCGGGCGCGAGCCAGGGGTCGCTCACGAAGAGGCAGCATCCGGTTTCGCCGGCCAAGGCGACCGTTCCTCGGGCGTCGACGACGTAGAGCTTGCCGGCGTCCTCGGAGGTGAGGGCGAGCCGCGTCCCGTCGGCCGACCAGCCCGACACCATCGCCGCGGCGTCCACGTCGTCGGGGAGTGCGATGCGCCGGATGTCGGTCGGATCGGCGGGGTCGACGGCCCGGAGCTCGCCGTCCGCGGCCCAGACGATGCGACCGCGCATCGGCTCGAACACTCCCAGCGACGTGTCGTCGACCTGTCCGCCGAGCGAGGTGCCTGCACCGTCGGACGAACCGGCGCCGTCGAGCGTCGCCGTGACGGCGATCGCCGCGATCGCGACGGCCGCGATCGCGACCGCGCCGACGAGCTGTCGACGACGTCGGGCGCGATGCCTCGCCTCCTCGATCAGCACCTCGACGGGTGGTCGCGTGGCGGACGCGTCGACTCCGGCGCGCTCCTCGCGCGCACCCGACGATCGGTCGCGGCCGGTCGCGTGACGCTCGTCCTCCCTGGACTCGGCGGGGGCCGAGGCCGGCGAGGGGAGTGGAGTCGTGGTGATCATCGCGACACCTGCTCTTGCCGCTCGCGCGGCCCGTTCATGACCGGATGCCACGCCAGCCCGGTCCACTCGTGCGTGCCGAGATCCTGGACGATCCGCCGCGCGCTCGAGCCGTCCCGCTGCATCATGACGAGGCTGTGGACGCCCGGGATTGCGTGATCGATGGCGGCGATCCGTGCGCCGTCGGGCGACCACGTGGCCGCGATGAAGTGGCCGGAGGCGATGGGCTCGGGCGCCGGCGCCGGTCCGAGCGGGCCGGGCTGCGTGTCGATGAGGTAGAGGCCCATCTCCACGGGGTGCAGGTGCGGGTTGTTCATTGCAGCGCCGCTCGTCACCGGCCACGGTCCCGCGACGACGAGCAGCTCGCCGCCGTCCGGCGACCACGTCAGGTGCCTGATGAAGCCGAGTTCGGGCCCGAGCACTTCCCGGTCCTGGCCGGTGACGAGGTCCACGACGTGGATCGAGGTCGGCGCCGGCTCCGCCTCGACGTCCTCGGCGATCACGACCGCGATCCGCGATCCGTCGGGCGACCACGCGTGCCCGGGTGCGGCTGGCCCCTCGGCGGCGCCGAGGGCCGGATCGACGGCGATGACGCGGGGCGGTGCGAGGCCGTCCACGTCACGCAGCTGGAGGCGTCCGGGCGCAGCGAACTCGAAGGCGGTGGCGCCGTCCGGGGCGAGCCACGCGTTCGAGACGAACATGCAGCAGCCCTCGTTCGTTCCGGCCGGGGTCACCGTGCCTCGGGCATCGAGGAGGTAGCGCTTCCCGGCGTGCTCGGAGGTGAGGGCGAGCCGCGTCCCGTCGGCGGACCAGTCCGACACCATCGCCTTCGAGTCCACGTCGTCGGGGAGTGCCATCCGCCGGATGTCCGTCGGATCGGCGGGGTCGACGGCCCGCAACTCGCCGTCCGCGGCCCAGACGATGCGACCGCGCATCTGCTCGAACACGCCGAGCGACGTCTCGCTCAGTGGTCCGCTGAGCGACGTGCCCCGGTCGCCGGTCGAACCGGCGCCGGCGAGCGCGGTGACGGCGATGGCGGCGACCGCGACGCCCACGACCGCGACCGCGCCGACGACCTGTCGACGGCGACGTGCGCGATGCCTCGCCTCCTCGATCAGCACCTCGACCGGTGGCCGCGAGGCGGGGGCATCGACGGCGCGGACTGACGGTCCACGCGGCGATCGGCCGTCGCCTGGCTCACGCGGTTCGGTCTCGTCCGACGCGGAAAGGGTCGACACCGTCGAGGAGAGTGGAGTCGTGGTGATCATCAGGACACCTGTGCTTTGGTGCTAATATTACTAGCATCATTACTCCTGTCAAGCTCGATCGAGCCGCTCCAACGGATCTCTACGAACAGGTCGCGGCGGAGATCCGTCGAGCGATCGCGGCCGGCGAGGCCGGACCTGGTGATCGCCTGCCGCCCGCACGGGATCTCGCGGCGGTGATCGGAGTCAACACGAACACCGTGCTCCGGGCGCTCCGCCTGCTTCGCGACGAGGGGCTGCTCGAGTTCCGCCGGGGGCGGGGCATCTCGGTCGCCGCGACGCCGGCCCGCGGCGTCGTCGTCGAGCAGGCGCGGGAACTGATCGAGTCCGCGCGGCGGCACGGGTACCGCGTCGAGGAAGTGACGCAGCTCATCGCCGAGCTCTGGTGATATCCATCCGCCGCCGGCGAGGCGGCACGGCGACGGGGGCCGGCACCGCGGATGCGAGGCCGGCCCCGTGCGGCGGTTCAGCGGGTCAGTCGCCCGCGGTGTGACGGGCGGCGTCGCGCCCCGCGATGGATCCGCCGGCGAGGCCGGCCAGGATGGAGCCGACGTCCAGCCCGGTGAGCGACTTCACGACCTCGGTGCCCTCGCCGAGCACCTGGCCGACGGTCTTCGTCATGGCGCTCGCGCCGTCAGTCGAGACCACGGTGAGCGTGTCGATGCTCGCGATGGGTTCGGCGGCCGCACGCACGATCTCGGGCAGGCGCGAGATGATCTCCTGGGCGAGCGCCGCCTCGCCGTACTTCTTCAGCGCCTCGGCCTTGGCGTCGGTGGCGGCCGCCTCGGCGACGCCCTCGGCCTGGGTGGCGGCGGCCCGAGCCTCACCCTCGGCTCGGATGCCCTCGGCCTGGGCGACCTGACGGTCGCGGTCGGCCTCGCCCGCGAACCGGACCGCCGTCGCAGCCGCCTCGGCGTCCTGGACGGCGGCGACCTTGTTCGCCTCGGCGATCTTCGTGCGCTTGTAGGCCTCGGCCTCGGTGCTGGCATTGGCGGCGTCGCGCTTCGCGGTGGCCCGCTGCACCTCGGCATAGGCCTCGGCCTCGGCGGGCTTGCGGATCTCGATGTCGAGTCGCTCCTGCGTGACGAGGGCCTGCTCGGAGAGCGCGTCGCGCTCCTCGACGGCGACCAGCTTGTCCTGCTCGGCCTTCGCGAGCTGCCCGGCGGCCTCCGCCTCGGCGTTGGCGCGATCGGTCTCGGCCTTGATGGTCGCCTGCTTGAGGCTGAGGGCCTTCTGGCGCTCGGCGATCTGCTCGGCGGCCTCGATACGGGCGAACTCGCTGGCACGCGCGGCCTCGGCCTCGCTCACCTCGGCGACCTGTCGGGCCCGAGCCGCCTCGGCGCGCCCGAGGTTCGCGAGGTAGTCGCTGCCCGGCGTGGAGATGTCGCTGATGTTCAGCAGGTCGACCTGGAGGCCCTGCTCCGCGAGGTCCGTCTTGGTCTCTGCGACGACGCGGTCGGAGAGCGACTTGCGGTCGGAGATGATCTGCTCGATCGTCATGTCGCCGACGATCGACCGGAGCGAGCCCTCGAGGGACTCGGAGATGATCTCGGTCAGCAGGTCCTGCTGCGAGAGGAAGCGCTGCGCGGCGCGGCGCACGCCCTCCTCGGTCCCGCTGACCTTGAAGTTGATCGATGCCTTGATCGCGATCTTGATGCGGTTGCGGTCGACGCCCTCGACGGTGATGCCGATCTGGCGCTGCTCGAGCGAGATCGGGAAGCCCTGCTGGAGGATCGGCCATACGAACGTGCGCCCGCCGATCACGACGCGCTGGCCGGCCGACTCCGCCGAACTGCGCCCGCCGGCACGTCCGACGATGACGAGCGCCTCGTTCGGCGGGACGCGACGGATGCGGCCGGCGATGAAGCCGAGCAGGCCGAGGAACGCGACGACGATCGCGAGGATCGCGCCGACCTGGATGATCTCAGGGGTCATGGGGTCTTCCGGTTCGGGTCGGTGGTGCGGGGGTGACGGATGTCGCGGCGCGACGCCCGAGGGGTCAGGACGGGTCGATGACGACCTTCACGCGGCTCCCCGCGTGGGCGATCACGCGGACTCGGACGCCCTCGTCGATGGAGCCGTCGGCGTAGGCGAGGCGCCGCTCGACCTCCCCGGGGCCGTCGAGGCTCACCTCGCCGCCGGCGGGCGAGATCGTTGCCGTCGCGACGCCGGTGAGGCCGACGGCCGAGGCGGGGACGCCGTCGGACGACCGCGCGAGCGACCGGACCGTGAGCACGGCGATCACGTAGGCGACGATCGCGAGCGCTCCGGCGATGACGTAGGCCCAGACGAGCTCGAGCCCGCTGCTCGCCGTGAGCGCGCCCGCGGCGCCGAACACGGTCATGCCGATGGCGAGCGCCGTGCCCGAGATCGCGCCGTCGCCGATCTCGAAGTGGTCGAGCACGTCGCCGATGACGAGCGAGATCAGGAGCAGGGCGAGGCCGAGGCCTCCGACGATGAGGAAGGGGAGCAGCACCATTGGCCTCTCTGCACGACGATGTCCCCGCCCGGGTCAAGCGGAGACGGTCCTCACCCTAGCGGCGGGAATCGCCGGCGCGCCAGCCTCACGAGGCGGTCGCGGGCCGGACGAGCAGCGCATCGACCGCATCGTCTCCGCGGATCACGCGCAGGAGCCGCACGACCTCGTCGGCGACCGCCGCGGTGATGCCACGGCAGGCGATGCTGTACGGCCCGAGCGGCGACAGGCCGCCGCCTCGGATGCGGATGACCTCCCACCCGACCTCGCGCAGCGCCTCGTCCTTCTCGACGTCGGAGCCCTCCTTGAGCCCGCGGTGGGCTCGTCCGGAGCGCCCCGGATCGTCGTACTCGATCGCGACGCGGAGCTCGGCAACGAGGATGTCGGGCCAGACCTCCTGGCGACCGTGGAACATGCGCGCGGTGCGCACCGCGTTCGCGCGGTGATGGAGCCGGATCCGCTCGCCGAGCAGGACCCTGAGCCGTTGCTCCGTCATCGACGTGCCGACCCTGAGGCCGGGCTTCATGAACGGCAGGCCCGCTTCGCGGGCCGCGCCGGGCGACGCGGCGTTCGCGCGGCACTTCGCGCACCCGGTGCCGGTCAGCACCTCCATCACGCTCGCACGGTAGCGGTCGTGGCCGCGGACGCAATTCCAGTCGTACTCGGCGCCGATCCGCGTCTCGGCGGCGAGGCGACGTCGCTGCGCGGGAGCCACCCGGCCGAGGAGCTCGCCCCGGCTGCGCTGGGTCTCGTGCACGAGCATGCAGACCGGGCAGGTGCGCCGCATCGCGACCGCGGTCGGATCGTCGGCATCGGCGCCGTGCCCGCAACCGAACCTCACCGCGACCATGTCGCCCGCCGTCCTCGCATGCCCTCATGCTCCCGGATGCCACCGACACGACCAGAAGGGGCCGTGACCGGCAGTGAACCACGCGCCGCCTCGTGCGTGGTCGTCGGCCGCCGGTGTCGGCCGTGCGGGGCAGAATCGACGTGTGCGGATCGCGATCGCGATGAGGGGCGCGGGGCGCGTGGAGTTCCTCGACCCCGACGCGGGCCTCCACCTCGAGTGCGACGCTGCCGACGTGGCGCGCGAGGTCGCGCGACTCGAGGCCGACGCCGCACCGCGATGGGTCTGGCGCGACACGCGCGAGTGGGCTCCGGCGCTCCTCGACGCGGGCGTGCGCGTGGCCCGGTGCCACGATCTGCGCCTGTGCGGGGCGATCCTGGCGTCGTCGACCGCGACCGCCGGGGCCGGGTCCGTCGTCCGGGACCGTCCGCACTGGTTGCCGGTCGGACCTGCCGAAGCGGTCCTCGGCGCCGCAGCGGCGCCCGCGGCACCCGTCGATCGCGGCCCGGCGCTGTTCGAGGTCGACCCCGGACCGGGTCCGGAGCAGACCGAGTCGCCGTCCGCCGCCGATCTCGTCGTCGAACACGATCGCCAGGTGGCCCTCGCCGCGGCATCCGACCGGCCTGGGGCCATGCGGCTGCTGCTCGCCGCCGAGTCCGCCGGCGCCCTCATCGCCGCCGAACTCCATGGCGCCGGCCTGCCGTGGCGACGCTCGGTGCATGAGCGCGTCCTCGAGGAGGCCCTCGGCCCGAGGCCGCCGGTGGGGCGCAAGCCCGCCCGGATGGACGAGCTCGCCGTCCGAGTGCGACGCGAGCTCGACGCTCCCGCGCTCCGGCTCGACTCGCAGGCCGACCTCCTGCGCGCCCTGCGCGCGGCGGGCATCGGCGTCGACTCGACGGCGAAGTGGGAGCTGCGCGAGCACGACCATCCCGCGGTCGCCCCGCTCCTGTCGTACAAGCGGCTCGCGCGACTGCTCACCGCCAACGGCTGGGCGTGGCTCGACGAATGGGTCGTCGACGAGCGGTTCCGCGCGGACTACGTCGCGGGCGGCACGGCTACTGGGCGTTGGGCCACCTCCGGCGGGGGAGCGCTCCAGTTGCCGAAGGCCGTGCGGGCAGCGGTGGTCGCAGACCCCGGGTGGAGCCTGGTGGTGGCGGATGCCGCGCAGCTCGAGCCGCGCGTCCTCGCGGCGCTCGCGCGCGACCCCGCGATGGCCGCGGCGGGGCGCGGCCGCGACATGTACCGCTCGATCGTCGACGCCGGGGTGGTCGCGACGCGCGACGAGGCCAAGGTCGCGCTGCTCGGTGCGATGTACGGGGCGACGACCGGCGACAGCGGCCGGCTCGTGCCGCAGCTCGCACGCGCCTACCCACGCGCGATGGCGCTGGTGGACCGCGCCGCGCGCGACGGCGAGGCGGGCCGGCAGGTCACCACGCTCCTCGGCAGGTCCTCGCCGGTGCCGCCGCGTTCGTGGCACGAGGCGCAGGCGGCCGCGTCGCAGCCCGATGCGACGGCGGTCGACGAGCGCCGCGCCCGGTCGTCGGCTCGCGACTGGGGCCGATTCACGCGCAACTTCGTGGTGCAGGGCACCGCCGCGGAGTGGGCGCTCTGCTGGCTCGCGGGCGTGCGCACTCGGCTCGCCGAGCTCGGCGCGGGCCGCTCGCGCGCCGCGGCGTCCGGCCCCGTGTTCGAGCGCTCGCCGCACCTCGTCTACTTCCTGCACGACGAGCTCATCGTGCACACGCCCTCCGAGACGGCAGATGCCGTGGCCGACGCGGTGCTCGAGTCGGCGGCGGAGGCGGGTCGACTGCTGTTCGGCGAGGCGCCCGTCGAGTTCCCGCTCGACCTCGCCGTGACCGAGAGCTACGCGTCCGCCGACGCGTGATCCTCCGCGCCGGTCCGTGGCCGCGCGGGCCGTCGCCCTCGCCTCGGGCGCTCGGTGCTCGGCGCGAACGCCGCCGCATCGAGGTCGGATGCCACGATCCCGCCGAGCCATGCGAGCATCGCGTCCGCTCGGGCGATCTCCGCGGTCGTGGCGGCAGCCGCGAGTCGTGCGCGCGGGTCGGCGTCGCCTGCGCGGCCGCCCGCCGCCGCCGAGGCACCCGCCCTGTCGCGTCGGCGTCGCCAGCGTTCGCGCTCCGCATCGATGACCGGTTCGGCATCGACGGAGGGCATCGACACGGCGATGAGCACGCGGTCCACGCTCTCGTGCCACGGGTCGGCGCCGGCGCCGTCGGCGCCGCTCAGCCACGCATCGGCCGCGACCCGACCGGCGGGCGTGAGCCGGTGCAGGGGGAGTCCGTCGTCGGTCGAGCCTGCCGGCTCGACCAGGCCCTGCGTCGTCAGCCGGTCGAGCGTCGCGTAGGTCTGCCCCGCGTTCACGACGCGCCGCCCGCCGGTACGCGCGGCGAGGTCCCCGTGCAGCTGGAACCCGTACGCGGGTCCGTTGACGAGCAGCACGAGCAGCGCATCACGGACGGCCACGTCGCCTCCTCGGGTCGGGGTGGAATCACTCACCGAGTAGGGAGTTTAGCGTCCCCGGCGCGGATCGCCGCGAGAATCCCTTGTCACTCCGGGCGAAGCGGGGCATACTCGACCTGACGACTCGCTCGTCACAACCGAACACGCCACCGCCACCAGGCACCGTTCCAGAGGTCGTAGGGGAAGACGCACCTCACGAGGAACGGAGCAGGAGATGGCGGAACAGGTCACGCGGGCTCAGCGCGCCGCGCGAGGCATGCTGTTCGTGCACTCGTCCCCGCGGGCGGTCGGCCCGCACGTCGAGTGGGCGGTCGGCCGCGCACTCGGCACTCCGGTGAACTTCGAGTGGACCGAGCAACCGGTGCTGCCGGGCACGCTCCGGACCGAGTTCTCCTGGACGGGGGAGCCCGGATCCGGCGCCCGCATCGCATCCGCCCTCCGCGGCTGGGAGCAGCTGCGCTTCGAGGTGAGCGAGGACCCGGGGGCGGACTCCGACGGCGCTCGCTGGATGCACACGCCCGAGCTCGGGGTGTACTACGCGCAGACCGACACGGCGGGCAACGTCGTGATCCCCGAAGATCGCATCCGCTACGCGATGGAGGTCGCCGCGTTCGACGCGGGCGAGCTGCATCGCGAGCTGAGGCTCGCGCTCGGCCAGGCGTGGGACGACGAGCTCGAGCCGTTCCGGCACGCGAGCGACTTCGCCCCGGTCATCTGGCTGCATCGCGTGGGCTGACGCGCACCGCGCGGTGGCGTGACGCGTCGACCGGTCGACCGAGGTCCTGGAGGCGTACGAGCGAAACCGCAGGCGGTGGACTGCATCGGGCCCCGACGCCGTGAGGCGATCGGGGCCCGATGCATGCGTCGGATGCCTCGGCGTCCGAGGTCGATCAGACGGCGCGGAACGCGGCGACCGCGTTGTGCCCGCCGAAGCCGAACGAGTTGCTGATCGCGATGAGGTCGCCCTCGCCGAGCGCGCGCGGCGACGTCACGACGTCGAGCGGGATCTCGGGGTCCTGGTCGTCGAGGTTGATCGTCGGGGGAGCGGTGCGCTCGTGGAGCGCCAGCACCGTGAAGATCGATTCGATCGCACCGGCGCCGCCGAGCAGGTGCCCGGTCGAGGCCTTCGTCGCGGTGACCGCGATGTCGTCGAGGCCGTCGCCGAACACGCGGCGCAGCGCGTTGTACTCGGCGATGTCGCCGACGGGCGTGCTCGTCGCATGCGCGTTGACGTGGCGCACGTCGGAGAGGCTCGCACCCGCCCCCTCGATCGCGGCCTTCATCGCGCGTGCGGCCGCCGAACCCTCGGGGTCGGGCGCCGTGATGTGGTACGCGTCACTCGTGATCGCGCCGCCGAGCAGCTCGGCGTAGATGCGCGCACCGCGCGCCTTCGCATGCTCCTCGGTCTCGAGCACGAGCGCGGCGGCGCCCTCGCCCATGACGAAGCCGTCGCGACCCACGTCGTACGGACGCGAGGCGATCGCCGGGTCGTCGTTCCGGCGCGAGAGCGCCTGCATCGACGAGAACGACGCGATGGTGACGGGGTGGATCGCCGCCTCCGAGCCGCCCGCGATGACGACGTCGGCGACGCCGTCCTGCAGGTGCTCCCAGGCGTTGACGAGCGACTCGGTGCTCGACGCGCAGGCCGATACGACGGTGCGGATACCCGCCCGCGCGTGCAGGTCCATGCCGACCGCGGCACCCGGGCCGTTCGGCATGAGCATGGGCACGGTCATGGGCAGCACGCGACGCGGGCCGCGGTCGCGCAGGGTGTCCCATGCGTCGAGCAGGGTCCACACGCCGCCGATGCCGGTCGCCCAGTCGATGGCGAGTCGCTCGGGGGCGACCTCGGGCGCACCGGCATCCGCCCATGCCTCGCGTCCGGCGATGAGGGCGAACTGGCTGGACGGGTCGAGGCGCTTGAGCTCGTGGCGCTCGAGCACGTCGGCCGGCTGGACCTTGGCCGACGCGGCGAACGTCACGGGCAGGTCGTACTTCTCGACCCACTCCTGCTCGAGGGTGCGCGCGCCGGACTCGGCGGCGAGCAGGGCCTTCCAACTGTCACGGGCGGTGCCGCCGATCGGCGTCGTCGCGCCGATGCCCGTGATCACGATCTTCTTGGTCATACGAAGTCACTCCGATGGGGCGATGGGAACGAAACGGCGTGGAACGGAACGGACGGGCCGGCGTCGCACGCCGACCCGTCCGAACGTCACTAGGCCTGCGCGCTGACGATGAAGTCGACGGCGTCACCGACGGTCTTGAGGTTCTTGACCTCTTCGTCGGGGATCTTGACGTCGAACTTCTCCTCGGCGTTGACGACGATCGTCATCATCGAGATGGAGTCGATGTCGAGGTCGTCGGTGAACGACTTGTCGAGCTCGACCGTGTCGGTCGCGATGCCGGTCTCGTCGTTGATGAGCTCCGCCAGGCCGGCAAGCACTTCTTCGCGGGTCGATGCCATGGTTCTTCTCCTTGCAGGGGTATGTCTCGTATGACCGAGACACAGTCTAGATGGACGGGGAACGGCGGCTCAGGGCAGAACCACCACTTGGGCGCCGAAGACGAGTCCGGCGCCGAAGCCGATCTGGAGGGCGAGGCCTCCGGAGAGCCCGGGGTTCTCCTCGAGCAGTCGGTGCATCGCGAGCGGGATCGACGCGGCCGACGTGTTGCCGGTCGTCGCGATGTCGCGGCCGATCACGACCGAGTCGGGCAGCTTCAGCTGCTTGGCGAACTCGTCGATGATGCGCATGTTCGCCTGGTGGGGGATGAACGCGGCGAGGTCGTCGGCGGTGACGCCCGCGGCGTCCAGCGCCTGCTTGGCGACCTTCGCCATGTCCCACACGGCCCAGCGGAAGACCGTCTGGCCCTCCTGGCGGAGCGTCGGCCACTCCGACGCGCCGTCGCGGAACTCCACGAGCGTGTGGTTCATGCCCACGGCGCCCGCCTTGGACCCGTCGGAGCCCCACACGGTCGGCGCGATGGCCGCCTCGTCGCTCGGGCCGACGACCACCGCACCGGCGCCGTCGCCGAGCAGGAACGAGATCGTGCGGTCGGTCGGGTCGACGACGTCGGAGAGCTTCTCGGCGCCGATGACGAGTGCGTAGTGCGCGGCGCCGGCACGGATCAGCGCGTCGGCCTGCGCCACGGCGTAGGCGTAGCCCGCGCACGCCGCGTTCATGTCGTACGCGGCGGCCGGGTTCGCGCCGACGCGGTCCGCGACGACCGCCGCGATCGACGGGGTCTGCTGCACGTTCGAGATGGTCGCGACGATCACGAGGTCGATCCGGTCGGCGGGCACGCCCGAGCGCTCGATGGCCTCGCGCGCGGCATCCGTCGCCAGGTCGACCGCGAGCACGTCGGCGCCGGCGCGCACGCGCGTGACGATGCCCGTGCGCTGGCGGATCCACTCGTCCGACGAGTCGATCGGTCCGACGAGGTCGTCGTTCGGGACCGCGTTCTCGCCGCGTGCCGCGCCCACCGAGTACAGGCGGGTGTAGGCGGGACCGGTCGACTGGCTGAGCGTGGGGTGCGTCATGCGTTCTCTCGTGTCGTGGGGTGCGGGGGTTCAGGCGGCCTGCTGCTCGAGGAGCGCGATCGCGGCGGGGAGGTCGTCGGGGGTCTTGACCGCGACCGTCGGCACGCCCTTCAGCGCGCGCTTGGCGAGGCCGACGAGCGCGCCGGCCGGCGCGAGCTCGATGATGCCGGTCACGCCCGCGTCGGCGAACGACGACATGCAGCGGTCCCAGCGCACCGGCGAGGCGACCTGGCCGACCAGCAGGTCGACGAAGTCCGTTCCGGATACCACGGTCGAGCCGTCGCGGTTCGTCCAGAGCGTGAGCGCGGGGTCCGCCGGGGAGAACGCGGAGGCGACTGCGGCGAGGCGATCGCGCGCTGGCTGCATGTAGCGCGTGTGGAACGCGCCGGCGACCTGCAGCGGGATGACCCGGGCGCCGGCCGGCGGCTCCGCCTTGAGCTGTTCGAGCGCCTCGAGGGCGCCCGCGACGACGATCTGGCCGCCGCCGTTGAAGTTCGCGGGCTCGAGGCCGAGCGACTCGAGCCGGGTGAGCAGTTCGGCCTCGTCTGCGCCGATGACCGCGCTCATGCCGGTCGCAACGGTCGCTGCGGCATCCGCCATCGCGCGCCCGCGCTCGGCGACGAAGCGCATCGCGTCGGCATCGCCGAGGACCCCGGTCGCGGCGGCCGCGGTGATCTCGCCGACCGAGTGGCCGGCGACGCCGCCGATGCGGGCGGCTCGGCCGTCGGCCGCGAGCGCGTCGAACGCCAGGATGCCGGCCGCGACGATGAGCGGCTGGGCGATCGCGGTGTCGCGGATCGTGTCGGCGTCGCTCTCGGTTCCGTGCAGCGCGAGGTCGACGCCGGCGGCCTCGGACAGCGCGGAGAGGCGCTCGGCGAATGCCGGCTCGGCGAGCCAGGGGGCGAGGAAACCGGGGGTCTGGGAGCCCTGACCAGGGCAGACGACGACGATCACCGTCTCAGTCTGCCAATCCCGCGCGGGGGATGTGTGTGCACTCGGCACAAGGTATTCGACGGACCCTTGTCCTGCGCGCACATATCACCCGTCAGTTCGACGGACGGCGGCGCGGCGTCGACTCGTGATCGCTCATCGACCCGATGATGAGCGCCGACTGCAGGATCAGCGCCTCACGTGCGCCCGTGGCATCCCACCCGATCACGTCGGAGACGCGCTTCAGGCGGTAGCGGACCGTGTTCGGATGCACGAACAGCTCACGCGCGGTCGCCTCGAGGGACCGGCCGTTGTCGAGGTAGCTCCAGAGCGTCGTGAGCAGCTCGGTCGAGTGCGCCTGCAACGGGCGGTAGATGCGATGCACGAGCGTTGCGCGGGCGAGCGGGTCGCCCGCGAGCGCACGCTCGGGGAGCAGGTCGTCGGCGTGCACCGGTCGGGGCGCGTGCCGCCACGACCGCGCGACCGCGAATCCCGCGAGGGCCGCCTTCGCGCTCTTCGACGCATCGACGAGGTTCGGCACCTCGTGTCCGAGCACCAGGTGACCGGGTCCGAAGTTCGACTCCAGCTGGGTGGCGATCTCGATGAACGAGAGCGCGGGCGCGGTCCCGACCGACTCCTCGGACTCGCCGCTGCTCGGCTCGGCCCGGCCGATCACGACGACCAGGCGATTGCCCTGCACGCCGATGAGGACGTCGGCGTGCATGTGCCGTGCGGCGCGGCGCACCTGGTCGACGTCGAACAGCTTCGGAGCCGTGCCGACGAGCACGGCGACCTCGCCGTGGCCGTGCCAGCCGAGCGCCGCGATGCGGCTCGGCAGCTCGTCGTCGTACTCGCCCGAGAGGATCGAGTCGACGACGAGCGCCTCGAGGCGCGCGTCCCAGAGGCCGCGCGCCTCGGCAGCACGTGCGTAGACGTCGGCGGCGGCGAACGCGATCTCGCGGGAGTAGAGCAGGATCGCCTCGCGGAGCGGCTCGCCGCCGTCCTTCACGCGCTCCTCGACGACCTCCACCGTCACCCGGATGAGCTGCAGCGTCTGCTGCAGGCTCACCGACCGCAGGAGTTCGCGCGGCGCCGCGCCGAAGACGTCGGCGGCGATCCACGGCGTCGACCGTGGATCGTCGAACCAGGCGATGAACGACGAGATGCCCGCCTGCGCGACGAGGCCCACCGCCGAGCGCCGGCTCGGCGGCATCTCGCCGTACCAGGGCAGCGTGTCCTCCAGGCGCTTCAGCGTCTGGGTCGAGAGCTCACCCGAGATGGTGCGCAACCACGCGAGGGTCTCCGCCTTGGTTCTGGGCTTCGTCGCCACCGTCTGGACGCCTGCTAGCTCTCGCCGCCGGCGTTGCCGGTCGTGCCCGCGTTCACGTCGTGGAGGCGGTACCGCTCGATCGCCTGCGCCGGCAGCGACCGGTCGACCTCGCCGCGCTCGGCGAGCAGCTGCAGCGTCCGAACCACGACCGAGGGGCCGTCGATCTTGAAGAATCGACGCGCCGCCGGGCGGGTGTCCGAGAAGCCGAAGCCGTCGGCGCCGAGCGTCGCGTACTGTCCGGGCACGAAGGGCCGGATCTGCTCCTGCACGGCGTGCATGAAGTCGGAGACGGCGACGAACGGACCGCGGGCGCCCGCGAGCTTCTGCGTGAGGTACGGCACGTGGCGCTCGGCGTCCGGGTGCAGGAAGTTGTGCTCGTCGGCGGCGAGGCCGTCGCGCGCGAGCTCCGACCAACTGGTCACCGACCACACGTCGGCCGAGATGCCCCAGTCCTGCGCGAGCAGGTGCTGCGCCTCGATGATCCACGGCACCGCGACGCCCGAGGCGAGCAGCTGCGCCTTCGGGCCCTCGCCCGAGCCCTCCGAGATGCGGTGGATGCCGCGGACGATGCCGTCCACGTCGACCGACTCGGGCTCGGCGGGCTGCACGAGCGGCTCGTTGTAGACCGTCAGGTAGTACATGACGTTCGGGTCGGCGTGGGTGCCGCCGTACATGCGATCCAGGCCCGACCGCATGATGTGGCCGATCTCGTAGCCGTACGCCGGGTCGTACGACACGACCGCCGGGTTGGTCGCCGCGAGGAGCGGCGAGTGCCCGTCGGCGTGCTGCAGGCCCTCGCCCGTGAGCGTCGTGCGGCCCGCGGTGGCGCCGATGATGAAGCCGCGCGCCATCTGGTCGCCCGCCGCCCACATCGCGTCGCCCGTGCGCTGGAAGCCGAACATCGAGTAGAAGACGTAGATCGGGATGAGCGGCTCGCCCTGCGTCGAGTAGGACGTGCCGACGGCGGTGAACGCGGCGAGCGCGCCCGCCTCGTTGATCCCGACGTGCACGATCTGGCCCTGCGGGCTCTCCTTGTAGGCCAGGAGCAGTTCGCGGTCGACCGACGTGTAGTGCTGGCCCATCGGGTTGTAGATCTTCGCGTTCGGGAAGAACGCGTCCATGCCGAACGTGCGGGCCTCGTCGGGGATGATCGGGACGATGCGGTTGCCGAAGTCCTTGGACCGCATGAGGTCCTTCAGGAGCCGGACGAACGCCATGGTCGTCGCGACCTCCTGCGTGCCCGACCCCTTCTTCGCGATCGCGTACGCCGAGTCGTCGGGCAGCGAGATGGCGGTGTGGTTCGATCGGCGCTCGGGGAGGTAGCCGCCGAGCTCGCGGCGTCGCTCGTGAAGGTACTGGATGGCCTCGTCGTCGTTGCCGGGGTGGTAGTACGGCGGCAGGTACGGGTTCTCCTCCAGCTGCGCGTCGGAGATCGGGATGCGCATGGTGTCGCGGAACGTCTTCAGGTTGTCCAGCGTCATCTTCTTCATCTGGTGGGTCGCGTTGCGCCCCTCGAACGCCGGACCGAGGCCGTAGCCCTTGATGGTCTTGGCGAGGATGACGGTGGGCTGGCCCTTGTGCTCGGTCGCCGCCTTGAACGCCGCGTAGACCTTCCGGTAGTCGTGGCCGCCGCGCTTGAGGTTCCAGATCTGCTCGTCGGAGAGGTCCTTGACGAGCTCCAGCGCGCGCGGGTCGCGCCCGAAGAAGTTCTCGCGCACGTACGCCCCGGACTCCGCCTTGTAGGTCTGGTAGTCGCCGTCGGGCGTGACGTTCATGAGGTTGCGCAGCGCGCCGTCCTGGTCGCGGGCGAGCAGGTCGTCCCACTCGCGGCCCCAGACGACCTTGATGACGTTCCAGCCGGCGCCGCGGAAGAAGCTCTCGAGCTCCTGGATGATCTTGCCGTTGCCGCGGACGGGGCCGTCGAGGCGCTGCAGGTTGCAGTTGATGACGAAGGTCAGGTTGTCCAGGCCCTCGTTCGCGGCGACCTGGAGCTGGCCGCGGCTCTCGACCTCGTCCATCTCGCCGTCGCCGAGGAACGCCCAGACGTGCTGGTCGGAGGCGTCCTTGATGCCGCGGTTGGTGAGGTACTTGTTCGCCTGCGCCTGGTAGATCGCGTTGATCGGGCCGAGGCCCATCGACACGGTCGGGAACTGCCAGAACTCCGGCATGAGGCGCGGGTGCGGGTAGGAGGACAGGCCCGCCGGAGCATGCGACTTCTCCTGGCGGAAGCCGTCGAGCTGGTCGGTCGACAGCCGGCCCTCGAGGAACGCGCGGGCGTACGTGCCGGGGGAGGCGTGCCCCTGGACGAAGATCTGGTCGCCGCCGCCGGGGTGGTCCTGGCCGCGGAAGAAGTGGTTGAACCCGACCTCGTACAGCGCCGCAGACGAGGCGTAGGTGGAGATGTGGCCGCCCACGCCGATGCCGGGGCGCTGCGCGCGGTGCACGAGCATCGCGGCGTTCCATCGGATCCAGGCGCGGTAGCGGCGCTCGAGCTCCTCGTCGCCGGGGAACGCGGGCTCGTTCTCGGGCGCGATCGTGTTCAGGTAGTCCGTGGTCGGCACCATGGGGACGCCGAGGTGGAGCTCCTTCGAGCGCTTGAGCAGGCTGAGCATGATCTCGCGCCCGCGCTGGTGGCCCTTCTCGGCGACGAGGGCGTCAAGGGACTCAGCCCACTCGTTGGTCTCCTCCGGATCGGAGTCCATCGCCTCGACCGAGTACGGGTCCTGGTCGTTGACAGTCACACTCGACCTCTCTCTTCAGCAGATCGTGCCTCTGAACCGTGCGTTGCGCACGACGAAGACCGGGTCACGGTCGGGGGCACCACGCCATCCTAGTGATTCTACGGCGGCCCATGACGGTCTAGGCTGGCGCGCGTCCAGTCAGAGCCCGAGGGAGGCTCCGTGATCCTCGGTTCCGGGGCGCCCGCGCCCGAGTTCGCACTGCCCGATCAGCACGGCGCATCGCACCGGCTCGCGGCGCTGCGCGGCGACCGGGCCGCCGTACTGGCGTTCGTGCCGTTCGCCTTCTCGCGCATCTGCACGGCCGAGCTGGCCGAGCTCGATGCCGCGTCCTCGATGTTCGACGCGGCGGGCGCCGACCTGTTCGTGGCGTCCGTCGACTCGAAGCACGCGCTGCGCGCGTGGGCCGAGGAGCAGGGCGTGCGGCTGACGCTCCTCTCCGACTTCTGGCCGCACGGTGCGGTCGCGCGCGCCTACGGCGCGTTCGACGAGGCGGCCGGGTTCGCGCGACGCGCCACCTTCGTGATCGGCGCCGACGGGGTCATCCGCTCGTCGTTCGAGGCGTCGCCGGGCGAGGCGCGCCCGCTCGCCGCGTATCGGGAGGCGCTCGCGGCGCTCGGGTGATCCCGATGCGGGCGGATGCCGCGGCCGCCGACGCTACGATCGAAGTGCCGCCGAGCGCGGCGGGGGCCTTTAGCTCAGTTGGTAGAGCGCCACGCTTACACCGTGGATGTCGTCGGTTCGAGCCCGGCAGGGCCCACCGGATCCTGTGCGAACGGAGGCGGGTCGCGGCCGGCGACCGCGGGCCCGGCTCACCGCGCGGTTCGGCGTAGGCTGGGCGGGTGCCAGTCCGCCTCGCCGACGTCCTCTCGACCGTGGAGCGCCTGTGGCCCGTCTCCGGCGCCGAACCGTGGGACGCGCCGGGGCTCGTGACCGGCGACCCGGCGAGCGAGGTCTCGCGCGTGCTCCTCGCGGTCGACGCCGTCGCGGCGACCGTCGACGAGGCCGTCGCCGAGGGCGCCGACCTGATCGTGGCGCACCATCCCCTCTTGCTTCGCGGCATCACCTCGATCGCCGAGGACCGCTACAAGGGCGCGCTGCTCGCGAAGCTCATCCGCGCCGACTGCGCGCTCGTCGGCGCGCACACGAACGCCGACGTCGTCGAGACCGGCACGTCGGCGGTGCTCGCCGAACGCCTCGGCCTCGTCGACGCGATCCCGATCGTGCCGAATGCGACGGTTGCCGCGCGAGGCCTCGGCCGCGTCGGGCGCCTCCCCGAGCCGACGACGCTGGGCCGGCTCGCGCGTCGCCTCGCCGAGATCCTCCCGCCCACGGCGACGGGCGTGCGCGTGGCGGGCGGGTTCGACGATCACGTCGAGACCGTCGCGGTCTGCGGCGGTGCGGGCGACTCGCTGCTCGCACACGAGGCCGTGCGGTCCGCCGACGTGTACGTCACGGCAGACCTGCGGCACCACCCGGCGTCCGAGGCACGTGAGCAGGCGATGCTCGGCGGCGGACCGGCGCTCGTGGACGTGTCGCACTGGGCCAGCGAATGGCTGTGGCTCGAGGCTGCGGCCCTCCAGCTCCGCGAGGCGCACCCCGACCTCGAGGTCGCGGTGAGCGACCTGCGCACCGACCCGTGGGACTTCCAGGTCGTGCAGTGACCCGCCCCGCGCCGAGCACCCGACCTCGATCCGTCCCGTTCCGAACCCCAACGAGGAGCACCACGTGAAGGCCAGCCCCGCCGACCAGGAGCAGCTGCTCCGCCTCCAGGCCATCGACACCCGACTGCAGCAGCTCGCGCATCGCCTGCGCTCACTCCCGCAGACGGCCGAGCTCGCGTCCCTCGCGGAGCGAGACACGGCGGTGCGCGGCCGGCGCGCCGAGGCGATCGGCGCCCTCGAGGACGCCCGCACCGAGCTCGGCCGCATCGAGTCGGACGTCGAGGTGGTCGAGAAGCGCATCGCCCGCGACGGCGACCGGCTGACGCACACCTCGTCCATGAAGGACGTGCAGGCGCTCGAGGCCGAGCTCGCCTCGCTCCGCAAGCGCCTCAGCGACCTCGAGGACGCCGAGCTCGTCGTGATGGAGAAGGTGGAGGAGGCCGAGTCGCACGTCGCCGGGATCGACCGCGAGCGGGCCGAGCTCGCCGAGTCGACCGCGACGCTCGAGGCCGCACGTGACGAGGCGGCCGGAGGGCTCGGCACCGAGCGCGAGCAGGCGGAGCGCGACCGGGGGACCCTCGCCGGGACGATCCCCGACGACCTGCTCCGCTTCTACGAGGACCGTCGGGTCCGGGGCGGCGGCATCGGCGCGGCCCTGCTCCGCCAGCGCACGTGCGGCGGCTGCACGATCACGCTCACCGGGTCCGACCTCGAGGCGGTCCGCCGCACCCCCGACGACGAGGTCGTGCAGTGCCCGGAGTGCGACCGGATCCTCGTGCGAACGGCGGAATCCGGGCTTTGACCGGCGCACCGCGCCCGGAGCGGTAGCCTTGAGGGGCGAGCGGGTCGGCAAGACGGCCGCGTCGCCCGAGAGATCGGGTGCCGAGGAACGTCCGGGCTCCGCAGGGCAGGACGGTGGGTAACGCCCACCCGGGGCAACCCGCGAGACAGTGCCACAGAAAGCAGACCGCCACGGGCCTCGGCCCGCGGTAAGGGTGAAACGGTGGGGTAAGAGCCCACCAGCGGCCGCGGTGACGCGGTCGGCTCGGTAAACCTCGTCCGGAGCAAGGTCAGACAGGGGACCATGGGGCTGCCCGTCCCGTCCCCGGGTAGGCCGCTGGAGGGCTGCGGTGACGCAGCTCCGAGAGAGATGGCCGTCCAGCCGGTGTCGCGCAAGCGCCCGGTGAACAGAACCCGGCGTATCAGCCGGCCCGCTCGCCCCACCCGCCCGTGACGGGCGCGGGACTCAGAACCTCGCCGCGAGGGCGGCGGCGCCGAGGATGCCGGCGTTGTTGCGGTGCACGGCGGGCACGATGGGCGTCTTCAGGTCGAGCAGCGGCAGGAACTCATCGTGGTGCTTGGACACCCCGCCGCCGACGATGAAGAGGTCGGGCGAGAACAGGAATTCCACGTGCGAGTAGTAGCGCTGGAGCCGATCGGCCCACTGCGTCCACGACAGGTCCTCGCGCTCCATCGCGGAGTACGCGGCGCGCGACTCGGCGTCGTGCCCGTCGATCTCGAGATGCCCGAGTTCGCTGTTCGGCACGACGACGCCGTCGAAGATGAGCGCCGAGCCGATCCCCGTGCCCAGCGTCGTCAGGATGACGAGGCCGTCCTCGTCCTTGGCGGCGCCGAACGTGGCCTCGGCGTAGCCGGCGGCATCCGCATCGTTGATGAAGTGGATCTCGCTCCGCAGTTCCTTCTCGAACATCCGCTCGGCATCCAGGCCGATCCACTCGTCAGAGACGTTCGCCGCGGACAGCGTGCGGCCGTGCTTGACGATCGCGGGGAAGCACACGCCGAGCGGCAGGGAGGTGTGGCCGCGGTCGGCGACCTCCGCCAGGAGCTCCGCGGTGGCCTGCAGGATGTCGGCGGGCCGACCGCCGGGCGGCGTCTTCACCTTGATGCGGTCGGTGACCAGTTCGCCGGTGCCGAGGTCGACCACAGCGCCCTTGATGCCGGTTCCGCCGATGTCGATGCCGATCGCGCGTTCAGTCGCCATGGCGCCACGATACCGCGCACGGGCGGCGTGCCCGGGCCGACGCGGGCGTCCGGGCAAGGTGATCAGGGCAGGGTCAGGATCTCCGCGCCGCGCTCGGTGACGACGAGCGTGTGCTCGAACTGCGCGGTCAGCGACCGGTCGCGCGTGACGACGGTCCAGTCGTCCGACCACAGGTCCCACTCGGTCGTCCCGAGGGTCAGCATCGGCTCGATCGTGAAGACCATCCCGGTCTCCAGCACCGAGGTCGCGGCCGGGTCGTCGAAGTGCGGGATGACGAGCCCGGTGTGGAACGCCCGTCCCACGCCGTGGCCCGTGTAGTCGCGCACCACGCCGTACCCGAACCGCTTGGCGTACGACTCAATGGCCCGGCCGATGACGTTCACCTGCCGGCCCGGGGCGACGGCGCGGATGCCGCGGGCCAGCGCCTCGCGCGTGCGGTCGACCAGCAGCCGCGACTCCTCGTCGGCCTCGCCGACCGGGAAGGTGGCGTTCGTGTCGCCGTGCATGCCGTCGAGGAAGGCGGTCACGTCGATGTTGACGAGGTCGCCCTCGTCGAGCACGGTGTCGTCGGGGATGCCGTGGCAGATCACCTCGTTCACCGACGTGCACGAGGACTTCGGGTACCCGCGGTAGCCGAGCGTCGACGGGTAGGCGCCGTGCGACACGACGTACTCGTGCGCGATCCGGTCGAGTTCGTCGGTCGTCACGCCGGGGCGGATGGCCGCCGCGGCGGCCTCGATGGCGCCGGCCGCGATCCGCCCTGCCGCTCGGATCCGCTCGACCTCGTCAGGCGTGTACCGATCGCCGCCCGTGTTCGGCGAGGGCGCCGCACGGCCCACGTACTCGGGGCGTGCGATCGTCGTCGGCACCGCGCGCGTCGGTGAGAGTCGGCCGGAGATCAGGTGGCCGGCGGGGTCCTTGGGCATAGGATCAGCCTATGTCGAGGGACGTGGAGCATCAGTTCTGGTACAACCTCAACACGGGTGAGGTCGAAGAGGGGTTGGTCTCGCCGGCCGTCGAGCGTGTCGGTCCGTTCGAGACTCGGGCCGAGGCGGAGCAGGCCCTGGAGATCCTCCGCGCCAACAGCGCGAAGTGGGCCGAGGAGGAGGCCGCCGAGGAGTGAGCGGCCCAGGCGGCCGGGCGGACCGTCAGTAGGAGTGCTCGTCCGTCGGGTAGGCGCCCGAGGCGACATCCGCCCGCCATTCCCGGGCGGCGTCGCCGAGCACGCTCGCCAGGTTCGCGTACTGCTTGACGAACCGCGGGATCCGGCCGGTGGTCAGCCCGGCCCAGTCGGTCCACACGAGCAGCTGTCCGTCGCAGTGCGGGCCCCCGCCCACCGAGATCGTCGGGATGTGGAGCAGCTCGGTGACCTGCCGTGCGGCGTCCGCCGGCACCATCTCGAGGACGACGGCGAACGCACCGGCGTCCTGGACCGCCCGGGCGTCGGCGAGCAGCTGCTTCACGCCCTCGCCGCGCCCCTGGATGATGTGACCGCCCAGCCCGTGCTCGCTCTGCGGCGTGTACCCGATGTGCGCCATGACCGGGATGCCCGCGCCGACGATGCGGCGGATCTGCTTCTGGCTGCGTTCGCCGCCCTCGAGCTTGACCGCGTGCGCGCCGGCCTCCTTCATGAAGCGGATGGCGGTGTGCAGCGCCTCGTCGGGTCCGTTCTCGTACGAGCCGAACGGCATGTCGGCGATGACGAACGAGCGCTCGACCGCGCCGGCGACGGCGCGCGTGAGCGGGATGAGCTCGTCGACGGTGACCGGAAGGGTCGTCTCGTACCCGAGCACGTTGTTGCCGGCCGAGTCCCCGACGAGCAGGAAGTCGACGCCGGCCTCGTCGAAGATGCGCGCAGTGAGCTGGTCGTAGCTCGTGAGGCCGGTGATCTTGATGCCGTCGCGCTTGGCGTTCTGGAAGTGCCGCGTGCGGACTCGCTTCGGGCCCCCCGCGGTGCTCGAGGCGCCGCCGTAGGGGTTCTCGGCCACGGGGGCCTCGGAGGGGGTCGCTGCGCCGTCGGATGCGTGGTCGGACATGGCGCCAGTCTCGCACAGCACCGCCGTCATCCGGGCGGGAGCGCGGGGCCCGACCGACTACGCTGAGAGCATCGAGGAAGGGTGTGCATGGACAAGCAGCGCGACTTCGTTCTCCGGACCATCGAGGAACGAGGAGTCAAGTTCGTCAGGCTCTGGTTCACGGACGTCGTCGGCACGCTGAAGTCGGTCGCGATCGCGCCGGCCGAGGTCGAGGGGGCGTTCACCGAGGGCATCGGCTTCGACGGGTCGGCGATCGAGGGTCTCAGTCGGACCTTCGAGTCCGACCTCCTCGCGTACCCCGACCCGACCACCTTCCAGACCCTGCCGTGGCGCGGTGACATCGACCCCACGGCGCGCATGTTCTGCGACATCACCACTCCCGACGGCGAGCCGGCCGTCGCCGACCCGCGCAACGTCCTCAAGCGCACGCTCGCGCGCGCCGCCGACGCCGGGTTCACGTTCTACACGCACCCCGAGATCGAGTTCTACCTGCTCAAGTCCTCGAAGTACGGCCCCGAGGGCCCGCAGCCCGTCGACTCGGCCGGGTACTTCGACAACGTCCCCGGTGGCACGGCGCACGACTTCCGACGTCGGTCCGTCCGGATGCTGGAGGACCTCGGCATCTCGGTGGAGTTCAGCCACCACGAGGCCGGTCCGGGACAGAACGAGATCGACCTCCGCTACGCCGACGCGCTGACGACGGCCGACAACATCATGACCTTCCGCACGGTCGTGAAGGAGGTCGCCATCGAGCAGGGCGTCTACGCGACGTTCATGCCGAAGCCGTTCTCCGACAAGCCCGGTTCGGGCATGCACACGCACCTGTCGCTCTTCGAGGGCGACGCGAACGCCTTCTACGAGCCGGGCGCGCAGTACCAGCTCTCCAAGATCGGCCGCCAGTTCATCGCGGGCCTCCTCCGCCACGCGAACGAGATCTCGGCCGTCACGAACCAGTTCGTGAACTCCTACAAGCGGCTCTGGGGCGGAGACGAGGCCCCGAGCTTCATCTGCTGGGGTCACAACAACCGGTCGGCCCTCGTGCGCGTGCCGCTGTACAAGCCGAACAAGGGGCAGAGCGCGCGCGTCGAGTACCGCGCCATCGACTCCGCCGCGAACCCCTACCTGGCGTTCTCGCTGCTGCTCGCCGCGGGCCTCAAGGGCATCGAGGAGGGGTACGAACTCCCCTCCGAGGCCGAGGACGACGTGTGGGCCCTGACCGACAGCGAGCGGCGCGCGCTCGGGTACCGACCTCTGCCGGCGAGTCTCGACCACGCCATCGAGTACATGGAGACGTCCGAGCTCGTCGCGGACACGCTGGGCGAGCACGTCTTCAACTACGTGCTCGCGAACAAGCGTGCCGAATGGCGCGACTACCGCACGCAGGTCACTCCGTTCGAGTTGTACCGCAACCTCGAGATCCTCTGACGGTCGGCACCGGATGACGCGCACCGCCCCGACCCTCGGTGCGTTGGCGCGCGCCGGCTTCAACGACCTCGACCTCGCGGCGGCCGCGTCGGTCGACCTCGCCGAGGCCGCCGGCGTCGAGCCGGAGGAACTGGTCGACGCGCTCGGTGCGGCCGCCGACCCCGACCAGGCGCTCGAGGAACTCCGACGACTCCACGAGCGCGCTCCCGAGCGGGTCGGTGCCGTCCTGCGCGACGCCGCCGCACTCGACCGCGCCGCGCGCCTCCTCGGCGCGTCTCGCGGGTTCGCCGAGTTCTTCCTCCGCAACATCGACGAGCTCGGACTGCTGCACCAGCGACCGACTCCGCCGCCGTCGCAGGCGGAGGCCGCGGCGGACCTGGTCGCGGCCGTGGCATCCGTCGACGCGCCACGGGCGCACCTGGCCGATGCCGGAGCCCGCGCGTTGCGCGTCGGATACCGGCGCCTGCTCGCCGGCGTCGCGATCTGGGACCTCACGCGCGCGGATGCGGTCGACGCGCTGGACGTCGTCGCCTCGGGACTCGCCGACCTGGCCGGGGGAGCGATCGACGCCGCACTGCACCTGTCCCGGAGGCTCGTCGCTCGCGCCGACGGGGAGCCGGCCGCGCCCGGGCGGTTCCCGGCGGCGCAGGTCGAGGCGACCCGCCTCGCCGTGATCGGCATGGGCAAGGCCGGCGCGGGGGAGCTCAACTACGTGAGCGACGTCGACGTCATCTTCGTCGCGGAGTCCGCCGACGAGGAGACCGCGACGACGCCGCGCGCCCTGGAGATCGCGACGAGGCTCGCCATGACGACGATGCGCGCGATCGGGGAACCCGGGATCGAGCCGCCGCTGTGGGAGGTCGATCCGAACCTGCGCCCCGAGGGCAAGGACGGCGCGCTCGTGCGCACCCTCGATTCGCACCTCCAGTACTACGACCGTTGGGCGAAGAGCTGGGAGTTCCAGGCCCTGCTCAAGGCGCGCCCGCTCGCCGGCGATCCCGACCTCGGCGCACGATACGCAGAGGGCGTCGCCCCGAAGGTCTGGTCGAGCTCGTCGCGGGAGGGGTTCGTCGAGTCGGTCCAGCGCATGCGGGAACGCGTCACCGACCACATCCCGTCCGACGAGGTCGACGTCCAACTGAAGCTCGGTCCGGGCGGCCTTCGCGACATCGAGTTCACCGTGCAGCTGCTGCAGCTGGTCCACGGTGCCACCGACGAGGCGATCCGCCAGGCCGGAACGCTGCCCGCCCTCGCGGCGCTCGCCGAGCACGGCTACGTCGGCCGCGAGGAGGCCGCCGAGTTCTCCCGCGACTACCGCGTGCTGCGCGTGCTCGAGCACCGGCTGCAGCTCGCGCGCCTGCGCCGCACGCACCTCATGCCGCGCGAGGACGCGGAGCGACGGACCCTCGCGCGCGCGTCCGGGCTGGCACGGACGGCCGGCGAGATCACCGAGACCTGGCAGGCGACGCGGCGCCGCGTCCGCGGACTGCACGAGCGCCTGTTCTACCGCCCCCTGCTCTCGGCGGTCGCCGCCCTGCCCGCCGAGGGGCTCGAGCTCACGAGCGCCCAGGCCGAGGCGCGACTCGCCGCGATCGGCTTCACCGACCCGCGCGGGGCGCTGGCGCACATCGCCGCGCTCACCGCGGGCGTGTCGCGACGCGCGACCATCCAGCGCCACCTCATGCCCGTGCTGATCTCGTGGTTCGCGGGCGGCGCCGACCCCGACTACGGCCTGCTCGCCTTCCGAAGGATCAGCGACGCGCTCGGCACCACGCATTGGTACCTCCGCCTGCTCCGCGACTCGTCGGACGCCGCGCTGCGCCTGACCCGCGTCCTGTCCGGATCGCGCTTCGCCGGCGAACTGCTCGAGCACATCCCCGAAGCGGTGGCGTGGCTCGAGGACGTCGACGAGCTCCGTCCGCGTCCGCTTCCGGCGCTGCGCGAGGCGGGTGACGCCGTCCTCGCCCGCCACGGCGACCTGGAGGCCGCGGCGAAGGTGATCCGCGCGATGCGCCGTCGTGAAGTGCTCCGGCTCGCCCTCGCCGCCATCCTCGACGTCTGCACGGTCGAGGAGCTCGGGCGCGGCCTGAGCGACGTCGCCGAGGCCCACCTGGAGTCGCTGCTCCGGGCGATCCGACGTGGCGACGACGGCATCGAGTTCGCCGTCATCGGCATGGGTCGGTTCGGAGGCCGCGAGCTCGGGATCGGCTCCGACACCGACATCCTCTACGTCTACCGTCCGACGACGGCCGAGCCGGATGCCGCGCACAGCCGAGCGCTGAAGATCGTCTCGGAGCTCGTCCGTACGAGCGAGGACGCGCGACTGCCGTTCGAACTCGATGCGGGCCTTCGCCCCGAGGGCCGGAACGGCGTCGTCGCCCGCTCGCTCGAGGCGTACCGGGCGTACTACGCCCGCTGGTCGCTCACCTGGGAGGCTCAGGCGCTGCTCCGGGCGCGCGGCGTCGCCGGAGACCGGGCGCTCATCGAGGCATTCACCGAACTCGCGGACACCGTCCGCTACCCGACCACGATCGCCGAGCAGGAGGTGCGCGAGGTCAAGCGCATCAAGGCGCGCGTCGAGAACGAGCGATTGCCGCAGGGCGCCGATCCGACACGGCACCTGAAGCTCGGGCGCGGATCGTTGAGCGATGTCGAATGGTTCGTGCAGCTCATCCAACTCGAGCACGCGGCGACCGTGCCCGCACTCCGGACCGCATCGACGCTCGACGCGCTCTCGGCCTCGGTCGACGCCGGACTGGTCGACGATGCCGACGCCGAGACGCTGCGCTCGGCCTGGGTCCTCGCCTCGCGCGCGCGATCGGCCCTGACGCTCTGGCTCGACAAGACGACCGACGTGCTCCCGGTGGAGCGAACCCAGCTCGAGGGCGTCGCCCGCATCATGGGCTACCCGCCCGGCTCGGCCACGGCGCTCGAGCACGACTACCTCGCCGTCACCCGCCGTGCACGGGCGGTCTTCGAGCGCGGGTTCTACGGCGTCGAACCGCGGCGCGAACCGACGGTCGGCTGAGCGCCGGGCCGTTCGCCTTCACCACGTCACGGGCGACGTGCAGCACGACGACGTGCCCGCAGGCCAACGACACGAGGGCCCGTGTCGCAGAACGCGACACGGGCCCTCGGCTCTCTGGGGGGATGGGGGGAGAGAGTCTAGACGCCGAAGTACAGCTCGAACTCGAACGGGTGGGGACGCTGAGCCAGCGGCTTCAGTTCCTTCTCGCGCTTGTAGTCGATCCAGGTCTCGATGAGCTCCTTGGTGAACACGCCGCCCTCGAGGAGGAAGTCGTGGTCGGCCTCGAGTGCGTCGAGCACGGCGTCGAGCGAACCCGGCACCTGCGGGATCGCCTTGGCCTCCTCCGGCGGGAGCTCGTAGAGGTCCTTGTCGACGGGCTCGTGCGGCTCGATGCGGTTCTTGATGCCGTCGAGGCCGGCCATGAGCTGCGCGGCGAAAGCGAGGTACGGGTTGCCCGACGCATCCGGAGCGCGGAACTCGATGCGCTTGGCCTTGGGGTTCGTGCCCGTGATCGGGATGCGGATCGCGGCGGAACGGTTGCCCGCCGAGTACACGAGGTTGACGGGAGCCTCGAAGCCCGGAACGAGGCGGTGGTAGGAGTTCACCGTCGGGTTCGTGAAGGCGAGCAGCGCGGGGGCGTGGCGGAGGATGCCGCCGATGTACCAGCGCGCGACGTCGGACAGGCCGCCGTAGCCGGCCTCGTCGTAGAACAGCGGCTTGCCGTCGTTCCACAGCGACTGGTGGGTGTGCATCCCCGAGCCGTTGTCGCCGAAGAGCGGCTTCGGCATGAAGGTCGCGGTCTTGCCCCACTCGTTCGCGGTGTTCTTGACGATGTACTTGAACTTCAGGATGTCGTCGGCCGCGTGGACCATCGTGTCGAAGCGGTAGTTGATCTCCGCCTGGCCGCCCGTGCCGACCTCGTGGTGGGCGCGCTCGAGGATGAGCCCGGCCTCGATCAGCTTGAGCGAGATGTCGTCGCGCAGGTCGGCCTGCTTGTCGACCGGGGAGACGGGGAAGTAGCCGCCCTTGTACGGGGTCTTGTTGCCGAGGTTGCCGCCCTCTTCGGTGCGACCGGAGTTCCAGGCGCCCTCCTCGGAGTCGACCGAGTAGAAGCTCGAGTTCTGCTTCACCTCGTAGCGGACGTCGTCGAAGATGTAGAACTCGGCCTCGGGAGCGAAGTACGCGGTGTCGGCGATGCCCGTGGACGCGAGGTACTTCTCGGCCTTCTTGGCGACCTGACGCGGGTCCTTGGCGTAGATCTCGCCGTTGCGCGGGTTGTAGATGTCGAACACCATGATCAGCGTGCGCTCGGCCCGGAAGGGATCGATGTACGCCGTGGAGACGTCGGGGATCAGCTGCATGTCGGACTCGTGGATCGACGCGAAGCCGCGGATCGAGGAGCCGTCGAAGAGCTGGCCGACGGTGAAGAAGTCCTCGTCGACAGTGGAGGCCGGGATGTTGAAGTGCTGCTGCACACCCGGAAGATCGGTGAAACGGATGTCGAGGAACTTGACGTCCGTCTCCTTGATGAACTTGAGGACTTCGGAAGAATCACTGAACATGTGACGGTGCTCCAAGGGCAGGTAGAGGGCGAGGACGCAGTCGTTCGACCGGTTGCGACGTTATCCGGGCGGGGTTTCCCTGCCGTGACACCAATGTTTCGACCGTGTTACACGGTGTGCGATCGGTAGACTCGTCCGGTGCCAGACCCCGCGAACCCGACCGGCGACATCCCACCCAGCAGGTACCCGGGCGAACGGCTCGGGCTTCCGGAGGAGGGCGCGGGGTCCGTCGGGCGAGTCGGCCGCCGCCTCGCGGCGATCATGGTCGACTGGATCATCGCGAACGTCATCGCGCTGCTGGTGGGCCCGTACGCATCGACGGCGCAGTCGTGGGCGACGCTCGGCATCTTCGCGCTGATGCAGGTGCTCTTCATCCCGACGATCGGCGGCAGCGTCGGTCACCGCCTGCTCGGCATGCGCGTCGTGGCGGTCCGTGGCGGATGGGTCGGGTCGTGGCGTCCGATCGTGCGCACGCTCCTGCTGGTCGTCGTCGTCCCGGCGCTCGTCTGGGACTCGGACCAGCGTGGATTCCACGACAAGGTCGCCGGAACCGTCCTGATCCGCGCCTGAGCGGCGTTCCGTTCCGGACACGACTGCGGCATCCGCCCTGGTGAACGGATGCCGCAGGCCGATGGTCGCCGGTCAGCGCATGCGACCGCGCTGCGGACGCACCCGCATCGGGTCGACGCCCTTGGGGATCGGGAGCGGGGCCTGGAGCGAGTTCAGCCGGTTCGTGACCGCGAGTACCTCGGGCTTGGTCAGGGTCCGCTTCGTCTTCCGGAGCGTCGCGGCGAGCCGGTGGAGTTCGACCGAACCCTCCTCGTGGCCCACCGAGAGCGTGCGCACGGGGACGTTCGGCAGCACTCGCTCGACCTTGCGCTTCTCGTCGGCGAGCATGCGCTCGGTCCGCGACCGCGGGCCCTCGCTGATCAGCACGACGCCGCCGCGACCGACCGCGCGGTAGACGGCGTCCTGCGTCTTGCCGTTCACGGCCACCGGCATCTCGTTGCCGACCCAGTTGCCGCGGAGGCCGCTGCGGAGCACCGCGCCGACCGCGCCGGGCTGGCCGTCGATCTGCGAGTACGCCGCGCGCTCGGCGCGCCGGCCGAGGATCACCAGCGCGATGAGCAGGCCCGCGAGCACGCCCGCGATGATCCACAGCGCGATCGTGAAGCCGTTGCCGCCGCTCAGCCACAGTGCGAGCCCGAGGCCGACGGCGACGGGTGCCAGGAAGCCGAGGAGCATGAGCCACTGGGCGCTGGAGTCGTAGCGGCGGGTCATCTGGAAGACCTGCCACATCTGCTTCATGCGGCCGGGCTCCTTCGGGGGCTTGGGAGCGGACCCGGCGTCCTTGGTGCGTGCCATGCGTCAAGGATACCGGCGGTCGAGGGGCCGCTCGGACCGCGAGCGGCGGTCCGAGCGGCCCCTGGTCACCGGATGGTCGGCGTGGTTCAGCCGACGGCCTGCGCGAAGCCGAGCGAGGCGTCCGCGAGATGCGCGAGTTCCTCCGGCAGCGGGCGGCCCTTCGCGTGCATGGACTGGGCCCACAGGCGCCCGGCGCGATAGGACGAGCGCACGAGCGGCCCGGCGAGCACGCCGAGGAAGCCGATCTCCTCGGCCTCTACCTTGAGCTCGACGAACTCCTCGGGACGCACCCAGCGCGCGACCGGGAGGTGGCGTGGGCTCGGCCGCAGGTACTGCGTGATCGTGATGATGTCGGTTCCCGCGTCGTGCAGGTCGTGGAGCGCCTGCGACACCTCGGCGCGCTCCTCGCCCATGCCGAGGATCAGGTTCGACTTCGTGATGAGGCCCGCGTCGCGCCCCTGCGTGATCACGTCGAGCGAGCGCTCGTACCGGAAGGCCGGGCGGATGCGCTTGAAGATGCGCGGAACCGTCTCGACGTTGTGCGCGAACACCTCGGGGCGAGCGGAGAACACCTCGCCCAGCAGCTCGGGGTTCCCGGAGAAGTCGGGCACGAGGATCTCCACGCCGGTGCCCGGGGACTGGGCGTGGATCTGGCGGATCGTCTCGGCGTAGAGCCACGCGCCCTCATCGGGCAGGTCATCGCGCGCGACGCCCGTCACCGTCGAGTAGCGCAGCTGCATCCGCACCACCGACTCGGCGACGCGGCGCGGCTCGTCCACGTCGTAGTCCGCCGGCTTGCCCGTGTCGATCTGGCAGAAGTCGCACCGCCGCGTGCACTGGGAGCCGCCGATGAGGAAGGTCGCCTCGCGGTCCTCCCAGCACTCGTAGATGTTCGGGCAGCCGGCCTCCTGGCAGACCGTGTGCAGGTCCTCGCCCTTGACGAGCTGCTGGAGCTGCCGGTACTCGGGCCCCATCTTGGCGCGGGTCTTGATCCATTCGGGCTTGCGCTCGATCGGGGTCTCCGCGTTGCGGACCTCCAGGCGCAGCATGCGCCGCCCGCCGGGATCGGCGCTCATGCGGCCACCGCCCGTGCGAACTCGGAGTCGAGCCGTGCGCGCACGACGTCGGCGACGTCTGCGGGCGCGACGGTGCGACCGAGGACGCGCGACATGGTGGTGACCCCGGCATCGCGGATCCCGCAGGCGATGATCTTCCGGTACGGCTCGAGCGAGTTCGAGCAGTTCAGGGCGAACCCGTGCATGGTGACGCCCTCGGCGACGCGGATGCCGATCGCGGCGATCTTCTCCTCGACGCCATCGCGCACGATCCACACGCCCGAGCGTCCGTCGACGCGAGTCCCGTCGATTCCGTACTCGGCGAGGACGTCGATCAGCACGCCCTCGAGCCGCCGGACGTATCCGACGACGTCGATCGGCTCCACGAGGCGCAGGATCGGATAGCCGACCAGTTGGCCGGGACCGTGCCAGGTGATCTTCCCGCCGCGATCGACGTCGACCACGGGCGTTCCGTCGGTCGGACGTTCGTCGGGGGAGGTCCGCTTGCCGGCGGTGTACACCGGCTCGTGTTCGAGGAGGATGACGGTGTCCGGTCGCTGACCGGAGACCACCGCCTGATGGACGGCGCGCTGGAGGGCGAGACCCTCGCTGTACGGCACGGAGTTGGCGCTTAGCCCCGTGTCGACGTAGTCGAGCATGGGGTCCAGTCTAGGCGTCGTCTCGTCCTCCACCGGTCGGTCGCCTCGGTCGCGGGTCTCCGGTGGTCGCGCGGCGCGCCTCGCTCGCGGGGCCGGGCGGCATGCTCTCTCGACATGGCCCATCGCTCCCGTCGCGAGGCCCGCACCGCCGGCCGCCGCACCCGACGTCCCGTTCCCGAACCCTCGAGCGCAGACCTCCCGAGCGCGGCGGACGCGGTGCTCGGGGGATACCGGCTCCTTCGCCGGCTCGCATCGGGCGAACGCGCCGACGTGCACCTCGCGGTCGCCCGACAGCCGCCGAGCGCTGCTCCCGACGCACCGGACCCCGAGCAGGTGCTCGTCGTCGTGCGCGTCTACGATCGCAGCGCGGATGATGATGCGATCGCGACCGAGATCCACGCGATGGCGGAGGATCCGACGGGCGCCGTGCCGCGGCTCCTCGACCTCGCCGCGCTTTCCGACGGCCGTGCGTGCCTCGTCGTCGAGCGCATCGGGGGAGGATCGCTCGCATCGATGCTCGAGGGCGCGAACCTCTCGCCCGGCCAGGTGGTGACCGTGCTCGCCCCCCTCGTCGTCGCCGTGCGCGCCCTCGGAGGGCGTGGGCTCGTGCACACCCGGCTCGCACCGTCGGACGTGCTCGTGGACGAGACGGGCCGACCGCGCCTGATCGGCCTCGGTGCGCTCGCGTGGACCGACGTGCGCGTCCCCGTCTCGGAACGCGTGGAGCGCGGTCGTCGTGCGCATGCCGCGCTGCTCGCGCTGATGGAGACGGTCGTCTCCGCATCGAATGCGCCGGCCCGGTTCGGTCCACCGGTCGAGCTCGCGCGTGCGATGCTGCACGGTCGGCCGTTCGCCCCCGATCACGAGGCGCTCGAGCGGGCGCTGTTCAGCGTCGCCGAACCGAGACCGCTCACCGTCCCGGAGCGATCGACGCTCGCCGAAGCGATGCCGTCGCGGGTACCCCCTGCGAGGGCCGTCGCGGACCCGGCGGCGGTCGATCCGATGATCCGACCGCCGCATCGGCTCGAACCCGCCTCACCGCCGTCGCCCGAAGAACCGTCCCCCCCGCCGGACGAAGCACCCCGCCGCAGCGCGGCACGGTCTCTTGCCGAACTGGCGCAGCTGCCGGGCGTCGCGGACGGCCTGGGTGAGGCCCTCGACCGGGGAGTCGGCGCGGCCGCGCGACGCCGGGTCCGGGACTGGGCCGGACGCCGCCGGGCCGTGCTCGCGACGGGCGGGCTCGTCGGCGCGGCTGCGCTCGTGCTGCTCCTCACCGCAGTGCCGCCGGCCGCCGAAGGCGATGGCGATCCCGGCGCTGCCGAATCGGCGTCGGTCGAGACGACGGCACGACCGACGGCGCCGTCGTCCATCGCTCCGGCAGGAGCGTCCATCGACGCCGCCGCAACGGGTGGCTCGGATGGCGGCGAGGCTGCAGGAGCCGGCGATCCCGGGGGAGCCGGACGCGAACGGAGCGACCCGGTCGAGGCTGCGGCCGCGCTGCTCGAGATCCGGGAGGGGTGCCTCGCCGGTCGTGATCTGGCCTGCGTGGCATCGTACGCACAACCCGGCGCGCCCATCGAGGCCCTCGACCTGGCCACGATGGCGTCGGGGGAGCCGGTGGCGTCGAGGTCGTCGGACCTCTCCGGTCTCTCGGTCACCGCAGATCTCGGCGACGCCGTCGTGCTCAGCGTACCCGGGGCCGGCGAACGCGAACCGGCCTCGCTCCTGATGATGCGGAGCGAGGCCGGTTGGCGTCTGCGTGAGTGGTTCGACTAGATGCCGAGGTCGCCCTCGAAGTCGCCCTCCTCGAGGCGCGCCTTGACCGCCGTGAGGAAGCGGGCCGCGTCGGCGCCGTCGATGATCCGGTGGTCGTACGACAGTGCGAGGTAGACCATGGAGCGGATCGCGATGGCGTCGGAGCCGTCCTCCGAGATCACGACCGGGCGCTTGACGACGACGCCGGTGCCGAGGATCGCGGTCTGCGGCAGGAACACGACCGGCGTGTCGAACAGCGCGCCGCGCGACCCGGTGTTGGTCAGCGTGAACGTGCCACCGGCGAGCTCGTCGGGCTTGAGCTGGTTGTTCCGGGTGCGCTCGGCCAGGTCTGCGATCTGCCCGGCGAGGCCGGCGATGTCGAGCTCGCCCGCGTCGCGCACGACCGGCGTCAGCAATCCGCGCTCGGTGTCGACCGCGATGCTCAGGTTCTCGCGCTCCGGGTAGACGATGGCGTCACCGTCGACCGTCGAGTTGATGATCGGGTAGGCGCGGAGCGCCTCGACCGCGGCGAGGGCGAAGAACGGCAGGAACGACAGCTTGGTGCCGGTCTTCTCCTGGAACGTGCCCTTCACCCGGTCGCGCAGGCGAGCCACGCGGGTGACGTCGACCTCGACGACCGAGGTGAGCTGTGCGGTCGACTGCATCGAGACGACCGCGCGCTCGGCGACGACCTTGCGCAGGCGCGTCATGGGCTGGGTGGTGCCGCGCAGGGGTGAGGTCTCGAGCGGCTGGCGCTCGGCCTTGGCGGCAGGCGCCTCGGCGGCCGCGGCGGGGGACCCCGCCGAGAGCACGTCCTGCTTGCGGATGCGACCGCCGACGCCGGTGCCCGTCACCGAGGCGAGGTCGACACCCTGCTCGTTCGCGAGCTTGCGGACGATCGGGGTCACGTAGCCGGACGTACCGGCGTGCGATCCGCCCTGCTGCGGGGCCGGGGCCTCCTGAGCAGGAGCCTGCTGCGCAGCCGGAGCGGCGGACGCCTGCTGCGGAGCGGGAGCGGCGGGGGCCTGCTGCGGAGCGGGAGTGGCGGGGGCCTGCTGCGGAGCGGGAGCCTCCTGAGCCGGCGCCGCAGGGGCCGGAGCCTCCTGAGCCGGGGCCGGCGCCTGCTGCGGAGCGGGGGCTTCCTGCGCCGCCGGGGCCGGCTCGGCCGGCGCCGGGGCGGGAGCGGGCGCAGCCTCCTGAGCCGGAGCGGGCGCAGCCTCGGCCTGCGGCGCCTCAGCCGGCGCAGCCTCTCCACCCCCGGAGCCGTCGCCGATCGTGACGAGCGCGGTGCCGACCTCGACGGTCTCGTCCTCCTGGACGAGGATCGCCTCGATGACGCCCGCCACCGGCGACGGGATCTCGGTGTCGACCTTGTCGGTCGAAACCTCGAGCAGCGGCTCGTCGACCTCGACTCGGTCTCCCACGTTCTTCAGCCAGCGGGTGACCGTGCCCTCGGTGACACTCTCGCCGAGTGCCGGGAGGCTGACGGATTCGCTCATTCGCTTGTCTCCTTCACAGCGTGTGACGCGTTCTAGCTTATTGCAGTCGTGTTTCCGCGCGACGGGATCAGAGCGCGTGGAGCGGCTTGCCCGCGAGCTTGAGGAACGCCTCGCCGAGCGCCTCGTTCTGGGTCGGGTGCGCGTGGATGAGCGGGGCGATGTCCTCGGGGTACGCCTCCCAGTTCACCGCGAGCTGGGCCTCGCCGATCAGCTCGCCGACTCGGGCGCCGATCATGTGCACGCCGACCACGGGGCCGTCGTTCACGCGGACGACCTTGATCGATCCGCTCGTCTCGAGGATGTGGCTCTTGCCGTTGCCTGCGAGGTTGTAGTCGTACGACGACACCTGGTCGGCGCCGAACTTCTCCGCGGCGCGCGCCTCGGTGTACCCGACCGACGCGACCTCGGGCTCGCTGTACGTGACCTTCGGGATGTTGACGTCCTCGACGATGATCGGGTTCAGGCCGGCGATCTCCTCGGCGACGAAGATGCCCTGCTGGAAGCCGCGGTGGGCGAGCTGGAGGCCCGGGACGATGTCGCCGACGGCGTAGACGCCGGGGGCGCTGGTCTCGAGGCGGTCGTTGGTGATGACGAAGCCGCGGTCGACGGTGACGCCGGCCTCCTCGTATCCGAGGTTCTGGGTGACCGGGCCACGACCGACGGCGACGAGCAGGAGCTCGGCCTCGACCGTGTCGCCGTTCTCGAGGGTCACCACGACGCCGTCATCATGCTGGGTGACCCCCTGGAAGCGCACGCCGAGCTTGTAGTCGATGCCGCGCTTGCGGAAGGCGCGCTCGAGCTGCTTCGAGATCGACTCCTCCTCGTTCGGGACGAGGTGGGGGAGCGCCTCGATGATCGTGACCTCGGAGCCGAAGGAGCGCCACACGCTCGCGAACTCGACGCCGATGACGCCGCCGCCGAGGATCGCGACCTTCTTGGGAACGAAGTCGAGCTCGAGCGCCTGCTCGCTCGTGATCACTCGGCCGGCGATCTCGAGGCCGGGCAGCGAGCGCGAGTAGGAACCCGTGGCGAGGACCACGTTCTTGCCGGTGAGGCGCTCGTCGCCGACGACGACCGTCTTCGGGCCGTCGAGCCGGCCCTCGCCCTCGAACACGGTGATGCCGCGTGCCTTGATCAGGCCCTGGAGGCCCTTGAACTTGCTCGCCACGATGCCCTCGCGGTACCGCGTCACGGCCGGGATGTCGATGCCCTCGAAGCTCGACCGGACGCCGAACTTCTCCGACTCGCGCGAGTTGTCGGCGACCTCGGCGGCGTGCAGCAGCGCCTTCGTCGGGATGCACCCCCGGTGCAGGCACGTGCCGCCGAGCTTGTCCTTCTCGACGAGGGCCACGCTGAGGCCGAGCTGGACGGCGCGCAGCGCCGCTGCGTAGCCTCCACTGCCGCCTCCGAGGATGACGAGGTCAAAGTTCTGCTCGGACAAACGGAATCTCCCTTGCGCATCGGATCTGCGGCGCGAGTCACCCGGTTCGTGGCCGGGGAACGTCTGGGGCGTGGATCGCCCCAGACGACTGTACTACCTGGCGGCGGCCCGCTCGCCCAGCGCGATGAGCGTGCGCACGGCCGCTCCGGTGCCTCCGGCGCCGGTGAATCCCCAGGGTGCCGCGGTGTTGTACGACGGCCCGGCGATGTCGAGGTGCGCCCACGGGATCCGGGGTGCGTCCTCGCCGTCGCGCCGTCCGACGAACTGCTGCAGGAAGACGCCGGCGAGGAGCATGCCGGGAACGACCGTGCCGAGCTTCGTGTTGGCGAGATCGGCGACGTCCGACTTCAGCAGCGGCAGCAGGTCCTCCGGCAGCGGCATCGGCCACGTCGGCTCGCCGGCGGCCTCGGCCGCGCCGCGGAGATCGGCGACGAGTTCGTCCTCGCCCATCAGGCCCGTGATGCGATTGCCGAGTGCGACCACCTGGGCGCCGGTGAGCGTCGCGACGTCGATGATCGCATCGGGCTGCTCCTCGCTCGCGGCCGCGAGCGCGTCGGCCATCACGAGGCGCCCCTCGGCGTCGGTGTTCAGCACCTCGACGGTGGTGCCGCCCTTCATGCGGATCACGTCGTTCGGCCGCGCTGCGGTGCCCGACGGCATGTTCTCGGCGAGGCAGAGCCATCCGGTGACCCGCACGGGCACCTGGAGCTCGGCGAGCGCGACGATCGCGGAGAGCACGGCGGCGGCGCCCGCCATGTCGGACTTCATGCCGACCATCGAGGCGCCGGGCTTCAGCGAGAGCCCGCCGGAGTCGAACGTGATCCCCTTGCCGACCAGGGCGAGATGAGCGGATGCCCCGGCCGGGGCGTACTCGAGGCGGACGAGTCGAGGCGGGCGCGACGAACCCCCGCCGACCGCCAGGATGCCGTTGAAGCCGCCCTCCGCGAGAGCTGCCTCGTCGTAGACCCGGACCGTGACGCCGGCCGATCCGGCGGCCTGCGACGCGAGGTCGGCGAGGACGGCCGGCGGCAGGTCGTTCGGCGCGGTGTTCACGAGGTCCTTCGTCCGCGCGACCGCGGCGACGACGCTGCGCACGCGGTCGAGCCGGACGGCCGCGGCGTCGTGGTCGGCGTGCAGCGTCAGCCGCTCGGGACCGGTCGGGCCCTCGCGGTACTCGGTGAAGGTGTAGGCGCCGAGCGCGGCGCCCTCGGCGAAGGCCTCGGCGAGCGCGGCGTCGAGCCCGCCGCCGGCGAGCGCGACGGACGACGCGGTGGCGAGCGCGCGCAGCGCGGCGCCTCCCGCGTGACGGAGCGACGCGGCATCCGTCGTCTCGCCGACGCCGGTCGCCACGACGATGCCGTCGCCTCCGGGCGCCGTGAGCTTCGTCACCTCGTCGAGTCCGCCCTTCGCGCCGAGCCGTGCGAGGGTGGTGCCGACCCACTCGAAGCCGCCGTCGACGACCGGTACTGGGCCGTCGCCGGTGCGGCGGACGGGCAACACGACGGCGTCGGCGTCGGTCGTGTCGGCGGGGGATGCGGTGAGCTCGATCGAGGGAACGGACATGGCTTCGATCGTAGGTCGTCGCACGTTCCCGTCCCGCATCGCTGTTCGCTCTCGGCATGGTCGCGGCGGTGCGCGCACGGCCGGGCGCCGTTCGCCCGTCGGTACCCTTGACGTATGCGCGATCCCCGCTCCCTGTACGAGCTCAACGCCGACGTCGAGGTGCCCCTCGGCCTCCCGCTCGTCGCCGGGCTCACGGGGTTCGCCGACGCGGGATCGGCGGTCGCCCAGACGACCGACTACCTCCTCACCAATCTCGACAGCGAGGTCGTGGCCACGTTCGACGCCGACGAGCTGCTGGACTACCGCGCCAGGAGGCCGGTGATCCTCTTCGAGGCCGACCACCTCACCGATTACCGCCCGCCGAGGCTCTCGCTCGACCTGGCCCGCGACGAGCTCGGCCAGCCGTTCCTGCTCCTCACCGGGTTCGAGCCCGACTTCCAGTGGGAGCGCTTCGGCGCCGCGGTGCTCCAGCTCATCGAGCGGTTCGAGGTGGCGTCGACCACGTGGATCAACTCGATCCCGATGCCGGTACCGCACACGAGGCCGATCGGCGTCACCGTGAGCGGCAACCGGACCGATCTCATCGAGGCGATGTCGGTGTGGCGGCCGACGACGCAGGTTCCGGCCAATGCCCTCCACCTCGTCGAGTACCGCCTGCAGACGCAGGGGCACCCGACGACGGGGTTCGTGCTGCTCGTGCCGCACTACCTGTCGGATGCGGAGTTCCCGTCCGCCGCGGTCACGGCACTCGAGGCGGTGAGCGCCTCGACGGGCCGCATCTTCCCCACGGACTCGCTCCGCGAGCAGGGCCGCGAGTTCACGGCCCGGATCGACGAGCAGGTCGCCGAGAACGGGGAGCTCGCGAAGCTCGTGCACACGCTCGAGGAGCGCCACGACGACTACATGGAGGGCACCAGCCTGCGGTCGCCCCTCACCGACGAGGACGGCGAGCTGCCCTCTGCGGACGAGATCGGCGCCGAGCTCGAGAAGTTCCTCGCCCGGCGACGCAACCGCGACGCCGAGGAGGGCTGAGCTCCCTCGTGCCGACCGTCGCACGGGACTGCGCCGGCCGGGGAATGCGCGCGCCGGCGCGGGCGTTGGAACATGGTGCAGGTCGGAGTGCGCCCCGAAACCCCGCGCGGTCGCGGTCGGTCGACGCGTCCCGGCCTGTATAATGGGGGGAAGGACCCGTTCTGGTCCGCCGTGCGACCACCGTCGCAACAGCAGCGGACTTGACATGGGTCCTCATCGTGTCCGAAATCACCCGGGTCGCGACGCAGTCAGACATCCCGGCAGGCCCGCCCAGGGGCCACGCGCCGCGCGACGGTGAGGAAGAGGTTCAGTACACATGGCAGCCAAGACCACCACGGCGACGACCGACGAGTCGGCCGAGGCGCCCCGCGCCACCGGTACGACCAAGCGGACGTCGGCGTCGAAGTCGACGAAGGCACCGACCACCAAGGCCGCGGCGTCCAAGACCGCCGCGTCCAAGACCGCCGCGGCCGAGGGCGAGACCACCGGCAAGCGCGCCGCGACCGCGTCGAAGACGCCTCGCACGTCGACCGCGAAGGGCGGCAAGGCGAAGGGCGCCAAGGGCGCGGCCAAGGGCTCCGACGAGGACGAGCTCGAGGAGGACGCCGAGGTCGCCGTCGAGGACGCGACCGACGAGGCGGCGTCCGGCGAGGAGTCGACGGACGAGTCCGGCGACGACGAGGAGGCCAAGCCCGCACCCGTCGAGCCCCACCCGACCGGAGCGATCGTGCTCCGCGCGTCCGACGACGAGGACGAGATCCCCGTCTACTCGACGACGATCACCGGCGCGACGGCCGACCCGGTCAAGGACTACCTGAAGCAGATCGGCAAGGTCGCGCTCCTGAACGCGGCCGAAGAGGTCGAGCTGGCGATGCGCATCGAGGCGGGGCTCTTCGCCGAGGAGAAGCTCTCGCACATGTCCGACGCCGAGAAGCGCTCGCAGCTCGGTCGCGAGCTGCAGTGGGTCGCCCGCGACGGCCAGCGCGCGAAGAGCCACCTGCTCGGCGCGAACCTGCGCCTCGTGGTCTCGCTCGCCAAGCGCTACACCGGCCGCGGCATGCAGTTCCTGGACCTGATCCAGGAGGGCAACCTCGGCCTCATCCGCGCGGTCGAGAAGTTCGACTACACCAAGGGCTTCAAGTTCTCGACCTACGCGACGTGGTGGATCCGCCAGGCGATCACGCGCGCCATGGCCGACCAGGCCCGCACCATCCGCATCCCGGTGCACATGGTCGAGGTCATCAACAAGCTGGCCCGCGTCCAGCGGCAGATGCTGCAGGACCTCGGCCGCGAGCCCACGCCGGAAGAGCTGTCGAAGGAACTCGACATGACCCCGGAGAAGGTCATCGAGGTCCAGAAGTACGGCCGCGAGCCGATCTCGCTGCACACCCCGCTCGGCGAGGACGGCGACAGCGAGTTCGGCGACCTGATCGAGGACACCGAGGCGGTCGTCCCGGCCGACGCGGTCGGCTTCACCATGCTGCAGAAGCAGCTGGAGTCGCTCCTCGACTCGCTGAGCGAGCGCGAGGCCGGCGTCATCCGCATGCGCTTCGGCCTCGGCGACGGCATGCCGAAGACGCTGGACCAGATCGGCGACACGTTCGGCGTGACGCGTGAGCGCATCCGCCAGATCGAGTCGAAGACGATGGCGAAGCTGCGTCACCCGTCCCGGTCCCAGTCGCTGCGCGACTACCTCGAGTAGGCCGCCAGTGAAGTACGCGCCGGCGATCCTCGTCGGCCGGCTCACCAGGATCGCCGCCCGGCTGCGCAAGCCGGGCGGCGGTTCGGCGGTGCCCGGCCTCGTCGTCAACACGATCGCGCCCCGCTACCTCGGCACCACGCTCTCCGGATTCCCGAGGGGCCTCGTCGTCGTCACCGGGTCGAGCGGCAAGTCGACCACGACCAAGATGCTCGTGGCGATCCTGCGTGCGCACGGCGAGGCGGTCTTCACGAATCCCTCGACGGCGAACATCAGCCAGGGACTCACGTCCGCGCTCCTCGAGCAGGCGGACTGGCGCGGCCACGTGCCCGGCGACGTCGCCGTGCTCGAGATGGACGAGGGCCACGGCGCGCGCGTCATGCAGGGCGTGGACGCCAGGGTCGTGACCCTGACGAACGTGATGGTCGACCAGATCGACCGATTCCACGACTCCGAGATGGTCGCCGGAATGCTGGGGAGGATCGCGGACCGGGCCCACGGCTCCGTCGTCGTGAACGCCGACGACGCCTACCTCGAGCGCATCGCCGACGGGCTGCGAGACGGCGTCGCGGTCCGACGCTTCGGCGTCTCGCCGACGGTCCTCGCCGCCGCGCCGCGCGGACTCGGTCACACCGAGACCAGCCCCGAGCGGCTCGACCCGGCCGACGGCGTCGTCGTCGCCTCCGTCGACGGGGCGTCCGCCGTCCTCGCCGACGCCGGCCGCGACGTCGCGATCGGGCTTCCCGCCCGCGGCACCCACTACGCCGTCGACGCCGCCGCCGCGTACGCGACCGCACGCGCCGTCCTCGGCGAGCAGTTCGATCCCGAGGTCGCGGCGCGCGCCCTGAGCGCCATCCCCGCGGTCTTCGGTCGCGGCGAGCGGGTCACCGTCCGCGGGCAGGAGGTCGACTTCGTCCTCGTCCAGAACCCCGCGAGCTACCAGCTGAACGTCGACAGCATCGCGCCGGGGACCGACCGGATCCTGTTCGCGATCGGGTCCGACGTCCGCGATCCGTCGTACTTCTGGCCGACGGACGCCTCGTCACTCGGCCGTGTCTCCATCGTCAGCGGGTCCAAGGCCGACGAGGCCGCCCTGATGCTGGCGTACGACGGCGTCGAGATCGACCGCGTCGAACACGACCTCGGGCGCGCGCTCGACGACTTCCTCGCCGGACCGGCGCCGACGAGCGGAGTGAAGACGATCGTCTTCTCAGCCGACGCCATGCGGCGCACGCGCGCGCACCTCGGACTCACGGGAGCGGAATGACCCTGACGATCGTCTCGCTGCTGCCCTCGCTGCAGAACACCAACGGCGACGCCGAGAACGCCGCCGTGCTCGCCGCACGTGCGCGGTGGGCGGGCCTCGACGCCCGCGTCGTCGCGGTCGAGGACCCAGAGGACCTCCCCGAACGGGTCGACGCCGTCGTCCTCGGGTCCGGAAGCGACGCGTCGCTGGAGCGCAGCCGTGAGGTGCTGCTCGGGCTCCACGACGAGCTCCGTCGCTGGGGCACGGAGGGCGTGCCGATCCTCGCGGTCGGCACCGGGTGGGAACTGCTCAGCTGGGGGATCGAGCTCGCCGACGGCCGCGCCATCGAAGGGCTGGGCATCCTGGCCGGGCGGGCGGTCCCGCGCGACGGCCGGGCGGCCGGCGACCTCGTGGTGAAGGCCTCGGGCGGGCTCGGGCTCCTCGTGGGCTTCGAGAACCACGCTCGCGATTACGTCGGCGCCGAGGCCTCGACGCTCGGGCGCGTCCAGGCGGGATCGGGCAACGGCCGCGGCTCAGGCCAGGAGGGCGTGCGGATGGGCGACGTGATCGGCACGCACCTCCACGGGCCCGTCCTGGCGAAGAACCCGCGGCTGGCCGACGCGATGCTCGAGCGTGCGTGCGCGCGTTCGGGGTCGGAGTACGCGCCGGGGGAGCGGTCGGTCGAGGTCGACCGGTTCGCAGAGGCCGCCCGCAAGCTGCAATTGCGTGCCGCAGGAGTCGCGTCGAGCGCGGACGCCTGACTTGCCGCGGACGCCTGACGACGAGGAACGCCCCCGGATTCCTCCGGGGGCGTTCGTGGATGTCGTGGGACCGCGTCAGTTGCGCGTGTCGGTGAGGAGCCGGCTCGATTCGTCGTGCCAGCTGTGGGCGATCTGCGAGAGCTTCTCCTCGTGCTTGCGGCCGTGGTGGGCGCAGAAGAGGAGTTCGCCGCTGGCGACGACCACGCGGATGTAGGCCTGCGCACCGCATGCGTCGCAGCGGTCGAGCGCCGTCAGCTCGTGCGGGGTGTCGACTTCGTCGACCGTACCGGCGGTGTCGGTGTACTGGTTCATGGCGCCTCCTCCGTAGTTCACGAGCCGTTTCCGTCTCTCAATGAAAACACGACTCGGGCTGCGATCGTTCCGCGGGACCCCGCATTTCGCTCAGCGCGAAGCGCCTGAGCCGGGAACGGGGGTGGCCCTCACTAGGCTTGTGCGACGTGAGCTCCGACTATTCCGCCCGCCATCTCTCCGTCCTCGAGGGCCTCGAGGCGGTCCGCAAGCGACCGGGCATGTACATCGGCTCGACCGATTCGCGCGGCCTCATGCACTGCCTCTGGGAGATCATCGACAACTCGGTCGACGAGGCGCTCGCCGGCCACGGTACCGAGATCGACGTGGTGCTGCACGCCGACGACAGCGTCGAGGTGCGCGACCGGGCCCGCGGGATCCCGGTCGACGTCGAGCCCAAGACCGGGCTCACGGGCGTCGAGGTCGTGTTCACCAAGCTGCACGCGGGCGGCAAGTTCGGCTCGGGCTCGTACTCCGCGTCGGGCGGCCTGCACGGCGTCGGCGCGTCGGTCGTGAACGCCCTGTCCGAGCGTCTCGACGTCGAGGTCGATCGCGGGGGCGCGACGTGGGCGATGTCGTTCCATCGCGGAGAGCCGGGCATCTTCGACGACAACGGGACCCGATCGCCGGCGGCGGCGTTCCGCCCGTTCGAGCAGTCGAGCGAACTGCGCAAGGTCGGGCGTGTCGCGAAGGCCGTGACGGGCACCAGGGTGCGGTACTGGGCCGACCCGCAGATCTTCACGCGCGGTGCGAGCTTCCAGCTGGAGGACCTGCTCAACCGCGCCCGGCAGACCGCCTTCCTGGTGCCCGGCCTCGCGATCACCGTGTCCGACGAGCGTGGCGAGGAGCCCGAGACCCACCGATTCCACTTCGAGGGTGGAATCTCGGAGTTCGCCGAGCACCTCGCCGTCGACGGCCCGGTGACCGACGTCTGGAGGCTGACGGGCGACGGCCGGTTCACCGAGACGGTCCCGGTGCTGAACGACCACGGCGCCATGATCCCGACCGATGTCGAGCGCCACTGCCACGTCGACATCGCCCTCCGGTGGGGGACGGGTTACGACACGGTCATGCGCAGCTTCGTCAACATCATCGCGACGCCGAAGGGCGGCACGCACCAGTCGGGCTTCGAGCAGGGCCTGCTGAAGTTCATCCGCCAGCAGGTCGAGCAGAACGCCCGGCGGCTGAAGGTCGGCAACGACAAGCTCGACAAGGACGACGTCCTCGCCGGCCTCACCGCGGTCCTCACGGTGCGCCTGCCCGAGCCGCAGTTCGAGGGCCAGACCAAGGAGGTGCTCGGCACGCCCGCGGTGCGCTCGATCGTGGCATCCGTCGTGCAGAAGGCGCTCGGCGAACGCTTCGCGTCGACCAAGCGCGACGACAAGGCGCAGACCTCGTTGGTGCTCGAGAAGGTCGTCTCCGAGATGAAGGCGCGCATCTCGGCCCGCACGCACAAGGAGACCCAGCGGCGCAAGAACGCTCTGGAGACCTCCTCGTTGCCCGCGAAGCTGGTCGACTGCCGGTCGACGGATGTCGCGCAGAGCGAGCTGTTCATCGTCGAGGGCGACTCGGCGCTCGGCACGGCCAAGCTCGCCCGTGACAGCGAGCACCAGGCGCTGCTGCCCATCCGGGGCAAGATCCTGAACGTGCAGAAGGCGAGCATCGCCGACATGCTCGGCAATGCCGAGTGCGCGTCGATCATCCAGGTCATCGGGGCCGGTTCCGGCCGCAGCTTCGACCTCGCCGCCGCGCGATACGGCAAGGTCATCATCATGAGCGACGCCGACGTCGACGGCGCGCACATCCGCACGCTGCTGCTGACGCTCTTCTTCCGCTACATGCGGCCCATGATCGAGGACGGCCGCGTGTTCGCCGCCGTTCCGCCCCTGCACCGCGTCGTGGTGATGAACCCCGGGTCGAAGCCCAACGACGTGATCTACACGTACTCCGAGAAGGAGCTGGCCGGCGTGCTCGCGACGCTGCGCAAGCAGGGCAAGCGGTACCAGGACCCGATCCAGCGCTACAAGGGCCTCGGCGAGATGGACGCCGACCAGCTCGCGTCGACGACGATGGATCGCCGCCACCGCACGCTCCGACGCGTGGGGGTCGCCGACGCGGAGAACGCCGGTCGGGTGTTCGAACTCCTCATGGGCAACGAGGTCGCCCCGCGCAAGGAGTTCATCGTCGACAGCGCGGCCGCGCTCACGCGGGATCGCATCGACGCCTGAGCGCTGACGCCTCGGGCGGGCGCGCCCAGGACGCACGACCGACGTCGACGGGCCCGACGCACCGACGGTGCGGCGGGCCCGTCGTCGTGAAGGCCGTGCGGCGGAACGTCAGCGGATGGCCCGGCCGATCACCTGCACGACGGCGTCGAGCGTCTGGCCGGAGCCGTCGCGCTTCGCACCCCCCTCGGGGAGGACGCGCAGCGAGCCGTCGGTGCCCAGCGCACGCGCGGGACCGGGGCCGACCCATGCGACCGAGAGGGCGTCCTGGCCCTTGAGGAAGCGATGCGCACGGACGCCGCCCGTCGCCCGCCCCTTGCCCGGGAACTCGGCGAAGTCCGAGACCTTCGCCGCGCCGGGGTCGGCTCCGAGCAGCGTGTCGGCGGATGCCGCCACCGTCACGACGACGGCCGACTCGACGTCGGCGCTCGGGAGCACCGTGAACGAGATCACGCGGGCTGCCGCGTCGAGCTTCACGCCGGCCATGCCACCGGCCGGACAACCCTGCGGGCGGACGGCCGACGCGGGGAAGTGGAGCAGCTGCGCGTCGCTCGTGACGAACACCAGCTCGTCGTCGTCGCCGCCCTGCGAGGCGCCGACCACGCGGTCGCCCGGCTTCAGCGCGATCACCTCGAAGTCGGGTCGGTTCGGGTAGTTGCCGGGCGCGACGCGCTTGACGACGCCCTGCTCGGTGCCGAGCACGATCGGCTGCTGCGAGTCGAGGGAGACGACGGCGAGCACCTGCTCGGCGCGGTCGGGGAGCGCGAGGTAGTCGGCGACCCGCACGCCAGCGCCGAGCTGCACCGAATTCGGCGGCAGCGCGGGCAGGTCCATCGGCGAGAACCGGATCAGGCGGCCCTTCGACGTGACGGCGCCGATCTCGGTGCGGCTCGTGGTGGCGAGCTCGGAGCGCACGGCGTCGTGCTTGGAACGACGGCTCGGGGGAGTCAGGGTCACGGATGCCTCGCCCTGGGGGGCGTCGACGCGGGCGATCCGCCCGGTCGAACCGAGCATGACCCGGCATGGCACGTCGGCGTGCTCGAGCGTCGCGGGGTCGACGGCCTTGCGGGTCTTCGGCTGCACGCGAGCCTCGGTGAGCATCGTGCGTCGCGGGGTGCCGAACAGTTCGGCCGCGCGGTCGAGCTCCTCGGCGACCTGCGCGCGGATGCGGGCGTCGCTCGCGAGGAGCTCCTCGAGCGCCGCGATCTCCGCGAGCAGCTGGTCGCGCTCGGCCTCGAGCTCGATCCGGGAGAACTTCGTCAGTCGACGCAGGCGGAGCTCGAGGATGTACTCGGCCTGGAGGCGGCTGAGATCGAACACGTCCTCCAGTCGGGACCGCGCGGCCTCGGCGTCGTCGCTCGAACGGATGACCTGGATCACCTCGTCGATGTCGAGGATCGCGATGAGGAGGCCCTCGACGAGGTGGAGACGTTCGCGACGACGCGCGAGACGGTACTCCGAGCGCCGGGTGATCACCCGGATCCGGTGGGCGAGGTAGACGTCGAGCAGCTCGCGGAGGCCGAGCGTCTGCGGCTGCCCGTCGACGAGCGCGACGTTGTTGATGTTGAAGGAGTCCTCGAGCGGCGTCATCCGGTAGAGCTGCTCGAGCACGGCCTGGGGGTTGAAGCCGGTCTTCACGCCGATGACGAGGCGGAGCCCCTTCGTGCGGTCGGTGAGGTCGGCGACATCCGAGATGCCGGTGATCTTCTTCGCGTTGACGCCGTCCTTGATCTTCTCGATGACCTTCTCGGGGCCGACGAGGTAGGGCAACTCGGTGACGACGAGGCCGGCCTTGCGCGGCGTGAGCTGCTCGACCGACACCTTCGCACGGGTCTTGAACGATCCGCGGCCGGTCGCGTACGCGTCGCGCACTCCCGAGAGGCCGACGATCGTGCCGCCGGAGGGGAAATCGGGCCCCGGCACGAACTCCATGAGCTCGTCGAGCGTCGCCTCGGGGTTCAGCAGCAGATGGCGCGCAGCGGCGACGACCTCGACGAGGTTGTGCGGCGCCATGTTCGTCGCCATGCCGACCGCGATGCCGCTCGCGCCGTTGACGAGCAGGTTCGGGATCGCCGCGGGCAGCACCTCGGGCTGCTGGTGCGAGTTGTCGTAGTTGGGGATGAAGTCGACGACGTCCTCGTCGAGGTGCTCGGTCATCGACACGGCCGCCGGCGCCATGCGCGCCTCGGTGTACCGCGCGGCGGCCGGGCCGTCGTCGAGCGAGCCGAAGTTGCCGTGCCCGTCGACGAGCGGCACGCGGAGCGTGAATGCCTGAGCCAGGCGCACGAGTGCGTCGTAGATCGCGCTGTCGCCATGCGGGTGGAGCTTGCCCATGACCTCGCCGACGACGCGCGCCGACTTGACGTGGCCGCGATCCGGGCGGAGGCCCATGTCGCTCATCATGTAGAGGATGCGGCGCTGGACGGGCTTCAGGCCGTCGCGTGCATCGGGGAGCGCGCGCGAGTAGATGACGGAGTAGGCGTACTCGAGGAAGGACCCCTGCATCTCCTCTGCGACGTCGATCTCGTCGATCCGCTCGGCGATCGGTGGTGAGGAGGGTTCGCTCTTGGCTGGGGTCATTCGTCGTCTCTGCGCAGGGCGTGCACGGGGCGCGCTCGGGGAACGGGGCCGCGCCCGGCCTGTGCCAGACTGGGCGCGATGCCAGCAATGCTACCGGTGCCCGCCGACGGAGCCCCGCGGCTCACCGGGGCGCTGCCCGCCGCCCTCGCCTCGATCGGCGGGGGCACCGGTCCCTTCGACCTCCCCGCCGTCGACTCGGCCGTCGTCGTCCTCGTCGACGGGCTCGGGGCGGGCAACCTCCGCGCTCGTGCAGGCCACGCCCGCTTCCTCTCCGGCGCGATGGCCAAGCGCGACGTGATCCGGACCGTGTTCCCGTCCACGACGGCGGCCGCCATCGCGAGCTTCGCGACCGGACTCATGCCCGGAGCGCACGGGCTGATGGGCTACCGCGTCCCGGATCGCGCGAACGACCGCGTCGTGAACCAGCTGAGCGGATGGGACGAGCTGATGGTCCCCGAGGCGTGGCAGCCGCATGCGACGGCGTTCGATCGCGCTGCGGAGCGCGGCGTGCGCGCGGTCGCGATCGGCGGCACGCGCTACGCGACCTCGGGTTTCACGCGCGCTGTGCTGCGGGGCGCCGAGTACCACGCGGGCGCGCGCATCCCCGACCGCTTCGCCGAGGCGCTCCGCGTCCTCCGCGAGGGTCCGGCACTCGTCTACGTCTACGTCTCGGAACTCGACCAGATCGCACACGCCCACGGGTGGGAGTCCGACCGCTGGCTCACCGCGCTCGAGGCGCTCGACGCCGAGGTCGCCGAGTTCGAACGACGGATGCCGCGCGGCACGGGCCTGCTCGTCACGGCCGACCACGGCGTGCTCGACGTGCCACCGCACCGGCACGTGTTCATCGACGCGACGCCCGGGCTCGTCGAGGGCGTGCGCCACGTCGCCGGCGAGCCCCGCTGCCTCGGCCTCGTCCTCGAACCCGATCTCGGGGAGTCCGCGCGCGCCGCCCTCCTGGACCGCTGGCGGGACGCGGAGGGGGACCGCGCCTGGGTCGTCTCGCGCGACGAGGCGATCGCCGCGGGGCTCTACGGCGACGTCGAGCCGCGCAACCTCGACCGCATCGCCGACGTGCTCGTCGCGGCGCGCTCGGGCATCGCCTACTACGACCGGCGCGAGGCGGACCGGCGCGGCGAGGAGATGGTCGGCCAGCATGGCTCGCTGACCGATGAGGAGACGCGGATCCCGCTCATCCGGCTCGGCGCGTATCGCCGGGACTGAACCCGACGGATGGCGCGGCGCGACGCCGCGGCATCCGTCGTCGCCGGGTTCAGGACGGGTACTGGCCGCGCTTGACCTGCGGCTTCGGCAGGCGGAGCGGGCGCAGCTGCAGTGCGCGCATCGCCGCATACCAGCGGAAGCGCTCGACCTTGGACGCGCCGAACTTCGCGGCGAGCTTCCGCTGCAGGGTGAACCCGAGGACGATCACGTCGGCCACGGAGACGAGGAAGAAGCCCCAGAGGGCGAAGATCCCGATGGTCTGGACCTCGTAGCTCGGGACGAACGTGAGCACGATCACCGCGAACATGACGGGGATGAGGATCTCGCCGATGCTGAAGCGCGCGTCGATGTAGTCGCGCACGTACCGCTTCTGCGGGCCGCGGTCGCGCGCCGGGAGGTAGCGCTCGTCGCCGGCGGCCATGCCGAGGCGGGCGCGTTCGCGGGCCTCGGCGGCCTTGGTGCGTGCCTGTCGGGCGGCCTCCTTGCGGTCGTTCGGCACGAGCGGGCGCTTGTTCGCGGCCTCGCGCTCGGCACGCGTCGGAGTGGGTGCGCCCTTCCCGACCTTCGGCGTCGCGGGTGCGGCGTCGTCGGGTGCGGAGGCGGGCGTCTCGGTCTTGGGGTGCTTGGCCACGGGGGAGTCCTCGTCGAATCGGTTCCTCTTAAGATTAGCCGCATGAGCCAGACCCGACCCGTTCCTTCTTCCGGCCCGCACCCCGAGGCCGACGTCGCCTCGGTGGTGGAGCGCCTCCGAGCCGCAGTCGAGGCGGGCTTCCCGTCGACCGTCGCCGATCTCACGGACCTCGTGCGGATCCCGTCGGTGTCCTGGGCGGCCTTCGATCCCGAGCACGTCGCGCGGAGCGCAGAGGCGGTCGCGGAGCTCGTGCGCGGTCTCGGGGTGTTCGAGGTCGTCGACATCCGGCGAGCTCCGATCGGCGACGGCGCCGAGCTCGGCCAGCCCGCGGTCGTCGCGCGCCGGGCCGCCCGGAACGGTCGGCCGACCGTGCTCCTCTACGCCCACCACGACGTCCAGCCGCCGGGGCGCGACGAGGACTGGGACTCGACACCGTTCGAGCCGACGCTCCGGGGCGACCGTCTCTACGGTCGCGGCGCGGCCGACGACAAGGCCGGCGTCATCGCCCACGTCGCCGCGATCCGCGCCCTCGTGGACGTCCTCGGCGACGACCTCGACCTCGGCATCGCGCTGTTCATCGAGGGCGAGGAGGAATTCGGTTCCCGGTCCTTCTCCGCATTCCTCCGGGAGAACCGTGATCTGCTCGCGGCGGACGCGATCGTCGTCGCCGACTCGAACAACTGGGATGTCGATACGCCGGCGCTCACCGTCGCGCTGCGCGGCAACGTGACGTTCCGCCTGACGGTCTCGACGCTCGCGCACGCCTCGCATTCGGGGATGTTCGGCGGGGCCGTGCCCGACGCGATGCTCGCCGCGATCCGGCTCCTCGCGACGCTGCACGACGATGAGGGCGCGGTCGCGGTCGAGGGCCTCACGTCCGCCGAACTCGACACGCCCCCGTACGACGAGGCGCAACTCCGCGCCGAGACCGGGCTCCTCGACGGAGTGACGCCGATCGGGCGGGGCACGATCCTCTCCCGCATCTGGGCGCAGCCGTCGATCACCGTCACGGGCATCGACGCGCCGACCGTGGCGAATGCGTCCAACACCCTCGTCCCGCGCGTCGCGGTCCGCCTGAGCGCGCGCATCGCGCCCGGACAGGACGCCGCCGAGGCCCTCGACGCCCTCCGCGCCCACGTGGTCGCGAACACGCCGTTCGGCGCGCACGTCGAGATCGACGACGTCGACACGGGTCAGCCGTTCCTGGTCGACACGACGGGCTGGGCCGTCACCGAGGCGAAGGGCGCGATGGCCGAGGCCTGGGGCGTCGACCCCGTCGACATCGGCGTGGGCGGCTCCATCCCCTTCATCGCCGAACTCGTCGAGGAGTTCCCGCAGGCTCAGATCCTGGTCACCGGCGTGGAGGACCCGGACTCGCGCGCGCACAGCCCGAACGAGTCGCTGCACCTGGGCGTGTTCCGCCGGGCCGTGCTCACCGAGGCGGCACTGCTGGCCCGGCTCCAGGCGCGGGTCGGGGAGTGACGACCTCGTCCCCGGGCCGCCTCCGGGCGAACGCGCATCCTGCGCGGGTACAATCGGCCTGACCGTACTTCATCGAGGAGCGATATGAGCGACACGATCACCGACGCCGTCCACGGCGTGAAGCTGAGCGATCCGGCTGCCGACAAGGTGCGCAGCCTCCTGTCGCAGGAGGGTCGCGACGACCTGCGCCTGCGTGTGGCCGTCCAGCCCGGCGGATGCTCCGGCCTGATCTACCAGCTGTACTTCGACGAGCGCCTGCTCGACGGCGACGCGGTCGTGGACTTCGAGGGCGTCGAGGTCGTCGTCGACAAGATGAGCGTCCCGTACCTGGACGGATCGACGATCGACTTCGAGGACTCGATCCAGAAGCAGGGCTTCACGATCGACAACCCGAACGCGCAGGGAAGCTGCGCCTGCGGCGACTCGTTCCACTGAGCCGCACCGAACCACGCGATGAGGGAGACCGCCACGGCGGTCTCCCTCATCGCGTTTCCGGCCGTCGGACCGGTATTCCGATGCACATCGGGCTGAACGCGCGCTGATGGTGCACGAGCGAGCCGTCGACTCGGAGTAGGCTAGGGCTGATCAATGCGCCTCGCTGAGAGGCGCCTTCGAATCTCCCGAAAGGTCACCGGTGCGCCACAATCGCCGTCTCCGATGGGCTGCTGTTCCGATCGCAGCGACGCTCAGCCTCGTCCTCGCCGGATGCACGCAGGCTCAGCTGAACGGATTCCTCCCCGGCTTCATCGAGGGCGAGGCGCCCACGACGAACCACACCGAGCGCGTCTCGGGACTGTGGGTGACGTCGTGGATCGTGCTGCTCGTGGTCGGTGTGGTGACGTGGGGCCTCACGATCTGGGCCGTCGTCGCCTACCGCCGCCGCAAGGGCCAGACGGGCCTCCCGGTCCAGCTGCGCTACAACATGCCGATCGAGGTGTTCTACACCGTCGTCCCGCTGATCCTGGTGCTCGGCTTCTTCGCCTTCACCGCACGCGACCAGCAGGTGATCGAGGCGCGCTTCGCCGAGGACGAGATCGACGTCAAGATCGAGGCGATCGCGAAGCAGTGGGCGTGGGACTTCAACTACGTCGACGAAGACGTGTACAGCCCCGGCATCCAGGCACAGCTCGACGACGAGGGACCCGCCGGTTCGGTCAAGCAGGACGAGCTGCCGACGCTCGTCCTCCCGGTCGGGGCCAACGTGGAGATCGCGCTCGAGTCGCGCGATGTCATCCACTCCTTCTGGGTCGTCGACTTCCTGTACAAGAAGGACATGTTCCCCGGCAAGACGAACTACATGTCCTTCGTCCCCGAGCGCGAGGGCACCTACGCCGGCAAGTGCGCCGAGCTGTGCGGCGAGTACCACTCGCTCATGCTGTTCAACGTCGAAGTGGTCTCCCAGGCCGAGTACGACGACTACATCGAGGAACTCCGCGACTCCGGCTACGAGGGCCAGCTCTCGACCGAGTACGACCGGAACCAGAACCTGCCCGGCACGGGCGCGCCCGAACTGAATGAGGAGCACGAAGGCGAATGAGCACCACCACTGCACCGGCTCGCCCTGCGGCGTCGTCGCAGCCGTTCGGCGCCGCCAAGGTCGAGCGCAAGGGGAACGTCCTCGTCAAGTGGATCACGTCCACTGACCACAAGGTCATCGGGTACCTCTACCTGATCACCTCGTTCATCTACTTCTGCATCGGCGGCGTGATGGCGCTCATCATCCGCGCACAGCTCTTCGAGCCCGGCCTCGAGGTCATCCAGACCCGCGAGCAGTACAACCAGCTGTTCACGATGCACGGCACGATCATGCTGCTGATGTTCGCGACGCCGCTGTTCGCGGGCTTCGCGAACGTCCTGATGCCGCTCCAGATCGGCGCCCCCGACGTCGCGTTCCCGCGACTGAACGCGTTCGCATACTGGGCCTTCAACTTCGGCTCGCTGATGGCGGTCGCCGGATTCTTCACGCCGCAGGGCGCCGCGTCGTTCGGTTGGTTCGCGTATCAACCACTCGCCTCGACGACGTTCTCGCCAGGGATCGGCGGCAACCTCTGGATGCTGGGCCTCGGCCTCTCCGGCTTCGGCACGATCCTCGGTGCCGTGAACTTCATCACGACGATCATCACCATGCGTGCACCCGGGATGACGATGTTCCGGATGCCGATCTTCACGTGGAACACGCTCGTGACCTCGATCCTCGTGCTGATGGCCTTCCCGGTCCTCGCCGCAGCGATCCTCGCGGCCGCCGCGGACCGCGTGTTCAACGCCCACATCTACGACCCCGAGAACGGGGGAGTGATCCTGTGGCAGCACCTGTTCTGGTTCTTCGGCCATCCCGAGGTCTACATCATCGCCCTGCCGTTCTTCGGCATCGTGTCCGAGATCTTCCCGGTGTTCAGCCGGAAGCCGATCTTCGGCTACAAGACCCTGATCTACGCGACAATCGCGATCGCGGCGCTCTCGGTCACCGTCTGGGCGCACCACATGTACGTGACCGGGTCGGTGCTCCTGCCGTGGTTCGCACTGATGACGATGCTGATCGCCGTACCGACCGGCGTGAAGATCTTCAACTGGATCGGCACGATGTGGCGCGGCTCCATCACGTTCGAGACTCCGCTGATCTGGTCGCTGGGCTTCCTCATCACGTTCGTCTTCGGCGGCCTCACCGGTGTCATCCTGGCCTCCCCGCCCCTCGACTTCCACGTGTCCGACACGTACTTCGTCGTCGCCCACTTCCACTACGTGGTCTTCGGAACCGTCGTCTTCGCGATGTTCGCCGGCTTCTACTTCTGGTGGCCGAAGTGGACCGGCAAGATGCTGAACGAGACCCTCGGCAAGTGGCACTTCTGGCTGCTGTTCATCGGCTTCCACACGACCTTCCTGATCCAGCACTGGCTGGGCGTCGTGGCGATGCCGCGTCGGTACTACTCGTACCTGCCGGAGGACAACATCACCTGGATGAACCAGCTGTCGACGATCGGCGCGTTCATCCTCGCGGTCTCCCTGATCCCGTTCTTCCTGAACGTGTACATCACGGCGCGCCGCGCGCCGAAGGTGACCGTCAACGACCCGTGGGGATACGGCGGATCGCTCGAGTGGGCGACGAGCTGCCCGCCGCCGCGACACAACTTCACGTCGATCCCGCGAATCCGCTCGGAGCGTCCGGCGTTCGACCTGAACCACCCCGAGGCGGGCATCCCGGTCGGCATCGGACCGGCGAAGGATGCGCCGCACGCCCCCGTCATCGACGCCGAGACCAAGGAAGTCAAGTAGATGCGCGCCAATGTCATCCTGTTCTGGGTTCTGACGGGCTTCTTCGCCCTCTCGGCCGCGGTCTACATCTTCTGGACGACGATCGACGAGCGTGAGCCGGGCGTCGAGTGGGTGGGCCTCGTGGCGATCTCGCTCAGCGGTGTGCTCAGCGCGTTCATTGCGTTCTACCTGGGTCGCGTCCACAAGGAGCAGGGCGGCGAGCTCCCCGAGGACCGCCTCGACGCGAACATCGACGACGGCGACGCCGAGCTGGGCTTCTTCAGCCCGTGGAGCTGGTGGCCGATCATGCTCGCCGGCTCCGCCGCACTCGCCTTCCTCGGCCTCGCCGTCGGCGTGTGGATCTCGTTCCTCGCGATCGGGCCGGCTCTCGTCAGCCTGGTCGGTTGGGTCTACGAGTACTACCGCGGGAACTTCGCCCGCTGATCGCGTTCCGCGTCGACGTCGTCCCCGGTGCTTCGGCACCGGGGACGACGTCGTTCACGCCCGGTGCGCGCTCGCGATGCGCCACCATCCGGCCCGGTCCACCGAGTCGATCGTGAAGCCCGCTCGTCGCAGCGCGTCGTACATCGCACCGGGGGAGTGGACGTAGCCGCGGTACTGCTCACCCCGCAGTCGCATCATGACATTCCCGACGCCGACGAACGCCCGTGTCAGCCATGTGCGCGGCGGGTGGCTGAAGACGACCGTGCGCCGCGCATGGGCGGCCGAGGCGGCGAGCAACCGTACGGCGTCGGGGTAGCAGCAGACGACCCGGTGCAGCACCACGTGATCGGCGACGGGAACGTCGTCGCCGTCGATCGCGAGATCGATCCCGACGATGCGGCGCGCGTCCGCCGCGCGTCCAGCCTCGGCCAGCAGCGCCCGCGCGCGACCTTCGTACGCCGGCGACAGCTCCAGGTTGATCGAGTGCGCCGCTCCGTGCCCGAACAGTTCGAGTTGGATCGCGCCGATTCCACCGCCGACCTCCAGGACGGACGTTCCGGCGACGCCTGCTCGTTCGACACGTTCGGCGACGCGCTGCTCCGCTCGCGTGAGGCCACGGCGGCGGTACCGACGCTCGAGATCCCCGGCGAATCGTTCATCGAAGACGTCGCCGTACCGTGCCTCGCCGTGGCCGCAGCAGTCGTCCATGCGCCCAGTATGCACCTGGACGGGCCGTCGAGCCGGGGCCGTCGAGCCGCCGCGGTCAGGAATCGATGAGTTCGAACACGAGGACGTCGACGGAGACCGTGACGGATCGCACGGCAGCATCGCCGTCCGCGGATGCGAGCGCCGCGACGTGATGGGCTGACGGGCCCATGCCGGCGAGAAGCGCACGGAGACCGGCATCCACCTCCACGCGATACTCCACCCGCCGACGCGCTGCGAGGTCGAACCCGGCCGACGTCAACTGCTCCGAGACCGCGGCGTCCTTCTCCGGCGGGATGTCGAGCAGCAGACCGTTCGCACGGAGCTCGCGAAGGTGCCGGGCCGTCGGCACGACCACGATCACGCGTCCGCCTCGGCGGAGGATCCTCGCGAATTCCGGCGCATTCCGCGGAGCGAACACATCGAGGATGACGTCGACCGAGGCATCACGGATCGGGAGCGCGCGCCAGATGTCCAGGACCACACCGGTGGCGGCAGGAGCGGCCCGGAGGGCCATCCTGACGGCGTCGGGGGAGCGGTCGGCGAGCAGGAGGTCGACGCCGCGGATCTCGTCGCAGACGCGCGCAGAGTAGTACCCCGTCCCGCAGCCGAGATCGGCGACACGCAGCCGCTGGGGCAGTTCATTCGCCGCCCGGTCCTCGGTGACGGCGGAGACGAGTTCCGCAGCGATCGGGGCATAGGTGCCGCCATCGAGCACTGCGGCGCGCGCGGTGAGCATCGCGCGGTCGTCGCCGACCGTGCGCGGCGCCCTGGGTGGCAGCAGCGTCAGGTAGCCGTACTTCGACCGGTCGAAGCGGTGGCCGTTCTCGCAGCCGTGGATGCGGTCGGCGATCTCATCGAGCGCGGAGAAGCAGTTCGGGCACCGGAGCCAGGTCGAGTCGATCGACATGGTCCGGTGCCCGAACTCAGGTGATGCGTTGATCAGTGGTGCTCGTGGTGAGCCGCCTCGAGCTCGCCCTTCGTGACGGGTGCGATCCGGTCCTCGAAGAACCAGCGCGACATGCCCGCGCGGAGGCGCTGGCCGACGGTGATCTTGCCTCGTGCGTTGGGGCGGATCATGAGCGGCTGGTAGGACTCGTAGCTCACGAGCTTCCAGCGGTCGTACTCGTCGAGGGGCTGGTGCACCTCGATGAACTCGCCACCGGGGAGCTTGACGATGCGTCCCGACTCGTACCCGTGCAGCACGATCTCGCGATCCTTCTTCTGCAGTGCGATGCAGACGCGCTTCGCGACGAAGTACGCGACGATCGGGCCGATGAACAGGAGCGCCTGGAGGGAGTGGATCACGCCCTCCATCGTCAGCTTGAAGTGCGTGGCGATGATGTCGGAGCTCGCCGCCGCCCAGAGCACAGCGTAGAACGTCACGCCGGCCGCGCCGATCGCTGTGCGGGTCGGAGCGTTCCGGGGACGGTCGACGATGTGGTGCTCGCGCTTGTCGCCGGTGACCCACGCCTCGATGAACGGGTAGATCAGCACGGTCGCGATGAAGAGCCCGAGGCCGACCAGGGGAACGAGGATGTTGAACGACCAGGTGCGGTCGAACAGCACGAACTCCCAGCCCGGCGGGATGAGGCGGAGCGCGCCGTCCGCGAAGCCGATGTACCAGTCTGGCTGGGTACCGGCGGAGACGGGCGACGGGTCGTACGGGCCGTAGTTCCAGATCGGGTTGATCGTGAACAGCGACGCGATGAGCGCCAGCACGCCGAACACCAGGAAGAAGAATCCGCCGGCCTTGGCCGCGTAGACCGGAAGGATGGGCGGGCCCACCGCGTTCTGCTGGGTCCGACCCGGAGCCGCGTACTGGGTGTGCTTGTGCACGACCACGAACATCAGGTGCAGCGCGATGAGCGCGAGCAGGATCACCGGGAGCAGCAGGATGTGCAGCGTGTACAGGCGACCGACGATCTCGGTGCCGGGGAACTCGCCGCCGAAGAGGAGGAACGAGGTCCAGGTGCCGATGAGCGGGATGCCCTTGATCATGCCGTCGATGATCCGGAGGCCGTTGCCCGAGAGCAGGTCGTCGGGGAGCGAGTAGCCGGTGAAGCCCTCGCCCATGGCCAGGATGAACATCACGAAGCCGATGACCCAGTTGAGCTCGCGCGGCTTGCGGAACGCACCGGTGAAGAAGATGCGCAGCATGTGCAGGCCGATGGCGGCCACGAACATGAGCGCAGCCCAGTGGTGCATCTGCCGGACGAAGAGGCCACCTCGGATGTCGAACGAGATGTCGAGGGTCGAGGCCATGGCCACCGACATCTCGACGCCCTTCAACGGCACGTACGAGCCCTCGTACTCCACCTCGGCCATCGAGGCCTGGAAGAAGAAGGTCAGGAACGTTCCCGTGATCAGGATGACCAGGAAGCTGAAGAGCGCGACCTCGCCGAGCAGGAACGACCAGTGGTCCGGGAAGGCCTTGCGGCCGAGTTCCTTGACGAACGTCGAAACGCTCGTGCGCTCATCGATGTAGTTCGAGGCTGCGGCCGTGAAGGTACGACGCTGCGGCGTCTGTGTGGTTGCGGTGCTCAATGACGCTCCCAGAAGCTCGGGCCCACGGGTTCGGTGAAATCGCTCTGCGCGACGAGGTAGCCCTCGTCGTCGACCATGATCGGCAGCTGCGGCAGCGGCCGTGCGGCCGGACCGAAGATGACCTCGCAGTGGTTGGCCACGTCGAACTGCGACTGGTGGCACGGGCAGAGCAGGTGGTGCGTGTGCTGCTCGTAGAGGGCGACGGGACAGCCGACGTGCGTGCAGATCTTCGAGTACGCCACGATGCCGTCATACGACCACGAGGCACGGTCCGGGAGCTCGTTGAGCTCGTCGGGGTTGAGGCGCATGAGCAGCACGGCGGCCTTGGCCTTCTCCTCGAGCTTCCCGTGGTGCAGTTCGCTGAGCCCCTCGGGAATCACGTGGAAGGCGCTGCCGATGGTGACGTCGGCGGCCTTGATCGGGACGCCCGACGGGTCGAGCGTGAGCCGCGTGCCGGCCTTCCACATCGTGTGGCTGAGGAGTTCGACCGGGTTCTCGTCCTGCGGCGCGAGACCGCGGAAGAGGACGACCGCGGGCAGCGGGAAGACCAGGAGCGCGCCGATGAGGCTGTTCCGGATGGCCGCGCGGCGCGTGAAGCCGGACTCGCGGTCGGCATCCTGGAACACCTTCACCGCACCCTCGCGGGCGACCACGTTGCCGCCGACCTTGTGGCGCTCGTCGGCGATCTCGACATCGGTCATGACCGCCTTCGCCCAGTGCACCGCGCCGAAGCCGATGCCGAGGAGGGCGAGGGCCGCACCGAGGCCGATGAACAGGTTGTTCAGGCGGACGTCGCCGACGTCGTTGCCCTCCATCGGGAAGAGCATGTACGCCGCGATCGCCCAGATGCTGCCGAGGATCGACAGGTAGAAGAGCGTGTACACCGTGCGCTGCGCACGCTTCTCCTTCTTCGGGTCCTCATCCGTGACGCGCGGACGGTGCGGCGGGAAGCCGGGGTTCTCGAACGCGTCGGACTGGATGAGGGCGGTGCCCGTCTTCACGGCGGGGACGGTCTCGGCGTGCGACGAGTCGGCAGCGGCGAGTTCGGTGCCGCTGTGGTCGTCCTGTGCCATGGTTCTCCTTCTTCGCTTCTTCGGTGCGGGCCCTAGTTGGACTTCGCCGTGATCCACACGGTGATCGCGACGATGGCGCCGAGACCGAAGATCCAGATGAACAGACCCTCCGCGACCGGGCCGAGCGAGCCGAGCTCGAAGCCGCCGGGCGAACGGTTGTCCTGCACGTACTGCAGGTAGGTGATGATGTCGCGCTTGTCCTCGGGCGAGATGTTCAGGTCGTTGAACACCGGCATGTTCTGCGGGCCGGTGACCATGGCCTCGTAGATGTGCACGCCCGAGACGTCCGTCAGCGGGGGCGCGAACTTGCCCTCGGTGAGCGCGCCGCCGGCGCCGGCCACGTTGTGGCACATGGCGCAGTTGATGCGGAAGAGCTCGGCGCCGTTCGCGGCGTCGCCGCCTCCGTTGACGAGGCTGTCGGCGGGAATGTCCGGACCGGGACCGAGCGACGCGACGTAGTAGGAGAGCTGCTTGACCTGCTCGTCGGTGAACTGCACGGGCTTCTGCTCGGCCTGCGGGCCCTGCATCTGCATGGGCATGCGGCCGGTGCCGACCTGGAAGTCGACCGCCGCGGCGCCGACGCCGATCAGGCTCGGGCCGTCGTTCGTGCCCTGCGCGTCGAGGCCGTGGCACGTGGCGCAGTTGGCCTGGAAGAGCTTGCCACCCTCTTCGATCGTCTCCTGCGACGTGGGGGAGGGCTCAGCCTGGGCGGTCGTCGTGCTGAAGGCGGCGTAGGCACCTCCGGTGAACACGAGGCCGAGCGCGAGCAGCGCGGCGGTGGCGAGCGGATGCCGGCGGCCGGTGCGTCGCTTCGAGCGGTTCATTGATCTCTTCCTGTTCACGGGCATTGCGGGGTCGGCACTCCTGGGTCGGGCTACTTGAGGACGTAGATGACGAGGAAGAGGCCGATCCAGACCACGTCGACGAAGTGCCAGTAGTACGACACGACGATCGCGCTGGTGGCCTCCTTGTGGCCGAAGTTCTTGACGGCGAAGACCCGGCCGATCACGAGGAGGAAGGCGATGAGGCCGCCCGTGACGTGCAGCGCGTGGAAGCCGGTCGTGAGGTAGAAGGCCGAGCCGTACGCGTTCGAGTCGAGCGCGATGCCCTCCGAGACGAGCTGCGCGTACTCGAGCGACTGGCCGGCGACGAAGATCGCGCCCATGACGTAGGTGACGAAGAACCACTCCACCATGCCCCAGTCGCGCAGCTTCCAGCTGGTGCGGTGCGGCTGCATGCGCTCGGCGGCGAAGACGCCGAACTGGCACGTGAACGAGGACGCCACGAGGATGAGCGTGTTGACGAGTGCGAACGGGACGTTCAGTCGACCGGCTTCGAACTCCCACAGCTCGGGCGACGTCGAACGCAGCGTGAAGTAGATCGCGAACAGGCCTGCGAAGAACATGACCTCGCTGCCAAGCCACACGATGGTACCGACCGCGACGGTGTTCGGCCGCTTGATCGCAGGCGCACTCGTCTGAAACGTCATTGAGGTGCTCGTCACGTTCACCATTATGGCTGATCCTCGGACGTGTTTTCGGACGGGGCGGGTCCGGATGTCGGACATCATCGCGCGCGAGCCGCGGATTCCGCTGGCCGAACGCCGTGAAAACGCCCCGAATCCCGCCGATAGGATCGTCTCCATGCCCTTCATGCAGACCTGGCCGGACGTCCTGAACTCGCTCCTCGCGGGCGAGGACCTCAGCGTGTCGGATGCCGCATGGTGCATGGAGCAGGTCATGACCGGCGTCGCGACCGATGCGCAGCTCGCGGCGTTCCTCATCGCACTCCGGGTGAAGGGGGAGACCGTCGACGAGATCGTCGGCTTCCGCGACGCGATCCTCGAGCACGCCGTGCAACTCCCGGTCGACTCCATGGCGCTCGACATCGTCGGCACCGGCGGCGACCGCTTCGGCACCGTCAACGTCTCGACGATGGCATCGGTCGTCTCGGCCGCTGCCGGGGTCCCCGTCGTCAAGCACGGCAACCGGGCCGCGAGTTCGGCGTCCGGCTCGTCCGACGTCCTGGGGGCGCTCGGCATCGACCTCACGCTGCCGGCGCACCGCGTCGCCGAGGTGCTCGACGAGACGGGGATCACGTTCGCGTTCGCCGCGGCGTTCCACCCCGGCTTCAAGCACGCCGGTCCCGTGCGCGCCCAGCTCGGGGTGCCGACGGTCTTCAACTTCCTCGGTCCGCTCTGCAATCCGGCTCGGCCGGAGGCATCCGCCGTCGGCGTCGCCCACCTCGACCGCGTGCCGCTCATCGTGGGCGTCTTCCAGACGCGAGGGGCGACGGCGCTCGTGTTCCGAGGCGACGACGGGCTCGACGAGCTCACGACGACGGGGCACAGCCACATCTGGGAGGTGTCCCGGGGAACCGTGAAGGAGCACGACCTCGACCCGCGCGAGCTCGGCATCCCGCGCGCGAGCATCGACCAGCTGACGGGAGGCGACGCGCAGCACAACGCCGCGATCGTGCACGAGGTCCTCGGCGGTGCGCGGGGCCCGATCCGCGACATCGTCGTGCTCAATGCGGCGGCGGGTCTCGTTGCCTACGAGCTCGCGAACGATCCGAGCCAGGTCCAGCGGACCATCCTCGAGCGGTTCCACGAGAAGATGGCCGTCGCCGAAGGCGCGATCGACAGCGGCGCGGCCGCGCGGAAGCTCGAGGAGTGGGTGGCCGCGACCCGACGCTAGACGAGCGACGGGGTCCCGCCGAAGCGAGACCCCGCCGGTCGATCACGCCGGTGTCAGGTGACGTCGTCGTCGACCCAGTCGAAGGTCTTCGTGACGGCCTTCTTCCAGAGGCGCAGCTGCCGGTCGCGTTCGTCGGCGTCCATCTG
>NZ_WKJD01000005.1 GCF_009674665.1 Agromyces kandeliae
ATCCCCATCCCGCAGGACTCGATCGACCGGCTGTACGACCGGTACCAGAACGTCTACGGACAGGCCGCCGACGCACGACGGGACGCGCCGACGGCGAAGATCCCGGCCGGCGCCGGCCGGACGAAGGCGAAACGCAACTGAAGAGCTTGCGGCATCCGAGGTCACGACGGATGCCGCTGGGAACCGGTCGTCATGGACGAGGCCGGATCCGAAACGTCACCAAGACGACGACGTCCATGACCACACAGTGAAAGGACACACCGTGAACACCACGAAGAAGGTGCTCCTCGCCACCCTGGCGGCCGGTTCGATGCTCGCGCTCGCCGCGTGCTCGGGCGGCAGCGGCGGAGGCGGCGGAGAGGGCGACGGCGGCCTCATCGGCGTCGCGATGCCCACCAAGAGCTCGGAGCGCTGGATCCAGGACGGCGACGCCGTCAAGGAGCAGCTCGAGGAGCAGGGCTTCCAGGTCGACCTCCAGTACGCCGAGGACGACATCCCCACCCAGGTCTCCCAGATCGAGAACATGATCACCAAGGGCGCCGAGGCCCTGATCGTCGCCTCGATCGACGGCACCACGCTCTCGGAGGTGCTCCAGAACGCCGCCGACGCCGACATCCCCGTCATCGCCTACGACCGACTCATCCGCGACTCGGAGAACGTCGACTACTACGCGTCGTTCGACAACTACATCGTGGGTGTCCAGCAGGCCACCTCGCTCCTCGCGGGCCTCGGCCTCACGGACCTCGAGGGCGCCGAGGCCGCCGACGCGCCGGAGGGACCGTTCAACATCGAGCTGTTCGCCGGCTCGCCCGACGACAACAACGCCACGTTCTTCTGGAACGGCGCCATCGACACGCTCCAGCCCTACATCGACGAGGGCACCCTCGTCGTGAAGTCGGGCCAGACCGAGTTCGAGCAGGCCGCCACCCTCCGCTGGGACGGCGAGGTCGCGCAGAGCCGCATGGAGGACATCCTCGTCTCGACGTACTCCGACGGCTCCACCGTCGACGCGGTGCTCTCGCCGTACGACGGCCTCTCGCGCGGCATCATCTCGGCCCTCACCGACGCCGGCTACTCGGTCGGCGACGAGTGGCCGATCATCTCCGGCCAGGACGCCGAGCTCGACTCGGTCAAGGCGATCATCGCCGGTGAGCAGTACTCGACCATCTTCAAGGACACCCGCAACCTCGCGGCCGTGGCCGTCGACATGGCGACCGCCCTGCTGAACGGCGAGGAGCCCGAGGTCAACAACACGAGCGACTACGACAACGGCGTGAAGGTCGTGCCGTCGTACCTCCTCGAGTCGGAGATCGTCGTCGCCGACAACATCACCGAGGTCCTGGTCGACTCCGGCTACTGGACCGAAGAGGAGATCAACGGCTGAACCAGCCGCTGATCCCGAACGGATGACGCACCGCGTGTCGGGACCTGCGACGGGAGTACTCTCGCCTCAGGTCCCGGCCGCGGCATCCGCCACTCGGCCGGCCCCACACCGGCAATGGAGCAGGAGCAAGGGATGACCAATCACATTCTCGAGATGCGCGGCATCACGAAGACGTTCCCCGGCGTCAAGGCGCTCGCGAACGTCAACCTGGGCGTGGAGCGAGGCGAGGTCCACGCGATCTGCGGCGAGAACGGCGCAGGCAAGTCGACGCTGATGAAGGTGCTGTCGGGCGTCTACCCGCACGGCACCTACGACGGCGCGATCGTCTTCGAGGGCGAGGAGGTCGAGTTCAGGGACCTCACCGACTCCGAGGCCAAGGGCATCGTGATCATCCACCAGGAGCTCGCCCTCAGCCCGTACCTCTCGATCGCCGAGAACATCTTCCTCAACAACGAGCAGAAGGGCGCCGGCGGTCTCATCGACTGGAACCAGACGAACTTCGAGGCGTCGAAGCTGCTCGCACGGGTCGGCCTGAAGGAGAACCCGACGACCAAGATCCGCGAGATCGGCGTCGGCAAGCAGCAGCTCGTCGAGATCGCGAAGGCCCTCTCGAAGCGCGTCAAGCTCCTGATCCTCGACGAGCCCACCGCCGCGCTCAACGACGAGGACTCCGACCACCTGCTCGACCTGATCCTGCACCTCAAGGGCCAGGGCATCACGTCGATCATCATCAGCCACAAGCTGAACGAGATCAAGAAGGTCGCCGACACCGTCACGGTCATCCGCGACGGCAAGACGATCGAGACGATCGCGAAGCAGGACGTCACCGAGGACCGCATCATCAAGGACATGGTGGGTCGCGACCTCGAGCACCGCTACCCCGACCACACGCCGAACCTCGGTGAGGAGCTGCTCCGCGTCGAGGACTGGACCGCGCACCATCCGCAGGACTCGAACCGGGTCGTCGTCGACAACGTCAACCTGCACGTGCGCGCCGGCGAGATCGTCGGCATCGCCGGCCTCATGGGCGCTGGTCGCACCGAGTTCGCGATGAGCCTGTTCGGCCACTCCTACGGTTCGCGCATCTCCGGCAAGGTCTTCCTCCGCGGCAAGGAGATCAAGACCCGCACGGTCGCCGAGGCGATCTCGAACGGCATCGCCTACGCCACCGAGGACCGCAAGACCTACGGCCTGAACCTCATCGAGGACATCAAGCGGAACATCTCGATGGCGTCGCTGAAGAAGCTCGAGAAGTACGGCCTCGTGCACGACAACGAGGAGTACGCGGTCGCCAACGAGTACCGCACGTCGATGAACATCAAGGCGCCGAGCGTCCTGGTGAAGACCGGCAAGCTCTCGGGCGGCAACCAGCAGAAGGTCGTGCTCTCGAAGTGGATCTACTCCGACCCCGACGTGCTGATCCTCGACGAGCCCACGCGCGGCATCGACGTCGGGGCGAAGTACGAGATCTACACGATCATCAACCGCCTGGCCGCCGCCGGGAAGGGCATCATCGTGATCTCGTCGGAGCTGCCCGAACTCCTCGGCATCTGCGATCGCGTCTACGCCCTCTCGGAGGGTCGCATCACCGGCGAGCTTCCCGTCGAGGAGGCCACGCCCGAGTCGATGCTCAAGCTCATGACCATGGAAAAGCCCCGCTAGCCCGCGGCTGACGGAACACCCCCAGGAGACACCATGTCGAATCCGAACCCTCCCGCAACCGAGGAGACCCACGCGGCGGGCAGCAACATCAACCCCGTCGACAACAAGTTCACCGAGCGACTGAGCCACGTGCTCAGCGACCTCGGCCGCAACGGCATCTTCATCGCGCTCGTCGCGGTGGTCGTGCTGTTCGCCTTCCTCACCGACGGCATCCTGCTGCGGCCGCAGAACATCTCGAACCTCGTCGTCCAGAACGGCTACATCCTCGTCCTCGCGATCGGCATGGTGATGGTCATCATCGCCGGCCACATCGACCTCTCGGTCGGATCCGTGGCGGCGTTCGTCGGCGCCTGTTCGGGCGTGTTCGCGGTGCAATGGGGCCTGCCGTGGTGGCTGGCCGTGATCCTCTCGCTCGGCATCGGCGCCCTCGTCGGCGTCTGGCAGGGCTTCTGGATCGCCTACGTCGGCATCCCGGCGTTCATCGTGACGTTGGCCGGCATGCTCATCTTCCGCGGCCTCGCGCTCGTGGTGCTCGGCAACGCGAACATCGGCTCGTTCCCGACCGAGTACCGCGCGCTCGGCAACGGCTTCCTCTCGAACGTGTTCGGCGAGTTCGAGCTCGATCCGCTGACGCTCGGCGTCGGCGCCCTCGCGATCGTCATCCTCGTCGTGCAGCAGGTGCGCAGCCGCCGCGGCCGCGTGAAGTACGGCCAGGACGTCGAGCCGCTGGCGTGGTTCATCACCAAGCTCGTGCTGATCTCGGCGGCGATCGGGTTCTTCGCCTACGCGCTCGCGTCGTACAAGGGCATCCCGGTGACGCTGATCATCCTCGGCGTGCTGGTGCTCGTGTACAGCGTCGTGATGAACCGCACCGTGTTCGGCCGTCACATCTACGCGATCGGCGGCAACCGCCACGCGGCCGAGCTGTCGGGCATCAAGACCCGCCGCGTCGACTTCTGGCTGTTCGTGAACATGGGCTTCCTGGCGGCGCTCGCCGGTCTCATCTTCACCGCGCGCCTGAACCTCGCGGGACCGAAGGCCGGTGACGGCTTCGAGCTCGAGGCGATCTCGGCGGCGTTCATCGGTGGCGCGGCCGTCCAGGGCGGCGTCGGCACGATCGGCGGAGCGATCATCGGTGGTCTGATCATCGGTGTCCTGAACAACGGCATGTCGATCATGGGCATCGGCATCGAGTGGCAGCAGGCCGTGAAGGGCCTCGTGCTGCTGCTCGCGGTGGCGTTCGACGTGTACAACAAGCGTCGGTCGGGCGGGCACTGACCCGCAGTTCCTCCTGAGACGGCGAGGGGCGGATGCCACGTGGCATCCGCCCCTCGTCGTGTCTCGGTTGACGCGCTCGCCCGACGCGACTTGCCGGCGACGACCCCGCCGCTCGTCGTGCCGGGCCGCCCGCCGGGGCTCGCCCGCCCCGGCCCGGCCGGGCCGGCCCGGGCCTGCCTGCCGGGGCCGGCCCGCCCGCGGTCGGGAGGAACTTCCGGCTCGCGTCCGGCGTGTCGAGGGCCGGCCTGCGGCGTGTCGTC
>NZ_WKJD01000006.1 GCF_009674665.1 Agromyces kandeliae
TTCAAATAAATTGGCATTGAACATAGTGCACGCTGTTGAGTTCTCAAGGAACGGACGCACCCGGTTTCACGGACCCGCACGCGAGCCGATCATCCGAAGCGATGTTCGTCATTCATCCGGCGATCCCGAGGGACCGGTTCGGACGCTTCGAACCCGGGATCCTCGGTGAGGATCAGGGGTTCGGGATCGTGCCGCTTGAGGAGGCGAAGCTTCTCGCTTCACTCGCTCCTGTGGGGCAACGAATGAATACTTTACGGAGATCAGCGAGGTGCCGCAACTCGGCCTCGCATCCCGGGCGTGTCGCGCCTCATCCCGCCCAGGACGGCCGGTCCGAGCCCCACTCATGCGGCGCCGACGGCCACTCCACGGCACGTCGCGGGGCGGCGATGGCAGGGCGGGCGATGCGCTGCTCCCCCGCGGGCCCGGACAGGGTCACGGCGTGCGACTCGCGGGTCGCATCGTCGAGCCCGACCCCGTCCGCTTCGGCACGTCGCGGCAGGCCGAGCAGCTCCGCGGCCGTGCGGCGCAGCGACATGCGTGCGAGCCAGGAGCCGCCGACGGTCGAGCGCCGCCGGAGCAGCGCGACCATCGCCGCGGCGATGAGGTAACCCGTCGCGTGATCGAGCGCCTGGGCCGGCAGCGCGCCGGGCGCGTCCGGCCCGCCCTCGACGAGCGCGATGCCCGAGGACGCCTGGACGAGGCTGTCGAATCCGCCCCGCTCCCCCGTCGTTCCGCCGAACCCCCAGGCGGCGAGTTGCCCGACGACCAGGCCCGGACGTCGGGCGGCGAGGCTCTCCGGATCGAGGCCGAGGCGCGCGAGCGACGCCGGCCGGTAGCCGAGGACGATCGCATCGGCGCCCGCGAGCAGTTCGTCGAACCGCGCGGCGCCGCCCTCGGTGCGGAGGTCGAGCAGCGCCGACCGCTTGCCCGGTCCGCTGTCGAGATGCTGCCAGCCGAGCTCGGCCGGCACCGGCGGATCGATGCGCAGCACGTCGGCGCCGAGCAGTGCGAGGGTGCGCGTGGCGACGGGCCCGGCGATCACGCGCGTGAGGTCGAGCACGCGGGCGCCCGCGAGCGGCCGCTCCGCATCGACCGCGAGCACACCGGATGCCTCGGCCTCGCCGAGCCGGACCACGTCGACGAGCGGATGCCGCCTGAGCTCGTCGTCCACGCGCGGATCCTCGCCCGCGACGGCGACGCACATGCCGCCCTCCCTGGTCACCGCGTCGGCGAGCTCGACGGCCGACCACCGGGCGACGGCGGCCCCGATCGCCGCGTCGTCGGCCCCGCCGTCGAGCGCGAGCACCCGCTGCAGCGCGCGGGCGTGATGCGGGTAGTTGCCGTGCGTGCGCACCCAGCCGTCGCGTGCTCGCCGGAACCCGGAGAGCGGCGACCACACCCGGGGCGCCTCGCCGTCGAATCGGGCGACGCGCTCGCTCTGGAAGGCCGTCGCGATGCGGGCTCCGTCGAGGCGGATGGATCCGGGGGCGGCATCCTCCGACCACGCGGCGACGCTCGCAGCGGCGACGGATGCCGCGGCCAACGCGGACACGTCGAGGCGCGCGGGCAGCGGCACGTCGGGCAGCGGCGCGAGCGTCGCGAACGCGGCGGGATCGAGCCCGAGCTCCGCGCGGACTCGTGCGAGGAGCCGATCAGCCGCCTCGCGAGTCATGGGCGCCTACCGGACGAACACGCCCGCGAGCGTCTTCTTGCCGCGACGGAGGACGGCCATGCCGCCTGCGTCGACGCGGCCGCCGATGAGCGCCGCGTCGTCCTCGACGCGCACGTTGTCGATCGAGACTCCGCCCTGGGCGATCGCCCGGCGACCCTCGCTGAGGCTCGCGACGAGTCCGGTGTCGACGAGCACCTGCACGACCGTGGCATCCGCCCCGGTCTCGGTGTGGGGCAGCTCGCGGAGCGCGGCCTCGAGCGTGCCGCGGTCGAGGCCGGCGAGGTCGCCCTGCCCGAACAGCGCCTGCGAGGCGGCGACGACGGAGGCCGTGGCATCGGCACCGTGCACCAGGGTCGTGACCTCGTGCGCGAGCACTCGCTGCGCCTCGCGCCGGAAGGGCTCGGTGGCGACCTTCTCGGCCAGTTCCTCGATGCGGTCGCGACTGAGGAACGTGAAGACCTTGAGACGGTCGATCACGTCGGAGTCGTCGGTGTTGAGCCAGAACTGGTAGAAGCGGTACGGGCTGCACATGTCGGCGTCCAGCCAGATCGCGTTGCCCTCGCTCTTGCCGAACTTCGTGCCGTCGGAGTTGGTGATCAGCGGCGTGCCGATCGCGTGCACGTGCACGCCCTCCACGCGGTGGATGAGGTCGGTGCCGCTCGTCAGGTTGCCCCACTGGTCGCTGCCGCCGGTCTGCAGGACGCAGCCGTACTGGCGGTAGAGCTCGAGGTAGTCGAAGCCCTGGAGGATCTGGTAGCTGAACTCGGTGTAGCTGATCCCGGCGTCGGAGTTGAGGCGCGAGGCGACCGCGTCCTTCTTGAGCATCGTCCCGACGCGGTAGTGCTTGCCGATGTCGCGGAGGAAGTCGATCGCGGAGAGCCCGGCGGTCCAGTCGAGGTTGTTGACCATCCGTACGGCGTTCTCGCCCTCTGCGGAGAGGAAGCGTCGCACCTGCTCGTCGAGCCGGCCGACCCATTCGGCGACCGTCTCCTTCGTGTTCAGCGTGCGCTCGGCCGTCGGGCGAGGATCGCCGATGAGGCCGGTGGAGCCGCCGACGAGGCCGAGCGGCTTGTGACCGGCGAGCTGCAGGCGGCGGAGCGTGAGGATCTGGACCAGGTTCCCCAGGTGCAGGCTCGGCGCGGTCGGGTCGAAGCCGCAGTAGTAGGTGATCGGCTCGCCTGCGAGGAGTCGCTTGAGTGCCGCCTCGTCGGTCGAGACGTGGACGAGTCCGCGCCAGCGGAGCTCCTCCCAGACGTCGTCGAACGAGGGGTCGTTCTGCTGCGTGGCGAGGATCGCGGGGTCGGACACGACTGCAAGGGTAGCAGCGGCGAAGCCCTGCACCCGGTGAAGTCGAGAGGCTTGATCATGCCGCTTGAAGTCTCTATACTTAATGCCAGCCAGTCAAGGCTCCACACTTGAGACGGAGGGCGCCGATGTACGTCGTCACCGCCGACCAGGTCGGCAGCCGCGCGGACGTCGACCGCTCGGCCGCGATGCAGCAGGAGCTCCAGGAGCGCTTCGGCGACCGCCTGGACCTGCCCGTCGACCAGACCGCCGGCGACGAGCTGCAGGCGCTCACCGGCGAGGCCGAGGCCGCCGCCGACCTCGTGCTGCACCTCGCGCGCGACGGGCACTGGAGCATCGGACTCGGAATCGGCGACGTGCGCGAGCCGCTCCCCGACGCCGTCCGCAAGGCGACCGGCGGCGCGTTCTTCGCGGCGCGCGAAGCGGTCGAGGCCGCGAAGCGCGCAGAGGCGCGCTTCGCGCTCCGGACGGACGGCGACGAGAGGGGGTTGCTCCCGGCGAACGAGGTCGAGGCGATCGTCCGACTGCTCCTGCTCCTCCGCGACCGTCGGACCCCGCAGGGCTGGGAGGCGGTCGACCTCGTGCGTTCGGGTCGGTCCCAGAAGCACGCGGCCGAGCTGCTCGGGATCTCGGATGCCGCGGTCAGCCAGCGCCTCCGGACCGCCATGTGGTCCGCCGACGACGATGCGCGCCCGGCCGTCGTCCGGCTGATCGCCTCGCTCGGAGACCGCGATGCGGAGGCGAGCGAGGCACCGGACGAGGAGCCGGATGCCTGAGGGCTCCGACGGACGTCATCGACCCTGAAGGGTTCGGACGTCACGACCATCGAGGCGGCGAGCGCGGACTCGCGGTGCGGTCCTCGGCGGTGACCGAGGCCGTCGATATGCTCGACCCCGACCGGGACCCGAACGCCCGGACCCGAACCCGGCCCCGGATCCGGGAGAGCGGAGGACCCGTGAACGTCGTCGGTGCGATGTCGGCCATCGGATGGGCGGTGATCGTCGTCGCGCTCGGCGCGTCGGCGGTGCTCTCCGTCCTGGCCTACCTCCGCCCCAGGCCCATCCACCTCTGGCCGGCGGCCGGCGCACTCGCACTCGCGATCGTCGCGGCCTCGACCGTGCCCGACGACGTGCCCATGGTCGCCGCGCCGCTCGTGGGCCTGCTCGGCATGGTCGTCGCGGTCTTCGGCGGCAGCCCCGCCGCGGCGACCGCGCTGCAGCTCGCGATGGGCTCGAGCACGCCGCCCGGCGCGCACGGCGGCATCCTCGTCGCGGTTCGATCGGACGAGCCGGCCCGGCCCGGCATCGCGCCGGCCCGGCGCGAGGTCCTTCGCGGCGGCCTCACGATCGGCGTGCTCGAACGGCTGGCCTCGGCGGGCACCATCATCGCGGGCTTCCCCGAAGGGCTCGCGATCGTCGTGGCGGTCAAGGGCGTGGGGCGGTTCACCGAACTCGAGGCGCCCGAGGCGCGGGAGCGCTTCATCATCGGCACGTTCGCCAGCCTCATCTGGGCGTGCGCCGCAGCCCTCGCCGTGCACCTCGCGATCCGCTGAGCGGCGCGGCGGGGGCACGGCCGCCGCCATCCGGGCGGCTGCCGGGTCAGTGCGACTTCGGATGCCGCCGGTAGACCGAGACGCCCGGATCCCCCGGCAGCCAGAACCGCCACGGGTACGACGCGGCGCCGCCCGCGCCGCTGATGCCGGTGCGCGGGCCGGTCGCATGCGCGAGCGGGCCGACACGGACCTCGAGCGAGAACGGCGGCGCCAGCAGATCCGAGCCGTTCGCCGCGAGCGGCACGCCGAGCGCCTGCGCGAGGCGCGCCGGTCCACGCGCGAGGTCGCGGTCCGTGGAGCGCGAGCGCCGCGACCGCGCCAGGTCGAGTCCGTCCGCGACGGTCCCCCCGCGCAGGAGGATGCCCGCCGACGTGCCCGGGGCACCGGCCACGACGTTGAGGCACACGTGCATGCCGTAGGTGAAGTACGCGTAGAGATGCCCGCCGTCGCCGAACATCACGGCATTGCGGGGGGTCCGCCCGCGGAACGCGTGCGACCCCGGATCGACGCCGACCCCACGGTAGGCCTCGACCTCGGAGAGGCGGACGGCGACGCGCCCCGCCTCGGAGTCGTAGGCGAGCACCGCGCCGAGGAGCAGCGGCGCGAGCTCGACGGGGTCGCGCCGGAACCACGCGCGATCCGGTCGCACGAGCTCGACGTGCGACGCCGGTCGCGGCATCCGCTCGCCCGCGCCCATCGCCGGATCGCGGCTCAGTCGTCCCCGCCGGGGAGGACCGACACGAGGTGCCGCACCCGGTCGGCGAGCGACGCGAACTGGCCGTCGACGCGCGCCGGCGCGGTACCGCCGATGCCGTCACGGCTCGCGACCGAACCCTCGATGGTCAGCACCTCGCGCACCTCGGGGACGAGGTGCGCCGAGATCGACGCGAGCGCCTCGTCGTCGACGTCATGCAGGTCGAGCCCGTGCGTCTCGGCGTATCGCACGAGCGAACCGGTGATCTCATGCGCGTCGCGGAACGGCACCCGCCGCTTCACGAGCCACTCGGCGACGTCCGTCGCGAGCGAGAAGCCCGCCGGCGCGAGCTCGGCCATGCGGTCGGTGTGGAACGTCAGGGTCGCGATCATCCCCGTGAAGGCGGGGAGGAGCACCTCGAGCGTCTCGACCGAGTCGAAGACGGGCTCCTTGTCCTCCTGGAGGTCGCGGTTGTACGCGAGGGGCAGCGCCTTGAGCGTCGCCAGCAGCCCCGTGAGGTTGCCGACGAGCCGACCCGACTTGCCGCGCGCGAGCTCGGCGATGTCGGGGTTCTTCTTCTGCGGCATGATCGACGACCCCGTCGAGTAGGCGTCGTCGAGCGTGACGAAGCCGAACTCGCGCGTGTTCCAGAGGATGACCTCCTCCGAGATGCGCGAGAGGTCGATGCCGATCATCGCGGCGACGAACGCGAACTCAGCGACGACATCGCGACTCGCGGTGCCGTCGATCGAGTTCTCGGCCGGGCTCGCGAGCCCGAGGTCGCGGGCGACGGATGCCGCGTCGAGCCCGAGCGTCGAGCCGGCGAGCGCGCCGCCGCCGTACGGCGAGACGTCCGCCCGCTTCATCCAGTCGACCAGCCGCTCGAGATCGCGCGAGAGCGCCCAGCCGTGCGCGAGCAGGTGGTGCGCGAGCAGCACGGGCTGCGCGTGCTGCAGGTGCGTGCGCCCGGGCATGATCGCGGTGCGGTGCGCGTCGGCCTGCGCGGAGAGCGCGTCGATGAGGTGGACGAGCATGCGCCCGATCGTGACGGCGTGGTCCTTCAGGTAGAGGCGCACGAGCGTGGCGATCTGGTCGTTGCGACTGCGACCCGCGCGCAGCTTGCCGCCGAGTTCGGGTCCGACCTCGGAGATGAGGGCGGCCTCGAGCGCGCCGTGCACGTCCTCGTCGGAGTCGGCAGCGACGAGCTCCCCGTCGACCACCCGCTGCTCGAGCGCGTCGAGGCCCGCGACCATCCGCTCGAGTTCGTCGGCCTCGAGGTACCCCGCCGCGGCGAGCGCGCGGGCGTGCGCGCGCGACCCGGCGAGGTCGTAGTGGGCGAGCTGCCAGTCGAAGTGCGTCGACTTCGACAGGCGCTGCAGCTCGGGCGACGGTCCGCCCGCGAACCGGGCGCCCCAGAGGGAGCCCTCGTTGGTGCCGTGCTGCTCCGACATGCTCACGCGTCCTTCCCGGCGAGGAGCCAGACGAGCAGCGCCTTCTGCGCGTGCAGCCGGTTCTCCGCCTCGTCCCAGATGATCGACTGCGGGCCGTCGATGACGTCGGCGCTCACCTCGTAGCCGCGGTCGGCGGGCAGGCAGTGCATGAAGACGGCGTCGGGCTTCGCGAGCGACATCAGCTCGGCGTCGACCGTGTAGGCCCCGAACGTCGCGACCCGGTGCGCCTTCTCGTCCTCCTTGCCCATCGACACCCAGGTGTCGGTGACGATCACGTCGGCGCCGGCCGCCGCCTCGGCGGCGTCGGTGTGCAGCACGACCGATCCGCCGGTGACGGCGGCGATGCGGTCGGCGTCGGCGACGACGGATGCCGCGGGCGCGAACTCCTCGGGCGACGCGACGCGCACGTGCATGCCCGCCGTCGCGCCCGCGAGCACGTACGACTGGGCCATGTTCGACGCGCCGTCACCGAGGAAGGCCACCGTGAGCCCGGCGAGCTCGCCCTTGTGCTCGCGGATGGTGAGCAGGTCGGCGAGCAGCTGGCACGGGTGGAAGTCGTCGGACAGCGCGTTCACGACCGGGACCGTGGTGCCCTCGGCCATCTCGTCGAGGCCGGACTGCGCGTAGGTGCGCCAGACGATGGCGGACACCATCCGCTCGAGCACACGCGCCGTGTCGGACGGCGTCTCCTTGCCGCCGAGCTGGCTGTTCGCGGTCGAGATGATGAGCGGCGAGCCGCCGAGGTCGGCGATGCCGACGGCGAACGACACGCGCGTGCGCGTCGAGGACTTGTCGAAGATGACGGCGACGGTCTGCGGGCCGGCGAGCGGCGTCTCCGCCCAGCGGTCGGCCTTGAGGCGCACCGCGAGGTCGAGGATCTCGGACTGCTCCGCGGGCGTGATGTCGTCGTCGCGGAGGAAGTGGCGGGTCATGGATGCTCCGTTCTGCACGTGGCGAGCGGGGTGGTCTTCGGGTGGTCTGGGACGTCGGGGTCAGCGCGCCGCGGCGACGGCGTCGAGTGCTCGGCCGAAGCGCACGGCGAACTCGTCGAGCTCGGCGTCGCCGATGATGAGCGGCGGTGCGATCCGGATGGTCGAGTCGTTCGCGGCGTTGACGATGAGGCCGGCCCGCATCGCCGCGCCGGAGAGCTCGGATGCGACCGGTTCGGTGAGCGCGACGCCCGCGAGCAGCCCGCGGCCGCGCATTCCCGCGACGAGCGGCGAGCCGAGGCCGAGCACGCGCTCCCGGAGCTCGGCACCGCGGCGCGCGGCGTTCTCGACGAGACCGGCGCGCTCGATCTCGGAGAGCACGGCGTTCGCGACGGCCGTGGAGAGCGGATTGCCGCCGTAGGTGGAGCCGTGCTGGCCTCGTGAGAACAGGTCGGACGCATGGCCGAACGTCACGAGTCCGCCGATCGGGATTCCCCCGCCCATGCCCTTCGCGACCGTGATGGCGTCGGGCAGGATCCCGGCGTGCTGGAAGGCGAACCACTCACCCGTGCGGCCTGCGCCGGTCTGCACCTCGTCGATGATGAGGAGCGCGCCGTGCCGGCGCGTGAGATCGCGCGCGGCCTGCAGGTAGCCGTCGGGCAGTTCGAGCACACCCGCCTCGCCCTTGATGGGTTCGAGGACCAGTGCCGCGACGGACTCGTCGAGTTCGGCCTCGAGCGCCTCGATCGTCGAGGGGATGTGCGTGACGCCGCCCGGGAGCGGCTCGAACGCGTCGCGCATCGCGGGCTTGCCGGTCAGCGCGAGCGACCCCATCGTCCGCCCGTGGAAGGCGTCGACCAGGGCGAGGACCCGCGTGCGGGCACCGCCCGAGTTGTTGAGTCGTGCGAGCTTGAACGCGGCCTCGTTCGCCTCGGCACCGGAGTTGCCGAACCACACGCGGCCGGACTCGCCCGCCCCGGAGAGGCGCGTGAGCCGATCGGCGAGCGCGAGCGCCGGCTCGGTCGCGAAGTAGTTCGACACGTGCGCGAGCTTCGCCGCCTGCTGCGACACGGCCTCGACGAACACGGGGTGCGCGTGGCCGAGGGAGTTCACCGCGATGCCGGCGAGGAAGTCGAGGTACCAGGTGCCCGCCTCGTCCTGCACCCAGGCGCCCTCACCGCGCTCGAGCTTCGCGAGGGGCATCCCGAGCGTCTTCATCATGCGACGCGAGTAGTGCTCGCGCCAGTCGTCGGCGTCCGTCACGGGGTCACCCCCGCGGCATCCGTCACGCCACGGACGACCTCGGTGCCGATGCCCTGCTGCGTGAAGATCTCGAGCAGGATCGAGTGCGGGACCCGGCCGTCGATGATCGCGGCCTTCGGCACGCCGCCCTCGACCGCCTCGAGGCACGCCGTCATCTTCGGGATCATGCCCGACTCGAGCGACGGCAGCAGCGCCTCGAGCTCGGGCACGTCGATCTCGGAGACGAGCGAGTCGCGGTTGGGCCAGTCGCGGTACAGCCCCGCGACGTCGGTGAGGATGACGAGCTTCGCCGCGCCCAGCGCGACCGCGAGCGACGCCGCGGCCGAGTCGGCGTTCACGTTGAGCGATTGCCCGGGCTGGTCGAGGTCGGGCGCGATCGACGACACGACCGGGATGCGGCCCGCGTCGACCTGCGCGTGCACGGCCTCCGGATCGACCTCGACGACGTCGCCGACGAGCCCGAGGTCGACCTCGACGCCGTCGACGACCGCACCGCGGCGGCGGCCGCGGAACAACCCCGCGTCCTCCCCGGAGAGGCCGGCCGCGAGCGGCCCGTGCTCGTTGATGAGGCTCACCAGCTCGCGGTTCACCTGCCCCGACAGCACCATCCGGACGACGTCCATCGTCTCGGGCGTCGTCACGCGATAGCCGCCGCGGAACTCGCTCGGGATGCCGAGGCGGTCGAGCATCGACGAGATCTGCGGTCCGCCGCCGTGCACGACGACCGGTCGGATGCCGGCGTAGCGCAGGTACACCATGTCCTCCGCGAAGGCGCGCTGCAGCTCGGGGCTCACCATGGCGTTGCCGCCGAACTTCACCACGATCGTCTCGCCGTGGAACCGCTTCAACCACGGCAGTGCCTCGATCAGGGTCCCGGCCTTGCGCGCGGCCGTCGCCGCGTCACCGCGCACGTCGCCGGTCGCGGTCGTATCGGACGCGCCTGGGTCGGACGTCATCTGCTCCTCGCTCATGCTCAACTCGAGTACGCGCTGTTCTCGTGCACGTAGTCGTGCGTGAGGTCGTTGGTCCAGATCGTGGCGGATGCCTCTCCCGCGTGCAGCTCGACGAGCACGCTCGTCGCGCGCGGCGTGAGGTCCACGTCCTCGCGCGGGCGGTCGGGTCGGCCCGCGTGGCAGACGCGGACGCCGTTCATCGTGACGTCGACGAGGTAGGGATCGAACGGCGCCGACGTCGTGCCGATCGCCGCGAGCACGCGGCCCCAGTTCGGGTCGTTGCCGAAGATCGCGGCCTTGAAGAGGTTGTTCCGGGCGATCGAGCGCCCCACCTCGACGGCGTCGTCCTCGGTGACGGCGCCGCGGACCTCGATCGCGATGTCGTGGCTCGCGCCCTCGGCGTCGGCCTGCAGCTGCAGGGCGAGGTCGCGGCACGCGGTCGTCAGCGCCTCGGTGAACGTCTCGGGGTCGGGCTCGACGCCCGAGGCCCCGGACGCGAGCAGCGTGACCTGGTCGTTCGTCGACATGCAGCCGTCGGAGTCGAGCCGGTCGAACGTCACGCGCGTCGCCCACCGGAGCGCCGCGTCGAGGCCCGCCGCGTCGACGACCGCGTCGGTCGTGAGCACGACGAGCATGGTCGCGAGGCCCGGCGCGAGCATGCCCGCGCCCTTCGCCATGCCGCCGATGCGCCATCCGTCGACGACGACCTCGACCGCCTTCGGCCTCGAGTCCGTCGTCATGATCGCGCGCGCCGCGTCGGCGCCGGCGGCCTCGTCGCCGGCGAGGCGGCTCGTCGCCGAGAGCACGCCCTCCTCGAGCACCTCGCCGTCGAGCTGGTCGCCGATGAGGCCCGTCGAGCAGACCACCACGTCGCCCGCCGAGACGCCGAGCGCGGATGCCGCAGCCTCCGCCGTACGGTGCGTGACCTGGAACCCCTCGGGCCCGGTGAAGCAGTTCGCGCCACCGGAGTTCAGGACGATCGCGGCGACCGTGCCGTCCTGCACGACCTGCTCGGACCACAGGATCGGGTTCGCCTTCGCCCGGTTCGACGTGAAGACGGCGGCGCCCGCCTGCAGCGGGCCGCGGTTCACGATGACGGCGAGGTCGAGGGCGCCGGAGCGCTTGATGCCGGCCGCGATGCCGGCGGCGTCGAATCCCTGGGGTGCGGTCACGCTCACGGTGCGACTCCGTTCACGGGGAGGCCGGTCGCCTCGGCGAGGCCGAGTGCGATGTTGGCGGATTGGATGGCGGCGCCGGCGGTGCCCTTCACGAGGTTGTCGACGGCGGTCACGACGACGACGCGGCCGGCGGCCTCGTCGACCGCGAGGCCGATGAGCGCCGTGTTCGCGCCGAGGACGTCGGCAGTCCGCGGGAACTGCCCCTCGGGCAGGACCTGCACGAACCGCTCCGCCGCGTAGGCGTCCTCCCAGGCGGCCCGCACCGCCGAGGCGTCCGTTCCCGGGACGATCCTCGCGGTCGAGGTCGCGAGGATGCCGCGAGACATCGGCACGATCACGGGCGTGAAGGAGATCGTCGGCGCGGCCGCACCGGCCCAGCGCAGTGCCTGCTGGACCTCGGGGATGTGGCGATGCGTGCCGCCGACGGCATACGGATTCGCGGAGCCGAGGATCTCCGACCCGAGGAGGTGCGCCTTCAGCGCGCGCCCGGCCCCCGACGGACCGACGGCGAGCACCGACACGAGGTCGGCGTCCTCGATGACACCGGCTCGGATGCCGGGTGCGAGCGAGAGCGCGACCGTCGACGCGTTGCAGCCGGGCGCGGCGATGCGCCGGGTACGCGCGAGCCTGGTGCGCTGCGTGCCCGACAGTCGAGGCAGTTCGGGCACGCCGTACTCCCACGCGCCGTGGAACTCACCTCCGTAGAACGCCGCCCAATCGTCGGCCTCCTCGAGCCGGTGGTCGGCGCCGCAGTCGATCACGAGGGTCTCGGCGGGCAGTTCGGCCGCGATCGCACCCGACGCGCCGTGCGGCAGGGCGAGGAAGACGACGTCGTGGCCGGAGAGGGTCTCGGCCGAGGTCTCCTTCAGGGTGAGGTGCGTGTAGCTGCGCAGGTGCGGCTGGACCGCGGTGAGCGGCTGGCCGGCGTTCGAGTGCGCGGTCACGGTCCTCACGTCGAACTCGGGATGGTCGGCGAGGAGGCGCAGCAGCTCCCCGCCCGCATAGCCGGACGCGCCGGAGACGGCGACGGTAAACGTCATGGAATCCACCTTATGGGCTGAACGATCGGGGATGACGGCTCCGGCGACGCCCAGGGCGGCAGGGTCAGGCCGCCGCGGGAGTCGCCTGGATTCGGCGCTCGCCCCGACGTCGGCCGCGCAGCACGACGGCACGCAGGACGCGTGCGGTCGGGGCGGGCCGGGCGGTGGACATGCGGTGACCCTAGCCGCCCGGGCGGGTGCGGGGCAAATCGCGTGACGGCGCTGGCCGGCGGATGACCCGATCCGAGGCCGATCAGACGTCGTCGCCGCGCGTGCGCACCCATGCCCGGTCGACGAGCGCCTCGAGCACGGAGAGATCGACGGTCGAGAGGCGGCCGACCCAGAGGCATCCGGCCCCGACCTTCACCTTGCCCAGCCGATCGATGAGCTCGTCGGCGCCCGGGGTCTGCAGGCCGTACAGGGAGATCGAGGCCTTCCGGGGCGAGAATCCGACGACGGCCGTGTCGCCCTCGTGACCCGAGTCGTACCGGTAGTGGTGCAGGCCGTAGCCGACGATCGACGGGCCCCACATGACGGCGTCGGTGTCGGTCACGCGATCGAAGAGCTCGCGGAGCACGAAGCCGTCCTCGCGGCGACCCGCGGGCTCGACCGACTCGAGGAACTCCGACACCGAGGCCCCAGTGGGAACCGTCTTCGCTTCGGCCATGGTCAACGGTACCGCCGTCGGGACGGCGCGGCGAGGGTCCGATGCGCGGGTCGACGCGCCGGACCCGCCCGCGAAGCACGAGGGCGCCCCGCCGGTGACCGGCGGGGCGCCCTCGTGACGTCGGAGTCGGCGGATGCCGCTACTCGCGGATCGCCGCACCGGTCCGCTCCGCTGCGAGCGCGGCCCCCGCGAGCTTCGCGTCGCTCGCCTCGGCGGCGGTGAGGGTGCGGTCGCCGGCCCGGAAGCGCAGCGCGAACGTCAGGCTCTTCGACCCCTCGGGAACACCCTGCCCGCGGTAGTCGTCGACGAGCTGGAGGTGCTCGAGCAACTCCCCCGCACCCTCGCGCACGGCGGCCTCGACGACCGCGGCGGGCACCTCGGCCGCGACGACGAGCGAGAGGTCCTGCGTCGCGGCGGGAAGGGTGCCGATGGGCTGCGCCTCGACGGAATCGCTCGCGAGCGCGATGATCGCGTCGAGGTCGACCTCGGCGACGGCGACCACGCGAGGCAGGTCGGCCTCGGCGGTGAGCCTCGGGTGCAGTTCGCCCGCGTAGCCGACGAGCCGCCCTCCGACGCGGACCTCCGCGGTCCGGCCGGGGTGCATCGCCTGGTGGGCGCCCTGCGCGAACTCGACCTCCGCGCCCGCGGCGTGCGCGATGCGCCGGACCGCGTCGAGCGCATCGGCGATGCCGGCGGGCTCGGCGGCCCGGCCCGGCTGCTTGGGCAGGACGTCGCCGGTCAGCAGGACCGCGACGTGCCGGGGCTGTGCCGGGATGCCGTCGTTGAGCTCGGCGAGGACGGCGTCGGACGGCCGCTCCCAGCCGATGGGCAGCTCAGCAGAGCCGTAGGCGCGATCAGCCCGGGGCAGGAACACGAGGCCGAGCTCGTAGACGTCGAGGTCGGTGAACCCGCGCGACAGGTTGCGACGCGCCACCCCGACGAGGCCCGGGATGAGCGAGCGGCGGAGGAACGGCACGGTCGCGTCGAGCGCGTTCGCGAGCCTGACGCTCGCGACCGGCGCGCCGTCGGCCGAGCCGTACACGGCGTTCTCGGCCGCGGTCACGAAGGGGAACGCGAGCACCTCGGTCGCGCCTGCGGCGGCCAACGCGTCGGCGACGCCGCGGCGCGCGCGCTGCGATCGGGTGAGGCCGCGGCCGGGCGGGGCGACGGGCAGCACGGACGGGATCCGGTCGTAGCCGAGCAGGCGCGCGACCTCCTCCGCCAGGTCGACGTTCGCCGTGAGGTCGGGACGCCACGACGGCGGGACGACATCGACGCCGCCGTCCACGCGCGTCACCACACCGCCGACCTCGGCGAGTGCGTCGTGCACCTCCTCGGCGGTGTACTCGACGCCGATGAGGCCGGTGACGAACCCGTCCGGCAGGTGGATCGCCTCACGCGCGGGTGCCTCGTGGATGAGGGAGCCCCGCTCGTCGGCGATGCCGCCCGCGAGGTCCACGAGGAGCTGCGCGACACGAGCGGCCGCCGCACCCGCGACGGCGGGGTCGACGCCCCGTTCGAAGCGCTTGGAGGCCTCGCTGGGCAGCTTGTGCCGGCGCGCGGTCCTGGCGATCGAGACGGGGTCGAAGTTCGCCGCCTCGATGAGCACGTTCGTCGTCGCGTCGCCGATCTCGGTCGACGCGCCGCCCATGACGCCCGCGAGTCCGATCGCACCCCGGTCGTCGGTGATGAGCAGGTCCTCGGCGTGGAGGGAGCGCACCTTGCCGTCGAGCGTCTCGAGGGTCTCGCCGGGCGCGGCACGCCGCACGACGATGCCGCCCTGCAGCGCATCCAGGTCGTAGCCGTGGATCGGCTGGCCGAGTTCGAGCATCACGTAGTTGGTGATGTCGACCGGGAGCGAGAGGGAGCGGATGCCGGCGAGCTTCAGCCGCGCGACCATCCACGCCGGTGTCGGCCGGGTCGGGTCGATGCCGCGCACGATCCGCGTCGCGAACACGCTCGCGCCGACGCGGCCGCGGATCGGCGCCTCGTCTCGGACCTCGACGGGGAACGCGTCGGCGGATGCCGCCGCCGCCGGCACCTGCGCGGCGGGGTCGCGGTACACCGCGCCCGTCGCGTGGGCGTACTCCCGGGCCACGCCGCGGATCGAGAACGCGTACCCGCGGTCAGGGGTGACGTTGATCTCGACGGCGGCGTCGTCGAGTCCGAGCAGCGCGATCGCGTCGGTGCCGACGGGCGCGTCGATCCCGAGCGTCGACAGGCGCAGGATGCCGTCGTGGTCCTCGCCGAGCCCGAGCTCGCGAGCCGAGGCGATCATGCCGTCGGAGACGTGGCCGTAGGTCTTCCGAGCCGCGATCGGGAACGGGCCGGGCAGCACCGCCCCGGGGAGGGTCACCGCGACCTTGTCGCCGACGAAGAAGTTCCGGGCCCCGCACACGATGCCGTGCACGGCGTCGCCGCCGTCGGCGGCCCGCTCGCCCTCGGGCGCGACGCGCACCTGACACCAGCGGATGGTCTTGCCGTTGGTCTGCGGCTCCTCGATGAACTCGAGGACCTCGCCAACGACGATCGGGCCCTGGAGGTCGAACGTGTGCACGTCCTCCTCCTCGAGCCCGACGCGCACGAGCGCGGCGTGCACGTCGTCGAGCGACGTGCCCGGCGGGAGATCGACGTACTCGGCGAGCCAGCTGAGAGGCACTCGCATGTCCTAGACCACCATTCCGAACTGCTGGGAGAAGCGGATGTCGCCCTCGGCCATGTCGCGCATGTCCTGGACGTCGTTGCGGAGCATGAGCCCGCGCTCGATGCCCATGCCGAAGGCGAACCCGGTGTAGACCTCGGGGTCGATGCCCGCGGCGCGGAGCACGTTGGGGTGCACCATGCCGCAGCCGCCCCACTCGATCCAGCGCGGGCCGTCCTTGAAGGTCGGGTGCCAGAAGTCGAGCTCGGCCGACGGCTCCGTGAACGGGAAGAAGCTCGGGCGCAGACGCACCTTCGCCTCGTCGCCGAAGATGGACTTCACGAAGTGGTCGAGCGTGCCGCGCAGGTGCGCCATCGTCAGGCCCTTGTCGACGGCGAGGCCCTCGAACTGCATGAAGACCGGCAGGTGCGTGGCGTCGAACTCGTCGGTGCGGTACACGCGGCCGGGCGCGAGCACGTAGATGGGGACCTCGCGCTCGAGCATCGAGCGCACCTGCACGGGGCTCGTGTGCGTGCGCATGACGAGGTGCGCCTCGGGCGGGTCGACGAAGAACGTGTCCTGCATCGCGCGCGCCGGGTGGTCGGCGTCGAAGTTGAGTGCGTCGAAGTTGAACCACTCGCTCTCGACCTCGGGACCCTCGGCGATCTCCCATCCCATGCCCGTGAAGACGTCGCACACGCGGTCCTGCAGCAGGGCGAGCGGATGCCGCGCGCCGGGCGTGAATCGCGACGGCAGCGCGGTGACGTCCACCGCCTCGGCGGCGAGCTGCGCCTCCGCCTCGGCGGCGACGATCTCGGCCTCGCGAGAGGCGAACGCCTGGTTCACCCGGCCGCGGGCGGAACCGACGAGCTTGCCGAGGGCGGCCTTCTGGTCGTTCGGGACGGAGCGCAGTGAGGCGTTCAACCGCGCGAGCGTCGACTTCTCGCCGGTGTGCTCGCTGCGGACGGCCTTCAGCGCGGCGGAGTCGGCGGCTGCGGCGATCGCGGCGAGGGCCGCGTCGACCGCGGCAGCGACGGCCGGTTCGGTGATCTGGAGGGGCTCGGACACGAGAGTCGAGTCTAGTCGGGGCGCGTGGTCCCCCGCGTCGGCTAGATCGAGCCCTGGCCCGTCTGGCGCGACTCAGCGTTCGCCTTGGCGATCCCCTTCAGCAGTTCCTCGTTCTCCTCGTCCGGGTTCGGCGTGGGACGCCCCGTCTTGCTCGCGGTGCGCCGGGACACCCACCGCGCGATCCAGGACAGTGACAGGTTCATCGCGAGGTACAGCACGAGCGTCACGATGAAGAACGAGAAGAGGTAGTAGTTGCCGTAGAAGCTCGCGAGCTGGTTCATGTTCACGCGCAGCAGTTCGACGTAGCCGACGATGTAGCCCAGCGAGGTGTCCTTCAGGAGCACGACGAGTTGGGCGATGATGATCGGCAGCATCTGGCGGAACGCCTGCGGGAACTCGATCAGCATCTTCGACTGCATGGGACGCATCCCCAGGCTGAGACCCGCCTCGCGCTGCCCCTTCGGCAGCGACGCGAGTCCCGCGCGCAGGGCCTCGCCGATGAGCGCGCCGTTGTAGAGCGTGAGTGCGGCCACGACCGCCCAGAACGAGCCGGTGTTCAGCACGAGCAGGATGAACAGCATCATCAGCAGCACCGGCATGCCGCGCACGAACTCGAGCACGATCGCGGTCGGGATGCGGATCCAGCTCGTCCGCGCGCTGCGCAGCAGCGAGAAGACGATGCCGAGCGCGACCGCGAAGACCGCGGCCGTGAGTGCGGCGCGCAGGGTGCCCCAGACGCCCGCGACGAAGATGTAGCGCCACACCGTGGGGTCGGCGAAGACGTCCCAGCGCGACGGGTCGAAGTACCCGGGCAGGTCGCCGCGCGGTGCGTTCAGCGTGAAGAAGATCCACACGAGCCCGCCGAGGATGGCGATGCCGCCCGCGATCGAGGCGATCAGTGAGTTGCGCCGGGCGACGGGACCCGGGGCATCGAAGAGGACGTTCGTCATCGCTGCACCACCCAACGTCGTTCGAGTCGCGCCGCGAGCAGGCCCAGCGGCACCGTGATGAGCAGGTAGAAGGCGGCGACGCCCAGCAGGACCGGGATCACCTGGTCGCCGCGCGCGTTGGCGACCGTGCGGCCCACGGCGAAGAGCTCGACGACGAAGAAGCCGCCTGCGACCGAGGTGTTCTTCGTGAGCGCGATGAACACGTTGATCAACGGCGGGATGGTCATGCGGAAGGCCTGCGGCAGCACGACGAGGCCGACGGTCTGGCGGAAACCGAACCCGACGCTGCGTGCGGCCTCCGCCTGGCCGATCGGGACTCCGTTGACGCCGGAGCGCAGCGCCTCGGCGACGAACGGCGACGTGTACACCGACAGCCCGATGATGGCGCGCGTCACGAAGTCGAGCCGGACGTCGAGCAGGGGAAGGACGAAGATGCAGAAGAAGAGGACGAGGGTCAGCGGCGTGTTGCGCACGAACTCGGTGTACACCGTCGCGAACCAGCGCAGCGACGCCACCGGTGAGATGCGCATCGCCGCGATGAGGGTGCCGATCACGAGCGCAGCGAGCCCGGAGACCACCAGGAGCAGCAGCGTCGTCCCGAATCCCTCCAGGTACAACGGCAGGTTGTCGATGATCGCGTCCACGCGCGTCCTTTCCGTACGGTCGGGTCGACGGACCCGGGAGGTCCGGGCGCCGCGCGGGCGCCCGGACCTCCGTGGGGATCAGTACCGGTCGACTGCCGGCGGCTCGCGGAACTCGAGCACCGTGCCCGCCGTGGCGTCCCACGCCGCCTCGTAGGAGCCGTCCTCGTAGGACTGCTCGAGGACGTCGTTGATCCACGAACGGAACTCGTCGTCGCCGAGCATGACGCCGATGCCGTACGGCTCCTCGGTGAACGGCTCGCCGACGACCTTGAATTCGCCCGGGTTCTGGTCGACCAGGCCGGCCAGGATCACGTTGTCGGTCGAGACCGCGACCGCCTCGCCCTCACGGAGCGGCTGGAGGCAGTTGCTGTAGGTGTCGGTCTCGATGACGTCGGCGCCGATGTCGCGGAGGTTCGCTGCGGGGGTCGAGCCGGTGACCGAGCACACGGGCTGCCCGACGAGGTCCTCCTCGCTCGTGATGTCCTCGTTGTCGGCGAGCACGAGGATCGACTGACCGGCCTCGAAGTACGGCCCGGCGAAGTCGACGACCTCCTTGCGAGCGTCGTTGATCGTGTACGTCGCGACGACGAAGTCGACCTGGCCGTTCTCGATGAACGGCTCGCGGTTCGCCGAGACCGTCTCGACCCACTCGATGTCCTCCGGCGCGATGCCGAGCTCGCCGGCGATGATCTTCGCGATCTCGACGTCGAACCCGACCGGAACGCCGTCGGGGCCGACCAGGCCGAAGAGCGGCTGGTCGAACTTGGTGCCGACCGTGACGGTGCCCGCCTCGGCGAGCGCGGCCATCGTCGTGCCCTCCTCGAACTCGGGCGCCTCCTCGACGCTCGGCTCGGCGCCGTCGTCACCGGGCGTCCCTGCATCGCCGGCGCAGCCGGCGAAGAGGAGCGCGCTCGCGGCCGCCGCGGCGACCAGGGCGATTCTGCTGCGTCTCATGTCGTGCCTCATCTCTCGTGTCGTTCGGGTCCCCGCCGCTCGTGGCAGCGGAGGTCTAGTGCGCGAGGATCTTCGACAGGAAGTCCTTCGCGCGATCGGTCTTGGGGTGGTCGAAGAACTCGGCCGGGGTCGCCTCCTCGACGATGGCGCCGTCCGCCATGAAGAGCACGCGGTCGGCGGCCTTGCGGGCGAAGCCCATCTCGTGGGTGACGACGATCATCGTCATGCCCTGTTCGGCGAGGCCGACCATCACGTCGAGGACCTCGTTGATCATCTCGGGGTCGAGGGCGCTCGTCGGCTCGTCCATGAGGATGAGCTTGGGGTTCATCGCGAGCGATCGGGCGATCGCGACGCGCTGCTGCTGGCCGCCGGAGAGCTGCGCGGGCATCTTCTTCGCCTGGTCGGCGACGCCGACCCGTTCGAGGAGGTCCATGGCCTTCGCATCGGCCTCCTTGCGCGACATCCGCTTGACCCTGATCGGCGCGATCGTCACGTTCTCGAGCACGGTCTTGTGCGCGAACAGGTTGAACGACTGGAAGACCATGCCGACGTCGGCGCGGAGCTTCGCGAGTGCCGCGCCCTCCTCGGGGAGGACGGCGCCGTCGATCGTGATGGTGCCCGAGTCGATCGTCTCGAGCCGATTGATCGCACGGCACAACGTGGACTTGCCCGAGCCCGAGGGCCCGATCACGACCACGACCTCGCCTCGGTTGACGACCGTGTTGATGTCGTTCAGCACGTGCAGGTCGCCGAAGTGCTTCTCGACGTGGTCGATCACGACGAGGGGCTCGCCCCGACGGACCGAGATGTTCGACGTACGAGGAGCGGTGTCGGCCGGCATATCCCCCAAACTAGGGCTCGGGGAGGTCCGCGGCCACCGCCCGGACTGCGGGTTTACCGTTCCGTTACCTCACTGCGCTGGGCGAAGGCGCTCTCGTAGAGGCAGACGGATGCCGCGGTCGCGAGGTTCATCGACTCGGCGTGCCCGTAGATCGGCACCGTGACGACCCGGTCCGCGAGGGTCAGCATCTCGTCGGGCAGGCCTCGGGCCTCGTTGCCGAACAGCCAGGCCGTCGGCCGCGACAGGACGCCGTCGCGACGGGCCTCGAGCAGGTCCTCGCCCTTGACGTCGGCGGCCAGGATCGTGAGGCCCGCCTCGCGGGCGCGGGCGAGCACGTCCTCGAGCTCGGCCCCGACGGCGACGGGGAGGTGGAAGATCGATCCCGTCGACGAGCGGACGACCTTCGGGTTGTAGAGGTCGACCGCTCGGCCGGTGAAGACGACCGCGTCGGCGCCGGCCGCGTCGGCCGCGCGGACGATGGTGCCCGCATTGCCCGGGTCGCGCACCTCCTCGAGGATCGCGACGAGCTTCGGCTGCGCCGAGAACACGTCCTTCACGGCGGTCGGGAACTGGTGGCAGACGGCCACGAACCCCTGCGGCGTGACCGTGTCGGCCATCGCGCCCAGGACCTCCTCGGTGACGTACTCGACGTCGACCCCCGCGTCGATCGCCGTGTCGCCGATGTCGGCGTACCGCTCGAGCGCGGTCGGCGTCGCGTAGAGCTCGACGACGAGCTGCGGCCGGAAGGTCAGTGCCTCGGCGACGGCCTGCGGCCCCTCGAGGAGGAACATGCCCGTCTCGACGCGCGCGGGCTTCTTCGCGAGCTTCGCGACGGCCCGCACCCTGGGCGACCTCGGGTTCTCCAGCACGCGTCCAGCCTAGCGACGGATGCCGCGGCGCCGCCGCTCCCCCGCCGTGCAGCGGCATCCGCCCCGCGCCGTGCCCCCGCCGGCCCGGCTCCCGCGCATGCCCCGCCCGGAGACGCGGAACGGCCCGGCACCACGAGGGTGCCGGGCCGTTCGGGCCGAAGCGGCGATCAGGCCGCGTTCTTCGGAGCGTTCACGTCGCTCGGGAGCGCCTTCTTCGCGGCCTCGACGAGGCCGGCGAAGGTCGCCGGCTCGTTGACCGCGAGGTCGGCGAGGATGCGACGGTCGACCTCGATGCCGGCGAGGCCGAGGCCCTGGATGAGGCGGTTGTACGTGATGCCGTTCTGGCGCGCAGCGGCGTTGATCCGCTGGATCCAGAGGCGACGGAAATCGCCCTTCTTCTTGCGGCGATCGTTGTACGAGTAGACGAGCGAGTGGGTGACCTGCTCCTTCGCCTTGCGGTAGAGGCGCGACCGCTGCCCGCGGTAGCCCTCGGCGCGCTCGAGGATGACCCGACGCTTCTTGTGCGCGTTGACTGCGCGCTTGACTCTTGCCATGACTCTGTCTCTTCCTTACCGGGACTCGTCGCTCAGCGACCGAGCAGCTTCTTGATGACCTTGGTGTCGGGCGCCGAGGCGACCTTGTCCTGGTTCAGGCGGCGGGTGCGCACCGAGGACTTGCCCTCGAGGTTGTGGCGCATACCGGCCTGCTGCTTCTTGATCTTGCCGCTGCCGGTGACCTTGAAGCGCTTCTTGGACCCGGAGTGGGTCTTCTGCTTCGGCATCTCTCGTCTCTCTCCTTGGTTCTGCCGCCACCGAGGTGGCGGACGTGTGGTGCTGGCCTAGGCCTCGTCGGCCTCGGCCGTCTGCGGCCCGTCGCCCGCGGCATCCGCCGCCGGGCGCTGCTTCGCCGCAGCACGCTGTGCATTCGCCTCGGCCTTGGCCTCGGACTTGTTCTTGAGGGGCGCGATGACCATGACCATGTTGCGACCGTCGATGGTCGGGTTGTGCTCGACGGTGCCGTACTCGGCGACGTCCTCCGCGAAGCGCTGCAGCAGGCGGACGCCCATCTCGGGACGCGACTGCTCGCGACCGCGGAAGAGGATCATGGCCTTGACCTTGTCGCCGGACTTCAGGAAGCCGACGGCGCGCTTCATCTTGGTCTCGTAGTCGTGCTTGTCGATCTTGAGGCGGAACCGAACCTCCTTGAGGATCGTGTTCGCCTGGTTGCGCCGGGCTTCCTTCGCCTTCTGCGCAGCCTCGTACTTGTACTTGCCGTAGTCCATGATCTTGACGACCGGCGGACGGGAGTTGGGCGCGACCTCGACGAGATCGAGGTCGGCCTCCTGCGCGAGCCGCAGTGCCACCTCGATCTTCACGACGCCGACCTGCTCTCCGCCTGGGCCCACGAGACGGACCTCGGGAACGCGGATACGGTCATTGGTACGCGGATCGCTGATGCGAGTCTCCTCTACTCGAACGGTGTTCCAGCCCTTCGGGAGACGGATGCCGCCCGAAGACGAGAGCGGAAATCCACGCGATGACGCCCCGCGGAATCTCACCGCGGGCTCATGCGGCACCCTTGCTCCTCCCCCGTCGGAACGGGGAAGGGGAGTGCGAACGACCCGGTAACCTTGATGAAGCGGTATGCGCGGGTGGGAGTCTCTCCACTTTCGTACCGGGGACTGGCCCCGGAGCCCGCAGTAGTCTAGCAGAGGAATCCCCCGGTGAGCGACACTTCGCCCGAGCCCACGCGTGCGCCCGAGCACGACCACCCCGAGACCGGTGCGCAGGCCGGCACCGACCAGGCCGTCGCCGACGCGACCCGCGACATCGCCGAGGTCCCCGCGGTCGAGGTCATCACGACGGCGGCCGTGCACCTCATGAGCGCCGCGGCGGTCAAGGTCGGGCTCGCCGACGATCCCGAGTCGCAGACCGATCTCGACGAGGCCCGCAAGCTCATCAACGCGCTCGCCGGTCTCATCACCGCCGGCGCACCCGAGATCAGCGACATGCACGCTCGGTCGCTCCGCGACGGGCTCCGGTCGCTGCAGCTGGCGTTCCGCGAGGCGTCGACGATCCCCGACGAGCTCGGCAAGGGCCCGGGCGAGAAATGGACCGGGCCGGTCTCCTAGGCGGGATGACCGCCTGCCCGAGGGCAGGCGGTCAGGGCTGGCAGTGCGGGCACCAGTACGTGTCGCGGAGCTCGACGTCGTTGCGTCCGAACCGACCGTGCTCGATGCGCGTGCCGCAGCGACGGCAGGGCTCGCCCGCGCGCCCGTAGACCCAGAGCCGCCGGCCGGGTCGCGTGTCGCCCGTGGTCGTCCGCTCCATGCGATCGCGGTTGGCGACGATGACCCGGCGCGCGAGATCGATCGTCGGGCGGAGCTCGACGTCGCCGATCGGGCGATCCGGGCGGATGCCGCGGAGGAAGCACACCTCGTTGACGAGCACGTTGCCGAGCCCCGCGAGGTTCCGCTGGTCGGCGAGCGCGACGACCGCGTGCACCCCGGGCTCGGCGGCGAGGCGTCGCGCCGCCTCCGCGGCGTCCCAGTCGGGACCGAGCAGGTCGGGTCCGAGGTACGCGAGCCGATCGGCCTCCTCGGCCGACGGGAAGACCTCCACGACCCCGAGGTCGAAGCCGACCGCGGTCGCTTCCGCCGTCTCGATGATCACGCGTGCGCGATGGGCCGGGCGGGGCCAGCGCCGGCCGGGTGGGATGACGCGCCACTCCCCCTCCATCTTGAGGTGCGTGTGCAGCACCACGTCGCCGACGCGCATGAGCAGGTGCTTGCCTCGGCTGGCGACCGAGTGGATCGTCTCGCCCGAGAGGTCGGCCGTCGCGAACGCCGGCACCCGGATGTCGCTGCGGAGCACGGTGCGCCCGGAGAGCGCGTCGTCGAGCCGGCGCGCCACGCGGAAGACGGTGTCGCCCTCGGGCATCAGCTCCTCGCCTCGAAGCGGAGGCCCTGCGGCGTCTCGCGGAAGCCCGCGCCGCGGAGGGGCGCGTCGAGTGCTGAGCCGAAGACGCCCGCACCGTTCACGGTCTCGACGCGGAACCGCGCGCCGCGCGCACGGGCGAGCGCAGCGGCGCCCTGTGCGAGCACGGCGTCGTCGTCGGTGAAGACGAGCGCGGTGCGGCCGCCGCGCTCGAGGTAGAACGCGGCCTCGCCGTCGACGATCGCGACGACGGCGCCGGCCTTGCGGGCGGGGCGATGCGCGAGCTCGACGGTCGGGTCGGGCCAGTCCAGGGCCCCGCCGAACGGGTTCGCCGGGTCGGTCGCGGCGAGCGCGAACGCCCCGCCCTGCGGCGCCTGCCGGAGGCGGTCGACGGCCGCGCTCGTGGCGAACTGCGCGCCGCCCTGGCCGTCGACGAAGTAGCCGCGGCGCACCCGCCCCGTCTCCTCGAATCCGGCGAGCGTGCGGTACGCGAGCGCGAAGCCGCCGAGGTGGTCCTCGGCGACGACCGAGCCTCGCGTCACGACGCCGTAGCGTTCGAGGAGTGTCTCGCCGAGCGCGTGCGCGCGCGGCGTCGCGGCGTCGCTCGGGACCGGGAGGACCGACCAGCGGCCGGCGGCACGCGGGGGTGCCGCGCGCGGCGAGCGAGCGCCCTCCGCCGCTGCGGCGGCCTGGGCGAGCACCCGGCGCGAGACGGCGCGCCCTCGGATGCGCGCGCGCGGCGTCGTCGCGCGGGTCCTGTGGGCACCGCCGCCGGTCAGGAGTCCTCGGATGGGGGCGAACGTGTCGTTCGTGACCAGGCCGGCCCACGCGAGCCGCCACAGCGCGTCGAGCAGCGGCGCGTCCTCCGTGGCCCCGACGGACTCGGCCAGCTGACGGTAGAAGTACGCACCGCCTCCGCCGAGCACCGCCAGGAGTTCGGTCTCGATCGCGTCGAGCGGCTGGTCGACCGGTGCGGGCATGGTGAGCTTGGCGGTGTCGGCGAGGTGGAGGCTCACCCAGCCGTCGTCCCCCGCGAGCGCGCCCTGGCCCGCCCACAGCACCTCGCCGCTCGCCGTGAGCTCGTCGAGGAACTCTGGGCGGTAGTCGCCGACGCGTGCCGGCAGGACGAGGGACTCCCAGGCCGAGGCGGGGATCCTGACGCCCTCGAGCTGCTCGATCACGGCGGCGACGCCGTCGACGCCGCGCAGGCGCCCGCCGACGTGCTGCCAGTCCGGCAGGAACCGGCCGAACTCGCGCGGCGCGACCGGTTCGACCTCCTCGCGGAGCGCGGCGAGCGACCGTCGGCGGAGCCGCCGGAGCACTTCGGCGTCGCACCATTCCGCACCGCTCCCGTGCGGAAGGAACGCGCCCTCGACGAGGCGGCGCTCTCCCGCGAGCCGGGCGAGCGCGGTGTGCGCGACGGCGGCGCCGATGCCGAACCGCTCGGCGACGGCGGTCGTCGTGAACGGACCGTGCGTTCGTGCGAATCGGCTGACCAGGTCGCCGAGCGGGTCGCGGACGGCCTCGCCGAACGCGTCGGGCAGGCCGGGCGGGATCGGCACGCCGAGTGCGTCCCGGAGCCGGCTGAGGTCCTCCACGGCCGCGATCCATTCGGTGCCCGCGAACCGCACGCGGGCGACGCGCCTGGCGGCGACCAGCGCGGTGACGGATGCCGCGGCGTCCGTCGCCTCGTCGACCCGCTCGCCGATCTCGGCGCCGGTCAGCGGTCCGAGTTCGCGCAGCAGGTCGGCGACGCCCTCCTCGCCCCGGGCGAGTCGGTCCGGATGGCGCCGCTGCAGCATCCGCTCGGTCTCGTCGACGACGGCGGGGTCGAGCAGCTCGCGCAGCTCGACCGTGCCGAGCAGCTCCGCGAGGAGGCCCGGGTCGAGCGACAGCGCGGCCGCGCGCCGCTCGGCGAGCGGGGCGTCGCCCTCGTACATGAAGGCGCCGACGTAGCCGAACAGCAGGCTCGCCGCGAACGGGCTGGCGGTCTCGGTCGCCACGTCGACGAACCGGACCCGGCGGGCGCGGATGCGCTCGGCGAGGGCGGTGAGGGCGGGCAGGTCGTAGACGTCCTGGAGGCACTCGCGCACGGCCTCGAGCACGACCGGGAAGTCCGGGTAGTCGCGTGCGACCTCGAGCAGCTGCGACGCCTTCTGCCGCTGCTGCCAGAGCGGCGAGCGGCGCCCCGGGTTCTGCCTGGGCAGGAGCAGGGCACGCGCGGCGCACTCGCGGAATCGCGAGGCGAAGAGCGCCGAGTCGCCGACGCGCTCGGTCGCGAGCTGCGCGAGCTCCTCCGGGTCGAATTCGAACAGCTCGCTTCCGGGGGGTTCGTCGGCCGCGTCCGGGATGCGCAGCACGATCCCGTCGTCGCTCGCGACGGCGTGCGCCTCGACGCCGAGGCGCTCCTGCACGCGCGCGTCGACGGCGAGCGCCCACGGGGCGTGCACGCGCATGCCGTACGGCGAGTGCAGCACGATCCGCCAGTCGCCGAGCTCGTCGCGGAAGCGCTCGACGACGAGGTGCTCGGCGTCGGGGACGACGCGCGTCGCCTCGCGCTGGTCGGCGATGAAGCGCACGAGGTTCGCACCCGCGCGCCCGTCGAGGCCCGCCGCAGCGGTGCGGGCCAGCGCGGTCGGCTCGTCGGCGGCCGCGAGCTCGCCGATGAACGCGCCGATCGCGGCGCCGAGCTCGGCGGGGCGGCCGATGCCGTCGCCCTTCCAGAACGGCAGGCGACCCGGCTCGCCGAACGCCGGGGAGACGAGCACGCGGTCGTGCGTGATCTCCTGGATGCGCCAGCTCGTCGCACCGAGCGCGAAGACGTCGCCGACGCGCGACTCGTAGACCATCTCCTCGTCGAGTTCGCCGACGCGTCGGCCCGGTCCCGCGTCGCCGATCATGAACACCCCGAACAGGCCGCGGTCCGGGATGGTGCCGCCGCTCGTGACGGCCAGTCGCTGCGCTCCGCGCCGGCCCGTGATCGTGCCGGCGTCGCGATCCCACACGATGCGCGGCCGCAGTTCGCCGAACCGGTCGGACGGGTATCGCCCCGCGAGGAGGTCGAGCGTCGCGTCGAACGCCGAGCGCGGGAGCGACCCGAACGGCGCCGCGCGCCGGACGACGTCGAACCAGTGCTCGACCTCCCACTCGTCGATCGCGGATGCGGCGACCGTCTGCTGCGCGAGCACGTCGAGGGGGTTCGCCGGGATCCGCAAGGGCTCGATCGCACCCTCGACCATGCGCTCGGCGACCACCGCGGAGTGCAGCAGGTCGGCGCGATGCTTCGGGAAGAGCACGCCCTTCGACACCTCGCCGACCTGGTGGCCGGCTCGGCCGATGCGCTGCAGGCCGCTCGCGACCGACGGCGGCGACTCGACCTGCATCACGAGGTCGACCGCGCCCATGTCGATGCCGAGCTCGAGGCTCGAGGTCGCGACGACGCACTTCAGGCGCCCGGCCTTCAGGTCGGCCTCGACGAGCGAGCGCTCCTCCTTGCTCACCGACCCGTGGTGCGAGCGGGCGATGATCGGCTCCGCGCCGGCCGTGATGCCGGACGCGCCGGGCAGTTCGGCGGGCGGGCGGCGACCGGCGGCTGCCGGCGGCGCGGTGCGCACGACGGCGGATGCCTCGGCCGGGGCTTCGACGGCGGCCCCCACGACCGCGACCTCCCCGGCCGGCGCGTCGGTGCCGCCGTCGGCGCCGACGGCGTCGGCGACGGCATCGACCTCGTCGGGCGCCGTCCGCTCGACCCACAGCTCGTTGAGCCGGGCGGTCAGACGCTCGGCGAGTCGCCGGGAGTTCGCGAACACGATGGTCGACCGGTGCGCGAGCACCTCGTCGAGGATCGCCTCCTCGACGTGGGGCCATACGGATCCACCGGCCTCGCCCGCGAGGTCGCCGAGGTCGTCGACGGGCACCGTCACGCGGAGGTCGAACCGCTTGCCCGACGGCGGCGCGACGATCGAGACCGGGCGGGTGCCGGCGAGGAACCGCGCCACCTCCTCGTGCGGCCGGACGGTCGCCGACAGCCCGATGCGTTGGACGGGCCGGGCGACCAGCTCGTCGAGCCGCTCGAGCGAGAGTGCGAGATGCGCTCCGCGCTTCGTTCCGGCGAGCGCGTGGATCTCGTCGACGATGACCGTCTCGACGCCTGCGAGCGTCTCGCGGGCCTGCGAGGTGAGCATCAGGAACAGCGACTCGGGCGTCGTGATGAGGATGTCGGGCGGGCGCTTCACGAGCGCCCGGCGGTCGGTCGGCGACGTGTCGCCCGAGCGGACGCCGACCGTGACCTCGGGCACGTCGACGCCGAGGGTCGCTGCCGTGCGGGCGATGCCGACGAGCGGGGCTCGGAGGTTCCGCTCGACGTCGACGCCGAGGGCCTTGAGCGGCGAGAGGTAGAGCACGCGCGTGGCGCGCGCCGCGCCGTGCTCCGCCGACACGCCCGTCGTCACCTCGCCCGTCGTCGCATCGACGGCCGGGCCCTCGTGGTGCAGCCGGTCGATCGCCGACAGGAACGCGGCGAGCGTCTTGCCCGAGCCGGTGGGCGCGACCACGAGCGCGTGCTCGCCATCGGCGATCGCGCGCCACGCCGCCTCCTGCACGGGCGTCGGCTCGTGGAAGGACTCGGTGAACCACGCCCGCGTCGCGGGCGCGAAGGAGTCGAGCGCCCCGGTCATCCCTCCATTCAAGCGGATGCCACCGACGGCGTCGCCGATCCGGCCCCCGTCAGCGACCGGTGGCTCGCAGTCCGCCGAGCACGCGGGCGACGGCGTCGACCGTGCGGCGCGCCTGCGCGGCATCCGTGCCCCAGTTGCTCACGGAGAAGCGGACGACGGCCCGATCGTGCCAGCGCGAGGTCATCGCGAGCACCTCGCCGTCCTCCCAGAGCGCCGTGCTCAGCGCCTCGGTCGCCGAGTCGTCCTTGAGCGCGATGCACACCTGCGTGAACACCACCTCGTTCAGCACCTCGACCCCGGGCAGCCCGGCCAGCCCGTCGGCGATGATCCTCGCCGACCCGGCGAGCCGGTCGATGAGCTCCGCGATCCCCTCGCGGCCGAGGTGCCGCAGCACCGCCCAGGTCGGGATGCCGCGGGCTCGACGCGACAGTTCGGCCACCTTCTCGTGCGGATCGGCGCCGACGTCGGTGGCCTGGAGGTAGCTGGCGTGCATGCTGAGCGCGTGGCGCATCGCCGCCGAGTCGCGCACGATCGCAATGCCGCAGTCGTAGGGCACGCTCAGCGTCTTGTGCGCGTCGGTCGACCACGAGTCGGCGTCGGCGAGCCCGACCGTCAGGTGCCTGAGGCGCGGGGATGCCGCGGCCCACAGCCCGAACGCACCGTCGACGTGCACCCATGCGCCCGCGTCGTGCGCGACGCGGCACGCCTCGGCGAAGGGGTCGAACGCTCCCGAGTGGATGTTGCCGGCCTGCAGCGCCACGATGGCCGGGCCCTCGCCGCGCGCGAGCTCCTCGGCGAGCGCGTCGGCTCGGATGCGGCCCTGGTCGTCGCTGGCGACCGCCGTCGGCGAGCCGAGCCCCAGGTAGCGCGCTGCGAGGTCCATGGTGCCGTGCCGTTCGGCGCCGGCGATCCACCGGATGCGGGGCGCGCCGCCGAGCCCCTGCTCCTCGACGTCCCAGTCCACCCGGCGGAGGACCTCGTCGCGCGCCGCGGCGAGGCACGCGAACTGCGCGGTGGTCGCGCCCGTCGCGAAGCCCACGTCGCTGCCGGCCGGCAGGCCGAGCAGGTCGAGGAGCCACGAGGACGCGATCTCCTCGGCGGCGACCGCCCCCGGGGTGATCGTCCTGAGCCCGGAGTTCTGGTCCCAGGCCGACACCAACCAGTCCGCCGCGAGCGCCACCGGCTGCGTGCCGCCGATCACCCATCCGAAGAACCGCGGCGACCCGATGGCGATCAGACCGGGCTCCGCGCCCCCGGCGAGCCGGTCGATGACGGCATCGGCGGGCTCGCCGTGCTCGGGCAGCTCGCGCCCGAGCGCGTCCATCACCTCCTCGACGCCGGCACGCGGCGGGATCGGACGCTCGGGAAGCGTGCCGAGCCACGCCGCCGCGTGTCGATGGGCGAGATCGAGCAGGTCGTCGTCGAGCGGTCGGAGATCGGGAGCCGGGGTCGTTCGTGAGCGTGCGTCGGACATCGTTTCCACCTGGACTTCCGCGCGTCGTCGCGCAGTCCCGATCCTGCTCCCCCCGCGCGGGCGCGGTCAACGCCCGGCCCTGCAGGCGAGCGTTCGTCGTCCCGGAGGGCGGCCGCTCAGGCCTCGGGCGCGGAGTCCCCCGCGACGCCCGCGTCGCCCGCGTCGCCCGCGTCGCCCGCGTCGCCCGCGACGAGCTTCACCGCGAGCGAGTCCACCCCGGTCGCGATGGCGTCGTCCGCGGCCCAGCGTCGCGCGAGCCGCGCGGTCGTCGCATCGAGCTCGGTGCGCGTGAGGCCCGCGACGAGACGCAGCCTGACGACGAGCTCGGGACCCCGCAGCCGTGCGTCGGGGTCGCCCGCGACGAGGTCCACGCCGAGCACCGCGAGCTCGCCGCCGATCGAGCGCTCGAACGCGTTCCGGATCGCCTGGGACTCGACGGGCGGGTGCCACGGCTGCTGCTGCGCGACCGCCCAGACCGCGGGCCGGCGCAGCACGAACTCGGTCGGCGAGCCGGGGTCGAGGACGACGAGCTCGGTGCCGTCGTCGGCCGCGGCGAGCGCGACGCGCACGCCGTCGGCGGGCACGGGTCGGGCGACCGGATTCCATCGCGACATCGCCTCGACCGAACCGAACACGGGCAGCACCCGTCGCCCGTCGGGGCCCTCGACCGTGACGATCGAGAGCTCCTGGCTCTTGTCGACGGCGTGGCCGTGCGCGCCGACCTCGGTCCCGCCGTCGCCGAGTTCGGCGAGCAGCGGGATGAGCAGGCGCGATGCGCCGAATGCGGCGACGACGTCGGCCGGCCCGCCGTCACCGGACCGGAACCTGGCGAGGGCCGCTCCGAGCGCCTCGGGCATCCGCCCGTCGTCGGCGGCGTGCGGGTTCGACTGGAACGACCGGCCGGCCCACGGGCGCCCGGCGGAATCGGCCGCGGGGTCAGTGGGAAGCGACATCCAGCGCCTCGGGCAGCGTGAACGCGCCCGCGTAGAGGGCCTTGCCGATGATGGCGCCCTCGAGGCCCTGCGGTACGAGTTGGCGCAGCGCTGCGATGTCGTCGAGGCTCGACACCCCGCCCGACGCGATGACGGGACGGCGGGTGCGCTCCATGATCTGCCGCAGCAGGTCGACGTTCGGGCCCTGGAGCGTGCCGTCCTTCGTGACGTCCGTCACGACGTAGCGGGCTGCCCCGGCGTCCTCGAGGCGGTCCATGACCTGCCAGAGGTCGCCGCCGTCCTTCGTCCAGCCGCGCGCGGCGAGCGTCGTGCCGCGGACGTCGAGGCCGATCGCGATCGCCTCGCCGTACTGGGCGATGACGGATGCCGCCCACTCGGGGTTCTCGAGGGCCGCGGTACCGAGGTTGATGCGCTTCGCGCCGATCTCGAGGGCGTTCTCGAGTGAGCGGTCGTCGCGGATCCCGCCGGAGAGCTCGACGTTCACGCCGCGCACCTGGCGGATGACCTTCTTCAGGATCCCGGCGTTCGACCCGCGACCGAATGCGGCGTCGAGGTCGACCAGGTGGATCCACTCGGCCCCTTGGTCGGCCCAGTCGGCGGCCGCGTCGACGGGGTCGCCGTAGTTCGTCTCGGTCCCCGCCTCGCCCTGGGTCAGGCGGACCGCCTTGCCTCCCGCCACGTCGACTGCCGGAAGCAGCACCAGGCGGGGGGTCTTGCTGAACTCACTCATCACTGTCCTCAATCGGATGCCGCGAACGACGCGGCCTCGGCACAGTCACAGCATCCTAGTCCGCACCGGAACGCCGTGACGCATCGAAGGTCTCGGGAGGTCGTGCCCGGCCTCAGCCGAGCGACCGGATCCAGTTCGAGAGCAGGCGGATGCCGGCATCCGACGACTTCTCCGGGTGGAACTGGGTCGCCGACAGCGGGCCGTTCTCGACCGCGGCGAGGAAGCGCCCGCCGTGCTCGGACCAGGTCAGCTTCGGCTGCGGGAACGGCGGGATGACGTCGAGGCTCCACGCCTGCGCCCCGTAGGAGTGCACGAAGTAGAAGCGCTCGTCCTCGAGCCCCTCGAACAGCACCGATCCCGCGTCGGGCCGGACGGTGTTCCAGCCCATGTGCGGCAGCACGTCGCTCGGCAGTTCGGTGACGACCCCCGGCCATTCGCCGAGCCCCTCGGTGTCGACGCCGCGCTCGACGCCGTGCTCGAACATGACCTGCATGCCCACGCAGATCCCGAGCACCGGTCGCCCGCCGGCCAGGCGGCGGTCGATGAGCTCGTCACCGCGCACCGAACGCAACCCCTCCATGACGGCCGCGAAGGCCCCGACGCCCGGGACGACGAGCCCGTCCGCCTCCATGACGGCTCGGCGATCGGCGGTGAGCTCGACCTCCGCGCCGGCGCGCTCGAGCGCCTTGACCGCCGAGTGGACGTTGCCCGAACCGTAGTCGAGGACGGCGACGCGCCGCGCGGCGCTCACAGGGCGCCCTTCGTCGACGGGATGCCGGTGACGAGCGGGTCCCACGCCTTCGCCTGGCGGAACGCGCGCGCGAACGCCTTGAACTCCGCCTCGGCGATGTGGTGCGGGTCGCGCCCGCCGAGCACGGTGACGTGCACCGTGAGTCCCGCGTTGAAGGTGATCGCCTCGAACACGTGACGGACCATCGAGCCGGTGAAGTGCCCGCCGATGAGGTGGAACTCGAAGCCGGCGGGCTCGCCCGCGTGGACGAGGTACGGCCGACCGGAGATGTCGACGACGGCCTGCGCGAGCGCCTCGTCGAGCGGCACGAGCGCGTCGCCGTAGCGGGAGATGCCGCGCTTGTCGCCGAGCGCCTGCCGGATCGCCGTGCCGAGTACGATCCCGACGTCCTCGACGGTGTGGTGCACGTCGATCTCGATGTCGCCCTTCGCTCGCACGGTCAGGTCGGTGAGCGAGTGCTTCGCGAACGCGGTGAGCAGGTGGTCGTAGAACGGCACGCTCGTCTCGATGTCGCTCGTGCCGGTCCCGTCGAGGTCGATCGAGAGGTCGATGCTCGACTCGCTGGTCTCGCGCTGCACGCGCGCGGTGCGCGCGGGGCGGTCGGTGCTCATGGGGTCATCCTATTCGGGGAGGTCGGGAAGGATTCCGGGCTGGATCAGGCGTTCGCGGGGGTCGACGGCGCGAACGAGGCCATCGCCTCGAGGAAGGCCGTCGTCTCGGCCTCGGTTCCCGCGGTCACCCGCAGGCAGCCCGGCAGTCCGATCTCGCGGATCAGGATGCCGCGATCGAGGAGCGCTTCGAAGACCGCGTGCGGGTCGGCGACGCCGCCGAAGAGGACGAAGTTCGCGCCGCTGCGGTACGGGTGGAAGCCGAGCACGCGGAGTTCGCGCGTGATCCGCTCGCGTTGGGCGCGGATCTCGTCGACCATTGCGAGCATCTCGCCGGCGTGCGCGAGGGCGCCGAGCGCCGCCGCCTGGGTCAGTGCCGACAGGTGGTACGGCAGGCGCACGAGGCGCAGGGCGTCGATGACGGCGGGGTCGGCGGCGAGGTAGCCGACGCGAGCCCCGGCGAACGCGAACGCCTTGCTCATGGTCCGCGAGACGAGGAGCCTCGGCCGCCCCTCGAGGAGCGTCAATGCGCTCGGCGTGCCCGGGTCGGCGAACTCCTGGTACGCCTCGTCCACGACGACCACGCCGCGTGCGGCATCGGCGACCGCGGCGATCGTCTCGAGGGACAGCGGCGTGCCGGTGGGGTTGTTCGGCGAGCAGAGCAGCACGATGTCGGGATCGTGGCGCTCGATCGCCGCGACCGCGGTCTCGGGTGGGAGCTCGAAGTCGCCGTCGCGGTCGGCGGCGATCCACCCGGTGCCGGTGCCCGACGAGAGGAGTCCGTACATGGAGTACGTGGGCCCGAAGCCGAGCGCGGTGCGGCCGGGCCCGCCGAACGCCTGCAGCACGTGCTGCAGGACCTCGTTCGAGCCGTTCGCCGCCCAGAGCTGCTCGGGCACGAGGTCGTGGCCGAGGTAGCGCGCGAGCGCGGTGCGGAGTTCGGTGAACTCGCGATCGGGGTATCGGTTCAGCCCGATGATCGCGGCCGCGACGCGCGCGACGATGTCGTGCGCGACGTCATCGGGGATCGGATGCGTGTTCTCGTTGACGTTGAGCGCGACGGGCACGTGCTTCTGCGGGGCGCCGTAGGGGGACTTGCCGCGGAGGTCGTCGCGGATGGGCAGGTCGTCGAGACTCGTCACCGACCAATGCTATCCGCGTGCCTCGTCGTGTTTCGGCGTCGGCGTCGCAGGCTGCCGGCGGCTAGCCGACGGTGGGAAGCACGAGGCGCTGGCCGGGCTGGACGACGGCATCGTCGAGGCCGTTCAGGCGCATGATCTCGTAGATCACGTCGCGCGGGTCGGACGACGGCGCGATCGCCTCGGCGATGCCCCACAGCGTGTCTCCGGCACCGACCTCGACGGTCTCGAACGTCGTCCCGGCGCGACCGCCCTCGATCCCGGCGACCGCGCCGCCGCTCGAGAGCACGCCGACCAGGACGCCGACCACCAGCGGGAGTGCAGCGAGACCCGTGACGACGGCGCGGCCGCGCTTGGTGAGCCTCAGCCGGGTGCGCGGGGTCGTCGACCCGAACGCGGGCATCGCCGGTGCCGCACTCGCGGCCCCCATCACCACTGCACTCATTCCGCACCTCCCGGGCTTCCAGCTGCGCATCCGGCCCTCGGCCGGGAGGGCCGGATGCGAAGCTGTGTTCCGAATATATCTTCGAACAATCGAAGCTGCAAGCACCGGAGTGTGGGATTTCCGGCCCGGATTCCGCGACACACTCGAACGGATGTTTGTCGCGCGTGTGCGAGGCGGATACAGTTTCGAATGTCCGACGACAGTCGAACATCGACCACCGACATCCGGGCCGACGAGGTCCCGACGAGAGGCGAGGCACGTGAGCATCGACATCGACCAGGCACGCGGCGCGGGCGGCCGGTCGCGTCGGCGCAAGACGCTGAGCCCGAAGCAGCTCGCGATCCTCGACGTGATCCGAGGCTCGGTCGCCGACCGCGGCTACCCGCCGAGCATGCGCGAGATCGGCGACGCCGTCGGACTCTCCTCGCTCTCGAGCGTGACGCACCAGTTGAACCAGCTCGAGCTCGCCGGGTACCTGCGGCGCGACCCGAACCGCCCCCGTGCGCTCGAGATCCTCATCGACGTGCCCGGGGCGGAGCACCGGCCGGCGTCGGTCGAGCCCGCACCGGTCGGCGACGCGGCGATGGTCCCCCTGGTCGGGCGCATCGCCGCCGGCGTGCCCATCACCGCCGAGCAGCAGATCGAGGAGGTCTTCCCGCTCCCCCGCCAGCTCGTGGGCAAGGGCGAGCTGTTCATCCTGAAGGTGGTCGGCGACTCGATGATCGACGCCGCCATCTGCGACGGCGACTGGGTCGTGGTCCGCTCGCAGCGGACGGCCGAGAACGGCGAGATCGTCGCGGCGATGCTCGACGGCGAGGCCACCGTCAAGGTCTTCCGCCAGCGCGACGGCCACACCTGGCTGCTCCCCCGCAACTCGGCGTTCGAGCCCATCCTCGGCGACGAGTCCGAGGTGCTCGGCAAGGTCGTCGCCGTGCTCCGCACGGTCTAGCGAACCCGGGGCCGAACCCGGGCCCGTCACCGACGACGGGGGCGGATGCCTCGGGCTCGCCCCGCGGCATCCGCCCCCGCCCACTCGGATCAGGCCGTCGCGACCGCGACCCCCTCGCGCACCGAGCGCGTCGCCTCGACGATGTTCGCGAGCGACGCGACCGTCTCGTCGTAACCGCGGGTCTTCAGCCCGCAGTCGGGGTTCACCCAGAGCCTCCCGGCGGGCACGCCGTCGACCGCGCGCTCGAGGAGCGAGCGCACCTCGTCGACGCTCGGCACGCGCGGCGAGTGGATGTCGTAGACGCCCGGCCCGACGCCGTGGTCGAACCCGCTCGCCGCCAGGTCGCCGACGACCTCCATGCGGCTGCGCGCCGCCTCGATCGAGGTCACGTCGGCGTCGAGCTCGCGGATCGCGTCGATGACGACGCCGAACTCCGAGTAGCAGAGGTGCGTGTGCACCTGCGTGGCCGGGGCCGCGCCGCCCGTCGCGAGGCGGAAGGATCCCACCGACCAGTCGAGGTACGCGGGCTGGTCGGCGCGCTTCAGCGGCAGCAGCTCGCGGAGTGCGGGCTCGTCGACCTGGATCACGCGGATGCCGGCCGCCTCGAGGTCGCCGATCTCGTCGCGGAGCGCGAGCGCGACCTGTCGGGCGGTGTCGCCGAGCGGCTGGTCGTCGCGTACGAACGACCACGCGAGGATCGTGACCGGCCCCGTGAGCATGCCCTTGACGGGCTTCTCCGAGAGCGACTGCGCGTACGTCGACCACTCGACGGTCATCGGCGCGGGGCGCGACACGTCGCCCCACAGGATCGACGGACGCGTGCATCGCGAGCCGTACGACTGGACCCAGCCGTGCTGGGTGACGGCGAACCCGTCGAGGAGCTCGGCGAAGTACTGCACCATGTCGTTGCGCTCGGGCTCGCCGTGCACGAGCACGTCGAGGCCGAGGTCCTCCTGCAGGCGGATGACGCGAGCGATCTCCTCGCGCATGAGCTCGCGGTAGGCGGCGTCCGTGAGCTCGCCCTTCACGAGCCGTGCGCGGGCGCGGCGGATGTCGGCCGTCTGCGGGAACGAGCCGATCGTGGTGGTCGGGAGGGCCGGCAGCGCGAGGTCCTCCTGCGCGGCGACGCGATCGTCGTACCCGGCGCGCGTGAACGCGGTCGCGTCGAGGGCGGCCAGGCGGCCCCGCACGGCGGGCACGCGGACGCCCGGTGCCGAGGCACGGTCGGCGAGGGCGGCGGACGCCGCATCGAGGTCGGCCGCGATCGCGTCGCGCCCCTCGGACAGTCCGCGCGCGAGCGCGGCGACCTGGGCGACCTTCTGGTCGGCGAACGCGAGCCAGCTCAGGAGACGCGCATCGAGCGCGGTCTCCTCGTCGACGTCATGCGGGACGTGCAGGAGCGAGGTCGAGGTCGACACGGCGACCGAGCCCGAGACCGAGCGGAGCGCCTCGGCACGCGCGAACGCGTGGGCGAGGTCGCCGCGCCAGATGTTGTGACCGTCGACGACGCCGGCGACGAGCGTCTTCACGGCGAGGGCCTCCTCGGTCACCGGGTCGAGCTGCGCGGGCACGTCGCCGCGGACGAGGTCGAACCCGATGGCCTCGACCGGGGCCGCCGCGAGCACGGGCAGCGCCTCGGCGAGGTCGCCGTAGGGTGCCGCGACGAAGATCGCCGGACGTGCGTCGTCCGCACCCAGCGCGTCGTAGGCCCCGGCGACCGCTTCGAGCACGCGCTCGCGCGGCTCGTCGAGGCTCTCGCTCACGAGACCGGGCTCATCGAGCTGCACCCACTCGGCGCCGGCGGCCGCGAGCTCGGCGAGCAGCGTGCGGTAGACCGGCACGAGGTCCGCGAGTCGGTCGAGCGGGCGGAAGCCCTCCGGCGCGCCATCCGCCGCCTTCGCCAGCAGGAGGAACGTGACGGGGCCGACGAGGACCGGGCGCGTGACGAAGCCGGCCTCGCGCGCCTCGCGGACCTGCGCGACGAGTGCGTCGGCGTGCGCGGCGAATGCGGTCTCGGGGCCGATCTCGGGCACGAGGTAGTGGTAGTTCGAATCGAACCACTTCGTCATCTCGAGCGGTGCGTCGGCGCCCTCCCCGCGGGCGACGGTGAAGTACCCGGCGAGGTCGAGCCGGCCGTCCTCGTCGAGCAGGCGCTCGAACCGCGCGGGGACCGCGCCGACGGCGACCGCGGCGTCGAGGACCTGGTCGTAGTACGAGAACGACTCGGGGATCGCCGAGTCGGTGCGGCCGAGCCCGAGCTCGGCGAGGCGCTCGCGCGTCGCGGCGCGAAGCCCCGCCGCGGTGCGCCCGAGCTCGGCGGCGTCGATCCGACCGGCCCAGAACGCCTCGACGGCGCGCTTGAGCTCGCGGCGGCGCCCGATGCGCGGGTAGCCGAGGATCGTTCCGGTGGGGAATTCGGGTGCGGTCATCGTTCTCTCGTGTTCCTCTCGGTGCCCGCGTGGGCGTGGGCGGTGGCGAGGCCGAGCCGGTCGAGCACGGCGAGCACGGCCTCGTGGCGGTTGAAGGTGTACAGGTGGAGTCCGGGGGCGCCGCCCGCGAGCACGACGGCGGCCAGGTCCGCGGCGTACGCGACGCCGAGCTCGAACTGGGCGTCGGCGTCGGGCTCGATCTCGAGGTCGATCGCGAGCCCGGCGGGCGCGGGAACGCCGGTGAGCTGCTCGAGGCGGGCGAGCCGGGAGAGCGTCGTGACGGGCATGATGCCCGGGAGGATCGGGATGGTCACGCCGCCGGCCCGGGCGCGCTGCACGAATGCCAGGTAGTCGTCGGCGTGCCAGAACAGCTGCGTGATGGCCAGGTTCGCGCCCGCGACCTCCTTCGCGAGGAGCACGTCGACGTCCTGGTTCGACCCGCGCGAACGCGGGTGGCCGCTCGGGAAGGCCGCCACGGCGACGCGCTCGGGGCGGGGACGGTCCCGGATCGCGGTCACTCCGGGCATTCCGGGGATGCGCGACTGTCCGAACGGCTCGCGCTCCTCCTGGACGCGGTGGATCAGCTGCACGAGCTCGGCGGCGCTGTGCAGGTCGCCGATCGCGTCCTCCGCGTCAGCGGCCCCGGCCGGGGGGTCGCCGCGGAGCGCGAGGAAGCTCGTGATGCCCGCGTCGAGGAACTCGCGGACGAGCCGGTTCGCCTCCGCGTGGCTCGATCCGACGCACGTGAGGTGCGCCATCGGTTCGACGCTCGTGTGCTCGAGCATGTAGCGCAGCACCGTGAGCGAGCGGTCGCGGCTCGAGCCGCCGGCACCGAAGGTCACCGAGATGAACGCGGGGTCGACCTCGGCGAGCCGGTCGATGGTGCGGCCGAGCGCGATCGCCGCGGCGTCCGTCCGCGGCGGGAACAGCTCGAACGAGATCGGCACGCGCGGCCGGGCGGCGACGCCGTCGGGCTCGGTTCCGGTCATGTCGCTCCAGGTGGCGAGCAGCTCCGGGGAGGCCGAGTGCGCGGCACGCCGCGCCCGACCGGCCGGAACGGCAGGTGGGTCTCGCGGGCGGGTGCCGGGCTCGGCGGTCGCTCCAGGCGGGCGGCATCCGGCCGCTCGCCACGATCAGGTGCGACGATACGCCGGGTCGGGGGCATCCGCTGCCGGTGTTACGACGAGTGACTCGGATGGTCGTGCCGCGAGGCGCGGTGCGGTGCGGTGCCGGGTGGGGCCGCGGATGCTACGCCAGCGCCGCGGCGCGGAACTCCTCGAGCTGCGCGGCCTGCTCGGGCGATGCGAGCGCCCTGATGCGCGTTCCGTCCTCGAGGTAGTCGGTGGAGAGCACGCGGCCGCTCTCGTGCAGCGCGGACACGACGTCGCCGCGGTCGTACGGCACCAGGAGGTCGACCTCGACCGCGGGGTCGGGCAGCATGCGCCCGATCGCGGCGAGCACCGCGGCGACGCCCTCGCCCGTGCGCGCGGAGGCGAACACGGCGTTCGGCTCGAGGCCCTGCAGGACCAGCCGGTCCTCGGGCGTCACGAGGTCGGCCTTGTTGAAGACGACGAGCTCCGGGATGTCGCGGGCGCCGACCTCGCCGATGACGTCGCGCACGGTCGCGATCTGCTGGGCGGGGTCGGGGTGCGCGGCGTCGACGACGTGCACGATCAGGTCGGCGTCGCCGACCTCCTCGAGCGTCGACCGGAACGCCTCGACGAGCTGGTGCGGGAGGTTGCGCACGAAGCCGACCGTGTCGGCGATCGTGTACACGCGTCCGTCGGCGGTCGTGTTGCGGCGGACGGTCGCGTCGAGGGTCGCGAACAGCGCGTTCTCGACGAGCACGCCGGCGCCCGTGATGCGGTTGAGCAGGCTCGACTTGCCCGCGTTCGTGTATCCCGCGATGGCGACCGAAGGCACGGCGTTGCGCTTGCGGTTGGCACGCTTCGCCTCGCGAGCGGGCTTCATGCCGGCGATCTGCCGCCTGAGCTTCGCCATGCGCGAGTGGATGCGGCGACGGTCGAGCTCGATCTTCGTCTCACCGGGACCGCGGGAGCCCATGCCCGCGCCTGCGCCGCCGACCTGGCCACCGGCCTGGCGGGACATCGACTCACCCCAGCCGCGCAGGCGCGGCAGCAGGTATTCCAGCTGGGCCAGCTCGACCTGCGCCTTGCCCTCACGGCTCTTGGCGTGCTGGCTGAAGATGTCGAGGATGACGGCCGTGCGGTCGATCACCTTCACCTTGACCGCGTCCTCCAGCGCACGGCGCTGGCTCGGAGCGAGCTCGGTGTCGGCGACCACGGTGTCCGCGCCGAGCGCGGCGACCACGTGCCGGAGCTCCTCGGTCTTGCCGCGGCCGAGGTACGTGCTGGGGTCGGGGTGCGGTCGGCGCTGCAGGACGCCGTCGAGCACGCGGGCGCCGGCCGTCTCGGCGAGGGCGGCGAGCTCGCGGAGCGAGTTCTCGGCGTCCTCCAGCGAGCCCTGCGGGTAGACCCCGATGAGCACGACGTTCTCGAGTCGAAGCTGCCGGTACTCGACCTCGGTGACGTCCTCGAGCTCGGTCGAGAGGCCGCCGACGCGGCGGAGCGCCGCGCGGGCGTCGCGGTCGTACTGCTCGCCGTCGAAGCCGCCGTCGTCGCGCTCGGCGAGACCGGCGCGCTGGATGGACGCGGCGTCGGACCCGCCGAACCGGGACACGCCCGCTCGGGCGTCGGCGCTGCGCAGCACGCGCTCGACCGCGTCGTCGTGGGTCTCGGGTGCCGCGTCGTTCATCATGTCAAGCCTACTTCCGTTCGCCTGCGATAGGTTTCCCCGTATGCCGCAGGAGCACTACTTCTCGTCCAAGCCCGCCGACCGGGCGGCGCTCCGGACCGTCCAGGTGCGACTCGCCGGCCGCGACGTCGAGGTGCAGACCGCCGGCGGCGTCTTCAGCCCCGACCACGTCGACCTCGGCACCCGCGTACTCCTCGGCGAGGTCCCGACGGCTCCCGCCGCCGGCCACCTGCTCGACCTCGGCGCCGGCTGGGGCCCGATCGCGCTCACGCTCGGCCTCCAGTCGCCGGATGCCACGGTGTGGGCGGTCGACGTCAACGAGCGTGCACTGGACCTCGTCCGCCGGAACGTCCGGCGGCTCGGGCTCGACAACGTCAACGCCGCGATCCCAGCCGATGTTCCCGACGACCTCCGATTCTCGGTGATCTGGTCGAACCCGCCCATCCGGATCGGCAAGGCCGAGCTGCACGCCCTGCTGCGTCGATGGCTGCCACGCCTCGAGGCGGGCGCCACGGCGTGGCTCGTCGTGCAGAAGAACCTCGGCTCGGACTCGCTGCAGCGCTGGCTCGACGAGGAGTTCGGCGACGGATGGACCGTCGAGCGGGCGGCCACCTCGAAGGGATTCCGCGTGCTCACGGTGACGCGCGACGCCTGACGGCGACCCGCGATCCCGGTGGCCGCGATCCGTGCCGGCGCCGTGCCCGCCGGCTCAGGCCAGGGCCAGCACCCCGTCGAAGACGAGCTCGCCCGGCCCGGAGAGCAGCACGTGCTCCCCGTCGGGTCGCGACTCCATGCGCACGCCGAGCGCCCCGCCCGGAACCTGCACGACCCACGTGTCGGGGGCGTGCTCGCCCGCCCAGTACCGGACGGCGAGCGCCGCGGCGACCGCACCCGTGCCGCACGAGAGCGTCTCACCCGAACCGCGCTCGTGCACGCGCATGCGGATGCGCCCGCGCCCGCCCTCGACGAGCGGCTCGGCCGGGACGACGAACTCGACGTTCGCGCCCGCCTGCGGCTGCGGCTCCAGGATCGGCAGGTACGCCAGGTCGAGCCCGTCGAGCTCGTCGTCGTCGGCGAGCGCCACCACGACGTGGGGGTTGCCGACGTCGATGCCGAGGCCGGGGCGCGCGACGGGCAGGTTCTTGGCGCGCACCAGCGGCTCCCCGCCGTCGAGGCGCCACACGCCGAGGTCGGCCTCGAACCCGGCGCCGGTCACGCGGACCCGACGGACACCCGCCCGCGTGCCGATCGCGATCCACTCGTCGCCCGAGGGGGCGACGTGCCCCTGGTCGACGAGGTAGCGCACGAACACCCTGATGCCGTTGCCGCACATCTCGGACACGCTGCCGTCGGCGTTCCAGTAGTCCATGAACCACGTCGCCTGCGGGTCCTCCGCGAGCGCGCCGGCGCCGTCGGCGAGCCGATCCGAGCGGACGGCCCGGATCACGCCGTCGGCGCCGACGCCGAAGCGCCGGTCGCACACCGCCGCGATCTGCGTGGGCGACAGCTCGTGGTCACCCTCGGGGTCGCTGAACAGCACGAAGTCGTTGCCCGTGCCCTGGCCCTTGGTGAAGCGCAGATCGAACGCCATCGCACCAGTCTAGGGAGCGCGGAACGCCTCAGTCGCCGCTCGCCTGCCGCGTCACCTCGGCGGCCAACGCCGCCGGGTCTCCGGCGTCGACGACGGCTGCCGCGGCGTACCGCTTGAACCATCCGACCTGCCGCCGGGCGTAGGTCCGGGTGAGCGCCTGCGTCTCCGCGATCGCGTCGGCCTCGGTCATCCGCCCCTGCAGCTGAGCGAGCGCCTGCGCGTAGCCGATCGCCTTGCGAGCGGTCACGCCCCGCTCGAGACCCGCGGGGATGAGCCCGCGCACCTCGTCGAGGAGCCCGACCGCCCACATGCCCGCTGCGCGGGCGTCCAGCCGGGCGACGAGCTCGGCCCGGTCGGCGCGGAGGTGCACGATGCGGTGCGGCCGCCAGGCCACGGGCTCGTCCGGCAGCCGCGCGGCCTTCGGCTCGCCGGTGAGCTCGATGACCTCGAGTGCGCGGACGATCCGGCGTCCGTTCTGCGGGTCGACGCCGGCGGCCGTCTCGGCGTCGAGCTCGCGCAGCCGTCGATGCATGAGGCCGGGCCCGACCTCCTCGAGCTCGGCCTCGAGGCGCGCACGGATCGCCGCGTCCGTCCCGGGGAAGCGCAGGTCGTGGATGACGCTCGAGACGTACAGACCGGAGCCTCCGGTCAGGAGCGCGACGCCGCCGCGCGACGAGATCTCGTCGATGACGCGGCGAGCGTGGGCCTGGTAGGCGGCGACGGATGCCTCGTCGGTGACGTCGAGCACGTCGAGGAGGTGATGCGGGACCCCCTCGCGCTCGCCCTCCGAGAGCTTGGCGGTGCCGATGTCCATGCCACGGTAGAGCTGCATCGCATCGGCGTTGACGACCTCGGCGACGCCGCCCGTGGCGGCGATCGCGTGCGCGAGGTCGAGCGCGAAGCGCGACTTGCCGGTGCCCGTGGCGCCGACGACCGCGATCAGCGTCACGTCAGCGCTGGCCGTCGGCGGGGTCGTAGATCGGCATGGTGCCGACGCCCGGGCTCGTCAGCGGCTCGCCGGCCACGCGCAGCGACGGCAGCCCCAGCGAGACCCGCCCCGCCGCGGATGCCGCGGCTCCGGGCACCGCCGGCACGCCGCAGCTCTCGGCCTGCGCCCGGTCCCACGCGTCGCCCGCGCGCGTCCGCCGGATGCGCAGCGGCGCTCCGTCGATCGAGTCGGCGAGGAGGTGGAACGGCGCGGCCTGCGTGATCTCGACCGAGACGACGTCACCCGGTCGCGGGAGGTCGGAACCCTCGGGCACCTCGAAGTGCACGAGCCGGCTGTCCTCCGCGCGACCGCTCAGGCGGTGCGTCTCGGCGTCCTTCTTGCCCTCGCCGGTGGACACCAGCACCTCGACGGCGGTGCCGACGAGCTTCTGGTTCTCCTCCCACGAGATGCGCTCCTGCAGGGCGATGAGGCGTTCGTAGCGCTCCTGCACGACCTCCTTCGGGACCTGGTCCTCCATGGTCGCCGCGGGCGTACCGGGCCGGATGGAGTACTGGAACGTGAACGCGGAGGCGAAGCGCGCGGCCTCGACCACCCGGAGCGTCTCCCGGAAGTCCTCCTCGGTCTCGCCGGGGAAGCCGACGATGATGTCGGTGGAGATCGCGGCGTTCGGGATCTTGGCGCGCACGCGGTCGAGGATGCCGAGGAACTTCTCCGAGCGGTAGGACCGGCGCATGGCCTTGAGGATGCGGTCCGAGCCGGACTGCAGCGGCATGTGCAGCTGGGGCATCACGTTCGGCGTCTCGGCCATCGCATCGATGACGTCGTCGGTGAAGGCGGCCGGGTGCGGGCTGGTGAAGCGGATGCGCTCCAGGCCGTCGACCTCGCCGGCCGCACGGAGCAGCTTGCCGAACGCCTGGCGGTCGCCGAACTCGACCCCGTACGAGTTCACGTTCTGTCCGAGCAGGGTCACCTCGATCGCGCCGTCGTCGACGAGCGCCTGCACCTCGGCGAGGACGTCGCCCGGTCGGCGGTCCTTCTCCTTGCCGCGGAGTGCCGGCACGATGCAGAACGTGCAGGTGTTGTTGCAGCCGACCGAGATGGACACCCAGCCGGAGTAGGTCGAGTCCCGCTTGGTCGGCAGGGTCGAGGGGAAGACCTCGAGGGCATCGAGGATCTCGAGCTGCGCCTCGTCGTTGTGACGAGCGCGTTCGAGCAGGCTCGGCAGTGAACCCATGTTGTGCGTGCCGAAGACGACGTCGACCCACGGCGCCTTCTCGAGGATGACGTTCTTGTCCTTCTGGGCGAGGCACCCCCCGACCGCGATCTGCATGCCCGCGTGGCGGCGCTTCACGCCGGCGAGGTGGCCGAGGTTGCCGTAGAGCTTGTTGTCGGCGTTCTCTCGCACTGCGCAGGTGTTGATCACGACGACGTCGGGCTCCGCGCCGTCGGCGGGCACGTACCCCGCGGCCTCGAGCGAGCCGCTCAGTCGCTCCGAATCGTGCACGTTCATCTGGCACCCGAAGGTGCGGACCTCGTAGGTGCGGGGCGCGTCCGGATCGGCGGCGTCGGGCTCCGCGGTCGCGGGCATCGCCTCGTGAATGGTGCTCATGATCGCACCAGTCTACGATCCGTCACTCGGCGTCGTCGCCGTCGAGTGCGGCGGAGACCGCGCGCCGGACGAGCTCGCTTCCGTAGCCGCGCCGCATGAGGAATGCGGACAGTCGACGCTCGGCGACCCGGCGATCGAGACCGCCCAGCTGTCGCGCCCGGCGCTCGGCGATGAGGAGCGCATGCTCGAACTCCACGTCGGGGTCGAGCGTGTCGACTGCCTCGCGGGCGAGCTCGTCGTCGATGCCGCGGCGACCGAGCTCGTGCAGCACCGCGCCGCTCCCCCGCCCTCGCCGTACGCCGTGACTGTGCACCAGCTGTTCGGCGAGCCGACGGTCGTCGAGATAGCCGAGCCGCGCGTACCGCTCGACCCACTCCTCTACCTCGCCCTCGTCGAGCCCGTGCTCGACGAGGATCGCCCGGACCTCGGACACCGACAGCGACGAACGCCGAAGGCGCGAGACGATCAGCCGGTCGATGCGGTCGTCGCGCTCCAGGCCCGTCTCGTCGAGCCCGGCACCCGCGTCGGACGTGGTCCGCTGCTGCTCCGCCCCGCCCCGGGCGGCGCCCTCGGATCCCTCCGACGGTGCCGCCCACGGCAGGTAGGTGACCGGCGCGAGTCGCTCGTTCCCCTGCTCGGTCATCGGATCCGCCCGCTCAGGCGCCCTTGCGCTTCGAAGCGATCGACTCGACGTTCGCCGGCGCCGCGGCCGCCGGGGCACCGGCGGCCTGGCCGATGCCGAGCTTCGCGAGGATCTTCTTCTCGATGTCGGCGGCGATGTCGGGGTTCTGGAGGAGGAAGTTGCGGGCGTTCTCCTTGCCCTGGCCGAGCTGGTCGCCGTCGTACGTGTACCAGGCGCCGGACTTCTTCACGATGCCCTGGTCGACGCCGTAATCGATGAGGCTGCCCTCGCGCGAGATGCCCACGCCGTAGAGGATGTCGAACTCGGCCTGCTTGAACGGCGGGGCCATCTTGTTCTTCACGACCTTCACGCGCGTGCGGTTGCCGACCGCATCGGACCCGTCCTTCAGCGTCTCGATGCGACGGATGTCGAGCCGCACCGATGCGTAGAACTTCAGCGCCTTGCCGCCCGCCGTGGTCTCGGGGCTGCCGAAGAATACGCCGATCTTCTCGCGGAGCTGGTTGATGAAGATCGCCGTCGTCTTGGTCTGGTTGAGCCCACCGGTGAGCTTGCGCAGGGCCTGCGACATGAGTCGCGCTTGGAGGCCGACGTGCGAGTCGCCCATCTCGCCCTCGATCTCGGCCCGAGGCACGAGCGCCGCGACCGAGTCGATGACGACGAGGTCGATCGAGCCGGAGCGGATCAGCATGTCGGCGATCTCGAGCGCCTGCTCACCCGTGTCGGGCTGCGAGACGAGCAGCGAGTCGATGTCGACGCCGAGCTTCTTCGCGTAGTCGGGGTCGAGTGCGTGCTCCGCGTCGATGAACGCCGCGATGCCGCCCGCGCGCTGCACGTTCGCGATCGCGTGGAGCGTCAGGGTCGTCTTACCGGAGGACTCCGGCCCGTAGATCTCGATGATGCGGCCGCGCGGAAGGCCGCCGACGCCGAGCGCGACATCGAGTGCGATGGAACCGGTGGGGATGATCTCGACCGGTGCGCGCTCCTCGCTGCCGAGGCGCATCACCGATCCCTTGCCGAACTGGCGGTCGATCTGGGCGAGTGCGGTCTCGAGGGCCTTCTCGCGGTCTGCGGGTGATGGCATCGGTGCTCCTTCGTGGTGGTGACGGCTGCCTCTAGGCTGTCGTTCCGCGTGCCAGGCCGTGACCCGGCACGTCTCGCGACAAGGCGGTTGCGGTGTGTTCCGACGCCTCCGACCGTATGGTCGGCCACCGACATCCGGCGCCCGAGAGCGCTCGTCTGTGGATGGGTGCGTCATCCCTCCTGCTGTTGAGGAGCCTAACGCAGCATCCGAACGCATGTTCGATGCGCGCCCCGGCGTGTCGAACGCGTCTTCGGGCGCGTCCTTCGACTATCGCGAGGTCCGCTCGCCCGGGTCCGGACGCCCCACTCCGTGACGACGCGCCTCCGGGACATCCGTCGCCGCGCAGAGCGCGAACCAGACGTCGCGCGGAGCCAGGCCCGCGGCCAGCGCCTCGCGCGCGGTGCGATTGCCGAGCTCGACGAGCACGAGGTCGTTCACCACGACGTCCCCGTACCCGGGGCCGAACTCCTGCTCGACCGCCAGCGCGAACTCACTGCGTTTCACCGATGGACCTCCGGACGTGCGAACGGCCGGTCACGAGGACCGGCCGTTCGAGTGGATCTGTGGATCAGCGGACCATCATGTCCGCGTCGAACTCCGCCACCAGCTCGTCGGGGAGGCTGTCGGGCACCGACGGGGCGTTGAGCCCCTCGAGCACCGCGATGCGGTCGCCGACCTCGTGCATGATCACGGAGATGGGAGTGTCGAGCGCGTCCGCGACGGACGCGAGGATCTCGCTCGAGGCCTCCTTCTGGCCGCGCTCCACCTCGCTGAGGTAGCCGAGTGCGACGCTCGCCTTGCTGGCGACCTGGCGGAGGGTCCGGCCCTTCTGCAGGCGGAAGTCCCTCAGCACGTCGCCGATCTCCTGTCGAACCAGAACCATCGGAACCTCCCTCGTCTCACCTGCGACCCCCGACCGGGGCCGGTACGGGGAGGTCAGTCTAGCGCCTCTTCCCGTTCACCGAGCCTACCCGTGGTCACTGGTGTTTTGCTCTGAACCCGACACCTGTAACAGGGAGTTCACGCGACCTATTCCCCCGTCTCCCGACGGTGGGGCCCACGATCGGGTGCGGATGCCGTGGGCGCCTCCACCGCAGGCAGGGCACCGGTCGGGACGGGCGCCGGCGACGACTCCAGGCGTGCACGGCGTCGCTTCAACCAGACACCGGTCGCCACGATGACCGCGAGCGTGCCGTACGCGACGATCGCGAACGGGCTGTGCACGAGGTACAGCACGTCCCCCTGGCTGATCGCCATCGACTTGCGCAACTGCTCCTCGGCCATCGGTCCGAGGATCCCGCCGACGACCATCGGCGCGACCGGATAGCCGTATCGGCGCATGAGGAACCCGACGAGCCCGACGGCCAGGAGCGTCACGGTGTCGATGACGTTGAAGTGCAGGGCGTAGGCCCCGAGACCCGCGAACGCGAGGATGCCTCCGTAGAGGTAGGGGCGCGGGATGCGGAGCACCTTGACCCACATGCCCACGAGGGGGAGGTTCAGGACGATGAGGAGCACGTTGCCGATGTAGAGGCTCGCGATGAGCGCCCAGACCAGGCCCGACTGGTTCTCGAAGAGGAGGGGGCCGGGGCGGATCCCGTAGGACTGGAAGGCGGAGATGATGATCGCGGCCGTCGCGGTCGTCGGCAGGCCGAGCGTCAGCAGCGGCACGAGCACGCCCGCCGCGGCGGCGTTGTTCGCCGACTCCGGACCCGCGACGCCCTCGATGGCGCCGCGGCCGAACTCGGCCCGCGCCTCGCCCTTCGCCAGCCGCCGCTCGGTGGCGTAGGACAGGAACGTCGCGACGTCGGCCCCGCCCGCGGGGATCGTGCCGATGGGGAATCCGATGGCGGTCCCGCGGAGCCACGGCTTCCAGGAGCGTCGGAGGTCGTCGCGCGTCAGCCAGGTGCGCCACCCCCGATCGACCGGGATGACGCGGACGGAGCCGTGGCGGAGCCGGGAGGCCACGTACAGCGTCTCCCCCACCGCGAACAGGCCGACGGCGATGAGCACCACGTCGATCCCGTCCGCGAGGCTCCGGATGCCGAACGTGTACCGCTGCTGGCCAGAGAGCACCTCCGTGCCGACGAGGCCGAGGACGAGGCCGAGGCCGAGCGAGACGAGCCCGCGGGGGACGCTCGAGCCCAGCAGTGCGCCCACGGTGAGGAACGCGACCACGATGAGCGCGAAGTAGTCGGCCGGGCCGAGCTGCACGGCGAGCCGCGCGATGCCCGGCGCCAGGAAGGTGAGCAGCACGGTCGCGACGGTGCCGGCGACGAACGAACCGATGGCGGCGGTGGCGAGCGCCGCGGCGCCGCGGCCGGCCTTGGCCATCCGGTTGCCCTCGAGCGCAGTGACGATCGACGCGGACTCACCCGGCGTGTTCAGCAGGATCGACGTCGTCGAGCCGCCGTACATGCCGCCGTAGTAGATCCCCGCGAAGAGGATGAGCGCGCCGGTCGGGTCGAGCGTGTAGGTCAGCGGCAGCAGCAGCGCGACGGTCATGGCCGGCCCGATGCCCGGCAGCACGCCGACGGCCGTGCCGATGAACACGCCGAAGAGCGCGGTGAGCAGGTACTGCGGCTGCAGAGCGGTCGAGAAGCCCTCGAGCAGGGCGGTGAGGCTATCCATGGAAGATGGGGATCCAGTTCAGGGCGGGTCCGGCCGGGAGCGAGAGCCCGAGCCAGGTGCCGAAGACGAATTGGGTGACGAGCCCGAGCGCGAGCCCGATGCCCAACGCCGCCCACCGACCCTTCGCGCCGAGCGCGATCGCCGCGCCGCCGAAGACGACGGCGACGGCCACGGGCCATCCGGCGAGGTCGATGAGGACGAGCTGCGAGAGGAAGACGACGACCAGCTTCGCCACCGTCGTCCAGTCGGTCCTGGCATCCGGGTCGACGTCCTCGCCGTCGTCGGGGAGGCCGCGGCGGCCGCGCAGCAGCCCGATGAGGACGGCCAGCGCGGCGAGCACCAGGAGCACGCCGACCGCGTACGGGAACGCCCGCGGGCCGAGCACGCTCGCCGAACCCGGCGGAACGCGGATCGCGCCCGCACCGGCGATCGTGCCGATGCCCACGAGGAGGCCCGCACCGGCGAAGACGTACTCGCCTGCCGACCGCACCGGGCTCCGGGGCGGGAGGGTCCCCTCCGGCGCGGATGCGCCGGAGGGGACCGGGGCGACGTCGGTCACGACGAGACCAGGCCGATCGTCTGCAGCGTCTGCGAGACCTCGTCGATGTTGCCGTCGAGGAAGCTCGAGAACTCGTCGCCGACGAGGAAGGCGTCCGCCCACCCCTTCTGCTCGAGCGTGTCGGTCCATGCCCCGGTGCCGTGCAGGTCGGTCACCAGCGTGCGGAGCGCGTCGGACTCGTCGTCCGAGAGCCCACCCGGCGCGAGCAGCCCCCGCCAGTTCGTCAGCTCGACGTCGTAGCCCTCCTCGGCGAGGGTCGGGGTGTCCGGAAGCAGGTCGACGCGCTCGGGCGACGAGACCGCCAGCGCGCGGAGCTCGCCGGCCTCGATCTGCTCGACGAACTCGCCGACGCCCGAGATGCCCGCCTGCACGGTGTTGCCGAGCAGCATCGTCACCGCCTCGCCGCCGCCCGAGTTCGGGATGTAGTTGAGCGTCGATGGGATGTCGGCGGGGTCGACGCCCGCCTCCGTCAGCAGCATCCCGGCGAGGATGTGGTCGGCACCGCCCGCCGAGCCGCCCGTGACCGAGATCGCGGCGCCCTGCTCGACGATCGCGTCGACCAGGTCCTCGGTCGTGGTGTACGGCGACGAAGCCGGCACGACGAGCACGAGCGCCTCCTCGGTGAGCCGGGCGATCGGCGTCATGTCCTCGATGCGGACCTCCGACGCGTTCGTCTCGACCGCGCCGACCATCACGAGGCCCGTGATCATGAGCGTCGCGGGATCCGTCTCGTTCGCGAGCGACGCGAGGCCGACGGTGCCGCCCGCACCGCCGATGTTCTGGACGGGCGCGGACGACACGATGCCCTCGTCGGTCAGGACCTGCGCGATCGCCCGCGCGGTCTGGTCCCAACCGCCACCGGGATCGGCGGGGGCGATGACGTTGACGCTCCGGATGGCGGCGGCCTCCGAGCCGCCGCCATCCGAGGACGCGGCCGGCGAGGCGCACGCGGCCAGGCCGAGCGCGGCCGCGAGGCCGAGGCCGACGGCGACGGTGCGCGTGGTGCGCGAACGGACGGGGGTCCGGGCGGGGCTGGCGGCCGCGGGGGACGGCCGATTCGATGATCGCAAAGCTCCTCCTTGAGTTCCCGGCTTCCTCGCCGGGGGGACGATCGGTGGGTTCCGACGGTAGGCCCGCACCGATCCGCCGGGCGGCTTGCGGTCGTAAGGGTGGTATCGGTCGTTGCGGCCGTTTCGGTCGTATCGGTCGCGACCGACCGTGCGGCGACGCGTCAGGCATGCGGCAGACTTGTGCGGTGGGCCGGTCGATGACGCTGGGGATGCAGCTGCTGCTGCTCCAGGTCGCGATCGTGCTCGTCACGGTCGTCGGCACCGGCGTCACGGCGATGCTCATCCAGGAGCACCAGCTCCGCGAGGCGTACCAGGACCGCATGATCGCGGTCGCGCAGTCCGTCGCCCGCCTCCCGGTCATCCTCGGCGCCTTCGACGACGACGACCCCTCGGCCGCGATCCAGCCCGTCGCCGAGGTCGTGCGGAACGCCTCCGACGTGACCTACGTCGTGGTGACGGATGCCGCGGGAATCCGCTACTCCCACCCGAACCCCGAGCGGATCGGCGAGCGCGTCTCGACCGACCCGGCGATCCCCCTGTCCGGGCAGGTCTACGTCGGCACGCAGACCGGGACGCTCGGCGAGTCCTGGCGCGTGAAGGTGCCGATCTTCGGCGACGAGGGCGAGGTCATCGGCCAGGTCTCGGTCGGGATCCTCGAGTCGGAGCTGCGCGCCGATTTCCTCGGCGGCCTCGGCGGCCTGCTCGCCGCGCTGGCGGTCGCCGCGCTGGCCGGCGTCGTCGGGTCGGCGTGGATCGGACGAGTCATCCGTCGCCGCATCTACGGACTCGAACCCGACGAGATCCGCGCCATGCTCGAGACCCGGCAGGCGATGCTGCACGGCATCCGCGAGGGCATCGTCGCCGTGGACGACCGCGACCGCGTGGTGCTGATGAACGACGCGGCGGCGCGGCTGCTCGGCGTGGCGGAGCCGGAGTCCGTGCTCGGGCGGCCCGTGGCCGACGTGCTCGATGCGGAGCTCGCGCACGTCGTCGCATCCGCCGAGGAGCAGGAAACGCTCGTGCTCTCCGGCGAGCGCGTCCTGCTGGTGCACGGCGACCGCGTCCGCGTCGACGGCCGCGAGGTGGGCTCGATCGCGATCCTCCGCGACCGCACCGAGCTCGAGGCGGTGCTCCGCGAGCTGCAGGGCGCGCAGGGGCTCGCCGAAGGGCTGCGCGCGCAGTCTCACGAGTTCTCCAACACGCTCCACGTCGTGAGCGGCCTGCTCGAGCTTGGCGACGTCGACGCCGCGATCGCCTACATCCAGCGCGTCGGCGGCGGCGGCGCCCTCTCGTCGCTCGCCGACCGGGGCGGCATCGGCGATGTCGAGACCGCGGCCCTCGTGCTGGCGAAGCGGTCGCGGGCGCACGAGCTCGCGATCGAACTGGAGCTCGCGCCCGACTCGCACCTGTCGCCGATAGAGGACGCCGGGTTCCGCACCGACCTGGTGACGGTGGTGGGCAACCTGCTCGACAACGCCATTGAGGCGTGCGTACTCGGCGGGCGCGTCCGCATCGGCATCCGGGACGATCGGGAGCCGGGCGTCGTGGTCGTCCGCGTCGACGACGACGGCCCCGGCGTGCCGGAGGATCGCCGTGCCGAGATCTTCGAGCCGGACGTGACGGGCAAGGGGCCCACGGACGGCAAGGCGCGGCGCGGCATCGGCCTCACCATCGTGCGCCGCGTCGCGGCACGCCTCGGCGGCGACGCCACCGTGGATCGCGCCCCGTCGGGCGGCGCCCGGTTCACGGTGCACCTGCCCGCGCCGGAGTCGGCCGTCGAGGCCACCGGGACGGCCGCGCGCACCGTGGAGCCCGCGTGAACCCGGTCAGCGTGCTCATCGTCGATGACGACCCCGCCGTTGCGCGCATCAACCGTGCATTCGTCGACGCCGTGCCCGGGTTCGCCGTCGTGGCCGAGGCGCACACCGGCGCCGAGGCCCTGCGCGCCGTCGCGCGGCACCGTCCCGACCTCGTCCTGCTCGACGTGTACCTGCCGGACCTCGGCGGGCTCGACGTGTTGCGGCGGATCCGCGCGGCGGGCGACGAGGTCGAGGTCGTCGCCGTGACCGCGGCGCGCGACCTCGAGACGGTCCGACGCGCCCGGCTCCTCGGCGTGCGTCATTACCTCGTGAAGCCGTTCTCGCGCACGAGCCTCGTGAAGCGGCTCGACGAGGTGCGTCGCGGGCTCATCGCCGATCGGGCGGGACACGCCGGCGAGCTCGACCAGGGCGCCGTCGACCGGATCCTCGGCTCGGTGCTCGACGCGGATGTGCTGCCCAAGGGGCTGTCGGCGATCACGCTCGAGCGCGTCGAGGCCGACCTGTCCTCGCGCGAGGACGACGCGTCGGCGGCCGAGATCGCGGAGGCGCTCGGCATGGCGCGGGTGAGCGCGCGCCGCTACCTCGAGCACCTCGTGGCCGTCGGGGCCGCCCAGGTCGCGCCGCGGTACGGGAGCGCGGGGCGCCCGGAGCACCGATACCGGATGGCGCGTCGCTGAGGTCGTGACGCGCCCCGGTCACCGTCAGCCGGAGTCGCCGGCGTCGAGCCCGTCGGTCGCGTCGAGCGCGTCACCCGAGTCGAGCGCGTCGAGCTCGACGGCCGCCTCGGCGAGGGCGCGCTCGACCGCGGCAAGGCGCACCGTCGGCCGGTCCCCCTGCACGCGGAGCTCGACCGAGCGGATGCCGCGCGGAGACGCCACGCCGATGTACGCCAGCCCCGGCGGCTTCCCGCCCTGCGGGTCCGGGCCCGCGACGCCCGTCGTGGCGAGTCCGAGGTCGGCGGGTCGTCCGTCGACCGCGCAGACGGCGCGGATCCGATCCGCGAGCTCCTCGGCGACCTCGGGGTCGACCGGCCCGCGCTCCTCGAGCAGGTGCGCGTCGACGCCGACGAGCGCGCGCTTGAGCTCGGTCGCGTAGGCCACGACGCCGCCGACGAACACGTCCGACGCGCCGGGCACGTCGACGATCGCGGCGGACAGCAGGCCGCCCGTGAGCGACTCGGCGCAGGCCACCGTGCGCCCCGTGGCCCGGAGTCGTGCGACGAGTTCCGCCGGTTCGCTCACCGCGACTCGGCCCGGTGCTCGCGGCCGAGCCTGATGGCGTCGCGCACGTAGAGCAGGCCGGACCAGACGGTGAGCACGAGCGCCACGGCCATCGCCGCCCAGTTCACCCAGATGATCCAGTCGCCCACGAGCGTCCAGAGCGGGGTGAGGAAGAGCGAGATCGCGATCGCCTGCGCGAAGGTCTTCGCCTTGCCGCCCGAGGAGGCCGGCACCACCGTGCCACGACCCAGCTCGACGAACCGCCATACGGTGATGCCGACCTCGCGGACGACGATGAGGATCGTGACCCACCACCACAGCTCGCCGAGTATCGACAGGCAGACGAGCGCGCCGCTCGTGAGCAGCTTGTCGGCGATGGGATCGAGGAGCTTGCCGAGGTCGGTCACGAGACCGCGCGAGCGCGCAAGGTGGCCGTCGACCCAGTCCGTCGAGATCGCGACGATGAAGATGACCGCGGCCCACCACCGCATGGGGCCGTCGGCTCCGCCATCGGCGAGGAGGAGCCAGAAGAAGATCGGCGCCATGACGATCCGGAGGATCGTGATCGCGTTCGGGAGGTTCCAGTTCGAGATGCGATCACGGCCATCGGGAGCGGTCATGCACCCAGCCTAGCCTCGGCGCCCCGGCCGCCCGGATGCCGATGGTCCCGCTCGTGACGGCCCTCGCAGGACCCGACTCAGTCGCGGCCCGTGAGGCCCCAGGCGTCCTCGTCGTCGTCGGCCTCGACCTCCTCGAGTCCCTCGGGGATGCGCCCGACCGGGTCGTCGTAGCGGTCGTCGACCGGTGCGGCCGGCGCCGGCGCGGCAGCGGGCGGGGCGGCCGGCGTCGCCGGTGCGGACGCCGCGGGCGCGGCAGGTGCGGCCGGCTCCTCGCCGCGCAGCTTGGCGAGGACGCCCGGCAGCTGCTCGGGTGTCACGAGCACGTCGCGCGCCTTCGAGCCCTCGGAGGGACCGACGATCTCGCGCGACTCGAGGAGGTCCATGAGGCGGCCGGCCTTGGCGAAGCCCACGCGGAGCTTGCGCTGCAGCATCGAGGTGGACCCGAACTGGGTGGAGACCACGAGCTCGGCGGCCGCGAGCAGCAGCTCGAGGTCGTCGCCGATGTCGGAGTCGATCTCCTTCCTCTCGACCGCGGCCTCGACGTCCTTCCGGTACTCGGGGCGCGCCTGGCGCGTGACGTGCTTCACGACGCGGTCGATCTCGGTCTCGGTGACCCACGCGCCCTGCACGCGGATCGGCTTCGACGCGCCCATGGGCAGGAACAGCGCGTCGCCCTGGCCGATGAGCTTGTCGGCGCCGGGCTGGTCGAGGATGACTCGGGAGTCGGTGACGCTCGTGACCGCGAACGCGAGACGCGACGGCACGTTGGCCTTGATGAGGCCCGTGACGACGTCGACCGACGGCCGCTGGGTGGCGAGCACGAGGTGGATGCCGGACGCGCGGGCCAGCTGCGTGATGCGCACGATCGAGTCCTCGACGTCGCGCGGGGCGACCATCATCAGGTCGGCGAGCTCGTCGACCACGACGAGCAGGTACGGGTAGGGCTTGAGCTTGCGCTCGCTGCCGGCCGGCAGCTTGATCTCGTCGGCCACCACGGCCGCGTTGAAGTCGTCGATGTGGCGGAACCCGAACGACGCGAGGTCGTCGTACCGCATGTCCATCTCCTTCACGACCCACTGCAGCGCCTCGGCCGCCTTCTTCGGGTTCGTGATGATCGGCGTGATGAGGTGGGGCACGCCCGCATACGGCGCCAGCTCGACGCGCTTGGGGTCGATCAGCACCATCCGCACCTCGGACGGCTTCGCCCGCATCAGCAGGCTCGTGATCATCGAGTTCACGAAGCTCGACTTGCCCGAACCGGTGGAGCCGGCCACGAGCAGGTGCGGCATCTTGGCGAGGTTCGCGACGACGTAGCCGCCGCCGACGTCCTTGCCGACGCCGATCGTCATCGGGTGCTTGGCGTTCACCGCGGCGCCGGAGCGCAGCACGTCGCCGAGCGTGACCGTCTCGCGGTCGGCGTTCGGGATCTCGACGCCGATCGCCGACTTGCCGGGGATCGGCGAGAGGATGCGGACCTCGTTGGAGGCGACCGCGTACGAGAGGTTCTTCGACAGCGCGGTCACGCGCTCGACCTTGACGCCCGGCCCGAGCTCGATCTCGTACTGCGTCACCGTCGGGCCGCGGGAGAAACCCGTGACCTTCGCGTCGACGCCGAACTGCTCGAGCACGCCGGTGATCTGCCGCACGACCTCGTCGTTCACCGCGGAACGCGTCTTCGCGGGCGCGCCCGCCGCGAGCGTCGAGGACGCCGGCAGGTGGTACGGCCGGTCGGGCAGGTCGTGGTGCTCGTCGGCGGATGCCGCGGGGTCGGCGGTCGCGGCGGCATCGCCGACCGCTGCGCCCGCGACCGGCCCGGCCGCGGCAGCCGCGGGCGCGAGGACCTCGGTCGCTCCGGCATCGTCGCCCCGGAGGCCCGTTCCGTCGCCGGCCACCTCGCCGGTGAAGCGCTGCAGCGCGGACTCGGCCCGTTCGAGGTCGTCGATGACGCCCGCGCCGTACGGGTCGGCGGGTCGGACCCCCTCGAGCGGCGTGTCGAAGCTGCCTGCGGCGGAGCCCTCGCCGAACACCTCCGTGATGCCGTCGGCGCCCGCGTCGGCGAACTCGGGGTCCTCCTCGCGGTTCGACGCGTTGCGGCGCCACCAGGGCAGCAGCCCGCCCGAGGGCGCCTCGTCGTCGATGCCGTCGAGCTCGACCTGCTCGGAGCGGCCCGCCTTGGACCGGCGCTTCGGCTTCGCCTCCGCCGCGGCCTTCTCCGCCGAACCCTCGTCGTCGCCCTCGATCGCGCCGAAGAGCCACGCGTACAGCTCACGGAAGCGCTGCGGGATCCGGTTCGGCGGCGTCTTCGTGAGGATCAGGAGCGAGAGCACCACCAGGACCGCGAGCACGATTCCGGCGCCGACGTCGGTGATGAGGAGGATCATCGGCTCGGCGAGCATCCAGCCGAGGATGCCGCCCGCACCGGCCAGCACGGGCATCCCCTCGCTCGGCGACGGCTGGCCGCCGAACAGGTGGCAGAGCCCGGAGACGGTGATGAGCAGCATCCCGAGGCCGATGCCGATGCGCGTGTTGTCGTGCACCGAGCTCGGGTGCCGGAACAGCCACACGGCGAACATGAGCATCACGACGGGGAGCGCGAACGCCACGCGTCCGAAGAGCCCGCCGAACGTGTACGCGTCGAGCGTCTGGGCCACGGGGTCGTTGATGAAGAACCACTCGACGATGGCGCCCGACACCGCGAGCAGCACCAGGAAGAAGGGAAGGCCGTCGCGGCGCTCCTCCTTCGCGAGCGTCTCGGGGCCGAGCGCCCGCGCGGCGCCGCCGGTCAGGTGGGCGAGCCCCATCCAGGCGCGGACGACGATCCCCGGTCGATCGGACTTCGGGGGTGCGCTGCGCGCCGCGCGCGTCGACGTGCGCTGCGCCGGCAGCTTCTTCGTGGGCGCGTTGCGCGTCGACGAGCCGCGCCCGGACGCGCCCGAGGCGCGACCGTTCGACCTGGTGCTCGTAGCCATGCGTTCCACGTTACGGCCCGCCGACGACGCAGGCGCGCAGGCCGGACGAGTGTCGGGCAGTCGACGCCGCTCCGCGTGCCCCTGCGTCAGCGCAGCCGGCGGACCATGGTGTCGCGGCCGTTCGCCGAGGCGATCACCGCGAATCCCTCCGAGCGGTAGAGCTCGTGCGCGAAGTTGCCGTGCTCGACCGACAGCGCGAGCCTGGCGTAGCCGCCGGATCGCGCATCCTCGGTGAGCGCGCGGAGCAGTGCCCGGCCGACGCCCTGGGCGCGCCACAGCGGGCGCACGCCGATGATGAGCTCGGGCACGCCGGTCGCCACGAAGCCCTGCGACGGACGGTCCGCACCGAAGAGCCGGTACCACGCCGCTCCGACCGGGCGCCCTTCGGGATCGACGGCGACGACGCCGCGATCCGCGGGTCGCTGCCATCCGGCGACATAGGCCGCGTGGCTCGCATCGCCGAGCACGACGTGCCGAGGTCGCGTCGCCCCGGCGCGCCAGTTCGCAGCCTCGACGAGCATGTCGGCGAGGAAGCCGCCGTCCGCGGAATCCGCTGGCCGGATGGAGAAGCCCACCATGCACGGAGCGTACGCGGGCGCTGTTTCGGGGGTGTTTCGCGAACCGGGGGCCGCGGCACCCCTTCGACCTATGCCTCGATCACGAGCGGCACCAGCATCGGGCGGCGGCGCAGGCGCCGGTTCACCCAGCCGCCCACGGTGCGGCGGACCGTCTGCTGCAGCGCGTGCGGGTCGCGCACCCCGTGGTGTGCGGCGTCCGCGAGCGCGGCGACGATCTTCGGCTTGACGTCCTCGAACACGGCGTCGTCCTCGGCGAAGCCGCGCGCGTGGATCTCGGGGCCGACGATCACACGGCCGGTCGAGGCATCCACCACGACGATCACCGAGATGAACCCCTCCTCGCCGAGGATCCGGCGGTCCTTCAGGTCGGCGTCCGTGATCTCGCCGACCGTCGAGCCGTCGACGTAGACGAAGCCCAGGTCGAGCTGGCCGGCGAGGCTGACCTCGCCGTCTCGCAGGTCGAGCACGGTGCCGTTCTCGGCGAGGAACGTGCGTTCCGCGGGGATGCCCGTGTCCTGGGCGAGGCGCGCGTTCGCGACCAGGTGCCGGTACTCGCCGTGCACCGGAAGCACGTTGCGCGGCTGCAGGATGTTGTAGCAGTAGAGCAGTTCACCCGCCGCAGCGTGACCGGAGACGTGCACCTTCGCGTTGCCCTTGTGCACGACGTTCGCACCGAGCTTCGTGAGCCCGTCGATCACGCGGTACACCGCGTTCTCGTTGCCGGGGATCAGGCTCGACGCGAGGATGACGGTGTCGCCCTCGCCGATCTCGATCTGGTGGTCGCGGTTCGCCATGCGGCTGAGCACGGCCATGGGCTCGCCCTGCGAGCCGGTCGACATGTAGACGATCCGGTCGTCGGGGATGTCGCCGGCCTTCTTGAAGTCGACCAGCACGCCCTCGGGGACGTCGAGGTACCCGAGGTCGGCCGCGATGGTCATGTTCCGCACCATGGAGCGGCCGAGGAGCGCCACGCGGCGGCCGTTCTGGTGCGCCGCGTGCAGCACCTGCTGCACCCGGTGGACGTGGCTCGAGAAGCTCGCGACGATGACGCGCCGCGGGGAGCGTGCGATGACCTCGTCGAGCACCGGCCCGATCGAGCGCTCGAGCGGCGTGAAGCCGGGCACGTCGGCGTTCGTCGAGTCGACGAGGAAGAGGTCCACGCCCGCCTTGCCGAGCCGCGCGAACTCGCGGAGGTCGGTCAGCCGGCCGTCGAGCGGCAGCTGGTCCATCTTGAAGTCGCCCGTCGCGAGGACGGTCCCGGCGTCGGTGCGGATCGCGACCGCGAGCGCGTCGGGGATCGAGTGGTTCACCGCGACGAACTCGAGCTCGAACGGGCCGAGCCGCTCGGTCTGCCCCTCCTTCACCGTGAGGCTGTACGGCGCGATGCGGTGCTCCTTGAGCTTCGCCTCGACGAGCGCGAGCGTGAGTTGCGAGCCCACGAGCGGGATGTCGGCGCGCAGCTTCAGAAGGTAGGGCACGGCGCCGATGTGGTCCTCGTGGCCGTGCGTGAGCACGACGGCGACCACGTCGTCGAGGCGCTCCCGGAGGAAGCCGAAGTCGGGCAGGATCAGGTCGACGCCGGGCTGGTGCTCCTCGGGGAACAGCACGCCGCAGTCGACGATCAGCAGCTTCCCGTCGATCTCGAAGCACGTCATGTTGCGGCCGACCTCGCCGAGGCCGCCGATGGGGATGACCCGGAGCGTGCCCGGTTCGAGCGGCTCGGGGTCGATGATCTCGTCGGGCATGTGCCCTCCTCACGTTGCGGTGTTCAGTTCGGTGCGACCCACTCGGTCGCGGATGTCTCGGTCGGGTTCCCCTGGTCGGATGCCTCGTGGCGCGTGCGTGCGGCGGCGCGACTCGGCATCCGTCGCCCGTCAGCGCGTCGTGCCGGCCACCTTGGGCAGCGCGCCGCCCGCGGCGGCGTTGCGGTCGGGGCGGAAGTTGCGGAAGTCGACGCCGGGGATGCCCTGCACGAGGTCGATCTCGTCCTCGATGAGCGCGGCCTCCCACTCCTCGGGACCGACGAGCGGCAGGCGCACGCGCGGGCTGCCGATGCGGCCGAGGCCGTGGAGGATGTACTTCGCGGCGACGGTGCCCGGCACGTGCGTCATGACGGCCCGGACGAGCGGTTCGAGCCGTTGGTGCTCGGCGGTCGCGGCCTTCAGGTCGCCGCGGTTCACGGCGTCGACGATGGTGCGGTACGGGGCGGGGGCGATGTTCGCGGTCACGCCGATGAGGCCCGTCGCGCCGATCGCGAGGTGCGGGAGCACGTTCGCGTCATCACCCGAGAAGTACATGAGGTCGGTCTGGTTGAGCACCCGGCTGACCTCGCTGAAGTCGCCCTTGGCGTCCTTGATGGCGAGGATGTTCGGGTGCTTGGCGAGCCGCAGGATCGTCTCGTACTTGATCGGCACGCCGGTTCGGCCCGGGATGTCGTAGAGGATCACGGGCAGGTCGGTGGCATCCGCGACGAGGCGGAAGTGCGTGAGGATGCCGGCCTGCGTGGGCTTGTTGTAGTACGGCGTGACGATCATGATGCCGTCGGCGCCCGCCTGCTCGCTGTGCTTGTACAGCTCGATGGCGTGGGCGGTCTCGTTCGACCCGCCGCCGGTGATGATCTTCGCGCGACCGGCGGCGACGTCCTTGCCGACCTCCACGAGGCGGATCTTCTCGGGGTCGGTGAGGGTCGAGGTCTCGCCCGTGGTGCCGGTGACGACGATGCCGTCGGCGCCCGCCGAGATGACGTCGTCGATGTGCTTCTCGACGGCCGGCCAATCGACCTCGCCGTCCGCCGTCATCGGCGTGACGAGCGCGACGAGCACCTGACCGAAGGGATTGACTGCACTCACGCCCTACAGGCTATCGGCTCGCGCCCCGCCGGGCCGCCCCATCTCACCGCTGCTCCGTGGTCTCGGCCGCAGGCCGTGCATCCCGAAGGAGAATCCACTCGACGCGCCGGGCGCGGATGTCGCGTCACGTCGAATCTCCTTCATCGTGCAGCACGACCGGCGTGCCCTGGGGTCGGCGGCGGGCCAGATGCAGGCCGCGATCGAGCTTCGAGAGGATGGCCGCCTCGACGAGTTCCCACTCGTGCACCACCATCGCGTAGTCGAACCGGAGCGTGTCGAATCCGTGCGCGGCCGCGACGGCGTCGCGCACCAGGTCCTTGTGGCGCATCGCGGGTCCGTCGTGATTCTGCTTCCCGTCGACCTCGAGGATGAGGCGGTCGCCGAGCACGAAGTCGACCGTGCCGACGCCCGGAACGGCAACCTGGGAGGCCAGGCCGATGCCCAGACCCCACAGGCGCAGGCGCAGGAGCGACTCGAGCCCGCTGTCGGCGTTCCACCGCGCGAAATCCACCAGCCGACGTCGGTCGAGCGGGAGCCGAGCGCGAAGCGATGCGAGACCGGCCCGAGTGATGAGGCGCCTGCGCATCGCGGATTCGAGCGCGACGAAGAACTCCTCGACCCCGAGGCAGCCGAGCACCTGGGCCAGTGCGGCGACGAGCGATACCCGCCCCGCCGATTGCGGCATGTCGTTCCAGTGCACGACGCAGCTGCACGCGGAGTGCGGGAGGCCTCGACCGTTCGGACGCATGGCGACATGGACCCGCGTGTGATCGCCGAGCAGCCACAGCCCCTCGAGCTGCAGGCGCGACACGCAGCCGACCGCGCCGCCGTGTCGCACCGCGGTCGCGACCGACACGCCCGCCTCCGGGGCAGCGACCCACCCTGGCCTGAGCCTGACGAGCGCGCCGGCGCGCACGGCGCGGTCGAGGTCGCGTCGTGTGGCGTCGGCGGAGCGGAGCACGTCGCGCACGCGGGCGACGTCGCCGAGGTCGGTGCACGCGCGATGCAGCAGGTGGGGCTCGGTCACGCACCGAGCCTGCTCCTCGCTCGCGGACCCGGGCTCGGATGGCAGCCGAGGGACGCATCGTCGCGCGCCCATCGCGCTGTGGAGGGGGAGCTGCCCGCACGCGTCGAAGGAGGTCCTGGGCGACGCCCCGATTCGCGCCGGCGTGTCGCCCCGGTTCTCCTTCGCTTCGACGGCCGCGGCCGTGCGACGCGGGTCAGCGTGCGTAGGTGAGGAAGCGGTGACGGATGCCGGAACGCGAGTCGTGCCATCCGTGCGCAGGATCGGCGGTGACGACGCGCCAGCCCGTCCGGTCGGGCGCGAACGTGTCGCCGTCGACCTCGAGGTCGAGCTCGGTCACCACGAGCCGATCGGCGAGGGCGATCGTGCGCGCGAAGAGCTCTGCGCCGCCGATCACCCAGATGCGGTCGTCGGCGTCGGATGCCGCGAGCGCGAGCGCCTCGTCGACCGAGGCCGCGCGGACCGCTCCGTCGGCGCGCCAGTCGGCCTGCCGGGTGACGACGATGTTCGCCCGGCCCGGGAGCGGCCGGAACCGCTCCGGCAGCGAGTCCCAGGTGCGGCGCCCCATCACGACCGGCGCGCCGTGCGTGGTCCGCTTGAAGTGCGCGAGGTCCTCGGGCACGTGCCACGGCATGCCGCCGCCCGCCCCGATCACTCCCCCGCGCGCTTCCGCCCAGATCAGCCCGATCCGCGGGGCGCCGTCGTCGTCGAACCCGTCGCTCATACGGCGACGGCCGCGCGGATCGCGGGGTGGTGCTCGTAGCCGACGACCTCGAAGTCCTCGAACCGGTAGTCGTCGATCGAGTCCGGGCGGCGGGCGATGCGCAGCGTCGGGTACGCGAACGGCTCCCGTTCGAGCTGGAGGCGCACCTGCTCGACGTGGTTGTCGTAGATGTGGCAGTCGCCGCCCGTCCACACGAAGTCGCCGACCTCGAGCCCGACCTGCTGGGCGACCATGTGGGTGAGCAGTGCGTAGGAGGCGATGTTGAACGGCACGCCGAGGAAGAGGTCGGCGCTGCGCTGGTAGAGCTGGCACGACAGGCGCCCGTCGGCGACGTGGAACTGGAACAGCGCGTGGCACGGCGCGAGCGCCATGTCGGGGATGTCGGCCGGGTTCCACGCCGAGACGATGTGTCGACGGGAATCGGGGTTCGTGCGGATCTGCTCGATGACCTGCGCGACCTGGTCGACCTGGTCGCCCGACGGGGTCGGCCAGCTGCGCCACTGCACCCCGTAGACGGGACCGAGCTCGCCCGAGGCATCCGCCCACTCGTCCCAGATGGTGACGCCGTGCTCCTGCAGCCAGCCCACGTTCGACTCGCCGCGGAGGAACCAGAGCAGCTCGTAGGCGATCGACTTGAAGTGCACGCGCTTGGTCGTGACGAGCGGGAACCCCTGGGACAGGTCGAACCGGATCTGCCGGCCGAACACGCTCCGCGTCCCCGTGCCGGTCCGGTCGGACTTCGGCGTGCCGTGCTCGAGCACGTCGCGGAGCAGGTCTTCGTACGGGGTCGGGATCGCGCTGGCCACGGCGTCAAGGCTACGCCGCCGGGTGGGCACGGCGGGCACGACAGGCGGGCGGATGCCGCGAGCGCCGCCTTCGCGCGTCACCCGGCGTCACACGGCGTGACCGCGTCCTCCCGCCGGACGTAGCCTGCATGGATGGACCTCGCGCCCGCCCTCGTCGTCGGCCTGGGCCTGCCCGCGGTCGCACTCCTGGTCGGACTCGCCTGGCGGGCGCGCGACGGGCGCGTCCGCCGCATCCGGGGCCGGGGCGATGTTCCCGCAGCGGCCGCGTCGGCGATCCACCCGGGCGCGACGGCGTCGGCACCCGAGGCCGAACGGCTCGGACTCGCGGGCGACGCGCTCGGCGCCGGGGCCACCCTCGTTCAGTTCTCGACCGAGTTCTGCAGTCGCTGCCCGGGCACGGCCCGCGTGCTCGCGGAGCTCGCGTCGGAGTACGGCGACGTGCGTCACGTCGACATCGACCTGACCCACCGAGGCGACCTCGCCGACGCGTTCCGCGTGACGCAGACCCCGACCGTCCTCGTGCTCGGTGCCGACGGACGGGCGACGGCGCGCGTGGCCGGCGTGCCCCGCATCGACGAGCTTCGCGACGAACTCGACACCACCACCGGGAGGTCCCGTGTCCGCCACCACGCCTGAGTCCGGCGCCGCATCCGCGGGCCGCCCCGGCATCGACCCGCGCGGGCCGCGCTTCTCGGCGGCGATCACCTCGGTCCTGCTGCTCGCGGTCGTCGTGCTCGGCGTCGGCGGGCTCGACGCGGCGGCGCTCGTGCTCCTCGCCGTCCTCGCGGCGCTCTTCGCCTGGGGAGCGATCGCCGGGGTCGCACGGCACCCGTTCGGCCTGCTGTACCGCGCGCTCGTCCGCCCTCGGCTCGCCCCGCCGACCGAGCTCGAGGACCCGCGCCCGCCGACGTTCGCCCAGCTCGTCGGGTTGGTCGTCACGGCGACGGGACTCGTGCTGGGGATGTTCGGCGTCGGGGCTGCCGTGCCGATCGCGGCGGCCGCGGCGTTCTTCGCGGCCTTCCTCAACGCGGCGTTCGGCTACTGCCTGGGATGCCAGCTCTACCTGCTCCTCGTCCGCGCCCGCGTCATCAGGCCGGCATGACCGCCCGCGCGACGCGCACTCGACCCCGAGTGCCGGACGCGGCATCCGCTCGATAGGCTGGGAGCCCGGCTCGAGGAGGAGGACCAATTGGCACTGACGAGCGAATCGACCACGGTCTGGACCGGCAGCCTCTTCGAGGGGTCGGGCACCACGCGCCTCGACTCGTCGAAGGTCGCCGAGTTCCCGGTCAACTGGAAGGCACGCGCCGAGGGCGAGGCGGGCACGACGAATCCCGAGGAGCTGCTCGGCGCGGCCCACTCGGCTTGCTTCTCGATGGCGCTGTCGAACATCCTCACGCAGGCGGGTCACACGCCCGAGAGCATCCAGACCACCGCCGCGGTGACCTTCCAGCCCGGTGAGGGCGTGACGGGGAGCCACCTGCTCGTGAGCGCGCGCGTGCCCGGGCTCGGCGAGGCCGAGTTCGAGGCGTTCGCCGAGGACGCCAAGGTGAACTGCCCCATCTCGCAGGCGCTCACCGGCATCCCGATCACGATCGAGGCGGAGCTCGCGTAGCGGTGCGCGTCCTCGTCGCCGGCGCCTCCGGTTTCATCGGCACGGCCGTCCGTGACCGACTCGTGGCCGACGGCCACGACGTCGTGCGGCTCGTGCGGCGGCGCGCCCAGTCGGCGGACGAGGTCAGCTGGTCGCCGTCGTCGGGCATCATCGACTTCACGGTCATGGACCGCGTCGACGCCGTCCTCAACCTGTCGGGCGCCTCGCTCGCACGGCTGCCCTGGACGCGACGCTACCGCGACGAGATCCTCGAGTCGCGCATCGCGGCCACCAGGACCCTCGCGGACGCGATGCGGAAGGCGCGCACGCCGCCCGCGACCTTCCTCAGCGCGTCGGCCGTGGGCTACTACGGCGACCGGCCCGGCGAGCTCCTGACCGAGCACTCCGCCGCGGGCACCGGGTTCCTCGCCGAGGTCGTCGGCCGCTGGGAGGCCGCGGCGCAGCTGGCCCCGCACGAGACCCGGACGGTCGTCTTCCGGACCGGGATCGTCGTGGGTCGCGGCGGTGCGATGCAGCGCATCCGTGCGCTCACCACGCTCGGCGTCTCCGGGCGCCTCGGCACCGGCGGCCAGCACTGGCCCTGGATCGCGCTCGAGGACGAGGTCGATGCGATCGTGCACCTGCTGGACTCGCACCTCTCGGGCCCGGTGAACCTCGTCGGGCCGACGCCCGCGACCGCCGATCGCGTGATGGCGGCGCTCGCCGAGCGGATGCACCGCCCCTACGTCATCCCGGTGCCCGAGAAGCTCCTCGAGGCGGCCCTCGGCAAGGCCGCAGACGACCTGCTGCTGTCGAGCCAGAAGGTCCGGCCGCAGCGCCTCATCGACGACGGCTACCGGTTCCGGCACCCGAGCATCGAGTCGGCGATCGAGGCGATGCTCAGTCCCGAGCCCGTTCGAGCTCGATAGCCCGGCGCACCGCACGACGCGCACGGCGTCGATCCCCCGCGGCGTCGTACGCGAGCCCGAGTCGCAGCCACGCCCGCCACGAATCGGGCTCGGACTCGACGGCGGCGCGGAACTCCGGGAACGCGGCATCCGCCGCACCGCGCTCGGGACGCCCGCTCGCCCGGACCGGGATGCCCAGGTCGAGCGCTCCCTCGGACTCGAGCTGCTCGACGAGCCGCTGCGACCTGATCCCGAACGAGAGCTCCCGCCAGATCGCCCAGACGGCGACGATCGGCAGCACGATGAGCGCCACCCCCATCGCGACGGCGACCGGCTCGCCCGTGAGGACGAACTGCACCGCGCGCCATCCGACGAGCGCGACGTAGAGCACCACGAGCGCCGCCATGACGACGGCGCCGACCTTCGCGCCGCTCATCGACCGTCGGGAAGCTCGAGGCCGAGGAGCGCGTCGAGTCCCACGGTGACCCCCTCGGCCGACGGCGCGCGACGCAGGGCGAGCAGGATGCCGGCCTCGTACGCCGTCGGCGCGATCGTCGAGTGGGTGATCTGCAGGCTCTCTCCCGGGGCGCCGAGCACGACGCGCTGGTCGGCGAGGATGCCGTCCATGCGGAGGCTGTGGATCGGGACTCCCGAGACGAGCTGGCCGCGCGCGCGCTGGTCTGCATGCGGCGCCGAGACGGGGCCGAGCTCGCCGCGCGAGGCGGCGATGAGTTCGGCCGTCCTCACCGCCGTGCCGGACGGGGAGTCGACCTTGCCCGCGTGATGCGCCTCGACGATCTCGATGGAGTCGAAGTGCCGTGCCGCGAACGCCGCGAATGCCGAGCCGAGCACGCTGCCGATCGAGAAGTTGGGCACGAAGATCACGCCGGACGTGGCGTCGGCCTCGCGCAGGCGCGTCTCGACCTCGGCGATGCGCTCGCGCGACCACCCGGACGTGCCGACGACGACCGCGGCGCCCGCCTCGATCGCGGCCTCCACGATCCCAGCGCTCGCCGCGGGATGCGTGACGTCGAGGACGACGTCGGCCCCGGCGAGCTCGTCGAGGCTGGAGGACGAGTCGAGCCCGGCGTGGAGCTCGAGGTCGTCGGCCTCGTCGATCAGTCGGGTCGCGAGGCGCCCCATCTTCCCCGTCGCGCCAGCGACCGCCACCGTGATCGTCACGACGTTCACCCTAGCAACCGGGGCTCGGGGGCCCGGTATCGCGCGCGCCGTAGGCTTGGCGCATGCTCCGCTTCCGCGACGCCGCCGTGACCGACCCCGACGCGAATCGGATGCTCGGCGAGTACTTCGCCGAGCGGGCGGCGGGCTTCCCGCCCGAGCAGGGCGAGTACCGCCCGACCTGGCCCGAGCCCGCGCAGTTCACTCCCCCGGCGGGCGTGTTCCTCGTGGTCGAGGACGAGACGGGCGGTGCGGTCGGATGCGGCGGCGTCCGCCGGATCCCATCGGACGGCGGCGGACTCGTGCGATACGAGGTGAAGCACCTGTGGCTGGCGCCGGCGGCGCGTGGGCGGGGCGGCGGGCGGGCGCTGCTGGAGGTGCTCGAGCGGCGCGCCGTCGCGTTCGGCGCCGAGGAGCTCGTGCTCGACACGAACGCGAGCCTCGCCGCCGCGGGCGGCCTCTACGCGGCGAGCGGGTACGTCGCGATCACGCCGTACAACGACAACCCGAACGCGACGAACTGGTACGGCAAGCGGGTCCAGCCTGCCGCCGGCTGAGCCGGGCTCGGCAGGAGCGGCGCCGCACGCGCCGACCGGGGATGCTCAGAGTGCGAACGGCTCCGGCAGTCCGGTGCGGAGCTCGGGGGGCAGGTGCGCGAGGTCGTTGTGCACGACGAGGTTCCACGGCCTGCCGGGTGCGCGCTGCGTCAGCACCGTGAGCCCGCAGTTGGCCTGGTTGATCGTCGCCCAGCGCCACTCGGGTGCGCCGAGCACCTCCCGCACGAACCAGCCGATCACGAAGTTGTGCGTGATGAGCAGGTCGTGGCGGTCCTCTCGGTGCGACCGGAGGAACTCGGCGTTCGCGTCGGCCATCTGCGCGCGACCGGCCTCGAAGTCGAGCTCGGTGAAGGAGCCGAAGAACGGCGCGTAGGCGGCCGGCGTCTCGGGCGCAGGCCCGGACGGAACGCAGTCGAACAGCAGCGGCGAGGGCTCGGGCTTCAGCGAGGGCAGCTTCGACGCGATGATGTCGGCCGTCTCCGCGGCGCGCTGGAGGGGCGAGTGGTAGGCGGCGTCGAAGGGGATGCCGCCGAGGCGCTCCGCGAGGAGCTCCGCCTGGCGGCGTCCGCGCGGGGAGAGCGGGCCGTCGGGGAGGCCGTGCTCGGCGTCGAGCTGCTCGCCGTGTCGGACGAGGTAGAGGTGGTGGGGCACGTCTGATCCTGTGGTCGGACGTCGCTAGGCGACGTCGGGTCGGGTTTCGGGCTGGTCGACGATCGAGCGGAAGGCCTGCTCGTCGACGGGGCCGACGGCGACGAGCGAGAACGGCCGGGCGGCCAGCTCTCCGGCGAGCGCGCGGACGTCGTCGGCGGTGACGCGTCCGACGCGGCGCAGCGCCTCGTCGAGGTCGGCGAATTCCCCCAGTGCGAGCTCGGCGCGGCCGAGTCGCGACATCCGCGTGTCGGAGTCCTCGAGCGCGAGCGCCGAGGCGCCGCCGAGGTAGCCGATCGCGCGGGTGAGCTCGTCATCGGTGACTCCGTGGTGGGCGAGCCGTTCGAGCTCGGTGCGCATGAGCGCGGCCACGGTCGCGGCGTTCTTCGGCGCACATCCGGCGTACATGCCGAACACCCCCGCGTCGGAATACCCCGGTGCGAACGAGTAGACGGCGTAGGCGAGCCCGCGGCGCTCCCGGATCTGCTGGAACAGCCGCGACGACATTCCGCCGCCGAAGACGGTGTTGAGCACGCTCAGCACCGCGCGACGCTCGTCCGTCGCGACGAGGCCGGGCACGCCGAGCACGAGGTTGACCTGCTCGCCGGGACGCTCGACCACGGCGAGCGGCGAACGGCCGTCGACGAGGGCGAGCTCGGACGGGCGACGGTCGACGGGTGCGGCCGCCTCGGCGAGGTTCCACCCTGCCGCCTCGAGTGCGGCGGCGAGGCGCGCGACGAGGTCGTCGTGGTCGACGGCGCCCGCTGCGGTGACGACGAGATCGCGTGGGCGGTAGCTCGCGCGGTAGTGCTCGAGGACGGCATCGCGGGTGGCGACGCCGATCGTCTCGGGGTCCCCGCCGATCGGGCGGGCGAGCGGATGCGTGCCGAGCACGGCCTCGAAGAACCGTTCGTTCGCGACGTCGGCCGGATCGTCGCCGGCCATCGCGAGTTCCTCGAGGATGACGCGGCGCTCGCTCTCGAAGTCCTCCGGGTCGAGGACCGACGACGTGAACATGTCGGCGAGGACGTCGACCGCCATGGGCAGGTCGCGGTCCTGCACCTTGGCGTAGTAGCAGGTGTACTCCTTCGCGGTGACGGCGTTGTGCTCGCCGCCCACGGCGTCGAAGGAGATCGCGATGTCGAGGGCGCTCCGCGTCTCGGTGCCCTTGAACAGGAGGTGCTCGAGGAAGTGCGTCGAACCGAACGTGGCGGGATGGCCGCTCTCCGCCGGGTGTTCGTCGCGCGATCCGACGGCGACCCAGAATCCGATGGTCGCGCTCCGGCTCCCCGGCACCTGTTCGCTGAGCACGCGGATGCCGGACGGGAGGACCGATCGACGCACGAGCGTCTCGCCGGCGGCGGGGAAGGCCAGTTCGGGCTCACCAAGCGGGAGTTCGACGGCGCCGTTCACGCCCCCCAGCCTATGTCACCCGCGCGGGACGGGCCTGCCTGCCCCCGCGCGCCGCGGCGGGCTACGCCGACGCCCGGTCGAGCTCGACGAGTTCGGACCGATGCAGTTCGAGCGACGCGGCGCCGAGCAGCGCATCGACCTGTTCGGGCCGACTGACGCCCGTGACGGGGGCGACGACCGTCGGCCGCGCGAGCAGCCAGGCGATGGCGATCGCGGCCGGAACGGTGCCGTGGGCGGCTGCGACCTCGTCGAGTGCGCGGAGCACGCGGAGCCCGCGTCGTCCGAGATGGCGACCCTGCCGTTCGCCGCGCGCGTCGCGCCGCACGTCGGCGCGACGTCGGATGGCGCCGCCGAGGAACCCGTCGGCGAGTGCGAAGTCCGGCATCACCGGCAGGCCCTGTGCGTGCGCGACGAGTTCGGTGGCGCCCTCGAACGCGCGCCGTTCCATGAGGTTGTAGCGCGTCGTCAGCGCCTGGAACCTGGGCAGTCCGTTGGCGGCCAGCACGCGGGCCTCGATGAGGCGTTCGGGCGACAGGTCGGAGGCGCCGACCGCGAGCACCTTGCCTGAGGAGATGAGCGCGTCGACGGCGCCGAGGCTCTCCTCGAGCGGGACCTCCGGGTCGTCGCCATGGAAGCAGAGCAGGTCGATGCGGTCGGTGCCGAGTCGGTCGAGCGAGGCGTCGACGGCGCGACTGATCGCGTCGGGTGCGAGGCCGGCGTGGTCGGGGTGACGCCCCACCCGCGTGGCGATGCGGACCCGGTCGCGGGTGCCCCGTCCGGCCAGCCACTCGCCGATGATCGTCTCACTGCGCCCCGCGGCGTAGCTGTCCGCCGTGTCGATCAACGTGCCGCCGAGTCCGACGAACCGGTCGAGGATGTCGCCGCTCGCCTCCGCGTCGAGGGTCCACCCGAACGTGCTCGCGCCCAGCGCGAGCGGATGCACCTCGAAGCCGGTCTCGCCGATCGTCACGCGCCGCGGCACCGTGATCGGACCCGAGTCCGCGTTCGTCGTGATCTGCTCGGTCCCGAGCACCATGCTCCTGGTGGCCGGCTCGCCGAGATGGCGGGACTGACTCGCGTGCTCCGGATCCTGCGCGTCGGGTTCGTCGACGAACCCCGGTGCGCTTCCGGCACGTCTGCCTCCCTGCAGTGCGTGTCGTCGTGCCACTCGGTCCTCCTCCCCAGGATTGAAGACGAGCGTATGTCAGGAATGAACCGGGTGGTTGAACATGACGGAGAAGCGTTACGAAACCGTTGGTGAACACCCGGTGACCTCGGCGGCATTGCCGGCACGCACAACGGCGCGTCGCGAAAGGTCTTGAACTGACACTGAACACTCGTTTAGGATACTGAACATGCGTTCAGTGCGTCCCGAGGATGCCACGACCGCCGCTCGCATCCGCGACGCCGCGATCGCCCGCTTCGGCGCGCACGGCTACGCCGGCACGAGCCTGCGCGAGGTCGCCGCCGACGTCGGCGTCAGCGCCGGGCTCGTCATCCACCACTACGGCTCGAAGGAGAGCCTCCGTCGCGCCTGCGACGACTGGCTCGTGCAGGAGCTCATGGGCGAGAAGGACCGACTCGGCGAGGCATCCGTCGCCGCGACCATCCGCGAATGGCTCGACGACCCGGCTCGGTTCGGCACGTCCATCGCCTACCTCGCCGTCATGCTCGCCGACGGGTCCCCGGGCGCCGACCGCCTCTTCGACCTCCTGCTCGCCGAGACCGGCGCGATGCTCGAGCGCGGCGTCGCCGACGGCAGCATGAACGCGTCCAGCGACCCCGACCTGCGCGCCCTGCTCATCACCGCCTACGGGCTCGCGCCGCTGCTCCTCCGCGCCCAGTTCGCGCGCGTGCTCGGCGCCCCGCTCGACTCCCCCGCGGTCGTGCGACGGATGACCCTGCCGACCCTCGAGTTCTACACCGAGGGGCTCTACGCCGACACCCGCCTGCTCGACGCCGCGCGCGACGCGATCGCCGCCGCATCCGACGCCCACGCGCCCGAGTCCCGCCGGGCGGACCCGGCGCCTCGGGTCCGCTCCGACAAGGGACCCGGGAACCCCGTCCAGGACCCCGACCCGCCGGTCGAGGATTCCGCGCGCGAGTGACGCGCCGCGGCATCCCACGCCATCGACCGACGAGAGGACCCACATGACCACCGACACCGAGGCCGCCGTCAGCACGCGCGGCCTGACCAAGCGCTACGGCGCGACCACGGCCCTGCACGGCCTCGACCTCGACATCCCCCGCGGCAGCGTCTTCGGGATGATCGGGCCGAACGGCGCGGGCAAGACGACCACCATGCGGCTGCTGCTCGACATCATCCGCCCCACCGGCGGCGACCTGACGGTGCTCGGCCGCTCGCCGCGCGGCGGCGGGGCGGAGCTGCGACGACGGATCGGCTACCTGCCCGGCGAACTGCACCTCGGCACGCGCGTGAAGGGCCGCGAGTTCCTGGCGCACTACGCCGAGATCTCCGGCCCCGTGCGGAAGGGCGCGGTCGACGACCTCGCCGACCGGCTCGGCGTCGACCTCGGCCGGCCGGTGCGCAGCCTCTCCAAGGGCAACAAGCAGAAGGTCGGGCTCATCCAGGCGTTCATGCACGAGCCGGAACTGCTCGTGCTCGACGAACCGACCAGTGGGCTCGACCCGCTCGTGCAGCAGGAGTTCCACGCGATGCTCCACGAGGCGAAGGCGAAGGGCCAGACCGTGTTCCTCAGTTCGCACGTGCTGAGCGAGGTCCAGCAGACCGCGCACGAGATCGCGATCCTCAAGCAGGGGCGCATCGTCGAGCGGTCCACGGTCGCCGCGCTCCGCGAGAACGCGGTGAGGCACGTCAAGCTCGTGGTCGCCGAGGCGGATGCCGCCTCGGCGCGGTCCACGCTCGACGCGCTCCCCGGCGTCGCCGACGCGGCGTCCGTCCCCAACGGGCCGGGCACGGTCGCGCTCACCGCGACGCTCGACTCGCACGTCGACGCGTTCGTCAAGGCGGTCGCGCTCCTCGACCTCGTCGACCTGACCATGGAGGAACCCGACCTCGAGGAGATGGTGCTCGCGTACTACGGCACCGACCTCTCATCGACGGCGGAACCCGTCGACGCCGACCGGAAGCCGGTGAAGCGATGAACCGCCCGCTCCCCCTCTTCCGCCGTTCGATGCTCGACGGCTGGCGCGGCCTGCTCGGCTGGACGATCGGCATCCTCGCGGCGCTCTTCCTCTACCTGCCGCTGTACCCGTCGTTCGGCGGCAACGGCCAGATGCAGCAGATCATCGACACGCTTCCGCCGGAGCTGGTCAGGTCGCTCAACTACGACCAGATCGGGTCGGGACCGGGATACGCGCAGGCGACGTTCTACGGGCTCATCGGCTTCGTGCTCCTCACGATCGCCGCAGTGGGATGGGGCACCGAAGCGATCGCGAACGACGAGGAGAACGGCCAGCTCGAACTGACGCTCGCGCACGGCGTGCTCCGGGGCCAGGTCCTCGCCGAGCGCAGTGCCGCGGTGCTCGTCAAGCTCGCCTGGCTGGCGATCGTGAGCGTGGTGGTCGTCATGGCCCTGAACGAACCCGCCGAGCTCGGCATCGAGTTCGGCAACCTCGTCGCGACCGCCGTCGCCTTCCTCGGGCTGGTGTCGCTGGCCGCGACGGCGGCGATCGGCGTCGGCGCCGCGACGGGGCGCCGGACCTGGGCGGTCAGTGCCGGTTCGGGCATCGCGGTGGTCGCCTACGCGCTCAACGCCCTCGGCAACCAGAGCGACGAGCTGTCCTGGCTGCACGACTGGTCGCCCTACAGCTGGGCGTACGGCGACTCGCCGATCCTGAACGGCTGGAACGGGACGATCTGGCTGAACTACGCCGTCATCGCCGTGCTGCTCCTCGTCGGCTGGCTCGTGTTCCGGCGTCGCGACGTCGCGGTCTGACCGAGCGGATGCCGCGGCCGGCGCCACGTCGTGGGGCGCCGCGCCGCGGCATCCGCTCGCCTATCGGCCGACCCTGCCGAACAGTCCGGCGATCGGCGCGAGCAACGTCGGGCGCGCCGCGACCCACGCCGCCGCGATGACGACGATCGACGCGACGAAGATCCAGAAGCCCAACCAGCCGTCGCCGTCCTGCGCTGCGTACATGTGGTTGAGGTTGCGGAGCGCGCCGGTCAGGAGGACCAGCGCGACGTGCACGACGATGAATCCGACGAAGTAGAGCATGACCGGGAAGTGCACGGCGCGGGCCCACTCCACCGGGTAGATCCGGCTCAGCCGCACGGCCTTCTTCGGCCACAGGCCCGACATCCGCACCCCGGTCACCGCGGCGAGGGGGGCCGCGATGAAGATGGTCGCGAAGTACGCGAGCACCTGGAGGCTGTTGTAGTTGACCCAGCCGTCCTCGAGCGGCCAGTCGAGCGAGAGGTACTGCAGACCGGCCGACACCGCGTTCGGGACGACCTCCCAGCTCGTCGGCACGACGCGCATCCACTGCCCCGTCGCGAACAGGAGCACGACGAAGACCAGGCCGTTCGCGAGCCACAGGACGTCGAGCGACTGGTGGAACCACAGGGTGAGGCTGATCCGGCCCTGGCCGCCCTTCGACCAGCGCGGCGTCCAGGACGCCGGCGGCCGCCGCTCGGTGCGCACCTGGAGGCCCGAACGGATGATCAGCACGATGAGGAAGACGTTGAAGAAGTGCTGCCAGCCGAGCCACGCCGGGAACCCGACGGGCGCACCCTCGGGCAGCGGCGTCTCACCGGGATAGGTCGCGATGAAGTCCTGCATGGACTCCAGCCCGAGGAACCACCTGGTGAGCTGGACGACGATGGTCGCGGCGCCGACGATCGCGAGGATGCCGACGACGGATGCCCCGACCCACTGCTTCAATGTCAGCGCGCCGTACCGCGTCGGGCCGGGCTGGGCGGCGGGGTCCGATGCAGGTGGCGTGGCGGCGGGCGGGGCGGGCGCGGTCGACGCCGCAGGCGCGGCGGCCCGGCCGGGCGTCTCGGGCGCCGTCGCCGCGGAGGCTGAGGTGGGCGGAGCGGTGGGCGGAGCGACGACGGCCTCGGCGGGCGCCGCAGGGGCCGCAGGCGGCGCCGCGGCCGCGGGCGGCTCCGCCGGCGCGGTGCCGCCTGCGGATGCCGCGGCCGGCGTCGCTTCGACGGATTCGACGGGCGGAGCGGCGGTGCCGGCGAGGGGCTTCGGCGCGACCTCGGCACGCGATGCGACCGAGGGCGACGGCCAGGGTTCTCCCCCGGCGATCCGAGGGAGCCCGCGCCGGAGCCCGGCGCCGGTCGCCGCGGAAGGCGCGCCGGCCTCGGGCATCGGTGCGGATGACGGCGGGACGGCCGGCCCGGCGATGGGCTCACGGGTGGGTTCGGGAGTCGCGGCGGGCGACGGCGCGGCCGCGGCATCCGTCGCCTCGGCGCTCGCAGCGCGCGGGGCGTCGCCGACGTCGGGCCACGGCCGACCGCCGGGGACGCGCGGAAGCCCGCTGCGGAGCCGGCGACCGGACGCGCCGGCGCCCGAGTCGACGACGGTGGCCACCGGTGGCGATGCGGCCGGCGCGGTCGCCGTCGCGACCTGAGCCGGGTGGACGGATGGCTCCGACGGCGCGATGACCGGCGTGGCGGGCGCGGCGGAATCCCCGGGCGCATCGACCGACCCGGCGAGGAGGTCGCCCGCCGCGACGCCGGCGGGCGGCCAGGGCTCACCGCCGCGGCGGCGAGGCAGTCCCCTGCGCAGGTTCCCTGCAGCGGCCACCGGTCACCGCTTCCGCTCGGCGAGGGCGCTGATCAGCTGCGGGACCACGGTGAAGACGTCGCCGACGACGCCGAAGTCGGCGACGTCGAAGATCGGCGCGTCGGGGTCCTTGTTGACGGCGATGATGTTCTTGGCCGTCTGCATGCCGGCGCGATGCTGGATCGCACCCGAGATGCCGAGGGCGACGTACAGCTGCGGCGAGACGGCGACGCCGGTCTGGCCGACCTGGTGGCTCGCCGGGATGTAGCCGGCGTCGACCGCAGCGCGCGACGCGCCCACGGCGGCGCCGAGTGCATCGGCGAGCTCCTCGACGAGCGCGAACTTCTCGGCCGACCCGAGGCCGCGACCGCCCGAGACGACCCGCTTCGCACCGCGCAGCTCCGGACGGCTCGAGCTCTCGGTCACGGCCTCGATCGACTCGATGGCGGCCGACGCCGCGCCCGACGCCGGCACCTCGAGCGACTCGAGCGCGACGGGCCGTGCCTCGGCGCGCGCGTCGACGGAGCCCTGCCGGACGGTGACGACGAGGGGCCCGAAGGTCGCCGCCGAGTCGAGCGTGTACGCGGCCCCGTAGACCGAGTGGTGGGCGAGGACGCCCTCGTCGTCGCGGGAGACGCCGATCGCATCCACGGCGATGGGCGCCCCGGTGCGGGCGGCGAATCGGCCGGCGATGTCACGGCCGTCGATCGAGTTCGAGATGAGCACGGCGTCGGGTGCGACGACCGCCGCGGCCGCGGCCAGCGCGTCGACGTGCGGGACCGTGAGCTCGGACTGCGTCGAGGTCGTCTCCACCGCGAGCACGCGCTCGGCCCCGAGCGCGGCAGCCCCATCGGCGAGCGACTGCGCCCGGCCGGGCGAGGTGACGGCGAGGGCGACGGGCGTGCCGATGCCCGAGGCGGCGGCGATCAGGCCGGCGGCGCTCGAGGCGAGCTCGCCGTTCGGCGTCGTCTCGAGCACGACGAGGATGGCGTCGGCGGGATGGTCGGTCATCATCGTCCTCTCAGACCAGGCGGTTCTCGATCAGGAACTCCGCGATCTTCGTGCCCGCGTCGCCCTCGTCGGTGATCTTGGTCCCCGCAGTGCGGGGCGGCTTCTCGGCGACGGCCGTCATGATCGACACGGGCACGGAGAGATCCTCGGGCTCGATGCCCAGGTCGGCGGCGCCGAGCGTCTCGAACGGCTTCTTCTTCGCGGCCATGATGCCCTTGAAGTTCGGGAATCGGGCGTCGGGGAGCGCCTCGGTGATCGAGATCACCGCCGGCAGCGGCGCGCTCACGCGCATGGTGCCGCCGTCGACGTTCCGCGTTCCCGACACCGAGCCGCCGGTGATCTCGACGGAGGCGAGGGCGGTCGCGTTCGGCACCTCGAGCAGCTCCGCGAGCATGGCGGGGAGCACGCCGCCGCTGCCGTCGGTCGAGAGGTTTCCGGTGATCACGAGGTCGAACCCGGTGCGCCGGATCGCCGCGGCGAGGGTGCGCGCGGTGAGGCCCAGGTCCGCTCCGGCCAGGCCGGGGTCGGCGATGTGCACGGCCGATGCGGCTCCCATCGCCAGGCCCTTGCGGATCGTGGTCGCGGCGCTCTCGGGCGCCATCGACATGACCACCACCTCGGTGTCGCCGTGCGCATCGGCGTGGGCGAGCGCCACCTCGAGCGCCCGCTCGCCGATCTCGTCGAGCACCGCCTCGCTCGCGGCGCGATCGGCGAGACCCGTCTCCAGGTCGAGCTTGCGTTCCCCGTACGTGTCGGGGACCTCCTTCACGAGGACGATGATCTTCATCAGGCCCCTGTCCTTTCATCCGACCCGCCCACGCTACCCGCCCGCCGCACGACCGCCTCGGCCTGGCGCAGGAGCGGCGCGTCGACCATCTGCCCGCGGAAGGAGAACACGCCGTCGCGCTCGCGCACGGCGGCCTCGGCGAGCAGCGCGCGCGCCCACTCGAGCCGATCGGCGCCGGGTGCGTACGCCGCCCTGACGACCTCGACCTGACTCGGATGGACGCACGCCGTGGCGGCGAAGCCGAGCGCGGACGCGTCCTCGGCCTCCGCGCGGAGGCCGTCCGCGTCGGCGAGGTCGAGGTGGACCGCGTCGACCGCCGCCACGCCATGCGCGCCCGCCGCGAGCAGCGCCTGGGACCTGGCGTGTCGCGCGACGTCACGGTATCGACCGTCGGGGAATCGACTCGAGCCGCCGCCGAGCGAGGCGACGAGGTCCTCCGCACCCCACATGAGCGCGGAGACGATCGGCACGGCCGCGATGTCGGGCGCGGCGAGCACCCCGCGCGCGGTCTCGCACAGCGCGATCACGTCGAAGTCCTCGAGCGACACGAGGTCGGCCGTGCCCTCGCACTTGGCGAGCATGACCGTGCGATAGGGGGTCCGCCGCACCGCGGCGAGGTCCTCGGCGAGGTGCGGCGTGGATGCCGGGTTCACCCGTACGATGACGCGCGCTGGGTCGACCGGGTTCGCCACGAGCGACTCGCGCGCCGCCGACTTCGCGACCTCGGCCACGGCGTCCTCCAGGTCGAGGATCACCGCGTCGGCGCGCTCCGCCGCCTTGGCGTACCGGTCGGGCCGATCGGCCGGGCAGAAGAGCAGGGCGGGACCGAACGGGAAGGGCGGGTGCGTCATCCGCTCACCTCGCCATCGCGGTTCGACCGCCCTTCGCCCGCCTCGCGGGTCCAGACGAGCATGGTGCGCGACGCCGTGGCGACCACGGCGCCGTCCTGGTTCCGGGCGGTGTGCGCGAGCACCACGACGCCCTCCCCGGGGCGGGACGACGACAGCCGCTTCGACTCGACGACGCTCTCGCCGTACAGGGTGTCGCCCACGAACACCGGGTTCGGGAACGCGACGGCCCCGAACCCGAGGTTGGCGACGAGCGTGCCCTGCGTGAGCTGCCCCACCGACTGGCCGACGAGGGTCGACAGCGTGAAGAGCGAGTTCACCAGGACGCGGCCGAACGGCTGGCGCGCCGACCACGCGGCGTCGAGGTGCAGCGGCTGCGGGTTCATGGTGAGCGTCGTGAACAGGACGTTGTCGGCCTCCGTCACCGTGCGACCGGGACGGTGGAGATAGCGCACGCCCTCCTCGAACTCCTCGAACCAGAGCCCGCGCTGGACGACCTCGCGCATCTCGGCATCCGTCATGACGCTCCCTCCTCCCGGCGGTCGAACCGCCCTACGCCGCGAGCCCGAGCTCGCGCGCGATGACCATGAGCTGCACCTCGTTCGTGCCCTCGCCGATCTCGAGGATCTTCGAGTCACGGTAGTGCCGCGCCACGGTCGTCTCGTTCATGAACCCCATGCCGCCGAAGATCTGCGTCGCGTCGCGGGCGTTCAGCATGGCCGCGTCGCTCGCGACGAGCTTCGCGATCGCCGCCTCCTTCTTGAACGGCAGTCCGGCGTCGGCGCGCCGCGCCGCGTCGTGCCAGGCGAGGCGGGCGGTGTGCACGCGAGCCTGCATGCCGGCGATGGTGAACGCGATGTACTGGTGGCTCGCGATGGGCACGCCGAAGACGTTGCGGGTCTTCGCGTAGGCCATGGCCTCGTCGAGGCAGCCCTGCGCCGCGCCGGTCGCCAGGGCGGCGATCGCGATGCGGCCCTCGTCGAGCGCCCGGAGGAAGTTGGCGAAGCCACGACCGCGCTCGCCGAGCAGGTTCGCGGCCGGAACCCGGACGTCGTCGAAGGTCAGCGGGTGGGTGTCGGAGGCGCGCCATCCGGACTTGTCGTAGCCCGGGCCGACGGTGAACCCGGGCGTGCCGTTCGGCACGATGATCGTGGAGAGCTCCTTCGAGGTGGAGCCGTCGGGGCGCGTGCGCTCCCCCGTCACCGCCGTGACCGTGACGAACGAGGTGATCGGCGTACCCGAGTTGGTGATGAACTGCTTGGAGCCGTTGACCACCCACTCGTCGCCGCCCAGCACGGCCGTCGTCCGGGTCGCGCCGGCGTCGGACCCGGCCTCGGGCTCGGTGAGTCCGAACCCGGCGAGCGCGCGTCCCGCCACGAGGTCGGGAAGGAACTCGGCCTTCTGCTCCTCGGTCCCATGGCGGAAGATCGGCATGGCGCCGAGGCCGACGCCGGCCTCGAGGGTGATCGCGACCGACTGGTCGACGCGGGCGAGCGCCTCGATCGCGAGGCACAGCGCCATGTAGTCGCCGCCCTGTCCTCCGACCTCCTCCGGGAACGGCAGGCCGAAGAGCCCGAGCTCGCCCATCTGCGCGACGACGTCCATCGAGAGCTCGTGGGTGCGGTCGGCCTCGTAGGCCTGCGGGGCGACGACGGTGTCGGCGAACTCGCAGACCATGTCGTACAGCTGCTGTTCCTCGTCGGTCAGGTCGTGCATGGTGCTCCTCATTCCTGGTGGGATGCGTTCGGGACGGCGGCGTCGTGGGCGTCGTCCCGGGGTCGGTCGTCGGATGCCGCGGGGCCGGCCTCGTCACGCTCGGCGGCGGGCTCGACGCGCGCCACGACTTGGTCGCGGGCGACCTGCTCGCCGACGGCGACGCGGATGCGGGCCACGCCCGCGACGGTCGCGGTGACGCGGTGCTCCATCTTCATGGCCTCGATCGCGAGCACGGCCTGTCCGGCCGCGACGGGGTCGCCGTCCGCGACGAGCAGCGTCGTGACGCTGCCGGGCATGGGGGCGCGGAGTTCGGGGTCGGCGCTGCCGCCGCGCTCGAGCAGGGCGAGGCGCGCGTCGAGCGCCGCCCGGCGGTCGAGGCGCGCGAACGCTCCGGTGCGGCCGTCGAGATGCACCCACACCGTGCCGTCGGCGGCGGTCGCGACGGTGGACCGGTCTCCGTCGCCGGACTCGGACCCCGGCGATCCGGCGTCGCTCACTGCGATCCGCCAGCCGCGCGCGCTCCGCCACGCGTGGTCGCCGGCCGCGGCGGCACGGGCGTCCCGTTCGCGCGCGGCGCGGGCGACCCGCTCGAGCGGGTCGGATGCCGGATCGGCTGACGCGTCGGTCGCGGCATCCGCCGGCGCACCCGCTGCAGCCGCCTCGGGAAGGCGGTCGATCAGCCCGGTGTCGAGGTGTCCGGCGCGGACGTCGGGGTGGGCGAGCAGCGTCCGGAGGAACGCGATGTTCGTCTCGACGCCGAGCAGCACCGTGGCGGCGAGCGCGGCGTCGAGCCGGTCGAGCGCCTCCGCGCGGTCGCTCCCGTGCGCGATGACCTTCGCGATCATCGGGTCGTAGTCGGCGGTGATGCGCTGCCCCTCGCGGATGCCGGCGTCGACGCGCACGCCCTCGCCGGACGGCGCCCGCCAGGCGATCACGTCGCCCGTCGACGGGAGGAACCCGCGTTCGGGGCTCTCCGCGTACACGCGGGCTTCGATCGCGTGTCCGGTCATGCGCACGTCGTCCTGCGCGATCGCGAGCGTCTCGCCCGCCGCGATGCGCAGTTGCTGCTCGACGAGGTCCACGCCCGTGACGAGCTCGGTCACCGGGTGCTCGACCTGGAGCCGCGTGTTCATCTCGATGAAGAAGAACTCGTCGGGGGCGGCGTCCGAGACGAGGAACTCGACGGTGCCGGCGCCGAGGTACTCGACGCTCCGCGCCGCATCGCACGCCGCGGCGCCGATGCGCGCGCGGGTCGCGGCGTCGAGCAGCGGCGACGGCGCCTCCTCGACGACCTTCTGGTGGCGGCGCTGCAGCGAGCACTCGCGCTCGCCCAGGTGGATGACGTTCCCGTGCGCGTCGGCGAGCACCTGCACCTCGATGTGCCGCGGGCGCTCGACGAAGCGCTCGAGCAGGAGCGTGTCGTCGCCGAACGCGGCCCGGGCCACGCGGCGCGCCGCCGGCAGGGCGTGCTCGAGCTCGGACTGGTCGCGTGCGACCTGCATGCCCTTGCCGCCGCCGCCGGCCGACGGCTTGACGAGGATCGGGAACCCGACGTGCGGCGCCGCGTCGAGCAGTTCGTCGTCGGTCGCGTCGGGCTCGCTCACGCCGGGCACGACGGGCACGCCGGAGGCCTCGACGTGGCGCTTCGCACGGATCTTGTCGCCCATGACCTCGAGCGCCAGCGCTCCGGGCCCGACGAACACGATGCCGGCGTCGGCGCACGCGCGGCCGAACGCCGCGTTCTCGCTGAGGAAGCCGTAGCCGGGGTGGATCGCCTGGGCTCCCGTCTCGAGCGCGGCGCGCACGATACGCGTCGGGTCGAGGTAGCTCTCCGATGCCGCTGCCGGGCCGATGCGCACCGCCTCGTCGGCGAGTGCGACATGGGGTGCATCGGCGTCGGCGTCGGAGTACACGGCGATCGCGTGGACGCCGAGGCGCTTCAGCGTGCGGATAACCCGGACGGCGATCTCGCCGCGGTTGGCCACGAGGACACGGTCGAACATTCCCATCACATCCTGAAGAGGCCGAAGCGGGGTTCGGGCAGCGGGGTGCGGCTCGCGAGCTCGAGGGCGAGCGCCAGCACGGTGCGGGTGTCGCCGGGCGCGATGACGCCGTCGTCCCAGAGCCGCGAGGTCGAGTGGTAGGGGCTTCCCTGTGCCTCGTACTGCGCGCGCACCGGGGCCTTGAAGGCCTCCTCGGCGTCGGCCGACCACTGCTCGCCGCGCACGGCCATCTGGTCGCGCTTGACGGTCGAGAGCACGGATGCCGCCTGCTCGCCGCCCATCACCGAGATCCGCGCGTTGGGCCACATCCAGAGGAAGCGGGGCGAGTACGCCCGGCCGCACATCGAGTAGTTGCCGGCGCCGAAGGAGCCGCCGATGACGACGGTGAACTTCGGCACGCGGGTCGTGGCCACCGCGGTGACCATCTTGGCGCCGTGCTTGGCGATGCCGCCCGCCTCGGCGTCGCGGCCGACCATGAAGCCCGAGATGTTCTGGAGGAACACCAGGGGGATGCCCCGCTGGTCGCAGAGCTCGATGAAGTGCGCGCCCTTCATGGCGGACTCGCTGAAGAGCACCCCGTTGTTCGCGACGATGCCGACGGGGTGCCCGTCGATCCAGGCGAAGCCGGTGACGAGCGTGTCGCCGTATTCCTTCTTGAACTCGTGGAACTCGCTGCCGTCGACGAGTCGCGCGATGACCTCGCGCACGTCGTAGGGCTGCTGCACGTCGACGGGAACGGCCGCCGTGAGGGTCGACGGGTCGACCGCGGGCTCGCGCGGTTCGCGCACGGCCCAGGCCCGTTCGGGCAGCGGCGGCAGCGTGGTGAGGATGTCGCGGACGAGCTCGAGCGCGTGCTCGTCGTCCTCCGCGAGGTGGTCGGTGACGCCGGACGTGCGGGCGTGCAGTTCGCCGCCGCCGAGCTCCTCGGGGGTCACGACCTCGCCGATCGCGGCCTTCACGAGCGGCGGACCGCCGAGGAAGATCGTGCCCTGGTCGCGGACGATCACGGTCTCGTCGCTCATCGCGGGGACGTACGCGCCGCCGGCCGTGCACGAGCCCAGGACCGCGGCGACCTGCGGGATGCGCCGCGCCGAGAGGTTCGCCTGGTTGTAGAAGATGCGGCCGAAGTGGTCGCGGTCGGGGAAGACCTCGTCCTGCTTCGGCAGGAACGCACCGCCCGAGTCGACGAGGTAGATGCACGGCAGGCGGTTCTCGAGGGCGACCTCCTGCGCTCGCAGGTGCTTCTTGACGGTCATCGGGTAGTAGGTGCCGCCCTTGACCGTCGCATCGTTGCAGACGACCATCACGGGGCGCCCGTGCACGAGGCCGACGCCGGCGATCACGCCGGCGGCCGGCGTGTCGTCGTCGTAGAGGTCGCCGGCGGCGAGCGGCGCGAGCTCGAGGAACGGGCTGCCCTCGTCGAGGAGTCGTTCCACGCGATCGCGCGGCAGGAGCTTGCCGCGGGCGACGTGGCGGTCGCGCGACGCCTCGGGGCCGCCGAGGGCGGCGACGCGGAGCTTCTCGCGCAGCTCGTCGACCAGTGCCGCGTGCGCGTCGGCGTTGGCGCGGGCGGCATCGGATGCCGCGTCGATCGCGCTCGTGATGGTGTGCATCCGCTCCCGTTCCGCCTCTCCATCGTGGCGTGCGCGCGAGCACTTCGGTGAACGCTCGCTAACCGGGATTCATGTTAGCGATGATTCACCGAGTTCCGCAAGCCGCGCCCTCATGCGGGTGCGGCGAGGCCGTGGACGAGGTGGTCGAGCCCGTACGACCAGGCGTCGTCGACCGAGCCGCCGAGGCGGAACGCCCCCGCGAGCTCCATGCTCGTGAAGCCGTGCATCCACGCCGTGATCGTGCGCGCCGACTCGAGCGCGCGCGCCTCGCCCGAGAGCCGGCGAGCCGCCTCGAGGATCGCCGCGCTCGACCGCTCCATGGCCGACCCGCGTGCCCTCGCCGCTTCGGGCAACGGCCCGAAGATCAGGCCGTACCCGTGCGGGTGCTCGCGCGCGTACCGGCGGGCGGATGCCGCGATCGCGCGCACCGCGTCGGCCGCATCGGCCTCGTCGGCGAGCACGCGGGCCATCAGCTCGCCGATCTCGACCGCGATGTCCTCCGCGACGAGTCGCACGAGCGCGTCACGGTCGCGCAGGTGCTTGTAGAGCGATGGCGCCCGCACGCCGAGCTCGGTGGCGACGGCCTGCATCGTGAGGCCCTGCTGGCCGTCGCGCTCGAGGACCCGACGCGCCGCGGCGCGCAGCGAGTCGGGCGAGACCTTCGCGGGTGCCGGCATGTCCGCCTCCTTCATGGCTATTGACACTAGCCATCATAGCTATGTATCGTAGCCATCATGCAACTCTCACCGGGACTCCGGCGCGTCGGCAACGAGATCGTCGCGTCCTACCTCTTCATCGACGATCGCGGCGTCACCGTCGTCGACGCTGGCCTCGCCGGGCACTACCGCGAGCTGGTCGCCGAGCTCGCCGACGCCGGCCTGACGATCGACGACGTGCGCGCGATCATCCTCACGCACGGCGATGCCGACCACCTCGGCTTCGCCGAGCGCCTCCGCCGCGACCACGGCGTATCCGTCTACGTGCACGCCGCCGACCTCGAACGCGCGAAGGGCGGCGACAAGCCCGCGACCTCGCTCGGCCGCGGCATCCGCCCCTGGCCCGTCGTGCGCTTCTTCGCCTACGCGCTCGGCAAGGGCGGCGCGACGACCGAGTACCTCACCGATGCCCGCACGCTCGAGGGCGGCGAGCGCCTCGCCGACCTCCCCGGGTCACCCGAGATCATCGCCATGCCCGGCCACTCGCCGGGGAGCATCGCAGTCCACTCCCCCGCACTCGACGCGGTCGCCGTCGGCGATGCGCTCACGACTCGCCACGTGCTCACCGGCCGCCGCGGCCCGCAGCCCGCGCCCTTCACCGATGCGCCCGACGTCGCACTCGATTCGCTCGAGCGACTCGCGGCGACCGACGCCACCTGGGTGCTGCCCGGCCACGGAACGCCGTGGAACCACGGGGCCGCGGAGGCCGCGCGGCTCGTCCGGGAGGCCGCGGCGGCGACGGCGCGCTGACCGCCCGCCGGTCGGCATCCGGCTCGGCCGAGGCCTCGCCGAGCCCGCACCCCGCTTGCCGCCCGGCGACAGGTCGGTTAGTGTGCATTCACCGAATGCCCCGGAGGTGCCCCCTGACCGAGACGCTCACCGAGCGCGGCCGCGCCAAGGCCGATCGCCGCGCGGCGCTGCTCACCGCAGCCGCGCGGCTCTTCGCCGAGCGGGGCTACCCCGGCGTGACGCTCGAAGAGCTGGGGCAGGCAGCCGGAGTCTCCGGGCCCGCCGTCTACCGCCACTTCCCGGGCAAGGCCGCCGTGCTCGCGGCGATCCTCGTCGACGCCAGCCGGGGCCTGCTCGACGGCGGCCGCCGCACGGTCGACGAGGTCGCCGCGCCCGACGAGGCGCTCCGCGCCCTCATCCGCTTCCACGTCGACTTCGCGCTCGCGAACGCCGACGTCATCCGCGTGCAGGATCGCGACCTCGACAGCCTCGGCGACGCCGACGCGCACGACGTCCGCCGCCTGCAGCGCTCCTACGTCGAACTGTGGGTGGGCGTGCTCGCCCGCCTCAGGCCCGACCGGGCCGAATCCGAGTTGCGCATCCGGGCACACGCCGCCTTCGGACTGATCAACTCGACCCCCCACAGCGCCCGCATCCATGGGCGCCGACCCGCGGACAGAGTCGTCCGCAGCATCCTGGAGGACATGGCATGGTCGAGCCTCACGTCGTGACCCTGCGCGCGACCCGCGCGGGCGACCTCGATGAGCTGTTCCGCATCCGGCAGGACGAGGAGGCCGTCACGATGGCCGCCTTCACCCCGGAGGACATCGCCGATCGCGAGGCGTTCGACGCCCGGTGGGAGCGACTGCGCGCGACTCCCGGAGCCCGTCTCGCCACCATCCGGGCGGACGGCGTGGTCGTGGGCGACGCCGGGAGTTGGAGCGATCCCGACGACGGGCGCATGATCACCTACTGGGTCGACCGCTCCCACTGGCGGCGTGGGATCGCGACTCGTGCAATGCGCCTCTTCCTCGATACCGAACCACGACCCGTGCGGGCGCACGCCGCCGCCGACAACGCGGCTTCGATCGCGGTGCTCGGCAAGCTCGGCTTCGTCGAGGTCGGCCGCGACCGGGGGTACGCGAACGCGCGCGGCGCCGAGATCGAGGAGATCGTGCTCGAACTGCGCTGACGCCGGCGCGCCGACGGGGCGGCCGAGCGCCCGATGGCGCGTCAGCGGTTGCGGTAGAGCTCCATGAGCGGCGCCGGGATACGACCGCGGTCGGAGACCTGGTGGCCGTTCGCGCGCAGCCACTCGCGTGCGTCCTTGGTGTCGCCGGCGCCGGCCGAGGCGCCGCGTCGACGTGGCGCGCCGCCGCGCGCCGAGGTCTTGCGGGCCGCGCCGATGTACGGCGCGAGGGCCGCCTCGAGCTTGTCGATGTTCGCCGAGGAGAGGTCGATGGAGTACTGGTCGCCGTCGAATGCGAACGACAGGGTCCGATCGGCGTCGCTGCCGTCGAGATCGTCGATGAGCGTCTCGACCACGCGCTTTGCCATTGTGCACTTCCGTTTCTGCGGCGGGTTCCGCGGGATTCTCTGGGTGACGGGCTATTCCGAGCATAAGGACGAATGCATTGGAATTGCGCGAATTCCCGCCGGATGTGGAGAATTCTCCATCGACTTGACAATTCGCCGCATTCGCGGCAAAGGATCGTTTCCACGCGACACGCGCAATCACGGAGCGTCGCCGGCGTACGGCGCCCGAGCGCCCCTCAGTTCGCCACAGCGCCCTGCTCGCGCACGATCTCGCCGATCCGCCGCGCGAGTGCGACATCACGGGCGGTGACGCCGCCGACATCGTGCGACAGGAGGTCGAATTCGATTCGGCCCCATCCGAGATGGACATCCGGATGGTGGTTCATCGAATCCGCCTCGACCGCGACGGTATCGAGCAGCCGCACGGCGCTCGCGAAATCCGCGGTGCGGAATTCGCCCGTCAGCCGCTCGCCATCGTGTCGGAATCCGGAGCCCACGAGGTCGGTCGCGACATCCTCGCGGGACAGCAGCGTGTGACGGTCCATCCGGCCATGCTGCTCGCCCGCCGGGCCGCGCGCCACCCCCTCACCCGAGAACGGGAGGAACTTCCTCGCCCACCTCGGCGCGTCGCGCAGCGACACGCCGGACCGGCCTGAGAAGTTCCTCCCGTCGGGGACGGGGCCACCCGTCGGGGACGGGGCCACCCGTCCGGCGACGGCGTGCCTCACGCCATGGTGAGCGCGAGTCCCGGGTCACGCAGGATCCGACCGACGTCGGCCAGGAATCGCGAGCCCTGCTCGCCGTCGACCAGGCGATGGTCGAACGAGAGCGAGAGCGTCATCACGTCGCGGAGCGCCACCTCGCCGCGGTGCTCCCACGGCGTGCGGCGCACCGCGCCCATCGCGAGGATCGCGGCCTCGCCCGGGTTGAGGATCGGCGTTCCCGCGTCGATCCCGAACACGCCGATGTTCGTGATCGAGATGGTTCCGCCGGAGAGGTCGGCCGGCGCCGTCCGACCCGCGCGGGCGGTCTCGGCGAGCCGGGAGATGGCGTCGGCGAGCTCGATGAGCGTCATCCGCTCGGCGCCCTTGACGTTCGGGACGACGAGCCCGCGCTCGGTCGCCGCCGCGATGCCCAGGTTCACACCGCCGAAGCGCACGATCTCCTGCGCCTCCTCGTCCCACCGCGAGTTGACCTCGGGCGTGCGGCCCGCCGCGATGCAGAGCGCCTTGGCGACGACCGTCAGCGGCGTGACCTTGTGCCCCGCGTAGGCGCGGTCTGCACGGATGCCCGCGAGCAGCTCCATGGTCGCCGTCACGTCGACCGTGAGGAACTCGGTGACGTGCGGCGCCGTGAACGCGCTGCGGACCATCGCGGCCGCAGTGTGCTTGCGGACGCCCTTGATCGGGATGCGCGTCTCGGCGGGTGCGGCCTCGCGCGCGGCGCGCGTCGGCTCCGACTCGGTTGCCTCCGGGGCGCCCGTCGCCGCGGATGCCGCGGCCTCGACGTCCGACCTGGTGATGAGTCCGCGTTCGCCCGTGCCGACGACCCGTTCGAGGTCGATGCCGAGGTCGCGTGCGAGCTTCCGCACGGGTGGGGTCGACCTCGGTCGCTCGCCGCGGCCCGCGTCGTGCCCGCCGGCGGAACCGCCCGCGTGCGTCGCCGTGTCGGGCTCGAGGCGATCGTGCTCGGGCGGGGCCGGCACGAGGTCGTCGCGGAGCGCCGCGCCGCCGAGCCGCCGGGCGCGGCGCTTCGGCCCGCGCTCGGCGCCCGCGCCGTAGCCGACCAGGGTGGGCTCGCGCGTCTCAGCGGGCTCGTCGGACGCGTCGGCGACCTCCGGTGCCGGCGCGACGTCCGCGGCGGGCGCCGACGCGGAGGTCGCCGCCACGGCCTCGGTCGTCGGCTCGACGGGTGCCGGAGCGTCGCCGCCCGTGTCGCACGAGAACAGCTTCTCGCCGACGTTCACGGTCTCGCCCTCGGCCGCGTGTAACGCGGTCACGGTGCCCTCGAAGGGCGAGGGCAGCTCGACGACGGCCTTCGCGGTCTCGACGTCGGCGATGATCTGGTTGAGTTCGACGTGGTCGCCGACCTGGACGCGCCACGCCACGATCTCGGACTCGGTGAGTCCCTCGCCGAGGTCGGGCAGCGCGAAGTCGCGGATGGTGCTCACGCGTCCACCTCCGACACGTCCGAGAGCGAGTTCGGCCGGCCGAGGGCGCGGTCGACGCCGTCGAGGATCCGGTCGAGGTCTGGCAGGTGGTGCTGCTCGAGCTTGGCGGGCGGATACGGGATGTCGTGGCCGGTCACGCGCACCGGAGCGGCCTCGAGGTACTCGAAGCAGCGCTCGGTGATCGCGGCGGCGATCTCGGCACCGACGCCGCCCTGCTCCCCGGCCTCGTGCGCGACGACGAGCCGGCCGGTTCGCCGGACGGATGCCTCGATCGTGGCGTAGTCGACGGGCGCGAGCGAGCGCAGGTCGATGACCTCGATCGCGACGCCCTCCTCCGCGGCGGCGGTCGCGGCATCCTTCGCGGTCTGCACGAGCGCGCCGTACGTGACGAGCGTCACGTCGTCGCCGGTGGCGACCGTCGTCGCGACGCCCATGGGTCGTGCGTCGGCCAGGTTCGCGTCGAGGTCGACCTCGCCCTTGACGTGGTACCGGCGCTTGGGCTCGAGGAAGATCACGGGATCGTCGCTCGCGATCGCCTGCTGGATCATCACGTACGCGTCGGCGGGGTTCGAGCACGCCACGACGCGGAGCCCGGCGGTGTGCGTGAAGTACGCCTCGGGCGACTCGGAGTGATGCTCCGCCGCGCCGATGCCTCCGCCGAACGGGATGCGGATGACGATCGGCATCCGCACCGTGCCCCTCGAGCGGTAGTGCAGCTTGGCGACCTGGGCGACGATCTGGTCGAACGAGGGGTAGACGAACCCGTCGAACTGGATCTCGACGACGGGTCGGAACCCGCGATACGCCAGGCCCACGGCGGTGCCGACGATGCCGGCCTCGGAGAGGGGCGTGTCCACGACGCGGCGTTCCCCGAACTCGGCCTTGAGGCCGTCGGTGATGCGGAACACGCCGCCGAGCGTGCCGATGTCCTCGCCCATGAGCACGACCTTGTCGTCCTCGGCCAGCGCACGGCGGAGCCCCTCGTTGATGGCCTTGCCGAAGGTGATGGTCGTCATCGCGCCCCCTCCTCGTCGAACATGGCCAGGTAGCGCGCGTAGCGCTCGCGCTGGCGCTCGAGGTGGCTGTTCGGCTCCGCGTAGACGTGGTCGAACACGCTCATGGGCTCCGGGTCGGGGATCGTGGTGAGTCCGGCGCGGAGATCCGCGGCGGCGCGGTCCGCAGCGGCCTTCGCGTCGGCGTCCACGGCGTCGATGTCGGCACCGGATGCCGCGATGAACGCGTGCAGGCGCGTGATCGGATCGCGCTCTCGCCACTCGGCGAGGTCGTCGTCGGTGCGGTAGCGCTTGGGGTCGTCCGCCGTGGTGTGCGGGCCCATGCGGTAGGTCACGGCCTCGATGAAAGCCGGTCCCTCGCCGCGGCGCGCGCGGTCGAGCGCCCATCGGGTGACCGCGAGGACGGCGAGCACGTCGTTGCCGTCGACGCGGATGCCGGGCATGCCGAAGCCGTCGGCGCGACGCGCCAGCGGCTGCTTCGACTGCAGGCCCACGGGCTCGGAGATCGCCCAGCCGTTGTTCTGGCAGAAGAACACGACGGGTGCGTCGAAGCTCGACGCGAACACGAGCGCCTCGTTGACGTCGCCCTCGCTCGTCGCTCCGTCGCCGAAGTAGGCGATCGAGGCGGCGCTCGAGTCCTCCCACTTCGCGCCCATGGCCCAGCCGACGGCGTGCAGCGACTGCGCGCCGATGATGATCTGCGGCACCGCCATCCGCTTCTCGAAGGGGTTCCAGCCGGATGCCGCCGTCCCGCGCCAGACGCTGAGCAACTCGTCGGGTCGGACGCCGCGCAGCCACGCCACGGCGTGCTCGCGGTAGCTGGAGAACACGAAGTCGTCGTCGTGCAGGGCGCGGGCGGAGCCGATCTGCGCGGCCTCCTGGCCCGCGAGCGGCGGCCAGAGGCCGAGCTCGCCCTGGCGCTGCAGCGCAGTGGCCTCGGAGTCGAGCCGGCGGATCACGACCATGTCGCGGTGCAGCCCGATGAGCGCATCGACGTCGACGTCGGCGACCCACGGATCGAACTCGGGGTTCGCGTGGCGACCGCCGGTCGCGTCGAGGAGTCGGACGAGGTCGTCGGGGCGGGTGAGCAGCCCGGTCGCCTCTCGGTCGGAAGGGGTCATCGTCGAACCTCCGTGTCGGCTCGGCCGCCTTGTGGGCAGCCTCGCACCGGCGCCGATGCCGGGTACTCGCAGGGTACGACGATCTGGCAATCGGCTCAAGCAACGACGCTCGGATTGAGCATGTTGCATAGTGCCGGGACCGATGCGGGTGCTAACGTGTGGCGATATGACCGGCTACGACCCCGTCGACCGAGCACTGCTCAGCGCCCTCGCCACCGACCCGCGGGCGACGGTCGTCGCGCTCGCCGAACGGCTCCGGATGAGCCGGAACACCGTCCAGGCGCGAATGGCCCGCCTGGAGTCATCCGGCGCGTTCCTCTCCTTCGAGCGGAGCATCGATCCGAGCCCGCTCGGCTATCCGCTCGAGGCGTTCGTGGCGGTGCACGCGCGGCAGAAGGTGCTCGCAGACGTCGTCGAGGCGCTCTCCGAGATCCCCGAGGTGATCCAGGCGCACGGGCTCTCTGGTCAGATCGACCTGCTCGTGCGGGTCGTCTGCCGCGACGCCCACGACCTGTTCCGCATCGACGAGGCGATCCTCGCGATCGAGGGGGTCGAGCGGACGGAGACCTCGCTCGCGATGGGCGAGCTCATCCCCTACCGATTGGGGCCGCTGCTCGACCTCTGACGCGTGCAGGACGGATATGCAAAGAAACTTCTGCAAAGACATGCTTGCAAAGCTTTCTTTGCAGAGGTACCTTTGCGACATGGACGAGCAGACGAACGACCCCGAGTCGTGGCCGAGCAGCACACGGCACCCCGGCATCGACCACGTGCTCTCCTCCGAGAGCCTGAAGAGCCTCGCGCATCCGCTCCGAGTGCAGATCTACGACGAGCTCTCGACGTACGGGCCGCTCACCGCGAGCGGGCTGGCCGAGCGGCTGGGCGAATCGAGCGGTGCGACCAGCTACCACCTCCGGCAGCTCGCGAAGGCCGGCCTCGTGCAGGAGGTCACCGACCGGGGCAAGGGTCGCGAACGCTGGTGGGAGCGCCGGCCGGGGTCGATCGCGATCCCCGACGCCCGCAGCCTGCCGCGGGGCAGCGCCGAACGGCTCGCGGTCAGGCTCGTGGAGGACGAGTGGTTCCGCTCACGGGACCAGAACTTCCGCGAGTTCCTGACCACCGGCGAAGAGGTCTTCGGCAGCGACTGGCTCGACATCGCGACCTCCGACACCATCAACCTCAGGCTCACGCCCGACCAGCTGCACGGGCTCGTGACCGACATCGACGTCGTGCTGAAGAAGTACATCGACGCGTACAAGCGCACGCCGTCGCCAGGGTCGCGCCCCGTGCAGATCCACGTCAACGCCTTCCCGCTCGTCCGCGGCGAGGCGTCCGGGGCGGATGGAACGGAACGGCCATGAACACGCTCACCCTCTCCCCCGCATCGGGCCTGCTCTCCCTGCTGGCCGTGCGCGCGGGCCTCGCGCTCGCGAGGTGGGGGCGCCGCCGCACCGTCCGCCGCACCGATCGAGAACGGATGCTCCGCGCCCTCGCCGAGCGGTCCGCCGCGCGCGACGCCGCCGAGGAACGCGCCCGCATCGGCGCCGCCGCACGCCTGACGCTCATGTAGCGGGCGGCGCGACCCCTCCGATCGCGCACGGCGCTCGGGTTTGGATCGGCACGCCTCCCGTGTCAGGGTGTACTTCCCGAACACCCCCGCGAAGGAGCACCATGTCCCGCCGACGCCCCCTGCAGCTCGACGGACGACTCGCCGTCGTCACCGGAGCCGGAAGCGGCATGGGCCGGGCATCGGCCGAGCTGCTCGCCGCTCGCGGGTGCTCCCTCGCGGTGGTGGACCGCGACCCGGACGCACTCCGGTCGCTCGCGTCCGAGCTGGGCGGCCGCGGTGTCGCCGTCAGCGCCCACACGATCGACCTCGCCGACCTCGCGGCCGTCGCGTCCCTGCCGGACGCGGTCGCCGCAGCGCACGAGCAGGCGCCGAGCATCCTGCTGAACTGCGCGGGCGTGTCGATGCTCGGGCGCTTCGACCAGGCGACGCTCGACGAGTTCCGCTGGGTCGTCGACGTCAACCTCTGGGGCACGGTCGCGATGACGAAGGCCTTCCTGCCGGCGCTCTCGGGTGCAGGCGATGCGCACATCGCCAACGTGTCGAGCCTGTACGGCCTCGCCGCACCGTCGGGCCGCGTCCCGTACGTGACCTCGAAGTTCGCGGTGCGCGGCTTCACCGATGCGCTCCGCCACGAGCTCGAGGCGACGTCGGTCACGGTGTCGGCGATCTACCCCGGCGGCGTGCAGACCGGGATCATCCACCACGCCCGCGTCGCCGCTGCCGTCGCGCCGGGCGCTGCGGCGCGCGCCGCCGACGCGCAGTCCGCGCTCTACCGCACGACCCCGGCCCAGGCCGCCGAGCGCATCGTCGACGGCATCGTGCGACGCCGCCCGCGCGTATTCATCGGCCGCGATTCGCGCCTGAGCGACCTCGTCACGCGCGTCGCACCCGTCGGCTACTGGAACCTCATGCGCGGCATCGTCGCGGCCGCGGGCGACACGCGCGGCTGACGCGGGATCCCCGCAGCCGGGCCCTCGGCCGCTCGGGGCCCGTCGCCGGCCCGGGACGACGGATGCCCGCCCCGACGGTTCGGGACGGGCATCCGGTGACGCCGGGCGAGCGCTTACGCGTCGACGCCCTCGGCGGGAGCCTCGGCGTGCTCGCCGGTCGCGCCGCGGCCGTTGGTGTCGGCCTCCTCGGCGATGACGGGAGCGAGCGAGAGCTTGCCGCGGTCGTCGATCTTCGTGATCTCGACGAGGATCTTCTGGCCGACGCCGAGCACGTCGTCGACGTTCTCGACGCGCTTGCCGCCGGCGAGCTTGCGCACCTCGGAGATGTGCAGCAGGCCGTCCTTGCCGGGCAGCAGCGAGATGAAGGCGCCGAAGGCGGCGATCTTCACGACGGTGCCGAGGAACTGCTCGCCGACCTCGGGGTTGGTCGGGTTGGCGATGGCGTTCACGGCGGCGCGGGCCGCCTCGGCCGAGGGGCCGTCGGTCGCGCCGATGTAGACGGTGCCGTCCTCCTCGATCGAGATCTCGGCACCGGTCTCGTCCTGGATGCCGTTGATCGTCTTGCCCTTGGGGCCGATCAGCTCGCCGATCTTGTCGACCGGGATCTGCACGCTGATGACGCGCGGCGCGGTGGGCGCCATCTCGTCGGGGCCGTCGATGGCGGCGTTCAGCACCTGCAGGATCGTGGTGCGCGCCTCCTTCGCCTGGGTCAGCGCGCCCGCGAGCACCGACGCCGGGATGCCGTCGAGCTTGGTGTCGAGCTGGATCGCGGTGACGAACTCGGAGGTGCCGGCGACCTTGAAGTCCATGTCGCCGAGCGCGTCCTCCGCACCGAGGATGTCGGTGAGCGCCGCGTAGCGGGTCTCGCCGTCGACGGTGTCGGAGATGAGGCCCATCGCGATGCCCGCGACCGGCGCCTTCAGCGGCACGCCCGCGTTCAGCAGCGACAGCGTCGAGGCGCAGACCGAGCCCATCGAGGTCGAGCCGTTCGAGCCGAGCGCCTCGGAGACCTGGCGGATGGCGTACGGGAACTCCTCGCGGGTCGGCAGCACCGGCACGAGCGCACGCTCGGCGAGCGCGCCGTGGCCGATCTCGCGACGCTTCGGCGAACCCACACGACCGGTCTCACCCGTCGAGTACGGCGGGAAGTTGTAGTTGTGCATGTAGCGCTTCTTCGTGACCGGGCTCAGCGAGTCGATCTGCTGCTCGAGCTTCAGCATGTTCAGCGTGGTCACGCCGAGGATCTGGGTCTCGCCGCGCTGGAAGATGGCCGAACCGTGCACGCGCGGGATGACCTGCACCTCGGCGTCGAGCGGGCGGATGTCGGCCAGGCCGCGGCCGTCGATGCGCACGCCGTCGGCGAGCACACGCGAGCGGACCACGAGCTTCGTGACCGACTTGTAGGCGGCGGACACCTCGCCGATGGCCGACTCGGGCAGCTCGCCCGCCTCGACCTTGGCGGCGATAGCCTCCTTGACGCGCGCCTTCAGCGCGTCGTCGGCGTCCTGGCGCTCCACCTTGCCGGCGATCTGGTAGATGCCCTTGAGCTCGTCGTAGGCGAGGGCGGCGACGGCGTCGTAGGTCTCGCTCTGGTAGGGCGGGAACGTCGGGTAGTCGGCGGTGGGCTTCGCGGCGGTCGACGCGACCGACTGCTGCGCCTCGACGAGCTGCTTGATGAAGGGCTTCGACGCCTCGATGCCCTGCGCGATGACGGTCTCGTCGGGCTTCACGGCGCCGGCCTTGATGAGGTTCCACGCGTTGTCGGTGGCCTCGGCCTCGATCATCATGATCGCGACGTCCTGCGAGCCGTCGGCCTCGGTCACGACACGGCCGGCGACGACCATGCTGAAGACCGCGTCCTCGAGCTGCGAGTGCTTCGGGAACGCGACCCACTGGCCGTCGATGAGGGCGACGCGCACGCCGCCGACCGGGCCCGAGAAGGGCAGGCCCGACAGCTGCGTCGAGAGCGACGCCGCGTTGATGGCGAGCACGTCGTAGAGCTCGTCGGGCTCGATGGCGAGCACCGTGACGACGACCTGCACCTCGTTGCGGAGGCCCTCGACGAACGAGGGGCGCAGCGGGCGGTCGATCAGGCGGCAGGTGAGGATCGCCTCGGTCGAGGGGCGGCCCTCGCGACGGAAGAACGAGCCGGGGATCCGGCCCGCGGCGTACATGCGCTCCTCGACGTCGATCGTGAGCGGGAAGAAGTCGAAGTGCTCCTTGGGCTGCTTCGACACCGACGTGGCCGAGAGCAGCATGGTCTCGTCGTCGATGTATGCCGCCGCGGAGCCCTGCGCCTGCTGGGCGAGGCGGCCCGTCTCGAATCGGACGGTGCGGGTGCCGAATCGACCGTTGTCGATGATCGTCTCGGCGAACGTGATCTCAGGACCTTCCAAGAGGTCTCTCTCCTTTGTTTCGGCTCGCACGCCCGTGTGGCGCGCGAGGTGAACAAGGAGCAGGAACAGGCAGATCTCAGGACATCGCGTGATGCCGCCAGCGCTGGCCACCAGTAGAAGTCCACCAAGCTCTCGATTGGTAAGCCACCACAGGGGACCAGCTTCCTGCCGGCCTGCTCCAGCGCGCCCGATGCGGGCGCAAGCTCATGTTGAATTGAGCGGATGCCCCGTGGGCATCCTCACCGAGCCTATCAGCCCGGCGTGTCGCGACCTAGCCGGACCCCGGCGGCACGGGCGAACGGATGCCGCGGCACGGCCCGGTCACGCGCGGATTCCGCGACGCTCGCGCTCGTCGCTCCGACCCCGGAGGTGGACGATCGCGTCGTGCTTGGCGACGCGCCCGTCGCCCGCCGTCCGGCCGAGGAGCCGTCGACCCGCCCAGGGCATCGCGTGCCGCAGCAGCCACTCGGCGTTCGGCAGCGGCGGCGCGTCGGGCTCGTCCGCGTCGTCGTGGAGCACCGCGTCGAGTCCGGCGAGCGCTGCGGCATCCGGCACGCCCAGGACGTCGGCCGCCGCGTACGCCAGCGCCCGATGGCCCGAGGAGTTCAGGTGCACGCGATCCTCGGCCCACATGCCGCGGGCAGTGAGCCCGCCGTGCGTCGACGCGTCGAGGACCATCGCGCGGGCCTCGTCGGCGCGGGCGACGAGGCGCTCGGCGAACCGCTCGAACGCGATCCGTACCGAGCCGAGCCGCGCGTGCGCGGGCAGGAACGGCGTCACGACGAGCACGTCGCATCCGCTTCCCCTGAGCCCGTCGACGGCGTCGCCGACGCGATCCGCGAGCACCTCGGCGCGCGCGCCGACGCGCACGAGGTCGTTGCCGCCGATGAGCACCGTGACGAGGTCGGCACCGAGCTCGAGGGCGCGCGGCAGCTGGACGTCGACGGCGTCGGCGATGCGCCGGCTGCGGACGGCGAGGTTCGCGTAGCCGATGCCGTCGGCCGACTGCGCGAGCAGCATCGCCAGCCGGTCCGCCCAGCCGCGGTACTCCCCCGCGGCCATCCGCGACGAGTCGCAGAGGCCCTCCGTGACCGAGTCGCCGACGGCGACGAACCTGCGCCAGGTCGGACGGACGCGGTCCGCGGACGGCTCGCGCCGAGGCATCCGCTCGTCGCCCGGGGTGCCGGACCCCGGCTCGCCGGGACCGGACGCGAGCGTCGCCGCGGTCGACGGGCGGACCCGCTCGACCGCCGAGCCCGTCGCGCCGACGGGGGCGGCCGCTCGCCGGCCGCGGTGGAGGGACCGCGCGTGCTCGTAGTGGCCGAGGAGCTCGTCGCCGAGCGCGGACCAGCTCCGACCGGCGACGCCCTCGCGCGCGGCGCGTCCGAATGCGCGGCGCTTGGCGTCGTCGCCGGCCAGGTCGCGCACCCGGGCAGCCAGCTCGTCGAGGTCGCCCGGCCGGTACAGCCAGCCGTCGCGACTCGAGTTCACGAGGTCGAGCGGACCGCCGCGACCGGTCGCCACGACCGGGACCCCGCTCGCGAGCGCCTCCTGGACGGTCTGGCAGAAGGTCTCGCTCTCGCCGGGGTGGACGAACACGTCGAGGCTCGCCATCGCCTCGCCGAGCGCGTCCCCGCCGAGGAAGCCCGTGAACGCGGCATCCGGGAGCATCGACTCGAGCGCCGGACGGGACGGGCCGTCGCCGATCACGATGAGTCGGACGCCGTCGATCGCGGACACCGCTCGGAGGTCCTCCACCTGCTTCTCCGGTGCGAGCCTGCCGACGTAGCCGACCAGGACCTCGTCGTCGGCCGCGTGCCTGCGGCGCCACTCGAGGGAGCGTCGCTCCGGGCGGAAGCGGTCGGTGTCGACCCCGCGCGCCCAGCGGCGCAGTCGCTCGACGCCGTATCCCTCGAGCTGCGCCTCGGCGGCCGAGGACGGTGCGAGGGTGAGGGTTGCTCGCCGGTGCAGCCGCCCGACGTGGTTGGCGAGCATCGGCGCGGCGCCGGGCAGCCGGTAGCGCTCGGCGTAGGCCGGGACATCCGTCTGGTAGACCGCGACGCTCGGCGCACCGATGCGCTCGGCGGCGACCACGCCCTGCCAGCCGAGCACGAACGGCGACGCGAGGTGGACGACGTCGGGGGCGAAGTCCGCGAGCGTGCCTGCGAGCCGGCGTGCGCCCGCGAACGTGACCCGGACCTCTGGGTAACCGGGCATCGGCACGGAGCGGAGGAACTCCGCGCGTGCGCCGTGCAGGCCGTGGTCGACGGGGCCGGACCGCGGGGCCAGGACGAGCGCCTCGTGGCCCTGCCGCTCGAGGTGCCCGAGCACCTGGAGCAGGGAGTGCGTGACGCCGTTCATGTGGGGGAGGAACGACTCGGCGAGCAGTGCGACTCTCACGCGGCCAGCATGGGCCGATGCGGCGCCGCGACACGAGCCGAGACGCCGCCGTCCGCCGAGGGTTCACCGAGGCGACGGATGCCGTTCGCGCACCGGTCGCGAACGGGTCAACCCCTCGCGGCGTCCGCCCGCCCGGCGCATGATGGAAGTCGGGCGCATGCTCCGATGCGTCCGGAATCGTTCGAGGGGGAACGACATGTCATCGGTCGCACGAGTCACCACCATCACCGCCTTCTCCGAGACGAGCTTCGAGGACGCGGTGGCGGTCGGCATCGCCCGCTCCGCGGAGACGCTTCGCGGCGTCAAGGGCGCGTGGGTGAAGGAGCAGAAGGTCAAGGTCGAGGGCGGCAGCGTCGTCGAGTGGTCGGTCACGCTGGAAGTCACGTTCGTGCTCGACGACTGACGCGACGGCGTCGCCGGACGCGAGGGGCCGGGGCGGACGGCGTACGCCGTTCGCCCCGGCCCGTCGCATGCGATGCGATCAGGGCGCGCTGAAGGTGCCCTTGACCGCGAGGAAGGCGCCGCTGTCGAGGTCCTCGACGGTCACGTTCGACCAGACGACGGACAACAGCGTCGCGGTCTGGCCGTTCGGGCAGTCGAGCGCAACGTCGGCCGGCGTGGGCATGAGCGTCAGCGAGCCGATGATGTTGCCGTTCTTGGCGGCGGTGAACTCGCCGCTCTCGGAGATCCTGGAGTCGATGGTCGTCTTCTTGGGATCGGACGGCACGTTGCCGCCTCCGTTCACGCACGAGTACGTGGCGCTGAGGTCCGCGCTCGCGACGACGGTCTCGACCGCGCCGGAGGGCAGCCCGGCCTCCTTGAAGTCGACGACGAGGTTCACGCCGTCGAGGTGCGCGGAGGTGGCGTTCTTGATGAAGTGCGGGTTGCCCGCCATGGCGGGTCCGGCCGCGCCGACCAGGACGAGCGCGGCGGCCGCGGCGAGCGCGGCGAGTGCACGACGGATGGACATGATCTTCTTCTCTCGGGTTGTGATCGATGGCAGCGGTTGCGACCGCGGCCCGCTCGCGTCGGTTGACCCGGTAGGGCGAGAGAAGAGGCGTGTGCGGCCGAAGCCGCGCTCCCGGTGTCGACGCTACTCCCGACCCGGTCCCGCGTGAAGACTTATGTGAGGAATTCTCGCTTTTACTTCGTCGCGGGACCGCGGACGGCCACCGTGACCGACGGATGCCGCGGGCGGGACCCGAGTCCCGCCGCGGCATCCGTCATCCGAAGGTTTCGCCTACTCCCCCGCCAGGCCTCCGAGCAGGTGGCCCATCGGGCGATCGAGCGCGAAGGGGTCGCTCACGAGTTCGCTCCGGTCCGTCCGTTCGACGAGGTCGGCGAACTCGGTCGCACCGCGGAAGATGCGGTCGGGCAGCGATCGCACGCCGTCGCCTCCGCCGCCCCAGTCGCCCGTCGCGGCGAAGACACCGGTGGTGGTCGGAATGGCGTGCAGGTAGGTGAACAGCGGCCGGATCGCGTAGTCGATCGCGAGCGAATGCCGCGGCGTGCCGCCCGTGGCGCCGATCAGCACCGGGAGGTCGGTCAGCGCCTGCGGGTCGACCACGTCGATGAACGACTTGAACAGCCCGGCGTAGCTCGTCGTGAAGATCGGCGTGACGACGATGAGGCCGTCGGCCGACGCCACCGCGTCCAGCGCCTCCTCGAGCTTCGGCGGCGCGAAGCCCATGAGCAGGTGGTTGGTGATGTCGTGCGCGAGGTCGCGCAGCTCGAACACCTTCGCCTCGACCTCCACGCCGCGCTCCTGCAGCAGCCCCGCACTGTCGGCCAGGAGCCGGTCGGCGAGCTGGCGGCTCGAGCTGGGCGTCGAGAGGCCGGCCGAGACGACGGCGATCCTCTTGGTGGTCATCGCGCACCCGCCGTCCGAGTCGCGGCCGGGCCGAAGGCCGAGCCGGTCGAGGTCGCCGCGACCGGAGCGGCGCCGTCCTGGTACGGCGAGCCGAGGGTGAGGTTGTCGCCGCGGTTCGCGTTCGGCGTCGCCTGGCGCGGGGTGCCGTCGCCGTAGGCCGCGCGCACGAGCGATGCGTGCGTCGGCGCGTCGGGCACGTCGGCGGGGCGGTCCTTCGCGAACTCGCGACGCAGCACCGGCACGACCTCCTCGCCCAGCAGGTCGAGCTGCTCGAGCACGGTCTTCAGCGGCAGGCCGGCGTGGTCCATGAGCCAGAGCTGGCGCTGGTAGTCGCCGACGTAGTCGCGGTAGGCGAGGGTGCGGTCGATGACCTGCTGCGGGCTGCCCACGGTGAGCGGGGTCTGCTGCGTGAACTCCTCCATGCTCGGGCCGTGGCCGTACACGGGCGCGTTGTCGAAGTACGGCCGGAACTCGTCCACGGCGTCCTGCGAGTTCTTCCGCATGAACGCCTGGCCGCCGAGGCCGACGATCGCCTGCGCGGCGGTGCCGTGGCCGTGGTGCTCGAACCGCTGGCGGTACAGCGCGATCATGCGCTGGGTGTGCGACGCGGGCCAGAAGATGTGGTTGGCGAAGAACCCGTCGCCGTAGAACGCGGCCTGCTCGGCGACCTCGGGGGTGCGGATCGAGCCGTGCCAGACGAACGGGGGCACGCCGTCGAGCGGACGCGGGGTCGAGGTGAAGCCCTGCAGCGGGGTGCGGAACTTGCCCTCCCAGTCGACGACGTCCTCGCGCCACAGGCGGTGCAGGAGCTCGTAGCTCTCGATCGCGATGGGCAGCCCCTGGCGGATGTCCTTGCCGAACCACGGGTACACCGGGCCGGTGTTGCCGCGGCCGAGCATGAGGTCGGCGCGCCCGCCCGAGACGTGCTGGAGCATCGCGTAGTCCTCGGCGAGCTTCACCGGGTCGTTCGTGGTGATGAGCGTGGTCGCGGTGGAGAGCTGCAGCGTGCTCGTCTGGCCGGCGATGTACGCGAGCGTCGTGGTGGGCGACGAGGACCAGAACGGCGGGTTGTGGTGCTCGCCGAGCGCGAAGACGTCGAGCCCGACCTCCTCCGCGTGCTTGGCGATGGTCAGCGTCGCCTGGATCCGCTCGGCCTCGCTCGGCGTACGGCCGGTCGTCGGGTCCTGCGTGATGTCGCTGACGGTGAAGATTCCGAACTGCATGTCGCCCTCCTGGGCTCCTTCTCTCGTTCCATGCGTTTGCATGCACTTGACCAGAACGGATGCCCCGCCCGAAGTATTCCCGCTCCCGGACGACGTCACTAGACTTCGGCTCGATGGGCACCATCTCGGTCGTCATCCCGTGCCGGAACGATGCATCGTACTTGGCGGTGTGCCTCCAGGCCCTCGGCCGGCAGAGCCGCACACCGGACGAGGTCGTCGTCGTCGACGACGGCTCCACGGACGAGTCGGCGACGATCGCCCGGACCGCCGGCGCCCGCGTGCTCGTTCAGCCGCATCTGGGCATCTGGCCGGCGACCGCCGCCGGATTCGACGCGGCCACGGGTGAGATCCTCGCGCGCCTCGATGCCGACTCCATCCCGGCGCCGGACTGGCTCGAGCGGGTCGAGCTGCGAATGGGATCCGAGGACCGTCCCACGGCGCTCACCGGGACCGGCACCTTCTACGGCGGCACCCGCACCCGGCGATGGATCGCACGTCGTCTCTACCTCGGCGGCTACTTCACGGTCATCGGCTCGGTGCTGGGACATCCGCCCCTCTTCGGTTCGAACTCGGCACTGCGGCGCGACGCGTGGGCCGTCCTGCGGACGCTCGTGCATCGCGATCGGGCCGACGTGCACGACGACCTCGATCTGTCGTGGTGGATGCGGCCCGGGATGACGGTCGCGTACGACCCCTCGCTCCTCGTCGGCGTCTCGGTTCGACCCCTCGGGAGCGTGGAGCAGCTGGGCCGACGGTTGGCCATGGCCTACCGGACGCTCCTGCTCGACTGGCGAGCCTGGCCTGCGCGTCGACGACGACGCGAGCGTCGGCATGCCGACGAGACGACGGGAGCCGTCACGAGCTGAGCCCCGCCTCGGCGAACAGGGCCAACATGTCCCGCGCGAGTTGATTGGGCGACTGCTCGCAGGGACTGTGTCCGGCCCGATAGACCGCGAGGCGGGCGCCGATCTCACTCGCGAACCGTTCGTGGAGCGATCGCGGCCAGAGGTCGTGCTCGCCCACCGCCACGAGCTTGGGGATCGCCGAGCGCGCCGTGGGCCCGGTCAGGTCGGGAGTGCGCATCATCAGGCCGATGATGTCCGTGACGCTGTCGCGGCGCGTGAGCGCGAAGCGCTCGCGGACGAACGCGAGCCGACCGGGCGGAACGCGGTTCAGGTTGTTCCGGATGCCCCAGACCATGAGCCCCGCGCCGCTCGCCGCCGATGCCGCACCGGCGAACGGACCGATCCGCTTCAGGCCCCGGAACGCCTGGCCCGAGATGGGGGGCGCGCTGAGCAGCGTCAGGCTCGTGAACCGGTCCGGGCGCTCGCTCAGCGCCCGTTGCGCGACGGTCCCGGCGAAGCTGTAGCCGAGGACGTGCGCCGGAGCGTCCCGGCTCTCGAGCACCGCGATCAGGTCCTCCACGAACAACCGTTCGTCGTAGCGCGCGCGTGGCGGATCGAGGTTCCATGGCCCTGCCTCCGCGGACTCGTACTGCCCCGCGAGGTCGAACGACTCGACGCGGAACCCCGCGCGGACGAGCGGAGGGGCGAGCAGCAGGAAGTCCTCCTTCGACCCCGTGGCGCCCGGCACCAGCAGCACCCTCGGCCCATCCGCGGGACCGAGCGCGACGCTCGCGAGTTCACCGCTCGGCGCAGGGGACCGTAGATGCTCGGTGCCGGAGGGCCAGCGGCGCCAGTCGACGTCGGGGATGGCGGCGTCGAGCAGCATCGCCTGGTCGTCGACCGAGATCATCGCTCGGTCTGCGACGACGCCGCGCCGTCGCCGTGGGTCGTGCCTTCCGCGGGAGTCGAGCACGCCCTCACGGTACCGCGTGCCGAGGCGGCACGACGAGGAGCGGGGCCCGCCGCTTCCGCGACGGGCCCCGCTGATCGGTCGGATCGAGATCAGTCGGTCTCGGTCGAGCCGTGGTGGTGGTCGTGGTCGTGACCGCCGACGAGGTCGGGGTCGAGGCCGCCGGCGTTGCCGCCGATGGTGCCCTCCGGACCGGCCGGTGCGGGCAGCTTGAGGCCGCCGGGCACGTTGACCCCCATGACGCCGTTGACCGACTCCGTCGAGTACGAGTACGCCAGCACGGCAGTGGCGATCGCGTCCACGTTCACGTCGAACGCGTGCTCGTTCACGTTGGCGATCGTGTCGCAGGCCTGGTGGTAGCACTGGTCGTACGACTCGCCGGCGACGCCGCCCCAGATCGACACCTGCTCCTCGGTCTTCTGGACCTCGGCGCCCGTGAACAGACCGCCCGCCGGGATGCCGACGCGGATGAACGCGTCGTAGTCGCTGCGACCGCTGAACTGCGCGTCGTCGTACGGCTCGCCGACCGAGGTGTAGTAGCTCTCGAACAGCTTCTCGATCGCGACCGAGCCGTCGGGGATGGGAACGCCCGCAGGCGCCAGCCAGCCGGACTCGTCGCCGTCGTACACCATGAAGATGTAGTTCGGCGAGGCGACCATGTCGAAGTTCAGGTACAGCGCGATGCGGTCCTGCTCCTCCTGGCTGAGACCCGCCACGTAGGCCTCCGAACCGAGCAGGCCGTCCTCCTCGGCGGCCCACCATGCGAGGCGGATCGTGTTCTGCGGCTCGAGCTTGCTGAGGTTCTGCGCGATCTCGATCAGCGCGGCGGAACCGCTGCCGTTGTCGTTGATGCCCGGTCCCGCCTCGACGGAGTCGAGGTGGGCGCCTGCCATCACGACGTTGTCGTCGTTGACGCCGGTCTTCTCGGCGATCACGTTCTTCTGCGGACGCAGCTCGGGCGCCGGCACGAACACGTGAGCGGTCGACCCCGCCTGCGACAGGGCCACGCCGTCGTCGTAGCTCGCACCCACGACGGGGATGCCGTGCGTGATCGGCGTGCCGTCGTTCAGCGTGCCTGCGTTGGCGACGATGAGCGCGGTCCGCTCGGCCGTGTTGCCCTGGTTGAAGATCACCACGGCCTCGGCGCCGGCGGTCTCGGCGTTGAGCGCCTTGTTGCCGAAGTTGCACGCACCGCGCTGGATGAGGGCGATGTCGTTCGGGCCGGAGAAGTCGAGGCCGGCGAAGTCCTCCGGCTCGCATCCGCTCGTGCTCGCGTTGCCGAGCCCGAGGTCGAGGTCGACCGGCACGACGTTGCCGGTGACGTCACCGGCGCCCGTTCCGGAGAACCCGCCGGTGGCGTAGTCCGCCTGGATGGGGGTGAGCTGGGAGAGCGACGCCGGACCGAAGAACGTGTAGTCGAACTCGTCGATCGACACGTCCCACCCGGCGGCCTCGAGCGTCTCGACGACGTACTCGACGCTCTGCTCGTAGCCCTCGGTGCCGGCCGCGCGGTTGCCGCCGTTGGCATCCGCGATCGCCTGGAACGCCTCGAGGTGCTCCATCGCACCGTCGGCGTCGACGCACTGCAGCAGCTTGGCCATGGTGTTGTTGTTCTGGTTGTCGCAGGACTTGCCGCCGGGCGCGCCCATCGCGGCTCCGGCCGGCACCAGGGCCAATGCCGCGACCGTCGCTGTGCTGGTCGCGAGCACGGCTGCGCGGCGGGAAAGCCTCGTAGTTCGATACATCGTCTCTCCTTCTCGGAGGGCGTCCTCATCGATGCCCTTCCTGCGAGAGACTACGTGGCGCGACACCGGCGGTAACAGTCTTGACTTCGCGCGAACGCCCGACTATGCGAACGACGATTCCTCAGGATGGACGGTCGGCAGCGGTCCCGTCGCCGCCGTCGAGCGCCGCGCCGAGCCCGCTGAGATCGAGGTCGACGCGATAGGGCCGCGCGTCGCCGTCGATGACCGCCGGGACCCGGACGTACGCGCCTTCCGAGGTCCGCAGCGCGTCGAGCGCGTCGCGCCAGCGGGTGTCCGCCGCCTCGCCGAGGAAGCCCGCGTGCCGCGGCCGGTCGCCGCCGACGAGCTGCACGCCGATCCGGTACCTCGGCGACAGCCAGCGACGTGCCCTCGGCACGAGGATCGCCGACTGGGACGCGCCCCCGTGGAGACGGGCGAGGTCGATCGCGGGCTGGTGGCGGTGGACGTCGACCACGGGGACGACGGTGCGGACCTCCGCACCGACCGGTGCCGCCTCGACGACCTCGATCCCCTCGAGGCTCCGGAGATCGCCCATCGGGTCGGGGTTGCGCATGCGTCGCTCGCGCAGCAGCGCCATGACGCCCCATGCCGCGGTCACCGCGATCGCCGCGACCAGCGCCACGAGCCAGAGGCCGCTCTCGGGTCGGACGACCCCGGTGAGCAGCAGGAGGCCGACGAGCACGAGGTACGGGAGCGGCTCCCAGCGGAGCGGATGGACGAAGCGGGGCGCGGACACCACGTCAGGCTACCGGCGTGATCGCCGCGCTCAGCGCAACGCGGGCAGCAGTGACGCGATCTCCTCGAGCACCGCCTGGTGGCCGGCGTAGAGCCCGTGCTCGCGTGGCCCGTGCGACACGACGTCCGTGAAGCCGTGTTCGCGAGCCCGCCCGACGGCGTCCTCGAACGCAGCCGCGCTCGTCATCGAGTACCGGGCGTCGCCGTCCAGAGAGAGCACCCGGTCGAACTCCTCGGGTGCCCGGCCCTCCGCCACGAGGGCGTCGTCGAGGCGCGCCGCGAGCTCGGCGAGGCGCGCCCACCACGCGGCATGCGATTCGACCTCGCCGCCGGTGGTGACCCAGCCGGAGCCGTAGCGCGCGGCCAGCCGCATCGCACGCGGCCCGTTCGCGGCCATGAGGAACGGCATGCGCGGCTCCTGCGCCGGCGCGCCGACCATGCGCGCCGCGACCGCGGAGAAGTGGTCTCCGGAATAGGAGATGCCCTCGTCCGAGCCGCGCTCGAAGCGCAGCAGGCGGTCGAGCGCCTCGGTGAACTCGTGGAACCGGTCGAACCGCTCGCGAGCGGAGAGCTCGGACTGCCCGAGCACGTGAGCGTCGAATCCCGTGCCCCCCGAGCCGAGGCCGAGGATCAGTCGGCCGCCGGAGACCTGGTCGAGCGTCGCGACGTCCTTCGCGAACGGGACCGGGTGGCGGTAGTTGGGGCTCGCGACGAACGTCCCGAGGCGGATCCGCTCCGTGACCATCGCCGCGGCCGTGAGCGTCGGGACGGTGGCGTGCCACCGCTCCCCCGCGAGGCCGCGCCAGGAGAGGTGATCGTAGGTCCAGGCGTGGTCGAACCCGAGCTCCTCCGCCTGCCGCCAGCGCCGTCCGGCCTCCGGCCATTCGTACTGCGGGAGGATGACGAGGCCGAATCGCATGCCCAGAGCCTACGCGGCGGTGGAGACGGGCATGGGCTCCGGAACCGCCTCGACGGTCGCCGGGTCCCGCGGGGCCCGCTCGAGCTTGACGAGCACGATCCCGCCGAGGATCAGGGCGCCGCCGAGGATCTGCAGCGGTCCGAGCGCCTCGCCGAGGAGGACCCAGCCGACGATGCCGGCGAAGATGACCTCGGAGAGGCCGAGGAACGAGGACAGGCGCGACCCGAGCAGGCGGATGGCGGCGATGCCCGCCGCGTACGCGAACGCCGTCGAGACCGCGCCCACGGTGAGGAGCGGAACCCACCAGGGGGCGGTGCCGCCGAGGAAGGCGACGTCGACGAGTGCCACCTCCATGGGCATGAGGCCCGCGAGCCCGGCGATGCCGAGGGCGATCGCGCCGACGACGAACCCCGCTGCGATGAGCGCGACGGGCGGCACCTGCTCCGACGCCCGCTCCCCGATGGCGTAGTAGACGCAGACGCCGATCATGGCGATCGCGGCGAATGCGAGGCCGAGCGGGTCGAGGTCGCCGCCGCCGGGGCCGATGACGAGCCAGAGGCCGGCGAGCGCGAGCGCGGAGCCGCCGAGCACGATGAGCTGGGGCATCCGCCTCGTGCTCGCCCAGGCGAACAGGACGAGCGCGATCGGCGCGAGGTACTCGATGAGGAGCGTCATCGACACCGGGATGCGCTCGAGGGAGGCGTAGAAGGCGAACTGCACGCCTGCGACGGCGACGACGCCGAAGAGCAGGACCGTCCAACGGGCGCGCCAGAGCGGCCGGAGGTCGAACCGCAGTGCGATGAGCCCGGGGACGACGAGCAGGACGGCCGCGATCGAGATCCGGGCGAGCACGGCCGCGCCGGGCGACCAGCCCGCCTCGAGCAGCGGCTTGACGAACACGCCGCCCACGCCGAACGCCAGGCCGGCAGCGAGCCCGAGCGCGATGCCGACGATCCCCCGTGATGCACGCACGGCCACCTCCTCCACAGTCCGCACGCCGTCGGACCCGTAAGGACCGAACGACGTTATGGTGGTTACGCTAGTGAAGCGGATGTCAGGAGTCAAATGATTTTCACCGATGACACGGTCGCGGCCCTCGGGTTCATGGCCGCAGTCGCCGACACGGTGCCCGGCGCGTCGGAATCCGGCGACGACGAGCTCGCCACGACGGGCGAACTCGCCGGCCTCCTCGACGTGTGGGGCTTCTCGGGTCGCCGCGACGGCGACGCGCGCGAACTGGAGGAGGTCCGCGCGGTGCGCGGCCGCCTCCGCGAGATCTGGACGCTCGAGCGCGATCCCATGGCGGGCGCCGTCAACGCGATCCTCGAGGAGTCGCACGCGATCCCCCGCCTCGTGCGGCACGACGAGCTCGACTGGCACATCCACGCCGTCTCGCAGGACCGCCCGCTCGCCGAGCGCATGCTCGTCGAGGCCGCCATGGCGCTCGTCGACGTCATCCGCGCCGACGGCATCGACCGACTCGCCCGCTGCCAGGCCGACGACTGCACCGGCGTGTTCGTCGACCTCTCGAAGAACGCCTCGAAGCGGTACTGCAGCACGCGATGCGGCAACCGCATGGCGACCCGCGCGTACCGGGCGCGGAGCGCCGACTGACGCGCGAGGCCGGATGCCGCTCGCCCGGCGGTCATCCGCGCGACGCCGCCGCGCGGCATCCGTCGCCCGACCGGCGATTCAGTGCACGATCGCCATCTCGTGCGGCGTGGTGTTCAACCGCCGCCCGCCGTCGGCCGTGACTGTGACGATGTCCTCGATGCGGACGCCGAAGCGGCCCGGCAGGTAGACGCCCGGCTCGATCGAGAAGCACATCCCGGGTTCGAGCGGCGTCTCCTCGCCCTCCACCATGTACGGCGGCTCGTGCGTCGTGAGCCCGATGCCGTGGCCGACGCGATGGATGAAGTACTCGCCGTAGCCGGCCTCCGTGATGACCGCGCGGGCGACGCGGTCGATCTCCTGGCACGGAACACCGGGGCGCACCGCCTCGAAGCCCGCCTGCTGGGCTCGGACGACGAGCTCGTGCACCGCACGCTCCTCGTCGGTCGGCTCGCCGACGTGCACGGTGCGGGTCGTGTCGGAGCCGTAGCCGTGCATGAGCCCGCCGAAGTCGAGCACGACCATGTCGCCGTCCTCGACGACCCGGTCGCCCTGCTCGTGGTGCGGGCTCGCCCCGTTCGGACCCGACCCCACGACCGTGAAGTCGACCTGGGCATGGCCGTGCGCGCGCAGGAACGCCGCGAGGTCGGCGGCCACGTCGGCCTCGGTCCTCCCCGCGAAGCGCACGCCGAGGATGTCGCGGTAGGCCGCGTCGGCCGCGGCGGCCGCGTCGGCGAGACGGTCGAGCTCCCACGCGTCCTTGACCGCCCGGAGCATCGGCAGGGCCGTCGACATCGACACGTAGGTCGCCTCCCCCGGGAGGCCCTGGAGCCCGAGGAGGTGCGACGCCCACGTCGAGTCCGACACCGCGTGCCGCCCGGGCTCGAGCAGCGGCGCGGCGGCCGCGTAGGGATCCTCGCCGTCCGTCCAGTCGACGATCCGGAGGATCCGCGCCGATGCCGCGCGCTCGGCATCGGGGCGCTCGAGTTTGGGCACGATGAGGGACGGGGCCGCGTCGACCGGGATCACGAGCATCGTGAGCCGCTCGGTCGCGACCGGCACGTAGCCCGTCAGGTAGCGCAGTTCGGGGCCGGGCGTCACGACGATTCCCGCGAGCCCGGCGTCGGAGGCGGCGCGTGCGGCACGTCGCAGCCGGGCGGCGAAGACGCCCCCCGTGACGGGTGCCGGATCCGCCGGTGCACCGGGTGCGGACATCGGCGTCCTCCTCCCTCGTCACCGCGGCGTCTGGACGCGGCAGCTCTGAGGCTACCGGCGTCCGGCCCGGTGACGACGGGCCATCCGACCCGCGCGGGGGTGCTTCGGAACGACGAAGGCCCCCGGCGGGCTCGTGATGAGCCGGCGGGGGGCCTTCGCAAGAAGTTCGCGGTGTCGTCGAGAGCCGCGCGGGCCGCCTTGCGGCGGCGAGGTGCGCTTAGCGGCGCAGCCCGAGACGCTCGATGAGCGAGCGGTAGCGGTTGATGTCGACGTCGGCGAGGTAGCCGAGCAGACGACGACGCTGACCGACGAGGAGCAGCAGGCCACGACGCGAGTGGTGGTCGTGCTTGTGCTCCTTCAGGTGCTCGGTGAGGTCCTTGATCCGCTTGGTGAGGATCGCGACCTGGACCTCGGGGGATCCAGTGTCACCGGGGTGGGTCGCGTACTCGTCGATGATCGCCTTCTTGATGTCTGCATCCAGTGCCATAGATGGGATCCCTTCTTCTCGTTGCGCGCTGCCCGGGGCCTGATGCCTGGGCTCTCTTGATGCGCGGCCGATTCACGGCAACCTCAAGAGTCTAGCAGAGCGGATGCCGCCGGGCGGACGCCTGTACGCACCCGACGGCGCCCGCCGAGACGGTGCATCGACTCGGCCGCGAGGCGCCGTCGGGCCTAGGCTGATGGCGACGGGATGTTCGAGCATGGCCACCCAGCAGGAACGCGCGGCGCTCGAGGCACGGGTCTACTCCCGCGCCGGAGCCGACGACCCGCGCGTCGAGCGCATCGACCCGGCGACGGGGCGCACCCTGCTCGTCACCGAGAGCGAGTGGCGCCTGCTCGAACTCGATCGCCCGACGGGCGGGAACGCGTCGGCCGGCGCGCCGCGGGGCCGCGCCGCTCCCGGTGGCGCACCCCGGAGCACGCGGTCGGATGCGGCGTCACCGGCTCCGCATCCGGGCCACCGCGCCTCGGCTCCCCCGCGACGGCGCGCCGCCGGCGTCGCCGCCATCGCCGCCGGGCTCCTCGCGGTGGCCGCCATCGCGGCGAACGCCGCCGGTCCGTCGCACGGGACGCCGGACGGCGCGACGCCGGCACCGACCCACGAACCCGAGGTGACCGTGCTGGTGGTTCCGGCGGCGCCACCGGCCGGCGGTGCGATCGCGGGGACGGCGGATCGCGTCAGGGGCCTCGGCACGATGGCCGCGTTCCACGATCCGGACCTCGTGCCGGAGGTGCGCGACGGGTGGCTCGAGGCGGCATATCCGTCCGCGCGCTCCGCCCTGATCCTCGACCGGGACGGTCCGATCGCCGGCGTCGCCGTCTACGCGGTCTCGAAGCCGAACGGCGTCGGCTGCCTCGTCGCCCGGATGGGGACGTCGGGCATGGCGTCGAACTGCGCGGCGCTCAGGATGCTGGCCTCTGACGGCCTCTCGCTGCAGACGCGGGTCCCGGTCGGGCTCGCCGCCGACGGCGTGCTCGGCGACGGCATCGCCGCGGAGGCCGCGGACTCCGACCTGCTCGTCGCCGAGTGGCACGCGGACGGCACCTTCCTCGTCGCGCGCGTGCCCGACTGAGCCCCGGCCGGCGCGCCGACCCCGGCCCGCCGGTCGGAATACCCGGGGGGCCGCCGCGGTTCCGGCATGCGTGGATGCAGTGCCAGTGGACGTCGCCGTGATCGGCGCGGGACAGGCCGGGCTCTCGGCCGCCCACCACCTCCGTCGACGCGGGTTCGTGCCCGTCGGGCACGGCCCGGCAGCCGACACGTTCGTCGTGCTCGACGCGAACCCCGCTCCCGGCGGCGCCTGGCAGCACCGTTGGGCGTCGCTGCGCATGGGCACCGTCAACGGCATCCACGAGCTGCCCGGGCACCCCGTCCCGCCGGCGGACCCGGCGGCCCCGAGCCGCGAGGCGCTTCCTCCGTACTTCGCGGAGTACGAACGCCGGTTCGACCTCGACGTGCAGCGCCCGGTGCGTGTGCGGGCGATCCGGCGCGCGGACGAGGACCCGCACGGCCGGCTCCTCGTCGAGACGGACCGCGGCGCCTGGGCAGCGCGCCACGTCATCAACGCCACGGGCACCTGGACGCGCCCGTTCCGCCCGTACTACCCCGGCATCGAGCGGTTCCGGGGCCGGCAGCTCCACGTCGCCGACTACGTCTCTGCCGAGGAGTTCGCCGGGAAGCGCGTGATCATCGTGGGCGCGGGCGTCTCGGCGGTGCAGCTCCTCGACGAGATCTCGCACGTCGCCGAGACGACGTGGATGACCAGGCGCGAGCCGCAGTGGATCGAGGAGGACTTCGACCTGCCCGCTCGGACCGCCGCGATCGCGGGCGTCGAGGCTCGGGTCCGCGAGGGCCTCCCGCCGGGCAGCGTCATCGCGGTGACCGGCATGCACTGGACGCCGTGGGCCCGCGCCGCGCAGGCGCGCGGCGTGCTCGTGCGGCATCCGATGTTCGCCGCGATCGAGGAGGACGGCGTGCGCATGCCCGACGGGTCGCTCCGGCCGGCCGACGTGATCCTCTGGGCGACGGGGTTCCGGCCCGCGCTGGACCACCTCGCTCCGCTCGGCCTGCGCACGCGGGAGGGCGGGTTCCGGGTCGCCGACACCCGCTCGCTCGACGATCCCCGGATCTTCCTCATCGGCTACGGACCGTCGCAGTCGACCGTCGGCGCGAATCGCGCCGGCCGGGCGGCCGTGCAGCAGATCGTGCGGGAACGGCGGGCGGCCGTCGCCGCGTAGGCGGCGTGCGGTCCCGCGCCGCCGTTGCCGACCGGGTCGCGCCGGGAGCACACTGGCCGCATGGCCATCGTGATCAAGCGCGTCCACGACGCGCCCGACGCATCCGACGGCGTCCGGATCCTCGTCGACCGGCTCTGGCCCCGCGGCATCTCGAAGGAGCGCGCCGAACTCGACGACTGGGCGAAGGATGCCGCACCCTCCCCGGGGTTGCGCACCGAGTGGCACCGGGCCGACGCCGATCGGTTCGACGAGTTCGCGGCGCGGTACCGCGTGGAGCTCGACGCGAACGCGGCGGCGCAGGCCCTGCTCGGGGTCGCGCACGAGCACGATCGGGTCACGCTGGTCTACGGCGCGCGCGACGCGGTGCACAACCACGCCGCGGTGCTGCGCGACTGGCTCGGCGAGCACGGCGCGGACGTGGAGCGCTGAGGCGGCTGCCTCGGCTCAGGCCGTGCGCGACTCCCCCGCCGGCTCCGCCGCGGCGTCCACCGAGTTGAGCACGTGCTCGAGCTCGACGATCTCCGCCTCGGTGAACAGTTCCTCCGGGCCGCCCGGCGCCTTGTCGGAGAAGGGCGGGTCGTAGAGCGCGGCGATCGGCACCGATCCGCTCTGCGCGAGTCGATTCACAATGAGGTCGACGAACGAGATCTGCCGTGAGCCGAGCCTGTGCTCCGACACGAAGTCGGCGAGCGCCTCCTGCGCTGCGGAGCGTTCGAGGCCGACGATCGACCGGATGAATCGTCCCAGACCATGCGCGGCCTCGGCGCCGGCGGCGAGTTCTGCGGCATCGAACTCGTCGCGATCGGCGAGCATGCGCTCGAGCTCCGCGACATCGGTCGCGGTCAGCTGTCGCCCGGTGCGGAGCTTCCGGAGTACGACGTGGTCCTGGTGGGCACGCAGGTAGGCGAAGAGCTTCGCGCGGAATCGGTCGCGATCGACCCCGGGCGTGGCGATCGATATCTCGCCTGCGCCCGAGCGGACGACGTCGTCGAAGTCGGTGTATACGGGTGAGCGCGGCGTGACCTCGATGAGCTTGACGAGCTCGCGCAGCCGCATTCGCGCGAGTTCGAGGAGCGGCAGCGTGACATCCTGCCACCACTCCTCCCCCGCGATCGCATCGATCAGCTCAAGGTGTTTCGCCACGGCGGGGATCGTGCGGTGCTCGCCGAGCGCCGCCGCGATCGCACGGATCCGGTCGCGCGCGTTCGCGAACCCGCCGTCGGCGGTGAGCACTCCGAGCTGAGCGCGCAGCACGAGCAGGTCGAATCGCTTCGCCCGCTCGTCGGTGTCGGCGACGAGTGCCGCCGATGGCAGGTCGGCGAGCGCGGATGCCTCGGCCAGCGCGTCTGCGCTCGCACGCGCGTCCGTCCCCGCCTGCCACGCCTCCCCGCTCGCGAAGCGTTCGATGAGCCGCCGATGCGGCCTCACCAGCACGTTGTGCTCGTTCATGCCGGCGACGATGCCCTGGAGGCGTTCGGCGAGCGCGGCCCGAAGCTCGCGGTCGGCGTCGGTCGCGCCGAGCCCGTGCGGCGCCGTCGCGCGGTCGATCTCGGTGATGAGTGCGAGCCGCGCGTCGAAGAGGCGGCCGTGGAGCGACCGCCCCGACGACGTCGCGACCTCGGGGACGTCTCCGTTGAAATACTCGATGTTGCCGCCGACGTCGAAGACGATGAAGTCCTGCTTATCGTCGCCCGGACCGTAGAGGTCGGGGCGAAGCCTCGTGCCGCGGCCGATCATCTGCCAGTACTTCGACTTCGAGAAGACGGCCTTGAAGAAGACGAGGTTCACGACGTCGGGCACGTCGATGCCGGTGTCGAGCATGTCGACCGAGATCGCGATGTGCGGCGCCTTCTCGGACTGCGAGAACTGCTCGATGAGGTGCTGGGCTCGATCGTCGCTCGAGACGATGACCTGCGCGAAGTGGCCGGCGTACTCGGGATAGTTCGCGTCGAAGCGCTCCTGGATGAAGCGCGCGTGCTGGATGTTCTTGGCGAAGACGATGGTCTTGCCGAGCCGATCGCCCGCGGCGACGCGGTGGCCCTTCGTCATGAGGATGGCGAGCACGTCATCGACGGTGTCCTCGTTGAAGAGCCAGCGGTTGACCGCCTCGGCCTCGATTCTGTCGGGGACGACGCCGTCCTCGCTCCATTCGGTGAGGTCCCAGTCGTCCTTCTCGGCGTCGGTGAGGTCGTCGTAGCGGATGCCGCTGCGCACGAACTTCGACTCGATGCGGTGCGCGACCGGCGGTACGAGGTAGCCCTCGTCGATCGCCGTGCCGAGCTCGTAGGAGAAGGTCGGTACACCGTCCTCGAGGTGGAACAGCCGATAGGTGTTGTGGTCGACCTCGTCCTTCGGCGTGGCGGTGAGTCCGACGATGGGCGCGTCGAAGTAGTCGAAGATCGCGCCGTACTTCTGGTACACCGAGCGGTGAGCTTCGTCGATGACGATGAGGTCGAAGAACCCGGGGCCGAACCGGCGCACGTCGTCGCCGGAGTCGAGCAGGCCGAGCATCGTTGGGTACGTGGAGACGTAGACGCGCCCGTCGACGTCGCGACGGTCGAGCAGGTTGACGGTGGGGCTCTCCGGCAGATGGGACTTGAAGGCGTTCGCGGCCTGAGTGACGAGGGCCTTCCGGTCGGCGAGGAAGAGCACGGTCTTGACGTGGTTGGCGCGCGTGAGCAGATCGACCAGGGCGATCACGGTGCGGGTCTTGCCGGCGCCGGTGGCCATGACGACGAGCGCTCGCCGCTCGTGGTGGTGCTCGAACGCCTCGGCGACGGCGCGGATCGCCTGCTGCTGGTAGGCGCGGCCCGCGATCTGCTCGTCGATCGCGAGCGACGCGAGCGGCTTGCGCACCCCGGGCGAGCGGCGCTGCTGCAGTCGCGCGAGCTCAGCCCTCGTATAGAAGCCCTGCACCTCCCGTGGCGGGTGCGCGAGGTCGTCCCAGATCCAGTGCTCGTACCCGTTCGAGGTGAAGATCACGGGGCGCTGCCCGTACTGCCGTTCGAGCGCGTCGGCGTAGAGCTTCGCCTGCTGCTGTCCGTTGCGCGCGTCGCGGGTCGTGCGCTTGGCCTCGACGAGTCCGAGCGGTCGCCCGTCGTCGCCCCAGAGCACGTAGTCGACACGGCCGATGCCGTTCGGGGCGCCCTCGAGACCCTGCACCTCGACCTCGGTGACACCGTCGGCGGAGGGGTCCCATCCGGCCTCGCGCAGCAGTTGGTCGATGAAGAGGTCGCGGGTCTCGTCTTCGCGGTAGTCGTGCGTGTCGACCACGGTCGCGTTGGCGGCCTTCGCCGCCGCGATCTCAGCCTGCAGGGCTGCGATCTGCGCCCTCAGTTCGTCGCTCTCGGCCTCCTTGGCCGCGAGCGCAGCATCCTTCGCCGCGTTCTCCTCGAGCGCTTTCGCAAGCTCGGTGCGCGTCTTGGCGACGAGCCCCGGCTGCGGCCTGGGGACGGATGCCGCGTCGAACGGGCGACCCGGCGCCGGGCGGCGGTCGGGAACCGTGGCGTACCGGGTAGCCAGCCACGTGAGCGTGTGGAAGAGTTCGCGGAGGATCGGCAGGCTGTCGCGGTCGGCGAGCTTCGAAGTCCGGTGCACGGCGTCGTTGCCGCGCTTGCGGATGAGGTTCATCTTGGTGAGCACGGCGTCACCGACGAGGCGCTTGAAGGTCGGTTCGTGCAGGAGCGAAGAGAGGTCGTCCTTGTACGGCCGCCGCAGCGAGGCATCCGCCCGGTACAGCCAGGTCACGGTGAGCTCAACCGTGCGCCGCGCGTAGAACAGGCTCGAGCGCGGGTCGCCGTACGCGTAGAACTCCGCGCGCGCCGCCTCAGCAGCGATCTCGGGCCAGTCAGCCGTGACGAAGTCGAAGTTGCCCACGTCGGCAGGGTCCTCTCTCGGCACCGGTGCCGGTTCGGGTCGGCACTCGGTCCCGAGCGTAGCGAAGGGCGGGGCGCAGGATGCTGCGGCGCGGCGGATCTCCCCTGTTCGCGGGTCGTCGGCTTTGGGCGCCCGGCACTTTACACGCCGTGCGGTGATTGCACGTTTGACCAGCGGTTTCGTGCCGTGCTGGGCCTCCCTCGAATGTCAGAGGGTCCTGATTGGATGGACCCATGCCAGCCATCCTCGACCTCCCCGCCGAACAGGCCCTCGAGTTTGAGTTGGCCGCGATCGTGAGCGCCGAGCAGCTGATGCGGCGACTCCACGCCGACCGGTACCGGGCCGTCCAACGGGCGCGTGAACTCGCCACCGAGGTCGCGGGCTTCACCGAGTCGAGCCGAGCGCGCGATCGCGACATGGCCACCCGGTCGTTCGTCGCCGAGCTCGCGACGACGCTCGGCCAGCACGAGGCATCCGCCTCTCGGCTCGTCGCCGAGGCCGAGCGCCTGACCGGGCCGCGCGTCGCGACGCTCGACGCGCTCGACGCCGGCGAGGTCGCGCCGACGCAGGTTCGCTCGGTGCTCGAGCTCACGCGCGGCGCGCCGGTCGAGGTCGCCGACGCCGTGGAACAGGTCGCGCTCGACGCGGCGGCGGCTGCCGTGGCCGATGGCGTCGTCTCGACGAATGCCCACGTACGCCGCCGCATGCGGCGGGTGCGCGAACGCCTGATGCCCGAGCCACTCGTCGACCGGCGCGCTCGCGCTGCAACCGACCGACGCGTGTGCGTCGAGGTCGCCCCCGACGGCATGGCCTGGCTGAGCCTCTTCCTCGAGGCCGAGCGCGCGTTCGCGATCGAGCGCCGACTCGACGTGCTCGCCGGGCGCGAGGCATCCGACGACCACCGCACGAGCGCGCAGCGCGCGACCGACCTCGCCGCCGACCTGCTGCTCTCCGGCACGCTCGCCGACGACGCGCGCACGCGCGACGCCGTCGCGGGGCCCACCGGTGCGGTGCAACCGCGCCTCAACGTGACCGTGCCGGTGTTCACGCTGCTCGGCCTCGACGACGAGCCAGCCGACCTCGAGGGCTACGGGCCGATCGACGCTGAGACGGCCCGCATCATCGCGGCGCACGCGCCGTCGATGCGGCGCATCCTCGTGCACCCCGAGACGGGGGCGACGCTCAGCTACGGGCGAGAGCACTATCGCGCACCGGCCGACCTCGACGGCTTCGTGCGCGTGCGCGACGGACAGTGCCGGTTCCCCGGCTGCAACCGCCGCGCAGAGCGGGCAGATATCGATCACACGACCGCCTGGGCGCACGGCGGCCGTACTGCTGCGAGCAACCTCGCCGCGCTCTGCCGCCACCATCACCGCCTGAAGCACGAGGGCGGATGGCACGTGGGGCAGGAACCCGGCGGCGTGATGCGGTGGACCTCACCCGCGGACCACGTCCTCCGGACGCTGCCCGCGCGGCCGTTCATGCCAGTTGGGGTCGGCGAGGGAGCGGCGCGGCCACCCGAGCCGGGTCCGCGCGATATGGGGCGGGAGACAGAGAACGAGCCGCAGGACCGGGTGGGACGCGTGTCCGAACACACACCGTACTGACCCGCAACCCGACTTCTCTTGAAAGTCACAACTTTGCTCGCGCTCGCGAGTGCCTGGATGACTGCTAGACGTCTTGCTAGTCGCGCGCGCAAAGTCTCAACGACTTCTCAGCATGTCCGTCAGAAAAGTACGTAGGTCGTGCACCGCAGCCTCCGCGCCGCGGGCGGCACGCACGGCATCTACGGCCCGCGTCTGAACATCGCGCGGAGGCAGCAGGACTTCGAAAGCGAGGAAGACGTTTCGAGGGAGCGATCTTCTTCGCGCTGTGGACCCGCGTAGCTTCGCCTTGTAATACTCGATGGCCTCCGGGGCGCGGAGCATGAGCTCGAGGTACTCAGGAACGACCCGATCGGACCTTACATCCCAGACTCCGTACGCGGGGCTCACGATCGCGTCGTCATAAAGCGATTGGACCCCCAATACGCCCTCATCGATTGGAAATCCAACCACGAGTTGATCGCGCTGAACAATCTTGTAAGCCGACGTATCCTCACTCGCGACCCGCTTGCGGAACTTCTTACTCTGGTCGACGAGACCGTGTTCCATCGTCATCGAGAGAATCGGGAGGTCGGTCCGATCGCCAGCTCTAGCGGATTTGGCCGCGTCGATCAACTCGCTGAGTCGCCATGACGTCGTAGCCCTCGACCCGAGCGCTTCAATGTGGGCTTGAACGGCGCGCAGCGAAGTGAACGCGTCTGACAGGCTTGTCTCTAGCGCAGCCGCAGACAGAGATTCACTACGGTTCGCGCGTCCGTCGGGCGAGACAACATCTCGATAGGCATTGAAGCTGAGATCGTAGTTCTTCTGAACGATCTCTTCGATCGGCACGAGAAACGATTGGGCGGTTCGGGGGTTCGTGAATTCACTCCACGCGGTGAGGGAGCCGCCCGCTGGCCGACGGAGCCAACGCCCCCGCAGGTCCGGAAGGTCGTCAGAATCTATCGGACTCCTCTTGTCGTCGAGCGAGAAGCCATCGGCCCGCACGTCGTACATCCACACGAAGTCGGTCCCTCCGGACGATGTCTTCTGGAAGAAGAGGATCGCCGTTGAGACGCCGGCATACGGCCGAAAGACACCCCCAGGAAGCTTCACCACCGCCAGAAGACGGTGGTCTTCTATAATCATGCGCCGCAGTTCGTTTGTGGCGCGATCTTGGTTATGCAGCACGCCTTCGGGCACGATCACCGCAGCCCGTCCGCCGTTCTTCAGGAGCTTCACCATGAGCGCGAGGAAGAGCAGCTCGGTCTTCTTCGTCTTGACGACCTGGAGCAGATCCTTCGCGGTGGTCTCGTAGTCCAGTGAGCCGGCGAACGGCGGGTTCGCGAGAACCAGCGTGTAGTCCTCGGTCGCGGGATGCCCTTCGGCGAGCGAGTCCGCCCGCTCGATGATGGGCTCCTCGACGCCGTGCAGGAGCATATTCATGCTCGCGATGCGGGCCATCGCGGCATCCGAGTCGTAGCCCGTGAACGCCTTCGTATTGAAGAAGTCGCGCTTCGCGGCATCCGAGAAGATCTCGTCCTCGTAGTGTTCGCGCAGGTACTCCTCGGCCATCACGAGGAAGCCTGCCGTGCCGGCCGCCGGGTCGATGATGCGGTCGCTCGGCGTCGGCGCGGTCATGTCGACCATGAGCTTGATGATGTGGCGGCTCGTGCGGAACTGGCCGTTCTGCCCGCTCTGCGAGAGCTTGGCGAGCATGTACTCGTAGATGTCGCCCTTGGTGTCGCGATCCTCCATCGGGATCTCGGCAAGCAGGTCGACGACCTTCGCGAGCAGCGCCGGCGTCGGGATGGTGAATCGCGCGTCCTTCATGTTGCGCGCGTAGCTCGAGCCCTCGCCGCCCATGCGACGCAGGAACGGGAAGACGTGCTCCCCCACGATCTCGAACATCTCCTGCGGCGAGCGGTTCGTGAACGCGCTCCAGCGCAGGTCGTCGTACGGGCGCGGCATCCGGCCCGTGTCATCGAGGCCCTCGGGAAAGACGCGGCGCTCCATCGGCTTGCCGGTGCGATTCGCCTTCCGCTCCTCCCGCGTGTGGATCTCATCGAGCCGGCGGATGAAGAGCAGGTACGTGATCTGCTCGATCACCTCGACCGGATTCGCGATCCCGCCCGACCAGAACGCATCCCAGACCCTGTCGACCTTGGAGCGGAGTTCACCTGTGACCACTGTTGTGTCGCCGTCCTTCCGTTGCCGCGGCAGCCGTGCCGCAGTGTTCGAGTCTGGCAGACGCCACCGTCGCTCCGTTGGCACCTGGCACCGATCGCTGCACGGATCACTCCGCGTCGCGGAGCAGCGGCGGCAGGAATCCCTCCCTATCGAGCTGACGGATGATGAAGGGGCTCAGCTCGTTCGGACCGAACGACACGAAGTACGTCCGCCCGCCTGCTCGCTGAGCCTTCAGCAACCCGCGATCGAGCAGCGGACGCAGAGCGTGGCTGCGCTGCGATGGACTGCCGGGAAGCAGGTGCTCCAACTGCCCGGCGCGAACGACCTCCGAATCGCACGCGAAGCGCAGCACTTCACTCTCGCGCTGTGTGATGCCGCCGGAGCGCACGAAACGATCGAGCGCGGGAACGACGAGCCGGTCCCGCACGAATTGCGCGTCCTGCAGGCGATGGAGCCTACGAAGATCGGTGAGAAGCCCACCGATGAAGAACTCGCACCAGGCGATCGTGCCGGAATCGCTCAGGTCATCGGCCGCGGCGAGGGCGTCGTAGTACTCCGAACGGGACACCCCGAACACCGCCGTGGGATTGACGGCCCGCAGGCCGATCGGGCTGACGAACCCGTGTCGCCCGAGCATTGCGTAGCTGACCAGCCGTGACACGCGTCCGTTCCCGTTCTGGAACGGATGGATCCAGAGGAACCTGTGGTGCGCGATCGCGACGTGGAGCAACTGCTGATGCGTGTGTACCGGTCGATTCGCGAACTCGAGGAATCGATCCATCTCGCTCTGCACCGCCTGGGCGAGCGGTGGCCGATGCTCGGCGCCCTGGATCGCGACGTCGCGAATCCGATATGCACCCGGTCGCGGGTCGCCCTCGCGAATGAGACCGTCGACCGCACGGCGATGCAGTTCACGCACGAAGGAGTGCGTGAGCGGCCGATCCTGTCCGGCGTCGTCGATGAACTCCATCACCTCGTTGAGATTCAGGATCTCCCGCACAGTCTCATCGACCGGTCCTCTGCGTCGTTCCGCTTCCTGAGCGCCGGCGATCGCGTCGAGGATGGTCGTGCGGTTGCCCTCGATCCGTGCCGAGACCACGCTCGACAGGAACTGGAACAGTCCGTGGAGTTCGTGGAACACCTGTACCGGTGTCGTGCCGACTCCGATCTCGCCACGCAGGCGCTCGAGTTCGACCACCGCGGCGCCGAGCGGAGAATCGAACGCGAAGGGTGGGAAGGAGAGCTCGGAATCGTCCGGAGCATGCGGACCATTTGCAGCTGGCACGGTAAACATTTTACTCATCTGGGGACCACTTCCCCGGATTTACCGTGATCTACTCGTTCTCGAAGGCACTGATCTTTTGCGAGCCACGCGGCATCCAACTTCACACGCTCGCTGGTCGACTGCGGAGCGGACGACCGCCGACTGCGCCCGTCGATGCGATGCACCTACGGCGCGATCACGAGCTTCCCGAGCACCGTCCCCGCCCCGATCCGCGCGAGCGCCTCGGGCGCCCGCTCGAGTGGGAGCACCTCCTCGATCACGGGTGCGAGCGCCCCGGATGCCACGAGCTCGCCGAGTTCGTCGAGGCCGCCGTTCGGCTCCGCCGCGAGCAGGCGGAACGTCCGGCCCTCGGCGTCGGGGCGTCCGGCCGTGGCCGCCACACGGCCGATGGTGCGAAGGCGCCCGCCGACGACGACGAATCGTCCGTTCGGCCGGAGGGCGCGACGGTACGCGGCCAGTGGGCGACCCGCGACGAGGTCGACGATCACGTCGAACCGGCCGGAGCCGGCTCCCTCGGCGAACAGCTCGTCGGCGGCGTCCGCCTCGACCGTCTCGGTGGCCCCGATCCCGCGAAGCAGGTCGAGCTTCGCGGCTCGATCGACGGCGACCACCTCGCCCGCACCCAGGTGCCTCGCGAGCTGCACCGCGATCGTCCCCGCGCCGCCGCCCGCCCCGACGATGAGGACCCGCTCCCCCGCACGCAGCGCCGCGACGTCGACGAGCGACTGCCAGGCCAAGCCGCCCGCCTGCGGGACCGCCGCCGCCGCGATCGGATCGACCCCTGCGGGCCGACGGCGGAGGGCGGCGGCATCCGTCGCGACGACGTCGGCGAACCCGGCCCATCCCGCCGCGGAGAGGTCGCCCCAGACCGCGTCGCCGACGGCGAACGCGGCCGACCCGTCGCCCGCAGGGCCGACCGCGACGACCTCGCCCGAGACATCCGCGCCCAGCACCGGATGCGCCGGCCGGCGCGGTGCGCCGATGCGTGCGAGCGCCGAGCCGCGGAGCAGGTCCCAGTCCCACGAGTTCACGGACGACGCGGAGACCTTCACGAGCACCTGGCCCCGGCCGCGAACCGGGAGCGGCGCGTCGACGAGTCGCAACCGCTCGGGACCGCCGTACCGCTCGTACCGCACCGCGCGCATGGCGCGAGCCTATCCACTGCCTCGGCGGTAGCGCCGCCACGAACACGACCACGACCACGACCACGCGGAGCGTGCGACGATGGGGACGAGTGATCCGAGGGGTCACGATCCCGATGGCCGACATCCGACGACGAACCGATCCCCGCGCGGGCTACCCGCCCCGCTGGCTGACCGCCGTGGTGCTCGCGATCGGCGCAGTCGCGCTCGGCATCGCCGCGGTCGCCGCGATCGGCGACACCGCCGCCCGGGCGGCCGCGTCGACGTCGCCGGTCACCGCGACCGTCGTCGGCGAGCGCACTGAGGACCGCCTCGTCGCCGACCGGCGCGGCACCCGCTACGTGCCCTTCCGCTTCGTCGTCGTCGAGCTGCCCGACGGAACGAGCGCCGAGGTCCGGAGCGACGAACTCGTCGTCGGGGCCGATGCGACGGTCCATCGCACCGACTCGGGCACCGTCTCCGAGACGCCGCCGGAACCGCCCGGTCCGCTGGAGTGGGCGGTGTGCGCGACCGCCGTCGGCGGCGCGGTCGTGCTCGCGGCGGGGTCGCTGCGGGTCCTGTCGCGGCCCAGGCGGCCCGGATCCGGGCCATCGTGAACCGACGGCCGGCCGGCCGCCCTACCCCGCCGGGACGAGCGGGAAGATCGCCGGCCAGCCGTTGTGCGCGTAGACGATCACGCAGAACACGATCGCGTCGAACAGCAGGTGGACGACGAGCACGTAGGTCAGCGACTTGGTGAGCTTGAAGGTGTAGCCCTGGATCAGGGCGAACGGGATCGTCAGCAGCGGCCCCCACGACTGGTAGCCCAGTTCCCAGAGGAACGAGACGAACACGATCGCCTGCAGGAGGTTCGCCTGCCACGTCGGGAAGTGCCGGCGGAGCAGCGCGAACACCGTGCAGATGAAGAACAGCTCGTCCCAGGTCCCGACGGCGTTCACGCCGACGAAGAGACGCGCGATCTCGTTCGGCTCGGTCACGGTCGGCCAGTTCTGGTACACGCCCGAGGTGATGAAGTAGAACGGCAGGATGAGCCATCCGGCGAGGGTCACGAAGACGAGGTAGAGCCACTGCGTGCGCGTCCACCGCCGACCCGTGCGCCACGGGAAGCGGATGGTGCGCTCCCGGTACAGGAACCGCGAGATCGCGAACGGCACCACGACCGCTGCGCCCAGCACGACCGTGAAGCGCAGCATCGCCTCGTCCGAGAGCTGCGCCTCGAGCGACATCGTCGAGATGATCGCCTGCCCGATGGCGATGAGCGACAGGTCGGGCAGCAGTCGCTCCGTCCGGCCCGACCGGTCGACGAGCCAGGCGATGACCAGGCCGACGACGAGCATCGCGTACCCGGGCAGGCGAAGCTGGAACCCGAACAGCAGCACCGCGGCCGAGCACACGAGCGCAGCCGGGACGAGGGCGATCGGGTGGGTGCGCACCTCGGACGGAGCAGCGGCGACGGCGGTCACCCCTCAAGCTTCGCATGCGTCCCTGATCCCATCACGCGGCGGATGCCGCGTCGCGCGCTCCCCGGCGGGGCGCGCCGCCCTGTCGGCGGCGCGTGCCAGCATCGACGCATGACCCGGATGCCGCAGCCGCCCGTTCCGCGCGAGTCCCGCGTCCGCGCGGGCATCGTCCCGCCGTACCTGCTGCTTCGGATCGCGGCCGCCGAGGAGCACTACGACGTCGCGGCCGATGCCGCCCGCCGATCGCTGCTCCGCGACGAGCCGATGCGCGAACTGCGCGTCGAGGGTGCGCATCCGGGCCTGCTGCCGCACGAGCACACGCGGTCGGCGACGACCGGACGCGACCACGACGTCGAGGCCGAGGGCGAGGGCGCCCCGGTCGACGCCGCCGTTCCCGAACCCGCGCCCGACCGCCGCATCTCCGATGCCCAGGGCGCCGAATCGCTTCCCGGGCACCTCGTGCGCACCGAGGGGCAGCCGGCGACGGGCGACGTCGCGGTCGACCAGGCCTACGACGGCCTCGGCGAGGTCTGGGCGCTCTTCGAACGCGTCTACGGCCGCGACGCGATCGACGGTGAGGGTGCGCCGCTCGAGGCGACCGTGCACTTCGGAGACCACTACGACAACGCGTTCTGGGACGGCGAGCGGATGGTGTTCGGCGACGGCGACGGCGAGGTGTTCCGCGGGTTCACGCAGTCGATCTCCGTCATCGGGCACGAGCTGGCGCACGGCGTCACCGAGATGACGGCCCGCCTGCGCTATCGCGACCAGTCGGGCGCCCTGAACGAGCACGTCTCCGACGTGTTCGGCGCGCTGACCGAGCAGTACGCGATGGGGCAGGATGCCGAGGCGGCGACCTGGCTGATCGGCGAGGGCATCTTCACCGAGCTCGTGCAGGGCCGTGCACTCCGCTCGATGCTCGAACCCGGCACCGCCTACGACGACGACGTGCTCGGCCGCGACCCGCAGCCGGCGCACTTCCGCGACTACATCGTGACCGACGCCGACAACGGCGGCGTGCACCTGAACTCCGGCATCCCGAACCGCGCGTTCGCGCTCGCGGCCGTCGAGCTCGGCGGCTTCGCATGGGAGCACGTCGGCCGCATCTGGTACGACGCGCTGACGGGCGGAACCCTGCGGCCGAACGACGGCTTCGCCGTGTTCGCGGCGGCGACGCTCGCCGCCGCGCGCGAGCGCTACGGCGACGTGTCGCGCGAGGTCGCGGCCGTCGCGAACGGCTGGCGCGCCGTCGGAGTCGAACCGGAGTAGCATCCGGACCATGGAGGTCGAGGTCGTCCGCAGCGGCGGACTCGCCGGGCTGCGACTCACGTGGACCGTCGAGGTCGAGGACCAGCCCGACCCCGAGGAGTGGGTGCTCCTCGTCGAGCGCCTGCCGTGGAGCGACACGCCGCCCGCTCCGCCGGAGCCCGATCGGTACACCTACCGCATCCGCTGCGAGCCCCACGTGGCGACCCTCGCCGAACGTCAGGTGACCGGGCCGTGGCGCGACCTCGTCGATCGCGTCCGGGATGTCGCCGAGCCGTCGCGGAGGCGAGCGGACGTCGGCGGACGGGCGGCTCCGGCACAGCCCGGCGCGCCGGACGCCGAGGGTCCCCGAACCACGGCTCCGTCCGATCCGACTCCCGCGCCGCCGGCACCGGGCGACTGAGCACGCCGGTCGGCACCGAGTGCGCGCACCGACCCGGTCCCGATCCGGGACCGACGGTCCCATGCGCTCGGGACGTCGGGACCGGGAGGCTGGAGGCGTTCACCCGTCACCAGAGGAGGCTCATCATGACCACCGGAACGCACCCCGAAACGGTGCCGAGCACCACACCTCGCCGATTCCACGCATCGCGGTACCTCGGCGCGGCCTTCGCCGTCGTCTTCCTCGCCGGACTCGTGCTGATCTCGCTCCCGCCGTACGTCTACGGCGGCACGCTCGCCGATTGGGCGTCGGGCGTCGACGACGAGGCGCGCCTCAACCTCCTGGTCGGGCTCTCGACGATCGTCTTCCCCGTCGCCGGCATCCTCCTGATGTGGTCGGCAGCGCACCTGCGCACCGCGATCGACCACGATCGCCCGCGGCCGTCGATCCCCGGTCAGTTGGCGGTGCTCGGCGCTGCCGTCACGTCGATCGGCGTGGTCGTGGCCGCCAGCGCGTCGGCCGCGGCTGCGCACGTCGTCGCGCCCAGTGCCGACGGCGGGTTCCCGGCGGTGCCCGAGGTCGCGTACGGGCTCGAGATGTTCTCGAGCCAGGTGTTGAACCCGAGCTTCTTCGGCCTGTCGCTCATGGTCTTCGCACTGAGCGTCGGCCTGCGGCGGGTCCGTCGACTGCCCGGCTGGCTCGCGTGGGCCGGCTGCATCCTGGCTCCCCTGCTCCCGGTGGCGTGGATGCTGGGCATGATCCCGCTCCTGCTCGCGGCGGTGTGGGTCGCCATCGCGACGGCAGTGGTGGATACTGAGCCGCAAGGCTGAGCCGTCATGCGGGCGGGAGGCGTCGGCGTCATGGGCAGGAGCACCTCGGCCCCGCGATGGGCGTGGGCGGTGACCGCGGTCGCCTTCGCGTCCGGTTCCGCGCTCGTCGCGGTCCTCCTGCTCAACGCCGCCGCCCTGCCGTCGGCACTCGACGAACAGCTGCCCTTCTACATCGGCACCACGGTCTTCGCGCCGATCTTCAGCGCGCTGGCGGCGGTCATCCTCCGTCGGTTCCCGCGGCATCCGATCGCCTGGATCATGGTGGGCGTCGTGGTCGGCGTCATCGCGGACACCGCGGCGCGGTGGTACGCGATCACCGGCCTGTACCTGGAGCCGGGATCGCTGCCCGGTGTCGCCTGGGCCGCGTGGTTCGCGGAGTGGAACTGGTTCCCCTCGATGCTGGTGTTGTTCGTGTTCGTCCCGCTCCTGTTCCCCGACGGGAGCCCGCCCGGTCCGCGGTGGCGCCCCGTCGTGATCGGACTGATCGCGTGGCTTGCGCTCGCGACGATCGGCTACGCCCTCTACCCGAGCGATCCCGTCGACTTCGCCCGGGTCGAGCGTCCCGTCGCGGTCGAGCCGGCGATCGTGCTCGCAGTGCTGATGCTCCTGACCCCGGTCGCCATCGGAGTCGGCCTCGCGGCGGTCGTGGTGCGCTGGCGACGCACGATCGGCGACGAGCACGAGCAGTTGCGGTGGATGCTGTGGGCGGCGAGCCTCTCCGTGGCGGGGTGGGCCGTGATGATGGTCGCGGGCACGCTCGGTACGGAGTGGGGACTCGGCGGCGCATTCCTGACGTGGATCCCCCTGCTCCTGATCCCGGTGTCGGTCACGATCGCGATCGTGAAGTACCGCCTGTACGACATCGACCTCGTCATCAATCGGACGCTCGTGTACGGGGCGCTCACGGTCGCGGTGCTCGCGGCGTACGGACTGTTCGTGCTCGCCGTCACGGCCCTCACGCCGCTCTCGATCGACTGGCGCGGATCCGTCCTGATCGTGCTCGTCGTGGCGATCGCCGCGTACCCGCTCCGCGAGTGGCTCCAGCGGATGGTCAATCGGCGCATGTACGGCGATCGCGACGACCCCGCCAAGGCGATGTCGCGACTCGCGCGTCGGGTCTCCGACGCGCTCGCGCCCGCGGGCGTCCTCCCCGCCGTGGCCGAGAGCGTCGGCCAGGCGCTGCGGGTGCCGTACGTGGCCGTGCGCGTGGCGGGTGTCGCCGGCCCGACCGCGGCGTTCGGCACCCCCACCGGCGATCCGGAACGATTCGAGCTCGTCCACCAGGGCGAGGCGGTGGGCGTCCTCGAAGTCGGGCGCCGCAGCGAACGCGACCAGTTCTCGCCCGCCGACGTGCGACTGCTCGAGGACGTCGCACGTCAGGTCGCCGGGACCGTGCGCGCCGTGCAGCTCGCGACCGAGCTCCAGGCGTCGCGTGAGCGGCTGGTGCTCGCCCGCGAGGAGGAGCGGCGGCGGCTCCGCCGCGACATCCACGACGGCGTGGGCTCAGCCTTGGCGGGCCTCGCGTTGCAGGCGGGCAACCTGCGGCGCGCGCTGCCGGATTCGCCCGACGTCGCGATCGGCCTCGCGTCGACCCTCGAGGCGAGCATCCAGGGCACGATCCGCGACATCCGCCGGATCGTCGACGACCTGCGGCCGCCCGCACTCGACGACCTCGGACTCGATGGCGCGCTGCACGAGCGCGCGGCGGCGCTCCTGCCCGGTGCGGCGACCCTCGAGGTCAGGCTCGACGGCGCCCAACTGCCGGCCGCCGTCGAGGTCGCGGCGTACCGGATCGCGACCGAGGCGATGACGAACGCCGCGCGGCACAGCGGATCGGAACGGGTGCGCGTCCTCGTGGATGCGACCTCCGACCCCCGCACGCTCAGACTCGAGGTCAGCGACGACGGCGCGGGGATGTCCGCATCGATCCGGAGCGGCGTCGGACTGCCGTCGATGCGGGAACGGGCCGTCGAGCTGGGCGGCTCGTGCGAGGTGGATGCGGCTCCGGAGGGCGGCGCCCGGGTGCGGGCCTCGATCCCGATCATGGGGACGGATGACCCGGGGGATCGTCGACCGTGACCGACACCACGCTCCGAGTGCTGGTCGTCGACGACCACCCGGTGTTCCGCGACGGCCTCGTCGGCGCGTTCGCGACGGTGCCGGAGGTCGAGGTCTGCGGCACCGCGGGCGACGGCCAGGACGCCGTCCGGGAGAGCGAGCGGCTGCGCCCGGACGTCGTGCTGATGGACCTCAACCTCCCGACGATGAGCGGCGTGGAGGCGACGCGCGCGATCGTCGATGCGGGCCCCGGGGTGGCGGTGCTCGTCCTCACGATGCTCGACGACCCCGACTCCGTGTTCGCGGCGCTGCGCGCCGGGGCGCGCGGGTACCTGCTGAAGGGATCGAGGCCGGAGGAGATCGTCTCGGCGGTGCTGGCCGCCGGACAGGGCGAGGCCGTCTTCGGACCTGGCATCGCCGACCGCGTGCTGGCGTACTTCTCGGCCACGCGAGCGCGGTCCCGACCCGTCCCGTTCCCCGAGCTGACGGACCGCGAACGAGAGATCCTCGAGCTCATCGCCTCGGGCGAGCGCAACACGGACATCGCCCGCCGCCTGTACATCAGCCCCAAGACGGTCCGCAATCACGTCTCGAACATCTTCTCCAAGCTGCACGTCGCCGACCGTGCGGAGGCGATCGCCCTCGCGCGAGACGCCGGCGTGGGATCGGCCGCCACGGAGGGTCGCGATCCGCGTCCGCGGGCGGACCCCGACCCGGCTGCTCCGCCGACGGCTCCCGCCGAGTGAGCGCGCCGCGACGACGAGCGCCGTCGATTCACGCCGCGCGGAGCTCGCCCCGGACGATCGAGTCGCCGGAGTGCGCGGGGTCGCCGTCGACCGGTTCGGCCGAGACGTCGACCAGCGGGTACTCGTCGAGGTCGATGCCGTCGGGGACGACGAGGCGCGCCGTGTCGCCGTCCATCAGGCCGAGGCTGACGAGGCCGGACGCGTCGGACCGGATGAGCCACACCTCGCGCACCTCCCCCTCCGGCACGTCGGCCGCGAGGTCGACGAGGATGGTGCGCTCCCCGGCCGCGTCCTGCTCGACCGTCGCGGTACCGACCGCGTCCCAGCCGGGGAAGGCGTCGAGCTCGGCACTCGCGAGCACGGTCGTCGCGTCGGGCACCGTGCCGCGTCCGCCGATGGCGACGCCGATGCCGATGCCCGCGAGCAGGCCGACGACCGCGGCGGCCGCGGCGATCGGCCACCACCTGCGCCGCCGGGCGCGCGCCGCCGGTGCCGCGACCGACGGGGTGCGAGGCCGGCTCGGCGGGACGTGGCGCTCCGGAGTCGCGGCCCGCAGCGCCGGGTCGCCCGCGTCGACCTGCGCGAACGGGTCGCCGGCGAGTTCGGGGGCGAGCCCCAGTTCGTCGTGGATGCGCGTCCACACCGCCGTCGGCGGGGCCTCGAGATCCTCGGACGAACCCTCGCGGCCGAGGTCGACCGTTCGCGCGAGCGCCGCGTACTCCGCCGCGCACACGTCGCAGGCGTCGAGGTGGGCGCGAACCGCGGCATCGGGCTCGCGGCCGTCGAGGGCCAGCACGGCCAGCTCATCAGGCTCGACGTGGTCCATCATCCACCTCCCATCGTGATCTCAGCCGGCTCAGGCTGCGTCGGACATGGCTCTTCACGGTGCCGATCGGGAGGTTCAACGCCTCGGCGATCTGCGAATGGCTGAGCTGGTCGTAGAACGCCAGCTGCATGACCCGTCGCGGCACCGGCTCCAGCCGGCCGAGTTCCTCGGCGACCATGGCACGCTCGGCGAAGTCGTCGTCGACCTCGGTCGCGGCGACGGACGCCTCGGCCACGAGGCTCTCCTCCAGGCGTCGGGTGCGAGCACGTGCTTCGTGCGCGTCGGCGATGCGGTGCTTCGTGATGCCGACGATCCATGCGCTGAGCGTGGACCGGGAGACGTCGAAGGTGCCCCGCCCGCGCCACGCGGCGAGGTAGACCTGCTGGGTCACGTCCTCGGCGTCGGTGCGATCTCCGAGCGAGCGCAGCGCGAGCCGGAAGACCAGCGGCGACCAGCGCGAGTACGCCTCGCGGAGCGCGCGCTCGTCGCCTGCGGAGAACTGCTCCGCGAGGGCTCGGTCGTCGAGGGTGTCGAAGGCGATCGGGCTCACCGTGCGGCGCTCATCCCTTCGTCGGCTCTGGCGGGACCGCACGTCGACCATGACGAGCGGCGGCGCCGCGATCGTCGACTGCGGCGTGGCCATCAGCATATCGAGCACCCCCTCCCATCTCCTCGGCATCCACGCGTCACGTCGGAACTGCGGTCACGACGAGGTTGCTGAGGTACCGCCGCGCCTCGTAGTCGAACGCGCCGCCGCACGTGACGAGCGTCAACCGCGGCGGCCCGGAACGATCGAACGCGGCATCCCAGTCGACAGCGGCCTTCTCCGTGACCTGGAGCGACTCGACGGCGTACGCGTGGCGCGTGCCCGCGGCATCCGTCACGAACACCGCGGTGCCCGATGCCGCATCCCGCAGCCTCGCGAACGGCAGCACGTCGTACTCGAGCGAGTCGACGTGGGCCGCGATGACGGTCGACCCCGCGTCCGAGCCGGGCGCCGGCCCCCACCGGTACCATGCGGCGAGCGCCGGATCGTCGAACAGTCCCATCGACCCGTCGGTTCCGAGGCCGACCGGCTCGATCGACATGTCGATGCCGAGGTCGGGGACCTCGATCCGGACCGGGGCCGGGGGCGCGGGCGCACGATTCGCCTCGAGCGAGGCGGAGCGACGCGGGATCTCGGGAACCGCGGATGCCGGCGCCGCCGCGGCCGGCCGTGCCCCAATCGCGTCGGACGCGGTCGGCTCGGGCGTCGCCGCCGACGGCGACGGGGCGGGGTCGGGCGCGTCGCCCCCGCCCGGCGCGATCGCGCACCCGACGAGGACGGCCAGCACGGCGACGGCCGCGACCGGGGACCCGAACACCCCGGCCGCGACCGTCTTCCCCCGCATGGTGATCAGCGCTCGGCCTTCGCCGACGCGGCCTTGCGGACCGCACCGGCGGCGATCGCGATCACCGAGAGCGCCGCGACGCCCGCGGCCGCCCAGAGCCCGAACACGCGCTCAGGTGCGTTCGTCGCGACGAGTCCGGCAGCCCCCGCCGGGACCCCGTCGGGGCTCGAGTGCATGCCCGTCACCGTCTGCACCGCGAGTGCGAGCGTGTCGTCCTCGAGGCTCCCCCAGGCGTAGGCGATCGTCAGCGTGCCCTCCGCCACGTCGACGGGTGCCGGCCCGAGCACCGGGTCGGTCGTGCCCGCGGCGGCGACCGAGGCCTCGACGGTGCCCGCGGGCAGGTCGAGCGATGCCTCGTCGGGGTTCGCGAGGTCCGTGATCACGGCCTCGCCGCCGGCGAGGACGTCGACGGCGGGTGCCGCGGCGACGTGGCGCACCGTCAGGCGGCCCTCTCCGGCGGCGATCTCGGAGACGTCGTTCGTGAACAGGTTCGCGGTCGGGTTGCCCTCGGCGTCGAGGTTCGCGACGGCCGTGTAGTTCCCGCCCGCCTCGAGCGGCAGGTCGACGGGCCCGATCACGGGCTCCGAGGAGTCCGCTGCGTCGGCGGCGGTGATCGCCACCGAGTACGTGCCCGCGGCCAGCTCGAGCGGGCCGGCGAGGTCGCCGGGCTCGAAGTCGTCGAGCGTCAGCTCGTCGTTCACGTACACGTCGACGGTGAGGCCGGGGACCCCGTGCAGCACGGAGAGCATGGCCGCGTCCTCGGCGGCGTTGGCCGGCGCGAGTCCGCCGAGCGCGACGAGCGCTCCGGCGCCGATTCCGGCGGCGATGATCTTCTTCATGGTGTCCTCCCGGTCGTTCCCGCGGTTCGCGGGGCGGATCTTGCCTGACACCACTTCCTTCCGGATCAACCGCGCGATCGGATGCACATGCATGCAAAGATCTCCGAGATCGGCGTCCGGCCGGCATGACGAAGGCCGGCGCCCGAGCTCGGTGCGCCGGCCTCCGGCCGTTCGAGGAGACTCGGTCAGCTGACGCCGAGCAGGTCGATCACGAAGATCAGCGTCTTGCCCGAGAGCGGGTGACCGCCCGCGGTGCCGTAGGCCTTCTGCGGCGGGACGGTGAGCTTGCGTCGGCCGCCGACCTTCATGCCGGGGATGCCCTCCTGCCAGCCGGCGATGAGCGCCTGCAGCGGGAAGTTGATCGACTGGCCGCGGCTCCACGACGAGTCGAACTCCTCGCCCGAGTCGTACTCGACGCCGAGGTAGTGGACGTCGACCGTCGAGCCGGGAGCGGCCTCGGGGCCGTCGCCGACGACGACGTCCTCGATGACGAGCTCGACGGGAGCCGGACCCTCGGGAGCCTCGACCTCGGGCTTGCTGTTCGTATCAGTCATGGGTCCATCCAAACGGATGCCGCGTGCCGACTCAATCGCGGACGCCCGTCCACCACGCTCTTGCGCCAACGGCGAACACGTTGCAGTCTGTAGCCCTAAGAGCTCGTCGCCCCGGAGCGCTGTCGGCTGAGGCCACACCGCGGGGCGACGAGTTTCTTCGTGTACGGAGGCCATCGGGACCACCGCGACGAGGAAGGGGCAGGCGGCGGAATCGCCGCCCCACGGCGTGGAGCTGTGCTGCGGCTCACTCCTCCATGAGCCGCGAGCGGATGAGGAATCGGACGCCCTCGGGCGCTTCGAGCGAGAACCCGCTCCCCCGGCCAGGCACGACGTCGACCGTGAGGTGCGTGTGGCGCCAGTACCGGAACTGCTCGGCCGACATCCAGAACGGCACGACCCTCCCCGAGCCGAGGTCGAGCTCCCCGAGGAGCACGTCGGCCGCGCTCGTGGCGAAGTCGCCGGCCGGGTAGCACATCGGCGCGCTGCCGTCGCAGCATCCGCCGGACTGGTGGAACATCAGCGGTCCGTGCTTCGCCCACAGCGTCGCGAGCAGGACGCCCGCCGCGGGCGTGAGCTCCACCCGCGGCGAGACGTCGCCCTCCACCGTGACCGATGCGACCACGCGTGCGGCGAGCGCCGCGACATCCGTCGTCTCGATCGTCATGGCCGGCTCCCGATCAGAAGTACCCGAGCGGGTTCTCGCTGTAGCTGACGAGGAGGTTCTTCGTCTGCTGGTAGTGCGCGAGCGCCTCCTTGTTGTTCTCGCGGCCGATGCCGGAGGACTTGTAGCCGCCGAACGCCGCGCCCGCGGGGTAGGCGTGGTAGTTGTTCACCCACACGCGGCCCGCCTGGATGTCGCGACCGGCCCGGTACGCCTCGTTGCCGTTGCGGCTCCAGACGCCGGCGCCGAGGCCGTAGAGCGTGTCGTTCGCGATCCGGATCGCGTCGTCGTAGTCCTGGAAGCTCGTGACCGCGACCACCGGGCCGAAGATCTCCTCCTGGAAGAGCCGCATCCGGTTCTCCCCCTCGAAGATCGTCGGGGCGACGTAGTAGCCCTCGCTGAGGTCGCCGCCGAGGTCGACGCGCTCACCGCCGAGCAGCAGCTTCGCGCCCTCCTTCTTGCCGATGTCGATGTAGCTCAGGATCTTCTCGAGCTGGTCGTTCGACGCCTGCGCGCCGACCTGCGTCTCGGTGTCGAGGGGGTTGCCCTGCCGGGCGAGCTTCGTCCGCTCGATCGCGTCGTCGAGGAACGTGTCGTAGATCGACTTCTGGATGAGCGACCGGCTCGGGCACGTGCAGACCTCGCCCTGGTTGAACGCGAACAGGCTGAAGCCCTCGAGCGCCTTCTCGTAGAACGCGTCGCGGCGGTCCGCGACCGACTCGAACACGATGTTCGGGCTCTTGCCGCCGAGCTCGACGGTCGAGGGGATGATGTTCGCCGACGCGTACTGCAGGATGAGGCGGCCCGTCGTCGTCTCCCCCGTGAACGCGATCTTGCGGATCCGGTTCGACGATGCCAGCGGCTTGCCCGCCTCGACGCCGAAGCCGTTGACGACGTTCAGCACACCGGCCGGCAGCAGGTCGGCGATGAGCTCGACGAGCACCAGGATCGAGACGGGCGTCTGCTCGGCGGGCTTCAGCACGACCGCGTTGCCCGCGGCGAGCGCTGGGGCGAGCTTCCACACGGCCATGAGCAGCGGGAAGTTCCACGGGATGATCTGGCCGACCACGCCGAGCGGCTCGTCGAAGTGGTAGGCGACATTGTCCTCGTCGAGCTGCGTGAAGCTCCCCTCCTGCGCCCGGATGAGGCTCGCGAAGTAGCGGAAGTGGTCGCTCGCGAGCGGCAGGTCGGCGTTCAGCGGCTCGCGGATCGACTTGCCGTTGTCCCACGTCTCGGCGACCGCGAGGAGCTCGAGGTTCGCGTCGATGCGGTCGGCGATCGCGTTCAGGATGGCGGCGCGGTGCGCGGTGCTCGTGCGACCCCACGCGGGCGCGGCCTTGTGGGCCGCATCGAGTGCGGCCTCGATGTCGGCCGCGGTGCCGCGGGCGACCTCGGCGAAGGGCCTGCCGTTCACGGGCGAGATGTCGTCGAAGTAGGCGCCCCCCGCTGGCTTCACCCACTCCCCGCCGATGAAGTGCTCGTAGCGCGGCTTGAACTGGATCAGTGCGCCGGCGGTGCCGGGCGCGGCGTACACGGTCATCGTGTCTCCTCGTGACGTCGTCGTCATGCCCTCGGAGTGGGGCGATCGTCACGGTACGAGCTCAGGCGTTGCGTCCCGGTTGCCCGAGGGTTGCAGCCGCGTTGCAGTGCAGGGGCGGATGCCGCGCGCCGGCGGATGCCGCGGGCTCGCGGCTCAGCGCAGCGCCGCGTCGATCCGCTCGAGGTGCGCGACGACCGACGCCCTCCTCGGCGAGCGGGCGGGCAGCACCTCGAGCAGCGCGCGCCAGATCCCGGCGTCGTAGCGGTGCTCGTCGCGTTCGGCGAAGGCCAGCAGGACCTCGGGCGCGGCGTCGGCGAGCATCGACTCGCGCAGCCGGCTCGCGAGCTCGTCGCGGAGCTCGACGATTCCCGGCGCCGTCGACGCCGGCAGGATCGGCCCGGGATACTGCTCGAGCGCCCGGCGCAGCGACCCCTGCCCGACGAGCCGCGAGACGCGCGCGGCATCGACGTCGAGCTCGCGGCCGAGGCGGTACGGGCGCGACTCCAGCGGCGGCTCGCCCGCCGCCTCGAGCACGCGGCGGAGGCGCGTCATCTCGGCGCGCAGCGTGACCGGGGACGGGTCGCCCTCGTAGACGAGCGCTGCCAGTCTCTCGGCGCCGAGGCCGCGCGGATGCCATGCGAGCAGGGTGAGGATCTCGGCGTGCCTCGGGCCGAGCTCGTGGGCGCCGAGCCGGGGCCGTCGCTCGCCGAGCACCGCGAGCGACGTGCGCTCGACGGGGAGCGATCGCATGCGGGACCGGCGGATGGTGCTGCGCACCGTGGTCTCGAGGTTCGCGATGCGCAGTTCGGCCTCGACCGCCGCGACGGTCGCGGACACGAGCGACATGGCGTGCGGTGCGACGGCGAGGTCGGTTCCCGTGATGTCGATGACGCCCAGCAGGGCGCCCGTCACCGGGTCGTGCACCGGCGCGGCCGTGCAGCTCCACGGGTGCACGATGCGGTTGTAGTGCTCCGCGCCGCGGATCTGCACGGCTCGATCGAGCTGCAGGGCGGTGCCGGGCGCGCTCGTGCCGATGGTCGACTCCGACCAGTCGGCCCCGGCGACGAAGAGCATGTCCTCGGCGCGACGACGCAGGTGCGGATCGCCCTCGACGAAGAGCAGGCGCCCCTGTGCGTCGCCCACGGCGACGACCAGCCCGGCGTCCTCCGTGCCGTCGACGAGCAGTCGGCGGATGACCGGCATCACGGGCGCGAGCGCATGGGAGGCGCGGTAGACGCGGAACTCGTCCTCGTCGAGTTCGATGCGCGGGAGCGCCCGTTCGGGGTCGATGGCACCGCGGATGGCACGTTCCCACGACTCGCGGACCACCGGGCGCAGGCTGAGCGGCACCACTCCGGTCGTCAGCGCGTCGTCCTGGGCGCGCACCAGTCGGTCGCGCAGGAAGCGGTCACCGCTCCCTCGCGGATCCTGCTGCGGCACGGGCACGCCGCCTCCGATCGCCGTCAATCCGGAACGGGGCCATCATAGTCGTCGGGCACGGCACCCGGACCCGCCCTGCGGGGTTCCGGTCAGTCGATGGCGTACAGGAGCCCGCCGGCCGTGCCGGCGTACACCCGTTCCTTCACCGCCGACGCGCCGGACATGGGCTCGCCCGCGCCGATGACGTCGACCCAGCGCACGAGGCCGACCGCCGGATCCAACGCGACGAGCTCGCCCGTCGAGGTCGTGGCGAACAGCCCCTCCTTGTCGATGGCGGCGCTCGTCACGGCGAGCGGGGTACCGAGCGCGACGGAGGCATCGGTGATCCAGCGCACGAGCCCCGTCCCGGGATCGAGCGAGACGACGAGTCCCGCGGAGGTCCCGGCGGCGAGCCCGTCCTTGTCGGCCGCGACGGCGGTCAGCGCCTGGTCCGACCCGACGACCCCGGCGACGTCGGTCACCCAGTGCACGAGGCCGACCGCCGGATCCAGCGCCACGAGGTGTCCGTCGTCGGTGCTCGCGAACAGTCCGCCCTTGCCGAGCGCGACCCCGGTCACGGCGACGGGTGCGCCGATCACGGCATCGACGTAGGTCACCCACCGGACCAGGCCGGTGGCCGCATCGATCGAGACGACCTGCCCGGTCGTCGTGCCGACGACGACCCCGTCCTTGTCCGCGGCGACCGAGGTCAGCCCGAGGCCGCCGCCGACGACCTGGTCGACGAACGTGACCCACCGCACGGATCCGACGACGGGGTCGAGCGCGATCGCTGCGCCGCCCTGCATCGCGGCGAACAGGCCGCCCTTGCCGGCCGCCACGCCGGCGACGGCCGAGGGCGTGCCCGAGGCCCCCGCGGCATCCGTGACCCAGCGGGTGAGCCCGGTGCCCGCATCGGCGGCGACGAGCGCGCCGGTCGAGGTCCCGGCGACGACCACGTCCTTCTCGGCGGTCGTCGAGGTCACCGCGACCGGCTCGCCGACCACCGTCGACAGGTCGGCGATCCAGGTGATCGAGCCGGTCGAGACGGTCGCGGCCGCGGCGGGCGCGGCGCCGGCGCCGGTGAGGACGAGGACCGCTCCGACGATGGCGGACAGCGCGCGTGCGGACATCATGGGAGACCCCCGTGTCGAGGCGTTCGGGCCCGATGAACGCACCGTACTCCCACTGCGGCGGGCGGTCAACGGGCGCTGCGTCAGCCCGAGATCGCCGCCCGATCCCGCACCACGGCCTCGAGGAGCACCCGCTCGTCCTCGTGCCGGCGCACGTCGGCGCGGCCGGTCGCGATGACGTTCCGGGTGAAGGCCAGCCGCGTGGCATCCGCGATGAATCGCTGGACCTGCGGGGTGCGCGGCGGATGCTGCGCCCGGGCCCACGCGAGCGCGGCCCGTCGGCCGGGCCAGGTCGAGAGCCCGTCGACCTCGTCCTGGCTGAACCAGCCGGCCGCGGCGTACTCGGACAGCCGGACCCGGGTCACGCGCTGCTCCTCCCGGCGCAGCAGGACGGTCACGACGATCGCGGCGATGAAGATCGGCACCTGCACGGTGAAGTAGAGCGCGAAGGCGTCGGCGAACGCGAGGGAGCCGTTCCAGAACGCGTGCAGCAGGATGGCGCCGAGCAGCCCGATCACGAACCAGGTGATGACACCGGCCCCGCGACCGCGTCGTGCGGCGAATCCGATCGCGACGCCCGTGCACGCCGTGAACAGGACGTGGGCGAACGGGGAGAACAGCCCGCGGATGATGAACGTGGTGCCGAGCTCCGCGGCACCGCCCTCGATGAGCGCGACGCCGAAGTAGAGGACGTTCTCGGTGAAGGCGAAGCCCGCGGCGACCGTCGCGCCGTAGACGAGGCCGTCGACCGGGCCGTCGAAGTGCGACCGCGCGAGCAGGAAGATCAGGAGCACGCCCGCACCCTTGGCCAGTTCCTCGACGACCGGCGCCTGCACGACGGCCTGCAGCGCCTCGTCGGTCGTCGCGCCGTCGGGCGAGGTGAAGGCGGCGAAGAGCTGCACGCCGAGGTCGACGACGAGGGCGATCGCGACCGACACGGCCGCACCCCAGAGGAACGCGAGCCACAGGGCCCAGCGCGGCTCGGGCTCCCACCGGTCGATCCACCGGACCGCGAACAGCACGATCGCGAGCGGCACGAGGGCGACGAGCGTGCCGACGACGACGACCGACGCGCCGAGCGAGACGGCGAGGTAGCCGGCGACGAGGATCGCGACGAGCCCCGCGATGGCGATGAGGACGACGATGGCGGCGCCCGCGCCCGGTCGCCTGGGAGCGGGGTTCGCGAATGCCGGGTCGCCCGAGGGCGGTCCTGCGGGGTCGGTCTGCCCGTGCGGATCGGCGGGCGGCGTCAGGCTCACGCCGGAAGCCTAGCGATCGCCGCCGCCGCCGGGCGCGAACATCACGCCCGGGTTCAGGATGCCGGCCGGGTCGAACACGGCCTTGATCCGTCGCTGCAGGTCGACGGACGCGTCGCCCAGCTCCTCGGCGAGCCATCGCCGCTTCAGCACGCCGACGCCGTGCTCGCCGGTCAGCGTGCCGCCGAGCCGCACCGCGGCGCGGAACAGCTCATCGGCGGCCGTCCAGATGTGCTCGGGCACCTCGTCGCCCTCGAACACGAAGTTCGGGTGCAGGTTGCCGTCCCCCGCATGCGCGAGGGTCGGGATCTCCACGCCGTAGCGTGCCCCGATCCGTGCGATCTCGCGGAACATCTCCGGCAGCCGCGAGCGCGGCACCGCGACGTCCTCGATGAGCACGTTGCCGCGCGACGCGAGCGCGGGGTGCATCGCGCGGCGGATGTCGAGCAGGCGCTCGCCCGTCGCGGCATCCGTCGACCGCTCGACCCGACCGCCGGCCTCGCGGAACACGCGCGCGATCGTGTCCGCCTCGGCCGCGGCGTCCCCGGCGTCGCACTGGGCGAGGAGGAACGTCTCGCCCGGGGCGAAGTCGGCGAGCGGCGTGCCCGCGAGCGCGTCGGCGCCGAGGTGCTCGGCGACGCGCTCGAGCCCGACGGGGTCGATGAGCTCGAGGATCGCCGGGCGCACGCGCGCCGCGGCGACGCCGCCGACCGCGACGCCCGCCGACTCGACGTCCGGGAAGGCCGCGGCGACGGTCTGGATCGGGCCGTGCACCACGGGGCGGAGCCGGAGCGTCGCCTCGACGATCACGCCGAGCGTGCCCTCCGACCCCGTCATGAGCGCCGTGAGGTCGTAGCCGGTGACGCCCTTGACCGTGCGGTGGCCGGTACGCAGCAGCGAGCCGTCGGCGAGGACCACCGCGAGGCCGAGCACGCTCTCGCGCGTGACGCCGTACTTCGCGCACAGCAGTCCGCCGGCATTCGTGGCGATGTTGCCGCCGATCGACGAGATGGCACGGCTCGCGGGGTCGGGCGCGTACCAGAGCCCGCGCTCACGGGCGGCGTGGTCGAGGTCGCCGTTCAGCACGCCGGGCTCGACGACGGCGAGCTCGTCGACGTCGTCGATCTCGAGGATCCGGTCCATGCGCGAGAGGTCGAGCACGATCGATCCGCGGCTCGAGATCGCGCCCCCGGCGAGGCCGGTCCCGGCGCCGCGCGGAACCACCGGCGTGCCGGTGGCGCCGGCGATCCGCATGAGCTCCTGCACGTCCCCGACGGATGCCGCGTGCACGAGTGCCACCGGCGGCGCGTCGCTGCGCCATCCGGAGCGGTCCTCGCGCGCCGCCTCCAGGACGGGCCCATCGAAGGCGACGCGATCGCCGAAGGCGTCGGCGAGGCGCGAGCGCACCTCCGCGCTCGCCGGGCCTGCGGATTCGGCGGTGGACAGCGGGGCATCACTGGGCATGCGAACCAGCCTAGCGATGCAGCCATGTCCGATTTCCGCTATGCAGCCACGCGGGCGGATGCGACGCTGGAGAGGTGACCACGACCGACACCGCCGATCCCCTCGCCGACCCGGCGTTCGCCGAGCGGTACCGCGCGATGCTCGCGCGCGACGCGCGCTTCGACGGCCAGTTCATCACGGGCGTGCACTCGACCGGCATCTACTGCCGGCCGAGCTGCCCGGCTGCCCCGCCGAAGCCGCGCAACGTGACCTTCTACCGGACCGCCGCCGCCGCGCACGAGGCCGGCCTCCGGGCCTGCAAGCGGTGCCTCCCCGACGCCGTCCCCGGTTCGCCCGAGTGGGACCTCGACGACGACCTCGCCGCCCGGGCCATGCGGCTCATCGCCGACGGCGTCGTCGAACGGGAGGGCGTGCCCGGCCTCGCGGGGCGGCTCGGCTACACGCCCCGCCACCTCACGCGAGTCCTCACCGCCGAGCTCGGCGCCGGGCCGCTCGCCCTGGCCAGGGCCCATCGCGCGCAGACCGCGCGCGCGCTGCTCACCTCGACCACCATGCGCGTGTCCGACGTCGCGTTCGCCTCCGGATTCGGCAGCATCCGCCAGTTCAACGACACGGTGCGCGCGGTCTACGAGCGCAGCCCGCTCGAGCTGCGTGCCTCGGCGCGTGCGCGACGAGGGAGCCGGGCGTCGGCCGCGTCGGCGCCGACGGCGATCGGAGCGGACCGCGAGGCCGACGGCGCGGCGCCCGGACCCGGCGACGCCGGCCTCGTCCGGCTCCGCCTCCCCGCACGCGCGCCGTTCGACTCCGCCGGCGTCTTCGCGTGGCTCGCGACCCGGGCGCTCGCCGGCGTCGAGGTCGCCGCGGGCGACCGCTACGAGCGCACCCTCGCCCTGCCGACCGGCCCGGCCCTCGTGCGGCTGGCCGCCGTCGACGACGCGCCCGCCCTCGACGTGGAGGCGCACCTCGCGAGCCTCGCCGACCTCGCCCCGCTCGTCGCCCGGGTCCGCCGCCTCTTCGATCTCGACGCCGACGCGGAGGCGATCGATGCCGCGCTCGCCGCCGACCCGGTGCTGGCGCCGGCGATCGCCGCGTCGCCCGGAATCCGCATGCCGGGCTGCCTCGACCCGCACGAGCTCGTCGTGCGCGCGCTGGTCGGCCAGCAGGTCTCGGTCCCCGCGGCGCGCACGGCGCTGACCCGGCTCGCCGCCGACCTCGGCGAGCCCGTCCGGTTCGCGGGGCGCGCGCACACGCTCTTCCCCACGGCGGAGGCGATCGCCGAGCACGGCGCCGACGTGCTGCGGGGCCCGGCCGCCCGGATCCGCACGATCCTCGACGTGTGCGGCCGGCTCGCCTCCGGCGACCTCGTCGTCGCGCCCGAGCGGGAACGCGGCGAGCTGCGCGCCGAGCTGCTCGCGGTGCCGGGAATCGGCCCGTGGACGGCCGGCTACCTCGCCATGCGCGTGACGCGGGAGCCCGACGAACTGCTGGTCTCCGACCTCGCGCTCCGGAACGGGGCGGCGCGACTCGGCCTGCCCTCCGACGCGAAGGAGCTCGCCGCGCGCGGCGCCGCCTGGGCGCCCTGGCGGAGCTACGCGTCGATGCACCTCTGGCGCATCGCGGCATCCGCATTGTCGACGTGACGGAGCATGCAGCCCACTTCGTTGTACGTTCTGCACAGCGGTCGGGCGAAGCCGGCCGATAGCCTAGGTGAGTGAAGTTCGCGCACCTCCGAGTCGAAGGCCAGACGACCCCACGACTCGCGGTGGTCGACGACGAACGGGCGATGTTCCTCGACGAGGTGATGCCGGAGGCCCCGCGCGACCTGCAGGAACTCATCGAGCAGGGCCCCGAGGCGCTCGCCGACGTGCGCGCCGCGGTCGACGCCGCGGTCGCGTCGGGCGCCCCGACCGCACCGGTCTCCGAACTCCGGCACGACTCGGCCGTCCTCCGGCCGTCGCAGGTGCTCGCGATCGGCGCGAACTACGCGGCTCACGCCTCGGAGCTCAAGCTCCGCTCCGAGTCGGCGATGACGATCTTCTCGCTGTGGCCGAACTCCCTGGGCGCGCACGGCGCGACGACCACCTGGGCGGGCGACGTCGCCACACAGGTCGACTACGAGGCCGAGCTCGGCGTCATCATCGGCACGCCGGCGCGCGACGTCTCGCCGCAGGACGCCCTCGATCACGTCTGGGGCTACACGGTCGTGAACGACATCACGGCGCGCGACATCCAGTTCAGCGAGGCGCAGTGGTCGCGCTGCAAGTCCTTCGACGGCTTCACCCCGACCGGCCCGGTCGTCGTGACCGCCGACGAGATCCCCGATCCTCAGGACCTCTGGCTCACCACCAACCTCGACGGCCACATCCTCCAGGACGCCTCGACGAACGAGATGGTCCGGAGCGTGGCGGAGATCATCTCCTACCTGTCGAAGACGGCGACCGTCCCCGCCGGCACGCTCATCTCGACCGGGAGCCCCGGCGGCGCCGGGTACTCCCGCAACCCGCAGGTCTTCCTCCACGACGGCTCCACCGTGACCGTCACCATCGAGGGCATCGGCTCGCTCACCACGCACTGCCGCGTCATCTGACGCGAGGCGCATCGGCTCGCGTTCCGGGCTCGGCACGACGATGAGGGCGACGGATGCCGCGCGGCCTCCGTCGCCCTCGGAATCGCCCGGGTGCGCCGAGCTCAGTCGCTCGGCTCGCCCTTCAGCTCGACCACGTTGATCGCCTGCGTGATCGGGTGCACGCCCGAGAGGCGCGACGGCATCAGCTGGCGGGTCACGTCCTCGCGCGTCATGAGGCCCGCCTCGACGACGAGGTCGGCGACCGGCCGGCCCGTGGTGAGCGCGGCCTTGGCGAGCTTCGCCGCCTCGGCGTAGCCGATGAACGGGATGAGCGCGGTGATCACGCCGACGCTCGAGGCGACCTGCGCCTCGAGGTGCTCGGTGTTCGGGGTGATCCCGTCGACGCAGTTCACGCGGAGGGTCCAGCACGCCTGGCGCATCCAGGTGATCGACTGCAGGAGCGAGTGCGCGATGACCGGCTCGAACGCGTTGAGCTGCAGCTGGCCGTTCTCGGCGGCCATCATGACCGTGACGTCCGCGCCCGCGACGGCATAGGCCACCTGGCTGACCGCCTCTGGGATCACCGGGTTCACCTTGCCCGGCATGATGCTCGAGCCCGCCTGCTTCGGCGGGAGGTGGATCTCGCCGAGGCCCGCCTGCGGGCCCGACGAGAGCAGCCGGAGGTCGTTGCAGATCTTCGACAGCTTGATCGCGCTGCGCTTCAGCGCGCTCGAGAACGTCATGAAGACGCCGGTGTCGCTCGTCGCCTCGACGAGGTCGGGCGCCGTCTCGAGCCGCTGCCCGGTGATCTCGCTGAGGTGACGCACGACCGCGGCCGCGTAGCCCGGGTCTGCAGTGATGCCCGTGCCGACGGCGGTGCCGCCGAGGTTCACCTCGGAGAGCAGCTTGATCGTCTCGCGGAGGCGGGCGATGTCCTCGCCGAGCGTGGTGGCGAAGCCGTGGAACTCCTGGCCGAGGGTCATCGGCACCGCGTCCTGGAGCTGCGTGCGGCCGACCTTCAGCACCTCGTGGAACTCGCGGCCCTTGCGGCCGAACGAGATGCGGAGCAGGTCGAGCTCGGTGAGCATCGTCGTCAGCGACGCGGTCATCGCGAGCTTCAGCGCGGTCGGGTAGGTGTCGTTCGTCGACTGGCTGCGGTTGACGTCGTCGATCGGGTGGATGAGGTCGTAGCGGGCGCGCGGGTAGCCCGCGATCTCGAGCGCGACGTTCGCGATGACCTCGTTCGCGTTCATGTTCGTCGAGGTGCCCGCGCCGCCCTGGATGACGCCCACCACGAACTGGTCGTGGAACTCGCCGTCGATGATGCGCTGGCAGGCCTCGTCGATCCACGCCTGCTTGCGCGGGTCGAGCGCTCCGAGCTCCTTGTTCGCCCGGCACGCGGCCTGCTTCACCTGCGCGAGCGCCACGACGAGCTCGGGGTAGACGGAGATCGGCCGCTTGGAGATCGGGAAGTTCTGGAGCGCGCGCATCGTGTGCACGCCCCAGTAGGCGTCTGCTGGGACCTCGACCGATCCGAGCGAGTCGGTCTCGGTCCGCGTCTCTGTCGTGTTCGTGGGGATCACCTCGTCGTTCGATCGGACGCTCTCGACGGTGTTGGGATGCGGTCGGGTCATCGACACTTCGGCTCCATCGCCTCGGGGACGCGCGGGATCGCCGCGCTCGGTACGTTCCCGAGCCTACTCGCGGGCCTGCAGCGATTCGTGCTGCAGCGTGTACGTTCCGTGCGCGTCGGCTGTACACGACGTCCGATTCCTGCGTCCGGCGCGCCCGTCCCGTGCGGCGCCGATCATCCCGTCCCCGCGACCTCGAACAGCCGCCACTCCCCCGGCACGCCGCGCAGCTCGTGCACGCCGCGGTCCTCGAACGCGATGCCCGAGCCCACCACGAGGTCCTTGACCGTCCCGGAGACGAGCACGATGCCCGCGCCCGCCATCGCCATCACCCTGGCCGCGAGGTGCACCGCGATCCCCGCGACCTGGTCGCCCTGGAACTCCACCTCGCCGCTGTGGAGTCCGGCGCGGACCTCGATGCCGAGCGAACGCACGGCCGATGCGATCTCCGACGCGCAGCGGACCGCGCGGGCCGGGCCGTCGAAGAGCGCGAGGAACCCGTCGCCGGTCGACGAGACGTGCGTGCCCCGGTAGCGCGCGATCCGCGAACCCACGATGTCGTCGTGCGCGAGCTTGAGGTCGAGCCAGCGCTGGTCGCCGAGGCGCGCGGCGAGATCGGTCGACCCGACGATGTCGGTGAAGAGCACGGTCGCGAGCACGCGGTCGTCGACGGGCACGGCGCGATCGCCGGTCACGAACTCCTCGACCTCGTCGAGGAGCTGCTCGGCCTCGACGAACGGCGGGTACCACGCCGCGCCGGGCAGCTCGACGAGGCGCGCGCCCGGGATGTGCTCGGCGATGTAGCGGCCCATCGGGATGCGGTAGTGGCGGTTCTGCGCCTTGTGCAGCACGAGCGTCGGGACCTGGATGCTCGGCAGCACCGACCGCACGTCGAGCTGGAGCACCCACTCGTACATCCGAGTGGCCGCGGCCGGCGAGGCCGACAGGCGCATGTACCGCCCGACCCAGCGCTGCAGCTGCGCGTCGTCGGCGACGTCGGGCGCCGTGAGCTGCAGGACGCCTCCCGTGCCCCAGTTCCGGCGCCATTCGCCGAGGAGGAGCTCGGCCGTCGGCTCGGGAATGCCGATCGGGTAGTCCGGCGCTCGGAGCAGCCGCGCGAACGTGTTCACGAGCACGAGCGCGTCCGTGCGCTGCGGGTGGCTGGCCGCGAGCATCATGGCCATCGGTCCGCCCTCCGCGTCGCCCAGCAGGGTGGCCGAGCGCGAGTCGACCGCGTCGAGGACGACCCGGGCGTCGTCCATCCAGTGCTCCAGCGTCGGCAGCGCGCCCATGGCGACGGGATCCGACAGGCCGGCGCCGCGCTTGTCGAAGCAGATGACACGCGAGAACCGGGCGAGCCGCTCGAGGTAGCGCACCATCGAGGGGTGCTCCCACATGACCTCGATGTTGCTCGCCCAATTGCCGATCAGCATGAGGTCGCGCGGGCCGCCGCCGAACACCTGGTAGGCGACGGAGCCGTCCTCGGCCTCGGCGTACCGGGGCTCCGGCGCACCCGACCCCCACGTCGAGATCCGAGCGCCGCGCTCCGCATCCATGCCGTCCCCCCACGGTCAGGGTAGCGCCGGGCGGGGCGCACTGCAGGCCCGATCGCGGGCGAGGCCCCCGACCGACGGTCGGGGGCCTCGCGGTGCGGGCGCCGCAGGGCGCCGGTGCGCGATCAGACGAAGGCGAGCGGCGCGAACGGCAGCAGGAGCAGGCCGAAGGCGAGGAACGCGAGCGTCGCGATGACGACGCCGGCGAGCAACACGGCGTTCAGCACGACGCCCCAGATCGCCATGGTGCGGGCCGACGGTTCGCGGCGCAGCGCCAGGATGCCGAGCACGAGGCCGGCGACCGGGACCACGAAGGTGAAGCCGGCGACGAACGAGACGATGCCGAGCACGAGGCTCGACACCGCGAACCCGCGCGTCTCGACATCGGTCGTCGACGGTGCGGGGGTGATGGTGGTCATGGGTGGGTTCTCCTTGTTCATCGGGATGATCCGAGGCTACGGATGCCGCGTGCGCCGCGACATGGGGCGAACCCCCCGATCGGCGGGGCGGCTGGCGCCCCCGACCGGGAACGCGAGGCCCGGCCGACGCGCGTTCAGCCCGCGAGCAGCGCCTCGACCGGGCCGCGCGCGAAGTAGACCACGAAGCCGGCAGCGACGATCCAGAGCAGCGGGCTGATCTCCTTCACCCGACCTGCGAGCGAGCGCACGACCACCCAGCTGATGAAGCCCGCGCCGATGCCGTTCGCGATCGAGTACGTGAGCGGCATGACGGTGACCGTCAGGAACACCGGCAGCAGGACGCTGAAGTCGCCGAAGTCGATCTCGCGGATCTGCGACATCATCAGGGCGCCGACGATGACGAGCGCGGCCGCCGCGACCTCGGAGGGCACGACGGAGGTCAGCGGCGTCAGGAACATCGCGAGGAGGAACAGCGCGCCGGTCACGAGGTTCGCGAGGCCGGTGCGCGCCCCCTCGCCGATGCCCGAGCCGGACTCGATGAACACGGTGTTCGACGAACTCGAGGTGAAGCCGCCCGCGACGGCGCCGACGCCCTCGACGACGAGCGCCGAGCGCAGCCGCGGGAACTCGCCCGTGGCATCGGCGACGCCGGCCTCCTTCGACAGTCCGGTCATCGTTCCGAGCGCGTCGAAGAAGTTCGTGAAGACGAGCGTGAAGACGAGCATGAGCGCGGCGAGCACGCCGATGCGCTCGAAGCTGCCGAAGCTCACCTGGCCGACGAGCGAGAGGTCGGGCAGGCTCACCCAGTGCGCGGGCAGCTCCGGGACGGACAGGCCCCAGCCCTGCGGGTTGACCGAGCCGTCGGCGCCGAACCTCGGCCCGAGGTCGAGGACCGCCTCGAGCACGATCGCGAGCACCGTTCCCGAGAGCAGCCCGATGAGGATGCCGCCCTTCACCCTGCGTGCGACGAGCACGCCGCTCAGGAGCAGCGTGACCACGAACACGACGGTCGGGACCGTGCCGACCGACCCGTCGACGCCGAGCGCGACCGGAGGCGAGGAGGCGCCGGTGGCGGTGACGAAACCGGCGTCCACGAACCCGATGAAGGCGATGAAGAGGCCGATGCCGACCGTGATCGCGAGCTTCAGCGGCATCGGCACGGCCTCGAAGATGAGGCGGCGGAGGCCGGTCACGGCGAGCAGCACGATGATGAGGCCGTTGACGAGGACGAGGCCCATGGCCTCTGGCCAGGTGACCTGGCCGACGACCGAGACGGCGAGGAACGAGTTGATGCCGAGGCCCGCGGCGAACGCGAACGGCAGGCGCGCCACGACGCCGAAGAGGATCGTCATGACGCCCGCCGTGAGCGCGGTCACGGCCGCGACCTGGGCGAACCCGAGGTTCTCGCCGGCGACATCCGTGCCGCCGGACAGGATGATCGGGTTCAGGATCACGATGTAGGCCATCGTGACGAAGGTGACGACGCCGCCGCGGATCTCGGCGGGGATCGTCGAGCCGCGACGGGTGATCTCGAAGAAGCGATCGAGCGCACCGGTCGGGCGCGGCTCGGCGTCCGCCGGGCGCTGGTCGGTCTCGGATGCGGAGGTGGTCATGTCGTCCTGTGTCTCGTCGGGTGCGCGGCGGCGCACGATCGGTCGGGATTCCGCTCGCTCGAGCGGAGGACGGGACGACGATGGCCCGACGATCTCGCGGCGGCTCAGCCGCCGTGCAGGGCCGGAACGATGAGGTAGATGCCGTAGAGCACCGCGAGCCCGCTGACGGCGAAGCAGGCCCAGGCACCCACGACGGCGGCGCGCTTCCGGCCGTCGGTCAGGGGGCTCTTGCGCGCCGCCTTCGCGGCCCGCTTGGCGGCCCTCGCCGCCTCCTCGGGCGAGATCACCGTGATGGCATCCGTGAACTCGGCGGGTGCCACGACCGGCGTGCGTCCGCCGATCGTGAGCAGGCGGATGCCGAGGGCGTAGGAGCTCACGACGATGCTCGCGCCGACCAGCGAGGCGACGAGCACGATCACGAACGAGATCCAGTCGATCACGGGGCCACCTTCCGCTTCGGCTCGGGGCTGCGCTTGATCTTCACGGCGAGACCCGAGTCGGCCACTTCGCTGAGGACGTTCCGGTGCGACACCTCGTCGCGGCGCGACCAGAGGAAGATCCCGCCGATGACCACCGCCGCCGCGACGGCGTCGATGAGGACGCCGACCACGCCCATCGTCGCGACGACGGCCGCGAGGGCGCCGACGCCGCCCGCGGCGGGGAGGGTGAGGATCCAGCCGATTCCGATGCGGCCCGCGGTGCGCCAGCGGACCTTCGACCCGCGGCGTCCGAGTCCGGAGCCGATGACCGACCCGGAGGCGACCTGCGTCGTCGACAGTGCGAACCCGAGGTGGCTCGAGGCGAGGATGGTCGCGGCCGTCGCGGTCTCCGAGGCGAAGCCCTGTGCGGGCTTGACGTCGGTGAGGCCCGTGCCGAGGGTCTTGATGATGCGCCATCCGCCCATGTACGTGCCGAGCGCGATCGCCACCGCGCACGTGACGACGACCCAGAACTCCGGGCCGGACCCGACGGGCTGCGCGCCGACCGAGATGAGCGTGAGGGTGATGACGCCCATGGTCTTCTGCGCGTCGTTGGTGCCGTGCGCGAGGGCGACGAGGGAGCTGGAGAAGATCTGGGCGTGCCGGAACCCGTCGCGACCGTCGGGTCGGCCGTCGTAGCGCCTCGTGATCGCGTAGGCGAGCTTGGTGGCCGCGAAGGCGACCAGTCCGGCCGTGAGGGGGGCGAGGAGCGCGGGGAGGATGATCTTCGACATCACGACGCCGCCGTCGATCGCCTGGATGCCGAAGCCCACGAGCGCGGCGCCGATCAGGCCGCCGAAGAGCGCGTGGCTCGACGACGAGGGCAGGCCGAGCAGCCACGTCACCATGTTCCAGGTGATGGCGCCGATGAGGCCGGCGAAGATGAGCTCGGGGGTGATGAAGACGCCGTTCTCGCCCTCGCGGATGAGACCGCCCGAGATGGTCTTGGCGACCTCGGTCGAGAGGAACGCGCCGATCAGGTTCAGGACGGCGGCGAGCGCCACGGCGATCTTCGGCCGGAGGGCTCCGGTCGCGATCGGCGTCGCCATGGCGTTCGCGGTGTCGTGGAAGCCGTTCGTGAAGTCGAAGAAGAGCGCGAGTGCGATGACCAGCACGACGATGAGGGTGAGATCCACCGGCGTCTTTCTGTCGTCGGCGGACCGGGGTTCGCCGGATGTTCACGGAATGCGGGTTGCGGGGCCCGGCGAGCGCCGAGCCCCGATGATCCTACGCGACGTGGTCCGGCTCATCCACCACGGTCGCGAGGTCCGCGCCGAACACGTACGTGCGACGCACCGTCCCGCCCGCGAGCACGCCGGGCAGCCACCTGCGCGCGTCGTCCCACATCTCGGAGAGCGGCACGTCCTCGAGCGCGAACCACTCCGGATCGAGTTCGTCGGACGGCGTCGGGTCGCCGGCGAAGGCGCGGACGACGAACACGTTCGAGACCTGGCTCCACTCCTCGCGGTGCGGGAAGAGGTAGGTCAGGCGACCGCGCGACTCGAGGTCGACGGACGCGACCACCAGACCCGACTCCTCCTCGACCTCGCGCACGGCGGCGTCGGCGGCCGACTCCCCCGGCTCGAGCTTGCCGCCGAGCCCGACGTAGTTGCCGGCGCCGAGTCCGTGCTTCTTCCGCCCCAGGAGCACCTCCGTGCGGCCGCCCGCCTCGCGGAGCACGTAGCAGACGCAGACCTCCGGCAGCCGCATGCTCAGCCGAAGAGGATCCGCGCCTCGTCGTAGCGCGACTGGGGCACGACGTTCAGCCCGCCCGTCGCGTCGGCGATCGACACCCGTGCGATGTCGGTGCCGCGGAGGGTGACCATGCTCCCCCACGCCTGGTCGAGCGCGGCATCCGCGGCCGCCATGCCGAGCCGCGTCGCGAGCACCCGGTCGTAGGCCGACGGCGCGCCGCCGCGCTGGATGTGGCCGAGCACCGTGTGCCGCGACTCGATGCCGGTGCGCTCCTCGATCATCGGCGCCAGCTTCTCGGCGATGCCGCCGAGGCGCGGCCGGTTGAACGCGTCGAGGCCGAGGTGCGAGTGCGCCTCCTCCATCGTGTCGAGCTTGAAGCCCTCGGCGACCACGATGAGCGGCGCGCGACCGCGGTCTCGCACCGACTCCACGTACTCGCAGATCTCCTCGATGCCCATCGGCTGCTCGGGGATGAGGATCGCGTGCGCGCCGCCCGCCATGCCGGAGTGCAGCGCGATCCAGCCGACGTGCCGGCCCATGACCTCGAGCACGATCGCGCGGTTGTGCGACTCGGCGGTGGTGCGGAGGCGGTCGATGGCCTCGGTCGCGATCTCGACCGCCGTGTCGAAGCCGAACGAGTAGTCGGTCGCGGCGAGGTCGTTGTCGATGGTCTTCGGGACGCCGATCACGGGGATGCCGCCCTCGTCGACGAGCCGGCGCGCCGCGGTGAGCGTGCCCTCGCCGCCGATCGCGATGATCGCGTCGATGCCCTCCTCGTCGAGCATGCGGCGGATGTTCTCCGGCCCGCCCTGCTCGCCCTCGAACGGGTTCGTGCGGCTCGATCCGAGGATCGTGCCGCCCTGCTTCGAGAGCCCGCGAACGTCGTGCCGGGTGATCGGCATGATGTCGCGCTCGACGACGCCGCGCCAGCCCCAGCGGAACCCGACGAACTCCGCCTCATGCGAGATGACGCCCTTGAGCACGGAACCGCGGATGACCGCGTTCAGTCCCGGACAGTCGCCGCCGCTCGTCAGAATGCCGATCTTCATGCCTGGTTGACTCCTCGTGAGGTGGACGTTCGCGGGGGTGCCGCATCGTCGAGGCGCGAACGTGGGGAGTCTAGCGGGGCGCGCGGCATCCGGTCGCGTCGTGACCCTCCGCCTGAGCGGACCACGGGCGACTTCGGATGCCGCGCGCGGGTGCTACAGCGCGCCGTCGAGCGCCTGTCGGAGCAGGTGCTGCAGTGCGTCGAGCTGCACCGAGTCGGCCGAGCCGGGCTCGATGTCGCTGCCGTCGAGCGCGCGGAGTGCCAGGCCCTGCTTCTGGTCGATGAGCTCGGCGATGCGGGCGTCGACGGTGTGCGCGGCGATGATGCGCCAGGCCGTGACGGGCTCGTCCTGGCCGATGCGGTGCACGCGATCGATCGCCTGCGTCTGCTCGGCCGCGGTCCAGCTGAGCTCGGCGAGCACCACGTTCGAGGCCGACTGCAGGTTCACGCCGACCCCGGCGGCCGTGAGCGAGCACACCGCGATCGAGACGTCGGCCTCGGTGTTGAACGCGTCGATCGCCTGCTGGCGCGCGACCGCCGTCTGGTCGCCGCGGATCGACACGGTGCGGAGTTCCCGCGCCGCGAACGCGGCCTCGGCCTGGTCCATGACGTCGATGTGCTTGGCGAAGAAGACGACCTTGCCCGCCGAGCGGGCGAGCTGGGCGGCGTAGTCGGCCGCGAGGCCGGCCTTCGCCTGGCCGATGCGGCGCACCATCGTGAAGACGTTCTCGCCGGACTTCGACGACTTCGACTCCTCGAGCTCGGACAGCGCCACCGCGCGGATGTACTGGTCGCGCTCGAGCTCGTCGAGGTCGCCGACGCGGAGCTTCCTGGACTCGACGAGCGCACGGAAGCGACTCGCGAGCCGGTTGCCGAGCTCGCGCTCGGCGGCGCGGATCGAGCGGCCGAGTTCGTCGTCGAGCTCCACGTGGAGGTCGGCGATGCGCTTGTCGGGGAGGTCCGCGGCCACGTCGACCTTGCGGCGCCGCACGATGCCGAGGTCGATGACGGTTCGACGCGCCTCGGCGTAGAAGCCGGGCTCGGCCGGCGTCAGTCCGGTCTCCTCGAGCTTGCCCAGGAGCTCGGGGGACGGCTTGTCGCCGACGATCCAGCCGAGGAACTGCCAGATCGCGCGGAAGTCGTCGACGTCGTTGATGAGCGGCGTTCCGGTCAGCGCGAGCAGCAGCGGGTCGCCGCCCGGCGTGTTGGCGCGGATGCGCTCCGCGAGCGCCAGCACGTTCCGCGAGCGCTGCGACTGCAGGTTCTTGATGAAGTGGGCCTCGTCGACGACCATGCCGCGGAAGCCCATCGTGGACAGCCAGGTCATGTGCCGGTCGAGGATGTCGTAGTTCACGACGACGACGTCGGCGAACGCGTCGACCGTGTCGCCGTCGCCGTGGATGACGGTCGCGCGACGGTGCGGCGTCCACCGCTCGACCTCGCGCGCCCAGTTCATCTTGACCACGTTCGGGACGACCGCGAGCAGCGGGTAGGCGTCGGCCACGGATGCCGCGAGCACGGACTGCGCGGTCTTGCCGAGCCCCGGCTCGTCCGCCAGCAGGAACGTGCGGTGGCCCTCGCGCGCCGACTCGATGAAGCGCGCCTGGTGCGGCATGAGCTCGAGCCCGCGCGGCGCGAGCCGGTCGACCCCCGGGGCCTCGGGCAGGTCCATCGACGCGGCCTGGCCCCCCGAACCCGACTCGAACGACTTGAAGAGCGGACCGAGCAGTTCCCAGTTCGCCAGTCGGCGGACGGGCACGACCTGGTGGTCGCCGCGGCTGAAGTCCGGCGCGAGGAACGGGTTCGCGAGCTGCCGCGACTTCACCGACGGCGGGACGACCTGGTTCACCGCGATCTCGGGGACCGGGGCGGGCTCGCGGACGATGATGAGCTCGTCATCGCTGAGCTCGGCGCCCGACTCGAGCAGCCAGTCGCGCCGGAACCGCTGTGCGACCGTCGAGATCGACGCATCCGGTTCGAGCAGCGAGATGAGGCTCGTGTCGCGGGCCGCGGTCTTCGCGAGGATCTGCGCGATGCCGTCGAGCCGCTTGAGCAACTCGGAACGGGCGCCGTCTGCGAGGTCGGCGTCGGCCTTCACTCGCGCGCGCTCCTCGCGCATGAGCAGCGCGATGACCTGGAACTTGGTGCGGTTGGTGGGGCCCAGCTTGTTCTTCTGGGCCTTCTGCTCGACCTCGCGGACCTTGCGCGCGAGGATCGGGATGATGGGCGCGTCGTCGTCACGCGAACGCGTGCGCTGCCGCTGCCTCGTCTGGGCCAATGGTCCTCCCCTGTCTGGGCCCGATGCGATCCGGCGCTCGGGACCACGGGCGGGTGGTCGGCACCGGCTGACGGGATCGGACGTCGAGGCCGTCGCGGTGCGCCGGATCCGGAAGGGCCGAGCATGGCGGAGCGAGTTCCCCCAGCCGTCGGTCCGTGGAGGGATCCGTCGAGCGCCTCGGCCATTCTACGCGCCGCGGCGCGATCGGCGCGAATGCGGGCGATCGCGCCGTCGGGCGCAGCGGGACCTCGGCCCTGTCGGAGGGTCGCAGGCGGGGCTACGCTCGTGCCATGGACGAGTCGACGGGGGTCGGCGGAGGCATCGCCGACGATCACGAGTTCCAGGTCGCGCAGGACGGCGAGCTCCCGCCCGAACCCGAGCCGGACGAGGACGAGGACGAGCGGCCGACCGGCGAGGATTCCGTCGACGAGGTGGTCGGCATCGACGAGGAGCGCCGTGTCGTCCTGCCCGACGAGCGCGGGCCCGCCTCCGACGAGGAGTGAGCCGGCGGGTCAGACGCCGCCGCCGCCTCCACCGCCACCGCCACCGCCGGAGGACCCTCCACCGCTCGAGCCGCCCGACGACGAGCTCGAGGACGATCCCGACCAGCTCGTGCTCGACACGCTGCTGAACGAGCTCACGCTCGCGGCGAAGTATCCCGCGTGGAACCCGCTCCGTCCCGAGTACCAGTCGGGCTCGCGCCCCTGCTGCGCGTAGAGCGCGGCGAGCACCTGGCTCCACTCGCGCTCCATCCCGAAGAGCACCGAGTACGGCAGGAGCCGCTCGTTCAGCCGGAGCACCGCCTCGGGATCCGGTGTCCCGTCCGCGCGGATCGGCCGGCTCCCGACCGGCGCAGGCCACCCGGTCGGCAACGCGCCCGGCGGGGGCGGCGGGAGGTCGGGCGCGGGCACCGGCGCGCGCTCCGCACCGCTCGGCGACTGGAGCACGCGGAGGCGATCCGCCTCGGCGAGCCGGATGTACTCGCGGAGGCCCTCGAGGTGGTCGCGCGCAGCGCGACCGCGCTCCGTCAGGGGTCGCACGACGCCGACGATGCCGAAGGTGACGAACACCGCCGCACCCGCGACGAGGATGGTCAGCCAGGGCCAGCCGCCGCCCATCCGCTCGTCGAGGGCGATGATCCCGAACACGGCCGCGAGCACCGCCGCGCCGATGGCGAGCAGCGAGAACAGCCCGCGCAGGCCCCGGTCGGGCTTGCGCCGCAGGCCCTCGCGCTCGACCCGCGAATGCACCGACGTCCGCAGCCGCGCGAGCTTGGTGCCGAGCGAGGCGTCCCGCGACCGCAGGTCGCGGCGCGACCCGATCGGCGCCATCGGACCGAACACCGCCCGGAGCACGCTCGATGCGTCGCGGTCGGCGCCCTCGATCGGGGCCGCGAGCTGGACCGAGTACGTGCGGGAGCCGGTCTCGATCACGCGCACGCGACGGTCCACGGCCTCGGCGAGCAGCGTGGCGGTGATGCCCTTCGAGGCGGCGCGGACGAGGTCGGCGGCCTCCATGAGCGTGATCCGCTCGGGCGGCTCGTACTCGGCGATGATCAGGCCGCGGCCGGGGTGGTCGCGCCATCGCGTGGCGCGCATGACGCCCGCGGTGATCGCGACGGCGACGCCGATGATCGCGCCGACGAGGGAGGTCATGGCCGCGGGCGAGGACGTGAAGCGGTCGTCGCGCGGTTCGAACGTCCCGGGCGCGAAGCCGAGCGCCACGGTCAGGTTCTGGTACGGGCCGAGCGCATCGGCGCGCGCGAGGACGACGGGCTCGCCGTCGGGCTGCACCTCGAGGCTCGCGCACGGGGTGCTGGAGCCCTCGTACCCGCTGTAGCACGCCACGTCGCCGGTGAACGCCTCGACGAGGTCGGGCGCGAGGCGTACCTCGGCCCGGACGACGCCGAACGGCTGGCGCCATCCCGTGCCGTTGACGTCCCAGTAGAACTCCTGCAGGTCGAGGTCGTCGGGGTCGAACGTGACGTTGCGCTGGTCGTAGGTGATCACGTAGGTCTGCTCGCCGTGCACGAAGTCGTCGGCCGCGATCGTGACGAGCTCGAACTCCCCGTCCTCGCTGCGCTCCGTCTCGAAGGATCGCGAGGCGCCGTCCTGGTCGAACACGGAGCGGACGTGGACGTCCGTCGGATGCCCGTCGTAGTTCCGCGGGATCGCGCGCCGGATCCCGCGGTTCTGGTCGTACTCGGGGAAGACCGCGACCAGCGTCTCGGTCGTCCGGAGCGCGGATCGGCCGTCGTCGTCGCGGTCGAGCTCGTACACCGCGTCGAAGCTGGCGAACACGAAGTCGTCGACGTCGGCCCGGACCGAGCCGACCGGTTCGGCGACGGACCGCGACGACGATCCGGGGCCCGGAGCGGGGGCCGCGATCGCCGCGGCGGCGGGGCCGATGCCCAGCGCGAGCGCGGCCAGCGCGCTCGCCGCGACGAGGAACGGGCGCCGGCGGATCGGACGCGGGGTCGTCATGCGCTCACGCTAGCGAACCGGGCGCCCGCGCGTCATCCGTCGCCGCGCGCCGACGCGTCCGGCGCCACCGGTTCGCGGGCGGCGATCGCGGATACGGCCCCGGGTATCGCGCCCGGGCGTATCCTGACGGGGTGATCGAGGACATCAAGAAGCGGGCGCTGCACCGCACGAAGATCATCGAGGGCCAGCTGCGGGGCATCGAGAAGATGATCGAGAACGAGGACTACTGCGTGGACATCATCACGCTCTCGCTCGCGGTCCAGAAGTCGCTCGGTTCGCTGAACAAGCTGCTCGTCGAGAACCACCTGCGCACCCACGTCTCGCACATGTACGAGCAGGGCGGCGACCAGCGCGAGGAGGCCGTGGCCGAGCTCGTGCGCATCTTCGAGCTCTCCAACAACCGGAGCTGACGGCCGGATGCCCCGGATCGAGCTGGTCACGGGCGACCTCACGCGCGAGCGCGTGGACGCGATCGTGAACGCGGCGAACTCGTCGCTGCTCGGGGGCGGGGGCGTCGACGGGGCGATCCACCGCGCGGGCGGACCCGAGATCCTCGCGGAGTGCCGACGGCTGCGGGCGACGACGCTGCCCGACGGCCTGCCGACGGGCAGCGCGGTGGCGACGACCGGTGGGCGGCTCCCTGCGCGCTGGGTCGTGCACACCGTCGGCCCCGTGTGGCCCGGCGACGGAGCCGAGGCGGTGCGGCGCCGGGCGCTCCTCCAGGACGCGTATCGCAACTCGCTCGGGCTCGCGGCCGAGCTCGGCGCGGCATCCGTCGCGCTGCCCGCGGTCTCGGCCGGCGTCTACGGGTGGCCTGCCGACGACGCGGCCGAGGTCGCCATCGCCAGCGCCGTCGCCGCGGTCGCCGCACCGGACCTCGTGCGCTTCGTGCTCTTCTCGGAGCGCATGCACGCGACGTTCGCGGATGCCGCGGCGCGCCTCGGCGCCGACGTGGTCGTGCTCGGCTGACGGCGCGCCGAGCGCGCGATCCGCTCGATCAGGTACCGGGCGAGGTCGAGGCGATCCACGCGTCGAGGTCGCTCGGCTGGTCGGTGATGATCCCGTCGACGCCGAGCGCGCTCACCTCCTCCCAGCGGTCCTGGCTGTTGAGCGTGTAGCAGAGCACGGCGATGCCGGCCTCGTGGGCGGCGTCGATCGCCTCGGGTGCCGCGGTGACGGATGCCGCGGTCGTGCCGAACCCGATGACGCCGAGCTGCTCGGCGAGCGGCACCGGGTCGGCGGGAAGCTCGCGGATGAGCATGATCCGCGGCGTGGTCGGCGCGACGCGTTGGATCGACTGGAGCGTCTCGATGCTGAAGCTCTGCAGGACCACCCGGCCGCGGAGGCCGTGCCGCTCGACGAGGTCGAGCACGATCCGCACCTCTTCAGGGGTCCAGTCGGCCTTGAGCTCGACCAGCGCGCGGGCGCCCTCGCGCTCCGCGAGTGCCACGAGGAAGGCGTCGAGGGTCGGGATGGGCTCCCCGGCCCACTCCGGCGAGTACCAGGCGCCGGCGTCGATCCGCGCGAGCCGTTCGAGGTCGAGGTCCTCGACGCGTGCGTCGCGCCCGGCGATCCGCTCGAGGTCGGTGTCGTGGAACAGCACGGGCACGCCGTCGCGGGTGAGGCGCACGTCGGTCTCGACGTAGGCGAGCTCGTCCATGGCGAGCTCCAGTGCGGGCATGGTGTTCTCGGGCGCCTGGGAGCGGTCGCCGCGATGGCCGATGATGGCCGCCGCGTCGCCGGGCTGGCGGAGGGCGCCGAACACGTCGATCGCGTACACGCCGGTCGGCGTGGAGACGCTCCAGAGCGTGGCGGCGATGGCGACGATGCCGGCGACAGCCAGCGGGATGCGGACGAGCGGCCGCGGCGGCCGCGTGAACCTGCGGATGCCGCGGCGGTCGGACGGTCGGGGAACAGGGGTGGCGACCTGCCGGGCGCTCGGTCGAGCGGGGGCCGCGGTCGCTGGGTCGACCGCGTCTCGAAGGTGACGCACTGATCGGGCCTTTCCACGATCCGCGCCTCCTTGCACGGGACCGTGCAGGTCACCCTAGCAAACGCCGTTACCGTTTCGTTACTTTTTTTCCGGCCGCGTCCGACTCCGGCGCGACGGATGCCTCGGCCTCGGCCGTGATGCGATTGGCCATGCCCGCGAACACGATGCCGTGGAACGGGAAGACCGCCCACCAGTAGAGACGGCCCGCCAGCCCCTTCGGGAAGTAGACGGCACGCTGCCGGTACCGCGAGCCCGCGCCCTCCGGTTCGGCCGACATCTCGAGCCACGCACGCCCGGGCACGCGCATCTCGGCCCGGAGGCGCAGGAATCGCGGGCGCTCGATGCGCTCGACACGCCAGAAGTCGACCGCGTCGCCCGGGTGCAGCGTGTCGGGGTCCCGCCGTCCGCGCCGCAGGCCCACCCCGCCGAACAGCTTGTCGATCCAACCGCGGATCGCCCACGCCAGCGGGAAGGAGTACCACCCGTTCTCGCCGCCGACCCCCTCGATCACGGCCCAGAGCGCCTCGACGGGCGCGGTCGAACGCCGCTCGCGGTGGTCGGTGTAGACCGTATGGCCCGCCCAGTCGGGATCGCTCGGCAGCGGGTCGCTCGGGGCGCCCGCGACCTCGGCGTTGCGCCAGCTCGTCTCGACCTCGCCCGACTGCTCGCGCTCGAGCGCGAGCCGCACCGCTCGGCGATACGGCGTCAGCCCGTCCGCGGGAGGCGGGATGACGCCGTCGATGTCGTGCTCGCGCATGACGCAGTCGAACTGGAGGGACTCGATGATCGGCACCGCGATGCGGCGCGGGATCGGCGTGACGAGGTTCACCCACTGCCCCGCCAGCCAGGGCGTGAGGACGGGCAGCGCGGCGATCGGTCGCTGCCGGAGGCCCGCCTCGACCGCATAGCCGTTCATGAGCTGGCCGTAGCGGAACACGTCGGGTCCGCCGATGTCGAACGACCGATTCACCTCCGGAGGGACCCCCGCGGCGTGGATCAGGTAGTGCAGCACGTCGCGCACCGCGATCGGCTGGATGAAGTTGCGCACCCAGCGGGGTGCGGGCATGTACGGGAGCACCTCGGTCAGGTGCCGGATCATCTCGAACGACGTCGACCCGGACCCGATGACGACGCCGGCCTGGAGGACGACCGTCGGAACGCCGGAGGCGAGGAGGATCTCGCCGACGCGCACCCGGGAGCGCAGGTGCCGGGAGAGGCGTCCAGCCGCAGGATGCAGCCCGCCGAGGTACACGATCCGTCGCGCTCCACTGCGGGCGGCGTGCTCGGCGACGTTGCGCGCGATCGAGAGCTCGAGGTCCTCGAAGTCCCCGCGACCGCCCATCGAGTGCACGAGGTAGTAGACGACCTCGATGTCGCGCATGGCGCGTTCGACGGCCGCCGGATCCGTCAGGTCGCCGGCCACGACCTCGACGTCGCCCGCCCACGGGACGTCGCGCAGCCGCTCGGGCCGGCGCACGATCACGCGGACCTCGTGCCCCGCCTCGACGAGTCGCGGAACGAGCCGCCCGCCGATGTAGCCGGTCGCCCCCGTCACCAGGACCCGCACGTCGGTCCTCCCCTCGTCAGGCGTCGCACGGCCTCAGCCGTGCTCGTTCCCCCGACGATAGTTGCCGCTCGCGCGGGCGAGGAGGTGCTGCGCCTGTGAATCGTCCGCACGTTGCAGCGCAGCGACGAGCCTCGCCGCGGAGCGGCCGCCCACCGTCATCACTGCCCGGCCGCCGCGCAGCACGATGACCGCGCCGTGCCCGGTCACCCGATAGTCGAACGGGTCGGCGACCAGCCGCCCGCGCTCGTCGGAAGCCCCCTCGCGCCCGGACATGCGTCGTCGCCTACCGCAGGCTCTTCGTGTGCCAGACCGTCTTCGTCTCGGTGAACGCGGCGATGCGGTCGAGCGCAGGAGCCGCGGCATCCGGACCGGGCTCGGGGCGCAGCACGCGCTTCAGCGTGTCGGCCGCCGCGATCTCGAGGTCGACCCAGTCGAGCTCGCCGGCGCCGACGAGGTCGAGCGCGTTGACGTCGGAGTGGCTCGCGAGCCACGGCGCGATCTCGGCCGGCGATCCCGTCAGCACGTTGACGACGCCCTTGGGCACGTCGCTCGTCGCGAGCACCTCGGCGAGGCTGATCGCCGAGAGCGGGAACCGCTCGCTCGCGACCACGATCACCGCGTTGCCGGCCACGAGCGCGGGGGCCACCGCGGAGACCAGCCCGACGAGCGAGGAGTCCTGCGGCGCGACGATCGCGACGACTCCGGTCGGCTCGGGCACCGAGATGTTGAAGTACGGCCCGGCCACCGGGTTCGCATTGCCGGCGACCTGCGCGAACTTGTCGGCCCACCCGGCGTACCAGACCCAGCGGTCGATCGCCTCGTCGACCTGCGCACCGGCCTGGGCGCGGGTGAGGCCCTCGGCCTCCTCGATCTCGGCGGCGAACTGGGCGCGACGGCCCTCGAGGAGCTCGGCGATCCGGTAGAGCACCTGACCGCGGTTGTAGGCGGTCGCACCGGCCCAGCCGGCGACCGCGCCCCGCGCGGCGACCACGGCATCGCGGGCGTCCTTGCGCGAGGCCTTCGCCGCATTGGCGAGGAACCCGCCGTCGGCCGAGCGCACCTCGTAGGTGCGGCCGGACTCGCTGCGCGGGAACGCGCCGCCGATGAACAGCTTGTAGGTCTTGGGCACGGCGAGGCGGCTCACTTCGCGGCTCCCTTCTTCGCGGGGCGGGCAGGTCGTCGCGTGCGCTTGGCCGGCTTCTCGTCGGCGGATGCCGCGGGCGCGGCCTCGACCGCGCGCGGCGTGCCGCGGCCGGTCGAGGTGACCGACGCCGGCGAGAGGTAGGCGCCGAGGCCGTGGCGGCCGCCCTCGCGGCCGTAGCCGGACTCCTTGTACCCGCCGAACGGGCTCGACGGGTCGAAGCGGTTGAAGGTGTTGGCCCAGACCACTCCGGCGCGGAGCTGGTCGGCGACCGCGAGGATGCGGCTGCCCTTGTCGGTCCAGATGCCCGCCGAGAGCCCGTAGGGCGTGTTGTTCGCCTTCGCGATGGCCTCCTGCGGCGTGCGGAACGTGAGCACCGAGAGCACCGGCCCGAAGATCTCCTCGCGCGCGATCCGGTTCGAGGTCTGCACGTTCGTGAAGATCGTCGGCGCGTACCAGAACCCGTTCTCGGGGATCTCGCACGGCGCGCTCCAGCGCTCGGCGCCCTCGGCCACGCCCGCGTCGGAGAGCTCGCGGATGCGCTCGAGCTGCTCACGCGAGTTGATCGCGCCGATGTCGGTGTTCTTGTCGAGCGGGTCTCCCAGACGCAGGGTCGAGAGGCGCTGCTTCAGTCGCTCGACGACCTCGTCGTGGATCGACTCCTGCACCAGCAGTCGGCTCCCGGCGCAGCACACGTGGCCCTGGTTGAAGAAGATGCCGTTGACGATGCCCTCGACCGCCTGGTCGATGGGCGCGTCGTCGAAGACGATGTTCGCGGCCTTGCCGCCGAGCTCGAGCGTGACCTTCTTGTGCGTGCCGGCGACCTGCTTCGCGATCGCGCGGCCCACGGCCGTCGAACCGGTGAAGGCGACCTTGTCGACGCCGTCGTGGCCCACGAGGGCCGCGCCGGTGTCGCCCGCGCCCGTGATGATGTTCACGACGCCCTGGGGCAGGTCGGCCTGCTGCACGATCTCGGCGAAGATGAGCGCCGTGAGCGGCGTCGTCTCGGCGGGCTTCAGCACCACCGTGTTGCCGGCCGCGAGCGCCGGGGCGATCTTCCACGCGAGCATGAGCAGCGGGAAGTTCCACGGGATGACCTGCGCGGCGACGCCGAGCGCCTTCGGGTTCGCGCCGAGGCCGGCGTAGTCGAGCTTGTCGGCCCATCCCGCGTAGTAGAAGAACCACGCCGCCACGAGCGGCACGTCGACGTCGCGCGACTCCTTGATCGGCTTGCCGTTGTCGAGCGACTCGGCGACGGCGAGCTCGCGGGCGCGCTCCTGGACGAGGCGCGCGATGCGGAAGAGGTACTTGCCGCGGTCGCGACCGGTCATGCGCGACCACACGCGATCGTGCGCGCGCCGCGCCGCGGCGACGGCGTCGTCGACGTCGGCCGCGTTCGCGTTCGCGATCGTCGCGATCCGCTCCTCGCTCGCCGGGGAGACGGACTGGAAGGGAGTGCCGCGGCCGTCGACGAACTCGCCGTCGATGAAGAGGCCGTACTCGTCGCGCAGCGACAGGATCGCCCGCGACTCGGGGGCGGGTGCGTATTCGAGGAAGCTCATGATGCGGTGCTCTCGTCTCAGTCGATCGTCACGTAGTCGGCGCCGGAGTAGTGGCCGGTCGCCATCTTCTGGCGCTGCAGCAGCACGTCGTTCAGCAGGCTCGAGGCGCCGAACCGGAACAGGTGCGGCTGGAGCCACTCCTCGCCGACGGTCTCGGCGACCGTCACGAGGTACTTGATCGCGTCCTTCGAGGCGCGGATGCCGCCCGCGGGCTTGACGCCGATGCGCTGGCCCGTCATCAGGTGCCAGTCGCGCACGACCTCGAGCATGAGGAGCGTCACGGGCAGCGTCGCCGCGGGCTGCACCTTTCCGGTCGAGGTCTTGATGAAGTCGCCGCCCGCGAGGATCGACAGCCAGGACGCCCGCCGGACGTTGTCGTACGTGACGAGTTCGCCGGTCTCGAGGATCACCTTGAGGCTGGCGCTGGTGCCGTCGGGGCGTCGGCACGCCTCCTTCACCGCGGCGATCTGGTCGAAGACGAGGCCGTAGCGACCTGCGAGGAAGGCACCGCGGTCGATGACCATGTCGATCTCGTCGGCGCCGTTCGCGACGGCCTCGGCGGTGTCGGCGAGCTTGATCTCGAGCGAGGAACGGCCGGACGGGAACGCGGTCGCGACCGCGGCGACGGAGATCAGGCCGTCGTCGGGGTCGCCGTGCACGGAGCCCAGGGCGTCGACCGCGTGCGGGACCATGTCGCCGTACACGCAGACGGCCGCGACGCGAGGCGTCGTGGCATCCGCCGGGTCGGGGTTCATCGCCTTGGCGACGAGCGAGCGCACCTTGCCCGGGGTGTCGGCGCCCTCGAGCGTCGTCAGGTCGACGAGCGAGATGATGCGGTCGAGCGCCCACTTCTTGGACGACGTCTTGATGGATCGCGTGCCGAGGCCCGCTGCGCGCTGCTCGAGTCCGACGGCGTCGACGCCCGCGATGCCGTGGAGGTACCTGCGGAGCGTTGCGTCGTCGGGCTCGCCGCCGAGCACGGCGAGCGCGCGTTCGCGCGCGGTGACGAGGGAGGTGCCGGACATGGTTGGTGACCTGTCTTTCGTGGTGCGGCCGGATCAGCCGTCGAGGAGGTGGAGTGCGGTGGCCTCGTCGGTGACGAGGACGGAGCAGAGGCCGGAGCGCACGACCGCATCGGCGACGGCGTGCTTGCTCCGCCCGGCGATCACGGCGATGCGGAGGCGCCCGTCGCGGACGTCGTCGAGCGTGAGGCCGACGGTCCGCGCATCGAGCGCGGGGTCGACGATGTTGCCCTCCGAGTCGATGTAGCGGCCGACGACGTCGCCCACGGCGCCCTTCTGCACGAGCAGGTCGACGTCGGCCTCGGTGAGGTAGCCGCTCTCGATGTGGACCGAGGTGTGGTCGGCGGGGCCCGCGCTGAACAGGTACGCGTCGGCGGACCTGGCCAGCTCGATGACGCCCGCGACGACGCGATCGGACTCGATCGCCTCCTTCGTCGCGAGGTGCTCGAGGATCGCGGGGCTGGGGAGCAGGGTGGCGCTGCCGCCGCCCTTCTGGGCGATGGCCACCGCGGTCGCGGCTGCCGTGCCGGCGCGGCGGTTCAGGCTCACGCCGCCGTTGATCTGGACGACGTTGACGCCGGTCGCCCAGCCGTTGCGGAGGTGCTGGGAGATCTCGAACAGGGTGCGACCCCAGCTGACGCCGAGCGTGCGCGGCACGGGCCGGAGCGCCGTCAGGTAGTCGGCCGCGGCCTGGGCGGTGCGCGCCTGCAGTTCGTCGGGCGACGCGACGCCGGCCGACGAGACGACGATCGCGTCCTCGAGGCCGCGCTCCTCGCGGAGGCGCCGCTCGATCGGCAGTCGCCGGGCGCGCGGATGCAGGATCTCGATGCGGATGAATCCCTGCTGCTTCGCCTGGGCGAGCAGTCGACCCACCTTCCAGCGCGTGAGCCGGAGTGCCTGGCCGATCTCGTCCTGCGTCTTGTTCTCTTCGTAGTAGAGCTCGGCCGCACGGATCGAGAGGAGTTCGTCGGTCTCGTCCATTCGTCTCCTTCCGCCATGTCCAGCGTAGGCAGCACATCGCGCATCGGCAACACTCGCGTGCAAGTCTGCTCATATGAGCAGGGCCCCCCGGCTCGTGCGCCCGGATGCGGCGTCCGTCGTCAGCGTCGGGGCGAGCGCTCGTCCTCGAGGAACCCGGCCCGAGCCACGACCAATCCAGCCGCGACCGCGGGTGCCGCCGTCGCGAGGAGCAGCATCATCGGCGCGGTCCACGACCCCGTCGCCTCGTGCAGGAGTCCGACCGCGACGGGACCCAGCGCGACGACGACGTAGCCGACCGACTGCACGAAGCCGCTGAGGGCGACCGAACCGGCGTGCGTCCGCGTCCGCAGGTTCACGAGCACGAGCGACAGCGGGAAGAGCAGCGGTCCGATGCCGGCCAGGGCCACCCACAGCCAGGCCGGGCCCCCTGGCGCCACGAGCAGGCCCGCCCAGCCCGCCGCGATGGTCGCGCCAGCGACGGCGACCATCGCGCGCACCCGGCCCGGCCGGGTGGCCAGCGCCGGGACGACGAGCGAGACGGGCAGGCCCATCGCCGCGTACAGCGCGAGCAACACGCCCGCCGCCGCCGCACCGGTGCCCGCCGTGTCCGCGAGCATCGAGGGCAGCCACGCGAAGACCGCGTAGGCGTTGAACCCCGCGACCGAGAACACCGTGGCGAGCGCCCAGGCCAGCGGCGAGCGGAACGCGTGGCGGAGCAGGCCGGGCTCCGCCTCCTCCGGCAACTCCCCCGGCACCGCGCGCCGCGGATGCACGAGCAGCGCGATCCACGGGACGAGCGCCGCGAGGGCCACCGCAGCCCAGATCTCGAACGAGGCACGCCACCCTGCGGCCTCCGAGACCGGCACGGCGATCAGCGGCGGGACGAACGTGCTCACCGAGAGCGCGGTCACGTAGAGCGCGGTCACCAGCCCGACCCGGTCGGGGAAGTACCGCTTGACGAGCGGCGGCAGCAGCACGTTGCCGACCCCGACCGCGGCGAACGTCAGCGCACTCGCGGCGAAGAGCCACCACGCCGATCCGACGAGTCCGCGCGCGGCGCTGCCGATCACCAGCGCGACGAGGGCGCCGACGAGCACCGGTTCGAGTCCGACGCGGCGCGTGAGCACGGGCGTCGCGATGCCGAACACCGCGTAGCAGAGCGGTGGCAGCATGCCGAGGACGCCGACGAGCGCCGTCGAGATCGGGATGTCGCGCTCGACGAGGTCGAGGATCGGAGAGAGGGACGCGACCGCGGTGCGCAGGTTGAACGCGACGAGCAGGATCCCGATCAGCGCGAGGGTGCGACCGTGCCAGAGCGGCCGGGTCGTCTCGGGACTCACCAGCCGAGTCTAGGCTGGTCGCGTGGCCGACCTCTCGCGTTACCTGCCGCTCAGTCGGCGCCCCGACGTGGACGAGTCCGGCGTGACCGCCGACCGGCGCGCCGAGACGGCCGACGTGCTGCGAGCGCTCGCCGCCGTGCTGCGCCACGACGGCGACGGCCTCTGGACGGCGTCGACCGAGCGACCGGGATGGCACGTCGACGAGGTCGCCGCCGAGCTCGTGAGCGGGTTCGGCCGGAGCCGGTCGCGGCGCGCGCTCGATGCGGCCGGGAGGCTCGTCCGCGGGGGCGAGGCCCGCCGCCTGGAGGAGCTGCCCCGCCTGGACGGACCGTCGGCCGCAGCCGACGCGCTGGATGCCCGCGCCGACCGGATCCTCGCACGCGCGCATCCGACCGGGATCGTCGAACTCGATGACGCCGTCGTCGCCGCGCTCCTCGTCGGCGGTGCCGCCGGCACCGTCGTACCGCTCTCCGCCCGGGCCTCCGGCGCCGTCGCGCTGCGCCGCGCCGCGGCGGCGCCGACCGAGATCCGAGCCGTGATCGCGGGGCACACGCTCCGGGCGACGGATGCCGGCTGGGAGTTCGGGCACGGAAGTCCGCTGGTCGACACGGCGCACGGGATGCTGCGGTTCCTGACGGGCATCGGAGCCGCGGCGCCCCACCCGCCGACCGACGCCGATCGGACGACCCCCCGGGACTGAGCGCGCCCGGCCGCGCTCAGTCGATCAGCTCGCGCGCCCGGTCCACGTCGCGGCCCATCTGGACGATGAGCGCGTCGATGCCGTCGAACTTCTCCATGCCGCGGATGCGGTGGGCGAACTCGACCCCGACGACATGGTCGTAGAGGTCGAGGTCGCGATCGAGCACGTACGCCTCGACCTGCTTCTTCGGCACGCCCTCGAACGTGGGGTTGTCGCCCACCGAGATCGCGGCGGGATAGCGCACCCCGCCGTCGATGAGCCATCCGGCGTAGACGCCGTCGCCGGGGACGAACCCCTCGGAGTCGAGTGCGAGGTTGGCCGTCGGGTAGCCGAGCTCGCGGCCGCGCTTGAAGCCGTGCACCACGAGCCCGCTCACGGTCGGCACGTGGCCCAGCAGTTCGGCGGCGTGCTCGACGTCGCCCGCCTCGAGCAGTTCGCGGATCCAGGTCGACGACACGCGGCGGCCGCCCTCGGGCATCACGTCCTCGACGACGACGACCTCGAACCCGTGCTCCTCGCCCTGGCGGCGGAGCATCTCGACGTCGCCCTCGTTGCCCGCGCCGTACCGGAAGTCGTGGCCGACGAGCAGCACGCGCGCGTCCAGCGCGTCGACCAGGAAGCGGCGAACGAACGCCTCGGCCGAGTTCGACGCCAGTGCGCCGTCGTAGTGCAGCAGCACCGTCGCGTCGAGGCCGGTGGTCGCGAGGAGCTCGAGCTTCTGCCGCGTGCTCACGAGCTGCGGCGGACAGCGGTCGGGTGCGTGGAAGGCCGCGGGGTGGCGGTCGAACGTGATCGCCACCGCCTCGAGGTGACGCGACTCGGCGATCTCGCGGAGCTTCGCGATCACCGCCCGATGCCCCTGGTGCACGCCGTCGAACTTGCCGATCGTCACGGCGGAGGGACCGTAGTGGGCGGGGACGGACTCGATCCCCGCGAACGTCCTCACGCGCGCCCCTCGGCGTCGACCCGGCGGCGCCGGACGTCGCCTGCGGTGTCGGCCGCGACATCCCGCACCGGATGGCGCGCGAGCCACCACATGCCGAGCGGCGGCAGCACGAGCGGGATGAACAGGTACCCGCGACCGAACCACGACCACACCGTGTCGTGCGGGAACAGGTCGGGACGGAGGACGCTGAGCAGCCCCACCACGATCACGCCCGTGAACTCGAACACGATCGTCGCCCACGCGATGCGGTACCACGCACGACCGGGCATGACGAGCGCGACCGTCGCGAGGATGTAGACGACGGCGGCGAGCGCGGAGAGCGCGTAGGCGACGGGCGCCTCGTCGAACCTCTCGATGATCTGCACGAGCGAGCGCCCGGTCGCGGCGAGCGCGAGCACGCCGTACACGGCGACGAGCACCCGGCCGACGCCGCTGAGTCGCCCCCGGCGACGCGCGTCGGAAGGGGCGGTGGATGTCTCGTTCATGTCGTTCGATTCTCCCAGACCGAGCCTCACGCCTGCTGCACGGTCCAGATCTGCAGCATGCGGTAGACCATGACCGCGACGGCGAGCGATGCGACGCCGCACACGACGGTCGCCCAGCGGCCCCGGTCGATGAGCGCCCAGAGCGCCGCCGCGGGCGGCAGCAGCACGGCGCTGACGAGGTACACCCAGAACTCCAGCAGGCTGCCGGTCGGCGGGTTGCCGACGGCGGGCGCGACGAGCGCGGTGACGACCTGGCCGATGAGCAGCAGTTCGACGAGTGCGAGCGAGCCGAGGACCAGGTCGTTCGGGACCCGGCCTGCGAGCCCGAGCACGAGGCAGAGCAGGCCCGCGACGACCGCCACGGCGACCTGCGCGTACGCGAACCACTCGATCATGCGCCCTCCTCGGCGGGGAACCCGGTGACGACCTTGAGCTGCGGGCCGCGGCGTTCGACGATCGCGACGAGCACGTCGCCCGGGCCGACGGCGGCGATCGGCGCGCCGCCCGGCAGGGCCGCGGCAGCCTCGACGGCGCCGATGCGCTTGCCGTGGCGGAGGTCGCGCACGGCGTCCGCGTCGACCTCGATCGCGGGGAGCACGAGCCTGGCGGCCTCGGCCGGCGTGAGTCGCGCCGCCGCGACGTCGAGCCCCTCGAGCGGGCCGGCCTCGGAGACGTCGAACCGGCCGATGCGCGTCCGTCGGAGCGCGGTGAGGTGCCCGCCGACGCCGAGCGCGGCGCCGAGGTCGCGCGCGAGCGCGCGCACGTAGGTGCCCGACGAGCAGGCGACCCGAACGTCGAGGTCGAGCCATCCGGCGCCCTCGCGCACGTCGAGCAGCTCGAACGCCGACACGGTCACCGTCCGGGCGGCGAGCTCGACCGCCTCGCCGTCGCGCACGCGCTGGTAGGCCCGCTTGCCGTCGACCTTGACGGCGCTGACCGCGCTCGGGACCTGGTCGATCGTGCCGGTGAGCTCGGCCATCCCGGCCTCGACGGCCTCGCGCGCGATCGCGGCGACGGCGTCGGCGGATGCCGCGGGCAGCGCCTCGCCCTCGGCGTCATCGGTCGTCGTGCCCCAGCCGAGGCGAACGGTCGCGAGGTACTCCTTGTCGAGTCCGACGAGGTGGTGGAGGAGCCTCGTCGACGTCTCGATCCCGAGCAGGAGCAGCCCGGTCGCCATCGGGTCGAGCGTGCCGGCATGGCCGACCTTGCGGGTCCCGGCGAGGCGCCGCACGCGGGCGACGACGTCGTGGCTGGTCATCCCCTGCGGCTTGTCGACGAGGAGGATGCCGCTGTTCACGCCGTACAGGCTAACAGCGCGAACCACCCGCGCCGCTCGGTCGCCCTACGCTGGACCGGTGAGGATCGGCATCATCGGCGCGGGAGCGCTCGGCGGCACCTTCGCCGCCCTCCTCGCACGCGCGGGGCACGACGTGGAGGTGACGGCTCGCGGCGCGGGCCTCGAGGCGATCCGCGCGGGCGGCATCCGCCTGTCGGGCGGGTACGGCGACGCGCACGTGCACCCGGCGGTCGCCGACCGCCTGACCGTGCGGCCCGACCTGGTGCTCGTGTGCACCAAGGCGCAGGATGCCGCGGCGGCGATCGTGGCGAACGGAGCGGTCATCGACGGGGTGCCCGTCGTGGTGGTGCAGAACGGCCTCGACGGCGTCGCGACGGCCGAGCGGCTCCTGCCGCGCTCGGCGTGCATGGGCATGCTCTCGATCATCGCCGCGAACTACACCGAGCCCGGTTCGGTGCGGGTCACCACGGCCGCGGCCAGCTACCTCGGCCGGGGCGACGGGCCGCCCGACGCCGAGGTGCGCCGCGTCGCCTCGCTCATCTCGGAGGCGGTGCCCGTCGTCGCGGTGGCGAACTTCCGCGGTGCGCAGTGGACGAAGCTCGTCGTCAACATGCTGAACGCGGTCCCCGCGATCGTCGGTCGGAGCGTGCAGGACGTGGTGGACGACCCCTCGCTGCGGCGGGTGGTCGCCGCGTCCATGCGCGAGTGCGTTCGCGTCGGGATCGCCCGCGGCATCCGCTTCGGCTCGCTGCAGGGTCTCGGGGATCGGCGCCTGCGCGCGTTCGCGCGGTTGCCGCTCGGGCTCGCGCAGGTCCTGCCCTGGTCGATGCGCGTGCGGATGGGGTCGGTGCCGAACCTCGGTTCCACGCAGCAGAGCCTCCGGCGCGGGCAGCCGACCGAGGTGGACTTCCTGAACGGGGCGGTCGTCCGCGAGGCGCGGGCGGCCGGCGTCGACGCCCCCGTGAATCGCGCGCTGACCGCGCTGGTGCACGAGGTCGAGGCATCGGGCGCCCCGTTGCCGGCCGAACGGGTCGCCGCGGCCCTGGAAGAGGTCGGCGCGGGCTGAGGCGTCGACGACGCGACGCCGCTAGGGTGCCACTGCATCCGACCGGAACGACCGACCGAAGCGAGCCGCCGTGGAACCCGACGACACCGCCACCGAACCCCGCCCGGCCGAGCGGAGGACCCGCGACCCGGAGGTGGGCGCGACGGCCGACGCCGGGTCCCGCCCGCTCCGGTGGTGGGTGTGCCTGCTCATCGGCGCCGCGGCCGCGGTCATCGGGCTGCTTCCGTGGCTCCTCGACGGAATGCGGCTGCCGCTGCAGAACCTCTGGGCGACGGACGCCCTGCCCGAGGACTACCCGCTCGCACTCCTGCCGTTCAGCCAGTACTTCCTGACGCGCATCGCCGCGCTGCTCATCGTCGGCGCAGCGGTCGCGGGCATCACCGCGCGAGCGACGCGGCCGCGGCAGCGTCGGTTCGGCGTCGCCTGGATCCTCGTCGGGCTCCTCGCGGTGCAGGCGACGTCGATCGTCCAGACCACGACGGTCGTGCGCGGGGGGCTCCAGGAGCGGTTCGAGTCCGACCTGTACGTCGCGGCGCTGGTCGCGGTCGCGGTGCTCGCGAACCTCATCGGCGTCGGCGTCCTGGTCCTCGTCGCCGCGGCGCCCCGCGCCGGCGCCGTCATCGGGCTCTCCGTCGCCGCCGTGCTGTCGTCGTCCTGGCTGGGCGGACTGCTCCTCCCCGATCCCGCGGTGGGCGGGCCGGCTGCCGAACCCGTGCTGTTCGCGCTCCGGTGGCTGCCGGCCGTGCTCGTCGGCGCCGCGATCGCGTGGGGCGGGATCGGCACCGTCGGGCGCGTCCTCGCGGCCCTCGTCGCGCTCACCGTGCTCTGGATCGGGCCGGCCCTCGTCACGGCGGTCTCGAGCGCGGCCGGCAGCCGGGTCCTGGCGCGGCGCCCCGACGAGATGATCGAGTACGCCTCGGGCGTCTTCCGATCGGCGACGACGCTGCCCGAGATCGTCGCTCCGCCGCTCGTCGTCGCGGTCGTCGTCGCCGTGATCGGGCTGGTCGGCCGGCTCGTCATGCGACGGAGGCGGGCGTCGAGGTCCACCCCCGAACCGTCTGCACGTGCCGACGACACGTCTCGGTCCGTGCCGGAGGGCGACGGAGCATCCGACCCGCGCCCGTCGAACTCGGACTGACGGGCCCCCGCGTCAGTCGGCGTCGGGCCGCGCGCCGGCCGCGTCCGCCCACGCCTCGTCGGCCGGCCCGTCCTCGTCGCCGACGCGACCCGCCGCCCCGCGGCGCGGATGCGCCGGGTCTGCGAGGTCGATGACGATGGATGCGACCGTCCTCGGGTCGCTCGACGCATACGCGATGCGGTCCGCGGCATCCGCGGGCTCGCCGTCGACCGCGATCGCGATGTCCCACTCGTCGCGCAGGCGCTCCCGCAGCAGGAACCGGCCGTCCAGGACGAGGATCGCGTCGGCGGGGCCCGTGCGCCACCTCGGCTCGACCCAGGCGTCCCTCGCGAGGTCGAACCCGCGCGTCACGAACGCCGTCGACCCGGCCATGCGGAACGGCTCGACGAGCGTGCGCAGCAGGAGCGACTCGTCGATGCCGTAGCGCCAGTAGCGCTCGGGCGTGTCGGGCCCGTACTCCGCCTGGGCGTCGCGCGACCGGTGGAAGTCCTCCACGCTCGCCCGGAAGACCGAGCGGTCGCGCTCCCTCAGCACGTCGGCCAGGTCGTCGCCGAGCTGCGTCTTCCCGCTCCGGAGCGGACCGTCGATCGCGACGATCACCCGCCCGCGGCCCGTGCGGGCGAGGAACTCGTCGGCGACCTCGCGGAGGAACGCCACACGAGGCGTGGTGACCAGGCGCATGCTCCGAGCGTACGTCGCCCGCCTCGACCGCGTCGACCGACCGGCCGCCGTACGCTGGACGGATGCCGACCCTCGCCCGACCCACGGACGCCGCGCCGGCCGACGCGATCGCCGAGGCGGTGAACCGGTGGTTCGCCGGGGCCGCCCGGCCGCTGCCCTGGCGCGCCGCGGACGTCTCGCCGTGGGCGGTGCTCGTCAGCGAGTTCATGCTCCAGCAGACCCAGGTCGCGCGCGTGCAGCCGCGCTGGGAGGAGTGGATGCGCCGCTGGCCGACGCCCGCGGACCTCGCAGCCGCGCCGCCGTCGGAGGCCGTGCGGATGTGGGATCGACTCGGGTACCCGCGCCGCGCGCTGTGGCTGCACCGCGCCGCCACCGAGATCGTGGAACGCCACGGCGGCGACGTGCCTCGGGATCTCGATGCGCTCCTCGCGCTGCAGGGCATCGGGCCGTACACGGCGCGCGCGATCGCGGCCTTCGCGTTCGGCGAGCGGCACCCCGTCGTCGACACCAACACGCGCCGCGTGATCGCCCGCGCGGTCGACGGCATCGCCGAGGCCGGACCGCCGGCGACGAGGCGCGACCTCGACGCGATGGACGCACTCCTGCCCGACGACCACGCCGCGGCGCGCGTGTTCAACGCCGGCGCCATGGAGCTCGGAGCCACCGTGTGCACCGCACGGGCGCCGCGATGCGACGACTGCCCGATCGCCCCGCACTGCGCGTGGCGGGCGGCGAGCTACCCCGCCTACGACGGACCTCGACGCGCGCGGCAGGCCCGCTTCGCCGGCAGCGACCGCGAGGCACGAGGACTGGTGATGCGCGAGCTGCGCGCCGCCCATCGTCCCGTCCCCCACGGCGAGCTCGCACGCGTCGTCGCGGATCCGGATCGGCTGGCGCGGGCCGTCGACGGACTCGTCGCCGATGGCCTGGCGGCGCGCGTCGACGGCGGGCTCGCGCTGCCCGAGGCCTGACCGGTCGACCGGACCGCTCGCCGTCGGGGCCGCGTTCGCGGACGTGCCGCTACGCGTCGTCCAGACCGAGCAGCTCGAAGGCCTCGACCGGGGCCTGACGGCCCTTCACCTGGAGTGCGCCGAGGGGCCGGAGGACGGCCGATCCGCCGAGGCGCCTGGCCGTCTCCGCGCCGATCGCGACCCCGCCCACGGGAGCCGACCCCTCGAGCCGGGAGGCCACGTTCACGGCGTCGCCGATGACGGTGTACGTGCGGCCGCCACCCGTGCCGAGGATGCCGACGTTCGCCACTCCCGAGTTCACGCCGACCCTGAACCGCGGCCAGTCCGGATGCTCGTCCTGCACCGCGACCGCGGCCTGCTGGAGCGCGAGCGCCGCGCCCGCCGCCCGCCGAGCGTGCGACGAGCCGGTCGCGCCATCCTCGAACACGACCATGACCGCGTCGCCGATCAGCCGGTCCACGCGGCCACCGAACCGCTCCACGAGGGGCGGGATCACATCGGTGAAGTAGGCGTTGAGCGTCGCGGTGACCTCTGCCGGGTCGTGCGCCTCCGAGAAGCTCGTGAAGCCGGCGAGGTCGGCGAAGAGCACCGACACCTCGCGCTCCCCCGCGGCGGTGTCGCGCGTGTAGAGGCCCGACCAGCGCTCCTCGCGCCACGACCGCTGCGCCGCGACCACGATGAGGACGAAGGCGGCGAGCATGAGCACGTGCCACTCCCACCACGACAGGTGCCAGTTGCGGCCGAACACGACCGCGATCTCGGCCTCGGCGAGGAGGGTGAACGCCGCGGCGAACGCGAGCGGCAGCGGCGAGGCGGCGTGCCGCGGCATCCGGAGGTACCTGATGACCGCGAAGGCGTAGCAGGCGAGGCCGACGATCGCGAGCACGACGAACGGGCCCGTCATGCGCTCGGGCGGCGGGGCGGCGAGCGGTCCGGCCTCGAGCAGCGATGCGACCGCCCAGAGCAGCATCACCCCGACGAGCGCGGCCACGAGCCACGGCGCCAGCCGCAGCACCCGGGCGCCGTGCGCCCCGTCGAGGTCGGCGCTCGACCAGGCGGCGAACACCGCGGCGATCGTGAGGCCGACCGGCGTTGCGAGGGCGAACCCCGTGTTGCTGCCCGACAGGAGCACGCCCGGCGTGGCGAGCGCGTGGAGGGCGAGGAATCCCGCCGCGGCGAGGAACGACAGCGACACGAGCACCAGGCGCGCGTCGTGTCGCAGCCGTGCCGCGGCGGCGACCGCCCAGGCGAGCGCCGCATTGATGGCGCCGGCGGCGAGCACGAGCCAGAAGTGCGTCGGCTGGTGCTCCCACTCGAGGTCGAGCGTGGGCCGGGCGATCAGGAGGGCGAGGCCCGCGAGCGGGATCGCGAGGATCACGGTCGTCCACGCGACGCGCCCGGCGGTCGGCGGCGGTGCCGTCGGACCGGTGCCGGGCGCGAGGTCGGTCACGGCCCGGACGCCCCCGCGCCGGGTCGCGCCGCCGGCTCGGCCGTGCCGGCCTCAGGGGATGCGGGCGCCTGCGAGGGTGCGGGCGCCGGCGGGACCGCGGGCAGCTTCGCCGCGACCGGCGTCGCCGTGGCCGGCGGCTCGACCGCACCGGTCTCGACCTCCGCGATGCGCCGGTGCACCGACGACACCACGACCGAGCCCTCCCCCACCGCCGAGGCGACGCGCTTGACCGAACCGCGACGTGCGTCGCCGACGGCGAACACGCCGGGCACGCTCGTCTCGTGCGGGAACGGCTCGCGCTCGAGGGGCCAGTTCGCCCGTTCCCCCTCGGCGACGACCTCCGGCCCCGTGAGCACGTATCCCCAGCGGTCGCGCAGGATCTCGGGCGGCAGCCACTCGGTGCGCGGCGCCGCGCCGATCAGCACGAAGAGCCCGCCGCACTCCACGTCGCGCTCCTCCCCCGTGTCGCGATCCCGCACGCGGATCCGCTCCAGCACGCCGTCGCCGCCCCCGCCGACGACCTGGGCGCGCGTCCGCACGGCGACGCCCTGCGCGACGAGCTGGTCGATGAGGTACTGCGACATGCTGGCCGCCAGCCCGGTGCCGCGCACGAGGACCGTGACGGATGCCGCGTACCGGGCCAGGTGCAGCGCCGCCTGTCCGGCGGAGTTGCCGCCGCCGATGATCGTGACGTGTCGTCCCACCATGCCCTGCGCCTCGATCGCGGAGGCGCCGTAGTAGACGCCGGCGCCCTCGAACGGCTTCAGCTCGTCGACGTCGAGGCGTCGGTACGACACGCCGGTCGCGAGCACGATCGACGAGCAGCGGATGCAGTCCTCCGGCGCGACGCGCACCCGGAATCCGTCGCCGTCGCGCTCGATCCCGACCGCCTCGCGCGCGTGCGCGAAGCGCGCGCCGAACACCCATGCCTGCTGGTACGCCCGCTGGGCGAGCTCCGAGCCCGAGATGCCGCGCGAGAAGCCGAGGTAGTTGCGGATCAGGGAGCTCGAGCCGGCCTGCCCTCCGATCGACTCCCGCTCCACCACGAGGACGTCCAGTCCTTCCGAGGCCGCGTAGACCGCCGCGGCGAGTCCCCCGGGCCCGGCGCCGACCACGACCACGTCGGCCTCCCCGTCGAGCGTCGTGGTGAGCCCGTAGGCGGCCGCCAGCTCGGCGTTGCCCGGGTCGCGCAGCACCCGGCCGTCGAGGAGCAGCACGACGGGCACGTCCGGCACCTCGTCCTCGACGCCGACCGCCGCCAGCCGTTCGCGCGCGGCATCCGAGTCGGGCTCGAGCCACTCGTGCGGAATGCCGCCGCGGGCGAGGAGGCTCCGAAGCTCGTGCGTGCGCGGCAGTCCGGCCTTCCCGATCACCGCGACCTCCCTGGGCCGCAGTCCGATCGAGCGCTCCCACTCGAGCAGGAACTCGGTGATCGTGCGGTGGAAGTACTCGTCGGGCGAGTGCCACGGGCGGATCACGTAGTACTCCAGCTCGGCGGCGGCCATGAGCGAGAGGATCTCCTCGCGCACGGCGGCATCGCCCCACTGCCCCCACTCGATGAGCCGTCCGCGGCGGACGTCGGGGAACCGGCGTCGGGCGTGGGAGAACACGGTCCGCCCGTCGAGGTCGCCCGCGCGGTCGGCGAGGATCAGCGCGAGCTGGCCGCCTCCGTCGGCGAGTTCGTCGATGCGGGCGGCGGCCTCCTGCTCGTCGTTCGCGGCGACGACGGCGTAGTCGACTCGGTAGCGGCGCTCGAGCTCGGTCACGACGGAGGTGCGCGCGCCGACGTCCCGTGCGACCACGAGGATGACCGGTCGTGCGGCGCTCGTCATGCGATCTCCTCCCGTCGGCACGCCGGGACCACCCATTCGGGTCGTCGACCGGGTACCGCCGACGCCCGAAGTGTACCCGGGCGCCGCGGCCCACGACAGGGCCGTGGGGCCATCGGCGTGGCGCGCGGACGCCGGATGCCCCGGGGCGTCGGCCCCGGGGCATCCGTCTCGCAGCTCGGCGGCGCCGTGGCCGCGCGGGGCGGCCGACCGTCGATCGTGATCGCGCAGGCGATCGCGACGCGATCAGCGCGCCGCGGACTCCTCGTCGACCTCGTCCTCGTCCTCGTCGAGGTCGCGCGGGCTGAGGTACGGGTCCGCGTCGCCGGCGTACTGGGCGCCGGCCGCGAGCGCCGAGGTCTCGGCGTCGCGCTCGCGCGCCTCGCGGAGCAGTTCCTCGATGTGCTGGGCGTTCTCGGGGATCGCGTCCGCGATGAACTCGAGCGTCGGGGTGAGCCGGGCCGTGATGTTGCGTCCGACCTCGCTGCGCAGCATGCCGGTGGCGGCCTTCAGTGCGAGCGCCGAGTCGCGGCGCTCCTCGTCGGTGCCGTACACGGTGTAGAAGATGCTGGCGTGCTGGAGGTCGCCCGTGACACGGACGTCGGTGATCGTGACGAACCCGAGGCGCGGGTCGCGGAGGCCCTTGTCGAGGCGACGCGCCACGATCTCCTTGATGCGGTCGGCCAGCTTCCTGGCCCGCTGCGGATCGGCCATGATGGCCTGCCTTTCCGTTCCGCTCCGGATGCCGCGACTGCGGCGTCGCCCGGTGCGGTTCCTTCGGTTCTGGTGGAGGGGTCGGGGCCCCGCTCATCGCGTCGACGAACGGGGCCCCGCACCGAGGGCCTAGGCCCGCGGCTTCTCGCGCATCTCGATGGTCTCGATCTCGTCGCCGACCTGGATGTCGTTGTACTTGCCGAGGCCGATGCCCGCCTCGAAGTCCGTGCGGACCTCGGTGACGTCGTCCTTGAACCGGCGGAGCGACTCGATCGCGAGGTTGTCGCCGACCACGACGCCGTCGCGGATGACGCGCGCCTTGGCGTTGCGCGTGATCGTTCCCGACCGCACGATGACACCGGCGATGTTGCCGAACTTCGAGGAGCGGAACACCTCGCGGATCTCGGCCACACCCGACTGCACCTCTTCGAACTCGGGCTTGAGCATGCCCTTGAGCGAGTTCTCGATGTCGTCGATCGCGTTGTAGATGACGTTGTAGAAGCGCACGTCGACGCCCTCGCGGGCGGCGCGCTCGCGCGCCTTCACGTCGGGGCGGACGTTGAACCCGATCACGATCGCGTTGTCGATCGTGGCGAGGTCGATGTCGCTCTCGGTGACGGCACCCACACCGCGGTGGAGGATGCGCAGCTGGACCGAGTCGTCGACGTCGATCTTCATCAGCGACTCCTCGAGCGCCTCGACGGCACCCGACACGTCGCCCTTGATGATGAGGTTGAGCGCCTCGACCTTGCCCTCTTCCAGCGCACGCGTGAAGTCCTCGAGCGAGATGCGCTTGCGGGCCTTGGCCAGCTGCGCGTTGCGCTCCGCGGCCTCGCGCTTCTCGGCGATCTGGCGTGCGGTGCGGTCCTCCTCGGTGACGAGGAAGGTGTCGCCGGCGCGCGGGACGCTCGAGAGGCCCTGGACCTGGACCGGACGCGACGGGGTCGCCGCGGCGACCGAGTCGCCGTTCTCGTCGGTCATCGCACGGACGCGGCCGTAGGCCGTTCCCGCGACGATCGCGTCGCCGACCTTCAGCGTGCCCGACTGGATGAGCACGGTCGCCACGGCGCCACGCCCCTTGTCGAGCTTGGCCTCGATGGCCACGCCTCGCGCGTCCTTGTCGGGGTTGGCGCGCAGGTCGAGACCGGCGTCGGCGGTGAGGAGCACCGCGTCGAGCAGGTCCTGGATGCCGATGTTCTCGCGTGCCGAGACGTCGACGAACAGGACGTCGCCGCCGTACTCCTCGGCCACGAGCCCGAACTCGGTGAGCTGCTGGCGCACCTTGGCCGGGTTGGCGTCGGGCTTGTCGATCTTGTTCACCGCGACCACGATCGGCACGTTCGCCGACTGCGCGTGGTTCAGCGCCTCGACCGTCTGGGGCATGATGCCGTCGTCGGCCGCGACCACGAGGATCGCGATGTCGGTCACCTGCGCACCACGGGCACGCATGGCGGTGAACGCCTCGTGACCCGGGGTGTCGATGAAGGTGATGGCGCGGTCGATCCCGTCGTGCTCGGTGTGCACCTGGTACGCACCGATGTGCTGGGTGATGCCGCCGGCCTCGCCCGCGACGACGTTCGCGTTGCGGATGGCGTCGAGCAGTCGCGTCTTACCGTGGTCGACGTGGCCCATGACGGTCACGACCGGCGGACGCGCCTGCAGGTCCTCGTCGGACTCCTCCGCCTCCTCGGCGTCGAGGTCGATGTCGAAGCCCTCGAGGAGCTCCTTGTCCTCGTCCTCGGGGGAGACGACCTGGATCTTGTAGCCGAGCTCGGCGCCGAGCACCTCGAAGGTGGCCTCGTCGAGCGACTCCGTCGCCGTCGCCATCTCACCGAGGTGGAACAGCACGGTGACGAGCGAACCGGGGTTCGCGTCGATCTTGTCTGCGAAGTCGGAGATCGAGGCACCGCGGCGCAGGCGGATGACGGTGTTGCCGTCGCCGCGCGGGACGCTCACGCCGCCGAGCGACGGGGCCTCCCGCATCTCGAATTCCTGCCGCTTCGTCCGCTTGGACTTGCGGGCCTTGCTCTTGCCGCCGCCGCGACCGAAGGCACCCGCGGTGCCGCCGCCGGGGCCGCGACCACGGCCGCCGCCACCGCCGGGGCGCGGACCGCCGAAGCCGCCACCGGGCGCTCCGCCCGGACGGAAGCCGCCGCCGGCGCCGCCGGGACGCGGACCGCCGCCACCGCCGCCGCCGGGGCGCTGGAAGCCGCCGGGACGACCGCCGCCGCCACCGCCCGGACGCGGCGCGCCGGGGCGCGGCGAACCGGGACGCGGGGGCTGGGGCCGCGGGATGTTGCCGGGGGTCGGGCGCTGGCCCATGCCCTGGGAGCTCGAGAACGGGTTGTTGCCCGGACGCGGCTGGCTCGGGCGCTGGCCCATGCCCTGAGAGCTCGAGTAGGGGTTGTTGCCCGGACGCGGTGCACCGGGGCGGGGTCCGCCCGGGCGCGGTGCGCTCTGGCCGGGCTTCGGCGCACCCGGGCGCGCGACGTCGGCCTGCTTCGGCGCACCGGGCTTCGGCGCGGAACCGGGGCGCGGCGCCGACGGCGCAGCAGTCTCGGCGGACGCCGCCGGGGCGGGAGCCTTCTCGGGCGTCGACTTCTCCGCGGCCGCGGCCGCGGCCCTCTTCTCGGCCTCGGCCTGGCGCTCGGCGACGCTCATGGGAGCGTCGGCCGGCGGCGCGGCCGCGGGCTTCGGCGCCGGCTTGGGGCCGGGCTTCGCGCCGGCGGGCTTGGGTGCCGCGGCCGGCTTGCTCGCCGCGCCGGCGCCCTCGAGGGCGGCCCGGAGGCGACGTGCGACGGGGGGTTCGATCGAGGACGACGGGCCCTTGACGTATTCGCCCATCTCCTTCAGCTTCTCGAGCGCGACCTTGCTGTCGACGCCGAGTTCACTGGCGATCTCGTGTACGCGTGGTTTGGCAGCCACTTCTCTCCTGTTCCGGGTCCGACCCCGGGACAGGGGCGGACCATCAATGGCGGACGGGTCTCATTTCGAGCCGCTCATGAGTTGTCCATTAGCCGTTCAGCCTGTTCTCTACATCGGAAGTGTCCAGCTCGCCGCTCACGCGAAGCGCGCGCCCGAAGGCGCGCCGTCGCTGGGCGAGTCGGAAGCACTCGAGCGTCGGATGCAGCCATGCGCCACGCCCGGGGAGCACCGCCGACGTATCGGCGAGGACTCTGGTGTGCTGGGCGACGACCCTCAGAAGCGAGGACCGCGGGGCGCGCGAACGGCATCCGATGCACGTTCTGACCGGATCCATCTTACACCTCCACGCTGGGCGTCTTCCGACCGCCGCCCGGGCGGTCGGCGAGCCTCACGCCTGGTCGAGGATCGAATCCGGCTGGATGTCGATCTTCGCGCCCGTGAGCTTGGCCGCGAGGCGGGCGTTCTGGCCCTCCTTGCCGATGGCCAGCGAGAGCTGGTAGTCGGGCACCAGGGCTCGCACGGCACGGGTGCCCTCGTCGATCACGAAGGAGCTCGTCACCTTCGCCGGCGACAGCGCCGATGCGACGAACGTCGAGAGGTCCTCGTTCCAGTCGACGATGTCGATCTTCTCGCTGCCGAGCTCGGCGGTGACCGCGCGGACGCGCTGCCCGAGCTCGCCGATGCAGGCGCCCTTCGCGTTGACGCCGGGCTGGTTCGCGCGGACCGCGATCTTCGTCCGGTGTCCGGCCTCGCGCGCGAGCGAGACGATCTCGACGACGCCGGAGGCGATCTCCGGCACCTCGAGGGCGAAGAGCTTGCGGACGAGGGCGGGATGCGTGCGCGAGACCGTGATCGACGGCCCCTTCGCACCCTTGGCGACGCTCGTGACGTAGACGCGGATGCGCTGGCCGTGCGGGTACTCCTCACCGGGCACCTGCTCCTCGGGCGGCAGGATCGCCTCGACGGTGCCGAGGTCGATGTGCACCATGCGAGGGTTGGGGCCCTGCTGGATGACGCCCGCGACGATGTCGCCCTCGCGCCCGCGGAACTCGCCGAGGACGGCGTCGTCGGCGATGTCGCGCAGGCGCTGGTTGATGACCTGCTTCGCGGCGAAGGCGGCGATGCGGCCGAAGTCGCTCGGGGAGTCCTCGGCCTCGCCGACGACGTTCCCCTCCTCGTCGTACTCGGGGACGAAGACCGAGACGTGACCGGTCTTCCGGTCGAGGTGCGCGCGTGCGCCCTTCGGGTTCGCGTGGCCGTGCTGGCCGGGGTTGGTGTGCTTGAGGTAGGCCATCAGGATCGCCTGCTCGATGATCTGCACCAGTTCGTCGAACGGGATCTCCTTCTCGCGCTCCATCATGCGGAGCACGCTGAGGTCGATGTCCATTACGGCCTCCTCTATTCAGCTCTCGGTCCGCCTCCCCCTCTCGGGCGGAACACTCAAGCGTAGCGGATGACACGGGCTCCGTCCGAACGCGCCGACGACGTCGTCATCGCCGCGACCACGCCGATCGAACCGGGTTCCCGAGGTTCCCTCGCAGCGACTGCCATGCTTGCGGGATGGACGCGCTCAACGACCTCGTGCTCGCTGCGGGCGACACGCTCTGGACCTGGATCGTGCTGCCCGTCGTGGTGCTGCTCGGCCTCTACTTCACGGTGCGCTCCGGCGTCGTGCAGTTCCGCCTCATCCCCGAGATGTTCCGGACCCTCACGGACAAGACCCCGCGCGACGAGTCGGGCGAGCCGCAGTCGGTCTCCGCGTTCCAGGCGTTCACGATCTCCGCGGCATCGCGCGTGGGCGTCGGCAACATCGCGGGCGTCGGCACCGCGATCGCGATCGGCGGGCCCGGTGCGATCTTCTGGATGTGGCTCATGGCCTTCATCGGCGGCGCGTCGGCCTTCGTGGAGTCGAGCCTCGGCCAGCTGTTCAAGGTGCGCGACAAGGACGGATTCCGCGGCGGCCCCGCGTACTACATCGAGCGGGGGCTCAAGGCCCGCTGGGCCGGCATCCTCTTCGCGGTCATCCTCATCGTCTGCTTCCCGTTCGCGTTCTCGTCGCTGCAGGCGAACACGATCAGCGCGTCGCTGACGGGCGCGGTCGCGCCCGACGGCGGCGGCGAGTGGATCGCGTGGGTCGCCGGAGCGGTCCTCGCCGTGCTCACCGGGCTCGTCGTGTTCGGCGGCGTCCGCCGCATCGCCCACGTCACGCAGGCCGTCGTGCCCGCCATGGCGCTGCTCTACCTGCTCGTCGGGCTCATCATCGTCGCGATGAACATCACCCGGCTGCCCGAGGTGTTCGCCTCGATCTTCACGGAGGCGTTCGGCTTCAACGAGGTCGTCGGCGCGACGCTCGGCACGATCATCCTCACGGGCGTCAAGCGCGGCATGTTCTCGAACGAGGCGGGCCTCGGCTCGGCCCCGAACGCCGGCGCGAGCGCCGCGGTCACCCACCCGGTCAAGCAGGGACTCGTGCAGACGCTCGGCGTCTACTTCGACACGTTCCTCGTGTGCACGATCACCGCGTTCATCATCCTCGTCTCGAACCCCGACCTCGCAGGCGCGGAACGCGGCATCGGCCTCACGCAGGACGCGATGGTCGCCAACCTCGGGCCGTGGGCGAGCATCCTGCTCACGATCGTCGTGTTCCTGCTCGCGTTCAGCTCGATCCTCGGGAACTACTACTACGGCGAGTCGAACATCGAGTTCATCTCGCCGAAGCCGTGGCTGCTCACGACCTACCGCTCGCTCGTCGTCGTGGCGATCTTCGTCGGCTCGGTCGCCGCATCCGACCTCGTCTGGAACACCGCCGACGGGGTCATGGGCCTCATGGCGATCGTGAACCTCATCGCCATCGCGCTGCTCTCGGGCATCGCGTTCCGCCTCCTCCGCGACTACACGAGCCAGCGACGGCACGGGCGCGATCCCGTGTTCACGCGCGACCTGCTCCCGGATGTCTCCGGCATCGAGTGCTGGGTCGACGAGCGCTCGGTCACCGGCCCGATCGACGTGTCGACCGCGACGCACCAGGCCGACAAGCACCGCGACCACCTGCACCACGAGGACTGAGCCGCACAGCGGCGCGGCTCACTCGGGCGTCGGCGGCGAGTTCACCCAGACCAGCTCGGCACCCTCGTCGGCGGTGTTCGCGACGCGGTGCGGCGTACTGCTCGCGAACACGATGCTGTCGCCCGTGCCGAGTTCGTAGGCCTCGTCGCCGAGTTCGACGTGGACGTGGCCGCGCGTCACGAGGATGACCTCCTCGGAGTCGCCGTGGCGGTACTGCCGCGGCCCCGTCGACCCCCCGGGCTCGATCGTGACGGCGTACATCTCGACGTGCCCGTGCGGCGGCTCGGTGAGGAACCACTTCACCATGCCGCCGCTCGCGGAGAACCTGCGGCGATGCCGGGCGCGGACGACCCGCCCCGCGGGCACCGGCCCCGGGGCGACGAGGTCGCCGAGCGACACGCCGAGCGCGTCCGCGAGACGCCGGAGCGTCGCGACGCTCGCGTTCGCGCGGCCGGTCTCGAGCTGGCTGAGGAATCCCGAGGTGACCCCGACCTGCGCGCCGAGGGCGCGCTGCGACATCCGCCTCGCCGTCCGGTACCGCCGGACCTGCTCGCCGACGCCCTCATCGCCCACCGCCATCACCCCCGCGGCCCGGCCGGGTGTTGACGCCGGGCATGGATTGCTGCTCAATGGCACTACGCAACATGTTAAGCAGCACTCCTCCCCCACTTCACCGGATTGCGAGGCTCTCATCATGGCAGGACGAATGGGCACCACCCCCGCGTCGGCGCGCATCGGACGCATCATCCGTGCGCACGCCGAATCCGATCGCACGGGCGTTCCCGTCGAGGACGTGCTCGGCCGCGCGGACGACGGCCCTCCCGGCCTCTCGAGGCGCACGCTGCTCCGGGGCGGGGCGGCGATCGGCGCGGGCGCCGCACTCGCCATGGCGGGCCCCGCCCACGCTGCGAGCGCCGCGAAACCCGCCGCACCACGTGTCGCCATCGTCGGCGCCGGACTCGCCGGCGTTCGCGCCGCGCACTGGCTCTGGCGGGTCAAGGGCATCGCCTCGACCGTCTACGAGGCGGACACCCGCGCCGGCGGCCGCTGCTGGTCGCTCCGCGACCACTTCTCGAACGGGTTCGTCGTCGAGCACGGCGGGGCGCTCATCAACACCGACCACAACGCGACGCGCAACCTCGCCTCGAACCTCGGCCTGAGCCTCGACGTCGTCGCCGGCGGCAGCTACCGGGGCTGGGAGGACAAGTACTGGATCGACGGCGTCGACTACCCCTACGACGACGCGAACGAGGACTGGGGCGCCGTCTACCAGGCCTTCAAGGCCGACCTCGCGGCCGCGCCGTACTGCCAGACCTACGACGTGCAGACGGCGGCGGGGGTCGCGCTCGACAACATGACCGTCGACGAGTGGCTGGAGCAGAAGGTCCCGGGCGGCCTCGCGAGCCCGTTCGCCAAGCTCATGCAGTCGAACGTCATGGCCGAGTACGGCCTCGAACCACACGAGCAGTCCGCACTCAACCTCGTCTACCTGCTCGGCTGGAACTCGCAGAACAGCCTCGCGCCCGTGAACGGCGCGGACGAGAAGTACTCGGTGCGCGGCGGCAACGACCTGCTGGTCTCGCGGATGATCGACCAGCTCCCGGCCGGGACGGTGCAGTACGGCCGGGAGCTCGTGGCGGTCGCGCAGCTCGCGAACGGCACGGTCCGGCTCGGCTTCCGCTCGGGCAACTCGACCGTCGACGTGGTCGCCGATCGCGCGATCCTGGCGCTGCCGTTCACGACGCTCAAGGACTGCGACCTCTCGCAGTCCGGATTCTCGGCGTTGAAGCGCCGCGCGATCGCCGAGGTCGGCCTCGGCTCGAACGCGAAGATCCACGTCGAGCTCTCGCGCCGCCCCTGGGTCGAGCAGGGCTACGGCGGCGCGGCCTACACGAACAAGGAGGGCTTCCAGTGCGGTTGGGACGACACGGCCGACCAGCCGCTGCCCGCGGGAGTGTTCAACTTCTTCCCCGCCGGCGACCAGGTCGAGGCCTGGAAGGGGGACCCGTTCGGCGTCGCACCGGCGGGGCAGGTGGACGACTACCTGGCGCAGCTCGAGCCGATCTTCCCCGGCGTCACCGCCGCGTACACCGGTCGCTCGTACCGCGACTTCTGGCGGGCCAACCCGTGGTCCAAGGGCGCGTACACGTGCCAGCGGCCGGGCCAGTACACCGAGCTCTTCGGCGTGGCCGCTGTGCCCGAGGGCAACGTGCACTTCGCGGGCGAGCACACGAGCGTGTACTACTTCGGATTCCTGAACGGCGCCGTCGAGTCCGGCGAGCGCGCCGCGAAGGCGGTCGCGCTCTCGTGAACCGGCGAGTGCGACCGGTCAGGGCGCGTCGGGGCAGGTGCGCCGGTACGGCTCATCCCCGAAGTGGTCCGCCCATTCGGTCCTGGTGAGCTGGCGCGACGCGAGCGCGCACGCCGCGTCGCGCATCCCCTCGACGTCGCGGGCGGCGATCCCTCCGTCCGGGCGCCAACGCCGGATCGTGGCGGGATCGCGCGTCACCGTCACGATCTCGGAAGCACCGGCGACCCGATCCATCGTGGACGTCCACGACGGGAGCGGCTCCAGGATCCGGCGGAGCGGCTGCCCGGTGTCGAGGTCGTACGACCAGATCCCGTCGACGCGGCTGCAGAGGAAGCCCGATGCCGGAGGGACGAGGACCGTCCGGCATCGGAGGTCCGTCCGGACCCAGTTCACGTCACCCGATGGCACGCGGATCCGCGCCGCCCGGTCGGAGGACATCACCAGCAGTCCGCCGCTCCCGTCCGACGCCAGGAGGAGCGAGGTCATCGAGGCGTTCCCCTCGACGGGAAGGTCGATGACGTCGGTGAGCGCGAGCGTCTCGGTGTCGTAGGCACGGAGGTGGTCGCGGGCGCCGCCGTACAGTCGGTCGTCGACGAGCGCCAGCCGTTGGAGGCCGAGCCCGTGCTCGGACGCCGCAGCGGCCTCGGGAGGGCGGATGAGGCGGCCGGTCGACAGCTCGATCATCGCCGGCTCGCCGGCGCCCCGCAGGAGCAGGTAGGCGGCGCTGCCGTCACGGGCGAGCACCGGGCGATCGGCGAGGTCCACGCCCAGCGTCGTCGCCTCGAGCGCGAACCCGCTCGACCGCAGCGGCACCCCGACGAGGTCGCTCACGCAGCAGGACTCGGGCTCGGGCGACGAGGGGCGACGGGTGTGGATCAGCGCCGTCGATCCGTCCTCGCTGACGATCACCTGGCGGAACGGGGCCGCGGAGCGGCTCGCGCTGCGAGCCGCCTCGCCCCCGAGGGAGGTCAGGTCCACGTCCAGTTCGCGCAGGACCTCCCCGGTGGCGAGGTCGAGGATCATCGTGACGGGGCCGGCGCCGGCCTCACCGCCCTCCGCGGCCGGATCGACGGCGACGAGGGCCGTTCGGGTTCCGGGGACGACCGCCGCGGCGACGCTCACGGCATCGGGGAATCGCACCGTGCGCACCAGCCCGTCCGCGTTGCCGAGGGCCCCTTCCAGCGCGACCGCTGCACGCGGGTCCTCGGGCCAGCGCCGGTGGATCTCCGCGGCCACGAGCGCCGCGACCTCCCGGTCCGTCGCCGCACTCGAGGCCGTCGAGGTGAGCGCTTCGATGCGGACCTCCTCGGCGGCGGCCTCGGCGTCCGCACTCCGGACGACCGCCACGCCCGAGGCGATGACGGCGATCACCGCGAGGATCGCCGACACGGCGAGTGCGACGCGAAGCCTGCGATTGCTCGCTCGCTCCCGTTCCGCGCGCTCCGCCAGTTCGCGCATCTCATCGCGGTGCGCGGCGAGCGACGCCGCGACGTAGTCGGACTCGGCGCTCGTGAGCCCGGGAGCGGCGCGCTCCCGCCATTCCACGGTCGCCTGCAGGCTCGCACCGCGCATGAGCTCGTCGTCGGGTCGTCCGGCCGCGTCCCACGCGGCTGCGGCGGCTTCGGTCCGGCGCAGCATCCGGGCGTCCCCGGCATCCTCGTCGAGCCATGCGTCCAGCCGCGGCCAGGCGCGGCCCACGGCCTCGTGGGCGATGATCGCGGAGTCGCGGTCGATCGTGACCAGCCTCGCCGCGACGAGGGACTCGACGACGGCGCGACGCGTGGCCCCGTCGGCGAGCGTCTCCAGCGGCACGCGGCGTCGGACGGTCGCGCCCTCGGGGGTGCGCTCGACGAGTCGCATCATGAGTGAGCGGCAGACCTCCCGCCCCTCGGTGCCGAGGGCGCCGTACACCCGCTCCGCCGAACGGGCGATCGCGCCGGCGATCCCGCCGACGGCGTCGTATCCCTCGAGGGTGAGGGTCGCGCCGTCACGGCGGTCCCACGTCGCCGCCAGTGCATGCGACAGGGCCGGGAGGATGGCGGAGCGATGCCCGGCGTCGCGCAGGATCACCTCGACCAACCCCGTCTCGAGCGAGAGCCCCGCGGCCTCCGCAGGCCCCGTGCACGCGAGCCTGAGTCCGTCCTCGTCCATCGGGGCGAGGACGTAGACGTCCTGTCCGAGCGCCGCGCCGATCACCGGGACCGCGCTGGCCCGGTCGAGGAAGTCCGAGCGGAGCGTGAGGACCATGCTGCCGCCGGCATCGAGCCACGAGCGGATGGGCGCGCCGAGCTCGCGCAGCTCGTCGTCCGGCAGCTCGAGCAGTTCCTCCGCCTGGTCCACCGCGAGCGTGGCGGGCTCGCCCGACACCGTGTCCCGGAGGTCGGCCAGGCCCGACTCGTCGGGAGTGATGACGACCACGCGACGCCCCTGGTCGCGCAACCGCGGCACCACGCCCGCGCGCAGCACCGAGGACTTGCCGGAGCCGCTCGGGCCGACGATGGTCACGACCGCCAGCGGCCGGACGCGGGCGATGATCGCACCGATGTCGCGATCGCGTCCGAAGAACAGCGCCGCGTCGTCGACGTCGTAGGCGGCGAGTCCGCGGTACGGGCACGAGTCGTCCGCGCCGTCCGGCAGCCCGCCCGTGGGTCCTGCGTCCGGCTCGAGTGCGGGATCGTGGCGGAGGATGTCGACCTCGAGGCCGCGGAGCTCGCCGCCGAGGTCGAGTCCGAGCTCCTCGACGATCCGCACGCGCGCGGATCGGAGGACTCCGACCGCTTCCGCCTGGCGCCCGGCACGGTAGTTCGCGAGGGCGAGGACGGCCCAACGGTGCTCGCGCAACGGCGCCTCCCCGACCATCCGCTCGGCATCCGGGATGACCGCCGCGTCCTCGCCCAGCCGGAGTCGCGCGTCGAGCAACTCCTCCTCGGCGTCGGCGCGGATCTCGGCCAGGCGCGCCGCCTCGACGCGCGCGGGCGGCCAGTCGGGGACGTCCGGGTAGGGGTCGCCTCGCCACAGGTCGAGCGCGCGGCGATAGGCGGCAGCGGCGCGGTCGTGCGCGCCCTCCAACCCGAATCGCCGCGCACGGGACACCTCGCGCTCGAACGTCACGACGTCGACCGCGTCGTCCGGAATGCCCAGTCGGTAGCGGCCGCCGACCGTGAGCACGGCGTCCCTGCCGAGACGGGAGCGGATCCTCGCGATCGCGTTCTGCACCTGCTGCGTCCAGGTCTTCGGGAGCCGCTCTCCCCAGCACGCGTCGGCCAGCTCGTCCGGCGACACCGGCCGCGCGCGCCGCACGACGAGGGCGGACAGGATGATCCGCTCCCTCGGACTGAGCGCCGGCCCGCCGGTGTCGAGGGGACCGAGCACGCACACGGTCATGATGGCAGTGTGGGTCGGTGCGACCGACACGTCAACGGGGTCCGGTCACCGCTCGAGGACGGTGATCGCGACCATCGGCGGCGGGAAGGGACCGGGCCGCATCTCGAGCGCGACGACGAAGTCGTCATCGGCGAAGCCCCAGCGCTCGCCCTCGTCGCCGCCGCGGAGCGGGCCGTTCCAGACCTGCGGAACGATCTCGCCGATCCGCTCGGCCAGCTGCTCCGCCTGCTGCTCGGGTTCGTCGGTCTCGATGATCAGGTCCCAGACCCCGGGAGCCACGCTGGAGTAGACGAGTTCCCCGTCCGGAAGCGGGAACTGCGCGGGGAAGTCGTCGGCGACGCCGTCGATCTCCTCGACGTACTCGCCCTCCTCGCCGTAGGCCTCCCAGATCGGGTCGTCCCATTCCGCCTCGGCGGCGGCCTCCGATCCGGCGGTGGCGGTCGCCGCGGGCTGGCCGCCCTGGCCCCCGGAGGCGCACCCGGTGAGCAGCAGCGCGGCCGCCGTCGCCACTCCTGCGATCCGCCGGTGCACGGCCCTGCGATCAGTGGTCGCTTCGAACATCATTCTCTCCACCTCTCGGACTCTGCACGGGCGGCGTGCGATCGTCGCCCTCGGTCGGGGAACGCGGTGCGTTCTCCCCTCTCGTGCTCCGAGGCTGCATCAGGGCGCTATCCGTTCGCTATCCGGGCGGGTCGCACGGGTATCCGGCGGCCGCTCAGGGCCGATCCCTCAGGTAGGCGAGGCTCGCCGCGACGCGGCGGTGCGTGTCGGGCCCGGGCTGCAGCTCGAGCTTCTGGAAGATCGCGTTGACGTGCTTCTCCACAGCCGAGAGCGACACGTGCAGTTCGCGTGCGATCGCGGGGTTGCTGCGGCCGGCCGCGACGAGCGCGAGCACCGCGGACTCGCGGTCGGTGAGGCGATCGAGTCGCGCGTCGGGGCCCACGGCGCCGGCGGTGCGCGGCTCCGGTGCGGCGGCCCCCGCCTGCTCGGTCGGCAGCGCGCGCGACGCGGCCTCGAGCCGCGCGGCGATCGACTGGAGTTCCCGTCGCAGTCGACGGGCCTCCGCATCCGCATCGGCGTCGTCGTCCACGCGGGCACCGGCGATCAGGCCGACCGGCACGAGCGGCGAGGAGGCGAGGAACAGGGCCGTCGTGAGTCCCGTCGCGGTCGACTGGAACGCGGCGCCGACCGCGACGACCGCGGCCATCGCGGCGAGCGCCGCGAGCGGCCAGGCGAGCCGACGACGCAACGCCCGGTCGCCCCGCACGAGCCGGACCAGGCCGACGACGACGGATGCCGCCGGCAGCAGGAACACGATCGCGCTCGCGGCGGCGATCCAGACGGGCAGGACCTCGGCGACCGGTCCGAGCATCGTGGTGCCGTCGAGGACCGCCGGGGTCGGTCCGGCGAACGCGGCGAGCACGGGGACGGCCACGCCGGCGCCGAGGACGACGAGCGACCACGAGGGAGCGGGACCGTCGGGGTAGCCGGCGGCGAGGGGCACGAGCAGGCCGAAGCCGGCGACGAAGGCGACCTGGGAGACGAGATGCCAGGCGAGGCCCGGTCCGGGATCGGCCAGCGCGAGTGCCGAGGCGGCCAGGGCCACGAGGTGCAGCCCCCCGATCCCGGCGACGGCGGTGCATGTGAACGCGCTCCCTCGCCAGATCGGGCCGAGGAACCCGGCGAGCACGAACATCACGGGGACGATGAGCGTGGGGCCGGTCTCGGCGAGCGGGAGCGGTGACGCGACCATCACCGCGACCAGCGCGGCGCCGGCCGTCGCGGCGAGCACGACCGCACCGATCGCCGACCGCATCCGAGGCATGCCCGCAGTATCCCACCGATCGGCCACGCACGATCGTGCGGTCGACCGCAGCGGTCGTGCGGTCCACCGCACTGCGCTCGCACGGCGGGCCGCGAAAGGCTGACGTCGCCGGGAACGACCCGGATCAGCCGACCCGCCGCGTGGTTCGCGGTCACGAGAGGGGAACGACCATGTCCACTGCCCAGACCGACCTCGGAGGCATTGCCGGCGCAGGATCGGACGCCCGTGCGGTGTCCGCCCCCGATCATCGCGTGCGGCGCGGCGCGCGCGTCCGGACCGGGCAGGGGATCCTCGTCGCCCTGTTCGCCGTCGCCGCGGTGTTCGCCCTGTCGGTCCTGTTCGCCGACGACCCGTTCCCGGCATCGGCGACCGTGCTCATCGCCTCCTTCGGCGCCCTTTCGGCCGTGCTCGGCGTCATCGCGGTGATCGGCGGGCTCGGCTCGCGGGTCGTCCGCATCGGCCTCTGGGCGTTCCCGCTCTTCTTCGTCTGGCACGTCGCCGCGCTCGGCACCTGGATCCCCGACGCAACGTTCGCGGTCGCCTCGGCCGTCGGCGTCGCGCTCGTCTCCGGACCGCCTGCGCACCGACCCCGCCGAGCATGACGCGGGGGGGGTGACGGATGCCGCGGCATCCGTCACCGCCCCCTGGTCGGGCTGCTCAGCCCTTCCAGACCTGCACGACCGACGGCCGCGGCGCGGCGACCCGGTCGCCCGAGTGCGTCGCGACGTAGTCCGGGAAGTAGGACGTCTGCGCGCCGACCGCGCCGTTCTCGCCGGGGTGCTGCACCGCGACGAACACGAGGCCCTCGCGGTCGTGGATCACGGGACCGCACGTCTCGGCCTCGCGCGGGACCGCGAGGAACTGCTGCACGTTGCCCCGCTGGTCGCCCTCGAGCGGCACGCGGAACAGGCCGTCGTTGTAGCCGATCGTGCTCGGGGCGCCGTCGGTCGAGATCCAGAGGTTGCCCTCGGAGTCGAACGCGACGTTGTCCGGGCACGAGATGGGCGAGACGAGTTCCTTCGGGAAGCCCGCGAAGTAGGTGTAGTCGGTGACGGCGGGGTCGCCGCAGAGCAGCAGGATGCTCCAGCCGAACGTCTCGCCGGCCTGGCCCGACGTCTCGGTGAGCTCGACGACGTGGCCGAACCGGTTGCCCGTGATCGGGTTGACCTCGTCGAGCGTGGCGACCGTACGGCGGCTGTTGTTCGTCAGTGCGAGGTACACCTTGCCGGTGATCGGGTTCGGCTCGACGTCCTCGGGGCGGTCCATCTTCGTGGCGCCCACGAGGTCGGCAGCGAGGCGCGTGTAGACGAGGACCTGCTCGGTGGTCATGCCGGGAACGACGCTCTCGCCGTCGCGGGTGAGCGCGATCCACTCGCCGGTGCCGTCGAACGCGCCGTCGGAGGGGATGGCGCCGGTGCCCGTGATCTCGGCCGCCGGCGAATTCCCCGAGAAGCGCGCGACGAACAGGTCGCCCTCGCTGAGCAGGGTCATGTTCTTCCGACGCGCGCCCGTCGAGGTCGCCGCGGTGTAGCGACCCTTCGAGACGAACTTGTACAGGTAGTCGTTCCGCTCGTCGTCGCCCATGTACGCGACGACGCGGCCGTCCTCGGCGATCGTCACGTTGGCGCCCTCGTGCTTGAAGCGGCCCATCGCGGTGTGCTTCTTCGGCGTGGACGTGGGGTCGCTCGGGTCGATCTCGACGACGTAGCCGAAGCGGTTCGGCTCGTTGACGTAGCGCGCGTCGTGCGCGTCGAAGCGCTCGTCGTACTGCTCCCAGCCGGTCTCCGTCGCCGTCGTCGAGCTGCCGCTGTAGCGCCGCTGCTCGGCGGTGTCGGCGGCCCAGGCGAAGTAGCCGTTGAAGTTCTCCTCGCCCGAGAGCACGGTGCCCCACGGCGTCGTGCCGCCCGCGCAGTTGCCGAGGGTGCCCTTCACCCAGCGGCCCTCGGGATCGGCGGCCGTCCTGACGAGGTCCGAGCCGGCGGCCGGGCCGGTCAGCTCGAAGACGGACTCGACCGTGATCCGGCGGCTGCGCGCGCCGTCGACGACGTACTCCCACGGGTCGCCGACCCGGCGTCGCCTGACCTCGACGACGGCCATGCCCATCGCCGCCTTGTAGATCTCGCCGCGGCGGCGACGCTCCTCGGGGTCGGTCGTCGGGGGGAACATGAGGTCGGGGTTCACGTACTCGTGGTTGGTGACGAGCACGCCCGTCTTCCCGCTCGGGTCGGCGATGATGTCGAGGTAGTCGTTGTTGTACCCGAACTGCCCGGCCTGGGCATCGGCCGTCTGGTGATCGAAGTCGAACGCGGGAACCGACGAGAACAGCGGGTCGCCCCAGCGGATGATCGGCTGCCAGCGGTAGCCGGCCGGAACGGTGAACGCGTCGACGGTCCGGTCCACGGGCGCGATGGGGGTGAACGCGAGTCCTGCGGTGCCGGGCTTCGCCGCGAACGCGGGACCTGCGGTGCCGCCGGCGGCACCGCCGACCACGAGGCCGACCGCGCCCGCGACGCCGAGGCCGAGCACCGAGCGTCGCGAGATGGCCTGCGACGCGATGTCTCTGAAGTGGGCGTTGGAGGAGGTGTTGCACTCGGGGCCGAGGCACGCGTCGGCGCACTTGAGCCGGCAGGTCACCGGCGACCGCTTGCCGATCGCATGCGAGACCGGAGTGAGACGGAGTTCGGGGATGGTCATGGAGGCTCCTCGTTCAGTGCGCGGCCGCCCGCGCGTCGGGCCGGAGGGACGCGCCGAGCCTGTCGGGTCGGCATGACCGGCGATCGACGCGGCGGCGTCCACCGGGTGAACGACGGGGGACGCAGCGGGAGCCGCGACGCCCGGGCTCGCGCGGGCGACTACCACTCCCGATCCGCCGCGCGCAAGCACGGGCGGCGACCTCCCGCGCGCGGCCCTGCCGTGACTACGCTGTGCGGATGACGACGGATTCCGGAAAGGCCGCGGCGAGCGCGGCGCAGAACTCCCGTGCATTCCGAATCGCCGCGCGCGTCGGCTACGTGGTGCTCGGCATCGTGCACGTGGTCATCGGGGCGATCGCGATCTCGGTCGCGCAGGGAGCCGGCGGCGAGGCGGACCAGAGCGGCGCGATGCAGCAGGTGGCCGGCCTGCCCTTCGGCCTGCTGCTCCTCTGGCTGATCGCGCTCGGACTGTTCGCGCTCGCGATCTGGCAGGTCACGGAGGCGTTCCTCGAGCGCGATCCGGACACGAAGAAGAAGTGGGGCCACCGGATCAAGTACGTCGGGACGGCGGTCGCGTACGTGTCGATCGGCGCCACCTCGCTCGTGTACGCGCTCGGCGGCCGTTCCGACTCCGACCAGTCGTCGCAGACGCTGACCGCGCAGCTCCTCGCGGCGCCGGGGGGCGTCGTCCTCCTCGTCGTCGTCGGACTCGTCATCGTCGGCATCGGCATCGCGTTCGTCTACCGCGGAGCGACGCAGCGCTTCGCGAAGCACCTGTCCATGCCGGCCGACCCGGTCCGCAAGGGAGTACTCACCCTCGGCACCGTGGGCTACGTCGCCAAGGGCATCGCGGTCGGCGTCGTCGGCGTCCTCTGGCTCGTCGCCTCGCTGACGCAGGACGCGGAGAAGGCCGGCGGGCTCGATGCGGCGTTGAAGAGCCTCGCCGACCTGCCCTTCGGGACGATCCTGCTCTGGCTGGTCGGAGCCGGCCTGATCGTGTACGGGGCCTACTGCTTCGCCAGGGCGCGCTACGCGCGCATGTGAGGCGGCCGCACAGCGCGCGAGGGCCGGTGCGGAGCATCCGCACCGGCCCTCGCCGCGTCAGCCGCGGACGCTCAGCGTCCGAGCGCCGCGCGCACGCCGTCGATCGGGACGCTCGTGCGATCGCCCGTCGCGCGGTCCCAGATCTCGACGACGCCGTCGGCGACCCCGCGACCGGCGATCACGATCTTCGGCACGCCGATGAGCTCCGCGTCGGCGAACTTCACGCCGGGCGAGAGCTTCGGGCGGTCGTCGAACAGCACGTCGAGCCCGCCGGCCTCGAGGTCGCCGACGATGCGCTCTGCGGCCTCGAAGGCCGCCTGGTCCTTGCCGGTCGCGAGGACGTGCACGTCGAAGGGCGCGACCGACTCCGGCCAGACGAGGCCCTTGTCGTCGTTGTGGAGCTCGGCGATGATCGCGAGGATGCGGGTCACCCCGATGCCGTACGAGCCCATCGTCACGGTCGCGAGCTTGCCGTTCTCGTCGAGCACCTTGAGCCCGAGCGCCTCGGCGTACTTGCGGCCGAGCTGGAAGACGTGGCCGATCTCCATGCCGCGCGCGAGCTCGACGGGACCCGAGCCGTCGGGCGCCGGGTCGCCCGCGCGCACGTTCGCCGCCTCGATCGTGCCGTCGGCGACGAAGTCGCGACCGGCGACGAGGCCGAAGACGTGCTTCTCGTCGAGGTTGGCGCCCGTGATCCACTCGGTGCCGTCGACGATGCGCGGGTCGACGAGGTAGCGGATGCCGGTCGACGACTCAGCGCCGAGCACGGCGCCCTCGGGCGACCACGGGCCGATGTAGCCCTTCACGAGACCGGGGTGCTTCGCGAAGTCCGCCTCGGTGGCGGCCTCGACCTCGGCCGGGGCGAACGCGACCTCGACGCGCTTGGCATCGACGTCGCGGTCGCCCGGGATGCCGACGACGACGATCTCGCGCGTGTGGTCGGGGTGCGTGAGCGCGAGCACGACGTTCTTCAGCGTGTCGGCCGCGGTCCAGTCGCGACCGTCGGGCCGCGGGTACTCGAGGTTCGCGAGGTCGACGAGCGTGGCGATCGTCGGGGTGTTGGGCGAGTCGAGCACCTCGGCCGCGGGCAGGCCGTCGAACGGGATCGGCTCGGGCACCACGGTCGTGAAGGCCTCGACGTTCGCCGCGTAGCCGCCGGCCGACCGGACGAACGTGTCCTCGCCGACGGGGGTCGGGTGCAGGAACTCCTCGCTCTTGGAGCCGCCCATGGCGCCGGCATCCGCCTTCACGATGACGTAGTCGAGTCCGAGCCGGCTGAAGATGCGCTCGTACGCGTCGCGCTGGGCCTGGTACGACGCGTCGAGCCCGGCGTCGCTCACATCGAACGAGTACGCGTCCTTCATCGTGAACTCGCGCCCGCGGAGCAGGCCCGCACGGGGTCGCGCCTCGTCGCGGTACTTGTCCTGGATCTGGTAGATCGTGAGGGGGAGCTCCTTGTACGACGAGTACAGGTCCTTCACGAGCAGGGTGAAGACCTCCTCGTGCGTCGGCGCGAGGAGGTAGTCGGCCTCCTTGCGGTCCTTGAGGCGGAACAGCGCGTCGCCGTACTCGGTCCAGCGCCCGGTCTGCTCGTAGGGCTCCCGCGGCAGCAGCGCCGGGAAGTGCACCTCATGTGCGCCCGCAGCCTCCATCTCGTCGCGGACGACCCGCTCGATCTTCGCCTTGACCCGCAGGCCCAGCGGCAGCCACGCGAACACCCCCGGCGCCTGGCGCCGGATGTAGCCGGCGCGCACGAGCAGCTTGTGGCTCGCGACCTCGGCGTCGGCGGGGTCTTCGCGGAGCGTGCGGAGGAAGAAGTTCGTCAGGCGTGTGGGCACCCGACGATTCTATGCAGGGCGGATGCCGCGGACCGACGACCGGGTGGCCGAGGCCATCCGGCGGGTCACACGTTCCCGTCGAGGTCCTCCTCGTCCTCCATCGCGAACTCGTTCAGCTCGGTCTCCGTCGCGTCGGCGTCGTCCGCCTCGTCACCGGTCGACGCCTGCGCCTCCTCGGTGCCCTCGTGCAGGGTGCCCGTCCCGTCCGGGTATCCCGCCTCGTCCGGGTACTCGTAGCCGTCTCCGCTCATCGCCGTGCTCCCCACTGGCGCCTCCGGCGCCGTCGGGCTCGACGGTAGCGGAGCAGCGGCCGGCCCGACAGGGCCTTGCGACGATTCCGCCTGCTCCCTAGGGCGTGACGACGGTCGGCGAGCCGACCGGTGCGTCGGCGCCCATCTCGCCGGCGATGCGGTTCGCCTCGGCGATGAGGGTCTGGACGATCTCGCCCTCGGGCACGGTCTTGATGACCTCGCCCTTGACGAAGATCTGCCCCTTGCCGTTGCCGGATGCCACGCCGAGGTCGGCCTCGCGCGCCTCGCCCGGCCCGTTCACGACGCAGCCCATGACGGCGACCCGCAGCGGGACGCTCATGCCCTCGAGGCCGTCGGTGACGTCGTTGGCGAGCTTGTAGACATCCACCTGCGCGCGGCCGCACGACGGGCACGAGACGATCTCGAGCTTGCGCTCGCGGAGGTTCAGCGACTGCAGGATCTGCAGGCCGACCTTGACCTCCTCGACCGGCGGCGCCGACAGCGACACGCGGATGGTGTCGCCGATGCCCTCGGACAGCAGGATGCCGAAGGCCGTCGCCGACTTGATCGTGCCCTGGAAGGCGGGTCCCGCCTCGGTGACGCCGAGGTGCAGCGGCCAGTCGCCTCGCTCGGCGAGCATGCGGTAGGCCTTCACCATGACGATCGGGTCGTTGTGCTTGACCGAGATCTTGAAGTCGTGGAAGTCGTGCTCCTCGAAGAGGCTCGCCTCCCACACGGCCGACTCCACGAGCGCCTCGGGCGTGGCCTTGCCGTACTTCTGCAGCAGGCGCGGGTCGAGCGAGCCCGCGTTCACGCCGATGCGGATGGAGACGTCGGCCTCCTTCGCGCGGCGGGCGATCTCGCCGACCTGGTCGTCGAACTTGCGGATGTTGCCCGGGTTCACGCGCACGGCGGCGCAGCCGGCGTCGATCGCCGCGTACACGTAGTTCGGCTGGAAGTGGATGTCTGCGATGACCGGGATCTGGCTCTTCTTCGCGATGATCGGCAGCGCCTCGGCGTCGTCGCGGCTCGGCACCGCGACGCGCACGATGTCGCAGCCCGAGGCCGTCAGCTCGGCGATCTGCTGGAGGGTCGCGTTGATGTTCGGCGTGGGCGTCGTCGTCATCGACTGCACGCTCACGGGGGCGTCGCCGCCGACGAGCACCTTGCCCACCTTGATCTGCCGGGACTTGCGCCGGGGCGCGAGGACTTCGGGGACCTTGGGCATTCCGAGATTCACTGCAGGCACGTCTGCCAGTCTATGGCGGCCCCACTGGGCAGGGCCTCAATCGAACGGATGCCTCGACGGCCCCGGTCGATGGACGGCACGTGCGCGCAGCTAGGCGCACTCCTCCGTGGCGGGGACCGGTGCGCCGACCCTCGCGACGCGCGCGTCATCCGCCGTCGGACGGAAGTCCACCGCGATCGGGATCGAATACGCCCCTCCGTCGACGTTCACGCCCGTCAGCTCGACGAAGTCCACGTAGGGTCCGGAGCATCCCGTCGGGTTGGTCACGAGGCCCGGCTCGGAGAGGAGGTCGGACCACGGATCGCCCGCCTGGATCCCCTGCTGAGTCGTGAGCTCGACGCCGACGGCACTCGGACCCGTGAACTCGATCAGGAAGCGCGGATTGGTGATCGAGTACCCGACCGGCTCCCATCGGTCCACGTGGCGCTGCTCCCAGAGGACCAGCCCTTCCCAGCGGTACGAGGTGTTCGGCGGGAAGTGGCTGTTGCCCTCATGGTCCTCAGTGCTCGGGGTGGTCCCGAGCAGCTCCGAGAAGGCGCTCACGACCTCGGCCGGATCGTCGAGGTATCCGAACTCATCGACGACGGCACCCGTGGCGTCGCGCAGCTCGACCCACTCCGGACGCGCCACGATCGCGCTGATGGTTCCGTCGGGCTGGCCCGGGTCGCTCGAGGTCGGCGTCGAGGTCGCGGCATCCGCCGTCGGCGACGGCGGCGCCGTCGCCTGGGGCGGGGCTGCGGTGCATGCGCCGAGGAGCGCGGCGATGGGCACGAGCACCGCGCCGGCGATCGCGACGCGCAGGCCCCGGCGCGGCATCCGGGGCAGCGTGGCACCGCGCACGGGCGTTTCACCGGTCGCGAACGGTTCGGCGGGATTGCGCCTGGTCAACGGATCTCCTTCTGGCAGGGCGGTGGGGAACCGTCGATCACAGCCTGCCAGTCGCCGACCCTGGCGGTGTCGAAGGAGACATCACGGATCGGTATCGTTCCCCGCTTCCTCTTCGCTCGTCCGACGGATGCGACGACCGAGCTCGAGGTTGCGGCGGTGCCGCTCGGCGGCCTTCTCGATGCTGCGCGTGCCACGGGGCGGCATCCTGAGCCGCTCCTCGGCGGGGATCCCCGCCTGCAGCTGGCGGGTGCGTTCGAGCTCCGCGTTGAACTCGGCGCCGAGCAGCAGCGCGGCGTTCGTGATCCAGAGCCACAGCAGGAACACGACGATGCCCGCGAGCGATCCGTACGTGCGGTCGTAGTTGGAGAAGTTCGCGACGTAGAGCGCGAACCCGCCCGACGCGAGCAGCATGAGCACGATCGCGATCACGGCGCCGAGGCTGATCCAGCGGAACTTCGGCTGACGGGCGTTCGGCGTCGCGTAGTACAGCAGGGCGACCACCAGCACCACGACCGACGCGAGCAGGGGCCACTTCGCGACGTCCCACACCGCGCGCGGCGTCTCGCCGATGCCCAGCGCGTCACCGATGGCATCCGCGACCGGACCGGAGACGACGAGGATCACGGCGACGATCGTCACCAGCACGATGGCCCCGACGGTGATGAGGAGCTGGAACGACCGCAGTTTCCAGAACGGCCGACCTTCCTCGATCTCGAGGATGCGGTTCATGGCCCGCGTGAAGGCCGCGACGTACCCCGACGCCGACCACAGGGCGAGGGCCAGGCCCGTGAGGAAGCCGATGGTCGCCGCACGCGAACCCGCGAAGGCGCGCAGCGGCTCCTCGACGACCTCGAGCACCGGACCGGGCGCGACCTGCTGGGCGAGGCCGAGGATCTCCTGTATGGCACCGCCCTGCCCGATCAGCGCGAGCAGCGACGTGACCGCCAACAGCCCCGGGAACACCGACAGCGTGCCCCAGAACGTCAGCGCGGCCGCCGTATCGAGGCATTCGTCGTCGATGAACTCGCGGAACACGCGGCGCGCCAGGTACTTCCAGGCGCGCCGCGTGATCTGGAAGGGCGACGAGGGCTTGCGCGGATCCCTCGGATCCGCGAGGGGCACGTCCGGGTCGACTGGTGCGTCCTGCATGGCCTGGTCCTCCCTCACGGTTCGCGCTTCCATCCTGCGGCGGAACCACCCGTGATGGGAGGGGGTGGCGGCGAGCCTCCTCCTCGATCCCCGTCGCGATCCGTCGGCGACCGTAGGCCATTCGGGCGGTGGCGGAGTCGGGTTCGTGGTGGCCGCGAGCTGAAGCGGAGAAGCGAGATCGCTTCGTGATTCCGGGTGCTCGGCGCGATGCCCGGTCCCTGCCATGCTGAGGCCGACGGTTCCCCACCGCCCTACGAAAGGAATCCCGTTGACCCGACACCCTCGCCGTACCGGGCTGCCCGACCTGGTCCTCGCCGCCGGACTCGGCATCGTGCTGTCCGGGTGCGCGACGGCCGGCGAGCCGGAGCCGCAGCCCTCCGTCGATCCGCCGGCCGCGTCCGCGGCATCGACGTCGATCGCGGATCCGCTCGCGTCCGTCACCGCCGTGGTCATCCGCCCGCAGGGCCTCGATCTCGTCGACGACGGCGGAACGGCCGTGGCCACGCTCTCCTACGACGACGAGACCGTCCAGATCGTCGAGATCCTCTCGTCCGTGTTCGGCAGCGACGCCCGAGTCGAGGAGGACCCCGGAGCCTGCTGCGAGGCGGGCCGGGTGACCGACTACGTGTGGGACGGCTTCCGCGTCATCGACGACCACATGGGCCACTTCTCCGACGACGCGGAGCGCAACTGGATCGACGACGACGGCCCTGACGTCCACGACATGAACGTCCGCGTCGCCGCCGACTCGGCGGCCGTCGGCGAGGTCGCGGTGATCGCCGGAGACGGGTTCGCGATCGGCGACGACCTCGACGTGCTCGAGGGGCGAGTGGACCACCCGGGAGGTCCGGACTGGGTGCAGATCCCCCTCGAGACGGGTCCCGTGCTCGGTGCGGAGGTGATCGACGACACGCCGAACGCCTACTCGGTCATCGTGCAGGTGGCCGGCCCGGGCGCCGAGCCGCAGCTCGTCGCGCCGGTCAACCTCGGCGCGCACGCGATCTGATCGCGCGGTATGCGGGGGTGCGCCCATCGGCGCGCCCCCGCGTCCCGGCCCGGTGACGATCCGCGCTCAGGCGGGCGCGCTGCCCTCCGCCGTGATCTGCGCGACGAGCTCGGCGACGAACCGCTCGGGCTCCTCGAGGTGCGGGGAATGACCGCTCGCCTCGAACACGGCCTCGCGATACACGCCGCCGCGCTCGGCGTAGCGGTCGAGCACGTCGCGGGTCTGGGCGACCATCGGCTGCGCCGGCGCCGTCTCCTCGCCCGGCCAGCCGGGGATCACGCCCATCGCGCCCAGGTTGTTCAGGTCGAACAGCGACGCGTCCGAGACGATCACGTCGTTCGCGCCGCGCACCCAGAGGATGCGCGGCTTGTCGTCGAGGTCGACGATGCCGCTCGCGTCGAAGTGCGTCGGCGCCATGGTGTTGAGCACCCCGCGCGTGCCGGGCGCGAAGCCCGGCCAGTGCTCCGTGGCGGTCGCGTCGCCCGGGTAGTGGTCCTCGCCGATGGCCGTGGTCAGCATGGATTCGACCCAGAGGTCGTCGTGCTCCGAGGCGAAGCCGGGCGTGACGTACGTGCCGAGGTAGACCGAGCGGGGCGAGGCGGGGGCGTCGGCGCTCCGATCGCCGCCCTGGAGCCGCGCGATGAAGTCCGGGTTCGCTCCCCCGCCGCCGGCGCCCGCCGCGTCCGGGTTGAGCAGGCGGCCCGCGGCATCCGTCGCCCCGAAGCCGTACGGCGACACGGGGTTCACGAGCGTGACGGATGCCACGGGCAGCTCGTGCTCGAGGAGCGCCTGCATCACGACCCCGCCGCCCATGCTCCAGCCGACGAGGTGCACCTGGTCGAGCCCGAGCGCGTCGACGACGGCCGCGACGTCCTCGGCGTAGTCGCCGAGGCCCCGCGTCGCGTCGACCGGGCGGACCTCGCTGCCGCCGAATCCGCGCAGGTCGACGGCGAGCGCGCGGACGTCCGCCGGGAGGGCGAGCATCGTCGGCTGCCAGAAGAGCGACGACGACACGTTGCCGTGCACGAAGAGCACGGTCGCCCGCGGGGCGTCGGCGTCCGCGGCGGGACGTTCGAGCACCTGCGCGGTGTAGCGCGGCGTCGCGAGCTCGTGCGCGACGATGCCGGGGAGGATGTGGTCCATGTGGCGCTCCTTCGGGCCGTTCGGGGTGGTGCGGGTGGTGCGGTGGGTCTACGTGGCGAGCGCCGTGACGCCCGAGGTGTCGAGTGCGGGCTGGGTCTTCTCGACGACCTCGTCGACGGTGACGCCGGGCGCGAGCTCGACGAGCTTCAGCCCGTCGGGGGTCACGTCGATCACCGCGAGGTCGGTGATGATGCGGTCGACGACGCCCTTGCCGGTCAGCGGCAGCGAGCACGAGTCGACGATCTTCGGCGAGCCGTCCTTGGCGACGTGCTCCATGAGCACGATGCGCTTGCGCGCCCCGTGCACGAGGTCCATCGCGCCGCCAGGGCCCTTGACCATCTTCCCGGGGATCATCCAGTTGGCGAGGTCGCCGTGCCTCGACACCTGCATGGCGCCGAGGATGGCGGCGTCCACCTTGCCGCCGCGGATCATGCCGAAGCTCGTCGCGGAGTCGAAGTAGGCCGCGCCGGGAAGCACGGTCACGGTCTCCTTGCCGGCGTTGATCAGGTCGGGGTCGACCTGGTCCTCGGTCGGGTACGGGCCGACGCCGAGGATCCCGTTCTCGGACTGCAGCACGACGGTGACGCCGTCGGGCACGTAGTTCGGGACGAGGGTCGGCAGGCCGATGCCGAGGTTCACGTACGAGCCGTCGGCCAGCTCCTTCGCCGCGCGTGCGGCCATCTCGAGCCTGGTGAGCGCCATCTCAGTTCCCCTCTCGGACGGTGCGGCGTTCGATCCGCTTCTCGACGCCGGTGCCGACCTCGACGATGCGGTCGACGAAGATGCCGGGCAGGTGCACGGCGTCGGCGTCGATCTCGCCGGGCTCGACGAGCTCCTCGACCTCGGCGATGCAGATCCGGCCGGCCATCGCGCAGAGCGGCGAGAAGTTGCGGGCCGACTTGTCGAAGACGAGGTTGCCGTGCCGGTCGCCCTTCAGCGCGTGGACGAGCGCGAAGTCCGTCGTGATCGCCTCCTCGAGCACGAACTCGTGCTCCTCGCCGCGCATCGTGAAGGTCTGCACGGGCTTCGGCTTCGACGCGATCGCGATGGAGCCGTCGGCGGCGTACTTCTGCGGCAGGCCGCCCTCGGCGACCTGCGTGCCGACGCCCGTCTGCGTGAAGAACCCGGCGATGCCGGCGCCGCCCGCGCGGAGCTTCTCGGCGAGCGTGCCCTGCGGGGTCAGCTCGAGCTCGAGCTCGCCCGAGAGGTACCGCCGCTCGAACTCCTTGTTCTCGCCGACGTACGACGAGGTCATCTTGCGGATGAGCCCGGCTCCGAGCAGGACCCCGAGGCCCCAGTCGTCGACGCCGCAGTTGTTCGAGACGACCGACAGGTCGCCGACGCGGCGCTCCAGGAGGGCCTGGATCAGCACCATGGGGATGCCGCAGAGCCCGAACCCGCCGACGGCGAGCGACGCGCCGTCCGGGATGTCGGCGACCGCCTCAGCGGCCGATCCGACGGTCTTGTCCAGTGTCATCGTGTGACCTCCTCGTCAACGCGTCCCGACGGATGCCGCGGCGTCCGCCTCGGCCAGCCGCGGCGCGACGACCTCGGCGACCCGGGCGGCGCCCGCATCCGTCATGACGATGGTGTAGTGGTTGAGCTCCGCGACCTCGGTGACGCGGAGCGCCGGCATCCGTTCTGCGGTCGCCGCCACCCGTTCGGCAGGGTACAGCGCCTCGGGCTGGTCGAGCATCCCGCGCTCGGCGCGGAGGAAGTCGACGGGGGCGGGAAGTCCGAGCAGGTCCCCGAGGTAGCCGTCGCCGCCGTCGAGCTCGAGCACGTTCTGGGCGACCGCCTCGGAGCGCGACGAGCTGCGCAGCTCGGGCTCCGAGCCGACCAGGTCGTACGCGACGTAGTCGGCGACGCGCTCATCCCACGCCGGGCCGATCGCCGGGTGCGCCTTCCAGAAGTCGGCGTACGCGTCGTGGTCGGCGAACCGCATCTCCAGCCGGGCGATCGCGGGGCCGAGCACGGCGGCGGCCACCTCCTCGGGGTCGAGGCCCTCGGGGTGCGGGATCGGCAGGCCGCCGTCGACGAGCACGACCCCGGCGACGCGGTCGGGGTGCGCCGCCGCGAATCGGACGGTCACGAACGCACCCATCGAGTGCCCGACGACGAACGCCCGCTCGATGCCGAGGGCATCGAGCACGCGAAGCTGGTCGTCGGCATGGTCGCGGAGCGACCACGGTCCCGGGAGGTCGGCCGAGCGGCCGCGCCCCCGCAGGTCGGGTGCCACGATGCGCCGGTCGGGCAGCGCCGCGGCGACGTGGTGCCACGCGCGGTGGCTCGCCGTGATGCCGTGGATGGCGAGCATGGGCACGCCTGCGGCATCCGCCCGCCACTGCCCGCCGGCGAGGTCGCCGCCCCTGACCGGCACGGCGAAGGGATCGGGTCCGGTCATCGCGCGCTCCATCCGCCGTCCATCGTGTAGCTCGCGCCGGTCACCATGCGGGCGTCGTCGCTCGCGAGCCAGCGCACGAGGCTCGCCACCTCGGCGGGCTCCACGAGGCGCTTGATCGCCGACTCGGTGAGCATGACCTGCTCGACGACGTCCTCCTCGGGGATCCCGTGCACCTTCGCCTGGTCGGCGATCTGCTTCTCGACGAGCGGGGTGCGCACGTAGCCCGGATTCACGCAGTTCGACGTGACGCCGTGCGGCCCGCCCTCGAGCGCCGTCACCTTCGAGAGGCCCTCGAGGCCGTGCTTCGCGGCGACGTACGCCGACTTGTACGGCGAGGCTCGGAGGCCGTGCACGCTCGAGAGGTTGATGACCCGGCCCCAGCCGCGCTCGTACATGCCGGGCAGGGCGGCTCGGATGAGCAGGAACGGCGCCTCGAGCATGATGCGCAGGATCAGCGAGAAGCGTTCGGGCTCGAACTCCTCGATCGGGCGCACGTGCTGGATACCCGCGTTGTTGACCAGGATGTCGGCGTCGAGGGCGAGGTCGGCGAGCGCCCCGGTGTCCCCGAGGTCGACCTGCCAGGCCTCGCCGCCGATGCGCTCGGCCGCCGCGGTCGCCGCCTCGCCGTTGAGGTCGGCGATCGTCACGTGCGCGCCGGCCTCGGCGAACGCCTCGGCGCACGCGAGCCCGATGCCGCTCGCTCCCCCGGTGACGATCGCGCGTCGTCCGGCCAGTGCGGTCGATCCGGACGGTCCGGTCATGAGTCCTCCCCTTCGCCGCGGCGGTCGCCCCGTCCCAGGGCGCCGCCGATGAATCGCATCATCTCGTCGAGCACGTGCTCGGGGACCGCGTCGGTGCCCGAGGCGGTCGGATCGGCGTCGGCGCCGGGCCCGCCCGCGCCGTTGCCCCAGAGCACCCAGCGCATGCCGATCATCTCGCCGATGCCCATGAGCGCCCACGCGGCGACGGTCGGGTCGATGTCCGAGATCTCGCCGTCCAGTTGCGCCTGGCGCAGGCCGTCGATGTAGCCCTCGACGATGCGCGTGTAGTGCAGGCGCAGCGCACCCGGCGAGACGAACTCCGCCTCGCGCACCACCCGGTAGAGCGCCGGATGCTCGGCGGTGAACCGGAAGAACGCCGCGAATCCCTCGCGCTCGGCCTCGAGCCGGGTCGTCGCGCCGCGCGCGCCCTCGCTCATCGCCTGCCGCACCCGGTGGTTCAGGTCCTCGACGAGCTCGTCGAACACGTCGAGCTTGGAATCGAAGTACAGGTAGAACGTGCCCTGGCCGACGCCCGCCCGCTCGGTGATGCGCGAGACGGACGACTCGGTGTACCCGTGCTCGGCGAAGACGTGCTCGGCGGCCTCCAGGATCCGCCGCCGGGTCTGCTCGCCGCGCGCGGTGCGCGGTGCGGCGCTCATGCGTCGGCCCCCTCGGACTCGGCCTCGCGGAGGCGGACCGCGCGCTCCGCGAGCACCCTCCGCAGCGTCTTCGCGGCAGTGGAGCGCGGGATCTCGTCGATGAAGCGGATGTCGCGCGGGACCTTGTAGCCCGCGAGCGAGGACCGCGCGAACTCCGCCAGCTCGGCGGCATCCGTGATCGCACCCGGTCGGAGCACCACCCACGCCGAACCGACCTCGCCCCAGCGCGCGTCGGGCACGCCGACCACCGCGACATCGGCGACCGCGGGGTGCGCGATCAGCACCGACTCGACCTCGGCGGGCGAGACGCCCTCCCCGCCCGAGATGTAGACGTCGGTCAGCCGGTCGATGATCGTGAAGTAGCCGTCCTCGTCGCGGCGCACGAGGTCGCCCGTGTGCAGCCGGCCGTCGCGGAGCGCCGCGGCCGTGGCGTCCGGGTCGCGGAAGTACCCCGCGAACACGCCCGGCCCCGAGACCAGCAGCTCTCCCTCGGCCGCCCCGTCGAGGAGCTCGCCCGTCGCCGGGTCGGCGACGTCGACGTCGACGTGCGCGTACGGCAGGCCTGCCGAGCCGACACGCTCGCGCGCCTCGCGGTCGGGCAGGCAGAGCACGTTCGGCGACGCCTCCGTGAGGCCGTAGCCCTGGGTGAGGGCGACCCCGCGCGCGTGCCACGTGCGCAGCAGTGCCGGCGGCATGGGCGCACCGCCGACGACGGCGTGGCCGAGCCTCGAGAGGTCGGTGTGCGCGAAGTCGGGATGCTGCGCCAGGAACAGGTAGTTGGCGGGAACGCCCATCATGGTCGTGATCCCGCGCTCGGCGACGAGCCGCAGCACCCGTCCCGGGTCGAAGGTCCGCTCGAGCACCACGGTCGCGCCCGACCACCACGCGAGCAGCGGCTGGATGTTCCATCCGCCGACGTGGAACTGGGGCATGACCGCGAGCACGACGTCGTGCTCGGCGATCGCGATCGTCTTCGAGAGCGACAGGTTCGTCCAGAAGCAGTTCGCGTGGGTGAGCATGGCGCCCTTGGGGCGCGAGGTCGTCCCCGAGGTGAAGACGATGAGCAGGGTGTCGTCGTCGCGGACCTCGGTGCGGGTCGCCGGAGCGTCGCTCCGGGCGCCGGGGTGGGGCACCCGCTGCTCGACGCCGTGCGCACCGAGCGCCGCGACCGGGATGCGCCGGGCGAGCCGGGCGAGCGTCGCCCGCGAGAGCGTCTGGAACTCGTCCTCGACGAGGAGGATCACCGGATCGGCGATCTCGAGCTGCTCCGAGAGCTCGCGCGGCGACAGGCGCCACGAGAGCGGCACGAGCACGAGCCCCGCCTTGGCGCACGCGAAGAACAGCACGACGTGGTCGGCACTGTTGCCGGTGATGGTCGCGACGCGGTCGCCGATCGCGTAGCCCACCGCCCGGAAGGCCGCGGCCAGCCGCTCCGCGCGCTCGTCGAGCTCGCGATAGGAGATCGCGACGCCGCGGTCGTCGATCGCGATCGCGTCGGGCGTCGTGCGGGCGCGGTCCGAGGTCCAGCGGCCCAGGGTGCAGGCTCCGTCAGGCATCGACCGTCTCCTCCGGTTCGGCCGGGTGCTGCTTGCGGCCCGTGGCGATGCGGGCGGGCAGCCCGGCGATGCCCCCCGGGAGGAACAGCACCACGAGGACGAACAGCGTCCCCAGGATGAAGAGCGGCTCGGACAGCGGGACCCGGAGGATGTCGGGCAGGGCGGCGATCGCGTCCGACCCGGCGAGCGCCGTGAGGCGCTGGTCGAGCAGTGTGTAGACGATACCGCCCACGATCGCGCCCCACCGGGCGCCCACTCCGCCGAGCACGACGATGACCAGGAGCGTCAACGTGAAGTCGGCCGTCGCGATCCGCGGCGCCGCCCCGGACTGGAGCAGGAGGTAGCCCATGCCCGCGACCGATGCGAGGACGGAGGCCGCGATGAACACGAGGAGCTTCACGTTGTACGGGCGTATTCCGATGACGCGGACGCGGAGCTCGTTCTCGCGGATCGCCTCGGCGACATGGCCCGCGCGACTCTTCTCGACCCACAGCACGATGAGGTACACGAGCACGAGGATGCCGAGTGCGACCCAGTAGAGGTTGCGGGTGTCCACGACGCCGACGAGCTCGGGCGGGACGTGCGCGGTGTCGAGGGCGAGCCCCTCGTCGCCTCCCGTCGCGCTGCCGGGATTGCGGCGGATCAGCACCGACCCGGCCTGGGCGAACGCGAGCGTCACCATCGCGAACGAGATCCCGGTGACCCGCAGCGCGAGCGCCCCGACGGTCGCGGCGAGCACGAACCCGAGCACGAGCGTCGCCGCGATCGCGACGGTGAAGACCAGGGCGCTCGGCCATTCCGCCGGTCCGAAGGCCTCGAGCGTCATCGCGAGCCCGTAGGCGCCTGCGGCGAAGAACAGCGCGTGACCGAACGAGAGGAGGCCGGCCAGGCCGAACATCATGCGGTAGGTGAGCGCCAGCGCCGCGATCAGCAGTGCGAACGCGAGCAGCTGGAGCGTGCCCGGCGTGTAGGTCGGCCCCGGAAGGACGCCCGGGACGTCGATCGCGAGCAGCGGGAGGATCGCGAGTGCGACGACGAGCAGGATGCCGCCGATGACGAGGCGGAGCGACTTGGCGGTCATGCGGCCTTCCCCATGAGTCCACGCGGGCGGATGAGCAGGACGGCGGCGAGGAGCACGACGACGACGAGGTCGCCGGTGCCGCCGAGGTAGAAGTTCGCGAACTGCTGCAGCACCGCCACGAGCACCGAGGCGATCGCGGCGCCCGTGAGCGAGCCGAGTCCGCCGATGACGGTGACGATGAACGCGAAGATGAGCAGCACCGATCCGAGGTGCGCCGAGACGTACCCGTAGTAGACGGATGCCAGGACCCCGCCGAGCCCGGCGGCGGCACCGCCGATCGCGAACACGAGCGTGAACGAGCGGCGGACGTCGATGCCGAGGGCCGTCACCATGTGCCGGTTCTCGACGCCGGCCCTGATGATGAGGCCGTACCGGGTCCTGCGGAGGAACAGCACGATGCCGCCGAGCACGAGCACCGCGCACGCGATGAGCAGGAACCGGTCGTTCGGGATGCGGGCGCCGAGGATCTCGGTGGTCTGGGTGAGCCACGCCGGTCGGTCGGTGTAGATCGGGTCGGTGCCCCAGATCCCCTCGAACAGCGCGACGGCGGCCAGCGAGATCCCGACCGTGACGAGGGCCTGCTCGATGTGCCGCTCGTAGAGGCGGCGGATGATGAGCACCTCGGTCAGCACCGCGACCGTCGCGCCGACGAGGATGCCGACGAGCGCGGAGATCGCGAGCCCGGTCCAGGTGCCGTCGGAGATCCGGCGACCGGCCTCCCAGCCGAGGAAGGCGGCGATCGTGAGGAACGCGCCGTGCGCGAAGTTCAGCACGCCCATGAGGCCGTAGATGAGCGAGAGCCCGCTCGCGACCAGGAAGTAGAGGGCGCCGAGGCCGAGACCGGTGATGAGCAGGAGGACCAGGGTGTCCATCACGCGGCCTCCCGTTCGTCGTGCACGCCGAGGAAGCGCTGCACGCGGTCGTGGTCGTCGAGGAGTTCCTCGGCGGAGCCCGTGAAGACGACCCGGCCCGAGGAGAGCACCACCACGCGTTCGGCGAGGCGGCGCACGACGAGCAGGTTCTGCTCGACGAGGAGGATCGGGGCCGTGCGCGCGGCCTCGGCGAGTGCATCGGCGACCTCGTCGACGATGCGCGGGGCGAGTCCCTTGGTCGGCTCGTCGACGAGCAGCAACCGGTTCTCGTTCACGAGTGCGCGAGCGAGCGAGACCATCTGCTGCTGGCCGCCGGAGAGCGTGCCCGCGCGCTGCTCGCGTCGGGCCTCGAGGTCGGGGAAGAGGGATGCCACGAGCTCGCGCCGCGGCGAGCGGTCGCGCTCGGCCAGGCGCAGGTTCTCGGCCACGGTGAGCGAGCCGAAGACCTCGCGGTCCTCCGGCACGTACGCGACGCCGCGCTGCACGATGCGGTGCGTGGGCGCCCGGTCGATGCGCTCACCGGCCAGGCGCACCTCGCCGCTGCGGTCGATCAGGCCGAGGATCGACTTGATCGTCGACGTCTTCCCGACGCCGTTGCGGCCGAGGAGCGCCGTGACGCCGGTCGCCGGGACGTCGAACGAGACGTCCTCGACGACCTGCTGGCCGGCGATGCGGCCGTAGAGGTTCCGGACGCTCAGGATGGGTTCGTCCGCGACGGGCCCGCTCATGCGGCGGACCCGAGGTAGGCGGATTGGACGGTGGGGTTCGCCATGACGGCCTCCGGGGAGTCGGCGGCGAGCAGTTCGCCGTGGTGCATGACGGCGACCCGGTCGGCGAGACCGAGGACGACGTCCATGTGGTGCTCGACCATGAGCACGGTGCGACCGCCGCGATGGAGCCCGCGGATCACCTCGGTGAGCGCCGGGACGTCGGCCGAGCCGACGCCCGCCATGGGCTCGTCGAGGAGGATCACGCGCGGCTCCATCGCGATGAGCATCGCGATCTCGACCTTCCGCTTCTCGCCGTGCGAGAGCCCCGAGGCGCCGGCGCCGGCGCGCTGCGCCATGCCGACCTCCTCGAGGGCGGCGAGGGCTCGCCGGGTCGCGGCATCCGTGCGCCGCGGGGTGCGGAACACGGATGCCGCGCGGCCCTCGCGCACCTGGGCGGCCAGCCGCACGTTCTCGAGCACGTCGAGCGCCGGGAAGAGGCTCGAGGTCTGGAACGTGCGGCCGAGGCCGGCCGCGGCGCGGCGGTGCACCGGCTGGGTGGTCACGTCGGCGCCCGCGAGGCGCACTGCGCCCTCCGTGGGTCGCAGGACACCGGAGACGATGTTGAAGAGCGTCGTCTTGCCGGCGCCGTTCGGGCCGATGACGCCGAGCATCTCGCCCTCGGGCACGCTGAGCGACACGTCCTTGAGGATGTGGGCTCCGCCGATCCGGAGGGTGACGTGCTCGAGTTCGAGCGCCGCGTGGTCGGTCATGATCGCGTGTGCTTTCCGTTCCTGGTCGGTTCGGGTGGGTGGTGCGCTCAGCCGACGACCGGCGGGGCGACGGTCTCGGCGTCGATCGTCTCGATGAGCTCGGGGGCCCATCCGTCGGCGCCCTCGACGAGCCTGACCTGGTACATGGGCTGGATGAGCGCGTGGTCCTCGGCGCGCACGGTGACCTCGCCCTTGACCGACTCGAAGGTCCATCCCTCGAGCGCCTCGATCATGGCGTCGACGTCGTCGCCGCCCTCTCGGACGGCCTGCACGATCATCTGCGCGGCCACGAAGCCGTCGACCGAGAACAGGTCCGGAACGGCGCCGGCCTCCTCGAGGCGGGTGATCATCTCGTCCTCGATGTCGGTGCCCGCGGCACCGCCGAAGTAATGGTTGAGGAACGAGATGTCGCCGGAGGCGTCGCCGTAGGCCTGGTAGGTGGCGACGTCGCCGAGGCCGGTGACCACGGGGGCGCTCTCGAACACGCCCTGCTGCTGCAGCGCGGTCCACATGGCACCCGACGAGGCGCCGGCCCACGCGACGAAGACGAGGTCGGCGTCGGCGTCGATCAGCTGCTGGGCGAACGGCGTGAACTCGGTCGCGTCCTCGGCGACGAGCACGCCCTGCACGTCGGCGCCCTGGCCGCCGAGCACGGCCTCCACGCCGGCGAGGTTGCCCTGGCCGAACGCGGTGTCCTGGGCGAAGACGACGACCTTCTTGCCGGCGGGGTCGCCGATGAAGGTGCCCGCGGTCGCGACGTCCTGGTACGTCTGGCGGCCCGAGCGGAACGTGTACTCGTTGACACCGGTGATCGCGTCGGCCGCGGCGGGTCCGGAGACGTAGAGGATCTCGTTCTGCTCGGCCTGCTCGGCGAGCGAGAGCGCGATGCCGGAGGCGACCGTGCCGGCGAGCACCTTGGTGCCCTGGCCGATCAGGTCCTTGGCCTTGGCGACCGCGGTGTCGGGGTTGCCCTGGTCGTCCTCCCAGGTGATCTCGAGTTCGCGGCCGTCGACCTCCCCGGTGCCGTCCGTGGCGTAGTCGAGGCCGGCCTCGAAGCCCGCGACGTACGCCTCGCCGTACGCGGCGAGCGGACCGGTCTCGGACGTGATCATGCCGATGGCGACCGGAGCGGCGTCCGCCCCGTCGGCGTCGCCTCCCCCGGAGGCGGTGGTCGGTGCGCAACCGGCCAGGGTGAGCGCCGCGGCGGCGACGAGCGCCGGCGCGAGGTACTTCGGTGTAACTCGCATGCTGTGAGCCTCTCTGAGTGACGACGGTGTCAGAAACCTGACAGGTGGTTCAGGTCTCAGGAACGTACACTAGAGTCGATCGCGCACGACGCGCAACCCGGATCGGCGCACCGACCCCGTGCACCGACGCAGAGACGAAGGAGTCCCACCGAAATGAGCTTTCCCGACGTCGTCATCGTCGCCGGCGCCCGCACGCCGTTCGGCCGCATCGCCGGAACCCTCGGCAGTCGAACCGCCGTCGAGCTCGGCACCGTCGCCATCCGCGGCGCCCTCGAGAAGGCCGGGGTCTCCCCCGACGACGTCGACGCCGTGATCATGGGGCAGGTGCTCCAGGCCGGAGCCGGCCAGAACCCCGCCAAGCAGTCCGCGGTCGCGGCGGGCATCCCGTGGCGCGTGCCCGCGATCACGCTGAACAAGGTGTGCCTGTCGGGCCTGGTCGCCGTGGCGGACGCCGCGCGGCTGATCCGCCTCGGCGAGGCCGAGGTCGTCGTCGCGGGCGGCCAGGAGTCCATGACCAACGCGCCCCACCTGCTCCCCGGATCCCGGAAGGGGCACATGTACGGCAGCGTCGAGCTGCTCGACCACACCGCAGCCGACGGCCTCACCGACGCGTTCGACCACGAGTCGATGGGCGCCTCGACCGAGCGCTTCAACGAGCGCTACGGCCTCGGCCGCGCCGAACAGGACGAGATCGCCGCCGCCTCGCACGTCCGTGCCGGCCGAGCGCAGGCCGACGGCCTGTTCGACGACGAGATCGTGCCCGTCGAGATCCCCCAGCGCAAGGGCGACCCCGTGGTCGTCACGACCGACGAGGGCGTGCGCCCCGACTCCACGCCCGAGACGCTGTCGAAGCTCCGGCCCGCCTTCGCCGAGGGCGGTGCGATCACCGCCGGCAACTCCTCGCCGATCTCCGACGGCGCCGCGGCCGTCGTCGTCGCGAGCCGCGCATGGGCCGAGGAGCGGGGCCTGCCGTGGCTCGCGCTGGTCGGAGCATCCGGCCAGGTCGCCGGGCCCGACAACTCGCTGCACTCGCAGCCCTCCAACGCCATCGCGGCGGCGCTCGACCGGGCCGGCTGGGAGGCGGCCGACCTCGACCTCGTCGAGATCAACGAGGCGTTCGCCGCGGTGTCGCTGCAGTCGATGAAGGACCTCTCGCTCGACCGGGAGAAGGTCAACGTCCACGGCGGGGCGATCGCGCTCGGCCACCCCATCGGCGCCTCCGGCGCCCGCCTGGCGCTCCACGCCGCACTCGAACTCGCCCGACGCGACGGCGGCAGGGCGGCCGTGGCGCTGTGCGGCGGCGGCGGCCAGGGCGAGGCGCTCCTGCTCTCCCGCTGACACGCGCCGGCGGGCCCCTGCTGTGGTGGAATGAACCCCACGGCAGGGGCCCGCCCGGCGAGGAGGCGCAGATGAGCGAGACGACGACGGATGCCTCGGGGCGGCCGGCGCCCCGGCCGATGCGGCTCGACCACCGCCTCCGCCGGATGACCGGCCGCGACCCCGACGAGCCGCACCGTTCGGCCACCCCGCTCGAGCTCTTCTTCGACCTCGTCTTCGTCGCGGCGTTCAGCGCGGCGGGAAGCCAGACCGCGCACCTGCTCGAGCTCGGGCACTTCGGGGCGGCGACTGCGGGCTTCGTGTTCGCGGTGTTCGCGATCGCGTGGGCATGGATCAACTTCACGTGGCTCGCATCGGCCTACGACAACGACGACGTCTTCTTCCGCGTCGCCACGATGGTCGTGATGATCGGCGTCATCGTGCTCGCGCTCGGACTCCCCCAGGCGTTCCACTCGATCGACGAGGGCGGCGAACTCGAGAACGGCGTCGTGGTGATCGGGTACGTGATCATGCGCGTCGCGGTCGTCGCGCTCTGGATCCGCGCCGCGCGCCACGACCCGCCGCGACGGCGCACCGCCCTGACCTACGTCGTGCTCGTCTCGACCGCGCAGGTCGGCTGGATCCTGCTGCTCGTCGCGAATCCCCCGCTCTCGACGGTGTTCATCCTGTGGCTCGCGCTGGTCGCGTTCGAGATGGCGGGCCCGATGATCGCCGAGCGCGTCGGCGGCGGCACGCCGTGGCATCCGCACCACGTCGCCGAACGGTACGGCCTGCTCGTCATCATCACCCTCGGCGAGATCGTGCTGGGCACCATCCTCGCGATCAGCGCCGTCGTCGAGGAGCAGGGCTGGGACGTCGAGGCCGTGCTCGTCACCGTCGGCGGAACGATGCTCGCGTTCGGACTCTGGTGGGTGTACTTCGTCATGCCCTCGGGCGCAGTGCTCGCGAGGCACCGCGAACGCGGGTTCGTCTGGGGCTATGGGCACCTGGCGATCTTCGGCTCGCTCGCCGCGACCGGCGCGGGACTGCACGTCGCGGCGTACGTCATCGAGGGCGAGGCCCACATCGACGACACGACGGCGCTCCTCACCGTCGTCGTCCCGGTGGCCGTGTTCTCCACCGCGCTCTTCACCATCTACGCGGCGCTGCTGCGCGAGTTCGACCCGTTCCACATCGTGCTCTACGTCGGCAGCCTCGTCCCGCTCGTCGCCGCGGTGATGGCCGTCGCCGGCGGCGCGAGCATGGGCCTCGGCATCGTGATCGCGTCGCTCTCGCCCGTCGTCGTGATCGTCGGGTACGAGACCATCGGGCATCGGCACCAGGCGTCCGCACTCGAGCGCGCGCTGGCCTGAGCGGTCGAGCCCGAGCGGTCGGACCCGGACCCCGCCTCGCGAACGCGTGGGAATCCGCACCGTACGGCCGCGGGTCGGCACGCGGTGCGGATTCCCGTGCGTCCTGCTCGTGCGGACGGCCTCAGCCGTTCGGACGGTTCGCGCGCAGGACCTCGAGCCGCGCACGGTACTCCGTCTCGTCGACGTCGCCCTGGGCGAAGCGCTCGGCGAGCGTGGACTCCGCCGATGCCGTCCGCGCCCACGGCGGGCCGTCGGGACCGCCCCAGTCGCGTCGGCGGCGCGTGACGAGGAACACGACGAGCCCGATCACGAGGATCCAGAGGATCGGGACGAACAGGAACGCCCAGCCGAATCCGGCGGCCCACGGGCCGGCGTGGGCGGCCGCGGATGCGGCGGCGAGGGAGGTGAGCATGTCGGGACTCCTTGATCGTGCGGCCCCGGTGCGGGCCGTCGATCACAGCCTCGCCGCGGGGTCCTCCCAGCGCATCCGCCACCGGGTGACACTCGGGCTGCTCCTCGGGGAGCACGGCGCCGGTCCGCGACGTCACTGCCAGCCGGGCGCGACGAGCCCGGTCTCGTAGGCCACGACCACGAGTTGCACCCGGTCGCGCGCGTGCAGCTTCGACATGATCCTCGACACGTGGGTCTTCGCCGTGAGCGGGCTGAGCACGAGTCGCCCCGCGATCTCGTCGTTCGTGAGCCCCTGCCCGACGAGCCGGAGCACCTCGCGCTCGCGGTCGGTGAGCGCCGCGAGGGCACCGGCGTCGGGCGCGTCGCGGAGGCCGACGGCCATCCGTTCGAGCAGGCGCCGGGTGACGCCGGGCGACAGCAGCGCCTCGCCGGCGGCGACCACCCGCACGGCGCGGATGAGGTCCACCGGTTCGGTGTCCTTCACGAGGAATCCGCTCGCGCCGGCCCGGACCGCCCGCGCGACGTACTCGTCGAGCTCGAACGTCGTGACGACGACCACGCGCACTCCCGCGAGCGACGGGTCGGCGGCGATCCGCTCGGTCGCCCAGAGGCCGTCGCCCCCGGGCATCCGGATGTCCATGAGCACGACGTCGACGGGCTCGGCGCGCACGAGCGCCAGCAGGTCCTCGCCCGTCGAGGCCTCACCGACGACGGCGACGTCCGGCTCGGCTTCGAGCAGGGCGCGGAACCCCGCCCGGACCAGCACCTGGTCGTCGGCGAGCGCCACCCGGATCATGCGCCGGCTCCCCACGGGAGTCGCGCCGCGACCCGCGTGCCGCCGCCCGGGGAGCGCTCGACCTCGACGGTTCCGCCCAGCAGGGCGGCGCGTTCGCGCATGCCGAGGATGCCGCTTCCCTCGGTCGCTCCCCGCATGCCGTGGCCGTCGTCGTCGACGGTCAGGAGCAGTTCGTCGTCCAGCCGTTCGACGGCCACGATCGCTCGCGTCGCGTCGGCATGCCGCACCACGTTGGTGAGCGCCTCCTGGGCGATGCGATAGACGGCGAGCTGCACCGCGCGGGGCGGCGCGTGATGCAGCCGATCGACGAGCTCGGCCTCGAAGCCGGGCGCGGCGACCCCTGCCACGAGTCGCGGGAGCGCCGCGAGGTCGGGCTGCGGCGCGAGCGGCGTGGCTTCGCCGCCTTCGGCGTCGCCCTCGCCCCGGATCACGCCGAGCACGCTGCGCACCTCCTCCAGCGCGGACTTCGAGGTCGACTTCACGCTCTCCAACGCGCTCCTCGCCTGGTCGGGATCGCGGTCCATGAGGTGCAGGCCGACGCTCGCCTGCACGTTGATCTGCGAGAGCGCGTGCCCGATGACGTCGTGCAGTTCCCGGGCGATCCGCATCCGCTCGCGCTCCTCGGCGGTCCGTCGTCGACGGGCGAGGTCGGCGCGGTACGCCGCCGCACGCTCGCGGCGCACGCGGACGAAGGTGCCGATGCCGAAGCAGGCCGCGAGGAGCGCCGTGGTGGCCGCGACGCGGAGCGGGTGCCAGTCGGGGCCGAAGCTCGACGCCAGCACGATCGCCGCGACCCAACCCGACACGACCGACACGACGGCCCAAGCCAGGGCACCGCGGGCGACGGCGAGGACGATCGCGAATGCGAGCGCGACGTACGGCGGCCCGACGTCCGGCGGGAGGAGCAGGTCGGCGAGCGCGAGCGCGCTGATCGCGGCGACCGTCGGGCCGGGCGCGCGCCGCGCTGCCAGGAGGGTGAGCGGGCCGGCGATCGCCAGCCCGACGTGCAGGACCTCGAGGCTCGCGGGGAGCCGCGTCCACACTGCGATGGCGATCGCGGCGGGGACCTGGACGATCGCGCTGACGACCACCGGGGCGACGAGCACGGCGGTCGGCGAGGGCCGGAATCGCTCGGGTCGTCCGCCCCGGGGGGCGGCGCCGTCCCAGGTCGGCGCGGGCATCTCCCGATCGTATCCCCGGGCGGCCGACGCGGGATCGACCCGGGGATGCGACCGCACCTGCACCCCCGGGAGTACGTCCCGCGCGCACGGTGCAGCGCCGACCGGCTCAGAGCACGCTGATCGGCTTCACGATGTCGGCGTAGATGAGCAGCGCGCTCATGCCACCGAGGATGATCACCATCGCGAACGTGAGCGGCATCAGCTTCGCGAGGTCGACCGGCCCCGGGTCGGGTCGGTTCCTGAGCTTCGCCCAGCCCCGACGGATCGCCTCCCACAGGGCGCCGGCGATGTGTCCGCCGTCGAGCGGCAGGAGCGGGATGAGGTTGAAGACGAAGAGGGCGACGTTGAGCGACGCGAGGATGCCGACGAGGCCCGCCGCACGCGAGGCGATCGGAATCTCGTCGAGGCTCGCGATCTCGCCCGCGACGCGGCCGACGCCGACCACCGAGATCGGGCCGTTCGGATCGCGCTCCTCCGGTCCGAACGCGGCGTTGGCGACGTCCACCAACCGCTGCGGGAGGTTCACGATGATCCCGGCGACCGCCTGGACGTTCTCGCCGACCATCGGCAGCACTGCCGACGCCGGCTGTCGCACCGTCTCGGCGGCGGGCCCGATGCCCACGAAGCCGACCTGGTCGGTGATCGGCTCGCCGTCGGCGCCGTCGACGATCCGGCCCTGCTCGTCGAGCACGTAGCGCTCGCTGAGCAACGGCGTCACCGAGAGCGTGACCTCCTCCCCGTCGCGCTCGACGACGACCGGGATCTCCTCATCCGGGTGCGCCCGGATGATCGCGGTGGACTCCGCCCACGTCTGGATCGGCTGGCCTGCGACCACGAGGAGGGAGTCGCCGGGCTGGATGCCCGCTTCGGCGCCCGGTGCCGCCGGGTCGCCGGGCTCGCACGTCTGGCGCTCGCTCGTCGCGGGCAGTGCGCATTCCGACACCGATCCGATCGTCGTGGAGGGCTGGGCGATGCCGAAGCCCATGAGCAGCACGCCGAAGAGCACGATGGCGAGGACGAGGTTCATGAACGGCCCGCCGAACATGACGACGATCCGCTTCCAGACCGGGAGCCGGTAGAACGCGCGGTGCTCGTCGCCGGGGGTGATGGAGTCGGCGCTGGAGTCGCGGGCGTCCTGGACGAGCGTGCGGAAGAAGCCCGTGCTGTCCTCCTTGGCGTGACCGTCCTTGCCGGGCGGGAACATTCCGATCATGGCGATGTAGCCCCCGAGCGGGATCGCCTTGACCCCGTACTCGGTCTCGCCCTTCCGGCGCGACCAGATGGTCGGCCCGAAGCCGATCATGTACTGGGTCACCTTGACGCCGAACAGCTTGGCGGGCACGAGGTGCCCGATCTCGTGCAGGCCGATCGAGACGGCGAGGCCGACGACGATGATGGCGACGCCGATCACGAACAGGAGCACGGATTCCACCCCGTCATCGTAGGGGCGATCCCTTGGTGCGCGCTGTCCGCGGACTGTGAACGGGACCCGTGGGCCGACGTTCGGCGCGGCCGCCCGGACGCGGCCGCGCGGGCCGGCCGCCGGCCCCTAGGCCCGCGCGATGCGCAGGTCGGCCGCCCGGCGCGCGGTCCGCTCCGCCTCCGCGAGCGAGTCGACGGTGAGGACGCCCGAGGGCGACTCGTGGGTGTCGACGACCGCCTTCACGGTGTCGACGATCTCCGTGAACCCGATGCGCCCCGCGTGGAACGCGGCGACGGCCTGCTCGTTGGCCGCATTGAACACCGCCGGGTACTCGCCGCCCGCGCGGCCGACCTGCTTGGCGAGCTTCACGGCCGGGAACGCGGACTCGTCGAGCGGCTCGAAGCCCCACTGCTGCGCGCTCGTCCAGTCCAGCGGCTTGCCGGCCGCCGCCACGCGGTTCGGCCAGTCGAGCCCGAGCGAGATCGGGAGGCGCATGTCGGGCGGGGACGCCTGCGCGATCGTGGAGCCGTCCACGAACTCGACCATCGAGTGCACGATCGACTGCGGGTGCACGACCACTTCGATGCGGTCGTAGTCCACCGAGAACAGCAGGTGCGCCTCGATCACCTCGAGGCCCTTGTTCACCAGCGTCGCCGAGTTCGTCGTGACCACGAGCCCCATGTCCCAGGTGGGGTGCGCGAGCGCCTCGGCCGGCGTGACGTCCGCGAGCTCCTCGCGCCGACGACCTCGGAACGGGCCGCCGGAGGCCGTGAGTACGAGGCGCCGCACCTCGTCGTGGGTGCCGGAGCGCAGTGCCTGGGCGATGGCCGAGTGCTCGGAGTCGACGGGCACGATCTGGCCGGGGGCGGCGAGCCGGGTCACGAGGTCGCCGCCCACGATCAGCGACTCCTTGTTCGCCAGCGCGAGGGTCATGCCCCGTTCGAGGGTGGCGATCGTCGGACCGAGCCCGACCGAGCCGGTGATCCCGTTCAGCACGACGTCGGCGTCGACGCTCCGGACCAGCTGCACCGCCTCGTCGATGCCGACCGCGGTGTGCTCGACGCCGAACTCGTCGGCCTGCCGCTCGAGTTCGGCGCGGTTCGACCCGACGGCGAGCCCCACGACGTCGAAGCGGCGCGGGTTCGCTCGGATGACGTCGAGCGCCTGCGTGCCGATGGAACCGGTGGACCCGAGGATGATGACGCTGCGCACAGGGCCACTCTATGGCGCATGCCTCAGCGGCGAGGGAGCAGGGCGACGGATGCCGCGACGCGGCCGGGCACCGCGACGTCCATGATCCGCACGTCACCCCAGCTCGACCCGAGCTCGGGCACGCTCCTCGCGATGCGCGCGTCGCCGTGGTCGTCGCCGGGGAGCGTGAGGGCGATGCGCGAGGGCTCGAGGACCTCGAGGTGGCCGATCGCCCGCAGCAGCGCGGACTTGCGCGCCCACACCTGTGCGCGCACCAGCGCTCGCGCGGAGGGGTCCACGTCGTCGAGCCGTGCCCGCTCGATCGGGTGCAGCGCGGCGGCGTCGAGGGCGGGGGCCGGCTCGTCGGTCGCGGCCTCGATGCCGACTCCGACCGGATGTCTCGTGCCGACGGCCGCGACGACCACTCCGGCGCCCGCCGCCGCGTCCGCGAACCACGACCCGCCCGACGGCGTCGTCGGGTACCGCACGACGGGGCTGCCGTGCCGCACGCCGCACACCGGGCACGCATGGACGAGTTCGACGTCGTCGGCGGGGACGCCGGCCGATGCGGCGAGGTGCGCGCGGAGCACCGATTCGACCCCGGCGCCACGCCTGCCGCCCGCGGCGACCATCACGCGCACCCCGGTGTCCTCCAGCTCGACGACCTCGGCGGATGCGATGTCCATGCGCCCATGATGTCGCACTCGCCCGCGTGCGCCGACCCCGCACCATATTCCGAGGCTCGCATACGGCCTGACGTAGCGTCGGAGGGTGAGTGAGATCGAGGCCGACGCCGTCCCCGCCCCGCGGTCGAAGCCCGGGCCGGTGTACGGGCTCGTCCGGGGCATCCTCCGGCCGCTCGTCCGGATGATCTACCGGCCGACGATCACCGGTGCCGAGCACGTCCCGCGGACCGGTCCCGTGATCCTCGCCTCGAACCACCTGTCCTTCGTCGACAGCATCGTGATCCCGCTCGCCGCTCCGCGTCCGGTGCAGTTCCTGGCGAAGTCGCACTACTTCACGGGCAGCGGGTTGAAGGGGTGGATGTCCCGCACGTTCTTCACCGCCATCGGCGCGGTGGGGGTCGAGCGCGGCGCCGGTGCGCAGGCGCAGGCCGCCCTCGACCAGGGGCGCCGGATCCTCGACTCCGGCAGCGCCTTCGCGCTCTACCCGGAGGGCACGCGCTCGCTCGACGGCCGCTTGTACCGTGGGCGCACCGGAATCGCCTGGCTGGCGCTGACGACCGGCGCGACCGTCGTGCCCGTCGGACTCATCGGCACGCAGGAGATCCAGCCCGTCGGCTCGTCGGTCCCGCGCGTGCGCCCGGTCACGGTGCGCTTCGGCGAGCCGCTCGACCTCAGCAGGCACGGCGCGCCCACGTCGGGACGCGCCCGGCGCGCGGCGACCGACGAGGTCATGGCGGCGATCCACGCCCTCACGGGCCAGGAACTCGCCGACGCCTACAACGAGGCGCCGCCGCACGGCGCGCTCGCGAAGCTCGCCGACCGCGTCGCCCCGCGCGAACGCGTGTAGCCGCGCTCCGGGACCGGGCGCTCGCGACGCGCCGGAGTCGGGGCGCCTTCCCAGCGACCGGTGGGCGGGCGCGGGTATCGTCGGCCCGATGAGGACGACCTCTCGTGCGTGGATCGCGGCGGTCGCAGCGGCCGCGGCCCTGCTGCTGGCGGGGTGCGTGCCGACGACCGGGATCGAGCGCGATCCGACCTCCGCCGATCGACGCATCCCGTCGACCGATCGGTTCGATCCCGGGTTCATCGTGAGCGACGACGCGTTCTACGACTCGACGGCGATGAGCGTGCGCGACATCCAGGTCTTCCTCGAGTCGCGCGACTGCCGGCCCGTCGACGCCGTGCCGTGCCTCGCCGAGTACACCGAGGACGTGGCGGCCGTCCCGGCGGTCGGGCCACGGCACTGCGCCGCCGTCCCGGGCGGCCCGGCCGTCCCCGCGAGCCGCATCATCAGCGAGGTCGCCGCCGCCTGCGGCGTGAGCCCGCAGACGCTCCTCGTGCTGCTGCAGAAGGAGCAGTCGCTGCTCACGAGGCCGAGCGCTCGCGGCTACGAGCGCGCCACGGGATACGGCTGCCCGGACACCGCCGACTGCGACGCGCGCTACTTCGGGTTCTTCAACCAGGTGTACCGGGCCGCGTGGCAGTTCCGGCAGTACACGGCCGAACCCGTCCGGAAGTTCCACGTCGGGACGGTCGACGTCGGATTCCACCCCGACGCCGCGTGCGGCGCGTCGACCGTGCGGATCCGCAACCAGGCGACCGCGAACCTCTACAATTACACGCCCTACCAGCCGAACGACGCCGTCCTCGCAGACCCGTCGGCCGGGGACGACTGCTCGGCCTACGGCAACCTGAACTTCTGGCGCATCTGGAACCGGTGGTTCGGCGACCCGCACGACGAACGCCTCCCGGCGTACTTCCCTCCGTGCTCGCGCCTCGTCGGCGGCTACCCCTGCCCTGCGCCCGCCCCGCCCGGCACCGCGCTCGCGCCGACCCAGTCGCTTCCCTGATCCGCCGTCGTCCCGCCTCTCAGAGGCCGCGGACGAGCGTCGTCGGCTCGTGCCGCACGGGGAAGGCGACGGATGCCGCGATGAAGCACTTCTCGGACGCCTCGTGATGAAGCGACTCGGCGAGCGCGCGCATCGACGGGTCGGCGACCGTGACCCGCGGGCGCAGGACCGCGACCTCGAGGCGACCTCCGCCGCGGCCGTCCTCGCGCATCGTCGCAGTCGCGGCATCCTTGTAGCCGACCACGACGATCCCGTGGTTCACCGCGACATGGAGGTAGGAGAGCATGTGGCATTCGCTGAGCGCGGCGAGCACGAGCTCCTCCGGGTTCCAGCGATCCCGGTCGCCGTGGAAGGCGCGGTCGCTCGATCCGGCGATCTCGTGGAGCTTGCCGGACGCGCGCACGGCATGCTGGCGGCCGTACGACCGGTACGACGTCGTGCCCTCGCCGCGGTCGCCCTGCCACTCGAGTTCGATCGCGTAATGGTGCTCGCCGAGCATGTCGCTCCCTCCCGTGGTGCGGTGCGGACACCGCCCGCCGCCGTCGATCCTGCACCCGGCCGCCGACCTCGCGCCCCGGCCCCGGGTTAAGCTGGTCCGATCATGACTGACACCTGGATCCCCGTCGAATCCGTGCCCGCCGAGTCGGCCGAATCGGCCACCGTGCCGCAGGAGCGACGGATCGTCACCGCCGTCCCCGGTCCCCGCTCGCAGGAGCTCCAGGCGCGCCGCACCGCCGTCGTGTCGGCTGGAGTGTCGAGCGTCCTCCCCGTCTACATCGAGCGTGCGCACGGCGCGGTCCTCGAGGACGTCGACGGCAATCGCTTCCTCGACTTCGGCGCCGGCATCGGCGTGACGACGGCCGGCCACACGCCCGCACGAGTCGTCGAGGCCGCCGCCGCGCAATCGCGCGACGTGCTGCACACGCTGTTCACGATCACGCCGTACGAGGAGTACGTGCACGTCGCGGAGCTGCTCGCCGCGCACACGCCGGGCGACTTCGCGAAGAAGTCCGTGCTCGTGAACTCGGGCGCCGAGGCCGTCGAGAACGGCGTGAAGATCGCCCGCAAGCACACCGGCCGCCGCGCGGTCGCGGTGCTCGACCACGCCTACCACGGGCGCACGAACCTCACGATGGCGATGAACTACAAGGCGATGCCGTACGCGACCGGCTTCGGCCCGCTCGCCGGCGACGTGTACCACGCGCCGAGCTCGTACCCATATCGCGACGGCCTCACCGGCGAGGAGGCCGCGGCCCGCACGATCGGCTACCTCGACAAGGTCGTCGGTGCATCCGACCTCGCCTGCCTCGTCGTCGAGCCGATCCAGGGCGAGGGCGGCTTCATGGTCTACGCCGACGGCTACCTGCCTTCGCTGCAGGGGTGGTGCACGGCGAACGGCGTGGTCATGATCGCCGACGAGATCCAGTCGGGGATGGCGCGCACCGGCGCCTACTACGCGTCGGAGCACTTCGGTTGGACGCCCGACCTGGTGCTCACGGCGAAGGGCATCGCCGCGGGCTTCCCGCTCGCCGCCGTGACCGGCCGTGCCGAGATCATGGACGCCTCGCACCCCGGCGGCCTCGGCGGGACCTTCGGCGGCAACCCGGTCGCGTGCGCGGCGGCCGTCGCCGTCTTCGAGACGATCGAGGAGGAGGGCCTCCTCGCCGAGGCCCGGCGCATCGAGGCCACGCTCACCGCCGGCCTCGAGCGGCTGCGCGCGAAGTACGACGTGATCGGCGACATCCGCGGACGCGGCGCGATGATCGCGATCGAGCTCGTCGAGCCGGGAACCGCCGAGACGACCAAGGCGCCGAACGCGGGCGCGGTCTCCGCGATCGTGGCCCACGCCGCACAGCAGGGCGTGCTGTTCCTGAGTGCGGGCACCTGGGGCAACGTGCTCCGGTTCCTGCCGAGCCTGCGCATGACCGACGAGCTCATCGAGGACGCGCTCGGCGTGCTCGACGACGCGTTCGCGGCCCTCGACTGACCCGTGGGCGAGACCTTCACGGCATCGGCCGCCGCCCAGCTCGCCGTCGTCGAGCGCGGGGGCTTCGTCGAGTCGCGCCACGTCGGCTCCGCCGTCGTCCTCGCGCCCGAGGGCGAGGTGGTGCGCGAACTCGGCGACGCCACCGCTCCGGTGCTCCCCCGCTCCAGCATGAAGCCGTTCCAGGCGCTCGCCGTGATGACCTCGGGGGTCACGCTCCGAGGCGAGGACGCCGCGATCGCGACCGCGAGCCACAGCGGAACGCCGCAGCACGTCGCCCTCGTGCGCGGCCTGCTCGCGCGCGCGAGCCTGCCCGCGTCGGCCCTGCGCTGCCCTGCCGAGTTCCCGACCGACCGCGCGTCCCGCGACGAGCTCGTGCGGACGGGCATGCGACCCGAGCCGATCACGATGAACTGCTCGGGGAAGCACGCCGCGATGCTCCTCGCCTGCCACGCGAACGGATGGCCGATCGGGGACTACCTCGACCTCGACCACCCGCTCCAGAAGCGCATCCTCGACGTGTTCGAGCGCCTCACCGGCGAGCGGCCGTCGGCGACCGTGATCGACGGCTGCGGCGCACCGGTCCACGCGGTGGGGCTCACCGCGCTCGCGCGGGGCATCCAGAAGATCGCGTCCTCGTCGACGTCGTCGCCGTTCGCGCTGTTCCGCGAGGGCGCCGCGCTGGCCGAGGGCGTGCGGGCGAACGGGTGGGCGATCGCCGGTCCCGGGCGACCCGACTCGGTCGCGATCGACCACCTCGGCGTGTTCTCCAAGTTCGGGGCCGAGGGCGTCCAGGTCATGACCGCCCCCGACGGCACCACCGTCGCGCTCAAGATGCTCGACGGCTCGCCCCGCGCGTCCGCCGTCGTCGCCGCACGGCTCCTCGTCGGGGCCGGCTCGCTCGAGGCGTCCGCCGTCGATGCCATCGAGCCGGAGCTTGGTCTCGAGGTGCTCGGCGGCGGGCGCGTCGTCGGACGCATCCGCGCCACGGTCTAGCATCGATCGGGCTCGACGGCCCGCTCGTCGAAGCGGAGAGGCCGCGACCCGTCGGGTCGCGGCCTCCCTCGTCGGGCGCGCCGGTCAGGTCATCTCGGCTGCGAGCCGCTTCGCGCGTGCCGCACGCGACACCTGCGCGATGACGACGATCGCGAGCGCGACGATGAACACCGCCGATGCGATCACGTTCGCCTCGGCCGGGATGCCGCGGGACGCCGAGATGTAGATGTACTTCGGGAACGTCGTCACCGAACCGGAGTTGAAGTTCGTGATGATGAAGTCGTCGAAGCTCAGTGCGAACGACAGCAGCGCGGCCGCCATGATGCCGGGCGTCAGCAACGGGAACGTGATGCGCCAGAACACCTCGCGCGGCGAGCCGTACAGGTCGCGCCCGGCTTCCTCGAGCGCCGGGTCGAGGCTCGCCACGCGGGCCTTGACCGTGACGACGACGAAGCTGATGCAGAACATCGTGTGCGCGAGGATGATCGTCAGCATGTCCTTCGGCACGCCGACGGCGAGGAACTGCGCCGCGAGGCCCGCGCCGAGGACCACCTCGGGCGTCGCCATCGGCAGGAACAGCAGGAGGCTGATCGACGAGCGCGCCCGGAAGCGGTACCGGACGAGCGCGATCGCGATCATGGTCCCGAGGGTCGTCGCGACCACCGTCGACACGAGGCCGATGATGATGCTGTTCCCGAAGGCCTCGCACACCGCTCCGCCCTCGACGTTGCAGACGTTCAGCCACTTGTCGAAGGTGAACCCTCGCCAGGCGATGTTCGACTTCAGCGAGTCGTTGAACGAGAACACGAAGGTGTACGCGATCGGGATCAGCAGGAAGATGAACGCGAGCGTGACGTAGACCGGCAGCAGCCAGTCGCCGAGCCCGATCCTGCGTCGACGCGGCCGCTGCGGCCCGCGCCGGTCCTCGAGCTCCTCGCTCTCGGTGAGGCCGCCGAGGACGGCGGCCGCCTGGACTTCGCCGCTCACAGCAGGTCCTCCGTTCCGGATCGCTTCACGTAGATGCCGACGAGCACGAGGATCGCCGCCATCAGGACGATCGAGAGCGCCGCGGCCGCCGGGTAGTTCAGCAGCACGAGGAAGTTCGCCTCGATCACGTTGCCCATCATCTGGGTGTCCGGACCTCCGAGGAAGTCGCGGCTCGCGTTGATGTAGTCACCCGCCGCCGGGATGAACGTGAGCAGCGTTCCGGCGACGATGCCCGGCATCGAGAGGGGGATCGTGACCTTGCGGAACACCGTGAACGAGTTCGCGTACAGGTCACTGCCCGCCTCGAGGTACCGCGTGTCGAGTCGCTCGAGCGCCGTGTAGAGCGGCAGGGTCATGAACGGGATGAAGTTGTACGTCAGGCCGAAGACGACGGCGAACGGCGTTCCGGCGAAGTACGCGTCCGGTGCGAGCAACGAGAGTGCCTTGAGCGACGTGATGATCAGCGACTCGTCCGACAGGATCTGCTTCCACGCGAGCGTGCGCAGCAGGAAGCTGATGAAGAACGGGGCGATGACGAGCACCAGCAGCAGGCTCTGCAGGAGCGGACGACGCCGCGCCTTGACGCCGATGAAGTACGCGATCGGGTAGCTGAACAGGAGCGCGAACACCGTGGCGAGCAGGGCGTAGCCGAACGAGCGGAGGATGTGCGGCCAGTAGCTCTCGATGACGGCGACGTAGTTCTGCCAGTTGAACGCGTAGTCGTAGACCCCGATGTCTCCGAACTCGCTCGGGGCCTGCAGCGAGGTCAGGATCAGCGAGATCAGCGGCGTGAGGAAGAACAGGACGAGGTAGAGGATGCCGGGGAGGAGGAGGAAGAGCGCGATGGGGCTCTTCCTCCGTGCCGTCTGCGGCTGCGCCTCCGTCGTCGCGAATGCTGCGAAGGCCATGGCTCAGCTGCCCTCGAGCTCCGTGAGGAGCGCCTCCCGGCGCTGCACCGCGATCGACTGCGTGTCGGCGTCCGCCGGGAACCGCGACGATTCGTCGGGTTCGTCGGAGAGTCCGAAGCCGTGCTCGACGTCCCAGCTGAGCCAGACCTCGGAGCCCTCGTGGGCGACGGGACCGAAGCTCATGTTCTGGGCGAACACCGAGATCGTGGCCACGCCCGGAACGGCGACGATGTACTCGGTGCTGACCCCGGCGAACGAGACGTCGATCACCCGGCCGGGCCCGAGCAGGTTGCGACCGGCGACTTCGTCGGGCTGCTCCGCGTGGAGCGTGACCTTCTCGGGCCGGACGCCCACCGTGACGAGCCCCTGGTGGCGCTGCGCGCGCGCCGTCGCGATCGTGATGCGGTGGCCGGCCGCATCGACGGTCATCGCCGTGTCGGTCGTGCCGACGACGTCTCCGGTGAACAGGTTCGACTTGCCGAGGAAGTTCGCGACGAACGCGGTGCGAGGCAGCTCGTAGAGCTCCTCGGGCGCGCCCATCTGCTCGATCGCGCCCTTGTTCATGACCGCGACCGTGTCGGCCATGGTCATGGCCTCCTCCTGGTCGTGCGTGACGTGGAGGAAGGTGAGGCCGACCTCCTCCTGGATCGTCTTGAGCTCGAGCTGCATCTGACGTCGGAGCTTCAGGTCGAGCGCGCCGAGCGGCTCGTCCAGCAGGAGCAGCGCGGGCCGGTTGACGATCGCTCGGGCGAGCGCGACGCGCTGCTGCTGCCCGCCGGAGAGCTGCGCCGGACGTCGCTGCGCGAGGTGGTCGAGCTCGACGAGCTTCAGCGCCTCGTGCGCCTTGGACTCGGCGTCTCCGATTCGGCGGCGCTTCAGGCCGAACGCCACGTTGTCGATGATCGACATGTGCGGGAAGAGCGCGTAGCTCTGGAACACCGTGTTCACGGGGCGCTGGTGCGCCTTCGTGTCGGTGACGTCCTTGCCGCCGATGAGGATGCGACCGGCGGTCGGCTCCTCGAGCCCGGCGACGAGGCGGAGGGTCGTCGTCTTGCCGCAGCCGGACGGGCCGAGCAGTGCGAAGAACGACCCGGCCGGGATCGTCAGGTCGAGCTCCTCGATCGCCGTGAAGCCCGGGAACCGCTTCTGGATGCCGACGAGCTCGAGGTCGGCGCCGCTCTCGGCGAACTCTCGGATCGACATCACGAACCCAGGAGGATCTGCTGGAACTGCGTCTGGTACTTCTGCTCCTCGGCACCGGAGAGCGCGCGGAAGATGAACGCGTTCGAGAGCGTCTCCTCGTTGGGGAAGATCAACTGGTTCTCGGCCAGCTCGGGGTCGATCGCGACCGCGGCCTCCTGCGCCCCGACGACGGGCGTGATGTAGTTCACCCACGCCGCGACCTCGGCCGCGACCTCGGGCTCGTAGTAGTAGTTGATCAGCGTCTCGGCGTTCGCCTTGCGGGGGGAGCCGATGGGGATCAGGAAGTTGTCGTTCCACAGCGTTCCGCCTGCCGCGGGAATGGCGAACTGCCACTTGTCGCCGGCCTCGGCGTTCAGGACCGTGATGTCGCCCGACCAGCAGATGGCCGCGAGCGTGTCCTCGCTCTTGAGGTCCTCGAGGTAGGAGTTCCCCTTGATGTTGCGGATCTGGCCGTTCGCGACCTGCTCGTCGAGGATCTCGATCGCGGCATCGAACTCGGCGTCGCCCCAGTCGGGGCTGGCGATGTCCACGCCGTTCTGGAGCATGATGAGCCCCATCGTGTCGCGCATCTCGGAGAGCACGCCGACACGGCCCTTCAGCTCGGAGCTCCAGAGGTCCTGGACGGTCTCGAGACCGCCCGGCACCTTCTCGGTGTTCCAGCAGATGCCGGCGAAGCCGCCCTGCCACGGGAGCGAGTGGGCGCGGCCCTCGTCGAAGCTCGGGTTCGCGAGCGCGGGCGCGAGGTTGGCGATGTTCGGGATGTTCCCGTGGTCGAGCTCCTGCGTGTACCCGAGGCGGATCCAGCGCGAGACCATCCAGTCGGTGAGGCACACCGTATCGGCCCCGATGTCCTGGCCCAGCGCGAGCTGGTCCTTGACCTTGCCGTAGTACGTGTTGTTGTCGTCGACCGCGACCTCGTAGTTGACCTCGATGCCGGTCTCCTCGGTGAACCGGACGAGCGTGGGGTAGTTCCCGTCGTCGTCCTCGTCGATGTACGCGGCCCAGTTGGCCCAGTTGAGGGTCTTGTCCGTGTCGGACGTGTCCGTCGCGGCGGTCGGCCTGGCCTGGCCGCCGCCGGTCGAGCAGGCGGCGAGCGCGAGCGCGGATGCGCCGGCTCCCGCTCCGGCGAGCAGGCCGCGGCGCGTCAGCTGCGCCTGGCGGGCCTGCGCGACGAGGGCGCGGACGACGGGGTCCTGGGGAAGGGGACGGCTGCTCACGAGGTCTCCAATCGACATGCATGCGCGTGCAGGGGTGCGAAGATACTGACACACTGCGTGGCGGAACGCAGCAGATGATGTCCAAATCGTTAATTTCTGCGAACATCACGCACGGAATCAGTACCCATTCAGGCTTTCGACGGACGGAATCCGTCGTCATTCGGTCGGCCATGCCGCGCGTTCCGTCGTCCGGTCGGTGCGGATGCGCCAGCACTGGTCGCGATCGACGTCGAGGAGCGGCGGGAGGCCGGCGTCGCGGACCACGGCGCGCAGTTCCCGACTCCCTCCGTGGACCACCAGCTCCGCCCTCGCCCGCGCGGTGGCCGCGAGGCTCCAGTTCGCCGTCCAGGCGTCGGCGTCGCCGACCACGATCACGCCGCCCGCAACGGACGACCCGTCGATCGCGTGCTGGGCTCGCAGCACGGCGTCGGGGCCGTCGGCGAGGCGGATGAGTTCGGTCCCCGGGGCGATCCGACCGATCCTGTCGGCGTCGGCACCCGGTCGCGCGGAGACGAGCGCCACCGGGCGCGCGATGTCGAGGCGAAGCGGTGGCGCCTCGATCCTCGGCGCGACCGCTGCCGTGCGGTCCGCGCGCAGGAACTGCGCCGCGTGTCCGAGCCACTGACCGGCGCCGGGAGGCGCGTCGGCCCGATGCAGGCGGCCGTCGCCGCCGGCGTGCACCAGGTCGGCGCGACTCGGGTGCCGCAGCAGCACGTGCCGCGTCACCGCGTCCCTGAGTCCCGGGCCGAGCGCGGCGGTGCGACCTGCCGCGAGGGCGAGTGCGGGCCCTCCCCCGCGGGCGAACCGCATGAGCTCCGCGAGCGTCTCCAGCGCGGCGAGGCGATGCTCCTCGGGCCACCCCGAGAAGCACAGGTCGACGTCGTCGACCACCACGAGTCGCACGGCCCGTCCCGGTTCGTCGGACCGATCCGATCCCGCCACGTGCCGTCGGATCATCGCGAGCGCATCCCACACCACGCTGCGGGTGCCCTCGAGGCGCAGCACGGCGGCCTCGCCGCGGCGACCCGCGACCTGGGCCGCGATCGCGTCCAGGAGGGCCGTCCGCCCGGACCCCGGTGCACCGAGCACCATGAGCGGGCCGTCGACCTCGGGGGTCCACTCCACCGCAGCACGACGCTGGGCCGCAGGCTCATCGGCGACACCGAGGAGCAGCCGACCCGACGCGATCGGGTCGGCCCGGGCTGCGTCGACCGCGCCCGCGCCGAGCACCGCGTCGACGTCATCCAGGGTGATGCACGGCGGCAGCGGATCGAGCCACGGCCGGCGCGGCGGCGCTGCCCGGGCATGCCCGGCGGCGACCCGGGCGATCACCGCCCGGTCCGCGAGCGCCGACTGGAACTCGACCACCCGAGCATCACCGACATCCACGAGCGCACGCCCGGGGCGTGCCGGATCGAGCCGAGCCGCGCGCTCGACGCCGAGCACCGCGACGCTGTCCGCGCGCTCGAGGACGCGCAGCGACACGCGGATGCCGCAGTTGGCGCTCACCTGCTCGCGGACGACGCCGTTCGGGCGCTGTGCCGCGAGCACGAGGTGCACGCCCAGTGATCGACCGCGCGCCGCGACATCCGCCATGACCGCGCCGAGTTCGCCGAAGCGCTCGATCATCGCCTGGAACTCGTCGACGACGACGACCAGTCGCGGGAGCACGGCCTCAGCGGGCAGCTCCACGATGCTCCGCACGCGTGCGGCGGCCAGCACCCGCTCGCGATGACGCAACTCCGCCCGGATGCTCTCGACCGCACGGGCGGCCTCGTCCTCGTCGAGATCGGTGACCAGGCCGGTCACGTGCGGCAACCCGCGCACCGGCTCGAACGACGCTCCGCCCTTGAAGTCGACGAGCAGGAACGCCACCCGGTCCGGCGCGTAGCGTGCGGCCATGGCCGCGATCCACGCGACGAGCAGTTCGCTCTTTCCACTGCCGGAGGTCCCCGCGACCAGCGCGTGCGGGCCCGAGACGAGGTCGATCACGAGCGGGCCGGCGGTGCCGACGCCGACCGTCGCGGCGAGGCTCGATCGGTCCGCAGTCGGATCCGGGGCGGGCAGGAGCTCGCCGAGTCCGATCGAGTCCGGCAGGACCGGCGGACCCGATGCGACGCCGGCACGCGCCGCGACCCGTGCGAGCCGATCCGCCGCGCTGCGCGCCTCGGCCGTCGAGAGGAGTTCGGGCTCGATCGCGCGCGGGGCGGCGCCGGTGACCTGGACGAGCGCGTGCCGGGGTGCCGTCACGTGGACGACGCTGCGCAGCCCGGGCGGGAGGCACGCCGCGTCGGATGCGATCGCGATCAGGTCGCCATCGCCGTCGTCACGGGCGTCCGCTCGAACACGCGTCGACGCCGCGTCCGCGCGCTCGCACGCGGGATCCGTCTCGACGACGCGGAGGACGGCGGCGCCGTGCGTCGAGGCCCGATGCGGCAGGACGGTGAGCCAGTCCCAGGCCGCCGGGGGCCCGATGACGCGGCAGTTCGCCGGGTCGGTCGCCTCTGCGACGTGCAGGACCGCGGCGCGAGCCGCCGCTCGGGCGAGCGCGGGCTCCCCGATGAAGCCGATGCCGCCCTCGAGCGTCACGCGCACGGGTGCGTCCGCGAGCAGTGCGGCCTCGGCGACCATGCGGAGGGCATCGGCATCCTCGCCCGGCGCGCCATCGACCGACACGCGGCTCGCGACCGTTCCAGACCCGACCACCACCGCCTGCGGCGGCGTCGAGGACCAGACCGGAGCGCCGCGTGCCGGCAGCGAGCGCACGGCGGGCGTCTCCCGCCAGGCCGCCGCTCGCTCGAGGTCGTGACGCCGTGCCACCTCAGACCTGACCCGGCCGAGCGCCTCTTCGCGCTCGACGCGCTGCATCCGACGCGCCCGTCGTGCGGTCCGTCGCGCGTCGAGCGTGGCGGCGATGGCGACGAGCGGGCCGAGCGCGGCGAAGGCCAGCGAGAGGGCCGACCCGGTGAACGCCCAGATCGCGACCGCCCCGGCGACCGGCGCGGCGGACGCGATCCACGGGAACGGCGGACGCGGCGGCTCGGGCGGGACTGGAGGGAGGTGGAGCGCCGGCAGTGCGTCGAGACTCGTCGCTGCGGCATCCGTCATGTTCCGAGCAGACCAGACCCCGGGCGGGGCCTTCGGATCGCTTCGGCATCGCGCGGATTCCCGAGACGGCGCGGCCGCCCGTGGAGGACGGGTCGGCCGGGTCAGGCCACGACGAAGGCCTGCTCGCCGATCTCGACGCGACTGCCCCTCGGGACGAGCACGCGACGTCCCGGCTCGCACCGGACACCGCCCTCGCCCGGCCGCCGGACGACGGTGCCGTTCGCCGAGAACCGATCCGCGACCCACAGGTCGCCCTCGTGCTCGCCGAACTCGAGGTGGGTCTTCGAGACCGACAGCCCCCGATCGACGATCTGCACGAGGTGGTCGAACGACTCCCCCGGCTCGGCGAGCGGGCGGCGCCCGACGAGCCCGCTGCCCCGGATGGTCACCACCTCGCCGGTCGTGAAGGTCAGGACGAAACGGGCGGACGACCCCGTCTCGGACTCGGTCGGCGGCGCCGACGCGTCCGGCGCCGACGACTCCGCGTGCACCTCGGGAGCGTGGACGTCGTCGGCGTCCCGCTCCCCGTCGTCGGCGGTCTCGCCGAGCGGGACGCTCAGCACGCCGGAATCGGAACGGCGGATGACGTACGTGTCTCCCGGCCGGGGGTCGAGCGGCCGCCGCGATTCGGGCGTCGCGGAGGTCGAGCTTCCGCACTCGCCGCAGAACATCGCCCCGTCGGGCAACGTCGCATCGCAGATCCGGCAGTTCACGTCCCGGCTCCCTTCCGCGAGCCAGCGTACCCGCCGAGCGACCCGATCGAGACGCGCGCCCGCGCCCGTTCCAGCCAGGAGCGCGGCTCGTCCATGCGTCGCTGCAACTCGCCGACCGCGGCCCAGACGCGTTCGTCGTCGCCGTCTCCGGGCCCGTCGGGCCCGAACACGGCCCGATCCACCACCGAGGCCAGCACCGCGGGGCCCAGGCCGCCGACGACGGCCGCCTGCTCGGCGCGCGTCGCAGTCTGCGTCATCGGGTAGCCGTAGTCGGTCGCCTGGTCGGCGAACTCCTCCCAACCGCCCTCGATGCGCTCCTCGAGCGTCCGCGCCCGTCGGCGCAGGCGACGTCGACGGGCCTTCGCAGCGACGACCGCGAGGAACGGGCTGGCCAGCAGCGCGAGCGCGGCGAGCACGATGCCCGCGATGCGCAGGACGGCCAGGATCGCGTCGAGCCATCCCGCACCCCGATCGGGATCGTCGGAGCCCGAGTCCGGCTCGGCGGCGAGGTCCTCGACGGGCGTCGGGTCCTCCGGGGGCGGGAGGGCGGACTGCGGCCGCGAGACCACCGTCGGTTCGTCGGGCTGCCGCTCCGGGATCGGCCTGACCTCGGGATTCGGGTCGACCGCGATCCACGCGCCGTCGTCCGCCTGGACCTCGATCCAGGCCTGCAGGTCCGGGCTGCGGAAGGTCACCTCGCCGTCGTCGGCCGCGTCGTCGCCGGACGGGAGATAGCCGACCACGACGCGCGCCGGGAAGCCGATCGACCGGGCGAGCATCGCCGCCGCGACGGCGTACTGCTCGCCGTCGCCGACCATGGGCTTCGCAGTGGCGAGCTCCGCGATCCGGTCGAGGGCGTGGCCGGAACGACTGGGCACGTCTTCCTCGCCGATGCCGTGGCTCACGTACCCCTCGCGGTGGAAGCCCTCGACGACGCCCGCGAGCCGCACGCCGGGCTCGTCGGACGATCTCGTCCAGCGGTCCAGCAGCCTGAGCAGCGCGTCCGGTGGATCCGGGGAGTCGGGGAGGACGGCGCCGCCCGGACGGAGTTCGGCGAGGTCGACCGGTTCGATCCAGGCGATCGAGTCGGCCGCGTACCGATCCTCCCGTTGGAGGCCGGACCGCACCCCCGCGGTTCCGGTCACGTCGTTGTAGGCGAACTCGTCCTCGAGGGTGCTCGCCCGCGCGCCCGCGAAGGCGATCCGCTCGAGCTGGCCGACACCGGGCACCCAGACGTCGTCGTACGCGAGCACGGCGACGTCGAGCCGAACCTCCTCGCCCGGCGTCGCGGACTGGTCCAGTCGGTAGGGCAGCCGCGAGAACTGCCCGGATGCCCCTGAGCGGTCGCTGTCGCCGACCGAGTAGACGATGCCGTCGTAGGTGTCGAGCGTGGCGATCCGCAGCCCCGCGCCGGCGGGCAGGCCCGTGACCCGGAGCATCTCGACGTCGGCGACCTCGGGCTCGAACGCCGCCCTGAACGCCGCGAGCGGACTGTCGTAGTCGCTCGGCTCGAACGGCGGGCGCAGCTCCGCACGGACGACGTCTCGCTGCCCCGTCGGGAGCACGAACGTGGCCGCGGTCGCGCCCACGAGGGCGACGGCCGCGACGATCGTCGCGCCGATGATCCGCCGCACGTCCACGAGTGCGGATTCGCCGGACCGGTCGACGACGGCGGCCCGGCGCTCCGCGATGCCCACCCTCACGAGCCAGGCGATCGAGGCCACGAGGAATGCGACACCCGCCTCGAAGGCCACCTCGTCGTGCACGACACCGAGCACGATGCCGACGACGAGCAGCAGGGCGGGAGGGAGCAGCGCCGACGAGGGTCGAGCCGTGCGCAACGCGATGGTCACGGCCGTCGCCGTGACGATCAACCCGAGGAGGAAGGGCGGGACGAGCAGCGACTGGTAGGAACCGACCGGGACGGAGATCGTCACGAGCTGCTTCCAGGACAGCGCCACCGCGGCGACGAGTTCCACGAGTCCCTCGGCGGTCGGCAGGACCTCCGCGTATGCGCTGGACGGGACGGCCACGGGCACTCCGAGCACGAGGTAGGCGGCCGCGATCGCGGATGCGACCGCCCAGGAGGGCCAGGCCCACACCGCTCCGGCGAAGCCGATCGCCGCTCCGGTGATGATCGCCACCCCGGCGGCGTGGACGAACGCCGGGCTCTCGTAGATCGGCCACCACGGGAGCATGGCCGTCGCCGCGACCGCCACGATCATGACCGTGCTCACGATCGCGGAACCGAGGCTCCCGCCCGGGATCCGGGCGCGCGCCCGACCCCGGGCGGAGCCCGCGCGGCGTGCACCGGCTGTCGTGCTCATGCGACGGACGCCGTCCTCGCGAGCATCGCGGTCAGGTCCTCGAGGTAGCCGATCCCGTAGACCGACAGTCCGCCGATCGATCGTGCCGCCGCCTCGCCCTCCGCCGAGGCCCGCACCGCCACGGCCTCGATGCCGAGCGGGAGGCGCGACGCCGCCTGCCTGAGGTCGGCGACCGAACGCGCGCCGCCGGTGACGACGAAGGCGAGCGACACACCGGAGACCGACTCGGCCGCCGCGCGCGCGGTGTCGGCGAGGCTCGAGGCGCGATCGTCGGCCTCGACGAGGCAGAGGGCGTCGAGCAGCCGGTCGCGCGACGCCGTCGGCAGTTCCGCGATGGCCGCATGCCGGCGTCGGGGCGCGCCGCCGGTGCCGACCGCTGTCGGGGCAGGAGCGCGGCTCGCGCCCGGTTCGCTCCTCGTGGCGGGCTCCCGCCGGAGGCGCTCCCGGCCGGAGACCACGAACGCGAGGCTCCTGGCGTCGCGGATGGCACGCGCGCCGATGGATGCCGCCACGCTCACCGCGAGCTCGAAGTCCTCCTCGTCCTCGTACGCGTCCGCCGCGAGGTCGAGCAGCACCATCAGGCGACTGCGTCGCGTCTCCTCGAACTGGCGGACCATGAACGTGCCGGTCTTGGCGGAACTCCGCCAGTGGATGTAGCGGCGGTCGTCACCGGGCTGGTACTCGCGCAGCGCGTGGAACGCGATGTCGCTCGCCGTGAGGTCGCGCGTCGGCGAACCCTCGAGGTCGCGCAGGAAGCCGGTGCTGAGCGCGGACACCGCGATCGTGCGGGGGTGCACGTGCAGCATCCGCACGTCGGACCAGACGATCTCGCGTCGCATCAGCCCGACCGGGTCGGCGCGCACCGTGCGCACCGGGCCGACCTCGACCACTCCGCGCCGTTCGGTCGGGATCGCCACGCGTTCGTCGAACGTTCCGCCGCGTGGCAGCGCCGGGACGAACCGCGACACGACCCTCCGCCCCACCGGGATCTCGATCCGCGCCCCCGAGAAACGTCGGCGCCCGGGGTTGTGCGCGACGAGGCGTGCCTCGGCGGACTCCCCGACGGCCACGCGCGGCACGGGCAGCGTGAGCTCGATGGCGCCGGCACCGCGGCCGACGAGCCACGCCGATGCGGCGGCGAGTGCGACCACGGCGCCCCACCCCAGGATCGCGAGCTCGAGCCATCCGAGCCCGTATCCGAGGACGAGGGCGACGACGGATGCCGCGAGCACGCCCCAGCCGAGGGGCGTCACCACGCTCCGCCCCGCGCGCGTCCACCGCTCGACGACGGATGCCGCCCCCCGGACCGCGACGACCACGCGCGCGATCGCCACCGCGAGGAAGCCCTGCTTCGCGGCCTCCTCCGGGATCGACGTGCGGGTCTGGAAGGTCACCCGGCCTGCCTCGCTGAGGGCGGCGGCGTCTCGATCAGCACCTGGGCGATCATGTTCGATGCCGTCACGCCGTCGAACTCCGCCTCGGGATCGAGGATCAGTCGGTGCGCGAGCACGGGCTCGGCGAGGGCCTTGACGTCGTCGGGCACGACGTAGTGCCGTCCTCGCCCGGCCGCGTGGGTCTTCGCGGCACGCACGAGGGAGAGTGCCCCTCGGACGCTCACCCCGAGCCGGACCTCGGTCGCGCTTCGGGTCGCGTCGACGAGACGGGACACGTAGTCGTTGATGGTGGGGTCCACGTACACGGTGCGGGCCATCGCAGCCATCTCGACGATCTGGTCGGCGTCCAGGCGCGGCTCGACCCTGTGGTCGTGCGCTCGCTGGTCGGTCCCCTCGAGGATCCGGATGGTGGACGCATGATCGGGATATCCGATCGAGGTCCGCATGAGGAACCGGTCGAGCTGCGCCTCCGGCAGCCGGTAGGTCCCGGCCTGCTCGACCGGGTTCTGCGTCGCGATGACCATGAACGGCTGGCCGGCGCGATGGGTCTGGCCGTCGACCGTGACCTGCCCCTCCTCCATGACCTCGAGCAGTGCCGACTGCGTCTTCGGGCTCGCTCGGTTGATCTCGTCCGCGAGCACGATGTTCGCGAACACGGGACCCGGGTGGAACTCGAAGACGCCCGACCGCTGGTCGTAGACGGAGACGCCCGTGATGTCGCCCGGGAGCAGGTCGGGCGTGAACTGCACCCGGTTGCTCGAACCCGCCACCGACTGCGCCATGGCGCGCGCCAGCGACGTCTTGCCGGTGCCGGGCACGTCCTCGAGCAGCAGGTGCCCCTCGCTGAGGAGCGCGGTGAACGCGAGGCGGATGACGCGGTTCTTGCCGAGCAGGATCTCCTCGACCGCTCCGACGAGCTCATCGAGGTTCGACGCGAAGCGGGTGGCGTCCTCGGGGGTCATGGTCATGCGGTGCTCCTCGTGGGACTCATCGGGACTCGAACCTCGCGGTGACGCCCGCGACCTCAACATCCAACCAGACGAGGTCGCCGGGCTTGGCGCCGTTGACCTGGCAGGAGGTCGGGCTCTGGGCCGTGCGGCCGACCCGGTCGCCGTCGGCACCGCAGCGGAACGCGGCCGGGAGGCCGTTGTTCGCGGGTGCGGCCGTCCAGGACCAGGTCGCCGACGCCCCGTCGTACGTTCGCCCCGGGAGCGCGAACGTCAGGGACGGCGACTCCTCGCCCGGGAACGTGCCGGACCACGGGCCGCAGGAGCCCCACACGGTGCAACTGCGGACCTGGAAGCGCGCCGTCTGCCCGAACGGACGATTGAGCAGCTGTCGCAGCCATCCGGAACCCGAGAACTCCTTGGGCGAACCGACCTGGGCGCCGGACGCGTCGACCGCGATGATCTGCAGTCGCTTCGTGCCGCCGTCCACGTCGTCGATGTACCGGTCCCACGTCTCGAGGTTGGACCAGTCCATCCCGCTCCGGACACCGGCGATCGCTCCCGGCGCCGGACGGACCACGGTCGACGCCACGTCGGTGGACACGCAGCCGGCTCGGTTCCAGCCCCAGACGACGAAGCCGTATCGCGCCGCCTCGACGTTGGTGCCGGTGAACTGGACGCTCGAGGCACCGGGGCCGACGCTGACCATCTCGGCCACCGAGCCGCCGACCGTCGGGGCGACCACGGTGCCTGGCGCGGGGCTCGTCACCGAACAGGCCTGCGCTCCCCCGGGGACCGCGGTCTCGCCCTCGACGAGGCGCTGCACGAAGTACCCGCCCATTCCGTCGCCGTTGCCGTCGAAGGGCGGCCACGAGACCACGACGGTCCCGGCGGCGGGATCGGAATCGACCGAGATGCCCCCGGCGATCGGTGCGCCGAAGGGCGTGCCGGTCGTGCTGGCCTCGGTCCATGCGGCGAGCGCGGGCAGCGCCCCGTTCCGGGCGCTGACGGTGATGCCCACCGAACTGCCGTTCGCCAGGCCCTGCGACTCGACGGAGCAGACCGACGCCGTGCAGGCGCGATCGGCGTCGACCTCGATCGGCGAACCGGCGATCCAGACGACGTACGTGCTGACGGGGCTGCCCGACCCGGTCGCCACGGGCACCCATTCGACCCGGAGCCGGCCGTCGAGCGGCACCGCGCGGAGACCCGACGCCGCAGGCGGGATGACATCCGACCAGACCGGGGTCGGGAGCTGCACCGGATCGCCGAGCCCGATCGCGTTGCGCGCCTGGATGCGGACCACCACCGCGGCACCGGGACCGTTGCCGAGCGTGGGCACGGTGCAGGTGGTCGCCCCGCACTCCGACGCGGCGAGCTCCTCACCGCCGTCGGGGTCGAGCAGGCTGATCCGATAGGCCTCGATCGGCGAGTTGTTCGATGCTCCCGCACCGAATGCGATGTCCAGCTCGCCGTCGCGGAACGCCGTCAGTCGTGCCTCGGTGACGGGATCCGGCCGGTCCTGGACCGAGATCGTCACCGTTCCCCATGCGTAGCGGCTCGAGTCGTTCGTGGCATCGGCGACCTGGTACTCCAGCGTGGTGTTCACGGGTTCGGCACCGGGCGAGACCGTCACCGAGAGGCGCGACCGATCCGCATCGGGGACGACCGCCAGGCCGGCGGGCAGGTTCTCCGCGCCCAACCCGCGAACGCGGATGACGCGGAGCGGCGTGCCCGGGAACGGATTGCCCGCAGCGTCGTTGTCGAGCACGTCGACCGAGGTCGTGAGCCCGCGCGGTGCCACTGCGAGATCCGGCGCGGGTCGGGCGATCGGCCGAGTCGACGGGACGACGCGCAACTCGATGCGACCGGGGGTCCCCTCCACCCCGTCTGCCGAGACGCCGACCGTGATGGAGGTGCGCGTGCCCTGCGACGTCGACTCCGAGGCGCGGACGCGCAGTTCGGTGGCCTCGAGGGCGGCGCCGAATCCATCGGGCAGGTCGCCGATGATGCGGTACTCGAGTTCGGCGTCCTCGGAGCCGGGCAGGCTCGTCAGGCGTTCGAGGTCGATCGCCTTCTCCTGTCCGGGCTCGAAGTCGATCACTCCCCCGTCGAACGCGGGCGGCTGCCCCTCCCTCGGAGTGACGTCGATCGGGATGACGATGGTGCCGGTGCGGCCCTCGGGATCGTCGGCGGAGTCGCCGTCCGTCACCGTGAAGGAGATCGACGCCGGCCCGAAGTAGCCGGCCTCGCTGCGGAACCGCACCGTGTCGGCGTCGACCGCGAGGTCGCTCCCGTCGGAGTGGGACGCGCGCACGGTCGCGGCGTCGGTGAGCCGGACGGGGCGGCCGGATGCGGCGACGACGTAGTCCTCCAGGTCGAGGACGACCTCCTCGCCGGTCGTCACCTCGACCGGAGGAGCGTCCCTGCGGAGCTGCGGCAGCGCGTCGTCCCGCCCGGGCACCCAGATGAACGCGTAGGCGCGCACCTCCGGGTCGTCCGGGTGGGCGACGGAGAACGGCACGATGCGGCGCCGGTCCTGGACCTCGACGTGCACGGTGCCGCCGGAGACGCGGGCCCCGTCGGCGTATCCCGGAACGAGGGCGACGTCCGCGTCGGCGGCATCCGCATCGGCGATGAAGACCTCATCGAGGACGTCGACGTCGACCTCCTCCTCGTCGAGCACGTCGGTGAGGCTCAGGACGACGTCGGCCGCCTCCGGCCGGCTGAGCGGTGCGTCGGGGTCGGCGGTGATGCGCACGTAGCTCGACGCACTCGCCTGGCGCTCGTTCTCGATCGTGTAGATCGCACCGTGCACCCCCGGACCGCTCGGGACGTCGACGACGACCATGTCGTCGACCCGCTCGACCGCCGTCCCCGGGGTGTTCGCCTCGACGTCCACGAGCCGCAGCGCCGACCCGTCCGGGTCGGTGTCGTTCTCCAGGACGCGGACGGCGATCGTCCGGCCCGGCCGCACCGTGATCTCGTCCTCGATGGCCACCGGACGCCGCGCGCCCTCCAGGCCCGGCGCGACGCCCACCCGCACGGTGCCCGTCGCCCGTGCTCCGAGGGCGTCGACGACCGTGTACGCGAACGTGTCCGTACCCGCCGAGTACTCGCCGGCCCGGTACTCGAGCCAGTCCGAACCGCGATCGACGACGGTGCCGCGCTCGGGGTTGGACTCCTGGCCGATGAGCTGCACCGAGTCGCCGTCGGGATCGATGCCCCCGAGGGCGATCGGGATGCGCACGGTCCCGCCCGCGAGGACGCGCGCCGTCGCGGTGCGCGGAACCGGGGGCGAGTTGCTCTCAGCGTCCGCGTCGCGGACCGTGATGCGCACCGACGCCGTCCCGAACTGGCCGTCGGGTCCCTCTACGCGGTACACGGCCTCGAACTCGCCGGGCCGATCGGGTGCGTGATAGCGCAGGCGCGATCCGGAGGTGAAGAGCAGGCCCGCGCCGGGTTCCTCGACCAGCGTGGGCGAGAGCGTCAGCCGGTCGCCGTCGGGATGCTCGTCGTTGTCGAGCACCGGGATGTCGATGACGTCGCCGGTCCGCGCGGACGCGGTGTCGGCCACGGCGACCGGCGGCTGGAACCGATCGGGCCGCGGCACCTCGACGACCGTGACCGACCCCACGGTGTCGGCGAGGCCGTTGCTCACGCGGTAGTCGAACGTCGTGGAGCCGGTCGCGAGCGGCTGCATGAGCGTGACCCGGAGGATGCGATGCTCCACGACCTCGACACGGAGCGCGGGGTCGAGCGGATCAGCGAGTCCGGTGATGATGAGCAGGCCGCCGGTCGGGTCGATGTCGGAGGCGAGGACGTCGACCTCCATCGGCTGCTCGAGGCGGAGGAAGGCCGTGTGCGGCACCGTCACCGGGGTCGTGTCGCGCTCGGGCGGTGCCGAGACCTCGACCCGGATGAGACCGGTCGCCGTGCGGCCCTCGTCGGTGACGGTGTACTCGAGGTAGTGCGTGCGGACGTCGTCGGTCCGGAAGCGGAAGGTCCCGGCGTCGAAGTCGGGTGTGATGACGGCCCCGGGCTTCGAGGGCACGGCCGTCAGGTGCGGCATGCCGGTGCCGCCGCGCACGTGGCGGAGCGGTTCGAGCTCGATCTCCTCCCCTGCCGTGGCGAGCGCCACGAACGACTCGGCCACGAGCGGCGCCTCGCCGGGCGCTCGCACGGCCACCACCATGGCCCCGACGCCCTCGTCGCGGCCGTCCGAGACCGCCAGTGAGACGGTTCGCAACGCGCCTTCGCCCGCCTCGTCGAACACGACGACCCCGTCGGCGGTCGACGACACCCGGTCGGGGGCGTCCACGCTCGCGCGTCGGAGGAAGATCGGGTCGCCGTCGGGGTCGACCCACTCGCCGAGCACGGCCGTCGTGACGCGCCCGCCCTGCTCGACCATCGCCCGGCTCTCGCGGACCTGCCTGGGCGCCTCGTTCTCGTCCGGGAGGCGGACGGTGATGCCGACGATCGCTCGCGCGCTCCCGCCTCGCCCGTCGTCGATGGTGTAGCCGAACTCGAACGAGCCCTGGGCCGATTCGCCGAGGGTCACCTGGACCTGCTGTCGGTCGGCGACGAGGTCGAGCCGGGCCCCGTCGGGCAGTTCGCCGTCCACGGCCGAGACGACGAGGACGTCGCCGTTGGCGTCGTAGTCGTTCAGCAGCACCGGCAGCAGCGTCGCGCGCCCGGGTCGGGCGCCGAACTCGTCGTCGAGTGCGACCGGCGCCACCTGGGCCTTCTCGATCGTCGGCGTCGCATCCGGATCGTTCTGCTCGACGGTCTCGTCGTCGCGCTCGATCGCGAGGAGGTCGTCCCAGTTGTCGATCAGCCCGTAGTCGCCGGATGCCGCCCAGGTCGAGCCCGACCGCCGGTCGTTCAGCACGACGGTCTCGCCGTTGGCCCGGAAGTCCGGCGAGAGCACGCCGTCGGCGCCGAGCAGGCTGACCTGGGAGCCGGCCCCGCCGTCGCAGTCCCGCCAGGCGGTGCCGTCGCCCCACGCCGCGTGGCGGCAGTCCTCGTGGACGAGCGGTGCGGCGGGCTCCCCGCTGTGGTCGCCCGAGTACTCCACGGGTCCGGAACCGTCGAACGGGAGTTCGAGCAGTCGTTCGCGCGTGGCCAGCAGCACGGCATCGCCCGTCGTGGCCGGTCGCTGCAGGACCGGATCGTCACCCGCATCCGCGAGTCCCTCGAGGGACGTGCTCGCGCCGCCCTCGAACGTCACGACGCCGGCCTCCTCGTCGAGGATCGCCCACCTGCCCGCGACCGAGGTGATCTGCGTCGCGGCGTCCTCGTCGAGCGGCTGGAGCTCCCACGTGGCCTGCGTCCGGTCGGGGTCCGCGGCAGAGACGCGCGAGACGACGCCGGTGGTCGGCGTGAACGCGAGGATGCGCCCCGTCGCGTCGACCGACGCGACCGACCCGGCCCCGAACGACAGCGAGGGGTCGGCCTCCGCATCGAAGCCGGCGAACTCGTCGACCGGCCAGACCCAGAGGTCGCCGCCCGCGGTGACGACCACGCGATCGCCGGCCAACGCGAGTTCGGCGTCGCCGGGGACGGCGACCGTGGCCGTGACCGTCGACGTCGTCGGGTCCACGATGCCGACGCTGGCGCGATCGCGGTCCATGACCAGCACCGTGGCCCCGCTCTGGACGACCTCGGATCGCGCGCCACCGGTGTCGACCACGGCGTTCAGCTCGTGCACCGCCGTGTTGGCGCGTCCGACCGTCTGCAGCCCGTCGTTGGACACCCACACCGAGGCATCCCCGAGGTCGATCCGCTGCGCCGTGTAGCCACCGGACGCCACGGCGATCCCGGCCACGAGCGCGACGACCGCTGCGACCGACGCACCGGTCACGATCGCGGAACGCCGCCGCGCCCAGAGGCTCCGGAGGTTCACCGCGGCACCTCGTCGACCTCGGCGCAGCGCTCCGCGCTCGGCTCACCGGTCCTGCCGTCGCGCCAGACGGTCACCGTGGCGCAGACCGTGCCCGGATCGTCCAGGCTGACGGCGTACTCGGCCGCCCTCTGGGGCGCGGACGACTCGCCCTGCACGGTGACGATGTAGGCGTCGCCCTGGCGCAGGCCCGGGTCGTCCCACGCGAACTCGACCGTGGCGCCGTCCGTGCTGGCGCGGACGTCCGCGACCACCGGGATGTCGCCGGCGCTTCCGGCGACCGTGAGGAGTCCGGCGACGACGAGGCCCACGAAGACCGCGGCGGCGATCGCGACGCCGAGGATGAGCCGCCCCGTCGACGGCGGCGCGCTGCGACCTCGGCCTGACAGCGATCCCTGCGAATGCGGGTCGAGGCTGCGCGTCACGGGACGGGCGGATGCCCCGGCCCGGCGGCGCCGCGACCGTCCCGACGACGCGGCCACGCTCGTGCCGGCGCCGATGCGCGTGCGCTCGTCGAGGTCGACCGCGGTCGCGAGCGCCCAGTCGTCCATCGCGACCTCGAGCGGCGTCTGCGGGAGCGCGAGCTCCTCCTCGACCGCCTGCAGGTCGCGGATGAACTCGAGGGCGCTCCCCTGCCGGTCGGTGGGTCGCTTGGACATCGCGCGGGCGAGCACGGCTTCGAGGTTTCGCGGGACGTCGGGTCGACCGGTCGGCGGGACCTTGGCCCGCTCGATGCGACCGACCAGGGCGACCGTGCCGTTGTCGCCGCCGGGCACCTCGAACGGGCTGCGCCCGGCCAGGAGCGAGTACACCGTCGCGCCCAGCGACCAGACCTCGCTCGCAACGGTCCCGGCGACCTCGTCGAGGAGCACCTCCGGGGCCGACCACGGCACGGAGAGCCCGACGGCATCGCTCGCCTCCGCCTGCCCCAGGGTGGCCGCGATCCCGAAGTCCGAGAGCACGGGATGGCCGTAGGCGGTCGTCAGGATGTTGGATGGCTTGATGTCGCGGTGGAGCACGCCCTGACGGTGCGCGGTCTCGACGGCGCTCGCGATCCGTACGCCGATGGAGAGCACTTCGGCCAGCGGGAGCTGCACCGCCCGGTAGCGCTGCCCGAGCGTCGCCGAGCAGTACTCCATGACGAGGTACGGCCGACCGTCGGCGGCGACGCTCGCCTGGTAGACGGTGAGGATCGACGGATGGCTCGACAGCTGGGCCATCAGGTTCGCCTCGGCCTGGAACATCTGCCGCACCTCGTCGTTGACGACCTCGGCGAGGAGCACCTTCACCGCGACGAGCCGCCGCGGCATGTTCTGCTCGTAGAGGAACACGTCGGCGAAGCCGCCCGAACCGAGGACCCGGATGAATGAGAACCCGGGCAGGTTGGGCGGCGTCGACGGCAGTCTCCTCGACACGATCCTCCCGCCAGCCTCTGTGCGATACGTGCCCTCGGCGCCTGGACGCGTCGGGTGTCGCCCCCAATTCTAGGGTCGGGCGCGTCGTGCGGGATCAGACCTCGTCGGCGGTTGTGGACGGTCGGAGCACCCGAAGCACGTCGACCACGACGACCGTGACGTTGTCGCGTCCGCCGTTGCCGACCGCCGCCTCGACCAACTGGCGCACGGCCTGCTCGGGCGAGCGACCCGAGATGAGGAAGTGACGGATGCCGTAGGGGGTGAGCTCCTTCGTCAGGCCGTCGGAGCACACCAGGATGCGCATGCCCTCCTCGAGCGGGATCGCCCGGTAGTCGGGGATCGGCGCCTCGTGGAACCCCACCGCCCGCGTGATCACGTTCGAGTGCGGGTGCGTCTCCGCCTCCTCGCGCGTGATCTGCCCGGCGTCGACCAGCTCCTGCACGATCGAGTGGTCGACCGTGAGCTGCTCGAGCACGCCGCCCACGAGTCGGTACACGCGCGAGTCGCCGATGTTGAAGACGATCCACGCCGCCTCGTCCCCGATGACGCCGAGGGCGACGCCCGTCACCGTCGTGCCGCTCCCCTCGTCGGTGACCCCGGCCCCGCGCCCCATGTCGCGCACCGCGAGCCTCAGCGCGGCGTCGATGTCGGCGGTCCCGATCGAGGTCTTGCCGCCGTGCTCGGCGAGCCGCGTGACGACCGCGGCGCTGGCGAAGTCGCCGGCCGCGTGACCGCCCATCCCGTCGGCGACGGCGAACAGCGGCACCTGCGCGACGAAGCTGTCCTCGTTGACGGCGCGCCGCAGGCCGGTGTCGGTCGCGGCCGCCCACGCCAGTGTCACCTCGGTGCCGTCGGGCAGCACGACCGCGTGACGGCTGTTGCCGTTGCCGATCTGCGTCACCCGGTCCCCCAGTGTCCGATCGAGTTCATGCGTCGACGCTCCCGAGCGCCGGGAGGATCTCGACGATCGTATCCCCTCCGAGCTGCAGGCTCGTGCCCGGCGTGACCACGAGCGACTCGCCGGAGCGCAGCCTGCGCTGCCCCGCAGACGTCCGGACGACCGTGCCGTTCGTCGAGCGGAGGTCCGCCGCGACCAGTCGGCCGCCCTCCATCCGGAGCTCGAGGTGCGTCGCGGAGACCACCCCGGCCGGGGAGTGGACGCGGACGAGTGCGACCTCGCCGGCGGACATCCGCGGGGCGCTGGGGCTCCGGCCGATGAGGACCGGGACCGACACCTCGCCGACCTCGCCTCCCACGACCCGGTAGCGCAGCGTCGGCTGCCCGCGCTCGGCGGGGACGCGAGCGTCGGCGGCCGGAGCATCCGCCTGGCCGTCTGCTTCGCGCCGGTCGGCGAGCTGCGCCCGAGCCGTGCTCGTGAGGACCGTGTCGGCGTCGGCGGCGTTCCCCCGGACGAACCGGACGGTGTCGTCGTCGACGACCTGCATGGGCGCCGTGGGGACCCCCGACATGGGCCCGCGCCGTTCGCGGGTCGCACGTGACGGCCGCGCCAGCCTCGTGTCGACATCGGGGTCGCCGGCGCGCGAACCGGGTCGGGCGGGGGCGTCCCGCCACGACCATTCCACGGCCGAGGCCCGGAAGGAGGCGCGCCCGGCGGGCACCGGCGTGCCGCGGAGGCCGGCCTGCCGCACCTCGTCGAGCGGCGATGCGGCACCCGCGATGCGCAGGCGGGTCACGGCGGTGAACTCGGCGAGGTGCCAGGGAGTGATCCCGCGCGAATCGAGTCGACGGGCGCCGCCCGGTGACGCGAGGTCGATGACGGCGTCGCCGCGGACGATCGCGGTGATCGGGTCGCCGGATTCCGGCCACCAGACCAGCGCGAAGTGCTCGACCCCGCCCGCGCCCATCGGGATCCCCGCCACGAGCTCCTCGAGCTCGAGCGGGTCGAGGCCCGCGCACTCGGCGAGCCGGGTCAGGACCCGATCCGGCGCGGGCGCCGCGACCGCTGCGATGAAGCGGGAGCCCACCACGACGTCCCACTCGGGGGAACCGGGCTCCTCCCGGCGGCGCACCGCACCATCGACCATGGGGTCCAGTCTGGCACCGCGACGCGGGTTCAGCCGATGAAGCTCATCACGTGCTTCAGGCGCGTGTAGTCCTCGAACCCGTACTGCGAGAGGTCCTTGCCGTACCCGGAGTGCTTGAACCCGCCGTGCGGCATGTCGGAGACGAACGGGATGTGCGTGTTGATCCACACGCAGCCGAAGTCGAGGTGCTTGGCGAACCGCATGGCTCGACCGTGGTCGCGCGTCCACACGGACGCGGCGAGCGCGTAGTCGACGCCGTTGGCCATGGCGAGCGCGTCGCGTTCCTCGCGGAAGGACTGCACCGTGAGGACCGGCCCGAAGATCTCGCGCTGCACGGCCTCGTCGTCCTGGCGCAGGCCGGTGACGACGGTGGCCTCCCAGAAGTAGCCGCGATCGCCCTGGCGCCGACCGCCGACGGCGAGGTCGGCGTGGTCCGGCAGGCGATCGATGAACCCGGAGACGTTCGCCAGCTGCGTGGGGTTGTTGAGCGGCCCGTAGAAGACGCCGTCCTCCCGCGGACCGCCGGTGCGCGCGCTGGTGCGGATGCGCTCGACGAGCGCCGCGACGAGCTCGTCGTGGACGGATTCGTGCACGAGCACCCGCGTCGCGGCGGTGCAGTCCTGCCCGGCGTTGAAGTACGCGGCCGAGACGATGCCCTCGGCGGCCGACTCCAGGTCGACGTCGTCGAACACGATCGCGGGCGCCTTGCCGCCGAGCTCGAGGTGGACGCGCTTGAGGTCGGATGCCGCGGCACGAGCGACCTCCATGCCGGCGCGGACCGAGCCGGTGATGGCGACCATCTCGGGGGTCGCGTGCTGGAGCAGGGCCGCACCGGTGGCGCGGTCGCCGGTCACGACGTTGAGCACGCCCGCCGGGAGGAACTCGGCGGCGACCTCGGCGAGCTTCAGCGTCGCGAGCGGGGTGGTGTCGGAGGGCTTCAGGACGACGGTGTTCCCGGCCGCGATCGCGGGCGCGATCTTCCATACGGCCATGTTCAGCGGATAGTTCCACGGCGCCACCTGCCCGATGACGCCGATCGGCTCGCGACGGACGTACGAGGTGTGGTCGGCCAGGTACTCGGCGGCCGCTCGGCCTTCGAGGTTCCGGGCCGCGCCGCCGAAGAACCGGAGCTGGTCGACCGACTGCAGGATCTCGTCGGCGACCAGCGTCGCGCGAGGCTTGCCGGTGTCCTGCGACTCGAGGTCGGCGAACTCCTCGGCGCGTTCCTCCATCGCATCGGCGATGCGGAACAGCGCGAGCTGGCGCTCGGCGGGCGTCGTCTCGCCCCACTGCTCGAACGCCGACGAGGCGGCGTCGTAGGCGGCGTCGATGTCGGCACCGGTCGAGATCGGCGCGCTCGCGTAGACCTCCTCGGTCGCGGGATCGACGAGGTCGAGGGACTCATCGGCGCGCGTGTCGACGTAGGCGCCGCCGATGAAGTTGCGCAGGAGCTCGGTCACGGGATTTCCTCCGTCGGGATGTCGTGTTCGGCCGGTCGGCCGGTTCGAGGGCACGCCGGCGATGTCGGGCGCGGGTGCCGACCATGCTGACACAGGAGCGGTCCGAAGGGAAGCGCCCAGACGATGGAATCCGTGGTGATCGCCCGCAGAATCGACGGAATCGCTTGTGATTCGATGAGCGCACTGTCATGATCGAACGCATGACGAACGGGAACCGCCCGACGGGCCACCGGCCGGTGCAGCTCGACGACGTCTCCAAGGCGATCATCGAGCAGCTCCAGGCCGACGGTCGGCGTTCCTACGCGGACATCGGCAAGGCGGTGGGCCTCAGCGAGGCGGCCGTCCGCCAGCGTGTCCAGCGACTCACCGAGGCCGGCGTGATGCAGATCGTCGCCGTCACCGACCCCATGCAACTGGGCTTCACGCGGCAGGCCATGATCGGCATCCGCGCGACGGGCGACACCCGCGTGCTCGCAGAAGAGCTCGCGGCCATCCCCGAGATCGACTACGTGGTGCTCACCGCGGGCAGCTTCGACCTGCTGGCCGAGGTGGTCTGCGAGGACGACGACCAGCTCATCACGCTGCTCAACTCTCGCATCCGCAACCTCGACGGGGTCCAGACCACGGAGACGTTCGTCTACCTGAAGCTGCAGAAGCAGTTCTACAACTGGGGCACCCGCTGACCGCGGTGTCGCCCGGAAGGAGATCCCGATGACCACCCTCGACGCGCCTGCGCGCCTCGGCACCGCCGGCTTCGACGACGCCGCGCTGCAGCAGAAGGCGAAGGACCATCTCTGGATGCACTTCGCGCGCCAGTCCACGATGGAGGAGCACGGCGTGCCCATCATCACGCGCGGCGAGGGCCACCACGTGTTCGACGCGCAGGGCAGGAAGTACTTCGACGGACTGTCGGGCCTCTTCGTCGTGAACGCCGGACACGGCCGTCGGCGTCTCGCCGAGGTCGCGGCCAAGCAGGCCGAGGAGCTCGCGTTCTTCCCGATCTGGTCGTACGCCCATCCTGCGGCGATCGAACTCGCGGACCGCCTCGCCGACTACGCGCCGGGCGACCTCAACCGGGTGTTCTTCTCCACCGGCGGCGGCGAGGCCGTCGAGACGGCGTTCAAGCTCGCGAAGTACTACTGGAAGCTCCGCGGCATCCCGACCAAGCACAAGGTCATCTCGCGCTCGGTCGCGTACCACGGCACCCCGCAGGGCGCCCTCGCGATCACGGGCATCCCCGCCATGAAGCAGATGTTCGAGCCGATCACGCCCGGGGGGTTCCGCGTTCCGAACACCAACTTCTACCGCGCGGCCGAGATGGGCGGACCGACGGACGACCTCGAGGCGTTCGGGCTCTGGGCGGCCGACCGCATCGAGGAGATGATCCTCTTCGAGGGTCCTGAGACGGTCGCGGCCGTGTTCCTCGAGCCGATCCAGAACTCGGGCGGATGCTTCCCACCTCCTCCCGGCTACTTCCAGCGTGTGCGCGAGATCTGCGACAAGTACGACGTGCTCATGGTCTCCGACGAGGTCATCGCGGCGTTCGGACGCATCGGGCACATGTTCGCATGCGACGCGTACGGGTACGTGCCCGACATGATCACCTGCGCGAAGGCGATGACGTCGGGCTACTCCCCGATCGGCGCGACGATCGTGTCGGAGAAGATCTACGAGCCCTTCAAGACCGGGACGACGAGCTTCTACCACGGCTACACCTTCGGCGGTCACCCGGTCTCGGCCGCCGTGGCGCTGGAGAACCTCGACATCTTCGAGGAGGAGCGGCTCAACGAGCGCGTGCGCGAGAACTCGCCGCTGTTCCGCGCAGAACTGGAGAAGCTCCTCGACATCCCGATCGTCGGCGACGTCCGCGGGGACGGGTACTTCTTCGGCATCGAGCTCGTCAAGGACAAGTCCACGCGCGAGACGTTCGACGACGACGAGTCGGAGCGCCTGCTCCGCGGGTTCCTCTCCAAGGCGCTCTTCGATGCGGGACTCTACTGCCGTGCCGACGACCGCGGCGACCCCGTCATCCAGCTCGCGCCGCCGCTGACGATCGGCCCGGCCGAGTTCCGCGAGATCGAGCAGATCCTGCGCGGCGTGCTCACCGAGGCGGCGAACCGCCTCTGACGCCTCCGCGCGACGATCCACCGGACGTCGCGCATCCACGCCGCCGTCGAAGCGCCCGGGCCCTCGAGGTCCGGGCGCTTCGGCGTCCCGTCGTCGATTCGGACTCCCATCACGGGGGCGCTATGCGGTGTCGTCCGCGGCTGCGCCCGATTGCGGCAGCGGCCTCGAGAACGCCCACTCCGGCAGCTCGCCGAGCCCGAGGAAGCGATGGAGGAGCCCGGCCATGGTGTGGTCCGGCTCCTCCGCCAGGGCGAGGTCGATGAACGCACCAGCGGCAGATCCACGGCCGAGCGACCACGACAGCCACGCGGCGATGCAGAGTGCTCCCGTGCGGCGGCCCACGGGTGCATTGCCGGCGGCGGTGGCGAGCACCTCGAGCACCACGCGCACGCGATCCGCATCCGGCCGGATCGTCGAACGTCCGAGCATGAGTCGCGAGAGGAAGCCGTCGACGCTCTCCTGCTCGTCCGGGCCGGGCGTGCGGGGCGACGCTCGACCGCCGGTCTGCCGATCGGACAGGTCCGCAGCCCGAGCGGGCCGCTCGTCCTCGCCCGAGTCCAGCGCGAGTTCGCCGATGACCGGGCCGAACGCCGCTTGGAGCATGATCGCGTCCCGGATCACCGGCTGCGAGGCGAGATGGAGGATCCAGGCCAGCTCCTCCACCGTGCCGCAGCCGCGCTCCGCAGCGATCCGTTCCACGAGGACGATCGGATCGACCGCGTCGCCGAGGGCGCGTTCGATGCGGTCACCGGTGGGCTCGGCGACCGCCGGGTTCCGGTCCACGATCCCGTCGAGGATCTCGCGGATGCCGGCGGCGATCGTGGAGTCGGAGTCGGGGATGCGGACCAGACCGGCGGCAGTGCCGGCGACACCCGCGGCGAGCTCCACCGCTTCCGGCGGCACGGCCGCGACGGCCGCGCTCTCCTCGATGAGGCTGAGCGGCCTTCCGCCGACGGGGAGCTCGGCGTCGAAGAGCGATCCCCAGCCGTTCGGTGCGACCGACAACGCGTCCCGGACGACGAATCCCGCACGCTCGGCTCGCTCTACGACGCGCCCGAGCAGATTCCCGTGCGGCAGGCCGTCATCGTCGAACGGTCGGTCGCCGTAGGCGACGGCGGCGATCCCGTCGATCCCCGGGACCCGGCAGAGCGTGCCGAGCAGCGATCCCGCCAGGGCGTCGGCGTGCGCGTCGTCCGGGAGGTCGTGCCGGAGCACCGCGGACGTCCGGTTGCCCTCGAACGCGATGCAGACGAGGGATCGGGCGGGCCGATAGCCTGCGAGGACGGGGACGAGGGCGAGGAAGTCGTGCGCGGCGTCGGCGCGGATGATGGTCGTCATGGGATGAGCGTCCTCCGGCCCGCGGCACGCCGCGGCGCCGCCCGCGGACACGGTGGAGCCATGCCCCATCGCCTGCCTGTGGAGGACGGCTTCGGGTGTCGGACACGGCCGAGCCGTCCTCCACATCGACGCGGTCCGCCCGGGACCGTGCGGTGTCCGATTCCCGCCAGTCGATGACGGATGCCACGCCTATCCTCGAACCATGGACTCCCCGTACCTCATCCGTCTCACCAGCCCGATCGGGCGGATCGAACTCCAGGCCGATGACCGAGCGCTCACCTCGCTCGCGATCGAACGCGACGGCACCCTTCCGCACGACGACCTCCCGGAGCGCACCTCGCCGCTGCTCGAGTCGGCACGCATTCAGCTCGAGGAGTACTTCGACGGACGACGCACGACCTTCGACATTCCCGTGCGACTCGACGGCACGCCGTTCCAGCGCGCCGTGTGGGCGGAACTCCGACGACTGGGCTGGGGCGAGGCGACGTCCTACGGCGCGCTCGCCGCGGCCGTCGGCCGACCGGGCTCGGCCCGCGCCATCGGCGGTGCCGTGGGCGCCAATCCGATGCCGATCATCGTCGGCTGTCACCGCGTGCTCGCGTCGGACGGTCGGATCACCGGCTACTCGGGTGGCGAAGGGATCCCGACGAAGCTCTGGCTGCTCGGCCACGAGCAGATCGGCTTCGCGGCGTGACCGGGCCCGACCGGCCCGACGTCGTCGTCGGCGACGACGGCCTGGCCCGATGCGCCTGGGGCGCCTCGGATCCCGAGTACCGCCGGTACCACGACGAGGAATGGGGCACCCCGCAGCACGACTCCGATGTGCTGTTCGAGAAGCTCTGCCTCGAGGGGTTCCAGGCCGGGCTCTCGTGGATCACGATCCTGCGACGCCGTCCGGCCTTCCGCGAGGCGTTCCACGGGTTCGACCCCGAACGCGTCGCCGCGATGGACGCGGGCGACGTCGAGCGGCTCCTGGGCGACGCGCGCATCATCCGGCATCGCGGCAAGATCGAGGCCACGATCTCCAACGCGCGAGCGACGCTCGACCTCGACGGTACGCTCGACGAACTGCTGTGGGGTTTCGCGCCGCAGCCGCGACCCGCGCCGCTCGTGAGCCTCACCGAGGTCCCTGCCACGACCGCGGAGTCGACGGCGCTCAGCCGGCGTCTGCGCTCACTCGGCTTCCGATTCGTCGGCCCGACCACGATGTACGCGCTCATGCAGGCGATGGGGATGGTCGACGACCACCTCGCCGGATGCCATCGTTCCGCGCGGGCGGGAGACCGTGGGTCGGGGGCCGCTCCGTCGGCGATGGCCGCGGATGCCGTCTGATCAGGCGACCGCGATCAGGCGACGAGCTCGATCTCGGCGGGCGAGGAGGGCCGCTCGGCGCCGAGTTCGAGCCGGAACCCTGCGTCCGAGGACCACGCCAACAGGTCGTCGCGCGTGTTCAGGGTGGGGCGCGTCTCCAACAGGGCGCGGGTGAAGAGGCCCTTCGCCCGCTTGTTGAAGTGGTTCAGTGCCCGCCGGCGACCGCCGGAGTCGACCGACACGACGCGGAGGAAGACCGAGTCGGGGCGGACGGGAGCAGGACCGAGCTCGACGTAGCCCTCGGAGCGAAGGTCGACGATCAGTCCGGTGTGCCCGGCGAGCACGCTGCGGATCGGCTCACGCCAATGCCCCTTGAGACGGAGCCCCGGCAGTCGAGAGTCGTGCGAGAGCCGGTAGGCGGGGATGGGATCGTCGGCCCCGACGATCCCGAAGAGCGCCGAGTGCACGGCGACGTGCTCGGCCGCATAGGCGCGCGCCGCGCGGTCGAGGCTCACGGCATCGAGGGCGTCGTACAGGACGCCCGTGTAGCGGTCGAGCGCGGGCATGGTGGGCGACGTCGACAGCCGGCGATTGCGATCGACCTCCGCGGCCTGTCTCGGGCCGAGCTTGAGTGCGCGCATCATGGCGTCGGCATCCGCAGCCAACTCCGACGTCGCCGTGAGCACCTCGTCCCTCGCATCGCGAAGCGAGGAGAACGAGAGCGCATCGAGCGACAGGGCGATCGGGTCCCCTCCGTCGCGCTTGGTCTCGGAGGGCGGGAGCAGGACGAGCACTACTCGGCGATGAAGGCCAGCGCGGCCTCGACGTTCACGCCAAGCGCCTCCACGCTGTCGATGGTCACCCGCGGGAGGGCCGAGGACGGTCCCGACCACGGCGCATACCCATCGAGGCTCTGCTCGACGGCACGCCAGGTGGTCTCGTCGAGGTGCGGAAGATTGCGCTCGCGCTTCTCCAGTCGCTGCTTGTGCACCGCTGCGTCGGAGCACACGACCTCGATGACGCGGAGGCGCACCTCGGCGCGCTCAGCGAGGTCGCGCCACTGCAAGCGGGCCGACTCGGCCGCGTTCACGGCATCGACGATCACGGTACGGCCGGAATCGAGTTCCTTCTCCGCGATCTGCTCCGCCACCAGGTAGGCGGCGAGTCCCGTCGGCTGGTCGGCGTCGATCCCCGCCCGCAGGATCGCGGACTCGATCGGATCGACCGACACGACCGTGGCACCGAGGCGGGCGCCCACGATCTCGCCGATCGTCGACTTGCCCGCTCCCGGAAGCCCGGCCATGACGATCAGCTGCGTGACGCTCAGGTCATCGAACTGGCGGTCGAACGGCTGCTCCCCCTGCATCCGCGCTCCCTCAGGCGAGGGCGGCGCGCGACGCGACGACCTGCACCGCGTCGGACTGCACCGAGAGGAACCCGTCCTCGGCGTTCGCGGTGATCTTCTCACCGCCGGGCAGGGTGACGCGCACCTCGCCGCCGGCAAGGATCGCGAGCATCGGCTCGTGACCCGGCAGGATGCCGATCTCGCCTTCGACGGTGCGCGCCACCACCATGGCCGCCTCGCCCGACCAGACTTCCTGGTCGGCCGAGACGACGCTCACATTGAGGGCGGCCATGCTCAGCCGTTCTCCTTCTGGATCCGGGCCCAGTTCTCCTCGACGTCGGAGATCGGGCCGACGTTGAAGAACGCCTGCTCCGCGACGTGGTCGAAGTCGCCCCGGGCGATCGCGTCGAACGACTCGATGGTGTCCTTGAGCGGAACGGTCGAGCCCTCGACGCCCGTGAACTTCTTCGCCATGTAGGTGTTCTGCGAGAGGAACTGCTGGATGCGGCGCGCACGCGACACCGTGATCTTGTCCTCTTCGGAGAGCTCGTCGACACCGAGGATCGCGATGATCTCCTGCAGTTCCTTGTTCTTCTGGAGGATCTGCTTGACCGTGGTCGCGACGCGGTAGTGGTCCTCGCCCAGGTAGCGCGGGTCGAGGATGCGCGACGTCGAGGTCAGCGGGTCGACCGCGGGGTAGAGGCCCTTCGACGCGATCTCGCGCGAGAGCTCGGTGGTCGCGTCGAGGTGCGCGAACGTGGTCGCCGGCGCCGGGTCAGTGTAGTCGTCGGCGGGGACGTAGATCGCCTGCAGCGAGGTGATCGAGTGACCGCGCGTCGACGTGATGCGCTCCTGCAGGATGCCCATCTCATCGGCCAGGTTCGGCTGGTATCCCACCGCGGAGGGCATGCGGCCGAGCAGCGTCGACACCTCGGAGCCCGCCTGCGTGAAGCGGAAGATGTTGTCGATGAAGAGGAGCACGTCCTGCTTCTGCACGTCACGGAAGTACTCGGCCATCGTGAGCGCCGAGAGCGCGACGCGCAGACGCGTCCCCGGGGGCTCGTCCATCTGGCCGAAGACGAGCGCGGTCTTGTCGAAGACGCCCGCCTCCTCCATCTCGTGGATGAGGTCGTTGCCCTCACGCGTGCGCTCGCCGACGCCCGCGAACACGGACACGCCGCCGTGGTCCTGCGCCACGCGCTGGATCATCTCCTGGATGAGGACGGTCTTGCCGACGCCCGCACCACCGAAGAGGCCGATCTTGCCGCCCTGCACGTACGGCGTAAGGAGGTCGATGACCTTGATGCCGGTCTCGAAGAGCTGGGTCTTGGACTCCAGCTGGTCGAAGCTCGGCGGCTTGCGGTGGATCGGCCAGCGCTCCGTGATCTCGATGGTCTCGCCGGGCTCGCCGTTCAGCACATCGCCGATGACGTTGAAGACCTTGCCCTTGGTGACATCGCCGACGGGCACCGAGATCGGAGCACCGGTGTCGTGCACCTCCTGGCCACGCACGAGGCCGTCGGTGGGCTTCAGGGCGATGGCACGGACGACGTCGTCGCCGAGGTGCTGGGCGACCTCGAGCGTCAGCTCCGACGTCTCCTCGGCGATGGTGATCGTCGTCTTCAGCGCGTTGTAGATCTCGGGGATCGAGTCGTGCGGGAACTCGATGTCGACGACGGGGCCGGTCACGCGCGCGATGCGGCCGACGGCGCCCGTCTTCTCCTGGACTGGCGCGGTAGCGGTGTCAGTCATGTTCTCTTCCTTCTGGATGAATCTTGGCTACTTCGAGGAGGAGAGCGCGTCCGCTCCACCCACGATTTCTGCGATCTGCTGCGTGATCTCGGACTGGCGGGCCTCGTTGGCCAGCCGCGTGTAGTCGGTGATCAGCTTGTCGGCGTTGTCGGTGGCCGACTTCATGGCCTTCTGCGTGGCCGCGTGCTTCGCGGCGGCCGACTGCAGCATGGCGTTGAAGATGCGGCTCTCGATGTACACCGGGAGCAGTCCGTCGAGGACCGTCTCGGCGTCGGGCTCGAACTCGTAGAGCGGGAAGACCTCGGCCTTGCCGGACGGCGCGACCTCCTCCTCGGCCTCGACGACCTCGAGCGGCAGCAGTCGCGTGACGACCGGAACCTGCGTGATGCGGCTGACGAACCGGTTGTAGACGATGTGGATCTCGTCGACCCCGCCGTCGGCGCTGTCGCGGAGGAACGCCTCGAGCACTGCGTCCGCGACCTCCTTGGCGGTGTCGAACTCGGGGCTGTCGGTGCCGCCGATCCAGCTGCGCTCGTAGTCGCGCCGCCGGAACGAGAAGTACCCGACCGACTTGCGGCCGATCAGGAAGTACACGACCTCCTTGCCCTGGCTGCGAAGCAGCTCGGCGAGCTCCTCCGACTCACGCAGGACCTGCGAGTTGAACGCGCCCGCGAGGCCGCGGTCCGAGGTGAAGATCACGATGGCCGCACGGTCGACCCGCTCCGGCTCGGTCGTGAGCACGTGCGAGACGTTCGAGTAGCTCGCCACCGCGGACACCGCACGCGTGATCGCGTCGGAGTACGGCGTCGACGCGGCGACACGCGCCTGCGCCTTCTGGATCCGCGAGGCGGAGATGAGCTCCATCGCTCGCGTGATCTTCTTGGTCGTCTGCGCCGACTTGATCTTCTGGCGGTAGACCCGAAGCTGCGCTCCCATGTTTCTCCTGTGTCCTGGCTTCCTGTTCCCGAGGCTCTCGGTGCGGCCGATGCGGCCCGTCCCCGAGAGCCTCAGGGACGGCGGAATCGACTAGCGACGACCCTTGACGATCTTCTCCTGGCCGACCTCTTCCTCGTCGATCGCCTCGAACTTCTCGCTCCCGACCGAGGCGAGCGGCTTGCCCTCGCCGGTCTGGAACTCGAGCTTGAACTTGTCGACCTCGGACTCGAGGGTGGCGACGGTCTCGTCGCTGAGCACGTTGGTCTCGCGGAGGTCCGAGAGCACCGACGTGTTGCGGCCGAGGTAGTCGAGGAACTCGCGCTCGAAGCGCAGGATGTCCTCGACGGGGACCTCGTCGAGCTTGCCGTTGGTGCCGGCCCAGATCGAGACGACCTGCTCCTCCACCGGGTACGGCGAGTACTGGGGCTGCTTGAGCAGCTCGGTCAGGCGCGCGCCGCGCTCGAGCTGGCGGCGGCTGGCCGCGTCGAGGTCGGATGCGAACATCGCGAACGCCTCGAGCGAGCGGTACTGCGCGAGCTCGAGCTTCAGCGTTCCCGAGACCTTCTTGATCGACTTGACCTGTGCGTCGCCACCGACTCGGGAGACCGAGATACCGACGTCCACCGCGGGACGCTGGTTCGAGTTGAACAGGTCGGACTGGAGGAAGATCTGGCCGTCGGTGATCGAGATCACGTTGGTCGGGATGTACGCCGAGACGTCGTTCGCCTTGGTCTCGATGATCGGCAGCCCGGTCATCGATCCTGCGCCGAGCTCGTCGGAGAGCTTCGCGCAGCGCTCGAGCAGGCGCGAGTGCAGGTAGAAGACGTCGCCGGGGTACGCCTCGCGGCCCGGCGGGCGACGGAGGAGCAGGGACACGGCACGGTAGGCCTCGGCCTGCTTCGACAGGTCGTCGAAGATGATCAGGACGTGCTTGCCGTCGTACATCCAGTGCTGGCCGATCGCCGAGCCCGTGTACGGAGCGAGGTACTTGAAGCCCGCGGGGTCGGATGCCGGTGCGGCGACGATGGTGGTGTACTCCATCGCGCCCGCGTCTTCCAGCGCGCCCTTGACCGAGGCGATGGTCGAGCCCTTCTGGCCGATCGCGACGTAGATGCAGCGCACCTGCTTGGTCGGGTCGCCCGACTCCCAGTTCGCCTTCTGGTTGATGATCGTGTCGATCGCGATCGCGGTCTTGCCGGTCTGGCGGTCGCCGATGATGAGCTGGCGCTGGCCGCGGCCGACCGGGATCATCGCGTCGATGGCCTTGATGCCGGTCTGGAGCGGCTCGTGCACCGACTTGCGCTGCATGACGCCGGGCGCCTGGAGCTCGAGCGCGCGGCGGCCCTCCGTCGCGACCTCGCCGAGACCGTCGATCGGGTTGCCCAGCGGGTCGACGACGCGGCCGAGGTACCCCTCGCCGACGGGCACCGAGAGGACCTCGCCCGTGCGGGTCACCTCCATGCCCTCCTCGATGCCGGTGAACTCGCCGAGCACGACGACACCGATCTCGTCCTCGTCGAGGTTGAGCGCGAGGCCGAGCGTGCCGTCCGCGAACTTGACGAGCTCGTTCGCCATCGCCGAGGGGAGGCCCTCGACGTGGGCGATGCCGTCAGCCGCGTCGGTGACGTACCCGACCTCGGTCTTCTGCGCCGCGCCCGGCTCGTAGTCGCGGGCGAACTCCGAGAGAGCCGAACGGATCTCGTCGGGGCTGATGGAGAGTTCTGCCATTGCCATTTCCTTTTCTGAAGGGCCAGGCCCTTTTCTGTACCGCTTGTACAGCTACTGGTGTGTCGCGGCGCAGGACGCCGGTCGTTGTCGTCCGGCGTCAGCCGGCAAGCTTCTGCCTCAGGTCCGTGAGGCGGCTGGCGACGCTGCCGTCGATGACGTCGTCGCCGATCTGCACCCGGACGCCGCCGAGGACCGCTGGGTCCACGATGGCGTCGAATCGGATGCGGCGGCCGGCCTGGGCCCCGAGCGTGCGCTCGAGGCGGGCGATCTGGTCGTCGGTCAAGGGTGCGGCCGACGTCACGGTGGCGACGTCGAACCCTCGCTGGTCGGCGACGACGGATGCCGCGCCTCGCAGCATCTCGCCGATGCGGCGGCCTCGCGGCGACTGCACGAGGTGACGGACGATCAGCGTCGTCGCCGGCGCGGCCTTCGAGCCGAGCAGCTGCTCGACGAGCGCGACCTTCGCCTCGGACGAGCCGAGCTTCGAACCGAGGGCCAACTCGAGCTCGGCGTCGGACGCCACCGTGCGCTGGAACGCGTACAGCTCACCGTCGACCTCCACGTCACCCGCGGCGTCCGCGGCGACGCGGAAGCCGAGCTCCTCGAGCCCGTCGAGGAAGTCGGCCGCGGACGACCACCGCTGCGACGCCGCGCTCACGAGGAGCGACGCCGCGGCGGGGGCGACCCTTCCACCGAAGACCCGCTGCACGAGCTCGGTCTTCTGGGCGAGGTCGGCCTCGTTGTCGGTGAGGGCGGTCCGCAGCTGCGGGGTGGCCGCGATCACCCGGGTCGCGGCGAGGAGGTCGCCGGCCACCGGGAGCTCGGCCCGGCCGACCGCCGCGAGCTCGGCTCGCGTGCCGGCCAGGGCCTCTCTCGTAGCGCTGCCCATGGGTTACTTCTTCCCCCCTGCGGCGGCCTGCTCGGACGCCTCGAGGTCGGCGAGGAAGCGGTCGACCACGGCCTTGGCCTTGGCGTCGTCGGAGAGCGACTCGCCGACGACACCCGAAGCGAGGTCGATGGCGATGGTGCCCACCTCGGAGCGGAGCGACACGAGCGCCGTCTGGCGCTCGGCCTCGATCTGCGCCTGTGCGCTCGCGTTGATGCGGGCGGCCTCGGTCGACGCCTGCTCCTTGGCCTCGGCGACGATCTTCTTGCCGTCCTCGCGGGCGGTCTCCCGGATCTTGCCCGCCTCGGCGCGCGCATCGGCGAGCTGGGCGGTGTACTCCTCGAGGGCGGCCTCGGCCTTGCGCTGGGCCTCGTCGGCCTTCGCGATGTTGCCCTCGATCGCCTCGGCGCGCTCGTCGAGCAGCTTCTGCATGCGCGGAAGCGCGTACAGCCAGAAGAAGACGAGGATGATGGCGAAGCAGACCGCCGACCAGACGATGTCGTAGGTCGCCGGAAGCACCGGGTTGTGAGTCTCGCCCTCGGTTGCAGCTCTCAGCACTGCGTGAAGCACGTTGGCCTCCTCAGTTGGGACGGGACGATCAGACGAAGATGAAGTAGGTCGCGATACCGATGAAGGCGAGCGCCTCGGTGAAGGCGATACCGATCCACATCAGGACCTGGAGGCGGCCGGCGAGCTCGGGCTGGCGAGCCACGCCCTCGATGGTCTTGCCGACGACGATGCCCACGCCGATGGCCGGGCCGATGGCGGCGAGGCCGTAGCCGACCGTTGCGATGTTGCCGTTGATCTCAGCGAGAACGGTGGTTGCGTCCACGTTGGGTTTCCTTTCTTGGGGTTTCTTCGGGCGGGCGCCCTGGCTCAGTGCTCCTCCGCCACCGCGAGCTGGATGTAGACCGCGGTGAGGAGCGTGAAGACGTAGGCCTGCAGGACGGCGACGAGGATCTCGAACAGCGTGAACACGAAGCCGAAGGCGAGCGTGCCGACGCCGAGCAGCGTGTACCAGCCGCCGAGGGTGAAGATGAAGAACTGCGTCGCCGCGAAGAAGAGCACGAGGAGCAGGTGGCCGACGATCATGTTCATCATGAGTCGCAGCGTCAGCGTGACGGGGCGGATGACGAACGTCGAGATGAGCTCGATCGGCGTGACGATGATGTACACCGGCCACGGCACGCCCGAGGGGAAGAGCGAGTTCTTGAAGAAGTTCTTGGGGCTCTGCTTGATGCCTGCGTAGATGAACGTGACGTACGACACGATCGCGAGCACGAGCGGGACGCCGATGACCGACGTGCCCGCGATGTTGAGGCCCGGGATGATGCCGGTGATGTTCATGAACAGCACCATGAAGAAGATGGACGTCAGGATCGGCAGGAACCGCTTGCCGTCCTTCTTGCCGAGCAGGTCGTCGGCGACGCCGACGCGGATGAAGTCCAGGCCCATCTCGACGATGCTCTGGAACCGGCCCGGGACGATGCGCATGCTGCGCGTGCCGAGCCAGAAGACCAGGAGCAGCGCCGCGACCGCGACGAAGCGCACCAGCATGATGCGGTTGATCTCGAAGGCCGTGCCCTCGAACAGGAGGGCGCCGGGGAAGAACTCCTCGATCGACGGCCCGTGGAATTCACCATCATCGGTTGAAATCGGAACCAGCAGGTTCACAGCGTTAGCTAGCAGCGCTATCTCCTGTTTCGGGGCGTGGAGCTGGGCTCTCGCGTCGACGAACATGGAAACGGTTCGTGCCCATGCCTGAGCAGGGCGGAACCGTGGGGGATCGCCCCTACTGTAGCAAGACTTCGGCGCTCCGACGAATCGCCACACGATGTAGAAGTGCGCGCCGACCGGGGAGCATGCCGATCGGCGCATGCCACGGCGGATGCGGCCCCGCGGCACTCCCCCACGGTCCCGCTCCGAACCGGGGCCCGCCCCCGGCGGACGCGTCGCGGAACGACCCCCGGAAACGAGGAACGCCGCCCCGCGGGGCGGCGTTCCGGTCAGTCGTCCGAGGGCGGTGGCGGCAGGTGCGCGTCGCTCGCATACGGCAGCCGGGAGCGCGCCACGACGAGGACGTCGACCACGAGCGAACCGATGACGCCCGCCACGATCGACAGGAAGAGCACGACGGGGTCGAGCCAGTCGACACCGCGCAGCAGCACCACGAGCACGATGAACACGATGAACTTCAGGAGCCATCCGCCGAGCACGATGCCGAAGAAGGCCCCCACGAAGAGGTCCGAACCGGCGAAGCGGTTGGCGAGGAGGATGCTCGCCCCTGTGATCCCCATGAACACGACGGCGAGGAGCGTGCCGAGCAACGCGCTCACGAGCCCCTCGGGTCCGGCGAAGGCGAAGCCGAGGATGCCGCCGACGACGGCGATGGCGGCGGCGATCGCCCCGCCCCAGACGAGGGCGCGGCGAAGGACGGGGTTCGAGGTCGGCGTGCGGTCCGCGGGGTCGCGGGGTGCGGTGGTCATCGGGCTCCTGTGGTGTGGTCGTCCGGTGCCGGACGATCGGGGACGGGTCGGGGGTCGGCGTCGACGCGGAGGTCGGTGGCGGCGAGCTCGTCGAATCCGGACGTCGAGGCGACGCCCGCGGCATCCGCCTCCGCCGCCACGGTCTGGCGCTTGCGCCGGCCGAGGGGCGCCAGGGTGATCGCGGCGAGGACCACGAAGCCGACGCCGATGAACAGGAACGCCCAGCCCGAGTCGACGCCGAAGTAGACGGGCAGCACGAAGGCCAGGAGGCATCCGAACGAGGCCACCGCGGTCCAGCCGTAGAAGATGAGCACCGCGTGCAGGTGGGAGTGCCCCATGTCGAGCAGGCGGTGGTGCAGGTGCTTCCGGTCGGCGGCGAACGGCGACTTGCCCGCGCGCAGGCGGCGGACGACGGCGAGGCCGAAGTCGAGCAGCGGGATCAGGAGCACGGCGAAGGGGATGATGATCGGGATGAAGGCCGGGAACAGCTCATCGGTGCCGAGCTGGGACGGGTCGACCTGACCCGTGACCGCGATCGCCGACGTCGCCATGAGCAGGCCGACGAGGAGCGCGCCGGCGTCGCCCATGAAGAGCTTCGCGCGGTGCCAGTTGAGGGGCAGGAAACCGGCGCACGCACCGACGACCACCACGGCGAGCAGCGACGCGAGGTTGAAGTAGTTGGTGGGCGAGGTCTGCTGCACGAGCAGGTAGGAGTACAGGAAGAACACGCCGCTCGAGATGAGGGCGACCCCGGCGACGAGCCCGTCGAGCCCGTCGATGAAGTTGATCGCGTTCATCACGAGCACGATCGTGAAGACCGTCACCGTCGCGCTCATCCACGACGAGCCGACGGTGATGCCGCCGTCGGGGGCGCCGATCGGCAGCGAGACGATCGACACGCCCTGCCAGGCGATCACGCCGGCGGCGATGAACTGTCCGGCGAGCTTGGTCAGCCAGTCGAGGTCCCAGATGTCGTCGGCGACGCCGATCGCGACGATGAGTCCCGCCGCCAGCAGGATCGCGAGCACCTGGAACGGGTCCTGGAACACGATCTGCAGGTTGGCGAAGCGCGCGATGCCGAGCGAGGAGATCCACGCCGCCGCGGCGAACCCGACGAGGATGCCGAGGAACATCGCGATGCCGCCGAGTCGCGGCGTCGGCCGGGTGTGCACGTCGCGCTCGCGGATCTTCGGGTAGAGCCGGTACCGCAGGCTCAGCTTCCAGACCACCAGCGAGCCGGCGAACGTGACGATCGCCGTGACGAGCGCGAGCAGGACGAACAGGGTCATGACGTGGCGGGATCCGTCCGCTCGGTCGGGGCGGCGGCTGCGTCGACGGATGCCTCGGGAGCATCGCCCGTGTCGGGCGCGTCGACCGCGTCGCCCGGGTCCGTCGCGTCGCCCGCGGTCGTGGCATCCGCCTCGCCTGCCACCGGCGCCTCGTCGGCCGCCGACGCGTCGCCGGAGGCCGCCGGGGTCGGCTCGCCCTCCGGGGCGAGCGCCTCCTCGCCCACGACCGCCGCGATCCGCTCGCGAGAGATCACGCCGGCGCGGACGATGCGGAGCACGCCCGCGCCATCGGCGCCGACTCCGGTCGCGTCCACGATCGTGGACGACGTGTCGCCGGGCCGCTCGCCGATCGCCTCGTAGCCGGTGCCCGCGGCTCCGCCGTCGAGGTACACGGACACGCGATCGCCGAGCATGTCGGCGGCCTCGCCCGCGGTCGTCGCGGACGGCATGCCCGAGAGGTTCGCCGACGACACCGCCAGCGGGCCCGTCTCGGAGAGCAGCTCGAGCGCGATGCGGTGGTCGGGCATGCGGAGCGCCACGGTGCCGCGGGTCTCGCCGAGGTCCCAGTGCAGCGAGGGCTGCGCGCGGAGGATGACGGTGAGTCCGCCGGGCCAGAACTCGGCGACGAGGGTGCGCACGGCGTCGGGCACGTCGGCCGCGAGGGCGTCGAGCGTGGGGATGCCCGGCACGAGGACCGGCGGCGGCGAGGTCCGCTCGCGCCCCTTCGCATCGAGGAGGCGCTGGACGGCCGCTGCGCTGAACGCATCGGCGGCGACGCCGTAGACGGTGTCGGTGGGGATGACGACGAGCTCGCCGCTGCCGATGGCGCGACGGGCCAGGCGCATGCCGGCGAGGAGCTCGGACTCGACCGAGCAGTCGTGGATGAGTGTCATGACCGCTCGATTCTAGACGCGACCGAGGGTCGGAGGCTGGGCGAACGGATGCCTCGGCGTCAGCGGCGCGCGGTCGTCACCCGGTCGCGGCCGGTGAGGTCCCGGTGGTGCGCGACGGCGTGCCATCCGTCGGCCTTCAGGATGTCCGCGATCTCGGCGGACTGGGTCTCGCCGTGCTCGATCATCAGGGCGCCGCCCGGATGCAGCAGCTCGAGCGCTCGCCGCGAGAGCACGCGCACGACGTCGAGGCCGTCCGGTCCGCCGTAGAGCGCGTGCTCCGGGTCGTGCAGGCGCACCTCGGGGTCGCGCGGGATCGCGTCGTCGGGGATGTAGGGCGGGTTCGACGCGACGACCGCCACGCGGCCGTCGAGTTCGGGCAGCGCCTCGGCGAGGTCGCCGAACACGAGCTCGAGGTTGGGCGCGGCGACCTCGTCGACGTTCCGCCGCGTCCACGGGAACGCCTCCGGGGAGTTCTCGACGGCGTGGACGCGCGCGTGCGGCACCTCGGTGGCCATCGACAGCGCGATCGCCCCGCTTCCGGAGCCGAGGTCGACGCCGATCGGCTCGGGCTCCGCGGCGGCGCGCAGCGCATCGATCGCGAGCTGCGCGAGCAGCTCGGTCTCCGGCCGCGGGACGAACACGCCGGGTCCGACGGCGAGCTCCAGCGAGCGGAACGCCGCACGGCCGGTCAGGTGCTGCAGGGGCTCGCGGCGCGCACGGCGCGCGACGAGGAGGTCGAGGCCCGCGGCATCCGCCGTCGACATCACGTCGCCGATCACGAGGCGCGCGTGCACCCCGCCGCGCGAGAGGCCGAGCACGTGCCCGATGAGGAGGTCGGCGTCGACCTCGGCGTCGGCGATGCCCGCCGCCTGCAGCGTGCGGACCGTCGCGTCGCGCACCTCGCGGAGCGGTCGGGGCGCTGGCTCGTCGGACGTCGCATTCACGCAATGGAATGTAACCCACTCCCGGCGCGTTCCCCCCGTCCGTATGCTGGTGCGCGGCACGACGCCGCCGTCACGAGAGGGAACGAGATCATGGCCCAGGTCTACGAGAACATCACCGACGTCTTCGGGCGCACCCCGCTCGTCAAGCTGAACCGCGTGACGGATGGCGCCGGCGCGACCGTGCTCGCCAAGCTCGAGTTCTACAACCCGTCGGCGAGTGTCAAGGACCGCCTCGGCATCGGCATCGTCGACGCCGCCGAGGCCTCCGGCGAGCTGCAGCCCGGCGGCACGATCGTCGAGGGCACGAGCGGGAACACCGGCATCGCGCTCGCGATGATCGGCGCCGCGCGTGGCTACCGCGTCGTGATCGCCATGCCCGAGACCATGTCGAAGGAGCGGCGCGCGCTGCTGCGCGCCTACGGCGCCGAGCTCGTGCTCACGCCGGGGTCCGAGGGCATGAAGGGCGCGGTCGCCCGCGCCGAGCAGATCGCCGCCGAGACCCCCGGCGCGGTGCTCGCCCGCCAGTTCGAGAACCAGGCGAACGTCGACATCCACCGCCGCACCACCGCCGAGGAGGTCTGGGACGACACCGACGGCGGCGTGGACATCTTCGTGTCGGGCATCGGCACCGGGGGCACGCTCTCCGGCGTGGGCCAGATCCTCAAGGAGCGCAAGCCCGGGGTGACGATCGTGGGCGTCGAGCCGCTCGAGTCGCCCATCCTGAACGGCGGCCAGCCCGGCCCGCACAAGATCCAGGGCATCGGGGCGAACTTCGTGCCCGCGATCCTGGACCGCGACGTGTACGACGAGATCATCGACGTGAACATCGACCAGGCCGTCGCGACCGCGCGACGCCTCGGCATCGAGGAGGGCATCCTCGGCGGCATCTCCTCCGGTGCGACGGTGTACGCGGCCGCCCAGCTCGCGCAGCGGCCCGAGAACGCCGGCAAGACGATCGTCGTGATCGTGGCGAGCTACGGCGAGCGCTACCTCTCGACCGTCCTCTACGAGGACCTGCTGGACTAGGCGCTGCAGGCGATCTGGTTGACTGGACGGGTGGGAATCCTCGGCCGCCTCAGGGAAGACATCGCGACGGCCCGGTCCCACGACCCCGCCGCGCGCAACCGCATCGAGATCGTGCTCGCCTACTCGGGCCTGCACGCGATCTGGGCGCACCGCCTCGCGCACCGCATGTGGCGGGTCCCGGTGCTCCGTCTGCCCGCCCGCGTCGTCTCGCAACTCGTGCGCTTCCTCACGGGGATCGAGATCCATCCGGGGGCGACGATCGGCCGGCGGTTCTTCATCGACCACGGCATGGGCGTGGTCATCGGCGAGACGGCGATCGTCGGCGACGACGTCATGCTGTACCACGGCGTGACCCTCGGCGGAAAGGCGCCGCGGGGTGCGCCTCGCGGCGCGAAGCGGCATCCGACGCTCGGCGACGGCGTCACGGTGGGCGCGGGTGCGAAGGTGCTCGGCGACATCGAGATCGGTTCCGGCAGTGCCATCGGCGCCAATGCCGTCGTCACGAGGGGCGCTCCACCGCACTCGCTGCTCGTCGGGATCCCCGCGGTCGCGAAGCCGCTCTCGCCGGCGACGGCGGATGCCGCGCGCGGCATGCACGACTGGCACGTCGACTTCCACATCTAGGCGCGCGAGACGACCCGTCCCGTGCCCGCGACGCGTCCGGCGTGCGGACGGATCGCGGGATCGCTCACTGGTCGCCGAGATCGGCGAGTCGCGCCTCCTCGTCGGCGTGGATCGCCGACTCGATGATGGGCTCGAGCGCGCCGTTCATGACCTGGTCGAGGTTGTAGGCCTTGTACCCGGTGCGGTGGTCGGCGATGCGGTTCTCGGGGAAGTTGTACGTGCGGATCCGCTCGGAGCGGTCCATCGACCGGATCTGCGACTTGCGCGCGTCGGACGCCGCGGCCGCGATCTCCTCCTGCTGGCGCGCGAGCAGGCGCGCGCGCAGCACGCGCATCGCGGCCTCGCGGTTCTGCAGCTGCGACTTCTCGTTCTGCATGGCGACGACGATGCCGGTCGGGACGTGCGTGATGCGCACGGCGGAGTCCGTGGTGTTCACGGACTGGCCGCCCGGGCCCGACGAGCGGTAGACGTCGATCTTGAGGTCGTTCTGGTTGATCTCGACCTCTTCGGGCTCGTCGACCTCGGGGAAGACGAGCACGCCGGTCGTCGACGTGTGGATGCGCCCCTGGGTCTCGGTGACCGGCACGCGCTGCACGCGATGCACGCCGCCCTCGTACTTCAGGTGCGCCCAGACGCCCTGCGACGGGTCGGAGGCGTTCGACTTGATCGCGACCTGGACGTTCTTGTAGCCGCCGAGGTCGGACTCGTCGCGTTCGAGGAGTTCGGTCTTCCACCCCTTCGACTGCGCGTACTGGATGTACATGCGAAGCAGGTCCGCCGCGAAGAGGGCGCTCTCGGCGCCGCCCTCGCCGCCCTTGATCTCCATGATCACGTCGCGGCCGTCGTCGGGGTCGCGCGGGATCAGGAGTCGGCGAAGCCTCTCCTGCGACTCCGCGAGGTGCTCCTCGAGCCCGGGGACCTCCTCGGCGAACGCCTCGTCCTCCTTGGCGAGCTCACGCGCCGCCTCGAGGTCCTCCTCCGCCTGCCGCCACGCGTCGTGCGCGGCGACGATGCGGCTGAGCTCGGCGTAGCGCCGGTTCACCCGCTTCGCACGCGCGGCGTCGGCGTGCAGCGCCGGGTCGGCCAGCTCGTCCTGGAGCGAGGCGTGCTCGGTGATCAGTGCCTGGACGGACTCGAACATCGATCAGCGGTGGTCGGACTCGTGGCCGTGCCCGTTCCCGTTGCCGCCGACCGGCGCCGACTTCTGCATGAGCAGGAGGAACTCGGTGTTCGACTGCGTCTCGCGAAGGCGTCCGAGCACGGCCTCGAGGGCCTGCTGCGGCTCGAGGCCGGCCAGCGCGCGACGCAGCTTCCACGTGATCTTCACCTCGTCGGGCGAGAGCAGCATCTCCTCGCGACGCGTCGACGAGGCGTTCACGTCGACCGCGGGGAAGATGCGCTTGTCCGCGAGGTGCCGCGACAGGCGCAGCTCGGAGTTGCCGGTGCCCTTGAACTCCTCGAAGATGACCTCGTCCATCTTGGAACCGGTCTCGACGAGCGCGGTCGCGAGGATGGTCAGCGATCCGCCGTTCTCGATGTTGCGCGCCGCGCCGAAGAACCGCTTCGGCGGGTACAGCGCCGACGCGTCCACGCCGCCCGAGAGCACGCGTCCCGATGCGGGCGCGGCCAGGTTGTAGGCGCGGCCGAGGCGGGTGATCGAGTCGAGCAGCACGACCACGTCGTGGCCGAGCTCCACGAGGCGCTTCGCGCGCTCGATCGCGAGCTCGGCGACCGTGGTGTGGTCCTCTGCCGGGCGGTCGAACGTCGAGGCGATCACCTCGCCCTTGACCGTGCGCTGCATGTCGGTGACCTCTTCGGGGCGCTCGTCGACGAGCACGACCATGAGGTGGACCTCGGGGTTGTTGGTGGCGATGGCATTCGCGATCTGCTGCAGCACGATCGTCTTGCCCGCCTTCGGCGGTGCGACGATGAGGCCGCGCTGGCCCTTGCCGATCGGGGCCACGAGGTCGATGATGCGCTGCGTGAGCTTCGTCGGCTCGGTCTCGAGGCGGAGTCGGTCCTGCGGGTAGAGCGGCGTGAGCTTCTGGAAGTCGACGCGCGCCGCGGCCTCGTCGGCCGTCTGGCCGTTGACCGAGTCGATCTTGACCAGCGCGTTGTACTTCTGGCGGCTGCTGCCCTCGCCCTCGCGCGGCTGCTTGATCGATCCGACGACCGCGTCGCCCTTGCGCAGGTGGTACTTCTTCACCTGGCCGAGCGAGACGTACACGTCGCTCGGTCCGGGCAGGTACCCGGTCGTGCGGACGAACGCGTAGTTGTCGAGCACGTCGAGGATGCCGGCGATCGGGATGAGCACGTCGTCGTCGAGGATCTCGGGCTCGACCTCGTCGCCCTGGCCCTGCCCGCGGCGCTTGCGGTCGCGGTAGCGGTTGCGGCGTCCGCCGCCCTCGCCGTCGGCCGGCTGCTGGTCGCCGCCACGGCCCTGCTGGTCGCCACGGCCCTGCTGGTCGCCACGGCCCTGCTGACCACGACCTCCCTGCTGGTCCTGCTTGCCCTTGTCGGATTCGCCGCCCTGGCGACCCTTCTCGGACTCGGACTGGCGGCCCTTGTCGCCGTCGGCCTGCTCGTCGGCACGGCGTCCGCCCTGCTGCTCGGCCTTCTGCCCGTCGCCGCGGTCGGCGCCGCCGCGACGACCGCGGTTGCGGCTGCGACCCTGACGCTGTTCCTGCGCGGGCTGCTCGGCCTTGCCGTCGCCCTCGCCCTCGCCCTCGCCCTGGCCTTCGCCCTCACCGGTGTCGCCCTTGCGGCCGCCGGCGGTCGCTGCGGCGAGCTGCTCGCGCACGGCCGCTCGGGCGGCCTCGCGGGCCTCGTCGTCGGACGAGCCGGCGGCGGGCGCCTCATCGGTCGGAGCGTCGGCGGGCACGAGCTCGACACCCGTCGTGCCCGCGTTCGCGTGGGCTGCGGCGGCCGTGGCGCTCGTGGCGCGACGCGGCTGGCGGCCACGCCGGGCCGGCTCGGCGGCCGGAGCCTCGGCGGCCGGGGTCTCGGCGGTCGGGGCCTCGGCGGTCGGCTCGTCGACGGCCGGTGCGGATGCCTCGGCGGGGGCCGCGGCCTCCGCGGCCTCGACGGGGGCCGGCTCGACGACGTCGTCGGCCTCGACGGCCGCGGTGCCGTCGGTGTGGGCGGAGATCAACTCCACGAGTTCTCCTTTTCGGCGCTTCGAGGCGCCCGCGATGCCGAGCGAGGACGCGAGCTCCTGGAGCTCGGCGACCTTCATGGTCGACAGGCGGGGGCGGTCCACGCGCTCCGCGTGGTCGGTTCCGTTGGTCACTGGGATTGTCCTTTCCCCTGGCCAGGCATTGGGGGTTGGCCGAGGAGAGCTGATCGCGGCACGTCGCAGACGTGCGCGCGAGGCGCAGATCTGCGCGATGGCGAAAGCATGAGATGCCGGGAATCGCACCGAACGGCGACGGCGCGAGTGGTGCAGCGCCGACCGGGTGCGGGCTTCAGTCTAGCACCCGGCGGTCCGCGCTCGGACCACGCGCCACGCGGTCCGGCGCGGATCCCGAGCGGGATCCGCGCGTGCGCCGCTCAGTCGCCGTCGACCGGCGTCACCGTCGCTCCGAGGAAGTCGACGGCCAGCGGGAGGGCCTGCCAGGCGGTGTCGGCCGTCTCCTCGACGAGGCCCGTGGCATCCGCCCGCTCGCTCGGATCGCTCGCGAGCACGAGGATCGACGGGCCGGCCCCCGACACGACCGCGGGATGTCCCGCCTCGCGCAGGCGCCGGATGAGTCGATCGGTCTCGGGCATCGCCTCGGCCCGGTAGCTCTGGTGGAGCTTGTCCTCGGTGGCCGCGAGCAGCAGCTCTGGGCTCTGGATCAGCGCCGCGACGAGCAGGGCCGAACGCGACACGTTGAAGACGGCGTCCTCGTGGGGCACCGACTGCGGCTGCAGGCTGCGTGCGAGCGCCGTGGACATCTCGTGCTCGGGCACGAGCACGAGCGGCGACACCCCGCGGTGCACCATGAGCTTCTTGTGGCGCGGGCCCTCAGGCGTGACCCAGGCGATCGTGAGCCCGCCGAAGAGCGCCGGCGCGACGTTGTCGGGGTGTCCCTCGAGTTCCGTCGCGACCTCGAGCAGTCCGTCCGGGGAGATCTCGACCTCGGGCGCGAGGAGGCCCTTCGCCGCCATGACGCCCGCCACGATCGCCGCGCCGGACGAGCCGAGGCCCCGACCGTGCGGGATGGAGTTGTGCGCGACGAGCCGGATCGGCGGGAGTTCGCGGCCGAACCGCGCGAACGTGTGCGCCATCGCACGCACCACGAGGTGCGACGCGTCGAGCGGGACCTCGCCTTCGCCGACGCCGTGCACCTCGATCTCGAGCCCGGAGCCGACGACCTCGACCTCGACCTCGTCGTACTGCGCGAGCGCGAGCCCGAGCGTGTCGAAGCCGGGGCCGAGGTTCGCCGAGGTCGCCGGGACCTTGACGTGCACCTTCCGCCCGAGCAGGACGTCGTCCGTCGAGGGCGTCGCCTCCGCCGCGGCGGAGGCGCTCATGCGCCGAGTCCCAGCACCTCGGCGACGTGCGCCACGTCGGCGGGGACGACCGTCGGCGCGACCTCGGAGCCGTCGGGACGACGGAGCGCCCACTGCGGGTCCTTGAGTCCGTGCCCGGTGACCGTCAGGACGACCTTCGCGCCTGCCGGCACCTGCCCGGCCTCGGCGCGCTCGAGCAGGCCCGCGACGCTGATCGCGGAGGCCGGCTCGACGAAGATCCCGACCTCGGCCGAGAGGATCCGCTGCGCCTCGAGGATCTTGTCGTCCTCGATCGCGCCGAAGTAGCCGTCCGTCAGGTCGCGCGCCTCGAGCGCGAGGTGCCACGACGCCGGGTTGCCGATGCGGATGGCGCTCGCGATGGTCTCGGGGTTGCGGACCGGCTCGCCGCGCACGAGCGGCGCCGACCCGGCGGCCTGGAAGCCGAACATGCGCGGCAGCCTCGTCGCGTTGCCCGCCGCGATGTCCTCGCGGTACCCGCGCGTGTACGCCGTGTAGTTGCCCGCGTTGCCGACCGGGATGAAGTGGAGGTCGGGTGCGTCGCCGAGCACCTCGACGACCTCGAACGCGGCGGTCTTCTGGCCCTCGATGCGGTCGTTGTTCACCGAGTTCACCAGGTGCACCGGGTAGTTCTCGGCGAGGTCGCGCGCGATGTCGAGGCAGTCGTCGAAGTTGCCCTGGATCTGGATGAGCTGGGCGTCGTGCGCGATCGCCTGGCTGAGCTTGCCCATCGCGATCTTGCCCTCGGGGACGAGCACGGCGGCCTTGATGCCGGCGTGCGTGGCGTACGCGGCGGCCGAGGCCGACGTGTTGCCGGTCGAGGCGCAGATGACGACCTCGGCGCCACCCTCGACGGCCTTCGTGACGGCCATCGTCATGCCGCGGTCCTTGAACGAACCGGTCGGGTTCATGCCCTCGAACTTGACCCACACGTCGGCGCCGGTCCGGCGCGAGAGCGCCGGTGCGGGCAGGAGCGGCGTGCCGCCCTCGCCGAGGGTGACGATCGGGGTGGCGTCGGTCACGTCGAGGCGGTCGGCGTACTCCCGGATGACGCCGCGCCACTGGCGCGACGGCGCCTTGGTTGCCTGGTGGTTCACTCTGCTCCTTCGACTCGGATGACGGATGCGACGGAGGTCACGACCGGGCTGTCGGCGAGCGCGGCGACCGTCTCGGCGAGCGCGGACTCACGCGCCTCGTGGGTGCCGATCACCAGCGTAGCCCGGCCGTTCTCGTCGTTGATGGTCTGCTCGAGCTCGCCGACCGAGACGCCGTGGTCGGCGAACACGTGCGCGATCGTCGCGAGCACGCCCGGCTGGTCGGCGGCCTCGATCGTGATGGCGTAGCGGGTCGTGATGCGGCCGATCTCGAGGACGGGGAGCTCGGCGTGCGTCGACTCGGCCGTGCCCGGACCGCCGAGCACGTGACGACGCGCGATCGCGACGAGGTCGCCGAGCACGGCCGAGGCGGTCTGCACGCCGCCCGCGCCGGCGCCGTAGAACATGAGGGGGCCGGCTGCGGCGGCCTCGACGAAGACCGCGTTGTTGGCGCCGTGCACCGCGGCGAGCGGATGGCTCCGGTGCACCATCGCCGGGTAGACGCGCGCCGAGACGCCCTCCTCCCCCGTCTCGGGGTCGGCGAGGCGCTCGCAGATCGCGAGGAGCTTCACGACGTAGCCGGCGCGCTTGGCCGACTCGACCTGGGCGGCGGTGACGCCCGTGATGCCCTCTCGGTGCACCCTGTCGACGGGCACGCTCGTGTGGAACGCGAGGCTCGCGAGGATCGCGGCCTTCTGCGCGGCGTCGTAGCCGCCGATGTCGGCCGTCGGGTCGGCCTCGGCGTAGCCGAGCTCGGTGGCCGTCGCGAGCGCGTCCTCGAGCGAGGCCCCCGTGGTGTCCATCCGGTCGAGGATGAAGTTCGTCGTGCCGTTGACGATGCCGAGGATGCGGTCGATGCGGTCGCCCGCGAGGCTGTCGCGGAGCGGCCGGATGATGGGGATGGCGCCGCCGACGGCGGCCTCGTACGAGAGCTGCGCGCCGACCTGCTCCGCCGCGGCGAACAGCTCGGGGCCGTGGGTGGCCAGGAGCGCCTTGTTGCCCGAGACGACGTCGGCACCCGACGACACGGCCTTCAGGATCAGCGTGCGCGCCGGCTCGAGCCCGCCCATGAGCTCGATCACGATGTCGGCGCCGAGGATCAGCGACTCCGCGTCGGTCGTGAGCAGCTCGCGCGGCAGCGCGACGTCGCGCGGCGCATCGACGTCGCGGACGGCGATGCCGACGAGCTCGATCCTCGCGCCGATGCGATTGGCGAGCTCGTCGCCCTGCTCGAGCAGCAGCCGGGCGACCTGGGAGCCGACCGAGCCGGCGCCGAGCAGCGCCACGCGGATGGAACGGTATTCGATCATGCGGTGACTCCGTGTGCGTCATCGTCGTGGTCGGGGAGGCCGGCGTCGCGAGCGAGGAGGTCCTCCTCGCTCTCGCCGCGCACGATCACGCGCGCGGCACCGCCGGAGACGGCCACGACCGGCGGTCGTGGCACGTGGTTGTAGTTGGACGCCAGCGACCAGCAGTACGCACCGGTCGCGGCGACCGCCACGAGGTCGCCGGGGGCGACGTCGTGGGGAAGCCAGTCGTGGTCGACGACGATGTCGCCGGACTCGCAGTGCTTGCCGACGACGCGCACGAGCGCCGCCGCCTCGTCGGACACCCGCGACGCGAGGCGCACCGTGTACGACGCGCCGTACATCGCGGTGCGGATGTTGTCGCTCATGCCCCCGTCGACGGACACGTAGTGGCGCCAGCCCTCATCGGTCGGCACGGGCTTCACGGTGCCGACCGTGTAGAGCGTGATGCCGGCCGGCCCGATGATCGAGCGGCCCGGCTCGAACGCGAGTCGCGGCACCGGCACGCCGAGCCGCGCGCTCGCGGCGGCGACCGCATGCGCGATGCCGTCGGCGATCTCCTCGATCGGAGCGGGCCGGTCGAGCTCGGTGTAGGCGATGCCGAACCCGCCTCCGAGGTTGAGCTCGGGCACCGGCGCGACCGCGGACAGCTCGGCGTGCACGGCGAGCAGCCGCTCGGCCGACTCCGCGAAGCCGGCGGCGTCGAAGATCTGGGACCCGATGTGGCAGTGCAGCCCGACGAAGTCGAGCGAGTCGTGCGAGCGGATGCCGGCGACCACGCGCCCGGCGTCGCCGAGCGCGATGCCGAACTTCTGATCCTCGTGCGCGGTGGCCAGGAACTCGTGCGTCGACGCGTGCACGCCCGAGTTGACGCGCAACCGGACGCGCTGGACGCGGCCGGCGCGCGCCGCGGCATCCGCGACCCGGAGCACCTCGACCTCGCTGTCGATGATGATCGTGCCGACGCCCGCGGCCACGGCGCGTTCGATCTCGCGCACCGACTTGTTGTTGCCGTGGAAGCCGATGCGCGCGGGGTCGGCGCCCGCGGCGAGGGCGACGGCGAGCTCGCCGCCCGTCGCGACGTCGATCGCGAGGCCCTCGTCGGTCATCCAGCGGACGACCGCGCCGGACAGGAACGCCTTGCCCGCGTAGTAGACGGTCGCCGAGGTGCCGACGGATGCCGCGGCCCGCTCGAACGCGGCGCGGGTCCGACGGGCGCGCGAGCGCGCGACGTGCTCGTCGACGACGTACAGCGGGGTCCCGAAGCGCGTCGCGAGGGTCTCCACGTCGACGCCGCCGACGACGATGCGGCCGACCTGGTCGCGGTGCGCGCCCTCGGGCCACACGGTGGGATCGAGCGCGTCGGCGTCCGCGGGCGCGCCGCGCAGCGCGGGGACGGATGCGCTGGATGACACGGGGAACCTCACGGGACGATGGAACGACGGATCGCTCGGACGGCGAGCGAACCCGGATCGGTTCCTGAAGCCTCGGTGCGGACCGCCCTTGTGGGGCGGCGTATGGGCGAGTCTACCGACGCCGGTCGCGGCGGCCGAATCGACGACGACACCCGGCGACGTGCTCGCGACGTCGTGGCGGCGGACCCGTGGGTCAGGCGCAGGTGCCCGTCGTGGCGAGCGTCTCCTCGACGAGCGGGAGGCCGCTCGCCTCGAGCCGGACCGTCACGCGATCGGGCGCGACCTCGATGCCGGAGAGCTCGACCCCCTCGGGCAGGCGGTCGGCGACGCAGATCGGGACCGGGTCGCCGCCGAGCACGCGATCGACGAGCCCGGAGGCGTCGAAGCTGCCGCCCCCGGCGTTGATGTCGGCCGCCACGGGCTGGAGCAGCACGCGGTCGCCCGCCGCCGAGGGCTCGGCCGTGATCGAGAAGCCGATGGGGATGCCGAGGAAGGTGGTCTCGTCCTCGTACGCGACGGTGCCGTCGCCGAGGGTGAGACCGCCGGTGATCCCCTGCGACGCGGCGATCTCGTCGACGGCGTCGCCGTCGATCGACGCCTCGGCCTCGCCGCGCCCGAGCGTCCCGCCCTCGGCGAGCGGGACGTCGTACGCCGTGACCGTCACGTCGACCGGGACGCCGTTCACCACGAGGTCGGGCGCGGTGGCGACCATCTCGTCCATGCTCCCGGTCATCGCCTGCCAGAGCGCGGAGAACCCCCTGATCTGGACGCGGACCTCGCCCTCGACGCCCTCCGGCAGCGACCGCTCGATCGAGTCCGCGACGTTCCGCTCGGCGATCCCCCGCCCGACGGTCTCGACGAGGACCAGCAGCGCGGCGATCACCGCGAGCACGACGAGGACGACGACCGCGACGCGGCCTCCCCTGCGCCGGCGGGGCGGCGCGGCGCCCGCCCCGCCGACCGGGTCGACGGGAACCGTGTCGGCGTCGCGTGAGCTCATGCGGGCGAGGCTACATGCGCTCCGGCGCCGACACGCCGAGCAGGTCGAGGCCGTTGCGGATGACCTGCCCGGTCGCGTCGTTCAGCCACAGCCGCGTGCGATGCAGGTCGCCGACCGGCTCGTCGCCGAGCGGGAGGACGCGGCAGTTGTCGTACCAGCGGTGGTAGAGCCCCGCGAGCTCCTCGATGTAGCGGGCGATGCGGTGCGGCTCGCGGAGTTCCGCGGCCTGGGCGACGATGCGCGGGAACTCCTGCAGCGCCCCGAGCAGGGCCGACTCGGTCTCGTGCTCGAGCAGTTCGGGAGCGAACGACGAGCGGTCGACGCCGGATGCTGCGGCGTTGCGGGCGACGGCGGCCGTGCGCGCGTGCGCGTACTGCACGTAGAACACGGGATTGTCGTTCGTCCGGCGGCGCAGCTGCTCGGGGTCGATCGCGAGCGGCGAGTCGGCCGGGTAGCGGGCGAGCGTGTAGCGCAGCGCATCGGTGCCGAGCCAGGCCTGCAGGTCGTCGAGCTCGATGATGTTCCCCGCGCGCTTCGAGAGCTTCGCGCCGTTGATGCTCACGAGCTGCCCGATGAGCACCTCGATGTCGCGTTCCGGGTCGTCGCCCGCCGCGCCCGCGAGCGCCTTCAGGCGGTGCACGTAGCCGTGGTGGTCGGCGCCGAGCAGGTAGATCTTGTGCTCGAACCCGCGGTCGCCCTTGTCGAGGTAGTACGCGGCATCCGCGGCGAAGTAGGTGTAGACGCCGTTGGCGCGGCGGATGACGCGGTCCTTGTCGTCGCCGAAGTCGGTCGTGCGCACCCACACCGCGCCGTCCTCGTCGAACACGTGGCCCTGCGCCCGCAGCCGCTCGACCGCGGCGTCGATCGCCGAGACGCCGTCGTCGTCCTTCGCGTGCAGGGCGCGCTCGCTCGTCCAGACGTCGAAGTGCACGTTGAAGCGCTCGAGCGATGCGCGGATCTCGGCGAGCTGCAGCTCGTACGCGATCTCGCGCGCGGTGTGCAGCGCCACCTCGTCGTCGAGCTCGAGCAGGTGCGGCTCGCGTTCGAGCACGCGCGCGGCGAGGTCGGCGATGTACCGGCCCGGGTAGCCGTTCTCGGGCGTCGGCTCGCCCTTCGCGGCCGCGATGACCGAGGCGCCGAAGTTGTCCATCTGGTTGCCGGCGTCGTTGATGTAGTACTCGTTCGCGACCTCGGCTCCGGCGGCGCGCAGCACGCGGCCGATCGAGTCGCCCAGCGCCGCCCAGCGGGTGTGCCCGATGTGCAGCGGACCGGTCGGGTTCGCCGAGACGAACTCGAGGTCGATCACGCGACCCGAGAGCGAGTCGCCACGACCGTACGCGGTGCCGGCGTCGACGATCGCCTTCGCGAGCGCGCCGGCGGCCGCGGCGTCCAGCCGGATGTTGATGAAGCCGGGACCGGCGACCTCGGCGCTCGCGACGCCGTCGACGCCCGCGAGGCCGGCCGCCAGCTCGGTCGCGAGCTCGCGCGGGTTGGCGCCGAGCGGCTTCGCGATGCGCAGGGCGATGCTCGACGCCCAGTCGCCGTGCTCGCGGAGCTTGGGACGCTCGAGCGTCACGGCGTCGGGGGCGAGGCTCAACTCGACGTCGGCACCCCCCTCGCGTCGCCGCGCGACCAGGGCGATCACGAGGTCGTACAGGGCACGCGAGAGGTCGGCGGGAGTCACTCGAAGATCCTACCGGGCGGCGTTGCTATCGTTTCCCGCATGCCGCGCCCGAACGCCCCGCTCCCCCGACTCCGCCCGGCCGTGCTCGCCGCGGCCGGCGCGACCGCGCTCGCCCTCGTCCTGTCCGCGTGCACGGTCCCGTCGGCCTCCCCGGCCGAGACCACGGCGCCGCCCGCGGCGACGGGTTCCGCTGCGGCGACGGTGCCGGCGGAACCGACGATCGAGCCCGAGCCGACCGAGGAGCCGATCCCGTTCGAGGTCGCGTGCGACGAGCTCCTCACGCCCGACCAGGTGTACGCGTTCAACCCGAACTACGGCACCGCGCCCGACTACGCCCCCTCGGCCGCGACGATCGCCGCCGTGGTCGCCGCGTCGGGCACGGCCTGCGGGTGGAGCAACCAGACGAGCGGCGAGGTGATCGAGGTCGGCGTGGCCGCGCTCCCCGAGCACGCCTACGAGCTGCAGGTCGGCGACGCGGCGATGCACTCCAACCCCGTGCCCACGTACGGCACCCCGCCCGAGGTCGAGGGCTTCTTCCGGCAGTCCGGCGGCGTCGGGCAGGCCCAGGTGTTCGCCGACGGATACTGGATCGTGGTCGAGTCCCCCGTCCTGTTCGAGCCCGGCGACGCGCAGGGCCTCGTCGCCGACGTCGTCGCGAACGTGGTCGGCTGAGCCGTTCTCCGGGGGGTTCGGCGTGCGCCGAGCGACCCGCGCAGGTGGTAGTGTTTCCTGCTGTGCGCCTCCGTAGCTCAGGGGATAGAGCGCCGGTTTCCGGTACCGTAGGTCGGGGGTTCGAATCCCTCCGGGGGCACGTCGTGAAGAGCCCGGTCCACTCAGTCGCCTGAGGGTCCGGGCTCGTTCCGTATCCGGGCGCCGTCACCTCCCCCGCGGTCGGATCGACCGCGGGCCGTGCGCTGCTGAGCGTCCGCCCGGAGTCGTGGACGCTCGTCGGAGCGCCCCAATAGACTCCAGACATCGGCTCCGAGGGGAAAGGCACTGTCGCATGCGGTCGGTTGGCAGGGCTTCGATCGCGGGCGCCGTCCTCATCGGGCTGACCCTGCTCCAGGTGCCCGCGGTCGCGAACGCCGAGCAGCCGGTCGAGTTCGGGGAGAGCCCGATCGTCGACACGGTGGAGGCCGTGACGCCCGACGAGGCGCGCGACGTCGTGGCGGCGATCGAGGAGGCGGCAGACCGGAGCGGGCGTCAGCTGTTCGTGGCCTACGTGAGCGAGTTCGAGGACCCGGCCGACGCGGGGTCCTGGGCGACCGAGACCGCCAACGACAACAACATGGGCAGCGAGGACTACCTGCTCGCGGTCGCGATCGACGGTCGCGCCTACCACCTGTCCGCCGCCGAGGACGCCTCGCTGTCGGCGACCGACATCGACCGCATCTCCGTCGAGGTCATCGAGCCCCACCTGCGCGACGGCGACTGGGCCGCCGCCGCGATCGCCGGCGCGGAGGCGATCGGCGGGGGCGGCGGCTCGGGCGGGGGCGGCGCCTGGCTCTGGATCGCGCTCCTCGTCGTCGCCGCAGCCGTGATCGTCGTCGTGGTCGTGCTCGCCCGGCGGCGCGCTCGGCGCCGTGCGGCGCCCCCGGCGGGCCCGCCCGCGGTCCCGATCGAGGAGCTACGGCGGCAGGCCGGCGGCGCGCTCATCGATGCGGACGACGCGCTGAAGACCAGCGAGGAGGAGCTGGGCTTCGCCGTCGCCTCCTTCGGCGATGAGGCGACGGCCGACTTCCGGGCCGCCCTCGCCGCGGCGAGGGCGAAGGTGCGCGAGGCCTTCGGCCTGCAGCAGCGACTCGACGACCACGAACCCGACACCGAGGCCCAGCAACGCGAGTGGTACGCGGGCATCCTCCGCCTCACCGACGAGGCGGAGGCGGCGCTCGACGCGCAGGCCGAGCGCTTCGACGCCCTGCGTGCGCTCGAGCAGAACGCGCCGCAGGCGCTCGCACGGGTCGAGGAGGCGGTCCGGGCCGCCGAATCGGCGATCGGGCCCGCCTCCGCACGGCTGCAGGCCCTGTCGCCGCAGTACGCGCCGGCGGCGCTCGCCTCCGTCGTCGACAACGCCGAGCAGGCGCGTGCGCGCATCGCGTTCGCCCGCGACTCCGCCGCGGAGGCCGCTGCCGCGATCGGACGCGGCGAGACGGGCGCGGCCGCCGTCGACATCCGCGCGGCGGAGGAGGCCGCGGACCAGGCCCGCATCCTCGCCGCGGCGGTCGAGCGGCTCGCGGCCGACCTCGACGACGGGGACCGGGCCGTCGCCGCCGGTATCGCCGACCTCGAATCCGACGTGCGCACCGCGCGAAGCATGTCCGACGCCGCACTCGACGCACTCGCCGACCGGGTCGAGGCCGAGGCGAGCGCGCTGCGCGCCGACCTCGGCCGCGCCGGCCGGTCGCCGCTCGAACTCGCTGCGCGACTCGACGCGACCAACCGGGAGATCGACTCCGCGATCCAAGGGGCCCGCGACGCCGCGGTGCAGGCTCAGCGCACGCGAGCCGAGCTCGATCGCACGCTCCTCGCCGCCCGTTCGCGGGTGCAGGCTGCCGAGGACTACCTGGTCGCGCGACGCGGCGCGATCGGCGCCGAGGCGCGCACGCGGCTCGCCGAGGCCGGCCGGCTCGTCGTCGAGGCCCAGTCCCTCACCGCGACCGACGCCGCACGGGCGCTCGCCGCGGCGCAGCGCGCGGACCGGCTCGCCGGCCAGGCGATGACCCTCGCCCAGCAGGACGTCGGCGGGTTCGCGGGAGGCCACGGCGGAACCGCGGCATCCGGCGGCTTCGGCGTGCCGCCGGGTCGGGGTGGGAGCGGGGGCGAGGTGTTCGGCGCCGTCCTCGGCGGCATCCTGATCGACTCGATGCTCGGCGGCGGACGGCGCGGCGGAGGATTCGGCGGGGGCTTCCCCGGGGGATCCGGCGGCCGCCGCTCGTCGGGCGGATCCGGCGGCCGACGCGCTCCGGGCAGCTTCGGCGGATCCGCGACCCGCTCGAGGCGCGGGAGCGGAGGCCGCTTCTGACGCTGCCCACCGACCAGCACGACCCCGTTCGATCACCACACGGAAGGACACCATGATGGCCAAGCAGTCCATCTTCGGACGCATCTCGCAGCTGCTGCGAGCCAACGTCAACGCGCTCATCGACCAGGCCGAGGACCCCGAGGTCATGCTCGACCAGATGGTGCGCGACTTCACGAACTCGATCGCCGATGCCGAAGCCGCGATCGCCGAGACGATCGGCAACCTGCGGCTGCTCGAGGACGACCATCGCGAGGACCTCGAGGCGGCCCGTGAGTGGGGCGACAAGGCGCTCGCCGCGAGCCGCAAGGCCGACGAACTGCGAACCTCGGGCGACACCGTCGACGCGGACAAGTTCGACAATCTCGCCAAGGTCGCCCTCAGCCGCCAGATCTCGTCGGAGAACGAGGCCCGAGCCGCCGAGCCGCAGATCGCGGCGCAGACCGAGGTCGTCGACAAGCTGAAGGCCGGACTGAACGGCATGAAGCAGAAGCTCGTCGAACTGCAGAACAAGCGAGCGCAGCTGATCGCACGCGCGAAGACCGCGGCCGCGCAGCAGCAGGTGCACGCAGCGGTGAAGTCGATCGACATCCTCGACCCGACCAGCGAGATCGGCCGCTTCGAGGACAAGGTCCGTCGCGAGGAGGCGAAGGCGCGCGGCCAGGCCGAGCTGGCGGCGTCGAGCCTCGACGCCCAATTCAACGAACTCGACGACCTCGGGGAGCTCACCGAGGTCGAGGCACGGCTCGCCATGCTGAAGGCCGGCGGCGCACAGGGACAGATCTCCGGCTCCTGACCCGGACGGATGTCGCGGGGCCGCAGCACGGACTGCACCCCGCGGCATCCGCTTCACCGCCGGCCGTGACGATCGCGCACCCGGTACGGGCACTCCGGCCACGAGGAGGTGCGGGGCATGACTCCCGACGAGGCGGCGCGCGTGCTCGGAGTCGACCGCGACGCCGACCAGCCGGCCCTCGATCGCGCGTACCGACGCCTCGCGCGCGAGCTGCACCCCGATCGCTTCGTCGGGGCGCCGGAGCCGGAGGTCCTCGCGGCGAGCGCTCGCTTCGTCGAGGTCGGTCGCGCGTACCGGCTGCTCTCCGAGTCGAGGTCCGACGCGGGCGTCGACGGCGCGTCCGGTCCGATCTTCGCCCAGGCCCGATCGCCGGGCGCCGCGCGCGCCGTGCCCCTCCGGCCGTTCAGCGCGCGACTGTTCGCGACGTGGGTCGCCCTCCTCCTCCTCGGCGCGCTCCTGTCGACGTCGACCGATCCGATCCTCACCCCCCTCGACCTCTGGGGGCGGCTCGCGCTGCTCGTCACCGCGGCGCTCGCGACCGGACTCACTCGCCGCCGGTGGGCGTGGTGGGCGACCCTGGTGCTCCTCGGGCTCAGCGGGGTCGCGGTGATCGCGTCGACGACCGTCGCGTCGCTCCTCGGGCTCGGCTTCATGGCGGTCGCCTCCGTGGGCATCGCCGTCCAAGCGGGGCTCGTGCGCTTCCCGGACCAGGGCTGAGGGCGGAGCGCCGCCGCGGGCGCGTCGGCCCGACGTCCCCGACGCGGTCCGGTCGGCCCCCCGGCGACGCTCGCGCCGGGTTGCCGCGAGGCACATACTGGGACCATGCCGGCCGCCTTCGTCGTCGTCCCCGAATGGCAGGGTTCCGTCTCCGCGCGTGCGATGAGCCATGCGGACGGAGCGCACGCCATCAGCGGGGACCTCCCCTCCGCTTCCACCGTGCTCGTCGACGTGCCCGTCGAGGCGGGCGACTCGCTCGGCACGGGCGTGCACCGCTACAGCGCGCTGCGGAGGGTCGGCGATCGCATGCGCGCGGCGATGCAGGGGCTCGGACGGACGCCGATCGCGATCGGCGGCGACTGCGGCATCGCACTGGCCTCGGTGGCGACCGCGGCCGCGGGCGATGCCGACTCGCTCGCCGTCCTCTGGCTCGATGCCCACCCCGACCTCAACTCGCCCGACACGAGCCCGTCCGGCGCGTTCAACGGGATGGTGCTCCGGGCCATCGCGGGCGACGGCGCGGAGGGCCTCGCGCTGCGCGACGGCGAGCGGGTCGCCCCCTCGAGGCTGGTCCTCGGCGGCGTGCGGTCGCTCGACGAGGGCGAGCAGGCGTTCATCGACGAGCACGGGATCGCGATGGTCGACGTCGACCGCTTCCGGGAACCCGCGGCGATCGTGGAGGCGATCCTCGCGACGGGGGCGTCGCGCGTGTACGTCCACGTCGACCTCGACGTGCTCGATCCGTCCGCGATCGCAGGCCTGTCCTACCCGCTCCCCTTCGGCGCGGACCCGGACGACCTGGTGGCGCTGGTGCGCACCGTCGTCGCCGACGTCCCGCTCGCCGGAGCGTCGATCGCCGGATTCGCACCGTCCTCGCCCGAGGCGGCGCTCGACGACCTGCCGACGATCCTCCGGCTCATCGGCGCCCTCGCCTCCGGAGCGCGCTGACCCGACGACCACGCGGCTCGCGCGGTGCACGTCGGGTCGGAACATGTCGTTCCGCTCGCGGCCCCCGCTCCCTAGGCTGTCGTGGGGGCCGGACGCGATCCGGCGGGAAGGGGGCCCGCATGGCCAGGGAGTTCGACCTCATCGTGCTCGGCGCGGGGGCGGTCGGCGAGAACGTGGCCGACCGAGCCCGTGCCGCCGGCCTCGAGGTCGCCGTCGTCGAGCACCAGCTGGTCGGCGGCGAGTGCACCTTCTGGGCGTGCGTGCCCTCGAAGACGCTGTTGCGCAGCGGGCTCGCGCTGCGCGCCGCGCAGCGCGTCCCGGGTGCGGCCGAGGCCGTGACGGGGAGGCTCGACGCCGAAGCCACGTTCCGGCGTCGCGACTACTGGACCTCCGAGTGGCGCGATGCCGGCGGCGTGCACTGGCTGACCGGCATCGGCGCGGTGCTCGTGCGAGGCCACGGGCGGCTCGCCGGCGAGCGGCGGGTCCTCGTGACGCCCACCGACGGCGGCCCGGAGGAGGAGCTCCTGGCGCGGCACGCGGTGGCCGTCTGCACCGGGTCGGATCCAGTGGTCCCGGACATCCCCGGACTCGCCGATGCCGGACCCTGGGTGAGTCGCGACGCCACGAGTTCGCACCGGGTGCCCGGCCGCCTGGCGATCATCGGCGGCGGCGTCGTCGCCGTCGAGATGGCGACCGCCTACGCGGGCCTCGGCTCCGAGGTGACGATGCTGGTCCGGCACGGGCTGCTGGGTTCGCTCGAGCCCTTCGCCGCCGAGGCGGTCGGCGAGGGCCTCGCGGACCTCGGCGTCGAGGTCCGCTTCGGGGTCAGCGCGCGCCGCGTCGAGCGGAACGGATCGAACGAGGTCGTGCTCGACCTCGACGACGACTCGACCCTGACCGCCGACGAGGTGCTCGTGGCGACCGGGCGCCGGCCGCGCTCCACGGGGCTGGGCCTCGAGACCGCGGGCCTCGAACCGGGGTCGCCGATCGAGGTGGACGACACCCTCGCCGCCACCGCGGTCCCCGCCGTCGACGGGGCGCCGTGGCTGTATGCAGCCGGCGACGTGGTGGGGCGCGCCGAGTTCACGCACCAGGGCAAGTACCAGGCGCGCGCTGCGGGCGACGTCATCGCCGCTCGCGCTCTCGGCCGCCCGGTGGACGCGGGCCGCTACGGCGTGCACGCGGCGACGGCCGACCACACGGCCGTGCCGAGCGTCGTGTTCTCGGACCCCGAGGTCGGCAGCGTCGGCCTCACGAGCGCCGAAGCGGCGGATCGGGGCCTGGCGGTGCGCACGCCCGAGGTGCCGTTCTCGAGCGTGAGCGGCGCCGGCATCCTCGCCGACGACTACCGCGGACGAGCCCGTCTCGTGATCGACGCGGACCGCGACGTCGTGGTCGGAGCGACGTTCGTCGGGCAGGGCGTCTCCGAACTCGTCCAGCAGGCGACGATCGCGATCGTCGGCGAGGTGCCCGTCTCGCGCCTGTGGCACGCGGTCCCGGCATTCCCCACGCTGAGCGAGGTGTGGTTGCGGCTGCTCGAGGCCGACGGCCGACCCGAGGTCGCCGAGTGAGCCGGATGGTGCGGGTCCGCCTGACCGACTCCCCCATCAGCAGCGCGGGCTACTGGTGGGCCACGGCGGTCGGCTTCGCGTGGGGCTTCCTGTGGAGCCGTGGGCGCGTCGAGGTGCGCCACGGACTCGTCGTGTTCCGAGGGATGCCGCGCTGGACGTTCGGTCGCGGCGGCTCGTGCGTCGGCGGCTGCTACCTGACCGACCGGAACGACTCCGACGCGGTGCTCGGACACGAGGTCGTCCACCGGGAGCAGTGGCGTACGTACGGACTGCTCTTCCCGATCCTGTACTGGATGTCGGGGCGGAACCCGCTGACGAACCGGTTCGAGATCGAGGCCGGGCTCGAGGCCGGCGGCTACCTCCCGCGGAAGCGCACTCGGTCCGCCGACCGCTGAGACCCGATCGCCCGACGTCGCGGCGGTCGGCCCGAGACGGGACGAGGCGGGCCGGTCTCCTCGTGGGAGTCCGGCCCGCCGCCCACGCTCAGCGCGTGGTCACTGCTCGACGACGCCCGAGATCGCCCCGACGAGCGAGGGCAGCCCGCCCTCCCAGTCGAAGCTCAGCGCGGTGGGCGGCGACACCGACGAGACCGTCACGGGGTCGAACACCTGGGCGACGGCGCCCGCCGCGACCGCCGGGATGGCCTGCAGCTCGGGCTTGGCGAGGAAGGCGTCGGCCTCCTCCTTGCTGCCGTGGTAGCTGACGATGACGTCGGCGTCGAGCTGGTCGAGCTGCTCGTAGCTCAGCTCGTAGTAGAAGCCGCCGTCGCTCGTGTCGAGCTCGGAGACGCTCGGGGCGACCTCGAGTCCCAGTTCGGTCAGGACCTCGATGCGGGAGTCCGCGGCGGTGTAGACGTAGACGAATCCGTCGCCGTCCCACACGCCGGCGAAGGTCGTGCCGGCGAAGTCGGGGTGCGCGGCCGCCTGCTCCGCGAGGCCGTCGGAGATGTCCTGCAGCACCGCGGCGCCCTCGTCCGGCCTGCCGAGCGCCTCGGCCGTGATCTCGATCACCTTGTCCCACGGGGTGGTCCACGGCGCCTCGGGGTAGGCGACGACGGGGGCGATCTCGGAGAGCGTGTCGTACTGCTCCTCGGTGATGCCGGAGTACGGCGCGAGGATCAGGTCGGGCTCGGCCGCGATGAACTCCTCGTAGGGGATGGTCGCGCCGCCCTCGGGGTCGGGGATGAGGGCGGGAAGGTCCTCGCCGGCCTCGTCGTAGGCGGCCTCGACCCACGGGAGGTAGTTGCCCTCGCCGACGGTCCAGGCCTGCTCGGCGATGGCGATCGGGTAGACGCCGACGGCGATGGCCGCCTCGGTCGAACCCCAGCCCCAGGTCGCGACGCGCTCGGGCGCGTCGTCGACGGTCGTCTCGCCGAAGGCGTGCTGGATCGTGACGGGGAAGCCCTCCGCGGAGCCGGAGCCCGCTCCGTCGGGGGCCGGGTCGGCCGACGCGGCCGAGCAGGCGGAGAGGGCGAGCGCGGTGACGGCGGCGCCGGCCACGGCGATGAGGGAACGTCGAAGACGCACGGATGCTCCTAGGTTCGGGGAGATTGGTAAGGCAAGGCTAACCTAAGTTACTTTCGAGCGCACACCGCGCGTCACTCGGGGTCGGCGGCGGAGTGGAACCGGCCGATCGGCACGACGAGCGGACTCCCCGACACCGGGTCGGGGATCACGCGCGCGTCGAGGCCGAACGCGTCGCGCACGGTCGAGGCGGTCAGCACCGACCCCGGGTCGCCCTCCGCGACGATCCTCCCGCCCGACATCACCACGAGGTGATCGGCATACCGGGCGGCCAGGTTCAACTCGTGCAGCACCATCACGACCGTCGCGCCCCGGTCGCGGTTGAGGGCGGTCAGCAGGTCGAGCAGTTCGAGCTGGTGCGTGACGTCGAGGAACGTGGTCGGCTCGTCGAGCAGCACGAGGTCGGTCTGCTGGGCGAGCACCATGGCGATCCACACGCGCTGGCGCTGTCCGCCCGAGAGCTCCTCGATCGGGCGCTCCGCGAGGTCGGCGATGCCGGTGTCGGCCAGCGCCTCGGCGACGACCGCGTCGTCGTCGCTCGAATGCCGCCCGAACCAGCCCTGGTGCGGGTATCGACCGCGCGCGACGAGGTCGGCCACGCGCACGCCGTCGGGCGCGATCGACGACTGGGGCAGGACCCCGATCCGACGGGCGACGTCGCGGCGCGGGATCCGCGAGACGTCGCTGCCGTCGAGGAGCACGCGTCCCGCCTCGAGCGGATGCAGCCGCGCGAGCCCCCGCAGCAGGGTCGACTTGCCGCACGCGTTCGGGCCGACGATCGCCGTGATGCGGCCCGACGGGATCGCGAGGTCGAGCCCGTCGATGATGCGACGACCGTCGTAGCCGAGGCTGATCCCCTCGGCGACCAGGCCCTCGACGACCGCGGGCGGAGGAACGGGGAGGGAGCTCATGCGCGGGTCCTCTCGGTGCGGGCGAGCAGCCACAGCAGGTACGGAGCGCCGATCACGCCGGTCACGACGCCCAGCGGTGCGGTGAAGCCGGGGATCGCGAACTGCCCGGCGACGTCGGCGCCGAGCGTCAGCACGCCCCCGACGACCGCCGCAGCCCCGACGGCCGCTCCCCCGCGACCCACGAGCCGCCGCGCGACCGCCGGGGCGATCAGCGCGACGAACGCGATGGGTCCGGCGACGGAGGTCGCGAACGCCACGAGCGCGACCGCGACGACGAGGAGCGCCACGCGCGCCGCATCCGTCCGGACCCCGAGCGCCCTGGCGTGGTCGTCGCCGAGCGCCAACGGCCGGAGCGCCCGCGTGAGGAACACGAGGACGACCCCGCACGCGGCGGTCCCGACCACGAGCAGCCAGAGTTCGTCGCCGCGGACGTCCGCCACGCTGCCGACCGTCCAGTGCAGCGCGGTCTGCGCCTCGCGCACCTCGGCGCGGGCCAGCAGCCAGGCGACCACGGACCCGCAGAGGTAGGCCATGCCGACGCCCACGAGCACGAAGCGCACGCCGTGCAGTCCCTGCCGCCACGCCGCCAGCCAGATCACGATCGCCACGACGAGGCCGCCGCCGAACGCGGAGCCCGCCACGATCGCGCCGCCGGCGCCGATCCCGAGGATCGCCCAGACGGCGCCGAGGCTCGCACCCGCGGAGATGCCCAGGATGTCGGGGCTCGCCAGCGGGTTGCGCAGCGTCGACTGGAAGACCGCCCCGGCCAGCGCGAACGCCACGCCCACGACGAGCGCGGCGAGGATCCGCGGGAGGCGCAGGTCGAACACGACGAATCGGTCGATGCGCTCCCCACCCCCGAGGAGGACCGAGATCACGCGATCGGGCGTCACCCCGGCGGCGCCGAACGAGAGCGCTGCGAGCGCGATGGCCGCGGCGAGGCCGGCGCCGACGACCACGACGGAGACGCGACGGCGTCGGGCGGCCCGGCGGACGGCGCCGATCGCCGAGGCGTCGATGCGCTCGCCGCTCGGAGCGGGCCGTGCGAGCCGCTCGCCCGGCACCTCGGGTCCGGTCGTGACGCGTGCGGCGCCCATCAGAGCCCCGCCACCCGTCGACTCCTCGCGATGGCGATGAGCACCGGCGCGCCGAGGAACGCCGCGACGACGCCGGCCTCGAGTTCGGAGTTCGGCACGACGAGGCGCCCGATGACGTCGGCCGAGAGCAGCATGATCGGCCCCAGGAGGACGGCGAGCGCGGTGATCCGGCGGTAGTCGCTGCCGATCAGTCGCCGCGCCGCGTGCGGCACGACGAGACCGACGAGCGCGATCGGTCCGGCGAGCGCGACCGCCGTGCCGCAGAGGAGCACGAGCGCGAGCCCGGCGACGGCGCGGGTGATGCCGACGCGCTGGCCGAGGGCGGATGCCACGTCGTCGCCGAGCGCGAGCAGGTCGAGCCGGTGGGCGAGCGTCGCGGCGAGCACGACCCCGACCGCGAGGAACGGCCACAGTGCCGCGACGGTCGACAGGTCGCGCCCGGTGAGCGAGCCGACCGCCCAGAAGCGGTACTGGTTGAACGCCTCCGTGTCCCGGAGCAGGACGAGTGCGATGAGCGGCGTGAGCAGGGCCGTGAGCGCCGCCCCGACGAGCGCGAGCCGGACCGGCTGCGCCCCGCCGATCGCGAACACGACCGCGGCGGCCGCCGTGGCGCCGGCGAAGGCGAACCAGATGAACCCGAGCGGCGCGGTCACGCCGAGCAGCGAGATGCAGAGCACGACGGCGAGCGACGCACCGGCGTTGATGCCGAGGAGGCCGGGATCGGCGATCGGGTTGCGGGTCACGCCCTGGATGAGCGTGCCCGCGAGCCCGAGTGCGACGCCTGCGGCCAGGCCGATCACGGTCCGCGGGATCCGCAGTTGCACCACCACGGCCTGGTCGGGGTCCGTGAGGTCGGGACGGACGAGGGCCTGCCAGACCTCGGCGGCGTCGATCGCGCGGACCCCGAGCGCGAGGCTCGCCGCGACCACGACGAGGAGCGCGATCGCACTCCCGATGAGCACGAGCGCGGCGCGTCGGGCGCGCGGCGGCGGGCCGCCCGACGCGGGGCGTCGGCCGACGCCGATGCGCGTGGCGGGCGCCGCGATCGGCGACGCCTCCGCCGAGACGGATGCGGCGTTCACGCCAGTTCGGCGCGGCCCCGCCGCCAGTACCCCATGAACGCCACCTGTCGGCGGTCGAGGCCGGCCTCCCGCACGAGGAAGCGGCGGAGCGCCGTGATGACGGATGCCTCGCCCGCGAGCCATGCGTAGCAGTCGCCGTCGAGGCTCGTGCCCTCGGGCACGTCCCAGAGGACGCCGTGGGCGTCGGCCGCCGCCTCGAGCTCGGCGAGCGTCCGGCGTGCCGACTCGGCGGCCGCCGACGCGGGATCGGCGCAGTCGCGGAGCCAGCAGGTGCGGGCGACCCAGTCGCGGACCGCCGGCACGAGCCGTTCGCCGTGCGACTGCGACTCCGAGCGGGCGAGCCAGCGCACCTCGACGCCGACGGGCGGCGCGACCTCGAGCACGTCCTCGGCGCTCGGGACCTCGATGATCGCGGCTCCCTCGGCGTCGGCCGGCAGGGACTCGAGGATCGCGCAAATCGCGGGCGCCGCGGTCTCGTCGCCGGCGAGCAGCACGGTCTCGACGGCGCCGGGGCGCCAGTCGATGCCGACGGTCCTCCCCGCGCTCAGTTCGTCGGGGCCGACGAGCACGATCTCGTCACCGGGCTGCGCGCGTGTCGCCCACGCCGAGCCGGGACCGGTGTCGCCATGGGCGACGAAGTCGACGTCGACCTCGCGGACCTCGGGGCGCACGGCCCGGATCGTGTAGGTGCGGAACGGGTTGCGCCGCTCGGCCGGCAGCTCGCGCCACGCCGAGTACCAGTCCTCGCCGTCCGGGAAGTGCGCGAAGCCCGAGTCGCCGAGGGGCAGCACGACCTTCACCCGTTGGTCGAGCCCGGCGGTGCCGAACTCGGCGAGTTCCTCCCCCGCGAAGGTCACGCGCGTGAAATGCGGCGTGAGTCGTCGCACGCGGGCGACGTTCGCACGGAAGCCGCGATAGGCGGGACGCGGACGCGCGAGCGCGGCGACTCCGGCAAGTGAGGTAAGCATTACCTAAGTCTTGCACACGCCCGCGAGCGGATCACGCCGGAGAACGGCCACTCCCCGCCGTCACCGACGCGGCCGCGGCATCCGTCACCACACCGGCGGGCGGCGTCGACCGCGACGCGCGGCGCGCTCGAGCTGTGCTGCGAGCGCGAAGAGGGTCGCCTCGCCGCCGGGCCGCCCGATGAGCTGGACGCCCATCGGCAGGCCCTCCTCCGTGTCGTGCACCGGCAGCGTCAGCGCGGGCAGGCCCGCGACGTTGACGAACGACGTGTACGGCGTGAAGCGCACCTGCTGCGCGAAGTTCTCCTCCGCGTCCTCGGCGTCGTACCAGCCGACCGGACGCGGCGTCAGCGCGAGCGCCGGCGTGAGGACCACGTCGACCGGCGAGAACCGCGCGATGGTCCGCCGCTCGAAGCCCGCGAGCCACCCGAGGGCCCCTGCGAGCTCGCCCGCCGTGCGCTCCCGGCCGCGCGCGACGAGCCAGCGGGTGAGCGGCTCGAGCGCGTCCTCCTCGCCGCCGGGCACCGGGATCCCGGCTGCGCCGGACTGCCAGATCGTGCGGAAGGCCTCGGGGTACCCGGGTTCCGGGGCTGGCGCGAGCTCGTCCACGCCGTGACCGAGCCGGTCGAGGAGCGCGATCGCGTGCTCGAATGCGGCGCGCGGCGCGTCCTCGACCCGGATGTCGGTGAAGTCGTCCCACGGCGTGTCGAGCATCACCCCGACCTGGTACCGCCCTTCGCCGCGGATCGCCGCGCCGAGGTAAGGTCCGTCCTCCCCCGGCGCGCGCAGGGCGAACGGATGCCTCGGCGGGTAGCCCCGCGGCGCGATGAGGCCGTCGAGCAGGAGGGCCGCATCGGCGACCGTCCGGGCGAGCGGGCCGACCACGCCGAGTCCGGCGAGCCGGTCGATGCCGGAACCCGACGGGACGCGGCCCCGCGACGGCTTCACGCCGACGAGGCCGCATGACGCCGCGGGGATGCGGATCGATCCGCCGCCGTCGCTGCCCGGCGCGAACGGCAGGAGGCCCGCGGCCACGGCCGCCGCAGCACCCCCGCTCGAGCCACCGGCTCCGAGCCCGAGGTCCCACGGGTTGCGCGCGGGGCGGCCGGCGAGCGGCTCGGTGTACGACGGCAGGCCGAACTCCGGCGTCGCCGTCTTGCCGAGGCTCACCGCCCCGGCGTCGTCGACGTCCCGGACGAGGTCGTCCGACTCGTCGGGCACGTCGCCGGCGAAGGCGCGCGAGCCGAACGCCGTCGGCACCCCGGCACGCGGGTGCAGGTCCTTGTCCGCCAGCGGCATGCCCCACAGCGGCGCGGCGTGCGCCACGTCGCGTCGGACGGCCCGCGCGCGCTCGCGCGCGCGTTCCGGCGTCACGAGGGCGAACGCCCCGACCTCCGGGTCGAGGCGCTCGATCCGTGCGAGGTAGTGCTCGGCGGCCTCGAGCGGCGTCACGTCGCCGCGCTGCAGGAGCTGGTGCAGCTCCAGCGCCGTGTACTCGTGCAGGTCCTCGTGCTGGTCGGCCACGTCCCGAGCCTACGCACCGTGGTCGCGCCGCCGCACCCGGGTAGAGTGGCGCGCGTGGCGGGGGTGGCTGGCACGCGCATCGTCGGTGCCGTTGCGCGGCATCCGCTGGCTTGGGGTGCCGCCTGGAGCAGCACGCTCGGCGTCGCCGCGGCGATCGGGATCGCGGCCGGCTGGCCGGCATGGCTGCTCGGCGCGCTGCTCGCGCTGCTCGTCGCCCCATCCCTCGCCGCGACCGTGACCGTGCTGCACGCCACGCCGCGGCGACGCTTCGACGAGCTGTCGTCGGTGTTCGGGCACTTCGTCGTCAGGTACCTCGCGCTCGTCGTCGGCGTCGTCGCCTGGAGCCTGTCCGTGGTCGTGGGCGCCGCCATCTCCGCGGTCATCCAGCTCGCCGCCGAGGGGCGCGAGGACGAGATCGTGGGCGTCGGCCTCGACATCATGCTCGTGATCGTGCCGACCGTGGTCGGCCTGCTGTGGGCGGCCTTCGTGGTCCGCTGCGCGTGGTTCCTGGCCCGCGTGCGCGGATGGCGCGCGGCACCGACCGCCGACGGCGTGCCCGACGGCATGCTCGCCGGGCGGCCGGCGATGCGCAGGCTCGTGGTCGGCCTCGCGCACCCGGCGTTGTTCGGGGCGGCGGGGCTGTTCGTCGCATGCGCACTGCCCGCGCTGTACGGCGGCGTCGAGCTGCTCCTCGACTGACCCCCGCCGCGACCCGCCCTACTTCAGGGTCTTCTGCAGGAGCACCGTGCCGAGCCAGCGATCGAACTTGAAGCCGACCCTCCCCATGCGCCCGATCTCGTGGAAGCCGAACCTCTCGTGGAGCCGGATCGACGCGTCGGCGCCCTGATCGGCGATCACGGCGATCATCTCCTTCAGGCCCGCCTCCCTCGACGCCTCGATGAGGGCGCCCAACAGGGCCTTCCCGAGCCCCTTGCCGGATGCCGCGGGGCCGAGGTAGATCGAGTTCTCGACCGTGTACCGGTAGGCGCGCTTCTGCTTCCAGGGCGAGACCAGCGCGTACCCCAGGAGCTGGCCGGAGGGCGACTCGGCCACGAGGAAGGGCATACCGAGCCGGCTCAGGTAGGAGTACTTCTGCTTCCACTCCCGGAGCGACATCGCCTCCTCATCGAAGGTGACGGTCGAGTTCGCGACGTAGTAGTTGTAGATCTCGCGAACCGCCGGCAGGTCGGCCGGCCGCGCAGGTCGGATCTCGAACGAGAACGGGGCTTCGGGCTCCTCCGTCTTCCGCAGGTGCCTCGGCAGGGACCGTCGCGCCTGGTATTCCTCCTCGAGCATCCCGCCATGCTACGCGCGCGAGGTTGCGAACGGATGACGGGGGGCCGGCGTCAGGCGGGGATCGCCCAATCCAGCGGCGCGCCGCCCTGCGCGACGAGCAGGTCGTTCGCCCGGCTGAACGGGCGCGAACCGAAGAACCCGCGGCTCGCCGAGAGCGGGCTGGGGTGGGCCGACTCGATGCGCGGCACGTCGCCGAGCAGCGGCGCGAGCGACTGCGCGTCACGACCCCACAGGATCGCCACGAGCGGACCGCCGCGAGCGACGAGCGTGCGGATCGCGTGGTCGGTCACGCGCTCCCACCCCATGCCCCGATGCGACGCCGGTTCGCCCGGCCGGACCGTGAGGACCCGGTTCAGCAGCATCACGCCGTGCGTGCTCCACGCGCCGAGGTCGCCGTGGGCGGCCGGCGGGATCCCGAGGTCGTCGGCGAGCTCGCGGTAGATGTTCGCGAGGCTGCGCGGGAGCGGTCGCACGTGGCGCTCGACGGCGAAGGAGAGGCCGATCGGGTGGCCCGGCGTCGGGTACGGATCCTGGCCCACGATGAGCACGCGGACCTCGGGCACGGGCTGGCGGAACGCGCGGAGCACCGCGTCGCCCGCGGGGAGGTATCCGCGCCCCTCGGCGACCTCGACGCGGAGGAGGTCGCCCATCCGGGCGATGTCGTCCGCCACCGGGGCGAGCGCATCGGCCCACGTCGCGTCGATGAGTCCCGCCTCGGCGAGCTCCGGAAGCGTCCGACCCATCAGCCGGAGATGCTCCGCACCGAGACCCCGTCGCCGTCGGCGGTGACGCTCCAGACGCTCCCGGCGCCCGCGACCCGGAGCCCAGCGGCGCCGATCGAGAACAGCGTGTCCTCGTCGATCGCGATGCCGCCGTCCACCAGGCGCGCCTCGGTCGCGGCGATGAGCCGCGTGAGCGTGCCCCACTGCGCCGCGTGGCAGTCGATCGTGAGGTCGACGAGCCCGATCCCCGCCTCGACCGTGACGTCGTCGAGGTCCTCGCCCGCCTCCTCGGGGGCGACCGGGACCCCGCCGATGCGCCAGCCGCCGAGGAGGGCGGTGTCGGACGCGATCGCCGCGCCCGCTGAGAACCCCAGGTAGGGCTCGTCGGCCGCGGCGCGGCGACGCAGCTCGGCGGCGATCGGCTCGACCGCCCGTCGGTACGCGGGGGTGAGCCCGCCGCCGACGAGCACGCCGTGCGTGCCGGCCAGCGAAGCCGGCGCGAACTCGCCGTCCTCGGGGACCACCGTGACGGCGGCCTCGACGTCGGCGACGGCCTCGAGCACGTCTCGCCAGCGGGCTGCGAGGAGGTCGGCCTCGTGGTCGGGCGCGACGAGCAGCACCGCGACGCGGGGGCGGTCGGCACCGGCCCGGCCGGCGGCCTCGGCCGCTTCGGCGAGGAACGGCGCGTAGACGGATGCCGCGTGGGCCGGGTCCCACCCGCCGCCGACGAGGTGCACGCTCATCGGGTCGCCTCCGTCGCCTCGACGGGCGGCAGCGCAGACCAGGGGAACACGATCCAGTCGTCGGTGCGCCGGTAGTCGTAGTCGGGCGCGAGCACGGTGTGCGACTTCGTGTAGAGCGTCGCGGTGCGCACGTCGGCGCCGGCATCGGCGAGCAGGTCGACGACCTTGCGCAGCGTCCGGCCGGAGTCGGAGACGTCGTCGACCAGCAGCACGCGGCGGCCCGAGAGCGCCGGCGCGTCGAGCATGGGCGGGTGCAGCACCGGCTCGGGCAGACGCTCGTCGACGCCCGTGTAGAACTCGACGTTGATCGAGCCGCACGACTTCGTGCCGAGCGCGTACGCGATCGCTCCCGCGAGCAGGAGCCCACCGCGGGCGATCGCGATCACCACGTCGGGCCGGAAGCCCGAACCGAGCACGTCGCCGGCCATCGAGCGCGCCGCGTCGCCGAAGTCCTCCCAGGTCAGGATCTCGCGCCGGATGCCGTCGCCGCCGGTCCCGGCGTCATTCGCGTCGAACGTCATGCCAGTCAGGCTACCGGCCGTCGGGGTCGCGATCCGGGTCGGCGTCGTCGTCCTCCGATCCGAGGTCGGGCAGGCCCGGGTCGAACCCCTCCCGCTCCGCCAGGATCGACGCACCCGGGCCGTGGCTGCGGATCGCCGCCAGCCGATCGTTCAGCACCGAGATGATCGTCGCCGAGGCGACGCCGACGATCGCGATCCCGCCGACCATGAGCAGCACCGCCCAGACCCTGCCGACGGTCGTGACGGGGTAGGTGTCGCCGTACCCCACGGTCGTCAGCGTGACGACCGCCCACCACAGCGCGTCGCCGAAGTTCGTGATCGTCGCACCCGGAGCATCGCGCTCGGCCTGCAGCGTCGCCAGCGCCAGGAAGAACACGTAGAGCACGGCGTAGATCACCGCGGTGATCACGAAGTTCGCACGCACGGCTTGCGCGGTGCGGCGCTGGAGGAACGGGAGGTGGCGCAGCAGCGTGACGGCCCGGAGTGCCCGGAAGACCGGGACCAGCACCGAGAGGAACTCGATCGGATGGTGCCAGGTGTAGGTCCACCGCGCTCCCGCCGGCGTCAGCACGAGGCGGACGACGAAGTCGATGAGGAACGCGATCCACGTGACGACCATCACGAGGTTCAGCACCGGTCGCCAACCCGACGAGATGTCCTCCGCCAGCACCCCGGCGGTGTAGGCCACGACGAACAGGAACCCCAGGACCGCCATGACCGGGGCGGTCCGGTCGACCCAGGCCCGACGGCGTTCGACGCGGCCGATCCTCATGCGCTCGGCCCCGCCTTGACCTCGAGCGGCCCCTTCGCGAGCCGGTGCGGCGCCGCCTGGGCGACGGGCTTCACCACGATGAGGTCGAGGTCGACGTGCCGGGGCTTGGAGATCGCGTCGACGATGACGCCGGCGATGTCCTCGGCGACCAGCGGCTCCGGGACGTCGTCGTAGACCGCGTCGGCGCGCGCCCGGTCTCCGCCGAAGCGCACGAGCGCGAACTCGTCGGTCCGCACCATCCCCGGCGCGACCTCGATCACGCGGATCGGTTCGCCGTTCAGCTCGAGTCGCAGCACCTCGGTCACCGCGTGCGCGGCGAACTTCGCCGCGTTGTACCCGCCTCCGCCGACGTACGCGACGTGCCCCGCGATGGAGGTCACGTTGACCACGTCGGCCACCCCGCGCTCGACCGCGCCGCGTCGGAGCAGCGGGAGGAGCGCGCTCGTGACGCGCTTCAGGCCCAGCACGTTGACCTCGAACATCCACGCCCAGTCGTCGAGGTCGGACTCCTCGACGGACGCGAGCCCCTTCGCACCGCCCGCGTTGTTCACGAGCGCGTGCGCGCCGCCCGACGCGGCGACGTGCTCGGCGAGCGCCGCGACATCCGCGTCGCTCGTGACGTCGGCGACGAACGGCACCGCGCCGGTCTCCTCGGCGAGCGCAGCGAGGCGATCGCCGCGACGAGCGACCGCGACCACCTCCCAGCCGGCGGCGACGAGCCCTCGCACCGTGGCCGCGCCGATCCCCGAACTCGCTCCCGTGACGACTGCGCGCAACTGGTCCATGCCGACATTCTGCCCGAGCGGGGGGCCGGGCCGCCGCCCGCGACCGGTGCGGGAGAATGGGCGGATGGAGCCGACCACCATGCCCCATGCCCCGCGGCCGCCGCACCGCAAGCGCCGCGTGCCGCTCTGGGACAACGCCCGATGGATCGCGATCACGCTCGTCGTGATCGGCCACGGGATCCTGCCGCTCATCGCCGAGGACGACGCGGCCTACAGCGTGTACCTCTTCATCTACTCGTTCCACGTGGCCGTCTTCGTCACGGTGTCCGGGTACTTCGCCAAGTCCGGACCGCCGAACGCACGCGCCATGCGGCAGGTCCTCACCGACATCGTCTTCCCGTACTTCATCTTCGAGACGATCTGGACGCTGATCCGGTTCGCCCTCGGCGGCGAGTTCGTGCTCGACTACACGACCGCGTCGTGGACGCTGTGGTTCCTCATCGCCCTCGCGATCTGGCGCATCGCCCTGCCCTACCTCGTGCTGCTCCGGTACCCGCTGCTCATCGCGATCGCGATCTCGATCGGCGCCGGCTACGCGGTCGACATCGACTCGACGCTCGCGCTCACGCGCACGTTCGGCATGTTCCCGTTCTTCGTCTTCGGCTGGAAGCTCCGGCAGCTGCGCATCACCGACCGCTGGCTCGACCTGTCGACCGCGGTCGCGTGGCGCTGGCGCGCCGGCGCGATCGCCCTGTTCTCGGTGCTCCTCGTCGTGCTGCCGATGGCGATCGAGACCTGGCGGGACCTCCGGCTCCGACGCTTCATGCTCTACGACGAGTCGTACGAGGCGATCGGCTACGACGAACCCTGGTCGGGCGCCATCAGGCTGTTCCTGCTGCTGCTCGCGATGCTCCTCGCGGTCGCGTTCCTCGTCCTGATGCCGCGCCGCGCGACGGCGTTCACCGCGTTCGGCAGCGCCACCATGTACATCTACCTGCTCCACTCGTTCGTCCTGTTCCCGCTGCGGGAGACCCCGCTCCTCGAGGGCGAGCAGCCCTGGTGGGTGCTGCCGGCGATGATCGTGTTCTGCGTCGGCGTCTCGGTGGTGCTCTCGCTGAAGCCGGTGCGACGTGTCTTCCGCCCGCTCGTCGAGCCGCGGGCGCGGTGGCTGTTCCGACCGGAGCCCACGACCGCGACCGGGACCATCGTGCTCCCGCCGGACGCGCTGCCCCCGCTCCCGGACTCCCCGAAGCCCCAGAAGCCCGACGCACGCGAATGACGCCGTGTTGCGGCGTCCGTTGAGCACCTGGCGGGCCGGACGTACGGTGGGCGACGGATGCGGCGGAGACCGCACTGCCGTTTCGTGAAGGAGTCCCACATGGCCGACCACGCCGCCGACTGGCGATTCGAGACCAAGCAGGTCCACTCGGGCGCCGCGCCCGATCCGGTGACGAAGGCACGCGCGACGCCGATCTACCAGACGACGTCGTACGTGTTCGACTCGTCGGAGCACGCGCAGAACCTCTTCGCGCTGGCCGAGTTCGGCAACATCTACACGCGCATCATGAACCCGACGCAGGCCGTGGTGGAGGAGCGCCTCGCCGCGCTCGAGGGCGGCAGCGGGGCCCTGCTCGTCGCATCGGGCCAGGCCGCCGAGACGTTCGCCGTGCTCAACATCGCGCAGGCGGGCGACCACATCGTCTCGTCGAGCTCGATCTACGGCGGCACGTACAACCTCTTCAAGTACACGCTCGCCAAGCTCGGCATCGAGACCACCTTCGTCGAGAACCAGGACGACGCCGACGAGTGGCGGCGTGCGGTCCGGCCGAACACGAAGCTGTTCTTCGCCGAGACCATCGGCAACCCGAAGATCAACGTCCTCGACATCGCCCTCGTGTCGGGCGTCGCGCACGACGCGGGCATCCCGCTCATCGTCGACAACACGATCGCGACGCCGTACCTGATCCGCCCGTTCGAGCACGGCGCCGACATCGTCATCCACTCGGCCACGAAGTTCCTCGGCGGCCACGGCACCGTCATCGGCGGCGTGATCGTCGACGGCGGCCGCTTCGAGTGGTCGAAGCACGTCGAGAAGTTCCCCGGCCTCACCGAGCCCGACCCGTCGTACCACGGCGCGAGCTACACCGCCGCGGTGGGCGACCCGCTCGCGTTCGTCATCAAGGCGCGCGTGCAGCTGCTGCGCGACCTCGGCGCGTCGATCGCTCCGGCGAGCGCCTGGCAGCTCATCCAGGGCATCGAGACGCTCTCGCTCCGCGTCGAGCGGCACACGCAGAACGCGCAGGAGATCGCGGAGTGGCTCGACAGCCACCCGGACGTGGCGCACGTGAACTACTCCGGCCTGCCGTCGAGCCCGTGGTACGCGGCGGCCAACCGGTACGCCCCGAAGGGCGTCGGCGCGGTGCTCTCGTTCGAGCTCAAGGGCGGCGTCGACGCCGGCCGTGCGCTCGTGGACAACCTGGCGCTCTTCAGCCACCTCGCGAACATCGGCGACGTCCGGTCGCTCGTCATCCACCCCGCCTCGACCACCCACTCGCAGCTGACGCCCGAGCAGCAGCTGACGAGCGGGGTGACGCCCGGCCTCGTCCGGCTGTCGGTGGGCATCGAGAACATCGACGACCTCAAGGCCGACCTCGAGGCCGGCCTCGCGGCAGCGCGTCGCGCGACCGAGGCGGCCCGCGTCTAGCACGAGACCGCACTCGAGACGGATGCCGCGTCCCGCGAGGGGCGCGGCATCCGCCGTCTCCCGCCCCGGCGTAACAGTGCCGCGTCCGTCCACCGCGTCGGGGAGAATCGGAGCATGGACTGGCAGACGACCTCGGAGACGGTGCCCGCGAGCGTCGTGCCCGAGGCCCGTGCCGCCCACCAGCTCGCCGGGCGCGCGCCCGCGACGGGCGCATGGCGCGAGGGCGACCCCGTCGGCGACCGTCGCTTCGCGAGGATCGGCGACCTCGGACTCGAGTCCGGCCAGGTCCTGCCCGACGTCCGCATCGCCTACGAGACGTGGGGCGAGCTCGATGCCGCGCGAGGGAACGCGATCCTCGTGCTGCACGCCCTGACCGGCGACAGCCACGTGGTCGGTCCCGCGGGCCCGGCGCATGCGAGCGCCGGCTGGTGGCCCGGTGTCGTCGGCCCGGGTCGCGTCATCGACACCGATCGCTGGTTCGTGGTCGCGCCGAACGTGCTGGGTGGATGCCAGGGCTCGACCGGTCCCGCGTCGGTCGCCCCGGACGGCGTCGAATGGGGCGCCAGGTTCCCCTTCGTCACGATCCGCGACCAGGTCGCCGCCCAGGTGGCCTTCGCCCGAGAGCTCGGGATCGAGCGCTTCGCCGCGGTCGTCGGCGGGTCCATGGGCGCCATGCACGTCCTCGAGTGGGCGCTCATGGCGCCCGAGTCGGTCGAGCGCATCGCGGTGCTCGCGGCGCCCGCCGCGACGACGGCCGACCAGATCGCGCTGAACTCCGTCCAGCTCGAGGCGGTGCGCAGCGACCCGGCGTTCCGCGGCGGCGCGTACTACGACGCACCGGACGGCGACGGGCCGACTCGCGGGCTCGCGCTCGCCCGGCGGATGGCCATGCTGAACTACCGCACGCCGATCGAACTCAACCAGCGCTTCGAACGCGGCTGGCAGTCCGACCTCGACCCGCTCGGCGGCGGCGGGCGGTTCGCGGTCGAGTCCTACCTCGACTTCCACGGCAACAAGTTCACCCGCCGGTTCGACGCGAACAGCTACCTCACGCTCACCGAGGCGATGAACTCGCACGACATCGGCCGCGGCCGCGGCGGAGTCGCCGCCGCCCTCAGCCGCATCGAGGCGGCCACGCTCGTGCTCGGCATCGACAGCGACCGGTACTTCTCGCTCGAGGGCCAGCGCGAGATCGCCGCCGGGGTCCGGCGGACGATCCACGGCGACGAGCCGGTCGTGCTGCGCTCCGACTACGGGCACGACGCGTTCCTGATCGAGGACGACGCCGTCGCCGCCGAGCTCGCGAGGCTCCTCGCCGACTGACCGGATACGGACGCCACGCCCCGGTTCGGGACCCGTGTCCCGCATACGGGGGTCGTTCTGAGCTATCTTCGAGAAGGGCGCTGCGTGCGGCGCGCACGGCGCCGACGGGCAGGGGGTGGCATGCGGCGGATCGACAAGGAGCGCGACCGGCTGCTGCGCCGGCTCGCGAGGGTCGGCGGCTTCACCGGCGCGGCGATCGCGCTGGCCTGCCTGATCGTGCCCGGCGCGATCGCGCCGTCCCGGTTCGCCCTCGCCGCGGCGCTCGTCGTGGGCATGGCGGTGCTCATCGGCCTCGCGACCGCACGCGGCGCGATGGCGGCGACCCTCGGCGCCATGGCCGCGGCGACCGTACTGCTGCTCGTCGTCGGCCTCGACCCGACGCTCGACCCGGCCGGTGCGACCGCGATGGCGGCCGTGGGCGCCCTGTCCGGCGCCGCCCTCGCGATCCCCCTGGTGGTCCGCCCGTCGGGACCCGCGGTGATCGTCGCGAGCGCCGCCTCCGTCCTCGTGGCGCTCGGGGCGTCCGCGGCATCCGGCGCCGACGTGCGCCTCGTCGTCGTCGCCACGGCCGCGGGCTGGATCGCCTGCGTGATCGTCGGGATCTGGCTCGCCCGCGCCATCGACCGCGCCGCGGAGCGGATCGACGAGGTCGGACGCGCGCACGAGGCCGAGCGACTGGCGAGCGAGTCCGAGGCCCAGCAGCGCCAGGATGCCCGGGTGCTGCACGACACGGTCCTCGCGACGCTCAGCCTCCTCGCGCACTCGGGCGTCGGGGTCGGCACCGGGCCCCTGCGCCAGCAGGCCGGCGACGACGCCCGACTGCTGAAGCAGTTGCGGCTCGGCGCCCCGCTCGACAACGGCTCGAGCGCGATCTTCTCCCCCGAGTCCACCGACGACGGACTCGGGGCCACCTTCGAGTCCGTCCGGCAGCGCTTCGCGCGTCTCGGGCTCGACGTCAACTGGCACGGGGCGAACCACCTCGTGCTGCCGAAGGACGCACTCGACGCGCTGCTCGGCGCGCTCGGCGAGTGCCTCGAGAACGTCCGCAGGCACGCCGGGGTGAGCGTCGCGGACGTCACGGTGACCGACGACGAGCACACGGTCCGGGCGATGGTGACCGACCAGGGCACCGGTTTCGAGCCGGCCGCGGTCGACCCCGCACGCCTCGGCTTCGCCGAGTCGGTCGTCGGACGCCTGCACGCCGTCGGGGGCCGCGCGCGGGTGTTCAGCTCGCCGGGGTCGGGGACGACGGTCATGCTGGAGGTGCCGAAGCCGTGAATCCGTTCCGCCGGACCCCCGCCACCGAGGCGTCGCCCGACACGACGCACGAGATCCAGTTCGATCGCCCGAGCAGGTCCGCCCGTGCCGCCGAGGACATCCGCAGCGCCCACGGCGGACGCCGCCTCGCGATCGGGGTCACCGCCGCGGCGGGCGTCATCGTCCTGGCCCACCTCGCCCATGCCGTGGGCCTCGTGGACGTCTTCCCGCCCGGCACGGGCTCGGGTCCGGCGTGGATCGCCTTCGCGGTCGTCGCGGTCGCCACGGTCGTCGCGACCCGCGGCCTGACCCGAGTGGCGGACTGGACGCACGTGCTCCTGCTCGCCGCGCTCGCGGTGCCCGTGGCGATGGACCTCACGGCGACCGCGGGCCTGCTGCACCTCGGGATCACGCCGACGGCAGCGCCGGCCGCCGCCGCGCTCCTCCTCCCGGTCGCGGCGCTGCGTGAGACGCGGACCCCGGTCGCGGCATCCGCGGTCATCGCCGGCGTCCTCGCGGTCGCGGCGCTCCTCCAGGTGCGGACCGCCGGGACGTGGACCGTCCCCGGACTCGCGATCGCCGCGACGGCGGTGGTCCCCGTGGTGCTCGTCGCGATGGGCGTCCGCGGATTCCGACGACTCGTCGGACGCGAGCTCGACCTCTCGCTGGTCCAGTCGACCGTCGCGACCCCGCGCTCGGCCGTGGGCATGCGCGCCTCGGAGGAGCTCGCCGAGCTCGACTACGACGCCGAGTCGCTGCTCGAGGACGTGGGATCCGGTCGCATCTCGATCCCGCTCCCGCCCGAGGCCGCCGAGCGCGCGGGAAGCCTCGCGGCACGCCTGCGCATCCGACTCATCGAGGGCCGCACCGACACGTGGCTGCGCCACGCGGTCACCGAGTCGGCGTACCTCAGCAGGCGCGTGAGCGTCGACGACGCGCAGGGCCTGGCCGGCCTGCTTTCACCGGCACAGCGCGAGGGGCTCCTCCTGGCGCTCTGGCTCGTCGCCGGCCAGCGACGACGCAAGGCGAACGAGCCCCCGCTCCAGGTCCGCGTCCACTGCCGGGAGACCGAGGTCGGGACGCCGGCCGACGACGATCCCGAGGGCGGCCCTCGACCCGGCGAGCTGGCGGGCGTCGCGATCGGACTCGACGTCTCGGGTCTCACGGCGCGCCGCGTCGATGCGGCGACATGGGACGCACTCGATAATGTCGGTGTACACGAGGTCGTTCCGGGTCCGGAGGGGTTCCGCATCGAGCTCGAGTGCCGGATCGACCCCACGGTCCGGAACCCGGCGCCGCCCAGCGCCGTCAACCCGAGGGGAGCATGACGTGCCCGAACCCGAGCTGCCGCCCATCCGACTCGCCGTGGTCGACGATCACCGCATGCTGCTCGGTGCCCTCACCGAGTGGCTCCGCGGCGCGACCGACGACGTCGACCTCGTGGCCGCGGTGCCGTCGTGGTCCGAGCTCCTCGCCCACACGGAGTTCCCGGTCGACGTGGTGCTCCTCGACCTCGACCTCCGCGACAACATCCCGATCTCGATCAAGCTCTCGACGCTGAAGTCGGCCGGCGTACGCACGATGCTCATGAGCACGTACTCCGAGCCGGCGGTCGTCCGAGAGGCGCTCGGCGCCGGTGCGCTCGGCTACCTGGTGAAGTCGGAGCCCGTCGAGACGATCGTCGAGGCCATCCGCGCGGCGCGGAACGGCGACCAGTACCTGTCGCAGGAGCTCGAGGACGCACTGGAATCCGACGGCGCGGCACCGCGCCTCAGCGCGCAGGAGCGTCGCGTGATGGCGCTCTACGGCGCGGGCCAGCCGGTCAAGGCGGTCGCGTTCCAGCTCGGGATCTCGGAGGAGACCGCCAAGAGCTACCTGAAGCGGATCCGCGAGAAGTACCGCCTCGCAGGATACGACGTCGGGACGAAGGTGGCGCTCCGGAAGCGCGCGATCGCCGACGGCATCCTGCTGCAGTCCGAGTAGGTCAGTCGCCGATCGCGCCGAATGCGCCGGTCACCGAGGGCAGCGGGATGCCGCGGCGCCGGCGCGCCCGGTCGAGCGCGAACGTGCCGAGGGCGAGGATGCTGCCCGAAACCGTGAGCATGAGCCCGACCCAGACGGGGGCGACGTACCCGAGGCCCGCGGCGATGACGAGCCCGCCGAGGATGGCGCCGAGGCTGTTGCCGATGTTCAGCGCCGAGTGGTTCAGGGCGGCCGCGATCGACTGGCTGTCGCGTGCGACGTCCATGAGGCGCGCCTGGATCGTGGGCGAGAGCGCCGCCGCCGAGGCGCCGACGAGGAAGACGCCGACGGCCAGTCCGACCGGATGCTGCGCCGTGGCCCCGAGGAGGACGAGCGCGCCCGAGAGGGAGGCGAAGAACAGGTACATCGATCGCCGCACGCTCCAGTCCGCGAGGCGCCCGCCGACGACGTTGCCGATGGTCATGCCGAGGCCGAAGACGACGAGCACGATCGGCACCGCCCCGGTGGGCAGGCCGGTCACCTCGGTCGCGAGCGGGGCGACGTAGCTGTAGACCGAGAAGAGGCCGCCGAAGCCGACGGCGCCGATCGCGAGCGCGAACCACGCCTGGGTGCGTGTGAAGATGCGGAGTTCGCGCTTCATCGTCGCCGTGGGGTCGCCCGCCTGCCACGGCACCGCGACGGCGACGGCGACGAACGTGGCCACGAAGATCCCGGCGACGGCGAGGTAGGCGATGCGCCATCCCGCCTGCTGGCCCAGCCACGTGATGAGCGGGACGCCGATGACGTTCGCGATCGTGAGCCCGGAGAGCACGAGGGCGACGCCGCGGGCGCGCTTGCCCGGCCCCATGAGGCTCGCCGCGACGAGCGAGGCGATGCCGAAGTACGCCCCGTGCGGGAGCGCGGCGACGAAGCGCGCGGCGACGACGAGCTCGAACGTGGGCAGGAGCGCCGACGCGATCGTGCCGAGGCTGAACGCGGCGAGCAGTGCGAGCAGCAGCCGCTTGCGCGGCCACCGGGCGGCGGCCGCGGCGATGGTCGGTGCGCCGACGACGACGCCGAGCGCGTAGGCGGAGATGATCCAGCCGGCGGCGGCGTTCGCGGCATCCGTCGACTCCGCGGACAGGCTCGGCAGCAGGTCGGCGGCCATGTCGGGCAGGAGGCCCATGGCGACGAACTCGGTCGCGCCGATGCCGAAGCCGCCCATCGCGAGCGCGAGGAGGGCGAAGCGGATGCGGGCCGGCGACGGCGTCGTCGGCCCGTTGGAGTCGGGGGTCACCGTTCGATCATCGCACGGATCGAATCGATTCGACAATCCGTGGTGGCTCCCTCGATGCCGGTCCCCCGACGCCGTCGAGGCAACGAGCCCGGATCTCGCGCGGGCTCAGCCGTCGTTCTCGATGGCGGCCTCGAGCCGATCGACCTTCGCGTCCAACTCGCCCGAGTACCCGGGTCGGATGTCGGCCTTGAGCACGAGCGAGACCCGCGAGCCGTACTCGGCGACCGCGTCGCACGCGTCCCTCACGACCCGCATGACCTCGTCCCACTCCCCCTCGAGCTCGGTGAACATCGAGGTCGTGCGATTCGGCAGTCCGGATTCGCGCACGATCCGCACCGCGGCAGCCACCGCGTCGTGCACGGATCCGTCGCTCCGTCCGGTTCCACTCGGTGCGACCGAGAACGCCACCAGCATGCGAGTTCCTCCCTGGGGTCGACGGCGCCCGGGGCGCCGGAGGTCACGACGCCGTTCGGGGGCGCCGATCGCTCCCAGCCTGCCACACCGCGCGGACCGACCATCCGAGCAGCACGAACAGGAGCACGACCTTGACCGTGAGCAGCAGGACGAATCCCGGGTTCGCGATGAGCAGCCACGCGTACCAATACGGGTAGACGACGTGCGTGAGCACCGCGATGGCAGCCGCGATCGACGCCGGCGTGATGAAGCGGGACCCTCCGAGCGCGATGCCGAGCACGACCGGCGCCGCGAGCCACGTGACGAACTGCGGCGACCCCACCTTGTTCGCGAGGATGAGGACGACGGTGAACGCGACCGCGAGCGGTGGCAGCAGGGCGCCGACGTGCGCGCCGCGGCGCGCCGACCGCACCCCCGCCGCGAGCACGGCGGCGAGGCCCAGCACCATGAGCGGAGTGGTGGTCGCGGCCGCGACATCCGCACCCGGACCCTCGATCTGGAAGGTGAGGATGTCCTGGTCGTACACGATGGTCGCCGCGTCGGTCCCGGCGACGATCCACCACAGCCAGATCACCGCGAGCGGCGCCTCGATCTGCAGGCCGCGCCCGGCCTGCTCGGCGACGAAGCCGAGCGCGTTCGCGCCCGATCCGGCGATCAGGCTCACCCCGAGGATCCCGATCGACAGCGTCGCGGCGACCGTGAACACGTCGAATCGGCGCCGGAGCGCCACGAGCATCGCCGCGACGAGCGCGGCCGGCCACACCTTGATCCACGTCGCGACGGTGACGAGCACCGCGGCCACGCGGGGCCGCCCCGCCGCCCAGAGCAGGCCGACGAGCGCGAACGGCACGGTCACGGCATCGATGCGGCCGAGCGCGATCGGACCGAGTGCCGCGAGGAAGCCCAGCCACCACCAGGCCGCCGCCCGGCGTCGCCGGGAGACGAACCCCCGACCGAGCAGCACCGAGAAGGCGATCGCGTCGAGGACGGTCACCATGCCGAGCCAGGTCACCCCGTACCAGGCCGACCCGAACGCGAGCGCGGCCGTCATGGGCGCGAACGCGAGGATCGGGTACACCCAGGGCGAGTCGATGCCCATGCGCAGGAAACCCTGCTGCGCGGTCTCGGCCCAGACCCGGTACACCGCGGTGACGTCGCCGAGGGGCCATCCGGGCGCGAACAGGTTCAGCAGTGCGAGCCCGAGATGCACCGCCCCGAACGCGACCCAGAGGGCGGCGCGCCCGCCGAGGCGCGAGGGAATCCGACGCGGGCCCCCCGGCCGGTGCCCCGCGACATCGGTGCCGGACTCCGCCATGGCATCCGAGCCTAGCCGCGCGAGCGGCGGGACCGGCTCACCGACGGAGCAGGCCGCCGACGACGGCGGGCACCGCGTGCGCCACGTCGAGCGCGGTCACCGGGCCGCCGTCCCAGGCCTCGCTCGCGCGCCGCGCCGCCTCCGAGTGGACGAGGGCCGCCGTCGCGGCGAGATGCGTGATCGCCGCGGCATCGCGCGCGAGACGCTCGTGGTGCGTGGCCGCGAGTGCGCCGATGATGCCGCCGAGGACGTCACCGGTGCCGGCACTCGCGAGCCAGTGCGTCGACGCGGTCACGGTGAGCCGGGTCCCGTCGGGATCGCACACGTGCGTGACGGCCCCCTTCAGCAGGACCGCGACCTGGAGTTGGTGAGCCGTGCGCTCGGCCCATCCGGGCGGATCGGCGTCGATCTCCTCGACGGTGCACGGGGTCTCCCGGTCGTGCAGCAGCCGGGCGAGCTCGCGGCTGTGCGGCGTGATCACGGTCGGCCCCGTGTGCGACCCGACGAGGTCGAGCCCGCCGGCATCGAGGACGCAGGGCAGCCCCGACGCCAGCGCATGCTGGAGTTCGCCTGCGAGCCTGAACGAGCGGTTCGTCGAGTCCATGCCCGAGCCGAGCAGCCACGCCTGCACGCGTCCCGCCACGGCGACCGTCTCGGGTCGGGCGGCGAGCACCGCCTGGCGCACGGGCCGCGGGCCCGTGAAGCGCACCATGCCGACTCCGGCGCGGTGGGCGGCCTCCACCCCGAGCACGGCCGCACCGGGATAGTCGGCCGAGCCGGTGATGACCCCGAGGACGCCCCGGCGGTACTTGTCGTCGTCCGCGCCCGGCTCGCTCAGCCAGTCGGATGCGTCGTCGGCGGTCCATTCGCGCCACGTGCCGGTTGCCATGCTCCCAACGATAGGTTGATGGGCATGCCTGCGACCATTCCCGCGCCGATCGCCCTGTCGCCCCGAGTGGTGGTCTTCGACTACGGCGAGGTGATCTCGCGTTCGCCCTCCGAGGCCGATCGCGCCGCGCTCCTCACGCGGGCGGGCATCGCTGGCGACGGCGCCGAGGCGTTCTGGACCGCCTACTGGGCTCATCGCGACGAGCTCGACCGCGGGACGCTCGCGATCGCCGACTACTGGGCGAGGGTGGCGGACGACCTCGGCGCGGAGTGGACCGAGGTGGACCGCCACGAGCTCTGGGCGATCGACCACCGCGGCTGGCTCAGCGTGGACCCCGCGACGCTCCGCATCCTGCACGCGCTCCGCGCCGGCGGGACGCGCCTCGCCCTGCTCTCGAACGCCGGGGCCGACTTCGGCGGCTGGCTGCGCCACGGCTCGTTCGCGCCGCTCTTCGACGCCGTGTTCGTGAGCGGCGAGCTCGGCATGGTCAAGCCCGAGGGCGAGATCTTCCGGCTGGTGATGCGCGAGCTCCGCATCGCGCCCGAACAGCTGCTCTTCGTGGACAACAAGTCCGTGAACGTCGACGGCGCGACGGCGGTCGGCGGCACCGGGCACGTGTTCACGGGTGCCGTCGGCCTCGAGTCGTGGCTCCGGGGACTCGCCGCATGATCCGCGACGACCGGGTCGCCGCCGTCGAGCACGACGGCACCCCGGCCCTCTTCCGCCCGATCCGCATCAGGGGTCTCGAGATCCGCAACCGGATCTGGGTGCCGCCGCTCTGCCAGTACTCGGTGACCGAGCGCGACGGCGTCCCGCACGACTGGCACCTCGTGCACCTCGGCTCCATGGCGGCCGGGGGCGCCGGACTGGTCATCGCCGAGGCGACCGCGGTGAGTCCCGACGGGCGCATCTCGGACTACGACACCGGCATCTGGAACGACGCCCAGGCGGACGCGTGGGCGCGCATCACCCGGTTCCTCCGATCGCAGGGTGCCGCCTCGGGGATCCAGCTCGCGCACGCCGGCCGCAAGGCCTCGGTGTGGCCGGAGACCGTGGACCGGCGGGGCTCCCAGCCGATCGAGGAAGGCGGCTGGACCACCGTGGCTCCATCGCCGATCGCGTTCGACGGCCTGCGGGCGCCGGTGGCGCTCGACGAGGCGGGCATCCGCGGCGTGATCGAGGACTTCCGGGCGGCCGCTCGGCGCGCGGTCGAGGCGGGCTTCGACGTCGTCGAGGTCCACGCCGCGCACGGCTACCTGGTGCACCAGTTCCTGTCACCGCTCTCGAACCTCCGAGGCGACGACTGGGGCGGCGACCTCCGCGGCCGGGCACGACTGCTCCTGGAGATCGTGCGCGCGGTGCGCGCCGAGATCGGCGAGCGGATGCCCATGTTCGTGCGCTTCTCCGCGACCGACTGGGCACCGGGCGGATGGGACGAGGAGCAGACCTCCACCGTGGCCGGATGGGCCGCGGAGGCGGGCGCCGACTTCTTCGACATCTCGACCGGAGGGCTCGTCCGCGACGTGCGCATCCCGGTCGGCCCGGCCTACCAGGCCGCGCACGCGGAGTTCGTCCGCGGGCGGGCCGGCGTGTCGGTCTCGGCCGTGGGACGGATCACGACGCCCGAGCAGGCCGAGCGCCTCGTGGCATCCGGCGCCGCCGACGCCGTCATGTTCGGCAAGGCGATGATGCGCGACCCGCACCTCGCGCTGCGCGCCGCGAACGAACTCGGCGCGAGCGCGTCGGTCTGGCCGCCGCAGTACCGCCGGGCGAGGCCGGAGGTCAACGACGGCGAGTTCTGAGGCGCTCGAGTCCGGGCGCCGGGCGCGTGGCGGAGGTCAGGCGGACGCCGCGGCGAGCATCTCCCTCGCCTGATCGAGCGAGACGGCGGTCGGCTGCGCGATCGAGAGGATGTTGCCCTCGCTGTCGTCGAACCAGGCTCCGCGCTCGCCCTCCTGTTCCACCACGCCGTTCTCGGTCTTGAGGCCCGGCATGTCGTAGTCGTGGAACACGACGCCCTTGGACCGGAGCTCGGCCATGTCGCGGTCGAGGTCGTCGGTCATGATGGCGAGCGCCGTGGCGCGATTCGTGCCGGCGAACTCGGACTCGTACACGAGCACGCCGACGCCGCCCACGACGTACGTCGCGCCGCCCATGTCGGTCGACACCGGATCAAGGCCGAAGACATCGTGCCAGAACCGCTGCGCCCGTTCGAGGTCGGACGCTGCGAGCACGGCCATCGTCATCGAGTTCTCAAACATGAGACCACCTCATCTCTCGGAGACGCTGCGAGTCTACGCCGACCGGGTCGCGCCCGCGTCACCCCCTCCGGGTGGCATCCTGCACCTCGCCGACGAGTTCTTCGATGATGTCCTCGAGGAAGATGACGCCGGTCGTCCGCCCCTGCTCGTCGAACGCACGCGCCAGGTGCGTCCCGAGTCGGCGCATGCTGGCGAGCGCGTCCTCGAGATCGGTGCCGTCGAAGATCGAGACCACCCTGCGAACGCGCTTGGCGGGGATCGGATCATCGAACTCGTCGTCGTCGAGGTCGATGACGTCCTTCAGGTGGACGTACCCGACCGGCTCGCCGTCTCCGCCGGCGAGCACGTAGCGCGAGAAGCCGCGCCGCGCGACCGCGCGCTCGACGTCGGCGGGCGCGGCATCCGCCGGCAGGCAGACCAGCTCGTCCATCGGCACGGCGATGTCGCGCACCTTCTTGGTCGTGAACTCGAACGCCGCCGTCAGCGTCCCGCTCGCATCCACCAGGACGCCCTCGCGCCGCGACTGCACGACGATCGTCTGGACCTCCTCGAGCGTGAACGTCGAGGTCGCCTCGCTCTTGGGCTGCACGCCGAAGAGCCGGAGCACGCCGTTGGCGGTCGCGTTCAGCGCGACGATGACGGGCCGGAAGATCCGGGCGGTGAACACCAGCGGCGGGGCGAGGAGGAGCACCGCACGATCCGGCAGCGAGAACGACAGGTTCTTCGGCACCATCTCGCCGAGGACCACGTGCAGGTACGAGACCAGCAGGAGCGCGATCACGAACGCGATCGTCGACACCACCTCGGGCGACCACCCGGTCAGCTCGAGTGGGACCTCGAGCAGGTGGTGGATCGCGGGCTCCGACACCGTGAGGATCAGCAGCGAGCAGATCGTGATGCCGAGCTGGCTCATCGCGAGCATGAGCGTCGCGTGCTCCATCGCCCACAGCGCGGTCTTCGCACTGCGGCTCCCCTGCTCGGCGAGCGGTTCGATCTGCGAGCGGCGCGCGGAGATGACCGCGAACTCGGCGCCCACGAAGAACGCGTTGCCGAGCAGCAGCACGAACAGCCAGGCCAGTCCCGCCCAGTCGCTCATCGGCCCGCCTCCCTCGCGTCGTCGCCGACGACGGCGGCCTCCCGGGCGGCATCCGCCTGGGTCGGCACCGTCGCGGGCGAGAACTGGATCCGGTCGATGCGACGCCCGTCGAGCCGCTGCACGCGGAACGTGCCGCCTTCGACCTCGACCTCGTCGCCGACGACCGGCAGCCGCCCGAGCGTCGCCATCACGTACCCGGCGACCGTCTCGTACGCGCCGTCCTCCGGCACGCGGATGCCGGTGCGGTCGAGCAGCTCGTCAGGTCGCAGGATCCCGGGGAAGCTGACGAACTCGCCCCGTCGGACCACCCCCGCCCGCGTGCGGTCGTGCTCGTCGGAGACTTCGCCGACGAGCTCCTCCACGAGGTCCTCGAGCGTCGCGACGCCGGCCGTGCCGCCGTACTCGTCGACCACGACGGCCATCTGGTAGCCGCGACCGCGGAGCTCGCCGAGGAGCGCGTCGAGCTTGATCGTCTCCGGGACGCGGAGCGCGTCGGACTGCAGCGCCGACGCCGGCACGACGTCCCGCTTCTCGCGGGGCACGGCGACCGCCTGCTTGACGTGCACGATGCCCACGACGTCGTCGAGGTCCTCGTCGTACACGGGGAAGCGGCTGAACCCGGTCTGCCGCGCCAGCTCGAGCACGGCCTCCGCCGGTTCGGTGCGCTGCACCGCGGCGACTCGCGGACGCGGCGTCATGACGTCGGAGGCGTCGTGCTCGGAGAAGCGCAGCGTGCGCCCGAGCAGCGTCGCGGTGTCCTGCTCGAGCAGGCCGGCGCTCGCCGACCGCCGCACGAGGCTCGAGAGCTCCTCCGCCGAGCGGGCGCCGGAGAGCTCCTCCTTCGGCTCGATGCCGACGAGGCGCAGCAGGCGGTTCGCACTGCCGTTCAGCACGGTGATCGCCGGCCGGAAGACCCACGTGAAGGCGGTCTGGAACGGCATCACGACCTTCGCGGTCCGCCGCGGCAGGGCGAGCGCGAAGTTCTTCGGCACGAGCTCGCCGATGATCATCGACAGCAGGGTCGCGACGACGACGGCCGTGATCGCGCCGACGGGCCGGATCAGCGCTTCGGGCAGGCCGATTCCCGCGAGCGGGCCGGCGAGCAGCGACGAGATCGCCGGCTCCATCGTGTAGCCGGTGAGCAGCGTGGTCAGCGTGATGCCGAGCTGCGCGCTGGAGAGGTGCGTCGAGGTGATCTTGAGGCCCTCGATGGTGAGCCCGAGGCGGGTCTCGCCCCTGGCGCGCCGGGCCTCGAGGTCGGCGCGATCGAGGTTCACGAGCGCGAACTCGCTCGCAACGAAGAGGCCCGTGCCGACGGTGAGGAGGAATCCGATGCCGAGGAGTACCCACTCAGACATCCGCACCTCCGCGCGCGGTCACGGGCGAGGGTCTATGGCAGGGCGAGGTCGCAGAGGGAGGGTCGTCCATGGTCGACCCAGTATATCCGCGGATGCCACGTGCTCCCCGAGCCGTAACGGGGCCGTCACACGCGCCTACCAGCTGACCGGGAGCGCCTTGCCCTCCTCGTAGCCGGCTGCGGACTGGATGCCGACGAGCGCACGCTCGCGGAACTCCGGCACGCTGCGCGCACCCGCGTAGGTGAACGAGCTCCGAACCCCCGAGGTGATCATGTCGAGCAGGTCCTCGAGCGACGGGCGCAGCGGGTCGAGGTAGATCGCCGACGACGAGATGCCCTCCGCGAACAGCTCCTTCCGGGCGAGCTCGTAGGCGGAGAGCCGGCCGAAGCGCTCCTTGACCGCCTTCGTCGAGGCCATCCCCCAGCTCTCCTTGAACACGCGTCCCTCGGCGTCGCGTCGGAGCGTCCCCGGCGCCTCGATGGTGCCCGCGAACCAGGAGCCGATCATGACGGATGCCGCGCCGGCGGCGAGCGCGAGCGCAACGTCGCGAGGGTACCGCACGCCCCCGTCCGCCCAGACGGCCGCGCCGTGCTCGCGCGCGGCCTCCGAGGTCTCGAGCACCGCGGAGAACTGCGGCCGTCCGACGGCCGTCATCATGCGCGTGGTGCACATGGCGCCGGGGCCGACTCCGACCTTCAGCACGTCGGCGCCCGCCTCCACGAGGTCGGCGACCGCGTCGGCCGTGACGATGTTCCCGGCGACGATCGGAATGCCGAGGTCCGCGGCGCGGACGGTGCGAACCGCGTGGATCATGCCCTCCTGATGGCCGTGCGCCGTGTCCACGACGAGCATGTCGACGCCCGCCGCCGCCAGCGCGCGCGCCTTGGCCTCGACGTCCCCGTTGATGCCGATCGCCGCCGCGACGCGGAGGCGGCCGGAGGCATCCGTGTTGGGCTCGGAGACCGTGCCGCGCAGGGCGCTGCGGCGGCTCAGCGTGCCGATCACCCGCCCGTGCTCGAGGATCGGCGCGAAGTCGATGCCGGCGTCGACCATGAGGTCGAACGCCCGGCGCGGGGTGTCGACGTCGTCGGCGTCGAGCGACGGGATGGCGCCGTGGACGAGGTCGCCGAGCCGGGCGTCGGGCAGCGCCGTCGCGAGGCGCGTGGCCGGGATCGTGCCGGCGTAGCGGCCGTCGTCGCCATGGAGCACGATGCCGTGGCCCTCGACGGGCGGCAGCACCTCGAGGGCGTCGGCGACGGTGCGGTCCGCGGAGAACGCGTGCGGCACGTCGAAGCGCGCCGGGCGGGACTTCACCCACCGGATCGCGTCGTCGAGCTCCTGGAGCGGGAGGTCCTGCGGCAGCACGCCGATCCCGCCACGGCGCGCGAGGGTCGCCGCCAGCCTCGGACCGGTCACCGAGTTCATGTTCGCGGAGACGATCGGGATGCTCGCCCCGGACCCGTCGTCCGGCGCGAGCGACACGTCGAGCCGGCTCGTCACGCCGGACCGGCTCGGCACCAGGAAGACGTCGGAGTACGTGAGGTCGTGCCGCGGCGTCGTGCGATAGAACTCCATGCCCACAGGCTATGCCTCGCGGGTCCGAGCGGGGTCCCGGCCGGGACCCCGCCGCGCGCGCTGGGAGGATGCTGCGATCCCCGTCGCGCATCCGCTGCACGGTGCCGAGCGCCGTCGGAAGGGGTTTAGGCTTGTGTGGGCGTTCCGCGTCGTGCTGCGCGCCACGCCAGAGGTGAGCATCCATCAATGGAGAGAGTGGGCGAAAGGCTGTGTCGAGCCAATTGACCGGGTCGGGATCCGACGAGACGACGTCGGCGATGTTCGGAGCCAACGAGTGGCTCGTGGACGAGATGTACGAGCGGTTCCTCGCCGACCCCAGTTCGGTGGACGAGACCTGGCGCGAGGTGCTCGAGCACTACCGTCAGGTGCGCACCGGTGAGAACGCCGCGACGCCCGCCGCCGCGCCCGCGATGCCCGACGAGACGGCGCTGCACAGCGCGGCGAGCGAGCAGGCGGATGCCGCCCAGGCGGCCCCCGCCGCTCCGGCCGCGCCCGTCGAGCGGCCCGCCGGCTCCGAGGCGCCCGCCGCCCCGACGTCCGAGGCGGCCGCACCGGCCGCCGGTGCCGCGCCGGCCGACCAGCCCGCGGCGTCCCCGAACGCTCCGGCCACCGCCCCGAACGCCGTGATCGGCCAGGCCCCGGCAGCACGGACCACCTCGGTCGCACCGCGCACCGCCCCGGTACCCGCCGACGTCCCCGTGACGAGCCCCCAGCAGAAGGCCGACGTGGGCGAGCGCGAGGACGAGGTCCTCCCGCTCAAGGGCCTGCCGAAGACCCTCGCGGCGAACATGGACGCGTCGCTCACCGTGCCCACCGCGACGAGCGTGCGCACCGTGCCGGCGAAGCTCATGATCGACAACCGGATCGTGATCAACAACCACCTCCGCCGCACCCGCGGCGGGAAGGTGTCCTTCACGCACCTCATCGGGTGGGCGCTCATCCAGGCGCTGAAGGACTTCCCGAGCCAGAACGTCTACTACTCCGAGGTGGACGGCAAGCCCGCCCTCGTGAAGCCCGCGCACATCGGCCTCGGCATCGCGATCGACATCCCGAAGCCCGACGGCACCCGCGCGCTCCTCGTGCCCGCGATCAAGCGTGCCGAGACGATGACCTTCAACGAGTACCTCGGCGCGTACGAGGACCTCGTCTCCCGGGCGCGCAAGAACAAGCTCACCGCCGACGACTTCAAGGGCGCGACGATCTCGCTCACGAACCCGGGCGGCATCGGCACGGTGCACTCCGTGCCGCGCCTCATGAAGGGCCAGGGCTGCATCATCGGCGCCGGCGCGCTCGAGTACCCGGCCGAGTTCCAGGGGGCCAGCGAGAAGACGCTCGCGAACCTCGCGATCGGCAAGACCATCACGCTCACCTCCACCTACGACCACCGTGTCATCCAGGGCGCCGGTTCGGGCGAGTTCCTGAAGAAGGTGCACGAGCTGCTCATCGGCGACCGCAACTTCTACCAGGACATCTTCGCGGCCCTCCGCCTGCCGTACGAGCCGATCAAGTGGAACGCCGACATCTCGGTCGACATCGCCAGCGCGATCGACAAGACCGCCCGCGTGCAGGAGCTGATCAACTCCTTCCGCGTCCGCGGCCACATGATGGCCGACATCGACCCGCTCGAGTACGTGCAGCGCTCGCACCCCGACCTCGACATCGAGAGCCACGGCCTGACCTTCTGGGACCTCGACCGCGAGTTCGTCACCGGCGGCTTCGGCGACAAGCGGACCGCGCTCCTCCGCGACATCCTCGGCGTCCTCCGCGACTCGTACTGCCGGACCATCGGCATCGAGTACATGCACATCCAGGACCCGGTGCAGCGCCGGTGGATCCAGCACCAGGTCGAGCGCAAGTACGAGAAGCCGACGCACGACGAGCAGATGCGCATCCTCGGCAAGCTCAACGAGGCCGAGGCGTTCGAGACGTTCCTGCAGACCAAGTACGTCGGGCAGAAGCGCTTCAGCCTCGAGGGCGGCGAGTCGATGATCGCGCTCCTCGACGAGGTGCTGCAGGGCGCCGCGAAGGAGGGCCTCGACGAGGTCGCCATCGGCATGGCCCACCGCGGCCGGCTGAACGTGCTCACGAACATCGCGGGCAAGACCTACGGCCAGGTCTTCCGCGAGTTCGAGGGCACGCTGGACTCCAAGGCCTTCTCCGGGTCGGGCGACGTGAAGTACCACCTCGGCACCGAGGGCACCTTCACCGCCGACGACGGCCAGCAGGTCCCGGTCTCGCTGGCGGCGAACCCGTCGCACCTCGAGGCCGTCGACGGCGTGCTCGAGGGCATCGTCCGCGCGAAGCAGGACCGCAAGCCCGTCGGCACGTACTCGGTGCTCCCGATCCTCGTCCACGGCGACGCGGCGATGGCCGGCCAGGGCGTGGTGGTCGAGACCATGCAGATGTCGCAGCTGCGCGCGTACCGGACGGGCGGCACCATCCACCTCGTGGTCAACAACCAGGTCGGCTTCACCACCGTCCCGGGCGACGCGCGCTCGTCGATCTACTCGACCGATGTGGCGAAGGCCATCCAGGCGCCGATCTTCCACGTGAACGGCGACGACCCCGAGGCCGTGGTCCGCGTCGCGGAGCTCGCGTTCCGCTACCGCCAGGAGTTCAAGCGCGACGTCGTCGTCGACCTGGTCTGCTACCGGCGTCGCGGCCACAACGAGGGCGACGACCCCTCGATGACGCAGCCGCTCATGTACAACCTCATCGAGGCCAAGCGCTCGGTCCGAAAGCTCTACACGGAGGCGCTCGTCGGTCGCGGCGACATCACCGAGCAGGAGTACGAGGAGGCGCACCGCGACTTCCAGGACCGCCTCGAGCGGGCCTTCGCCGAGACGCATGCGGCGCAGACCGGGTCGATCCCGATCGTCGGCGGCCAGGCGCACGTGGCGGAGCCGGTCTCCGGCGAGCTGGAGACGACGGGCGTGTCGACCGAGGTCGTCCACGCGATCGGAGACGCCTTCAACAACAAGCCCGAGGGATTCACCGTCCACCCCAAGATCCAGCAGCTGCTGGCCAAGCGACAGGACATGAGCCGCAACGGCAAGGTCGACTGGGGCTTCGGCGAGCTGCTCGCGCTGGGTTCGCTGCTGCTCGAGGGCACCCCGGTCCGCCTCGTCGGCCAGGACGCGCGCCGGGGCACGTTCGTGCAGCGCCACGCGGTGCTCCACGACCGCGTGAACGGCCAGGAGTGGCTGCCGCTGCAGTACCTCGGCGACCAGCAGGCACGCTTCTGGATCTACGACTCGCTGCTCAGCGAGTACGCGGCGATGGGCTTCGAGTACGGCTACTCGGTCGAGCGGGCCGACGCGCTCGTGATGTGGGAGGCGCAGTTCGGCGACTTCGCGAACGGCGCGCAGACCATCATCGACGAGTTCATCTCGTCGGCCGAGCAGAAGTGGGGCCAGCGCTCGAGCGTCGTCCTCCTGCTCCCCCACGGCTACGAGGGCCAGGGTCCCGACCACTCGAGCGCCCGCATCGAGCGCTACCTGCAGATGTGCGCCGAGGACAACATGACCGTCGCCCGCCCGTCGACGCCCGCGTCGTACTTCCACCTGCTCCGCCGCCAGGCCTACCAGCGCCCGCGCCGGCCGCTCGTCGTGTTCACCCCGAAGGCGATGCTGCGCCTCCGCGGAGCGACGAGCGAGGTCGAGGACTTCACGCAGGGCCGCTTCGAGCCGGTGATCGACGACGCTCGGATCAGCGACAAGGCCGCCGTCAAGCGGGTCGTGTTCATGGCCGGCAAGCTCTACTACGACCTCCTCGCCGAGCTCGAGAAGAACCCGAACCCCGAGGTCGCGCTCGTGCGCCTGGAGCAGTACTACCCGCTGCCCGCCGCCGAGCTGAAGGCCGTCGCCGACGGCTACCCGGACGCCGAACTCGTGTGGGCGCAGGACGAGCCCGAGAACCAGGGCGCGTGGCCGTTCTTCATCATCGAGACGAACAAGCTCGGTCCGCGGGAGGTCCGGCTCGTGGCCCGCACCGCGGCGGCGTCCCCCGCGACCGGGTCCGCGAAGCGGCACGCCGCCGAGCAGGCCGACCTGATCAAGCGGGCGCTCTACTAGGCCGCGACGCGCCGAGAACGAGACGAGCGGATGCCTCCCCCCGGGGGCATCCGCTCGTCTCGTTCGGCACCGGCTCGGCCGACCCGGTCCGGACCGGGTCGGCCGCACCCGGATCAGCCGGTCTCGACCGGCACGCGGTCGGTCCGCTCGCCCTCGCCCGCCGGCGGGACCTCGTCGGGCTCCGCGGCATCCGTCGGCGCCGCGTGGGCGCCATGCCGGCGTTCCTCCCGCGCCAGGCGGCTCGGCCACCAGATCGCACGCCCGATGTCGTACGAGGCGGCGGGCACGAGGAGCGTCCGGACCAGGAACGTGTCGAGCAGCACGCCGAAGGCGACGATGAACGAGATCTGGGCGAGGAAAAGGATCGGCAGGACGCCGAGCGCGGCGAACGTCGCAGCGAGCACGAGGCCGGCCGAGGTGATCACGCCGCCCGTGAGCCGGAGCCCCCTGAGGATCCCCTCGCGCGTCCCGTGCTTCGCGGCCTCCTCGCGCACGCGCGTCATCAGGAAGATGTTGTAGTCGACGCCGAGCGCGACGAGGAACACGAAGCCGAAGAGCGGAACCGACGGGTCGGCCCCGGAGAAGCCGAACACGTACTCGAAGACCAGCGCCGAGACGCCGAGCGCGGCCGCGAACGAGACCACGACGCTCGCGATGAGGATGAGCGGCGCGACGACCGCGCGCAGCAGCAGCATCAGGATCGCGAGGATCGCGAGCAGCACGAGCGGGATGATGAGTCGCTGGTCGGCGATCGCGGCCTCGTTCGTGTCGAGCGCGACGGCGGTCGGACCGCCGACGAGCACGTCCTCGCCGACGTCGTCGAGGCCCGTCCGGAGTTCGACGACCGTGGCCTCGGCCTCGGCCGAGTCGGCCGGGTCGTCGAGCGTGGCCTGGAGCAGCACGGCGCCGTCGACCACGGTGGGGTCGGGTGCGGGGGTTCCCGGCGGACCGAACGCCTGGATGCCCTCGTCGGTCACGGGTGCGCTGCCTGCCGGCGAGTCGGCCGAGAGCACGGCGACGGATGCCACGCCCGGAGTGTCGAGCGCGACGTCGGCCATCGCCTGGAGGTCCTCCTCCGGCCCGATGATGACGGCCGGAGTGCCGGAGCCGCCCGGGAAGTGCTCGCTGACCAGTTCCTGCCCGTCGCGCGCCTGCGACTCGCCGAGGACGAACTCGCTCGACGGCACGCCGTCGGCGTCGAGCCGGACCAGGCCCAGCGCCATGACGCCGAGCAGGACCGTCGAGAGGATCCACACCGTCCGGGGGCGCCCTGAGACCAGGCGCCCGATGGCGCCCCAGAGGCCGCGTTCCGCGGACTCCTCGGCGTCGACGGGAGCCGCGTGCCTGCCCTGCTCGGCATCCGGCGCGGCCGACTCGGCGCGGGCGATGCGCCGCGGCCAGAACGCGACCCGCCCGGCCCAGAGCAGCAGGGCCGGCAGCAGCGTGAGCGCGGCGAGCATGGCGAACACGATGCCGATGGCCGCGACGGGCCCCAGGATCTTGTTCGAGTTCAGTTCGGACGCGAGCAGGATGAGCAGGCCGACGATGACCGTGCCGGCCGAGGCCGCGATCGGCTCCCACGCGCCCTTCAGGGCCGCCCACGTCGCATCCCACTTCGTCCCGTGCTGCGAGAGCGCCTCGCGGTAGCGGGCGATGTACAGCAGTGCGTAGTCGGTCGCGGCGCCGATCACGAGGATGAAGAGGATCCCCTGGGTCTGTCCGGAGAGCAGCAGCAGGTCGGCCTTCGCGAGCTGCACGACGGTGAACACCGACGCCGTCAGCGCGGTCACGCTCGTGAAGAGGACGATGATCGGCAGGAGCGGCGAGCGGTAGACGATCACGAGGATGACGAGGACCGCGAGGAGCGCGACGGCCAGGAGCAGGCCGTCGATGCCCGAGAACGCCGCGGCCAGGTCGGCCGTGAAGCCCGCGGGACCGGTGACGGCCGCCGTCGTGCCCTCGACGGGCGACTCGTCGAGCAGTTCGCGCACGGTTTCGACCGTGGCGCCCGAGCCCTCCTCGCCCTCGCCGGGCGCGATCGAGGCCACGAACTGCGCCGCCTCGCCGTCGTCCGACGGGATCACCGGAGACGTCTCGTCCGCGACGACGCCGTCGATGTCGAGCACGTCCTCCCGGAGGGCCTCGATGTCGGCGAGCTGGGATCGGGACAGGTCGGATCCGTCGTCGGACGCGACGATCACGATCGCCGGGACGTTCTCCGAGTCGCGGAACCCGTCCTGCAGCTCGTTCACCTCGGTCGCCTCCGCCGACGCGGGGAGGAAGGACGCCTGGTCGTTCTGCTGCACGTCGGAGAGCCCGCCGAACGCGGCGCCTCCGGCGCCGAACAGGGCGAACCAGACGAGGATCAGGACGGCGGGGATCAGGACTCGAAGCCAGACGGGGACGCGACCCCCGGGACGTTTCGCGACGGCATGCTCGTTCATCGTGCTCGACGCTACGGAACGGCCGCATCCGCGCGCGTCCATCGAAAGTTCGGAACCCGGCACGGCCGGGCGCGCCGACTCAGTCGGCCAGGACGTCGTGTCCGGACTGGACCGCGCGGATGCGCGTCAGCACGACCGCACGGAGTTCCTCGGGCGCGCTCTCGCGGCACGCCCGCTGCACGACCTCGGTGATCGCGACGCCGACGCGCAACTCGCTCCGGCAGTCCTCGCAGTTCGCCACGTGCTCGCGGATGTCGGCGGCATCCTCGCTGCACAGCTCGTTGTGCAGGTACTCCTCGAGCTCGGCCTTCGCCTTGTCGCAGCCGCAGTCGGTCATCTCGCGCTCCTGGTGGATCGGGCCGCCGGCTGCGTCGCGGCGAATCCGCGCTCGCTGGCGTAGTCGGCGAGGGACTCGCGGAGCATCCGCCTGCCACGGTGCAGGCGGCTCATCACGGTCCCGATCGGGGTGTTCATCATGTCGGCGATCTCCTGGTAGGAGAACCCCTCGACGTCGGCGAAGTAGACGGCCAGCCGGAAATCCTCGGGGAGCGCCTGCAGGGCGTCCTTCACGGCGGAGTCGGGCAGGTGGTCGATCGCCTCCGCCTCCGCCGATCGGCTCGTCGCCGCGGTGGTCGACTCGGCGCCGCCGAGCTGCCAGTCCTCGAGGTCGTCGATCGTGCCCTGGTAGGGCTCGCGCTGCTTCTTCCGGTACGTGTTGATGAACGTGTTGGTGAGGATCCGGTACAGCCACGCCTTCAGGTTCGTGCCCTGCTTGAAGGAGGCGAAGGCGGCGTACGCCTTCACGAACGTCTCCTGGACGAGGTCCTGCGCGTCGGCGGGGTTCTTCGTCATGCGCAGGGCGGCCGCGTACAGCTGGTCGATGAACGGCAGCGCCTGCTCCTCGAACAGCGCGCCGAGATCGCGCGTCTCATCGTCGGGCCGGGTCGCCTCGGCCGGGGTCGCAGTGTCGTCGGCGCTCATCAGGGGCCATCCTAGATCGTGGGTCTCCGAGGCGACTGGGCGATCGAGTACCGCGAGTGACACGCACCGACTCCTTCCTGCTCACCGGACGCTACTGTTGGTAACCGATGCAGATATCGAGGTATTCCGCGCCGGAGTTCGATCCGTACGGCGACAACCGCCAGACCGAGACGGATGACGGGTGGCGCGCGCCCGTGGCATCCGCCCCGCTCTCGGCCACGCTCTCGCTTCCCGGATCGAAGTCGCTCACGAACCGCGAACTGGTCCTCGCGGCCCTCGCCGACGGGCCCTCCACGCTCCGCGCCCCGCTCTGGTCGCGCGACAGCGAGCTCATGGTCGAGGGCCTGCGAGCCCTCGGCGTCGGGTTCGAGCGGATGCCGGGCGCCGGCGGGTTCGGCGACGACCTTCGCGTGACGCCCGCCGACGAGCTGTTCGGCTCGACCACGATCGACTGCGGCCTCGCGGGGACGGTCATGCGGTTCCTGCCGCCCGTGGCGGCCCTGGCGCTCGGGCCGACGACCTTCGACGGCGACGCGGCGGCATATCGTCGCCCGATGCGGGGCGTCATCGAGGGCCTGCGCGGCATCGGCGTCGACCTCGACGACGACGGCCGCTGGGCGCTGCCGTTCACGGTGCACGGCACCGGCCGGGTCGAGGGCGGCGAGCTCACGATCGACGCGTCGGCGTCGAGCCAGTTCGTCTCCGGACTGCTGCTGTCGGCCGCGAGGTTCGAGCGCGGCCTCGACCTCGAGCACGCGGGCGAGCGGCTGCCGAGCCTGCCGCACATCGAGATGACGATCGACACCCTCGTGCGTCGCGGTGTCGAGGTCGATCAGCCCGCGGTCGGCCGCTGGCGCGTGGCACCCGGGCCGATCGCAGCCCGCGACGTCGACATCGAGCCCGACCTCTCGAACGCCGCGCCGTTCCTCGTCGCCGCGCTGGTCGCGGGCGGATCGGTGACCATCACCGGCTGGCCCGACGAGACGACCCAGGTCGGCGCGCAGCTCGCCGACCTGCTGCCCCGCTTCGGCGCGCGCGTCGAACGGGCGGGCGACCGCCTGACCGTGCACGCGCCGGCGGCCAGCGGCGGCGGCCGCGGCATCCGCGGCGTCGACCTCGACCTGTCCGAGGCGGGTGAGCTCGTCCCGAACCTCGTGGCGCTCGCGGCCTTCGCCGACGGACCGAGCACGATCACGGGCATCGGCCACATCCGCCACCACGAGACCGACCGCCTCGCCGGACTCGCGGCCGAGCTGAACGGCCTCGGCGGGCGGGTCACCGAACTCGAGGACGGCCTGCGCATCGAGCCGGCGCCGCTGCACGGCGGCGAATGGAAGGCGTACGAGGACCATCGCATGGCGACCACCGGCGCGATCGTGGGGCTCGCGATCGACGGCGTCGTCGTCGACGACATCGGGTCGACCTCGAAGACGCTCCCCCAGTTCACCGAACTCTGGGGGCGGATGCTCGGATGAGCTGGTGGGACACGGACGACGAGGACGAGGAGTACGAGGAGTACGACGAGGCCGACGTCCGGGTCCGCCCGAACCGCCGCGGAAGCCGCCCCCGCACCAAGGTGCGCCCGGAGCACGCCGACGCCGAGACGGGATTCGTGCTCGGCGTCGACCGGGGTCGCTACTCCCTCCTCGTCGACGAGGGGACCGACGACGAGCGCGAGATCACCGCGGCGAGGGCGAGCGAGCTCAGGCGCAAGTCGGTGGTGACCGGCGACCGCGTCGACCTCGTCGGCGACACGTCGGGCGACGAGGGCACGCTCGCCCGGATCGTCCGCATCCAGGAGCGCACGACCCTCCTCAGGCGCAGCGCCGACGACACCGATGCCGTCGAGCGGGTCATCGTCGCGAACGCCGACCAGATGCTCATCGTCATCGCCGCGGCGAACCCCGAGCCGCGCGTCCGGCTCGTCGACCGCTACCTCGTCGCCGCATACGACGCGGGCATCGCCCCGCTCGTGTGCGTGACGAAGACCGATCTCGCGGACCCGGGACCCTTCCTCGCGAACTTCGCCGGGCTGGATCTCCCCGTCTTCCTCAGCCGCACCGACGCCATGCCGCTCGAGACGATCTCCGAGCGCCTCGTCGGACACCGCACGGTGTTCGTCGGCCACTCGGGCGTCGGCAAGTCGACCCTCGTGAACGCGCTCGTGCCCGACGCCAATCGCGCAACCGGGCGCGTGAACGTCGTGACGGGTCGCGGCCGGCACACGTCCTCGTCGACGGTGTCGCTCCGCCTCGACCACGACGGCCGCACGGGGTGGGTCATCGACACGCCCGGCGTCCGCTCGTTCGGCCTCGGACACGTCGACCCCGCCAACATCCTCGGCGCGTTCGCCGACCTGGCCCGCATCGCGGAGGACTGCCCGCGCGGGTGCACGCACCTCCCCGACTCCCCCGACTGCGCGATCATCGAGGCCGTCCGGGCCGGTGAGCTCGGCGAGACCGGGCGCGTGCGACTCGACTCGCTCCAGCGCCTGCTCGCGACCTTCGCCTGACGCAGGCGTCCGCCGGGCGCGCGGGGCGGATGCCCGGCGGCCGCGGCCCGAGCGGCACGCGGCATCCGTCGCCCTGCCTACGATTGAGGGCATGACCGACGTTCGACTCGCCGCAGGCGACCTCGCGCCCGACTTCACGCTCCCCGACCAGGACGGCTCGCCCGTGACCCTCTCCTCGCTCCGCGGGCAGCGGGTCGTGCTCTACTTCTACCCCGCAGCCATGACGCCCGGCTGCACGACCGAGGCGTGCGACTTCCGCGACAGCCTCAACTCGTTCGCCGGCGCCGGAGTGCGCGTCGTCGGCGTCTCGAAGGACGACGTCGCGAAGCTCAAGGAATTCGCCGAGCGCGACGGCCTGAACTTCCCGCTGCTCTCGGACACCGACCTCGCGGTGCAGCAGGCGTACGGCGCCTGGGGCGAGAAGCAGCTCTACGGCAAGACCGTGACGGGCTCGATCCGCTCGACGTTCCTCATCGACGAGGAGGGCCGGGTCGCCAAGCCGATGTACAACGTCAAGGCGACGGGGCACGTCGCCCGGATCCGCAAGGAGCTCGGCCTGGACGGCTGAGCCCGACGCCTCCCGCGCCCGCACGGGCGGCCGTCGCACGCTGCGACGGCCGCCCGTCGGCGGCGTCTCCGCATGCGCGCGTCGTCCGGCTCAGCGGACCGCCGCGTCCTCGGGCCGTGCGTACAGGTCGCGCACGGGCGGCCAGAGCAGCAGGCCGATCACGGTGATCGCCGGAACGAGCAGCACCCAGCCCACGTCGGGTCGCGCGAAGAGGCCCTGGAACGCGCCGACGGCGATCGAGAGCTGGAGCACCTGCCACACGATCGCGGCCGCGCGCGACCACGGGGCCCTGCGCACGGATGCCACGGCGATCGCGCTCACCCAGGCGGCGGCGATCGCGACGACCACCACGAGCGCGACGGCCGTCGCGAACGAGGACGGCTCCAGTACGAGCAGGTCGACCACCAGCCACACGAGGACCGCGAGGAGCGCTCCGGCCTCGGCGAAGAGCAGCGCGACGACGGTCACGAAGGCGGCGCGCACGCCGCTCGCATTCACAGGCATCTCCCGAAGAGCACTCTTGATTCGCTTCCCACGCTATGCGACCATTTATGAGGCCGAATTGATGCTCACAGGGACGTGAGCCGATCGCTTCCCACGATCCTACTTCCCGAGATTCGGCTTTCCCCCTGCAGCACCGCCGGTTCCCGGCTGCGCACGCGTGCGTCCGCTGCGAACCGATGAAACAAGGAGCATCTACATGGATTGGCGCGACAAAGCCGCCTGCCTGACGGCCGACCCGGAACTCTTCTTCCCCGTCGGCAACACCGGTCCGGCTGTCGACCAGATCGAGAAGGCCAAGGCGGTCTGCGCCCGATGCACCGTCACCGAGATCTGCCTGCAGTACGCCCTCGAGACCGGTCAGGACTCGGGCGTCTGGGGAGGTCTCAGCGAGGATGAGCGCCGCGCCCTGAAGCGCCGCGCGGCTCGCGCCCGTCGCGCCGGCTGAGACCCGGCGCGCACCGCGCACCCGGGCTCCGACGACCCGAGGTCGTCCCCGACGGAGCCGATCCCCCGAGGGTCGCGCAGCTCCCCGCAGCACCCGGACCGGACGGCACCCGCGATCGCGCGGGTGCCGTTCGCATGTCCGCGGTCAGGGCTTGGTGATCCAGCGCAGCGGGACCTCGATGGTCACCTCGGTGCCGCTGCCGACGACCGTGTGCCAGTCGATCGTCCCGCCGAGCTCGCCCTGGATGAGGGTGCGCACGATCTGCGTGCCGAGGCCCTCGCCGACCTTGCCCTCGGGCAGGCCCGACCCGCTGTCGCGCACCTGGACGATGAGCTGCGTCTCCGAACGGTTCGCGATGACCTCCACGTCGCCCTCCTGACCGGCCAACCCGTGCTCGACGGCGTTCGTCACGAGCTCGGTGAGCGCGAGCGCGAGCGGCGTCGCGTACTCGCTCGGCAGCACGCCGAACGTCCCGGACTTCTTCGGGTGCGCCGTCGTGTTGTGCGCCGCCGCGACCTCGGCGACGAGCAGCAGCGCCCGGTCGAACACCTCGTCGAAGTCCACGTTCTGCGTGAGCCCCTCGGAGAGGGTGTCGTGCACGACCGCGATCGCGCCGACGCGGCGCATCGCCTGCGTGAGCGCATCGCGGGCCTCGTCGGAATGGGTGCGGCGTGCCTGGATCCGCAGGAGCGACGCCACCGTCTGCAGGTTGTTCTTGACGCGATGGTGGATCTCGCGGATGGTCGCGTCCTTGGTGATGAGCTCCTGCTCCTGGTGGCGGAGCTCGGTGACGTCGCGCGTGAGCACGATCGCGCCCGTCCGCTCGCCGCGGCGCCGGATCGGGATGGCACGCAGGGACACGGTGACGCCGCGGGACTCGACGTCGGTGCGCCACGGCGCCCGCCCCGTCACCACCAGCGGGAGCGATTCGTCGACGTCGAGCTTGCCGCTGAGCAGGCGCGTCGCGACCTCTGCGAGGGACTGCCCCTCGAGCTCGTCGTCGAAGCCCATGCGGTTGAACGCCGAGAGCGCGTTGGGGCTCGCGAACGTCGTCACGCCGTCCACGTCGAGCCGGATCAGGCCGTCGGAGGCACGGGGTGCGCCGCGACGGGGTCCGGTCGGCGCCCCGAGGTCGGGGAAGTCGCCCGAGGCGATCATCTGGAACAACTCGTCCGCGCAGTCGTTGAACGTGAGCTCCTGCCGACTGGGTGTCCGCGTCGAGCCGAGGTTGGTGTGCCGGGTGATGACGGCGACCGGATCGGGCGCGAGCGCCGTGCCCGTCACCGACAGGCGACGCATCACGGGCACCGCGCGCACGCGCGTGGGCATCTCCTCGTACCAGTCCGGCGCGGACGACTCCTGGATCCGGCGGGCAGCGAAGGCCTCCGAGACGAGGTCCCGCCACTCGCTCCGGATGCCCTGCCCGACGAAGTCGCGATAGAACAGCGTCGCGGCGCTCGACGGGCGCGAGTGGGCCACGGCGACGAAGCCGTCGTCGCCGGACGGCACCCACAGCACGATGTCGGCGAAGGCGAGGTCGGCGAGCAGCTGGAGGTCGCCGACGAGCATGTGCAGCCAGTCGACGTCGGCCTGGCTGCTGCGCCCCTGGGCGAGGACGAGGTCACTGAGGGTCGACACGGGTCAAGCGTACCCACCCGAGCGGATGCCTCAGGCCGCAGCCGCACGCCGGCGCACGGCGCCGAACACGCCCCGGCCGGAACGTCGCTGGACGGGCTGCGGGAGCAGCCGTTCGTCGACGTACGAGCGCAGCGCCGCGCGGAGCGGCGACCGCGGCGCCGCGTCGCGGAGCGTGCGGGCGGTGAGGATCGCGGCGTCCGCGGCCCGACCGTCGTGCGGCAGCAGGACGGCGTCGGCCAGCCCGGCGAACCGGCGCAGGGTCTGCCGCACCTGCGCGTGGGCGTCGATGCCGAGCGCGCTGGTGCGCACGCGGTTCACGACGACGTCGATCCGGTCGGGATCGACGTGCTCGACGAGCTCGGCGTGTCCACGGAGGAGGCGGGACAGGCCGACGGGGTCGGCGAGGCCGACGGCCACGACCCGGTCGGCCGCGGCGAGGGCGGCGAAGGTCGCGGCGTTGCGTCGGGGCGCGAACGGATCGCTCGTCAGCTCCTCGTCGCGCTCGAGGCTGAAGCCGACGTCGACCACGACGAACTCGAAGCGCGCCCGCATGACCCGGAGCGCCTCGACGACGCGTTCCTGCGAGAGCTCGGGCCACCGGCTCGGGCCGACCAGGCCCGTGAAGACGTCGAATGACGCCCTCGGAGCGGAGTAGCGCTGCGCGATGCGCTCGAGCTCGACCCGGTCGAGCGCACCGGACCCGGCCAGCCGGCACGCCGAGGCGAACCCGGGCGTCTCGTCGAGCAGCCCCAGCGCGGGAGCGATCGCCCCGCCGTACGGGTCGGCGTCGACGAGCGCCACGAGGTGCCCGGCGGCGGCGAGCTCGGAGGCGAGGCCGACGGCCGTCGTCGTCCGCCCGGGCGCTCCGGCCGGGCCCCACACGGTGACGATGCCCGCGGCATCGGCCCGGTGCGACGGGTCGGCGTCGGTGGACGCGTCGCCGAGCCGGGACGGGACGGGCGGTCCGCCCGTGAGCAGCGCCTCGAGCGCCGCGAACTCGGCATCGGCATCGAGCACCTCGTGCAGGCCGATGCGATCGGCCTCGGCCCGGTCGCGGTCCGACGACGCCAGCGCGACGAGCCGGACGCCCCGCGCGTCGCAGGCGCCGAGGAGCTCGGCGTCGAGCGTCGCCGCACCCGCGCCGACCACGACGACGTCGGGCGCGAGAACGTCGAGGCAGTCGAGCACGTCTCGCCGCCCGACCACCCGCGCCACGATCGTGTGGCCGGCCTCCACGAGGTCGGCGAGGATGCGATCCTCGACGGCGGGGTCGAGTGCGAGCGCGATCCGGGCCATCAGCGTGCGCCGGTCGCGGCAGCCACGGCGGGAACGAGGTCGATCGCATCGCCCGACGCGAGCGCCTCGAGCAGTGCAGCCGTCTTCGCACGCGGGATCAGCAGTTCCACGCTCGGCCCGTCGCCCGCGACGATGCCGTCGGCCTCCAGGACGGCGGCGACCTCGGCGCCGGCGACGAGCACGACGGGCGGCTCGAACACTCCGCGCTCGAGTTCGCCCGCGGCCCAGACGTCGACGACCGCCCCCGGTTCGATCTCGCGCGCGAGCAGGCCGCGGCTCGGCACGACGAGCGTCGCGGTCCCGACGCCGGCGACCTCCGCGACGGATGCCGCGGGCACGAGTTCCCCGGCCCGCACCGTCCGCGTCACGACGAGCCCGTCGTCCGGGACGTCGCCCGGCACGAGGTAGCCGCCGGCGAGGTCGCCGAGTCGCACCCGCTCGACCCTGAGGTCGGCCGACGTCACGCGAGAGCCCGCCGTCACCGTCACGGGTGCGACGAGGACCCGGGTCGTGTCGTCGAACGAGTCGACCACGGCCCAGACGCCGATGGTCGACCCTGCGACGAGCGCGAGCCCGAGGAGCAGCCGCAGATCCACCCGCCTCCGCTCGCGGGCCGGCCGCGTCGGTCGTTCCGCCATCTGTGAGTGCTCCTCCCCTGGTCGCAGCCGGGTCGGCGACCGCCACCCATCGTCGCCGGAGTCCGAGAGGACGCCGTGAAGTTATCCACACGACACTCTGCCGGAGCGGCACGCGCCGATACTTGAGTGATGGTCCACCACGCTGCGGGAGAGCCGATCGGCCGCTTCCTCACCATCGCCGACACGGCGGAGGTGCTCGCGGTCGACGTCGAGACCGTGCACGAGCTCGTGCTGTCGGGCGAGCTGCCGGCCATCCGCATCGGCGACCGCGGCCCGTGGCGCGTCGAGCGCTCGCAGCTCGAGGTGTTCATCGAGATGCGCTACGAGTCCACCCGACGCGAGGTGGCCTGGAACGAGGGCGAGTTCGGCAACGTGATCGAGTTCGCCGGAGTCCGCCCGGGCGGCCTGCGCCCGGTCGACTGAGGAGGATCACGTCGCGTCGGCCGCCAGGACGACGGTGATCCGCTCGAACGGCACCAGGCGGTACCCGCGGACCTCGCGCTCGCGGCGTGGGACGCCGGGCTCGTGCAACGCGAGGTCGAGGTGGTCGGCTGCGACGCGGTCGATGGTGCCGTGCACGCTGCCGTCGAGGGTTCGCACCTCGACGCCGGCGCGACGTCGACCGAGGTCGCGCAGCGCGAAGGCGAGCCCGATGCGCTCGATGAGCCCGCCCAACGCCGTCTGGGAGGCGAGGCTCTCCTCCACCTGCCGACGGCTGGCGGACACGGCGGCGATCGCGGCGACCGGAACGACGCACTGCGCCCCGGGGCGCCCGGCAGGAACGCCGCCGATCCAGTCCCGGCCGAATGCCGTCGGCCGCAACTGCATCGACGTCGCGTCGACGAGGTCGAGTCGGATCGCGCCGTCGTCGGCGCCCGACATCGCGGCGATCCGCTCCCGCAGCCCCAGGCGGCCGATGCGCGCACGCTCCGACTCGATCGCGAGCGACCGCGTCTCCTCGAGGCGCTCCCGGTCGAGCTGCGACTCGAGGTCGTCGAAGAGCCGGTCCCACCGCATGCGCCGACGCTACCGCCGCTCGTCGCACGTCGACTCGGTTGTCCACAGGCGACCATTTCCCTTGACACCCGTGCGCCGGCGCCCCTACCGTTCGATCTAGACCACCCGATCACCCCCGAAGAGGGGGCACGTCGCGGCGGACCCCCGCCGATCGCCCCGCCCTACTGGAGCCGTCATGACCGCACGCCAGACCGGCGCGCCTCGCAGCGCCGCGATCCACGGGACGAGTGCCCGCCGCCTCGACCTCGACGACTACTTCGCCCGGCAGCGCGCGGGGCGCGCCGAGCTGCCCGACCCCGAACCGGTCCTGCGGAACCTCACGCACTGCGTGATCGAGGTGCTCGCAGGCGCGCGCGACCTCGAGCAGCTCGCACGATGGGTCACCGATGACGTCTATCGCAACCTCTCCAAGCGCGTCGTCCTCGCGGCGCGCGCGCGGCGCGTGAAGGACCTCGTGCCGCAGCGCCCCGCATTCACGGTCGGGCGCGTGCACCTCAGCGAGCCGGCCGACGGCATCGTCGAGGCCGTCGTCATGGTGCACCAGCGCGCCAGGTCCCGGGCGGTCGCGATCCGGCTGGAGGGGCTCGACCAGCGCTGGCGGGCGAGCGTCATCAGCGTGCTGTGATCAGGGTCGACCCCACCCGCGCGGCGACCCGATCCAATAGGCTCAGGCGATGGAGCCCAGCTCGACGTCGGCGAGCCGCATCCCCCGCCTGGTCGCGGCCGTGGCATCCGCCGGCTTCTCGATCGACGACGACGACGATCGCCGCATGGAGAAGTCGGTCCTGACGTTCACCGCGGTGTTCACGGCACTCGTCGTGACGCCGTGGGCGGTGTTCTACTACGCGATCGGTCGCCCGGTCGCGGCCTCGATCCCGTCGTTCTACGTGCTCATGACGGTCGTCGGGCTCCTCGTGCTCCGTCGGACGCACGAGGATCGGTGGTTGCGCGCATCGCAGCTCGTGATGTTCCTGCTCCTGCCTCCGCTCGTGCACGTGGCGCTCGGCGGATTCGTGCAGAGCAGCGCCGTCATCCTCTTCTCGCTCGCGGCGCCCATCGGCGCCCTCTCGTTCACCCGCGCTTCGCGACCCTGGACCGTGTTCGCCGTGTTCACGGCGATCGTGGTGGCGCTCGTTCCGCTGGAGCCGGTGCTCCGCGACCTGGTGCCCCCGCTCGACTCGAGCGTGATCACCGTCTTCTTCGCGGTGAACATCGTCTCGATCTCGACCATCATGTTCGTCGCGATGGCCTCCTACGTGAACTCGCGCGACCGGCTCGCCGCCGCGCTGGCCGACGAACGCGACCGCACCGACCGGCTGCTCCGCAACGTGCTCCCCGACGCCATCGCCGACCGGCTGATCGCAGGCGAGCGACCGATCGCCGATCGCTACGAACGCCTCGGCGTCCTCATCGCCGACATCGTCGACTTCACGAGCCTGTCCGAGTCCGTGTCCGCCGACGACCTGGTGCACGACCTCAACGACGTGCTCCGGGAGTTCGACGCGCTCGCCTCCCGGCTCGGCGTGACCAAGGTCAAGACGATCGGCGACGCCTACCTGGCGATCAGCGGGGGGCCCGCCGGAGCGGTGGACCTGTCCGCGCTCGCCGACCTCGCGCTCGGACTCCGCGAGATCGCGGCCGCACACGCCATCGGCGGACGCACGGGCATCCGCCTGCGCATCGGGATCGACGTCGGACCGGCGGTCGCGGGCGTCATCGGCGACTCCCGCTTCCTCTGGGACGTGTACGGCTCGACGGTGAACACCGCGAGTCGCATGCAGTCGACCGCGCCGCCGGGCGCGATCCAGTTGAGCGACCGCGTCGCGGCGGGCCTCGGACCCGCCTACCGCGTCACCGAACGGGGCATCGTCGAGGTCAAGGGCCTGGGGTCGGTGCACACCTCGTTCCTCGACGGTCGGGGCGAGACCGGCTGAGCCGCCTCCGCGCGCGGTGGTCCCGACTCCCGGAACACGCCGACGGCCCGGGTCTCCCCGGGCCGTCAGTGCGCGCTTCGCGGGTCAGCGCCCCTTGCGCTCGTGGGCACGCCGCTCCTGGCGGTTCATCGGGCCCGCGTCGCCCTCCTGCCGTTGGCCGAACGCCCCGCGCGCGGCGGGCGCCTGCGGCTGCTGCGGCTCCGCGGATTGCTGGGCCACGGCGCGGCGGGCGCGCTGGGTCGCCGCCTGCTGGAGCTGGCCGCGCTGGTTGCGGACCTCGACTCCACCCGAATCGCTCGGCGCCGTGTAGCTGAGCTTCTCCTCGGGAGCGGTCGGCCGCTGGAGGCCCTTCGCCTCGATGCGCGGGCCTGCGACGCCCGCCTGCGGCGCCACCTCGACCTCGAGGTTGAACAGGAAGCCGATGGTCTCCTCGCGGATCGAGCCCATCATCTGCTGGAACATCGCGTAGCCCTCGCGCTGGTACTCCACGAGCGGATCGCGCTGCGCCATCGCGCGGAGGCCGATTCCGTCCTTGAGGTAGTCCATCTCGTAGAGGTGGTCCCGCCAGCGACGGTCGATGACCGACAGGACCACGCGGCGCTCGAGTTCGCGCATCGCGGGGCTGCCGAGCTGCTGCTCGCGGCGCTCGTACGCGAGCTTGGCGTCGGAGAGGATCTCGCGCCGGACGAAGTCGCGGTTGACGCGACCCTTCTCGCCGGCCTCTGCGACGACCTCGTCGATCGTGATGCCGATCGGGTAGAGCGTCTTGAGCTCCGCCCACAGCGCGTCGAAGTCCCACTCGTCGGGGCTGCCCGCCGCGGTGTGCTCGTCGAGGACCTCGTCGATGACCTGCTCGAGGAAGCTCTGGACGCGGTCGTGGAGGTCGTCGCCTTCGAGGATGTGCCGGCGGTCGGAGTAGATCGCCTCACGCTGGCGGTTCAGGACGTCGTCGTACTTCAGGACGTTCTTGCGGATCTCCGCGTTGCGCGCCTCGACCTGCGACTGCGCGGAGCGGATGGCACGCGTGACGACCTTCGACTCGATCGCGACGTCGTCGGGGACGCCCCGCGACATGAGGCTCTCGGCCGCGCCCGCGTTGAAGAGGCGCATGAGGTCGTCCGTGAGCGACAGGTAGAAGCGGCTCTCGCCCGGGTCGCCCTGACGACCGGAACGGCCGCGCAGCTGGTTGTCGATGCGCCGCGACTCGTGGCGCTCGGTTCCGAGCACGTAGAGCCCGCCCGCGTCGAGGACCTTCTCCGCCTCGCCCGAGGTCTCGGACTTGATCCTCTCGAAGACCTCGTCCCACGCCGCCTCGTACTCCTCCGGCGTGTCGACGGGGCTGAGGCCGCGCTCGTGCATCTTCTGCACGGCGATGAACTCGGCGTTGCCGCCCAGCATGATGTCGGTTCCGCGTCCGGCCATGTTCGTCGCGACGGTGACGGCGCCGTAGCGTCCCGCCTGCGCGACGATCGCGGCCTCCCGCGCGTGGTTCTTGGCGTTCAGGACCTCGTGCCGCACGCCCTTCTTGGCGAGCAGGCGCGAGAGGTACTCGCTCTTCTCGACGCTCGTCGTTCCGACGAGGACGGGCTGGCCCTTCTTGTGCCGCTCGACGATGTCCTCGACGACCTGGGCGAACTTGGCCTCCTCGTTCTTGTAGACGAGGTCGGGCTGGTCGATGCGGACCATCGGCTTGTTCGTCGGGATCGCCACGACGCCGAGCTTGTACGTCGACATGAACTCGGCCGCCTCGGTCTCGGCGGTACCGGTCATTCCGGAGAGCTTGTCGTAGAGGCGGAAGTAGTTCTGCAGCGTGACGGTCGCGAGGGTCTGGTTCTCGGCCTTGACCTGCACGCCCTCCTTGGCCTCGATCGCCTGGTGGATGCCCTCGTTGTAGCGTCGGCCCACGAGGATGCGACCGGTGTGCTCGTCGACGATGAGCACCTCGCCGTTCATCACGACGTAGTCCTTGTCCTTCTTGAACAGCGCCTTCGCCTTGATGGAGTTGTTCAGGAACGAGATGAGCGGGGTGTTGGCGGACTCGTACAGGTTGTCGATGCCGAGGTAGTCCTCGACCTTCTCGATCCCCGGCTCGAGCACGCCGACCGTGCGCTTCTTCTCGTCGACCTCGTAGTCCTCGCCCGAGACGAGCCGCTTGGCGAGGTTCGCGAACTCGGTGAACCAGCGGTTCGCCTCGCCCGATGCCGGACCGGAGATGATGAGCGGCGTCCGCGCCTCGTCGATGAGGATCGAGTCGACCTCGTCGACGATCGCGAAGTAGTGACCGCGCTGGACCATGTCGCCGGCCTGCCATGCCATGTTGTCGCGCAGGTAGTCGAAGCCGAACTCGTTGTTCGTGCCGTACGTGATGTCGGCCGCGTACTGCTCGCGGCGCACCGCGGGGGTCTGGCCGGCCACGATGCAGCCGGTCGTCATGCCGAGTGCGCGGAAGACGCGACCCATGAGCTCGGACTGGTAGCTCGCGAGGAAGTCGTTGACCGTGACGATGTGCACGCCACGACTCGTGAGCGCGTTGAGGTAGGCCGCGGTCGTCGCCACGAGCGTCTTGCCCTCGCCGGTCTTCATCTCGGCGATGTTGCCGAGGTGGAGTGCGGCGCCGCCCATGAGCTGCACGTCGAAGTGTCGCAGGCCCAGGGTGCGGCGGCTCGCCTCGCGGACCGCGGCGAACGCCTCGGGCAGGAGGTCGTCGAGCGACTCGCCGTTGCCGTAGCGTTCGCGGAGTTCGACGGTCTCGTGCTTGAGCTCCTCGTCGCTCAGCGCCCGGAAGTCGTCTTCGAGGGCGTTGATCGCGGCGGCGTAGTTCTCGAGCCGCTTGAGTGTGCGACCCTCGCCGACGCGGAGGACCTTTTCCAGAATCGAAGCCACGAACTGCTCTCCCGTTGTCGTTCAGGCGTGCGACGTCGGGGTGGGGCACCCGCGCACGCCGGAGGTTCCGCCTTGCCGACGGTCATCATAGCCATGCTACTGGGCAGTGGACTGGGCGACGGCCCCGAGCGCACGCCGGAGGCGTGCCGCGCGGGGCCGTCGCGGGTCGGTGGAGCCGGGTCAGGCGCTCGTGCGCGCGAGCCCGAGGGCCGCGGCCGCCTCGGCCTGGTCTGCCTGGGCGTGTTCGTCGAGGCCGATCACGCCGTAGTCCCAGCCCTTCCGGCGGTACACGACGCTCGGCCGATGGTTCTCCGAGTCGATGAAGAGGTAGAAGTCGTGGCCGACGAGCTCCATGTGGTACAGCGCGTCGTCGACGGTCATGGGCGTCGCCGCGAAGACCTTGCGACGGATCACCACGGGCGAGTAGTCCTCGTCCTCCTCGGCCGCGGACTCCTCGCCGACGACCGGGATGTTGCCGGTACGGACCTTCTCGAGGATCTCGACGTCAGCGGCCTGCACGCCCATGTCGGCGAACCCCGCGTCGGTCGCCTCGCGGAGCGAGGTCGGGCGGCGGCTGCCGCCTCGGTGGACCTTCCGTCGGTCCTTGGCACGGCGGATGCGCTCGAGGAGCCTCCCGAGCGCGACATCGAGCGCCGCGTACTTGTCGGCCCCGTCGGCTTCGGCTCGGACCACCGGGCCCTTGCCGACGAGGGTGAGCTCGACCCGGTCCAGGCCGGAGTTGTTGCCGTTCTTCTCGTTGTGACGGCTGACCTTGATGTCGAGCGAAATGGCTCGGTCGGACAGGCTGGAGACTTTCTCGGCCTTCTCGGCCGCGTAGGCGCGGAATCGATCGGTCACTTCCAGGTTGCGTCCGACGATGTTCAGTTCCATGTCAACCTCCATCCACCGGCGTGTCACCCGGTTCTGAAGGGGTGGTTCGACCACGCCTGTCCTGACACCGTAGCCCCCGAGGTGTCGGATGTCACGGGTCGATGTTCACGCGTCCGCATCTCCTCGGGCGATTCGCAGGCGGGTCTGGGCGAGCACCGAGATCGCGTCCACCGATCCCCCCGCCGCGCGGATCGCGCGAACCGCATCGGCGAGCGTCGAACCCGTCGTCACGATGTCGTCGACGAGCAGGAACCGCCGTCCGACGAGGGAGCGCGGCGCGGCGAACGACCCGTCGGAGTTGGCGCGCCGGGCCTCGCGGCCGAGCGCCGCCTGGTCGACGCGGTCGCCGGCCCAGAGGACGTCGGAGGGTGCGAACCCCGCCCGGCTGACGAGCATCCGGACCGGGTCGTACCCGCGGGCCCGCCGGGCGCGGGCGGTGGAGGGGACGACGGCGATCTCGCGGGGGACGCCGTCGGCGAACGCCACCGCCGCAGCGCCGATCGCGCCTCGGAGCGCCCCGCCGAGGACTCGAGCGACGTCCGTTCGCCCCTCCTCCTTGAAGGCGCGGATGACGCGCGCGGGCGTGCCGGCGTACTCGAGCGCCGCCCACGTCGCGATGCCCGCACCCGCGCGATCGACCCGCACCGGGCGCGGCACGATCGCGGCGCGGCATCCGGCGCAGAGTCCCCTATCGGGTGCCGCGCACGCGGCGCACGCGACGGGCAGGAGCAGTGCGAGCGCGTCGAGCAGGGCGGCTCGCGCCGCGCCCGACCACGCTGTTCCGTGGGGCGAGGGGGTCACGGATGAAGGATGGCGTGCGCAGGCGGCCGCCGGCGCGCGGCGGGCACCGCCACCCCCGGCCGGGGTGACCGCCGCCCGTGGGGAGGACCGGAGCGCGTGCCCTCAGCCGGTCTGCTGCGTCACGAGGAAGCGCAGCTCGCGAGCCTGCACCTGCCAGCCGACCCCCGCGCCGGTGGCGAGGTCGCCGTCCGAGGTGAGGATCCTGAGGTCGCGCAGGCTGTTCGCACCGTCGACCTGGATGCCCTGCGGCGGCCCGTCACGGGACTCGGCGGGCGTGCCGAGCTCCTGCACCGTCAGTCGCGTCTCGGAGTCGGAGGTCTGCGTCAGCGTCCCGACCGTGCGGGAGTCCAGCCAGGCGACGTCCAGCGGCGTGCCGCCGGACACGGCGAGCTCGAGCGTCACGGGCCCGAGCTCGACCGGGACGCCCGCCCCGTCGCGGACCACCGACGCGGCGACGAGGCGCGTGCGCGAGCCGTCGACGAGCAGCGCCGCCATGCGCGTGCCGTCTCGTGAGAGCTGGAGCGACACGATGCGGTCGGCGTTCCACGGCACGCCGATCTGGGCGCTCGACCCGTCCTCCGCGAACCAGGCGAGCTCGTCGGGCGCGTCGCGTGGCACCGACCACACCGTCCCGTCGACGTCGAGCGCGGGCGTGATGAGTCCGTCGCGGGGATCCAGGAGCACGGTGTCGGCGCCGGATCGCACGAAGTGCACGCCGTCGGCCGCGAGCACCGCCGCGGCCGTCGCGTCCGACCCGAGCGCGGCGCCGACCGGGCCGAGCGCCACGACCTGCTCGGACACGCCCTCGATCGGGGTCACCTGGTCGCCCGCCGACGACAGGTAGCCGAAGGCCTCGCCGTCGTAGACGGCCGGACGCGGATCCACCCGCAGCGTCCGCTCCGGCAGGTCGGACGTCTCCGGGGCGCTCAGCGGCACGCCGTTCAGGGTGAGGGACACGTCGTCGACGTTCCGGACGGGCGCGAGGCTCTGCTCGAGCTGGTATCGCATGAGCTGGATGGTCCGCAGGTTGTCGAACGCCGGGCCGGTCAGGTCGACCTCCGCGGTCCCGCCGGTGACGGGGACGGTGGACTGCCCGAGCTGGACGCCCTCCGGGAAGGCGGATGCCACGCCCGGTGCGAGCCACTCGACGGGTCCCGCGAGCAGCGCCCGCACGATGCTGGTCTGGAGCGAGTCGCGGCCGGCGAACCAGCGCACGTCGGGGACGACGTACCGGAACTCCGGGTCGAAGAACGCGAGGCTGTAGTCGCGGTAGACCAGCCTGAAGCTGGTCTCGTCGATGAGGACGCCGGGTGGCGCGAGCGAGATCCGCCACTGCTCGTCGACCTGCTCGAAGCGGTACTCGAGTTGCACGGGCTCGGTCGATCCGGCCGCGATGTACTGGCCGTTCTCGGCGAGGCTCGCCTGCGGCACGACCCGCATCCGGATCAGGTCGTCGCCGAGCTGGGTGTACGAGCGGTCGGCGAGCACGTCGACCGACACCGCGGCACCCGACTCCCACTCGTCCGCGAACGTCGGCGTGAGGAACTGGCGGGCGATCTCGTAGTTGCCGCTGGGACTCGCGGCGGCGTCGATGAAGCCCTCGAGGATCTGCTGCTGGGTCGCGTCCTCGCGCGGTCCGCGCGGGAGCACGTCGACGTCGACGGGCTGCTCGGTGGCCTCGGGCTTGCCCTGGTTCACGACCCCGCTCGTGGGGATGGACACGCACCCGGCGAGCAGCGCGACGAGCGCCGCGGCGCCGAGCGCCGCCCGCGCCAGGCGCTCACGGACCGGGCGGCTAGACATCGCTGACCTCCTGGATCGCGGACGCGTCGTCGACCCGCGGTCCGCCCCCTGCAGGTCCGGGCGCATCGGGATCCGCCGGTTCGAGCGGGAGCGGCGGGACGACGGTGCCGCTCTCGTCGTGCACTCGGGGAAGGACGAGGCGGAAGACCGTGCCCCGGCCCTCCCGCGACCAGACGTCGAGCGTGCCGCCGTGGGCGACCGCGTCCTCGAGCGAGATCGCAAGGCCGAGACCGGTTCCGCCGATGGTGCGTCGACGACTCGGATCCGCACGCCAGAACCGGTCGAACACGCGCTGGGCAGCCTCGTCGGACATGCCGAGTCCGTAGTCGCGGACCGAGAGCGCCACGGCGGTCGCGTTCGAGTCGACGGCGACGACGATGGGGCGTCCCTCACCGTGCTCGATCGCGTTGCCGATCAGGTTGCGGACGATGCGTCGGATCCGACGGGGGTCGACCTCCGCGTCGAGGTGCCCTCCGGGCGCCTCGAGGCGGAGCTCGCTGCCGCGCTCGTGCGCGAGCGACTGCATCGACTCGACGGACTCGGCGGCGAGGTTCACGAGGTTGGTCGGCTCCGTCTCGAGCTCGACCGAGCCCGCGTCGTACCGGCTGATCTCGAGCAGGTCGGCGAGCAGCGTCTCGAACCGCTCCGTCTGGGTCTTGAGGAGCTCCGCGGTCCGGGCGGTCGCGGGCGGGAAGTCCTCGCGCTGGCCGTACAGCACCTCGCCGGCGAGCCGGATGGTCGTGAGCGGCGTGCGGAGCTCATGCGAGACGTCGCTCACGAAGCGCTGCTGCATGACCGACAGCTCCGCGAGGTCGCGGATGCGTGCCTGGAGGGTGTCCGCCATGCCGTTGAACGACTCCGCGAGCGCCGCCAGCTCGTCCTCTCCCTTGGCGGGCAGCCGGACGCCGAGATCTCCCGCGGCCAGTCGCCGGCTCGTGGCCGAGACGGCCTGGATGGGCTCGATCACCCAACGGACGACGATGAGCGTGATCGCGCTGAGGAGCGCGATCAGCGCGACCGCGCCGATCGCTCCGGTGAGCTGCATGAACGCGAGGGTCTGCGCGGCGTCCGCGAGGTCGTAGCCGATGTACAGCTCGTAGCGCCCGGCGCCCCCGGGGATCACCAGGTCCCTGCCCACCACGATGCCCGGGACCGGCTCGTCGTCGCCGCCGACCAGTTCGACCGACTGCCAGAACTGGGTCTCCGGGTTCTCCTGGACTCGCTCCCGGAGCTCGGGCGAGATCTTCCCGCCGAGGTCCGGACTGAGGAAGTCCGGAGGCGCGAGTGCGACCGGCGTCGTTCCGGGCGCACGGAACAGCGCGATGTCCGGGCTGCCGGAGACCCCGATCACCGTCTCGATCGCGTCGTTGGTGACGGCCTGCACGGTCGCCCGGTCGGCGGCGTCCGATGAATCGAGGATGCCCTGGGCGGCTGCGGCTGCCGTCGCCGACGCTCCGAGCGCGTCCTCGACCTGGGCCTGGAAGAGGTTCGACGCGACGGTGAACGAGATCGTGAAGCCGATGACCAGGATCGCCAGGCTCGACAGCCCGAGCGTGATGAGCACGGTGCGGAACTGCAGCGACCGGCGCCACAGCGTCGAGAAGCGCCGGATGCGTTCGCGGAGCCATCCGGCGGCGCGCTGCGCCGGACCTGCCGCGGTGGACATGGCGCGACCCGCCTCAGGTCGTGGCGCCGGCGCGATAGCCCACGCCGCGGACGGTCATCACGATCCGCGGGTTGTCGGGGTCGTGCTCGACCTTGGCGCGCAGGCGCTGCACGTGGACGTTCACGAGTCGCGTGTCGGCCTTGTAGTGGTAGCCCCACACCTGCTCGAGCAGCATCTCGCGCGTGAAGACCTGCTGGGGCTTCGATGCGAGCGTGAGCAGCAGGTCGAACTCGAGCGGCGTGAGGTTGATGCGCTCGTCCCCGCGCCGGACCTCGTGTCCGGCCGCGTCGATCTCGAGGTCGCCGACCGAGATCGTGTCGACGACCGTGTCGGGCGCCGGGCGGAGCCTCGTCCGGATGCGGGCCACCAGCTCCTTCGGGTTGAAGGGCTTGACCATGTAGTCGTCGGCGCCTGACTCCAGGCCCTTGACGACGTCGGCGGTGTCGCTCTTGGCCGTCAGCATAATGATCGGCGTGCCGCTCTCGGCCCGGATGCGACCGCACACCTCGATGCCGTCCATTCCCGGCAGCATGAGGTCGAGGAGCACGAGGTCGGGCTTGGCGTCGCGGAACGCCGCGACCGCACCGCCGCCGTCGGCGCAGAACACCGGGTCGAACCCCTCGGTGCGCAGCACGATGCCGATCATCTCGGCGAGGGCCGTGTCGTCGTCGACGACGAGTACGCGAGGCGTCATGCGTTCGTTCTCCGTGGGTTCCGGCACGCGGACCGGGCGGCGGTCCAGTGGCACCAGCGTAGCCGTTCGAGGCGACGCGTCGGCCGTGGGCGGCCTGTGGCAGCATTGTGGAATCCCCCGGGAAGGAGCACGACGCACGTGTCGGATCAGCAGTGGCATCCCCCCGCTCCCCCGGCGAGCACCGGATACGGGCCGCCCCCGCTCCCCCCGGGCGCCGCCGTCCCGCCGTCGCCCGCGTACGGCGCACCGACGCCGACCGGGTACGGCGCGCCGACCGGCGGATGGACCCCGCCGCCGAAGCCCGGCCTGCTGCCGCTCCGGCCCATGGGCTTCGGCACGCTGCTCTGGGCGCCGTTCCGGACCCTCCGGCGGAACCCCGCCCCGGTGTTCGGCACGGGCCTCGTCGTCCAATTGGCCTCCGTCGTCGCGACCGCCGCGGTCTTCGTGCCGTTCCTCGTCCTCGCGATCGGGCGCATCGAGTCGGCGAGCGCGGCCGACCTCGACGCGGTCATGGCCGGAACGATCGGATGGCTCGTCCTGCTGACGCTCGTCCCGCTCGCCGTCGGCGTCGTGGCCGGGGCGTTCCTGCAGGGCGTCATGGTCATCGAGGTCGCGAGCGGAACCCTGGGCGAGCGGCTCGGGTTCGGCGCGCTGTGGCGGCGCGCCGCGAGTCGGATCGGTCCGCTCATCGGCTGGACCCTGCTCGTGAGCGTCATCGTGCTCGGCGTCTTCGCCCTGCTCGCCACGATCGTCGTCATGACGGCCCTCATCGCACCCGACCCGCTCGCGATCGCCGGCGTGCTGCTCGTCGTGATGCTGCTCCTGCTCGGGCTCGCCGTGCTCGCCGCGTGGCTGGGGACCAAGCTGGCGCTCGTGCCGAGCGTGATCGTGCTCGAGCGTGCGGGCATCGGGCAGTCGGTGCGACGCTCGTGGCAGCTCACGACAGGGCACTTCTGGCGCACCTTCGGCCTGATCCTCCTCGTCGGGCTCATCGTCTCGACGATCGCGCAGACCGTCGTGCAGGTGCCGATGCTCGGCGGCACGATCCTCGCCGTCATCCTCGACCCCACTGCGGGCGCCACGTACGAGGCGGTGACGATCGCCTCGACACTGGTGGGCACCGTCCTCTCGATCCTCATCGGCGCGATCGTGGCCGTCGTGCAGGCCGCACTGATCGCGGTGATCTACATCGACCTCCGGATGCGCTCCGAGGGACTCGACCTCGAACTCGAGCGTCACGTGGAGGCGAGGGAGGCGGGCCGACCCGTGACGGACCCGTTCGCACCGGTCCCGACGGGCGATCCGACCCCGACGTGGTCCTGACCGCGCTCGCGCGGCTCGAGCCGCCGCTCGACCCCGACGCGCCCGAGGCGCGCCGCTGGGTGGTCGACGAACTCGCCGATCCGGTCTACCGCGCGGCCGAACCGACGCTCTTCGACCTCGCGGCGCAGGCGGTGCGCGACTGGATCGCGAGTCTCTTCAGCGGCGCCTCCGGGCTGCCGGTTCCGACGCTCGCGCTCATCGCGGTGCTCGTCGTCGCCGGGCTGGTGGGCCTCGGCCTCCTCGTGTTCGGGCTCCCGCGCCTGCGACGACGCGCGCCCGCCGGGATCGCGCTCTTCGACGACGACGACCTCCGTGATGCCGCGACGCTCCGCGTCGCGGCCGAGCGGGCCGCGGCGTCCGGCGAGTGGGCGCTCGCGATCGAGGAGCGCTTCCGAGCGCTCATGCGCGCCCTCGTCGAGCGCGAACTCGTGCGCGTGCACCCCGGCACGACGGCGCACGGGATGGCTCGCGCGGCGGCCGTGCCCTTCCCGGCACACGGGCCCGCAGTCGAGCACGCCGCCGACGCGTTCGACGGAGTGCGCTACCTCGGCCGCACCGGCGACGCCGACGCGTACGCCGAGGTCGCCGCACTCGACGCCGAACTCGGCAGGGCGCACCCGCTCACCGCACCGACGACGCCGATCGGAGCCGGAACGTGAGCGCCGCTCGCGAGGCCGAGACCGCGTCGACGGCTCGCACCCGATCCGACCGGCCGGCCCCCGCGATCACGCCCGGCGTGCGCCGAACGCTCCGACGCGGGCGGACCTGGATCGTCATCGCGCTCGCACTCCTCGCCGGCGCCCTGGTCCTGGTCGTCGTCCAGGGCGCGGTCCGAGCGCCCGGGTCTCCGCTCGCGGCCGACAACCCGGCGCCCGGCGGCGCGCAGGCGCTCGCCCGCGTCCTCGCCGACCGGGGCGTCGAGGTCGGCCAGGTGCGCAGCCTCGATGGCGCGCTCGACGCCGCACGCGGCGGAGCGACGATCCTCCTGCACGACGACCTCGGAGTGCTCGATCGCGAGCGCGTCCGCGAACTCGCCTCCGTCGCCGACCGCATCGTCGTGGCGCGGCCGGACTTCGCCGCCCTCGAGGTCCTCGCGCCCGGAGTCCGACTCGCCGGGGCCGCGGGAGACGCTCCCGCGGACGCCGCGTGCGCACTGCCGGCCGCCGACCGAGCCGGCGCGCTCTCCGACGGTCAACGCCTGCTGGCGATCGACGATGACGCCGAGGCATCCGGATTCGCGGGCTGCTTCCCGTCGGGCGATGGATTCGCCGTCGTCGCCGGGACCTCCCCCGACGGCGCCGAGGTGGTCCTGGTGGGCGCCACGACGCCGTTCGCGAACGAGACGATCGACGAGGCCGGCAATGCGGCCCTCGCGATCGGCCTGCTCGGAGAGCGCGACGCGGTCGCCTGGTACCTCCCCGGGCCCGGTGACGCGGATGCCGCGGACGCGCCGAGCCTCGCCGAGCTGACTCCGGGCTGGGTGAGCCCGGTCCTCGTCCTCCTCGTGGTGGTCACCGTCGCCGCGGGGATCTGGCGAGGTCGGCGATTCGGCCCGCTGGTCGTCGAGGACCTCCCCGTGCACGTCCCGGCATCCGAGACCGGCGAGGGCCGGGCTCGCCTCTACGCGAGGGGCTCGGCGAGGCTGCGTTCACTCGACCAGCTGCGGATCGGCTCCATCCGGCGACTGGCCGCCGCACTCCGCCTGCCGCGGTCGGCCGAGGTCGACGCCGTGGTCGCGGCCGCAGCGAGCACGACCGGACGACCCGCGGCGTCCGTTCGCGCACTGCTCGTCGACGCCGAACCGCAGGGCGACCGAGACCTGGTCCGCCTCGCTCGCGACCTCGACGGACTCGAACGCGCCGTGCACGCCGCGATCTCACCCGATCAGGCCCTCGAAGCCACCGACCCGACAGGAAGGCGACCATGACCGACCCGACCCCCGACGACGCGCAGTTGCGCGGTGCGCTCGACCGTGTCCGCACCGAGGTGGGCAAGGCGGTCGTCGGCCAGGACGGCGCCGTGACCGGCCTCATCATCGCGCTGCTCGCCGACGGGCACGTGCTGCTCGAGGGCGTCCCCGGCGTCGCGAAGACGCTGCTCGTGCGGACCCTGAGCCGGACGCTGCGCCTCGAGACGCGACGCGTGCAGTTCACGCCCGACCTGATGCCCGGCGACGTCACCGGGTCGCTCGCGTACGACCCGAGATCGGGCGAGTTCGCGTTCCGGGAGGGACCGGTGTTCACGAACCTGCTCCTGGCCGACGAGATCAACCGCACGCCCCCCAAGACGCAGTCGGCGCTCCTCGAGGCCATGGAGGAGCGGCAGGTCTCGGTCGACGGGGTGACGCGCCCGCTGCCCCGCCCCTTCCTCGTCGCCGCCACCCAGAACCCGATCGAGTACGAGGGCACCTACGCCCTGCCCGAGGCCCAGCTCGACCGGTTCCTGTTGAAGCTCGTGCTCGACGTGCCCGAGCGCGAGGCGGAGGTCGCCATGCTCCGACGCCACGCCGACGGCTTCGACCCGCACGACCTGGCCGCCGCGGGCGTCGAACCGGTGCTCGGCGCGGCCGAACTCCTCGCCGCCCGGGCGGCCGCCCGCCGCGTCGGCGTCGCCGACGACGTGCTCGCCTACGTCGTCGACCTCGCACGCGCCACGAGACGGAGCCCCTCGATGCGACTCGGCGTGAGCCCCCGCGCCGTCGCGGGCCTGCTCGCCGCAGCGAAGGCGTGGGCGTGGCTGACCGGTGTCGAGAAGGTGACGCCCGACCACGTGCAGGCCATGCTGCTGCCGGCATGGCGCCATCGCGTGCAGCTCCGCCCGGAGGCGGAACTCGAGGGCGTGTCGGTGGACCAGGTGCTGCGATCCGTCGTGCAGCAGGTGCAGGTCCCGCTCTGACGATGGCGCTCACCGGACGTTTCAGCCTGCTCGTCGCCCTCGGCGTCGTGCCCGTCGTGCTGCTCGGCAGCGATGCGGGCGCCGCATGGGCGGCCCTCGTGGTCTGGCTGGTCGTCGCGATCGGACTGGGCGCGATCGACCTCGCGATCGCGGCATCCCCGCGCCTGATCGCCGTCGAGCGCGAACTTCCGCCGCGGCTTCGCCTCGGCGAGACGGTCCGGTCCGAGCTGGTGCTCAGGAACCTCGGACGGCGGAGGCTCCGCGCGGAGGTGAGGGACGGCTGGCCGCCGTCGGCCGGCGTCCACGGGCGCAACCGCGCTCGCGTCGACGTCCCCGCCGCCGAGGGGCGGCGAGTGGTGCTCGCACTCACGCCGACCCGCCGCGGCGACCGCGTCACCGGAGCCGTCACGGTCCGTTCGCATGGGCCGCTCGGCCTGTGGGCCCGGCAGGCGACCCTTGCGGCGCCCGGCCGGATCCGCGTGCTGCCGCCGTTCCACTCCCGGGCGCATCTCCCCTCTCGCCTCACCCGACTGCGCGAGCTTGACGGAAGGACTCCGATCCTCATCCGCGGCCAAGGAACGGAGTTCGACTCCCTTCGCGAGTACGTGCGCGGCGACGACGTGCGATCGATCGACTGGCGAGCCACCGCACGCCGGTCCGATCCGGAGTCGCCCGGGTCTGCGAAGCTCATGGTCCGCACGTGGCGGCCGGAACGCGATCGGCGGATCGTGATCGTCGTCGACACGTCGCGGACGGCGGCGGCGCGCATCGGCGACGAGCCGCGCCTCGACACCGCCTACGAGGCGGCGCTCCTGCTCGCCGCCCTCGCCACGCACGCGGGCGACCGCGTGGACCTGCTGCTGTGGGACCGCCGGCTGCGCGGGCGCGTGCACGGTGCGAGCGGCCCGGACCTGCTCGCGCGCATGGTCGACGCGATGGCGGACGTCGACGCGGAGCTCATCGAGGCCGACTGGGCGGGGGTTCCCGCGCAGATCCGCGGGGTGACGAGCCGCCGCGCGCTCGTGGTCCTCCTGACCGCGGCGGACTCGACCGGCAGCGCACGCGGCCTGCTCTCCGTGCTCCCCGGACTCGCGTCGCGGCATCGCGTCGTCGTCGCATCCGTGGCCGACCCGACCCTCGAGGCCGCCGTCCGGCGTCGCGACGAGCTCGCCGACGTCTACGCGGCCGCGGCGGCCGAGCGGACCCGTCTCGATGCCGATCGCGTGGCGGCGGCCGTTCGACGGCTCGGCGCGTCGACCGTGGCCGCCGGCCCTGCCGACCTTCCCCCGGCGCTCGCCGACCGGTACCTCGAGCTCAAGGCCGCCGGGCAGCTGTAGCGGGTGCCGCGGCGATCACCGGTCGCGAGTCGTCCGGCGATCGCACGTCAGCCGGCGGTCGCGCGCCGTGACCCCGCGTCGAACTCGGCGAGGTCGCCCGTCTCGCCGGCTCGCGCCGCGCGGCGCCCGAGCACGAGCATGGCGAACAGCAGTAGCGCGAGCGCCATCGCACCGATCCCGATCTTGACCGGCCACGGCCACGGTGCGGGCGTGACGAACCCCTCGATGACCCCGGCGAGGAACAGGAAGAAGACCAGCCCGATCGCGACCGAGAACAGGGCGCGTGCGTCCTCGGCGACGGCGGCGCCACGCGTGCGTGCGCCCGGGGCGACCCACGCCCAGAAGATCCGAAGCCCGGCCGCGGCCGCGACGAACACGCACGCCAGCTCGAGCAGGCCGTGCGGGGCGATGTAGAGGAAGAAGGTGTCGGCCTCGTCGTAGGCGAACATGATCGCCGCGGTCAGGCCGAGGTTCTGCGCGTTCTGGAGGATCACCCAGGGCACCCAGACGCCGGTGATGCCGAACGCCACGCACTGCGCCGCGATCCACGCGTTGTTGGTCCAGACGGCCCCCGCGAAGGACGCGGCCGGGTTCTCGGAGTAGTAGGCGACGAAGCCCTCCTCGGCGACCTGCCGGAGCTCCTCCTCGCTACCGAGGTTCGCGAGCACGCGCGGGTCGGCGAGCACCCAGGTCGCGTACAACGCCGACACCGCGAACGTCGCGAGCGCGACGGCGAGGGTCAGCCAGCGCACCCGGTACAGCGCGGCGGGCAGCCCGACGAGGGCGAAGTGCGACAGCTGGCGGAGCGGGTTCTCGGCGACGCCGGTGAACCGCAATCGGGCGCGCGCGAGGGTGAGCGAGAGCCGTTCCCCGAGCGCGGTCGACCCCGCGGTGGCCTGGACGAGGGAGAGGTCGGCCGCCGCGGACTGGTACCTCTCGATGAGCTCGTCGGCCTCCGCGCCGCTCGGACGCGACCTCCTCGAGAGCGCGTCGAGCCGCTCCCAGTCGTCGTGGCGGGCGGTCGCGAGCGCGTCGAGGTCCATCTGCTTGAATACTAGCCATGCCCGCCGACGCCGCCCCCGCGCGGACCTCTGTCGCGCTCGACGACGAGGCGGTGCTCACCGGCGAGGCCGTGGCGCTGGACCTCCGCCCCGCGAGCGCCGTCATGCGCGCGGGCGGGGCCGCGATCGACGTGGTCCTCACGATCGTCGTCGGGCTGCTGGCACTCCTCGCGATCTCGGGGCTCGACCTCGACGAGGCCGCGTTCCGCGCGGTCGGCATCGCGCTCCTCGTCACGTGCATCGTCGTGCTGCCCACCGCGGTGGAGACGGCCTCGCGCGGCCGCTCGGTCGGCAAGCTCGTCATGGGCATCCGCGTGGTCCGCGACGACGGCGGGTCGATCGGCTTCCGCCACGCCCTGATCCGCGCGCTCACGGGCGTGCTCGAGATCTGGCTCACCTTCGGCGGGCTCGCGGTGCTCGTCGGATTCCTGAACCCGGATTCGAAGCGGCTCGGCGACATCCTCGCGGGCACGCACGGCCAGGTGGAGCGCGTGCGGGCGTACGTGCCCGCGTCGTTCGGGGTGCCCGACGCGCTCGTCGCGTGGGCCACGGTCGCCGACGTCGGGCGACTGCCCGACCCGCTCGCGCGCCGCGTCGCCACGTTCCTCCGCAACGCCCCGCACCTCGCGCCCGCCAGCAGGCAGCGCGTGGCCGCGTCGCTCGCGGCCGAGGTCGCCCCGTTCGTCTCGCCGATCCCCCACGTCGAACCCGAGCTCCTGCTCGCCGGCTTCGCGGCGCTCCGACGCGATCGCGACCTCGCGGCCCTCGCACTGGTCGACGCGCGCATGACCGCGCTGGAGCCGGTGCTCGAGTCGCGGCCGAACGGATTCCCCGAGCGCTGATGCGCCGCGGCATCCGCCTCGCGATCAGTACCGGTAGTGGTCGACCTTGTACGGCCCCTCGACCGGCACGCCGATGTAGGCCGCCTGCTCGGGCGTGAGCACGGTCAGCTCGACGCCGAGCGCGTCGAGGTGCAGGCGCGCGACCTTCTCGTCGAGGTGCTTGGGCAGCACGTACACGCCGATCGGGTACGCGTCGGGGCGCGTCCAGAGCTCGATCTGCGCGAGCACCTGGTTCGCGAACGAGTTCGACATCACGAAGGACGGGTGCCCGGTCGCGTTGCCGAGGTTCATCAGCCGCCCCTCGGAGAGCACGAGGATGCTGCGACCGGTCGGCAGGCGCCACTCGTGCACCTGCGGCTTGATCTCGACCCGCTCGGCGCCCTCGAGCGACTCGAGCGCGGCCATGTCGATCTCGTTGTCGAAGTGGCCGACGTTGGCGACGACCGCGAGGTGCTTCAACCCCAGCAGGTGCTCGAGCCGCACGACGTCCTTGTTGCCGGTGCCGGTGACGAGGATGTCGACCTGCTCGATCACGGACTCGAGCCTCGCGACCTGATAGCCGTCCATCGCGGCCTGCAGCGCAGTGATCGGGTCGATCTCGGAGACGATGACGCGCGCGCCCTGTCCGCGCAGCGCCTCGGCAGCGCCCTTGCCCACGTCGCCGTAGCCCGCGACGAACGCGACCTTTCCGCCCATGAGGACGTCGGTCGCGCGGTTCAGGCCGTCGGGCAGCGAGTGCCGGATGCCGTACTTGTTGTCGAACTTCGACTTCGTCACCGAGTCGTTGACGTTGATCGCCGGGAAAAGGAGTTCGCCGTCGGCGTGCAGCTCGTACAGGCGGTGCACCCCGGTCGTGGTCTCCTCGGTGACGCCCTGCAGCTCGGCGGCGATGCGGGTCCAGCGGTCGGGGCTCGCGGCGAGGGATCGGCGGAGGGTGTCCAGCACGACGCGGTACTCCGCGCTCGCGTCCTCCGCCGACGCCGGCACGGAGCCCGCGGCCTCGAACTCGCGCCCGCGGTGGACCAGCAGCGTTGCATCGCCGCCGTCGTCGAGGATCATGTTCGGGCCGATCCAGTCGGCGCCCGCGGCCTCGGCCTCGGCGCTCCAGTCGAAGATCCGGTCGGTGCACCACCAGTACTCCTCCAGCGTCTCGCCCTTCCAGGCGAACACCGGCACGCCGGCGGGCTCGTCGACGGTGCCGTCGGGACCGACGACGACCGCGGCGGCCGCCTCGTCCTGCGTGGAGAAGATGTTGCAGCTCGCCCAGCGCACCTCGGCGCCGAGCGCCACGAGCGTCTCGATGAGCACCGCGGTCTGGACGGTCATGTGCAGGCTCCCCGCGATGCGGGCACCCGCGAGCGGCTTCGACTCGCCGTACTCCGCGCGGAGCGCCATGAGCCCCGGCATCTCGTTCTCCGCAAGTCGGAGCTGGTGCCGGCCCGCCTCGGCGAGCGAGAGGTCGGCGACCTTGAAGGGCAGTGCGGATGTCGCGGAGGGCGTGACGAGGGTCATGCCGTCCATTGTCGCAGCCGCTCGGGCCCGAGGCATCCGACCGCCGCCCGCCGGCTAGGCGCGGATGAGCGCGAGCACCTCGTCGCGGATCGCCGACATGGTCGCGTCGTCCTCGCCCTCGACGTTGAGCCGGAGCAGCGGCTCGGTGTTCGACGGCCTGACGTTGAACCACCAGAACGGCTCGTCCTCGGCGGTGATGCCCGTCGCGGTGAGCCCGTCGAGCTCGTCGAACTCGACCCGGCCGGTGAAGGCCTCGACGATGCGCGTGTACGCGGCGGGGACGTCGGCGACGGTCGAGTTGATCTCGCCGGAGAGCGCGTAGGGCGTGAACCGCGCGGACATGGCCGAGAGCGGCTCCGCCTGCGAGCCGAACTCGGCGAGCAGGTGCATGGCTGCGAGCATGCCGTTGTCGGCGCCCCAGAAGTCGCGGAAGTAGTAGTGGGCCGAGTGCTCGCCACCGAACACGGCGCGGGTCTCGCCCATGCGGTCCTTGATGAGCGAGTGGCCGACGCGCGTGCGCACGGCCACGGCGCCGACCGCTTCGACCGTCTCGGGCACGAAGCGCGAGGTGATGAGGTTGTGGATCACGGTGGGTTCGGTCTCGCCCAGGGCCCGCACGCGGGCGATCTCGCGGAGTGCGACGATCGCGGCGACGGCCGAGGGGTCGACGGCCTCGCCGCGTTCGTCGACCACGAAGCACCGGTCGGCGTCGCCGTCGAACGCCAGGCCGAGGTCGGCCCCGTGCGCGCGCACCGCGCGCTGCAGGTCGACGAGGTTGGCGGGATCGAGCGGATTGGCCTCGTGGTTCGGGAACGTGCCGTCGAGCTCGAAGTAGAGCGGGACGATCTCGAGCGGGAGTGCGGGCAGGCCCGCCGACTCGCCCAGGACCGCGGGGACCGTGAGCCCGCCCATGCCGTTGCCGGCATCGACGACGACCTTCAGCGGGCGGATGCCGCCGAGGTCGACCAGGGTGCGGAGGTGCCGCGCGTAGTCGGCGAGGACGTCGGCCTGCTCGATGCCGCCGGGCTCGGGCACGACGGGGATGCCTCCGTCGAGGAAGTCCGCGGCGCGGTCGCGGATGGCGGCGAGACCGGTGTCGAGCGAGATGCCCTGGGCGCCGGCTCGGGAGAACTTGATGCCGTTGTACGCGGCCGGATTGTGGCTGGCGGTGAACATCGCCGCGGGCGCGTGCAGCGTGCCCGACGCGAAGTAGCTCTCGTCGGTCGAGCAGAGCCCGATCGCGACGACGTCGGCGCCACGGGCGGCCGCCCCGCGGGCGAACGCCTCGGCGAATGCCGGCGAGGAGTCGCGCATGTCGTGTCCCACGACGACGCGGTCGCCCCCTGCGCCGACCTCGTCCACGAACGCGGCGCCGAGCGCCTCGACGACCTCGGCGGTGAGCGCGTCGCCGACGATGCCTCGGACGTCGTAGGCCTTCACGATCGTTTCGAGGCGCGCGCGAGCGCGCGGGTTCGCGGGGGGATTCATGCGGTGAACCCTACCTCACCGAGGGTCACGTGCCGGATGATCTGCCAGCCTCGCGGAGCGGACGTCCGGTCGGCGTGGCGCGCGCAAAGATCGTAGGAGTGCGGCTCGCGCGTGAACGACAACGGCCCCAGCACGGCCAGCGAATCGGCGTAGTCGTACGTCAGGGTCGCGACCGCCTCGGCGGTGCATGCGGTGCGCGAACAACGTCTCATGGCGACCCCAGCGTATCGATCCGGGCGGCCGCTACGATGGAGGCCATGCCCCGTTCCCGTCGTGTCGCCGCGACGTCGGCCTCGCGGAGGCGCCTGTCGCGCGACCGTCACGGCCGCGGCATGCGCTCGGCGGTGACCGGCCCCCACCTCCCGCCGCTCCGCACCCGCATCGACGAGTTCGACGTCACGCTCGCCTCGACGGCGGCCTACCTCCGCGGGCTCTGGCCCGATCTCGAGGGCGTCTCGTTCCAGGTCGCCGATGCGCCGGCCGAGGCGATCCACGAGGATCACGTCGACCGGTGGCGCGTGTACCACGACGATCGCCGGATCGTCTTCTACCGACTGCCGATCGTGCGCTTCCTCCGCACCCAGGAGGGCGAGGAGAAGGACGAGCGGCTCCTCGTGGAGAGCTGCGTCTTCCGGGCGGTCGCCGAGTTCCTCGGGCGTGATCCGTGGGAGCTCGCGCCGGGTCGGTACCGCCACCTGTGATGCGCCCGGTCCACCCCTGAGCCGCCGCGGCGCCTCCCGGCGACGGCCTCGCCCTACTGCGGGAACACGCGCACCGGGGAATCGAGGGGGCCGGGCGGGGCGACCGGCATGGACGCGAGCACGTCGCCGCCTTCGAAGGTGACCGCCGCGTGCATCCCCTCGACGCCGTCGAGGATGACGCGATCGCCCCCCTGCACGGCGACGGAGGCCGAACCGCCGGCCGGAACCGCGACCGAGCGTTCGCTCCCGTCGATCGTGACCGTCGCGGCGACCTCCTCGTCGTCGGGGTTCGAGAGTCGGAGCGACGCTCCGGGCCCGTCCGGGATCGCGACCGCTGCGCGGTCGAGGAGCGCGCCGGTGGCGACCGACCACGCGAGGTCGGCGAGGATCGGGTCCTCGCCCTGGCCCAGGACCGTCGAACGGGCTGCCGCGACCACCGGGGCATCGGCGTCGACGACGACGGTGTACGAGCCGGGTTCGAGGGTGCCGAGCGGGAGGTCCGTCGCCTGGCCCGGGGCGAGCGTGACGTCGACCTGCGAGACGACGGCGCCGCCCTCGTCGTGGACCTCGACGACCGCGGAGGCCTCGGCCTGGTCGGGCGCGAACAGTCGGAGGGCGGGGTGGTCGTCGCCCTCGGCGTGGTCGTCGTCGGGCGCGACGCCCCGTGCGTCGGCCACGACGAACCCGGGCACGACCTGTCGCATCGCCGGCGGGGCGACCGGGGTCGACAACTCGACGCCCGCGGGCTCGAGGCCGAGCACGACCGAGTGCTGCAGTGCCGCGGCGATCGGCGCGCCCGCGCTGGTGACGTGGACGACCGGCGTGCGAACGCTCGGCGCGAGGCCGGCGAGCGAGACGACGCGCTGGCTGCCCGGGGGGACGACGATGCCGAGCCCCGACGGAGCCTCGACCGCGCCCGTCTCGCCGACCACCCGGAGGTCGACCGTGGAGGCGACCTCGCCCGGGTTGGCGAGCAGCACGAGGCCCGACCGCCCGACGTCGGTGGCGCCCGCGAGGAGCCATGAATCGGATGCCGGCTCGACGCACGCCGCCGCCGCGAGCCCGAGGAGGGACTCGGTGGCCGGGGTCTGCGACTGCGCGCCGGCGAGCATCCCGGCGAGCACCGCGCCGGGCTCGGCCGAGATCGCGACCGGGCCGCCGTCCGTGGCCGCGGCTGCGTTGTCGGGCGCGTCGAGCGGCACCTGTTCGATCGCGGCGCTCTCCGGGTCGGCCGCGACGGCGAGTGCGGGCGGGCCAACCGACCGTGCGGTGGCCGCCGATGCGGCGTCGTCCGCGAGGGACAGCAGGGGCCCCGGACACACCCGGAGTTGGCGGCTCTCCGCGGGCTGGACGACCGTCGACGGCGGTTCGGCCACGACCACGGGCAACGGCAGGGTCGATGCCGCGATCAGCGCGCCTGCGGCGAGGCCGCCCGCGGCCAGCGCCGCGACCGCTCGGACGCTCCCCCGGATCACGTCACGCCTCGTCGGCACGGCGGTCACCTCCGTCCTCGTCATCGGGTCGTGCGGATTCGTCGGCTTCGGCGTCCGGGTGCTCCTCGGGCGGCGTTACGCCCGAGCTCACGGCATCCGGCGCCGAACGGTCGACGTCCGCGTCCTCGCTCGTCGTCACGTCGTCCGATGCCGGCACCCTCGCCGGCCGCCGCCGACGGCGCACCGACGGCGGCCTGCGATCGGGCTCCCGACCTCCGCCGGTCGGGATCGAGAGCAGGAGCGCCGCTCCGATCACCACCAACTGGCCCGTCACGATCCAGCCCGCGAGGGGTCCCGCGTCCGGGATGCGCGCCCCGGGCGCCGCCGGATCGGCATCCACGAAGCGCCAGATCGGGCCGAAGTCGGTCTCCCCGATCGGGATGACCTGCGGGTTCCCGTCGAGGGCCGCACGCGCGCGCTGCTCGACGGCGATCGCAGCGGTGTCATCCGCGTCCGCCGCACCGACCAGCACGAACGAGAGCCCGAACTCCTCGACCGCCGCGTTCGCGTCGTAGCCGCTGCGCGACGCGAGGTTCCCCGCGAGGGTCGCGATCGACTCGGTGGTCTCCGTGAGGTCGCGCTGCGTGGACGCGAGCGTCGACTGCTGGTCGAGCGTGGCGCCGCTGCCGCGTTCGATGGTGGCGCGGATGCCGCCATCCGCCGTCGGCTGCATGCGAAGCGTGCCGACGCGCGGATCCGAGGCCGCCTCGGCCTCGACGAATGCCGGAAGGGTCCGCTCCGGTGCCGGTCCCACGGCCGTGCGCCCGAGCGCGAGCGCCGCGACGGTGGGTGCGACGGCCAGGATCCCGAAGACGACCACGACCGTCGCGGCCGCCGCCGCGCCCCGGCGCAGGGTGCTGAGTGCGAGGATCGCGGCGGCGAGGATGCCGAGCCACATCACGCTGATGCCGGCGCCCGCCCACACGGGCACGGCCCGCTCGCCGGTGAACGCGACGTGGACCAGGGTCGCGCCCACCGCCGTGGCGAAGCCCGCCGCGGCGAGGGCGAGCGCGAGCAGGCCTCCGCGGAGGCGGCGCGAGGCGACGACGGCGATCGCGGCGAGCGCCAGCGGGGCGAGGAGGACCGCGAGGAGGATCGGCGGCGGCACGACCTCCGCCACGAGCCCTCCGAGTGCGTCCTCCCATCGTCCCCACGTCCCGTTCGCCTGTCCGAGCGCGATCTGCGCGACGTCCGGCTCACCTCCGCCGTGCGGAAGACCGGGGTCCGCGAGGAGCGAGAACGGCGCACCGCGCCCCACCTGCTGCGCGACCAGCGGCAGGGCGAGCGCGAGCGCCGGCAGCGGGATGCCGGCGAGCCGCACGGCGGCGCGGCCGCTGAGCGGGAGGGCCACCAGCCAGGCCAGCAGGAGGGCGGGCGCGAGGACCGGGGCGCACGCGACGATCGCGGCGAAGACGAGCGACGCCGCCGCCGCGGCCGCCCACGAGGTGCCGGCGGCGAACATCAGCACGGCGAGCCACGGCAGCAGGACGTGCACGAGCACCGCGGCCGGGCGTCCTGCGGCGAGCGCATCGAGCAGCGGCGGCGCGACCGCCCATGCGAGGCCGCCGAGCACACGCAGCGAGGCGCGCTCGGTGAGGCGCGAGGCGGCGAACCAGCCGCCGAGGCCCGATGCCGGGATGGCGAGGAGCCAGAGCCCGAGGAGCGCCGCGGAGGGGTTCCAGAACGCCGCGCTCCCGAGGACCGCGAGCACGCCTGCGAACGGGTCGGCCGCGCCGACGAAGCCGCCGCCGACGTCACGCCACCCCGCGGCCGCGTTGCGCCACAGCGAGGCGAGATCGTCGGAGAGCGGCAGCAGGCCGCCGCCGGAGATCCCACCGGACGCGAGCAGTGGTGCGAAGAGGACCACCGACAGGGTCAGGGTGGCGAGCAGGACCCATCCGCCCCCGGTCTGCAGGAACTGCAGGTCGTCGACCCGGCCCCGTGCGCGCTGGCGGCGCGCCTCGGCGGCCTGCTGCCGTCGCACCCGCACCTCGTCGGGTCGGATCCGGAGCGGCGCGAGCGCGGACCACTTCACGGTCTTCACGTCTGCGATGGCGCGCCGCGAGCGCAGGATGCGTCGCGGCGCGACCATGACCTCGATCGCCGCGGCGAATTCGCCGGGGATCGAGCCGGGGGTCTTCACGAGCAGGTGCCGCAGCGACCGCAGCAGCGCGATGGGCAGCAGCGCGAGCCAATGGAGGGGAACGAGCGCGACGGGGGCGTCGGAGAGCCGTCGATGGAGCCATGCGGACCGGGCGACCCGCGCCCGGTGACGAGCGCCTCGACCACCTGGCTCGGCCCCGGGGCCCGCGACGCCGGTGTCGGCGAACCGCATCGACGCGGACGACACGGCGATCACCCGGTGCCCGCCGAGCCGGGCGCGCATGCCCAGGTCGAGTCCGTCGTCCACCACGGGCAACGCCGGATCGAACCCCTCGAGGCGGCGCCACACGGCGTGCCGGACGAGCATGCCGGCGGGGTCGGCTCCGAGGATGTCCGAGAGGTCGTCGTGCTGCCCCTGGTCGAGTTCGCCGTCGACGATCGCCAGGCTCCGGCCACCGCGCGTGACCGACCGCCCGAAGCGCACGATGCGCCTCGGGTCGTCCCACGCGACGAGCTTCGGCGCGGCGATCGCCGCGGTGCGGGCGTTCTCGAGCGCCGCGACGAGCGCTTCGAGCGCGGTGGGATCCGGGGCGGAATCCTCCGTCAGGAGCCACAGCGAGGACCGGTCGTCGTCCGGCTCCCCGAGGGTCCGCTCCACGGCGCCGACCGCTGCGCCGAACGGCTGGGGCGCCCCCAGCGAGACGACGTGCGAGGGCCGCTGCGCCTCGACCAGCCGACGGGTGGCGTCGTCGGCGTCCATGAGGACGACGGCGAGGTCGTCGGGCCGGCGCGTCTGCGATCGCAGCGCGTCGAGCGTGGCGCGAAGCCGGTCGCCGCCGTGCTGCACGACGAGGACGGCGGTGACTCTGGGGAACATCGGGGACAGCCTAGGCGGCAGCCCCCGCGGCATCCGTCAGCGCTGCGGGCGTGCCGTGAGCGCGGGCGACACGCCCCGACCGACGGTCAGCCGGCCTGTCTCCGGAGCTTGCGGCGCTCCCGCTCGGACAACCCGCCCCAGATGCCGAACCGCTCGTCGTTGGCGAGCGCGTACTCGAGGCACTCGGAACGGACCTCGCAGCCCGTGCAGATGCGCTTGGCGTCGCGCGTGGAACCGCCCTTCTCGGGGAAGAACGCCTCCGGATCGGTCTGCGCGCACAGCGCATCGGTCTGCCACGCCAGTTGGTTGTCGTCGTCTGCGACCCCGCGAACCCCCGGTACGCCGAGCCTCACGGGGTCGACGAACCAATCCTCAGGTACCCCAGAACGATATTCAGGCTTGCCCATATCGTCTCCCACCCAGTTGTACCGACATCCCCGAGGGGTGTGTCTCACCAATTACACCGGTGTAATTCGGTGGCGTCAAGTCGTGGATGGAGAACCCTCAATACCGCCTCGAGGCTTCACGCCGACCGCGACACGCTGGAGGCGTGTCCGAGTCGTGATCGGCCTCACCCGACGGCTGCCGCGCGGCGTGCCGACCACGCGCTGGCGACCATCTCGCCGAGCGTGTGGCGCATCCGCCAGTCGAGGTCGCGAGCTGCGAGATCGCCCGACGCGACGATGCGCGCCGGGTCGCCGGCACGGCGGGGTCCGACCTCGGGGGTGAAGTCGCTTCCGGTCACCCGCGCGACCTCTCGCATGATCTCGCCGACCGACACCCCGTCGCCGGATCCGAGGTTGTAGACCGACTCGATCGACTCGCCGGCGTCGAGACGGCGCGCGGCGGCCACGTGCGCGTCGGCGAGGTCGGCCACGTGGATGTAGTCGCGCACGCACGTGCCATCGGGCGTCGGGTAGTCGTCGCCGTTGATGCGCGGGGTGCGCCCCTCGAGCAGCGCGTCGAACACGAGCGGGAAGAGGTTGTGCGGACTCGGGTCGAACACCTCGTCGGTGCCCGAGCCGACGACGTTGAAGTACCGGAGCGACGTGTGGCGGAGGCCGGTCGCGCGCGCCTGGTCGGCGAGCAGCCACTCGCCGATCAGCTTGGACTCGCCGTACGGCGACTCGGGGCGCTTCGCCGTGCCCTCGGTCACGAGGTCGACGTCCGGCGTGCCGTAGACGGCCGCGCTCGAGGAGAAGACGATCCGATCCACGCCGCTCGCGGCCATGGCGCCGAGGAGCCGCGCGGTGCCCGTGACGTTCTGCTCGTACGTGTGGAGGGGGCGCTGCACCGAGACCCCGGCGTACTTGAAGCCGGCGAGGTGGACGACGCCCCGGACGTCGTGCGCCTGCATGGTGTCCTCGAGGAGCGCGCCGTCGAGGATCGAGCCGTGGACGAAGGGCGAGCCCTCGGGGACGAAGGTCCTCCGACCCGAGGAGAGGTCGTCGACGACGACCGTGTCGATGCCCTGCGCCCGGAACGCGCGCACGACGTGCGCTCCGATGTAGCCCGCTCCCCCGGTGACCAGCCAGCTCATGTCCCGCCTTCCGCCGCCGGAGCTTCCGGCGTCGTGACGATGCTAGCGGCCGGGGTCAGGCGCGACGCAGCGGGGCCCGATCGACGTGACGCACGCGGTCTCGGATCTCGGGTCGGCCGTAGCCGTCCGAGTCGAGGCGGAGCAGCGTCGCGACGACGCCCCACACCGCGAGTCCGGCGATGATCAGCAGCACGATGATGTCCATGGCAGGAATTCTCCGCCTTGCAAGATCCTGCCGAAAGTGGCAGACTCGCCACTGATCGACACATTCCTGCCACCGTGTGGCGGTATCGAGGAGGATCCGTGCTCCAGACCATCGCGTGCATCGCCGTCCCCCAGATGGCACCGTTCGAGTTCGGCGTGATCTGCGAGGTCTTCGGCATCGACCGGTCCGAGCAGGGCGGCCCGTCGTTCGACTTCCACGTCGTCGCCGCGGAGCCCGGGCCCATCTCGACGAAGCTCGGCTTCGACGTCGTCGTGCACGAGGGACTCGAGGCCGCCGAGACCGCCGACCTCGTCGCCGTCCCCGCCTCGCTCATCGACGAGCCCGCCCACCCCGAGGTGCTGCGGGTCATCCGCGACGCCGTCGACCGCGGCGCCTGGGTGCTGAGCGTCTGCTCGGGCGCCTTCACGCTCGGCCGCGCCGGCGTCCTCGACGGCCGCCGCGCGACCACGCACTGGATGTACACCGACCGCCTGGCCGAGATGTTCCCCGACACCGAGGTCGATCCCGACGTGCTCTTCGTGCAGGACGGCAAGGTCGTCACGGGCGCCGGCACCGCCGCGGGCATCGACGCGGCGCTGCACATCGTCCGCACCGAGCTCGGCGCGAGCGCCGCGAACATCGTCGCCCGGCGCATGGTCGTCCCGCCGCAGCGCGACGGCGGCCAGTCCCAGTTCATCCAGACCCCCGTCGTCGACGCCAGGAGCGACTCGTTCGCCCTCGTCACCGAGTGGATGCTCGAGCACCTCGACGAGGACCTCACGGTCGACCGCCTCGCCCGCAAGGCGCTCATGTCGCCACGCACCTTCGCACGCAAGTTCCGCGCCGAGACCGGCACGACGCCGAACGCGTGGCTCAACCGCCAGCGCCTCCTCCGTGCGCAGCAACTGCTCGAGGAGACCGACCTGACCCTCGAGGAGATCGCCCGCGAGACCGGCTTCGGCGCCGCGGCCGTCATGCGCCACCACTTCGTGAAGACGCTGCAGACCACGCCGACCCAGTACCGACGGGTGTTCGGTCCGCGACAGGTCGGGTGACGGCGAGCGGATGCCGCGGCATCCGTCGTCGATCACCGCGAGGTGCTCAGCCCATTGCGGGCGGCACCGTCGCCACCCAGGCGACGCCCTCGCCGGCGAAGGCGAGCGACGCCTCGTCAGGCGACGCGAACGCCGCCTCGCCGCGTGCCACGGCGATCGACCCGTGGGCGCCGGAGACCTCGACCCCGGCGCCCTCCGCGAGGACGATCGCGGGGCCGGAGAGCGCGATGCGCGCCGCCCCATCCGCCCCCTCGACGCGGAAGAGCGTGAAGTCCGGGACGGACGGGCGGTACTCGAGGACACCCGGAGCCGCCTCGATGGGCGCGAGCAGCGGCGGCTCGATCGGGGTGAAGTCGAGCACCTCGATGAGCTCGGGCACGTCGATGTGCTTCGACGTCAGCCCGCCGCGGAGCACGTTGTCGCTCGCGGCCATCAGCTCGATGCCGAGGCCGGAGAGGTACGCGTGGATGTTGCCGGCGTCGAGGAACAGCGCCTCGCCGCGCCGGAGGCTCACCCGGTTCAGGAGCAGGGAGATCACGATCCCGGGGTCGCCGGGGTACTCCTCGGCGAGGTCGAGCACCGTGCGGAACGAGGCGGCGAACGGCGAGGCGAGCGCCTCGTCGCTCGCGGCGAGCGCGGTCACGCGCTCGATGAGCCAGGCCGCCTCGCCGGTGTCCTCCCCGCGACCGTCCTGGAGGAGCCAGACGACGCTCTCGCGAAGGGCGTCGGGGCCGTCGAGCCGCGCGGCGAGCAGGTCGAGCGCGCCGGGCTGCGGTTCGGCCGAGGCCGCATCAGCGGCGCGGAGGGCCTCGACGACCCCGGCGACCTCATCGAGCGGCCGGAAGCCGGAGAGCGCCTCGAACCGCTCGCTCACTGCGACGATGAGCTCGGGCTTGGCGAACGGGTCCTTGTAGTTGCGGTCGAACGCGTCGATCGGCACGCCCTCCGCCTCCTCGCGTCCGTAGCCCATGCGCGCCTGGTCGGGCGTCGGATGCGCCTGGAGCGAGAGCGGGCGCGCGGCGGCGAGCACCTTGAGCAGGAAGGGCAGCCGGGCCCCCTCGCGTGCGTGCTCCGGTCCGAGCGCGAGCGCGGGGTTCGCGGCGATCAGCTCGGCGAGGTCGGACGCAGCCGCGGCATCCGCGTCGATCACCTCGGCGGGCGAGCCGGCGTGCGCCCCGAGCCAGAGCTCCGCCTCGGGCGAGCCGGTCGGATCCACCCCGCGGAACTCGGCGATCGCGGTGTGGGAACCCCACGCATAGTCTCGGGGCGTGTTGCGGATCGCGACAAACATGCGAAGTGGGTTCCTTTCCCGGTTTGGGGCCAAACTACCAAGCCCTGCGCCGGCCGGCCGGTGGCTGCATACGCTCGGCCCATCCCCCGATGACTGAGGAGCAGCCATGTCCTTCGAGCCGCTCGCGAGCGACTTCTACTCGTACGCGTCCCTGTTGACCGACCGCGAGCAGGAGGCGCTCACCGAGCTCCGCGCCTGGCTCGAGCGCGACGTCCGTCCGATCGTCAACGATCACTGGGAGCGCGCCGAGTTCCCCATGGAGGTCGTCAGGCCCCTCGCGGACCACGGCACGCTCGCGTTCGCGTGGGACGAGACGACGCCCTTCGAGAACTCCGCGGTCTTCCGCGGGTTCGTGGCGCTGGAACTCGCCCGGGTCGACGCGTCGATCGGCACGTTCGTCGGCGTCCAGAACGGGCTCGCGACCGGATCGATCTCCGTCGCCGGCTCCGCCGAGCAGCGGCGGGAGTGGATCCCGCGCCTCGCCTCCGGCGAGGTCGTCGGCGCGTTCGGCCTCACCGAACCGCTCTCCGGCTCCGACTCCGCACGCGGCCTGCGGACGACCGCACGGCGGGACGGCGACGAGTGGGTGCTGAACGGCGAGAAGCGCTGGATCGGGAACGCGACCTTCTCGGACATCACGATCATCTGGGCGAAGGACGAGGCAGACGGCCAGGTCAAGGGCTTCATCGTTCCCACCTCGACGCCCGGGTACGCCGCCACGAAGATCCAGGGCAAGATCAGCCTCCGGATGGTGCAGAACGCCGACATCACCCTCACCGACGTACGCGTTCCCGAGTCGCTCCGCCTGCAGAACGCGGACTCGTTCCGCGCCACGGCGGCGGTGCTCAGGCAGACCCGGGCCGAGGTCGCGTGGTCAGCGGTCGGCACGGCCATCGGCGCCTACGAGGCCGCCGTTCGCTACGCCACGGAGCGCGAGCAGTTCGGCAAGACCATCGGCTCGCACCAGCTGATCCAGGACCTGCTCGTGAAGTGCCTCGGCAACATCACGGCCTCGCTCGGCATGGTCGTGCGCGTCTCGCAGATGCTCGACGCGGGCGAGCAGCGCGACGAGCACTCGGCGCTGGCGAAGGCCTACGCGACGACCGCCATGCGCGAGACCGTCGCCTGGGCCCGCGAGGTGTGCGGCGGCAACGGCATCGTCCTCGACTACGACGTGGCCCGGTTCTTCGCCGACGCCGAGGCGCTCTACTCGTACGAGGGCACGCGCGAGATGAACACGCTCATCGTCGGCCGTGCCATCACGGGCGAGGCGGCGTTCGTCTGACCCGATGCTGCGGCCGGCCGGATCCGGCCGCCGCGATACCCTTGTGCGCATGACCCTCGGACGACGGCCGGTGCTGGAGAGCGCGTTCGCCACGTTCGTGTTCTTCACCGCGTTCGCCGGGCAGTTCTGGCGGAACCTCCTCGGCTGGTGGGGCTTCGGCGCGGTCGTCGCGGTCGTGCTGGTCGGCTCCGTCTGGCTCTGGGCCGCCCGACGACCCCGCCTGAGCTGGCGTCGGACGCCGAAGTCGACTCTGTTCCTCCTCGGCATCGCGACGCTCTCGCTCGCCTGGTCGCACTACCCGGGCGGCACCGCGCTCGGACTCGCGATCCTCTTCGTCACCACGATCGCCGCACTCTCCCTCACGCTCTCGCTGGGCTGGCACGGCGTGCTCCGTGCGGCCGGCAGCGCGCTGAAGTGGGTGCTCGCGCTCTCGCTGCTCTTCGAGCTCTGGGTCGCCGTGTTCGTCCGCGAGCCGCTGCTGCCGAACTTCCCCGACTTCGACGCGTCGACCGGGGACCTGCCGATGGCCTTCTACTGGTCCCGCGCCATGCTCTTCGACGGGGGGCCGATCGAGGGCATCGTCGGCAACCGCAACCTCCTCGGCATGGCCGCGCTGATCGCCGCGATCCTCTTCGCCGCGCTGCTCGCGAGCGGAGGGATGCGCCGCGCCCAGGGCATCGGCTGGCTGGTCGTGAGCGGCCTGATCCTGCTGCTCACGCGGTCCGCCACCGTCGCGCTCGTCGGGGTGCTCGTGCTCGCGGCGTACGGGTTCGCGATGTGGGCCCGCCGGGTCGGCCCCGAGCGCCGCCGCACCGTCTACGTCACCGCGGCCGCCGCGCTCGTGGCATCCGTCGCCCTCGTCGGGCTGCTCTGGAACGCCCTGCTCGGCCTGTTCGGCAAGAGCGAGGACCTCACCGGCCGCCTCGACATCTGGGATTCGGTGATCGGCCTCGCCGCGGAGCGCCCGGTGCTCGGCTGGGGCTACATCGGCTACTGGCAGCCGTGGGTCGACCCCTTCGACGGCCTGGCGGTCCGCAACGGCGTCGAGTACCTGCAGGCGCACAACGCCTGGCTCGACGTGTGGATGCAGCTCGGCGTCGTCGGACTCCTCGCCTTCGCCTCGATCGTCGTCGGCGCGCTCTGGAGGTCGTGGTTCCTCGCGGTCGACCGACCGAGGGACGAACGCGGGCACCCCGTCGGGTTCTCCGCGATCTCGCTCATCCCGCTGCTCGTCCTGGTCGCGCTGATCGGGCAGTCGCTCGCCGAGAGCCGGCTGCTCATCGAATCGGGCTGGATCCTGCTCCTCGCGATCGCGTGGGGGACCAAGCAGCGGCAGTGGTCGCCCGAACCGCTCCCGACCATGCCGCCGACCCGCTCGCCGAGGCGCTGGGCGCGCCCGGAGGTGCCCCGGTGAGGTCGGCCCTGCGCGAGTTCGCCGGCTCGGCGCGCTTCGCGCAGGCGGTGACGCTCATGTCCGTCGGGCTGGCGTTCTCGACGCACGCCGTGCGCGCCCTCGTGGGATGGCCCGGCCTCATCGCCGCACTGGCCACGCTCATCGTGCTCGCCGGCATCTCGCTCGTCGCGCGCTGGCGCGCGGTCGAGTGGTACGGCATCCTCCCGCTGACCATCCTCGTCTTCGTCGGATGGTGCGGCGCCTCGGTGATCTGGAGCGACACGCCGGGTCTCACCGTCCTCGGCGTCGGCTACCTCATCAGCTTCGGCGTGCTCGGGGTGTACATCGCGCTCATGCGCGACACCATCCAGATCGTCCGCGCCTTCGGCGACGTGCTGCGGGTCCTGCTCGGCGTCTCGCTCGCGCTCGAGGTGCTCTCCGGCATCCTGCTCGACCTGCCGATCGCGTTCCTCGGCGTCCAGGGGAACATCGCCTCGCTGGGCCCGGTCCAGGGGATGTTCGGCTCGCGGAACCTGCTCGGCTTCGTGGCGCTCATCGGCCTGATCACGTTCATCGTCGAGTGGCGCACGCGCAGCGTCCGTCCCGGGCGCGCGATCGCCTCCGTGGTCCTCGCGAGCCTGCTGCTCCTGTTCTCCGGCTCCCCCACGACCTTCGTCGCCCTCGGCGTCACGCTGGTCGCGCTCGCCGCGCTCTTCGGCCTGCGCCGCGTTCCATCCGAGACGCGATGGCGCTGGCAGCTCGCGCTGCTGATCTCCGCCGTCGCGATGCTCGTCGTCGGCTGGATCACGCGCATCCGCATCATCGAACTGCTCGACGCGCGCGGCGAGTTCGACGTCCGACTGGACGTCTGGCGCGAGGTCTCCCGCTACCTCGCGGTGAACCCGCTGCAGGGCTGGGGATGGGTCGGCCGCTGGCCCGATGCCGCGCCCTACGTCTGGGTCGAGCGCGGCGTCGGACGAGACCACTCGTCGGCGCTCAGCGCCTATATCGACGCGTACTTCCAGGTCGGGGTCATCGGCGCACTGCTCTTCGCCGGGCTCGTGGGCGTCGCGCTCGTCCGGGCGTGGCTCCTCGCCTCGTCGCGACGCAGCGTCGTCTACCTGTGGCCGGCCCTCGCGCTCGTCGCCCTCGCCGTCACGAGCTTCGCGGAGAGCTTCGCGCTGCTCGAGGGCGGCTGGATGCTGCTCGTCGTCTGCGCCGTGAAGGCCGCGCGCGACATGAGCTGGCGGGATGCGCTCGCGGGCGCCTCGCCCGCGAGACTGGCGTGAGTCCGACCCGACGTCAGACGGGCTGGACGAGGTCGCGCAGCACGTCCTGGGCGCCCAGCCCGTAGCGCGTGTACCGGCCGGTCCGCCACTCGCGCAGCACCGGCCCGACTCGCCGGAAGCGCGCCGCGGGCAGGCCCGAGCGTGCGCGCTCGTGCGCGAGCTTGTCGCCCGCCACGGTCGCGACGAACTCCGGCGCGACCGTCCGTGCGCGCTCGGCGATCCCCGGCAGTCGCTCGGCGAGCGCGATCGCGCGCGCGAGCAAGCGGGCGTTGCGTTCGGAGCGCGGAGCACGGAGCCGGTCCAGCCGCCCGCCCCAGCCCAGGGCCGTCACGCCGATCTGGTTCGCTCCGTGCTGCCGATAGCCGATGAGCGGCTCCGGCCTGACCGCGACGCCGCCCGAGACGGATGCCACGATCGCCAGCCACTCGTCGTGGACCCAGCTCGGCGGGAACGGCGCCGCGAGCTCGACCAGCTCGCGCCGCAGCATCATGGTGGCGCCGGTCAGGAGGTTCCGACGGAGCAGCTCGTCGAACGCGGCCGCGCCGTCGACCGAGGCCCGGAGCGACTCGTCGATCCCGAGGGTGCCGAACAGGGTCGCCTCCATGGGGGCCCCGTCCGCATCGACCAGTTCGGCGTCGGCGGCCACGAGGCGCAGCGCCGGACGCTCCGCGAAGGCGGCGAGCGCCACGGCGATGCGGTCGGGACGCCACACGTCGTCCTGGTCGGACAGTGCGACGACGTCGCCGGTCGCTGCGCGGAGCGCCTGCTCGAAGTTGGCGGTGACGCCGAGCGGCTCGACGTTGCGGAGCACGACGAGCTCGACGGCGCCGCCGGCCTCGCGATGCTCCCGCACCGCCTGCTCGACGATCGCGACCGTGCCGTCGGTCGAGGCGTCGTCGCTCACGACGATCTCGTCGACCGGCCTCGTCTGCGCGAGGATCGTGCGGACCTGCTCGCCGACGAAGCGCGCACCGTTGTGCGTGCCGATCGCCACGGAGACCGTCGCCGCAGGGGCCTCCGGTCGCGACGCGGCATCCGCTCCGGTGCTCATTCCTTCCGGAGCCCGACCTTGAGGACTCCGAGGAACATCCCGGCCATGACGGTCTGCGCCCCGAGCATCATGAAGAGCGCGGCGAGGACGGCCGTGCGCGCGGTCGTGCCGGGATCGAGCGGGCCGAAGTCGGCCGCGGCCCAGACTGCGAATTGCCAGATCGCGATGGCGAGACCGACGAGGAACAGGGCGAGCCCGATGAGGGCCCCGCTCTCGAGGCTGATCCGGCGTTCGAGCCGGTCGAAGTTGCGCGACCTCGGGATCCGGAAGCCCTCGTGCTGCGCGTAGATCTTGGTCAGGATCGCGAACAGCACGGACTGGTACCCGACGACCGTGAGCGCGGCGAGGTACACCTGGCTCGACAGGTCGAACCCGACGTCCCCGAATACGACCGGACCGAACGCGAGGGCGAGCGTGCCGAGGAGCCCCAGCAGGAACGCGACCGTTCCGGGGATGAGGAACAGCCAGCGGGGACTGAAGATGAGGAGGAACCGGAGGTGGCGCCATCCGTCGCGCCAACTGCGCAGGTGCGGCGGCCGGCTGCGGCCGTCCTTGTCGAGGGTCGTGGGCACTTCGGTGACCCTGAGCCCGCCGAGGGTCGACTTCACGACCACCTCGCTCGCGAACTCCATGCCCGTGGTCTGCAGGTGGAGGTCGAGCATCGACTGCCGGTGGAAGCCCCTCAGCCCGCAGTGGAAGTCGCCGATCGGGGAGCGGAACAGCACGCGTCCGACCCACGACAGCACGGGGTTGCCGAGGTACTTGTGCAGGGGCGGCATCGCACCCTCGGCGATGCCGCCGCGGAAGCGGTTGCCCATGACGAGCTGGTCGCCGGCGCGGAGCCGTTCGACGAACGCGTCGAGCTTCGAGAAGTCGTAGCTGTCGTCGGCGTCGCCCATGATGACGTAGGTGCCCCGCGCCGCTTCGATGCCTCCCAGCAGCGCGCTGCCGTAGCCCTTCGCGGGCACGTCGACCACGCGAGCGCCGCGCGCCCGCGCGATCTCCTGCGACCCGTCGGTCGAGCCGTTGTCGGCGACGACGACCTCGCCGACGACGCCGCTGCGCTCGAGGTACCCGTTCGCCTTGTCGATGCAGGTCGCGAGGGTCTCGGCCTCGTTCAGGCAGGGCATCACGATCGAGAGTTCGATCGTGTCGGTCGCAGCTGGCATGTCGCAGTGGATCCTGTCGGTGTGGGAGGGCGAGTTCATCGTACAGAATGAGACATCGTGGAACTCGGACTGGTGGTCTCGACGCTCGGCCGCGTCGAACCGCTGCAGCGCCTCCTCGACTCGCTCTCGGGTCGGCTCGCGTCGGGCGACGAACTCGTGGTCGTCGCCCAACGGAACCTCGCCGAGGTGACGGCGCTGGTCGAGCGCTTCGATGCCGGCCGCGGCCGTGCCGTCGTCACGACGAGCGATCCCGGCGCCGCACGAGGACGCAACCACGGCGTGGCGTCGCTCGTCGGCGACGACCCACTCCTCGTGTTCCCCAACGACACGACGTGGTTCCCGGCCGGCAGCCTCGAGGCGCTCCGGGCGCTGCCCGCGGAGACGCGACTCGCCGCGATGACCGTCGTCGACGAGCACGGCCCGAAGTTCGTCCTCCCCTCCGCGGGCACGCCCTTCGACCGATGGAACGCGTGGAACGTGATCGAGATGGGACTGCTCCTCCGGCGCAGCCTCTTCGACGCCGTCGGCGGGTTCGACCCCTCGCTCGGAACCGGCGCACCGACCCCCTGGCAGGCGGGCGAGGCGACCGACCTGCTCCTGCGCATCGACGACCGCCTCCCATGGGAGACGGCGCAGATCCGGTGGCTCCCGCCGTCGGTCGCGGTCGGCGGGATCGCCGACGCCCACGGACTCGAGCGCGCGGAGCGCCGACGCAAGCTCCGCGCCTACGGCCGCGGTCTCGGCCTGGTCGTCACGCGCTGGCGCTACCCGTGGCCGTGGCGGGCGGCGTTCGTGGGCGGTGGCCTCGCGTTCGGCCTCCGCCACGGCGGCGAGTACGGCGCGCTGGACGGCTGGTGGGTGTTCGTCGGTCGGCTGGAGGGCGCACTGGGCCGCACCTTCGGCGGCTCCGCCGCGGTCCAGGCGGTGCGCCGATGAGCCTCGAGTCCCCCGCGCCGATGCGCCTCCGCCGCGCCACCATGAGCGCGATCACCCTGCTCGGCGGCGTCTCCCTCGCGGTCATCCCGGCGGCGACCGTCTCGATCGCCTCACGCCTCTTCACGCCCGCCGAGCAGGGCGTCATCGCGGTCGCGGTCACCGTCGCGACCTTCGCGGGCCAGCTGGCGTTCGCCGTCATCGTCGAGTCGCGGCTGAGCTCTGCGGGCACCGAGCGACGCGTCGTCTTCCCGCTCTGGCTCGCCGCGGCATCCGTCGTCGCGGGCATCGCGGTCATCGCCACGGGACCGAACGTGGTATCCCTGTGCATCGGCCTGCCCGTGCTCGTCGCCGCGCTCGAGGTCGGCCGCGGCGTCTCGGTCGCCGAGCGCCTCGACCGCCGGGAGATCTGGGCCTCGATCCTCGTCGGCGCGGGTGCGCTCACCGGCGTCCTCGCCGGCTTCGCGGGCCAGGCGTGGGCGCTGACGCCGCTCGTCGCGGGCATCGTCGCGGCGACCGTCGTCCGGTGCCTGCCCGTCGAGCACCGGGCGAGCCGACCCGAGCGTCGCGTGATGGGATGGGTCGTCGCCGACACGGCGATCACCGGCGCCGTGTACCCGCTGCTCAACTCGATGATCCTCGCCTTCCTCGGTCCGAACGAGGCGGTGCTGTTCGCCGCGATCTCGACCGTGTCGGGCCTGCTCGCGATCCCGCTGAACTTCATGCGCCTCCGCCTGCTCAAGGAGCACTCGGGGCTCGACATCGTCGTGTCGGCCGGCGCGGTCGTCGCGGCGATCGTCGCGCTCCTCCTCGCGGAGTGGCTCGGCGTGTTCGGCTTCCTCTTCGGCGAGGCCTGGACCGCCTCGGCGACGCTGCTGCCGCTCCTCATCGCCTGTGCGTGGCGCGCGGCGTCGCTGGCGACCACGATCCCGTTCGCCTCGCTGCGGCGGCGCGGGGAGGTGCGACTCGTGACCGGCCTGCGCGCCCTCGTCTCGGTGATCACCTTCGCACTGGCCGGACTCGCGCTGGTCACCGGATCGCTCGCCGCGGTGTTCGGCGGGCTGCTCGTCGCCGAGCTGGTCTCGGCAGTCGTCTACGAGGGGGCGCGCCGTCGGCGGGTCTCGGCGGTGCGGGCCGGGTCGGCCTCCGGCACGGATGCCGCAGGCGCCGCGCGGCACGCTCGGGACGAGCAGGCGGGCGGCGACGCAGCATGACCCGGATCCTCGTCGACCTGCTCTTCCAGACCGGCCGCAAGGGCGGCATGGAGTCGTACGTGCGCGAGCTGTACCCGCGGCTCGGCTCCCTCAGGCCCGACCTCGAGTTCGTGGGCCTGGCCTCGACCGAGCTCGCGGAGGCCGGAGCGCCGTGGTTCCCCGGCGAGCTCGTCGCCTCCGGCCGCTCCGGCGAGGACCGGGTCGCGTGGGCGCGCGGCGAGGTGCTCGACGTCGCGCGCCACGCCGCCCGACTCGACGCCGACCTCGTCCATGCACCCGCGAACCTCGGCCCCATCCGCTCCCGGACCCCCGTGGTCCTCACGGTGCACGACCTGCTCCCCTTCCGGCACCCGGAGTACGTGCCCGGTCCGTACGCACCGGTGCTGCGCTGGATGATCCGCGGCGCCGCACGCGCCGCGCGCCGCGTGCTGACCGTGAGCGAGTCGACCGCGGGAGATCTCGCCGACCTGCTCGGCCTCGACCGGGCTCGGATCGACGTGGTGCCGCTCGCCGGCGGTGCGAGCGGCGCGACGGCCGGGGCATCCGCCGACGTGCGCCGTTCGGACGACCTCGTGCTCGCCATCGGCAACCGCATGCCCCACAAGGACTTCGCCGCACTGCTCGAGGCGGTCGCGCTCCTGCCCGCCGACCGGCGTCCGCGCGTGGTCGTGACGGGCAGCCACGACGACGACCCCCTCGCTCCGGAGGTGCGCCGGCTCGGGCTCGACGAGCGCGTGCGGCTGGAACGGTGGGTGGCCCCCGAGGAACTGGAGCGCCTCTACGGGGAGGCCGCCCTGTTCGCCTTCCCGACCCGATTCGAGGGCTTCGGGCTGCCGCTCATCGAGGCGATGGCGCGCGGTGTCCCGGTCGTGGCGTCCGACCTCCCCGTCCTGCGCGAGGTGGGCGGTGACGCGGCGCGATGGGTCGGACCGGGCGACCGCGCGGCGCTGTCTCGAGCGATCGACTCGCTGCTGTCGGACCCGGTGGAGCGGGAGCGGATGTCGCGCGCCGGCCTCGAGCGTGCGGCGCGCTTCTCGTGGGAGCGCACGGCACGCGGAACCCTCGCCTCCTTCGAGCGCGCGCTCGCGGGCTGAGCCGTCACCGGCGCAGTCGCTCGGCCCGTCGCAGGAGTTCCTCGACCGAACCGGCGAGGTTCCGGGACTCGCGCTCGCGCGCGAACCACTCGGCCGTGGATCGGCGCAGCTCGCCGCCGGCGTCGACGACCTCGCGGATGGCCGCCCCGAGCGCCTCGGCCGTGGCATCCGTCGCCACCGCCCCGTTGACGCCCGGCTCGACGAGCTCGACCGAGGCGTTGTCGTCGCCCGCCACGACCACCGAGGGCACGCCGAGGGCGGCCGCCTCGGCGACCACGAGCCCGAACCCCTCGCGCGCGGAGGGGTTCACGAGGGCCGCGGCGCCCGAGACCACCGCATCCAGGTCGTCGTCGTCCAGTCGCCCCAGGAAGTGCACGGCATCGACGACCCCCGCCGACGCGGCCGCCGCCCTCGCGCGCTCCGTCTCGGGGCCGGTGCCGACCACCCGCGCCTCGAGCCCCGGGATCGTGCGACGCGCCACCGCCAGGGCGGGCGGCAGCGCATCGAGCCGCTTGTCCGCGATGTGACGGCCGACGAACACGACGTACGGGGCCGCGGCCGGCGCATCGCCCCGGGCTTCGGGTGTCGCGCGACCGGCGAAGGCGTTGGGCGGACTGGCGAGGTCGAGCAGCCCCAGCACGATCGGGTCCGCGCCGGGCAGCGCCGCCCGGAGGCGCGCCAGCGTGAAGCCGCTGTTCACCAGCCGGATGTCGCCGAGCCGGACCGCGAGCCACTGCAGCACCGCCGCGACCGTCCCCGTCACCGCACCCGCATAGGCCCGCCACTTCCGTGCGGGCCACACCTCGAGCCAGTCGACGGCGATCACGACCGGACGTCCGAGGAGCGCCGCGCGGACCGCGAACACGTTGAGCACCGGCAGCGCGGCGACGACGACCAGGTCGACGTCGCGCCCGTGGCGGACGAAGTGGCGGAACAGGCCGAACGCGAAGGCCACGGCGCTCCGCGTCGTCCGCACGCCGCCATCGTCGTAGATCTCGCCGCGCCACACCGAGACGACGTCGAACGGAGCCGTGGGCGGCTCCGTCGGCGGCCACTGCGCGCGCGTGACGTACGTCACGTGCGCGCCGCGGGCCACGAGCTCCTCGGCCATGCGCCGGTAGACGCGCTCCCCGCCGCCCGTGTTGACCGGGAAGACGCAGTCGTACGCGATCGCCACGCGCTGCCGGCTCATGCGCTGGGGCTCCCCGACGCGTCCCCCTGCGTCGCCCGGGCGACGGCCGCGACGTCGACGGGCGCGAGGTCGGAGTCGAGCCGCGCGACCAGGACGCCGAGCCGGCCGATGAAGGCCGCATACGCCGCCGAGGCGATGGCGTACAGCGTGACGAGGAGCGGCCACCCGCCCGGGGGCTGCCACTCGGGCGCGAGGACCATCTCGGTGATGCGGTCGTCCAGGCCCACCACGTAGCGGTACATCACGAACAGGAAGACGTACGCGCCGAACGCGGCGAGGAGCACGCCGCCGAGCCACGTGTACCGCACCGAGAGCCGTGCGATGCGGTCCGGGGTCCTGCGGGAGAGCAGGTGGCAGATCACGATCAGCGCGCCGAGGTAGAGGAACAACCCGTACCGGCCCTGCCAGATGATCCCGGTCTGACCGACCGAGCGCGCCTGGACGAGCACCGGCACGACCACGCAGGCCGCGATCACGACGGCGATCACGACGGCATCGCGTCGCTGCGACGAGCCGACCGCGAGGAACACGACGGCGCCGACCACCGCCGCCACCGACCACAGCGCCCAGGCGGGGATGACGGTGTCGAGCCATCCGAACTCCCCGATGGCCTGCTGGAGCAGTTCATCGGTGAGGCGGAGCATGTAGACGACGCCCTCGAGGAACCCCGCGCCGACGAGCGGCGCATCGCCCTCCCTGGCCTGGCTGGAGAGGCTGCCGCCGACCAGCGTCCACCCGAGCGAGAACAGCCCGAAGACGGCGATGATCCCGAGCCAGAGGTAGCTCCGAGCCGTCGTGAACAGGCTCCGCACCGGCGCCCAGCCGACCGTCAGCGCCGCCAACGCGACGATGACGACGAGCCACAGCGGCCCGAGCGCCCGCGCGGTGACCAGTGCGGCGGATGCGAGCGTGACGACCACCCACATCCAGGTCCGCGAGAACACCGCAGGCGGTCCGTGGCCGTGCGCCTCGAACAGGCGCAGTACCGCGACCCACAGGGCGACGGATGCCGCGATCTCGAGACCGTTCGGATTGACCGAGCCCATGAGGTAGACGCACATGGGCAATGCCGAGAACGCGAGCGCGAGCGGCATCCACCGCGCCCTCGTGCCCGCAACGGCGAGCTGGAACGCGGCCCCGACGAACAGCGCACCGATCAGCGCGCTGACGATGCGCATCGCGATCACGCCCGCGTCGCCGCCGATGACGAGGGACGGCCAGCCGACGAGTGCATAGTAGACGGGGTTGTACGCGCCGGTCCAGGTGTTGAACCAGTCCTGCCCGCCCTCGTCGCCGAGCGCGACGCCGCAGTCGGCCGAGCGGTTCTCGTCGTCGACGTAGCAGAGCAGCGCGGGGTCGTACCGGTACTCGTCCGGCAGTCGCACGACGAGGTGGAGGACGCCCTCGACCTCGTCGCCGATCAGCTGGCCGCGGACCTGGGCGATCGCCTTCGTCGCGTGCGCGTTCTCGTCGGGCACGGAGAAGATCGGGGAGGCGAACGCCCACAGGATGCCGAGGAACGCCGTCAGGGCGAAGCCGACCAGTCCCGCCCGGTTCGCGGCGGAGCGGCGCGCGCCGGCCCCCGCCGGTGCGTTCACCACTGCGCGCGCTCCATCTCAGGCATGACCGCCCGAGTCTAGCAACGCGGACCTCGTCGACCGGGCCCGCACCTACGGGACGGTGACGGTGCGACAGCCCGCGGACGTGGTCGAACCGGGGCCCGACTTGTTGATGGCGTACGCGCAGATCGAATGCGGTCCCGGGCCGAGCCCCGCGAGATCGGCGCGGAACCCGTGCAGGTCGCCCATCCCGGGGAAGACGTCGCCGAGGCCGTCCTTGACGAGGCTCGCCTCGACGGACGCCGCGCCGACGCCGTCGACGTACACGTGCACGCGGATGGGATCGACGGTGTCCGGGTCGAACGCCCAGCCGCGCACGAAGGCGGTCCCCTTCTCAGCACCGGCAGCGGCTTCGTCGACCCAGATCTTCGGGGATCCCTGCGGCATGGCCACGTCGATGCACCCCAACCCCGCATTGCCGCCGTCGCCGACGTTGATGGCGTACGCGCAGACTCGGTGCGACCCCGGGGTCACGCCGGAGAGTCGGGCCGAGAACCCGTGAGCGGTGCCGTAACCCGGCCACGTCGGTGTCGCCCGCTCGACATCGGCGGCGATCGACGCCCAGCCCCGTCCGTCGACGTAGACGTGCACGCGGATCGGATCGACGACGTCCGGATCGTAGGCCCACCCGCTCACGTCGATGACGCCGATGTCCGGTGCCACGGCTGATTCGAACCGGCCGATCGGGGAGCCGCTCGGCATGGCCACCTGGGCGCACCCGATCCGCTTGTTCGAACCCGCGGCGACGTTGATCGCGTACACGCAGAGGCTGTGGGTGCCGGGGGCGACGCCGCCGATCGTCCCGGCGAATCCGTGCCGGTCGCCGAAGCCCGGCTTGGCGCCATCCAGGCCGGCCTTCACCGCGTCCGCGGCGATCGAGGCGCGACCGACCCCGTCGACGTAGACGTGCACGCGGATCGGATCGACCGTGTCGGGGTCGATCGCCCAGCCGCGGAACGTGATCTGGCCCGGCGCACCGGCGGCCTCGTCGATCACGCCGAACGGGCTCGCCGACGGGATCGCGACCCGGACGCACCGCAGCAGCGTGTTCGATCCCGCTCCGACGTTGATGCCGAAGACGCAGACGGACCGCACGCCCGGGTCCAACCCGCCGACTCGAGCCGTGAAGCCGTTCGCACCGGTCGAGGTCGGCTGATCGGCCGCGACGGAGGACTTGCCGACACCGTCGACGTAGACGTGGACGCGGATGGGCGAGGCGCTGTTCGGGTCGGATGCCGTTCCGCTGACCTCGATCGCGCGGTACCCCCCGACGGCTCGCGTCACGTCACCGCTCGGCGAGTCATTGCCCTTCGTCGATCCGAACCAGTCGGTGAACAATCGCCAGAAGTTCCGGTTGCCGTAGCTCGAGCACGAGTCGCCCGTTCCGTAGAGGTTGGCCAGGGCCGCGGAGTTCGGCGTGTACGGCGTGTAGAGGTAGAGCCCGGCGGTCGCCTGGTTCTTGATGTAGACCGTCTTCGTCCCGCATGCGCTGTTCGGGTGGTAGAGGATCGAGTTGTTGCGTCCCGCCTCGTACGCGCGACCGGTCGGGGCGGCAGCGTACCGCTTGAACTGGAGCGCCGCCGAGTACACCTGGTTGAAGAAGCCGTAGTACTGGCTGTCGCAGTCCGCGGTGTCGGGGCACCCGTACCCGGTGGCGCTGCGATACTGCCGATCGGTCGGCGAGGAATCGGTGACGAGGCTCTGCTCCTTCTCGATGAGCACGATGAGCGAGCGCGGGTTGATGCCGCACGCCTGTGCGACGTCGTAGATGATCTGCGCCGCCGACTGGTTCGATCGTCCCGAGTACGCGCTGCAGCGGCCGGACTCGCCCGACTTGTTCGACGTCGTGGTGCGGTAGTCCTTCAGGCACGTCGGCCCCGTCGTCGCCGTACAGGTCGGCACCCTCGCATCGAGGAACGACTGGATCGCGGAGGCGCTCATGGTCGATCGGTCGTAGAAGACCTGGTCGCTGATGATCATGCCGGGGTCGAAGTCGCGGGCGTCCGCTGCGCTGGCGGTGGAGTCGCCGGACACGGCATCGACCGCCGCGACTCCTGCGACGGCGACGAGGATCGCGACGACCGCGAGAACGATACGCCTCATTCGGGCACCTCGACCGTCGTCGAATCGCTTCGCACGTCGAGATAGCGCAGGGAGACCGACCAGAGTCCGGGACCGAGCTCGTCCCCGGTCACGTACACCGATCCGCAATCGAGGCTGCTCGGCCCGGGCTGCGGGGCCGTGGTCCGCGTGACGGTGGATCCGGCGAGGGAGAACTCGAACGCGCAGTCGACCGCATCGTCCAGGGAACCGTCGACGAGACCCGACGCGATCACCTCGCCCGACGGCTCGTTCCACTCCACGTGCGTGAGCAGCGGCGTCACCGCGGGCGCGCTGGTGGACGCCGATGTCGGATCGGGCGACGCGGTGGGACCGGTCCCCTCGGTCGAGGGCGTCGGCTCCCCGACCACGCCGGACGCGCCGCAGGCCGACAGGGTCGCGAGGCAGGCTGCTCCGATGAGCACGGCGATGCCCGTGTCCGTCGCACGCATCCGTGCCCCCTCCCGTTCGCACGTCGTCCGCGCCGACAGGCTAGCCGTGATGCCCCGCGACGGAGAGACGCCACGCCCGAGCAGCCGGGGTCAGTCCGAGTCGTCGGCGGTCCGCCGCCTCGACCGGAGCCACCATGCGCCGTAGCCCGTGGCGAGGCCGAGCAGCGTGACGAACGTCACGATCGTGCCCGTCGCGAATCCCGGCGGCGAGTACGACAGGACGACCCGGTGCTCGCCCTCGTCGAGTGCGACCGCGGCTGCGACGTGGTCTGCCGCGATCATCTCGGCCTGCTCGCCGTCGACCGTGGCCGACCAGCCCGGGCGCCGGAACGAGTCCTCGACGACGAGGAGCCCGTCGCCGTCCTCGACGACGACGCGGAACTCCTGCCGATCCGTCGAATCGGTCTCGATGATCTCGATGGCGGCGTTCGAGCCGGCATCGATCGGCTGCCGTGGCTCGGCGTCGAGCACGGCCGTGGCGGCGCCGACGAGTCCGGAGTCGAGCAGGTCGACGCGCGCGTCGGAGTCCTCCTCGACGATCGCGTCATCCGCCCAGTGAACCCGCTCCGCGGCACCCTGCCGCTCCAGGATCGTCGCATCGCCGGTATGCACGACCTGCAGGCCGTCGTCGGCGGGTCGGACGACGTCGATCGCGACGTCCGCGTCGGCGGAACTCGCGATGCGGTACTCCGAGTCGGCGCCCTCGATCGAGAGGCGAGCGAACCACTCCACGTCGTCGGCGATGTCCTCGCCCATGACGGCGACCGACCGTGTGCCCGAGGTCGCCGGAACCCAGGTCGACGTCTCGGTCAGGACGGAGCCCGACGAGGCATCCACGATGTCGACCACGAGGCGGATGCCGTCCGCGGACGATGCGACGCCCTCGTCGATCGTGTAGGCGACGCCGCGGACGGGACCACGTTGCAGCGCGCTCTCGAACACGCCCTCGCCCGCCGCCCGAACCCCGCCGACCCGGGTGGCCAGCTCCACGTCGCCCGGAAGGGCGACGCCGGGGTCGACCACGAGGTACCGGACGGCGAGGCGATCCAGCACCGGGGACCGCCCGTACTCCCCGAGCCCGTCGGCCTGGAGGGTGGAGTAGGTCGGGCTCTGCAGCGCACCGTCGTCGACGGCGAGCATGAGGTCCTTCCATTGCGGCGTCATGAAGGCGTGGCCGCCGACGGCTCGCTGACGGTAGACCGAGCTGGAGCCGGGCAGCGTCACCTGGCCGACCGAGGCGTATCGACTCTCGCCGAGATTGTCGTCCAGGTACCGGTAGGTCGACGTGCTCGGGTAGAAGGTCGAGGTCGCCGACGTCGGCCACCATGCGGACGCCACGAGCGTCGCCGGGATCACGAGCACGATCGGGATCACCACGGCAGCGATGACCCGGTAGACCGCGCGACGTCCGAAGTAGGTCAGGACGACCATGCCGGCCGCCAGGACCGCGGTGATCGCGATGGCGGCCACCTGATGGCGGACCTCGCCGAGCCGTTCGCCGGGAACGCGGCGAAGGGCGTACAGCACGATGCCGACGGCGCCCGACGCGAGAACCGCCGGGACCGCGAGCCGACCGGCCAGGGCCAGCCTGCCGCCGATGCTCGAGCCCGCCCACGTGCGGCGCAGGTCGGCCCCGGGAGCATCCGGAGACAGCATCCTGTCGAACCCGATGGCGGCGAGGATCGCGGCGCTGAAGCCGACGATCACGCGCAGCCTGCCGACCGGGTTGTTCGAGAAGATGGGCAGCTCCTGGGCGAAGCCGAGCAGCGGCCCGCCCACGTAGACCAGCACGACCGACACGCCGAGCGCGGTGGCGAAGAAGACAGCCACGCCCCGTTGGACTGATCCGCCACGCCGGAAGAGCGCCACCGTCGCGAGCAGCACCAGCGCCACCGCGCTCGCGTACGACAGGTGCTCGACGGGATGGCCGCCCCAACTGCCGATCGTGGGTCCGCCGTTGATGTCGGGCACGAGCGCCGAGGCGAGGTCCTCGACCGGGAGGTGGGATGCAGACGACTGCCGTCGGATGGACAGGTCGATCACGTTGAGCGCGTTGACCGCGAAGGGGACCAGTTGCCACGCGGAGAGCAGCAGGCCGAGCAGCACGCCGCCTGCGGAGACGAGTCCCGAGACGATCACCGCCCGCACGCCGGAGCGCATCAGGATGGCGCGCACGACGACGTAGGCCCCGCCGAGGTACAGGGCATACCCCGCGATGGCGGGGAAGCCTCCGAGCATCATGCCGGCGACGGCGAGGCCGACCGGAAGGATGTCGCGCAGGCGCGCCTCGACCGCAGCGCGCTCGAGTGCCCAGAACAGCAGCGGGATGAACGCCGCCACGCGGGTCTGGGGCCAGTTGGTCCACGCGATCATGAATCCCGATGCCGCGAACACGATGCTCGCTACGGGCCAGGTCTCCTGGCGGATCCCGAGGCGGCGAAGGAACAGGGACATGCCGATCGTGATGAGCGCGATCTCGAGCAGCTTGACGAACGCGGGCGCGAGCGCACCGGGAAGGATCCACCACGGAAGGGAGAGCGGGGAGTAGACGCCGAAGTTGGGCAGTCCGCCGAGTTCGGCGCCGCCCGCGACGTAGGGGTTCCACCCCGCCGGACTGCCGGCGCGGACCGAGTCGACGAACAGCAGGGTCTGGGGCGCGATGGTGTCGATCGTGTCCCCGATGAGTCGGTTCGTGATCGGCGACATGTCGGCGAGCTCCGACTGCCATGGGGGCACCGCGGCGAGGAACTGGGTGCCGAGGAAGGTCCCGACCCCGATCAGGGGAAGCCCGATGCTGACCACGGTGAACAGCGCGAGCGCACCCCACGACGCGACGAGCCCCCACGGCACGTTCGCGAGGCGGGCGGGGATCGCGGGCGCGCCCGATGCCGGGCGTCGGCGGTGCGGGGGCGTTGCCGTCGACACATTCTCTCCTTGGTGGGGGACCGGGACATTCTACGGATACCCGGCCGCGAGCACGCGGCGGGCCGGCCTCCGGTGAACTGAGATAATGACGTGCACGTCGCGTCGACGTGCACTCCGCGTCCCCACCAGAGAGCCCCATGAAGGTATTCGTCCAGATCCCCTGCCTGAACGAGGAGGAGACCCTCCCCGCAGTGCTGAAGTCCATCCCCCGCGAGATCCCGGGCGTCGACGAGGTCGAGATCCTCGTGATCGACGACGGGTCCACCGATCGGACGGTCGAGGTCGCGAAGGAGCTCGGCGTCACCCACTTCGTCCGCCACGCGCGGAACATGGGGCTCGCGCGATCGTTCGCCGACGGCGTCGACTACGCGCTGCTGCACGGTGCCGACGTCGTGGTCAACACCGACGGAGACAACCAGTACCCGCAGGAGCGGATCGCCGACCTCGTCCAGCCGATCATCGAGGGTCGGGCCGAGGTCGTGGTCGCGGATCGCCAGACCCAGAAGGTCGAGCACTTCTCGCAGTTCAAGAAGATCATGCAGCGCTTCGGCAGCTGGGTGGTCAACAAGGCCGCCGGAACGGACCTGCCGGATGCGGCGAGCGGGTTCCGCGCCTACTCGAAGGAGTCGTTGATCCGGCTGAACGTCGTCACTCGGTTCAGCTACACGATGGAGACCATCATCCAGGCGGGATACAAGCGCCTCGCGATCACGAGCATCCCGATCGAGACGAACCCGAAGACGCGCGAGTCGCGGCTCTTCAAGAACATCTGGCAGCACATGGCGCTGTCGGGATCCGCGATCGTGCGGGCGTATCTCATGTACCGCCCCTACATCGTCTTCGCCACGCTCGGCGTGATCCTCGCGGTGCTGGCCCTCATCCCGTTCGTCCGGTACCTCACGCTGCTCGCCCTCGAGGTGCAGGGCGACCACATCCAATCGCTCCTCATCGGCGCAATCCTGGCGACCGGCTCCCTGCTCTCGTTCGCACTCGGCGTCATCGCCGACCTCACGAGGATCAATCGGTCCCTGAGCGAGGACTCCCTCGACCTCCTCAAGCGGCAACGGTACGGTCGCTAGCGTGCGAGCGCTCGTCGTCGGGGCGAACGGATTCCTCGGCTCACACCTGGTCGATGCCCTCGCCGCGGCCGGGCACGACGTCACCGCATTCGACCGGTTCAGCACCGATCGCCGCGCGTTCGACGCCGACGTCGCCACCCTTCGCGGGGACTTCGCAGACGCCGAGGCCGTGGCGCGCGCGGTCGCCGGACACGATCGGGTGTTCCACTTCGTGTCGTCGACGACACCCGCGACGGCAGGAAGCGATCCCGTCCTCGATGTGCGCGGCAATGTCATCCCGTCGATCGCCCTCCTGCGCGCGTGCGCCGAGGAGGGCGTCTCGCGCGTCTACTTCGCGTCGTCCGGTGGGGCGGTCTACGGCGACCTCGGCGCGTCGCCCGTCCACGAGGACATGTCGCCGCATCCCGTCTCGCCGTACGGCATCGGGAAGCTCACCGTGGAGTCGTACCTCGGGTACTTCGCGCGGACCGCCGGGCTCGCATCGGTGGCGCTGCGGATCTCGAACCCCTACGGCCCCAGGCAGCGCGCGACCCATGGCCAGGGCCTCATCCCGATCGCCCTTCGCGCGATCGCCGCCGGCGAACCGGTGCTGCGCTACGGCGACGGCTCGATGGTGCGCGACTACCTCTACGTGGAGGACGCCATCCGCATGATCGTCTCGATCGTCGAAGCGGAGCCCGAGCACCTCGTGTACAACATCGGCAGCGGTCGCGGCACCACCGTCAACGAGGTCATCTCCGGCCTGGCTTCGGTGACCGGGATCGAGCCTCGCGTGGAGCAGCGCGATCAGCCGCCGACGTTCGTCCAGGCCTCCGTGCTCGACATCTCCAGGTTCACCGCCGAGTTCGGCGGGCCCGAGTTCACCCCGCTCGACGAAGGCCTCGAACGGACCTGGGCGTCGATGCGCCGCTGAGCCGGCGGTCGGCCGACCGACTCGGACTTCAGCTGGGGCGGACGCTCGCCACGGTCGTCAGGAGTTCGCCGTACTTCGCTCCGACGGCGTCGGCGGAGTACTGCTCCGCGGTCTCCCGGGCCGCTGCTCCCAAGCGCTGACGCAGCGCCGGATCGTCGACGAGGGCGTCGAGCGTCTCGGTCAGGCGGCCCGTGTCCCCCGGCGGCACCAGGACGCCGTTCACCCCGTCCTCGACGGCTTCATTGATCCCGGGGACGTCCGATGCGACGATGGCGCATCCGGCCGCCATGGCCTCGAGCAGCGCGACCGGAAGGCCGTCCTTGTCGCCCGACGCGGCGAGCACCGAGGGGAACACCGCGAGGTCGCACGCGGCGTACCGCCGCACGAGCTCCGCACGACCGAGCTGCCCCGCGAACGTCACGTCCAGTCCGAGCGCGCGGGATTCGAGCGACGCCCGCAACGGTCCGTCGCCGACGACGGTGAGCGAGACCGTCGGGCCGGACCCGAGTTCGCGCAGCGCGTCCAGCAGCACCTCGAGCCCCTTCTTCTCGACCAGCCGACCGACGAACAGGATCCGCGTCCGATCAGGTTCGGCCTCGACCGCGGGAACGGCCTGGACCGCGGAGAGATCGGCCCCCATCGGCAGGACCTGCACCGCGTCGGGCTCGGCACCCAACTCGATCACCCGTTCCCGCATCTCCGCGTTCATCACCGTCACTGCGCGCGCCCAGCGGACCACGCTGGACTTGAGCGCGCGCAGCGGCCGAGCGTTCAGCGCATAGAGGTCGCCGCCGAGCGTCGTCAGGAGCGCCGGCGTGCGGCTCAGGGCCAGTCGGGCGACGACGCCCTGAGGGATGATCCAGTGGACGTGCGCGACGTCCGGCCGCCAGTCGCGGGCCGCCCGACGCGTCGCGATGAACTGCGCGACGAAGAAGGGCAGGACCTGCAGCCACCGTGACCGCTTCTCGCGGAGGTTCTCGATGATGGCCCCGTCGGCCAGGTCCTCCCAGCGGCGCGGGAAGTAGCCGTACCGGCGGATCTCGAGCGCGCCGAGACGCTCACGTTCGGGCGCTCCGGGCACGCGCGGCACGACGACCATGACGTCGAAGCGCGCGGCCTCGCGCTCGGCGAGGTCGCGGACGAACGCCGGGGTGCCATCGGACGCGTGCGCGGGGAACGTGGACGCGAGGACGAGCAGTCGCGGCTTCTGGCCTGCCATGTACGGGACCTCCAAGATGACGTCTCGGCCATCGGGTTCCGGGTGACGGCCTCCGACAGTCTACGGACGCGCAGGCTGTGCGAAACCGCAGCTCGCATCCGGGATAATCGGTCCGGATGAGCACCCTGTCGCGTTATCGCAAGCCCCTCCAGTACGCCTTCGCCCTGGTCGCGCTCGCCGCGATCGTCTGGATCGTGGCGGCCAACTGGGATGCGTTCTCGACCGCCGTGCTCGGAATGGAGCCGTGGTGGCTGCTGGGGTCGCTCGCCGCGGGGGCCGTCGCGGTCGTGTGCTCGATGCTCGCGTGGCGATCGATCGTGATCGCGTTCGGCCACCGGGTCTCCCGCGCCGACGCCTCGCGGATCATCTTCATCTCTCAGATCGGCAAGTACATACCCGGAGGCGTCTGGCCGATCGTGGCAGGGACGGCGCTGGGCATCCGCGCCGGCATCCCGGGACCCATCACCGCCGCCACCATCCTGGTGCAGCTCCTCGTGAGCGTCGCCACCGGCTCCGTCGCGTCGATCGGCGTGCTGTTCGCATTCCCGCAGCTGCAGGAGTTCGCCTGGCTGGTCTGGGCGGCGGCCGCCCTCGGCATCCTCCTGCTGCTGCCTCCGGTGATGGAGCGCTGGCTCCGGTGGGGGTTCCGACTGATCCGGCGCAGCTCGACCCTTCCCGAGTCGATCGGAGCGGCATCGCTGGGCGTCGCCACGCTGTGGTCGTTCGCGAGCTGGGCGGCATTCGGGTTGCACCTGTGGTGCGTCGTCTCGGCGACGGTCGGACCCGACCCCGAGCTGATCCTGCTGTCCGTGTCGGCGTTCGCGTTCGCCTGGGTGGTGGGCTTCCTGTTCATCATCGCCCCCGCCGGCGCCGGCGTCCGCGAACTCGTCCTCGGCGTCGTGCTCGCGTCGAGCGTCGGGTCCGCGGCACTGCTCGGCATCGTGATCGTCAGCCGCATGATGCTCCTGGTCGTGGATCTCGCCATGTTCGGCGGCGCGCTGGTCTCCGCTCGACGCACGGCCGGAGGCGACCCTGCCGCGCTTCCCGACGGACTCCGCCCGGACGGTCCGGACGAAGCCGCGGGTGCGCCCGCCGACTAGCCGGGCGATCCGGGGGCCGACGTTCGCCCTCTCCCACAGGGTGTGGAAGGATCGAGTACCCGCCCCGCACACCCGAGAGCCCTGAATGTCCCCGAACCGCACGGAATCCTCCGCGCCAGGCGTCGAGGGGGTCATCGCCGACCACCTCGCGATCTGCGACGGTGCGAAGGCTGCTGGTCCCCAAGGAACCGTCGTCTTCTGCGTGTCCACCGACGACCCCGCCGAGGGGAAGGGCGACCTCTTCGTCGCCCTCGGCCTCGCTCGCGCGCTCAGTCGCAACGGCTGGGGGGTGCGTCTCTGGCCGATGAGCCGGTGGAACGATCCGCTCCCCGATGCGGATGTCGTCGTCAGCATGATCGAGTCGTTCGTGCCCGGAGGCGTCGCCGCGGGGACGGTGCTGCTCGGATGGGTCCGGAACTGGACCGAGCGGTGGGTCGAACTGCCGTTCCTCGCCGCGTTCGATGGATTCCTCGCCTCGTCGGCGGCGACGGCCGAGGAGATGCGCGCACGGTACGACGGCCCCATCGGCGTGCTCCCGATCGGCGTCGACACCGACCTGTTCGATGGCGCCGCCGAGGCCCCCCGGCCCGTCGACATCGTGACGACGGCGAACTTCTGGGGTGCCGAGCGCGAGCTGCAAGGCGCCATCGACTCCGTGTCGGAACACCATCGGATCGACTGGTACGGGCAGAACGCCGAGCACCTCGACCTTCCGGACGGCATCGTCCATCGAGGCTCGGTTCCGTTCGAGGAACTCCCCGCGGTGTACGGCTCGGCGAAGCTCGTCCTCGACGACCTGATCCGACCCGCGAAGGCGTTCGGCAATCACAACAGCCGCCTCTTCGAGGCCTTGGCGTGCGGAGCCCTCCCGATCACCAACACCAGCTCGGGCCTCGCCGAACTCGGCCTCTCCGACGTGCCCTCGTACGGAGGCGAGACCACGCTGGTCGAGGTCGTCGACGGCCTGCTCGCGGACGACACCGGTCGCGAAGCCGTCGCGGGCCGGCTCCGCGCGATCGTCCGGGATCGCCACTCGTACGCGGCACGCGCGGAGTCGTTCGAGGCGTTCATCGCGCCGGTCCGATCGGCCGGTCGACGGCAACGGCCGGACTGGCTGGGCTGGGCGACCGAGGTGCGCGAGTCGCTTCGCACAGCGGAGTTCGCGTTGGACGAGACCAGGTCCGGCCTGCACGCGGAGCAGCAGCGGACCAGGAACCTCCGATCGGAGCTCGACCAGACGCACGCCCGCCTGAACGAGGTCGCGACCCGCTTGAGGGCCATCGAGACCCATCCGGTCTACCGGACGCTGTCCAAGGCCGCCCGCGTCGCGAAACCCGTGCCTCGCCCCGCTCGCAAGGACGCGCAGGGAAGACCGAAGTCGAGCGAATAGACTCTCCACGTCATGAGTACCTCCTCCGATGCCTCCGCGCTTCGCGCTGCTCGCTTCCGCACGCTCTCAGACCTCCCCATGGAGGAGACCGCGAAGGACGGCGGCGGCTACAGCCTCCGCGGATCGCTGAAGGAGATCCTCGGACGGCGGGAGATGCTCGGCCTGATGGTGCGCCGCGACCTCAAGGCGCGGTACAAGGACTCCTCACTCGGGTTCTTCTGGTCGCTCGTGCGACCGCTCACGCAGCTGGCGATCTACTACGTCGTGCTGGGCCAGTTCCTCGGCGCAGCGCGAGGCATCCCGGACTTCGCCATCTACGTCTTCACCGGCCTCACCGCCTACACGCTCTTCAGCGAGATCGTCCTCGGCGGAGCGGGGTCGATCGTCGGCAATGCGGGCCTGGTGAAGAAGATCTACCTCCCCCGCGAGATCTTCCCGCTGGCCTCGATCGGCTCGGCGATCTTCAACTTCGCGATCCAGCTCGGCATCCTGCTGCTGGCCACCCTCGTGCTGGGTGCGTTCCCCCTCCACGCCGGCCTCGCCTACTTCTTCCCGTCGCTCGCGATCCTCCTCGTCTTCGGCGCCGCCCTCGCCCTCCTGCTCGCGGCGATCAACGTCTTCCTCCGGGACGTGCAGTACCTGATCGAGGTCGTCGTGATGCTCCTGATGTGGGCATCGCCGATCGTCTACAGCTGGTCGATGGTCAAGAGCGTCGTGCAGCCGTGGGTCCTCGAGCTCTACACGAACAACCCCATCACGCTGGCGGTGCTCGGGTTCCAGAAGGCCTTCTGGACGGCCGGCGCCGACGCCTCCTATCCGGACGACCTCCTGCTGCGCCAGGGCATCGCGATCCTCGTCGGTCTGGTCGGGCTGGTCGCGGCGCACGCGGTGTTCAACCGCATGCAGGGCGACTTCGCGCAGGCGCTGTAGGTGCACCGGCCGTGACCCGCGCGCACGTGACCACGATCGTCGTGGCGTACAACTCCAGCAGCGTCCTTCCGGGCCTGCTCGCCTCACTCGAGGCCGCCTCGACCGACGACGTCGATGTCGACGTGGTCGTCGTCGACAACGACAGCCGCGATCGGGACGCGAGCCGAAGGGCTGCCGAATCCGGTGGCGCGAGGTTCCTCGCGCTCGACCGGAACCTCGGCTACGGGGGCGGGGTGAACGCCGGTGCCGGGACCATCGCGGACGGCGACGGATACCTCCTCGTGTGCAACGCCGATCTCAGGTTCGCGCCCGGTTCCATCGACGATCTGGTGCGCTTCGCCGAGGCCCACCCCGAGGCCGGCGCGTTCGGTCCCGCCATCCTGAACGAGGACGGCACCGTCTATCCGTCCGCCCGCCGGTCCCCCACCCTCCGCGAGGGGGTCGGTCATGCGCTGCTCGGCGGAATCGCACCGCGCAATCCCTGGTCCCGTCGATACCGCGAGGAGTCGGTTCGCACCGACGGCCCGCGGCCGGCCGGATGGCTTTCGGGAGCCTGCCTCCTGATCCGCACCGACCTGTTCCGCCGGCTCGGCGGTTTCGACGAGAGCTACTTCATGTACTTCGAGGACGTCGACCTCGGCGACCGCGTTCGCGCATCCGGCCAGTCGAACATGTACGTCCCCGGCGCCCGGGTGACCCACCTCGGGGCTCATTCGACGAGCGAGGTCTCCACCCGCATGCTCGCAGTCCATCACGACAGTGCGTATCGGTACCTCTCGAGGCGCTACCCCGCGTGGTGGCAGGCACCGGTCCGCTGGCTCCTCCGGGCGGGCCTCTGGATCCGTCTCCGGTGGGTCACGCGCCGCGCGCGGCCACTCGCGACCGGCGCCGGGCGAACGGCGCACTCCTGACCCGCCCACTCCTCACCGACATCCACGCAGAAACGGAGCGACTCCGCATGGCCAGCACTGGTTCGGTCAGCCCGGCCGGGCAGACTCCGGCTCCCGAGGTCATCAGCCTCCAGGACATCTCCAAACGCTTCGTCATCCGCAAGGACAACTCGCTCAAGGAGCGACTCGTGACGCTCGGGAGGGCGGGTCGCCGTCACCGCGAGGAGTTCTGGGCCCTTCGCGGTCTGACCGCGCAGCTCGAGGCGGGGCAGACCGTCGCCCTCATCGGGCACAACGGTTCCGGCAAGAGCACGCTGCTCAAGATCATCGGAGGGATCATCGAGCCGACGCGGGGCACTGTGCGACGGCGTGGCCGCATCGCGGCTCTGCTCGAGCTCGGCGCGGGCTTCCATCCCGACCTCACCGGGAGGGAGAACGTCTTCCTCAACGCCTCGATCCTCGGCATGTCGCAGTCGGAGACCGAGGCGAGGTTCGACGACATCGTCGCGTTCTCCGGGATCGGCGAGTTCATCGACACGCAGGTCAAGTTCTACTCCTCCGGCATGTACGTGCGCCTCGCCTTCGCGGTGGCCGTGCACACCGACCCCGACATCCTCCTCGTCGACGAAGTGCTCGCCGTCGGAGACGAGGCGTTCCAGCGGAAGTGCCTCGACACCATCAAGCGGTTCCAGACCGAGGGCCGCACCATCATCCTCGTGACGCACTCGATGGGGCAGGTGTCCGAACTGGCGGATCGCGCCATCCTCCTGCATCACGGCGAGGTGATCCAGGACGGAGATCCCAACGCCGCGATCGCCGCCTTCCGCGACCTGCTGGAGAGCGAACGCCGCGACCAGGAACGGGATGCGCCGAGCAACCCGGTGCTCGAGAACGGCCGCGTCCTGTCGGCGAGCGTCCAGGTGGCCGGCCGCGCCGCCGACGAGCCGTTCCAGCCGGGCGACGACATCGTCATCACCACCACGCTGGAGCACACGAGCGGCATCGCCGAGTGGGTCTGCGCCGTGCAGATCGACAACGTCATGGGACAACCCGTCTGGGGTACGACGACGCGTCGCGTCGGAATCGAGCTCGCCCCGTTGGAGGGCACCCGGACGCTCGCGCTCACGGTCGACGATGCGATGTTCGCCGGTGGCAAGTACTTCGTGAACGTCTCGCTCATGGACTTCGCCGGGCGGCACCTGCACGACCTCGTCCAGGCGACCAGCTTCAACGTCGCCGACCAGCCGGACGCCGCGGGCTCGATGTACGCACGTCCGCGTTTCAAGGTCGTCGATTGACGGTCGTGGACCGGATGCGGCGACTCGTCGCCCGCGTCGGGCGTCGCGCCGCCCGAGCGCGTCGGACCATCCTGCTCCGACGCACGGAGCACGGGCGATTCGGCATGCAGGTCCTCGCTGGCCACCCCGGCGCCGAGTCGCTTCCCGTTGTGATGGCCCTGTGGTCGCGCCCCGAGCGCGCGACCGGGATCCTCGCCGAACTCGCCGCCCAGGAGGGAACGCCTCCGATCCGGCTGTGCTGGTGGAACAACGCGCCGGGCAACGACGCGGCGTACCGGTCCGCCGTCGACGCGCTGTCGCGGACCGGCGCGATCGCCAGCGTGGAGTACCGGTCGAGCCGCGTCAACATCGGCGGCCTCGCGCGGTTCCTCGTGATCCGACGCCTTCGACGCCAGGGGTACGCGGGCCCAGTCGTGCTCCTCGACGACGACCAGGTGATCGGCGCAGACTTCCTCGCACGGCTCGCGGCGCGGTTCGCTCCGCGCTCGGCACGCGGCGTATACGCCTTCCGTCAGCACGGCTCGTACTGGTCGCGCGAGGCGATCGAGGACGGCGATGCCGCGAGCTACGTCGGCACGGGCGGCTGCATCGTCGATGCGGCGATCGTCGACGATCCAGACTTCTTCAGCGCGCTGCCGGACCGGTACCGATTCATCGAGGACCAGTGGATGAGCTTTCGCGCCCGCGCCCGCGGTTGGGACCTCGAGAAGGCCGACGTACCGTTCGAGTTCGTCCTCGACGAGCGCAACCAGTACCACGGCCTCATCGAGCGCAAGGACGAGTTCTTCGCCTACCTCTACAACTCGCGCCCCGACCTGCGCCCGATGTGATCGGCGCTCAGGACTCGGTCGCGAGCAGGTGCTTCAGGTACTGCCCGTAGCCGCTCTTGACGAGCGGCGCGGCGAGTTCGCCGAGCTGCGCGTCGTCGATCCAGCCGGCGCGCCACGCGATCTCCTCGATGCAGCCGATCTTGAAGCCCTGCCGGTCCTCGATGACGCGGACGTACTCGGATGCCTGCATCATCGACTCGAAGGTCCCGGTGTCGAGCCACGCGGTACCACGGTCGAGCACCTGCACGTTGAGCCTGCCGGCTTCGAGGTACCGCTCGTTCACCGTCGAGATCTCGAGTTCTCCACGCGCGCTGGGCTCGATGGTCTTCGCGATCTCGACCACGTCGTTGTCGTAGAAGTACAGGCCGGGAACGGCGTAGTTGCTCTTCGGCTCGGCGGGCTTCTCCTCGATCGAGAGCGCGGTGAAGTTGTCGTCGAACTCCACGACGCCGTATGCGGTGGGGTCGCTCACCTGGTAGGCGAAGATGACAGCGCCCTCGATGTCGTTGTGCTGCCGCAGTGCCGAACCGAGTCCGGTGCCGTGGAAGATGTTGTCGCCGAGGACCAGCGCGACCGACTCGTCGCCGATGAACTCCTCGCCGATGATGAAGGCCTGGGCCAGCCCGTCCGGTGACGGCTGCACGGCGTACTCGAGGCGGATTCCGAGGTCGGAGCCGTCGCCGAGCAGCGCCTTGAACTGGGCGTTGTACTCGGGCGTCGTGATGATGAGGATCTCGTTGATGCCCGCCATCATCAGCGTCGACAGCGGGTAGTAGATCATCGGCTTGTCGTAGATGGGCATGAGCTGCTTCGAGATGCCCTTGGTGATCGGCCAGAGCCGCGTGCCGGATCCACCGGCGAGGATGATGCCGCGCATCGGTCAGTTCCCCTTGGAGTTCAGCGAGTCGTAGAAGGCGCGAGCGGCCTCCCAGGTGGGCAGCAGTCCGGATGCCGCGGCCTCGGCGAGGCTCGGAGCGTCGGTGTCCTTCGGTGAGAGCAGCAGTTCGCCGGCGTCGAGCGAGAAGTCCAACCCGATCTCGGGGTCGAGCGGGTTCACGCCGTGCTCTCGCGGCGCGTTGAACGGCGCGGTGACGAGGTAGCTGACCGTCGCGTCGTCCGTGAGCGCGACGAAGCAATGGCCGAGACCCTCGGCGATGTAGATCGCCCGCCGATCCTGCTCGTCGAGCATCACCGAGTCCCACTGGCCGAACGTGGGCGAGCCCACACGGATGTCGATGACGAAGTCGAGCACCGCACCACGCGTGGCGGTGACGTACTTCGCCTGGCTCGGCGGGATGTCGGCGAAGTGGATGCCGCGCACGACGCCGCGCTTCGACACCGACGTATTGGCCTGCGCGAGCGACAGCGGGTGCCCGATCGCCTCCTCGAGGCGATCGAAGCGGTACCACTCGAGGAAGACGCCGCGGTCGTCGCCGAACTGCTTCGGGGTGATCTCGTAGCTGTCGGGGATCTTCAGTTCGCGGATCTGCACCCCGGAAGTCTACCGAAGCCCGGCCGCGTCGCCCGATCACAGCGGTCACCGAGGACCTCGGTAGGATGAAGCGCGTGTCAAGACTCCTCGTGACCGGCGGTGCCGGCTTCATCGGCTCGAACTTCGTCCACTACGTGCTCGCCAACACCGACCACACGGTGACCGTGCTCGACAAGCTCACCTATGCCGGCAACCTCGCCTCGCTCGACGGACTGCCCGAGGACCGCTTCCGGTTCGTGAAGGGCGACATCCAGGACGCCGCGCTGGTCGACGCGCTCTTCGCCGAGCACGACGCCGTCGTGCACTACGCCGCGGAGAGCCACAACGACAACTCGCTGGCGAACCCGCGACCGTTCCTCGACACGAACATCATCGGGACGTACACGCTGCTCGAAGCGGCCCGCAAGCACGACACCCGCTTCCACCACATCTCGACCGACGAGGTCTACGGCGACCTCGAGCTGGACGACCCGGCGAAGTTCACCGAGCAGACCCCCTACAACCCGTCGAGCCCCTACTCCTCGACCAAGGCCGGCAGCGACCTGCTCGTCCGCGCGTGGGTGCGTTCGTTCGGCGTGAAGGCGACGATCTCCAACTGCTCCAACAACTACGGGCCGTACCAGCACGTCGAGAAGTTCATCCCGCGCCAGATCACGAACGTGCTGCGCGGCGAGCGTCCGAAGCTCTACGGCAAGGGCGAGAACGTCCGGGACTGGATCCACGCCAACGACCACTCCTCGGCGGTCCTCACGATCCTCGAGAAGGGCGTCATCGGCGAGACCTACCTGATCGGCGCGGATGGCGAGCGCAACAACAAGGACGTCGTCGAGCTCATCCTCATGACCCTCGGGCAGCCCGCCGACGCGTACGACCACGTCGTCGACCGGCCCGGCCACGACCTGCGGTACGCGATCGACTCGACCCGCCTGCGCAGCGAGCTCGGCTGGGAGCCGCAGTTCTCCGACTTCGAGTCGGGCCTGGCCGACACGATCGCGTGGTATCGCGACAACGAGGCATGGTGGGCTCCGCAGAAGGACGAGACCGAAGCGAAGTACAAGGCGCAGGGCCAGTAACGTGCGCGTGCTCATCACCGGCGCGAACGGGATGCTGGGCCGGGACCTCCAGGCGGCGCTCGCCGGGCGAGAGGTGACCGCGCTCGGTCGCGCCGACCTCGACGTGACGGATGCCGCCGCCGTCGGCGACGCCGTCGCAGGGCATGACGTCGTCGTCAACTGCGCCGCCTACACGAAGGTCGACGACGCCGAGGCGCACGAGGACCAGGCCTATGCGGTGAACGCGACGGGCACGGCGATCCTCGCAGGGGCCTGCGCGGCGATCGGGGCGCGCCTCGTGACCGTCTCGACCGACTACGTGTTCGACGGCAACGCCACCGAGCCGTACGCCGAGGACCTCCCCCGCGATCCGATCAACGCCTACGGACGCACCAAGGCCGCCGGCGAGGAGCTCGCGCTCGCCGCGCACCCGAGCGGGACCTACGTGGTCCGCACGGCCTGGCTGTACGGCGCCCACGGCGCGAACTTCGCGCAGACGATGCTCAACCTCGCGAAGTCGAAGGACACGTGGTCGGTCGTCGACGACCAGCTCGGCCAGCCCACGTGGACGGCCGACCTCGCCGCCCAGATCGTGGCGCTGCTCGACGCGGACGCTCCTGCGGGCATCTACCACGGCACGAACTCCGGCCAGGCGACCTGGTACGAGTTCGCCAGGGCGGTGCTGGAGGAATCCGGCCTCGACCCCGAGCGCATCACGCCGACCGACAGCTCGTCCTTCGTCCGCCCGGCTCCACGTCCGTCGTACTCGGTCCTCGGACACGAGGCGTGGGCGGCAGCCGGGATCGCGGAGATGCGTCCGTGGCGCGACGCGCTCGCCGAGGCCGTCCGGTCCGGCGCACTCACCAGCTGAGCCGAACGAGGGCGTCGCGGCATCCGGTCGGCGTCGGATGGCGCGACGCGCTCGCGGTCAGAGCATGCGCGAGTACATCTCGACCTGCATCCGGCGCGACCACCGCGACTGCAGCGTGGAGATGTCGGTGTCGAGGATCTTCGGATCCCGCGTCTTGGACTCGAAGTGGTACAGGCGCGCCCAGGGCGAGAACACTGCGGACCGGTCCGTCGCGCGGATCTTCATGTTCAGGTCGACGTCGTTGTAGTTGCCCGGGAAGGCGAGGCTGAAGCCGCCGACCTCGAGGAACACGTCGCGTCGGACGAGCGCGCAGGCCGCGGTGACGCCGGAGACCTCGTGATCGACGCTGAGCGACTTGATCGAGTCGTCGCGCCCGCCCTCCCAGCCGAAGGCGGCGTGACCGGCGACGCCGCCGGTGTAGACCTGCCCGGAGTGCTGCAGCGTGCTGTCCTCGAAGTAGAGCTGCGCGCCGACGATGCCGACACCCGGCTGCCGCGCGAGGCCGACCATCGTCTCGAGCCAATCCGGCGTCACGATCTCGACATCGTCGTTGAGCAGCATCAGGAACTCGCCGCGCGCCGCGGCGGCGCCGCGATTCATCTTGCCGCTGAAGTTGAACGGCGCATCCCACAGCACCAGGCGCAGGCGGTCGCCGCAGATGCGCTCGAGCTCCTCGACGACCGGCGTCGGCGTCTCGGCATCCGCCACGATCACGACCTCGACGTTCCCGTAGGTCGAGCCCTCGATCACGCCGCGGGCGGCCTCGACGACGAGTGCGCGTTCGGTGCCGCCGATCTCCGCACTGCTTCCGCGGGTCGGGATGACGACCGAGACCAGCGGCTCGTCGTCGACCGAGTAGCGCACGCGCCGGAGGAACGGCTCGACCTGGTCGACGCTCGCGCGGATCCCTCGAGACGCCAGCTCGTGCTCGACGACCCGACGCTGTGCGTCGGACGTGCCGGCGTAGTCGTCGTGCGCGAGATCCTCCACCGCGAGGACCTCGGGGAGCAGCGCGACCGTCTCGCCCGCCCGATCGAGCCGGAGCACGACGTCGAGGACCTGCGAGCGACGCGCGTCGGCGCGAAGCCCGCCCAGGCGACGGAGCGCGCCGACGCGGACCGCGACGACCGGGCCGAGGTAGTCGTTCCCGAACAACCGGAGCGGGGAGAACAGCGGTCGGAGGAGCGGTGCCCCATGGTCGGTCGTGGAGTCCCCGTAGGCGGCCTGCACCTCGGGGAACCGCGCGAAGAACCCGTCGAGCTTGGCGATGCCGTCGGGGACGACGCGACCGCCGCGCACGATGACGAGCACCTCCGCGGCGGTACGTGCGATCAGGTCGTCGAGGCTCGCGGCATCCGCCTCGGTCAACGTCGCGCCGGTCTCGCGCGCGGCGTGGGCGAGGTCGGCCCGCATCGCCTCGTCGACGCCGCCGTGTGCGACGAGGTACACGGAGCCCGGTGCGACGCCGGCCGCGATGACGGCGTCGACGGCGCGCCGTCCCTCGCCGGCGGCGAGGCCGGCCGCGTCGATCCAGACGTCGTGCCGGCCGGGGGCGACGGCCTGCTCGGTGCTCATCCGAGCAGCCGCCGCTTGATGACGCGTGCGGCGCGGATCGGCAGGGTGACGACGCGTCCGGCACGCCACGTCGTCGAGGCGCGCATGGAGGCGAGGTTGCGCTCGACCGCGACCACTTCGGTCGGTCCCAGCAGGTCGGCGGTCCGGAGCTCCCGGAGCTGCTCCTCGAGACCGATGACCCGGTCGAGGAGCTCGAGGTGCTGCTCGACCGTCCGTTCCTCGGGGGTCAGGCCCGTGTCGGACCTCCCCTCGGCCCAGTTCGCATCAGGCACGGCGCTCACGCTCGATCTCTTCCTTCCGTCGGCGGGACGTAAGCTAGCCTAATGCCCCGTTCGCGACCGCCCCGAGCACCACTGGCGACGGTCACGGCGTCGCCGCCGGCCGCCGTCACGGCGCGCGTCATCGCCGTCGTGCCGACGTTCCACCCGGACCACGACGTCGTCGAGAACATGCGGTCGCTTGCCTCGCAGGTCGACGAACTCATCGTCGTGGACGACGGCACGGGCCCCGCGGCGGACGAGGTCCTCGAGAGGATCGGCGACGAGATCGCGAACAGCCGCCGGATCCGCCTCGAGCGCAACTCGGGCATCGCGCGCGCGCTGAACGTCGGCGTGCGAGCGGCGATGGACGACGGCGCCGACTTCGTGGTGAACACCGATCAGGACACCGACCTCCCGGCCGGCTACGTCGTGGCGTGCCTCGAGACGTTCGCACGCGCGAACCGCGTGACGCGGGTGGGCATCGTCTGCACCGATCGCGTCAACGGCCAGCCCTCGATCCCGACGTGGTTCTCGCCCGAGGGCATCGGCCTGGTTCCGGAGGCGATCCAGTCGGGATTCGTCATCGCGCGCGAGTGCCTCGAGTCCGCCGGCCTGTTCGACGAACGACTCGTGATCGACTGCGTCGACACGGAGTTCTGCCTCCGCGTCCGCGACCACGGGTTCCGCATCGCGATCGCCGAGGACACCGACATCACCCACGCGCTCGGTGAGATGGTGCCCTTCCGGCCGTTCGGCCTGACGCTCGCGCACCGCGACGGCGGGCACCTGTACCAGTACCACTCGCCGTTCCGGCAGTACTACATCATCCGCAACAACATCGATCTCGTCTTCCGGAACTTCCTCCGTCGCCGGCGTTGGACCCTCGCGGTCGTGAAGCGCCAGATCGGCCCGACCTTCGATGCGATCGTGAGCGGGCCCAAGCGGACGAAGCACCTCGTCGCGACGGTCGTGGGCGGGGTCCACGGCCTGCTGCGCATCAGGGGACCGATCCCCCCGCGCCTGCTTCGCTACCTGCGGAGCTGAGCCCGCCCCCGCCGCCTGTGAGCGATCTCGACGACGTCAGGGCGACACCCCGCTAGTCTTTCTTGGGCCGTCGCATGCCGATTCCCCTGCGAGATCACCGAGCCGGCCGAAGGAGAGGACCGAGGTGACCACGACCCTCCGGTTGATCGTCGACCAGATCGTCGCGCCCGTGCCCGGGGCGGTCGGCCGGTACACGCGCGACCTCGCCGGCGCGCTGATCGAGTCCACCCCGTCGGGCTGCGAGGTCGAGGGCATCGTCTCGTCGTCGCTGCCCGGCGACTACGCGCGACTCGAAGCCGAGCTGCCCGGCCTGTCGGGCCTCTACAAGTCCTCGCTCGCGCGGCGCGAGCTCGCCGCTGCGTGGCAGTTCGGCCTGACCACCTCCCCGGGTGGCGGGATGATCCACGGGACGAGCCTGTTCGCGCCGCTGCGCAAGCACGATGCCGACGCAGGCGACCAGACGGTCGTCACGGTCCACGACGTCCTCGCGTGGACCCATCCCGAGGCGCTGAGCTCGGCATCCGTCGCGTGGCAGAAGGGAATGCTGAAGCGCGCTCGCAAGCACGCCGACGCGGTCGTCGTCCCGACGCACGCGCTCGCCGATCGGCTCTCGATGGTCGCGGACTTCGGGGATCGGATCCGCGTGATCGGCACCGCACCCCGAACCGGACTCGGGGTCGGCCCCGACGCCGAGGCACGCGCGGCGCGACTCGGCCTCCCCGAGGCCTACCTCGCCGTGTCGGGCACGCTCGAGCCCCGGAAGGGACTCGTCGACGTGCTGACGGCGCTCGGGCGGCCCGGCGCGCCCGACATCCCGATCGTGGTCATCGGACCAGAGGGCTGGGGCGACCAGCACCTGGCGCAGACCGCCGACGAACTCGGCGTCGACGTGCGCCGCGTCCACCGCTTCGACGATCTCGCCGCCGAGGACCTCGCGGTGGTGATCGCCGGCGCGACCGCCTACCTCGCCCCGGCGCGCGACGACGACTCGGGCACCGAGCTCATCGAGGCGTTCTCCCTCGGGTCTCCGGTCATCCACTCGGACACGCCCGCGTACCTCGAGGTCTCGGCCGGCGCCGGCCTCACGGTGCCGATCGGCGTCGACGACGGCTACGCCGACCGGCTGGCCGCCGCGATCACCCGCGTCGTCGAGGATCGCGACGCGGCGTACCGCCTCGCGGTCTCGGGCCACGACCGTTCGCGCGCGTACGACTGGCGCGACGCGGCGGAACGGGTCTGGCACCTCCACGCCGATCTCTGAGCGCCGCGGCGCCGCGCAGGCCCGAGCGGTGCGCGGCGGACCTCGTCAGCCCTCGTCGGGCTCCGTCGTCGGCGGGATGAGCGCAGTCTCGATCATCTGCCGGATCGCCTCGTAGTCGGGGTCGAGCGGATCCACGCCGTTGTCGGGCACGAGCGGCACGTCGACGATGGGCAGTTCCCTGGTCTTCCCCGCGAGATCGACGAAGTACCCGAGCATCGACTGCGGGACATCCGTCTTCACGACCTGGGAGCCGGCCGCCGCGACGTCCTGGAACTTCGAGAGGACGTTCGCCGCGTTGAACTGGGCGAGCACGGCCTCCTGGATCTGCAGCTGCCGGGCCATCCGGTCGTAGTCGCTCGTGCCGTGGCGCGAGCGCGCGTACCACAGCGCGTGGTAGCCGTCGAGGTGCTGCTCCCCGGCGGGGATCCACTCGGCGACCGTCGTGAAGGTCTCGTCCGCGTGGATCGGCACGTCGTGCGGGACCTCGACCGTGACGCCGCCGAGCGCATCGATGAGCTGCTGGAAGCCGGCCATGTCGATGAGCACGTAGTACTGGATCGTCAGTCCCGTGATGCCCTCGGCCGCATCGCGCATCGCCTCGATGCCCGGCTCGCTCCCCTCGGCGACCGCGTCGGGGTAGCGCTCGGGACTCTTCAGCTCGACCTCGGTGTAGATCGAGTTGAGCTGGCACACGTCGACGTCGCAGACGCCGTTCGCCCCGTAGCCGTCGGGGTAGGTCGCGCGCATCGGCGAGGACTCGTCGAAGGGGACGTTCGTCAGGTCGCGCGGGAGGCCGATCGTCACCGCCTGGCCGGTCTCGGCATCGATGCTCACGACGCGGATGCTGTCGGGGCGCAGGCCCTCGCGATCCGGCCCGGCGTCTCCGCCCAGGAGCAGGACGTTGTAGCGCCCGTCGACGGGCGGTTCGCTCGGACCGGCGACGAAGACGGACGACAGGAAGCCGCTCGCGGTCGTCGCGACATAGGCCCCGTAGGCGGCGCCCCCCGAGACCAGCACCATGGCGGCGATCGCGAGCGCCGCGATGCCGCCCCGCGCGGCCGGGACGGTCTTCACGAGGCGGACGAGCCGGAGCGTGTCGAACGTGAGCACGACCCAGAGCACGGCGTAGAAGACGGCGGCGATCGCGATGAGCCAGAGGACGATGCTGTTCGACGCGAGCGTGTAGACGACGGCGGGTGCGACGAGCCACGTGACGAACGCGACGACGACGAGCGCCCACAGCGCGAGCGTCGCGCCCAGCCCGAGCCGCCCGAGACGGTGGTTGCCCGCGAGCGACTGCGCCGACCCCGGGATCAGGATGTTCAGGCCGACGAGCCACCAGCCGCGCCGCGTCATGATCGGGCGCGACCCGGTGTCCGGGTAGCGGATCGGGCTGTCGGCGAGGCTCATCGGCTCGACTTCAGCCGTTCGTTCTTCTCCTCGACGAGCGCCGCGAGCGCGTCGGCGTACTCGGCGAGGGCGTCGCGCAGCGCGTCGTCGGCGGTGGCCAGGATCTTGACCGCGATGAGGCCGGCGTTCTTCGCTCCGCCGATCGACACGGTCGCGACCGGGACGCCGGCGGGCATCTGCACGATCGACAGCAGCGAGTCGAGTCCGTCGAGCCGGGAGAGCGGCACGGGGACGCCGACCACGGGGAGCGTGGTCACGGATGCGAGCATGCCCGGCAGGTGGGCGGCGCCGCCGGCGCCGGCGATGATGACGCGGATGCCGCGGCCCGCGGCCTCCTTGCCGTAGGCGATCATCTTCTCGGGCGTGCGGTGCGCCGAGACCACCTCGACCTCGTGTGCGATGCCGAACTCATCGAGGAGTTCCGACGCGTCCTTCATCACGGACCAGTCGGAGTCCGAGCCCATGACGACGCCGACGAGGGGGGTGGAGGGGTTGCCTGCGATCACTCGAACGATATTAGGGCCGACTGCTGCGAGTTCCCCGCAGCGGCGCTCCGCCGGGCCGCTCGCCGCAGGTGCTCAGTCCTGCAATGCGGCGGCCGCTGCGCGCGCCTCGTAGACCGCGTCGTCGAGGTCGTCGCCGATCGCGGTCACGTGGCCGACCTTCCGGCCCGGGCGCGGTTCCTTGCCGTAGTTGTGGATCTTCACGGTCGGGTGCGACGCCAGCGCGTCGGCGTACCGTTCGGCGAGCGTGCCCTCGGCGGGGCCGCCGAGGAGGTTCACCATGACCGCCCATTCGGCGTGGCATCCGGTGCCGCCCAGGGGCAGGTCGAGCACGGCGCGGAGGTGCTGCTCGAACTGGCCGGTGGTCGCGCCGTCCATGCTCCAGTGCCCGGAGTTGTGGGGTCGCATCGCGAGCTCGTTCACGAGCACGCGGTCGTCGGTCGTCTCGAACATCTCGACCGCGAGCACGCCGGTCACGTCGAGCCCCTCGGCGATGGCGACGGCGACGTCGGCGGCGACGTCGGCGAGCCGTCCCGCCGAGTGCGGAGCGGGGGCGATGACCTCGCTGCAGACGCCGCCGACCTGCACGGTCTCCACGAGGGGCCAGGCGACGACCTCGCCCGACGGGCGACGGGCGACGAGCTGCGCGAGCTCGCGGCGGAAGTCGACGAGCTCCTCGACGAGCAGCGCCCCGTCGCGGCCGTCCTCCGCGACCGCGGCGAACCATTCGGCGACCTCGGCCGCGGTGCGCACCACGCGCACTCCCTTGCCGTCGTAGCCGCCGCGCGGCGTCTTGACGACGGCCGAGCCGCCGTGCTCGGCGATGAAGGCGTCGAGCTGGTCGGGGCTCGACACGCGCGCCCACTCCGGGACGGGGAGGCCGAGGTCGGACAGGCGCTCCCGCATGAGGAGCTTGTCCTGCGCGAAGCGGAGGGCGTCGGGACCGGGGTGCACCCGGATGCCGGCCTCCACCAGCGCGCGCAGCACGTCCTGCGGCACGTGCTCGTGATCGAACGTGACGACGTCGACCTCGCGCGCGAACGGGAGCACCGTCTCGATGTCGGTGTAGTCGCCGACGCGGTCGGCCGCGAGCCCGGCCGCCATGCCGTCGGCCTCCGCGAGCACCCTGAGCTCGACGCCGAGCTCGATCGCCGCGGGGATCATCATGCGGGCGAGCTGCCCTGCGCCGATCACTCCGACTCGCACGTGACGCACCATCCGTTCCCACGACGCCGATCGCCGCGACATCCCAGTCTAGGGCGACCGCTCGTCTAGGATCGGGGGGTGTCCGAGACCCTCCGCTCCCTCGCGTCGCGGGCGTGGCACGGATTCCTCGCCTACCTGCTGAAATTCGGCATCGTCGGGCTGATCGGCCTCGTGATCGACGTCGTGCTCTTCAACGCGCTGCGGGTCGGGGTGTTCGGCACGGACACGTGGGCCCAGTCGGCGATCGGGGCGAAGACGATCTCGACGAGCGTCGCGATCGTCTTCAACTGGCTCGGCAACCGCTACTGGACCTTCCGCCGTCATCGACGTCGGCACGTGCTGCGCGAGTTCGCCGAGTACCTCGTCGTCTCGCTCGGCGGCATGGCCATCTCGTTGGCCTGCCTCTGGGTGAGCCACCACCTGCTCGGCTTCACGAGCCTGCTCGCCGACAACATCTCGTCCAACGTGATCGGCCTCGGCCTGGGGACGGCGTTCCGGTTCGTGCTCTACCGGTACTGGGTCTACGGGCACCACCGGAGCGACGGACTGTCGAACCTCGCGCGCGTCGAGGAGGCGCAGCGCGCACTCTTCGAGCAGCCGCCGCTGGAGCAGGCCGCGCCCGCGGTCGACCCGAACGGCGCGGCCGCCGACCCGGCTCAGTCGCCGGAGCCGAGGAACCAGGGCGGGTAGACCGCCACCCGCGTCTTCGCACCGACCGCCTGCAACGCGGCCCGCACGCGATCGCGGACGCGATCGTTGGACACCGCGATGAGCGCGATCCGCTCGAGCGGGACGCTGCCGCGGACGAGCAGCTCGCCCGTTCGCAGGCCCTCCCCCTCGTCGGCGAGCGTCAGGCGCACGATCGCGCGCGAGACCGCCGTCCAGTCCGCGGCGAGCTCCGCGCCGCCGACCGCGGCGTCCGTCGCGCTCACGACGACCTCGCCGTCGGTCTCGCGACGGGCCCCGGCGGCGGCCGCGACGGACGACACCAGGATGACGTGGTCGGCGGCGGCCCGCTCGACGGCCTCCGCCGCGAGTCGTGGGTCGGGCGTGCCGGTCCGGATCGCGTCCCACACGTGCGCGTCGGTGCTGAGCAGGAACGGCACGTACTCCGCGACCGTCGCGTCGGCGTCGGGCACGGTCGCGCTCCGACGGTACTCGCGCGCGGCGGGCGCGGCGACGTCGACCGCGGGCGTCGCGGGCGGGTCCCCCGCATCGGCGAGGAGGGCGCCGGCGCCGAGGATCCGTCCGAGGTTCTCGATGTGGGTCACGTGGTAGATGCGCGTGGCGCCCACGTCGACGGGCGCGGCCGAGGCACCGCCCGTCGATCGGCTCGAACGGGCGGATGCCGCCGGCGCGGCCCCGCGTGCGGTGGCGCGCTCACGCGGGGCGCTCCGGCCGGTCGACGGGCGCGTCGCGCGTGCGGGCCTCGGCGCAGCCGCGGGCTCTGGCGGGGGCGAGCAGATCGCGCAGAGACCCTCGTCGAATCCGTGGATGCATTCCTCGCCCAAGTGGTGTCGCCCTTCGTTCCGATCGGCCCGTCACCGTGCTCGGGCCGCGGACTAGAGTACGCGCTCCGACTCGGCGCGGGCTCCACGGAAGGTCAGCGACCGCCCCAGCCGACGGCATCGGTCGACACGAACGCGGCCGGGCGCGCGGCCGGACCGACTGCTGGGCCGCCGAGCGCGTGCGCGTCGGCCATCAGCTCGTGCAGCGCGGCCTGCACCTGGAGGGGCTTCGGCACGTCGCGGATCACCACCGCCACCTCGTGCCCGGTCTCGAGTCGCACGTCGCCCGAGCCCGCCATCCGCTGCAGCCACGACCGGGCGACCTGGACGTCGTAGCCCGAACGGTGCCAGAGCTCGCGCCGGACGCGGACGAAGAGCCCCCGCCGGACGATCACGCGACGCGTGGTCACCGTGGTCCGCGAGCTCAGCCAGCCGAGGTACGGCAGCAGGCTGCCGAGCACGACGACGAGCGATCCCGCGACGATCGCCGCGAGCCTCGGCCAGCCGTCGTCGAGCCACGGGACCGCGTACGCCGTGACGCCGGCCACGGCGATGAGCAGGAGCGCGGGCAGCACGAGGATCCGGCCGTGGCGCCGCAGGCGCGCCACGACGTGCTCCGCACCGTCGGGCACGGGAACGTCGGCCGTCTCCCCCATAGGCCCATTAATACCTCAGGTGGGTGACGTCTCCCGCGGCGACAGCCTGCTCGTCGCCGTTCTCATCGTCACGCACCACGAGGCGGCCGTCGGCGTCGATGCGCTCGGCGACGCCGATGAGTTCGCCCCCGCCCGGGAGCTCGACGCGCACGTCCTGGCCGAGCGTGCCGCACAGCGCCGCGACCCGACCGGCGACCCCGCTGGCGATCGGATCGCCGCCGGATGCGACGAAGTCGCCGATGGACGCGAGCAGTCGCTCCAGGTACTCGGCGAGGACGGCGTCGGCATCGGGCCGGACGCCCGTCGCCAGCTGGAGCGAGGTCGAGGTGAGCGTCGGCAGGTCGTGCTCGTCGAGCGTGAGGTTGAGGCCGGCGCCGATGACGACGGTGCCCTCGGCGAGGAGCTCCGACAGGATGCCGCACACCTTGAACCCCGACACCAGGACGTCGTTCGGCCACTTCAGCCATGCCTCGACGCCGCCCGTGCCGTCCTCCTCGCCGCCACGGTCGACGGATGCCGCGGCGAGCGCTCCACGGACCGCCTCGGTCATCGCCGCGCCCGCCAGGAGGGGGAGCCAGCCGAGCGCGTCGGGCGGGAGCACCGCGCCGCCGAGTTCGCTCGGGCGGATGAGGACCGAGATCGCGAGCGTCTTGCCCGTCGGTGCGAGCCAGGTCCGGCCGAGCCGCCCGCGACCGCGCGTCTGGTCGTCGGTCACGACGGTCGCGCCGTGGGGCCAGTCCGAGGCATCCGCACCGGTCACGGCCTCGCGCAGGACGTCGTTCGTCGAGCCGGTCGAGTCGAGCCACTCGAACCTCGGCACCGCGCGTCGCGATCGCTCCCAGTCCATGCGACCTCCCCTTCCGTCGAGGTTCAGGGTAGTGTCCGCGGGCGCCCCGACGGTGGCGATCACCACCACGCAGCCACGGCTTTTTGTGGGAATCCCTCAACGAACGGGCCCGGATGGGCGCCGGTAGAGTGAACGGCGTGACCGAATCGACGAACGACGGCCCCGACCTCTTCACCACTGCGGGCAAGCTCGCCGACCTCAAGCAGCGCTACCACGAGGCCGTGACGGCCTCGGGCGAGGCGGCCATCGAGAAGCAGCACGCCAAGGGCAAGATGACCGCGCGCGAGCGCATCGCCGAGCTCCTCGACCCGGGCTCCTTCGTCGAGCTCGACGAGTTCGTGCGGCACCGCACCCACGCGTTCGGCATGGACGCGAAGCGCCCCTACGGCGACGCGGTCGTGACCGGGCTCGGCACGATCCACGGGCGTCCGGTCGCGGTCTACTCGCAGGACTTCACCATCTTCGGCGGCTCGCTCGGCGAGGTCGCCGGCGAGAAGATCATCAAGGTCATGGAGCACGCGCTGAAGACCGGCGTGCCGATCATCGGCATCCTCGACTCCGGCGGTGCCCGCATCCAGGAGGGCGTGGTCGCCCTCGGCAAGTACGGCGAGATCTTCCGCCGCAACACGGCGGCGTCCGGCGTGATCCCGCAGATCTCGATCGTCTGCGGTCCGGCCGCGGGCGGCGCGGTCTACTCGCCCGCCCTCACCGACTTCGTGATCATGGTCGACAAGACCAGCCAGATGTTCGTCACCGGCCCCGACGTCATCAAGACCGTCACGGGCGAGGACGTCGGCATGGAGGAGCTCGGCGGGGCGCTCACCCACAACACGGTCTCGGGCGTCGCCCACTACCTCGCGAGCGACGAGTCCGATGCGCTCGACTACGCGCGCACCCTCGTGTCGTTCCTGCCCGACAACAACATGTCCGAGGCGCCGGTCTACGAGAGCGAGACGGAGCTCGAGATCACCGACGAGGACCGCCGGCTGAACACGATCATCCCGGACTCGCCGAACCAGCCGTACGACATGCACTCGATCATCGAGGGCATCGTCGACCACGGCGACTTCCTCGAGGTGCAGCCGCTGTTCGCGCCGAACATCGTCGTCGGCTTCGCGCGCATCGAGGGCCGATCGGTCGGCATCATCGCCAACCAGCCGAGCCAGATGGCCGGAACGCTGAACATCGCCGCGGGCGAGAAGGCCTCGCGGTTCGTGCGGTTCTGCGACGCGTTCTCGATCCCGATCCTCACCCTGGTCGACGTGCCGGGCTACCTGCCCGGAACCGACCAGGAGTGGACGGGCGTGATCCGCCGCGGCGCGAAGCTGCTCTACGCGTACGCCGAGGCGACCGTGCCGCTCGTCACGGTCATCACGCGCAAGGCGTACGGCGGCGCGTACATCGTCATGGGCTCGAAGCAGCTCGGCGCCGACATCAACCTCGCGTGGCCGACCGCCGAGATCGCCGTCATGGGCGGCCAGGGCGCCGTCAACATCCTCTACCGCGGCGAGATCAAGCGGGCCGAGGAGGCCGGTGAGGACGTCGCGGCCGTGCGCACCAAGCTCGCCAACGAGTACACCTACAACGTGGCATCCCCGTTCCTCGCGGCGGAGCGCGGCGAGCTCGACGGCGTGATCGAACCGGCGGCGACGCGCGTCTCGGTCACGAAGGCGCTGCGCGCGCTCCGCACGAAGCGGGCGAGCCTGCCGCCGAAGAAGCACGGCAACATCCCGCTCTAGGAGGCACGATGACCAGCGCACCCCAGGAGGGCGACGCCGAGGCGCTCGACCTCCGGTTCCTGACCCGCGACGTGAGGGCCGACGAGGCCGCAGCCGTGACCGCGGTGCTCGCGACGACGGTCCGAGAGGCGCACGGCGAGTACGAGGTGACGCCGCGCAGCGAATGGTCGCACCCGCGCAATGCGCTGCGGCCCCGGGTCGAGGTCGGTCCCGGGCGATGGGCGGCGTCCGGGCGCTGAGCCCCAGCCGACGCCGGTCGCGCCGACGTCCCCCGGTCGCGCGGGTGGATGCGGCCGGCGCCCACGATTCTCGCCGGTCGTGTCCCCCATGTCCCCCGAAATGCTGACTTCGCTCGGCGCGTCGGATCCGTACCATGGTGGGTACGCACTCCATCGGAGTCGTATCCGTCACCGGCTGGGTAACCGGTGGCGCTCTGGGGGCGAGTCAGGGCGATATTCGGGTTGTCGCCGTGACTCGGGCTTGCTGGGGGGTCGGTAGGGGCCGACCCCCCGCTTCCATGTCCGGGACCGTTCGCGTTCGGGGACCGCTCGCGGTCGGGACCGTTCGCGCCCGGCCTGCCCGTTCAGCCCGCGCGCGGGATCTCCAGCCAGAGTTCGACCTCGGCATCCTCCGACTCGGACGTCTCGCCGTTGCCGCCGCTCAGTCCGACGACGGTGACCGCGACCGGCGACCCCTCGGCGGCCGTGCGCGCGATGATCCGGTCCGCGCGGGTCGACTCGACCACCTCGGCCAGCTGCGACAGGATCCGGTCCCGCTCGGCCTCGTCGATCTCGTCGATCCCGCCCTCGTCGAGGAGCGTCACGGTGGCGCCTCGATCGCGTGCGCTTCGCACCGCCGCACGGACGGCGTCCGTGAGCAGCATCCGCCCGCGGATCTCGTCGCGGATGGCCGCCTCGAGGGTGCGGCACTCCGCGCGCTCGGCGTCGCTCAGCGCGTGGCCGACGTCGGCGACGCGCCGGAGCATCGGCGAGGCCAGGCGCTGCGTCTGCGCGAGCCGCATGCGCCCCTCGAACAGGTGCGCGTCCTGCGCGGCCTGCCACGCCGCCGCCTCGCGTTCGGCCTGCGCGTAGCGCCTGGTCGCCCGGGCCGCGCCGGCGAGGGCGGCGGAGAGCATGTGGGCGATCCCGACCCAGACGAGGCTGCCGATCACGCCGAGCTGCCCGAGCGCGAGCGGCCCCGCCCACACGACCGTCTGCACGGCGAGCACGATGACGCCCGCCCATGCGACGACCAATTGCCGGCGCGCGGCCGCGATGGTCATCAGCGTTCCGACCGCTGCGACGTACCACGTCGCGTACCCGTTGTCCGCCGATGGATCGAGCTGGCTCGTGACCAGCACCGGCAGCACGATGCCGACGGCCAGGTCGAGGGCGGCGAGCCAGTCCGGCATGCGTGCACGCCGTGCGGGCCAGAGGCTGAGGACGGTCGCGACGGCGTACAGCACCAGCGCGACGATGATCGGCCACGGCGAGGCCGCGACATCCGTCGACAACGACGAGACGCCGAGCACGACGTGGTAGCCGGAGAACATCGCGGCGAGCGCCATGAGCAGCCAGCGGGGGACGGAGATCATCCCTCGCTCCCCTGCACTCCCGCCGGCCATGCGAGCGTCACCGTCGTCCCCTCGCCGGGAGCGGATGCGACCCTCGCGGAACCGCCCTCGTTCGCCATCCGCTCCTCGATCGAGACCCGGAGCCCGAGGCGGCTCGGGGGGACGGCGGCCGGGTCGAAGCCCGACCCGTTGTCGATGACGCGGATGACGCATCCCCCCGCCCCGACGCCGCGGACCTCGAGTTCCCGGCGCACGCGACCGATCGGGCCGTCGGCGTGCTGCACGCTGTTCACCATGGCCTGCATCGCGGCCGACGACAGCGCGTCGATCGCCTCGACGGGCAGTTCCACCCCGTCGGCGCCCTCGACGCGGACGATGAACGGCGCGGAGAACCCGGCGACGCCGCCCCGGAGCCGACGCGTGAGCACGGTGAGGGCGACGCGGTCGTCGACGCCCGGGACCTCGACGGCGGCCTCGTCGAGCCTGCGCACCGCGTCGGTGGCCATGCGCGCGGCGAGCGCGCGCTCGGCGGGCGTCCGCGACGCCGCTGCCGAGAGCAGGGTCGTCAGCACGCTGTCGTGCACGAGGGCGTCGACCTTCACTCGCTCGATCTCGATCGCGTGGCGCCGCGCCACGGCGTCGTAGCGTTCGAGCGCGGCCTCCTGCGCGGCGTCCACCGCGATCGCGGCCTGCCTGAGCATGGTGATGATCACGAGCACGACGACGCCGAGGATCACCGCGTACATGGTGTCGAGCACCGAGAGGAGTGCGCCCGCGCCCCCGCCGGACGGGCTCAGTCGGACGACGCCGTAGACCGCCGGGACCGCGATGGTGTACGCGGCCGCCGGCACGACGGGGAGAGCGATCACCGCCGCGGTCGTCGCGACCGTGCAGAGGTAGTAGAGCCACGGCGTCCGCCCCGCCATGGACGTCGTGTCGACCACGAGGAACGGCCAGGCGAGAAGTGCGATGACGTAGATCGCCGCGAACGCGAGCGCCGCCGCCCGCACCGCGACGCGCGTGAACGTCGCCGCGGCGAGTGCGGCGATCGCGCCGTAGACGACCGCCATCATCGCCACGCCCGCTCCGTCCACCATGAGGCGCGCCTCGTCGATCGCGGTCGGCACCGTCTGCGCGCCGAACACCAGGCCGAAGGCCCCCAGCGCGCGGCCGGCGACGGTCTCGACCTGCGCGCGGCTCACCGCCGCGCGGCGCGGGACGAGGCGGCTCGCCCGCAGGTCAGCGGCGGGCATCCCCGGCCTCGGCATCGAGCCCCGGGAGGATGCCGTCCTCGACCGCGCGGCGAAGCAGGTCGACCTTCGTCGGGGCGGGCCGCCCCACCTCGACGTACTTCGCCCGGATGCGGTCGAGGTACTCGCGCGCCGTCGAATGCGCGATGCCGAGCTGCTGGGCCACGAGCTTCAACGGCAGGCCCGACGCGTAGAGGTGCAGGACGTCGTGCTCGCGCCGCCCGAGCTGCGCCTTCGCGAAGTCCCGGTCGGCTTCGATGGCACTCGCCCACTCGACGTTGTTCAGCGCGTCGCCGCGCGCGACCGTCGCGATCGCAGCGATCACCGACGCCGTCGGCGAGGACTTCGGGATGACGCCCGCGGCACCGGCCGCGAGCGCCTCGCGCACCGCGGCGACCCGGTCGGCGATGCTGTGCACGAGCACCTGGCTTCCCGTGGCGAGGACCGCCCGGACGTTATCGGTCACGTTCGATCCGTCGCCGAGCGAGAGGTCGAGGAGCACGACCTTGGGCGGATCCACGGCAGGGTCGTCGAATGCGGCGAGCAGCGTCGGCACGTCGGCGGTGTCAGCGACGACCTCGTAGCCGGCGTCCCGGCACGCGGCGCGCAGCCCGAGCCGCACCGCCTCGTGGTCGTCGACGATCGCGACCGTCGTGGCGGCCGTCGTACCTGCCTCGCCCGTCACCGTCGTCACGCGCACTCCCCCGTCACGCCGTCCTCCTGTCGTGCCGGCGCCCGCGCGGACTCGACCACGCGATTGCCGCCGTCCTCACACGATAGCGGCGAACCGCGCGACCGCCTCGACGTGATGGGTGTTCGGGAAGAGGTCGAACGCGTCCAAGGCCTCGATCTCGTAGCCCGTCGCGCGGAAGGTCGCCACGTCGCGCGCGAGCGCGACGGGGTCGCAGGCGACGTACACCACCTGGGCGGGCCGCAGCTCGGTCAGCCGCTCGACGACTGCGCGCCCCGCACCGGCACGCGGCGGATCGAGCACCACCGTGGCACCGCGGAGGCCGCGGGTCGAGGCATCCGCCGCGCCGGCAAGCCGGTCGAGGTAGCGATCCACGCGGTCCGTGACGGCGCGCGCGCCGATCCAGTCGGCGAGGTTGGCGCCCGCGTGCTCGGTCGCACGGGCGTCCGCCTCCACCGTCGTGATCCTCGTGGACGGCCCGAATCGGTCGCCGACCGCGGCCGCGAGCAGGCCGACGCCGCCGTACAGGTCCTGGTTCTCCGCATCGGGGTCGAATCGGCCGGGGTCGACGGCCGCCTGCACGGCGCGCGTCAGCGTCGCCGCCGCGCCCCGGTGGACCTGCCAGAAGCCGCCGCGGTCGAGGGTGAAGCTGCGCTCGCCCACGCGCTCGACGATCGTCGGCGGGTGCTCGGGGCGTCGGTCCCCCGCGGTGCGGATCACGAGTTCGGCGGCACCCGTGGACGGGGCGACGAGGTCGATCGCCGTGGCGCCGACGTCGGCGTCCGCCGTGCCGCGGTCGGCGCCGAGCGGCGCGATCGACTCGATCTCGGCGACTGCGAGCGGAAGCGAGGCGACCGGCACGATCCGATGGCTGCGCGCCGCGTACGGTCCCACTGCACCCTCCGCGCCGACGTGCAGGCGCACCCGCGTGCGCCAGCCGGTACCGGACTCCGGGTCGACGCCGGGGGCGAGCGCAGGGTCGACCCCGCGCACGTCGACCTCCCGTTCGATGCCGCCCATCCTCGCGAGGGCGTCGCGGAGCACGTCGGCCTTCAGCTCGCGCTGCCGGCGCAACACGATGTGCCCGAACTCGGCGCCGCCGGCCCGGTCCTCGGGTGCGCGGTCGACGGATGCCTCGGCCCAGACGTGCTCGCGGCGATCGGGCGAGGCGTCGAGCACCTCGACCGTCTCGGCGCGCCAGAATCGGTCGTGCCCGGCGTCCGTCACCTGGGCGCGCACGCGCTCGCCCGGGATCGCGTCCGCCACGAAGACGACGCGGCCCTCGTGGCGGGCGACGGCGACGCCGCCGTGGGCGATCCGCTCGACGTCGAGCTCGAGCACGGGACCGGGCTCCGCCGGGCGTGCCGGGGCGGGGCGGCGAGCGCCCGCCGGGCGGGTGCCGCGAGCGGGGCGGCGACGCGAGTTGGCCATCGTCCGAGCATCGCACATCGGGCCGCATGCGAGCCGGGAGCGGCACCGGCAGGATGGAGGCATGCGCCTGTATCTCGCGTCGACCTCGCCCGCACGCCGCCAGCTGCTCCGCCAGGCGGGGATCGAGCCGCTCCTCGTGGCACCCGGGGTCGACGAGGAGGCGGCCGTCGCGGAGCACGAGGCCGAGCACGGTCCGCTGGCCCCGCGGGAACTGGTGCAGCTGCTCGCGCAGCGCAAGGCGGAGGCGATCATCGGGCGCGACGTCGACGGGGCGCCGATCGACGGCCTGATCCTCGGCGGCGACTCCGCGTTCCTCGTCGACGGCGTGCTGCACGGCAAGCCGCACCGCCCCGACGTCGCGCGCGAGCGGTGGGCCGGGCAGAACGGGCGTTCGGGCGTGCTCTGGTCGGGCCACTGGGTGATCGACCATCGCGGCGGCGCGGTGCGCGGCTCGGTCGGTCGTCCGGCGTCGGCCGTGGTCGAGTTCGCCGAACTCGACGATGCGGAGATCGACGCGTACATCGCCACCGGCGAGCCGCTGGCGGTCGCCGGCGCGTTCACGGTGGACAGCCTCGGAGGCCCCTTCATCCGCTCCGTCGACGGCGATCCGTCGACGGTCGTGGGTCTCTCGCTGTCGACGCTGCGCGACCTCGTCCGCGAGCTCGGCGTCGCGTGGATCGACCTCTGGGACCTCGGCACGAGCTGATCCCCCGCGCCGCGACGCGGCGTGTCGCGTGGCCGTCGCGGGCCCGTGGCATCCGCTCGTTGTCGCTCACCGAAACAGCTGCAGGCCTTTTTTGTGTGCACCACCCAAAGGCGGCTGGGAATCCGCCAATAGGCTTGGTCATCATGCGTCGCATCACCAAGGTCCTCATCGCCAACCGCGGCGAGATCGCCGTCCGCGTCATCCGCGCCGCCCGCGACTCCGGGCTCGCCTCCGTCGCCGTCTACGCCGACCAGGACCGCGACGCGCGCCACGTCAAGCTCGCCGACGAGGCCTACGCCCTCGACGGCTCGACGAGCGCCGAGACCTACCTGGTCATCGACAAGCTCCTCTCGATCGCCCGCCGCTCGGGCGCCGACGCCGTGCACCCCGGCTACGGCTTCCTCGCCGAGAACTCCGACTTCGCCCGCGCGGTCATCGACGCCGGGCTCATCTGGATCGGCCCGTCGCCCGAGGCCATCGAGCGCCTCGGCGACAAGGTGTCGGCGCGCCACGTCGCCGAGAAGGTCGGCGCGCCGCTCGCCCCCGGCACCCTGAACCCGGTCGCGGATGCCGCCGAGGTGCTCGAGTTCGTCGACGAGCACGGGCTGCCCGTCGCGATCAAGGCCGCGTTCGGCGGCGGCGGTCGAGGCCTCAAGGTCGCGCGCGAGCGCGCCGAGGTGGCCGAGCTCTTCGAGTCCGCCACCCGCGAGGCCGTCGCCGCATTCGGCCGCGGCGAGTGCTTCGTCGAGAAGTACCTGGACAAGCCCCGCCACGTCGAGACCCAGTGCCTCGCCGACGAGCACGGCAACGTCGTGGTCATCTCCACGCGCGACTGCTCGCTGCAGCGCCGCCACCAGAAGCTCGTGGAAGAGGCGCCCGCGCCGTTCCTCACCGAGGAGCAGAACCGCCTGCTCTACGAGTCGTCGAAGGCGATCCTCCGCGAGGTCGGCTACGTCGGGGCCGGCACGTGCGAGTTCCTCATCGGCCAGGACGGCACCGTCTCGTTCCTCGAGGTGAACACCCGCCTCCAGGTCGAGCACCCCGTCTCGGAGGAGGTCACCGGGATCGACCTCGTGCGCGAGCAGTTCCGGCTCGCCGAGGGCGGCGTGCTCGACTACTCCGACCCCGTCACGACCGGTCACTCGTTCGAGTTCCGCATCAACGGCGAGGACCCGGGCCGCAACTTCCTGCCCGCGCCGGGCCCCATCCACCAGCTGCGCTTCCCCGGCGGCCCCGGCGTGCGCGTCGACTCGGGCGTCACGAGCGGCGACGAGATCTCGGGCGCGTTCGACTCGCTGCTCGCCAAGCTCATCGTGACCGGCGCCACCCGGAAGGACGCGCTCGAGCGCGCGCGCCGCGCGCTCGACGAGTTCGACGTCGCCGGCCTGCCGACCGTGCTCCCCTTCCACCGCGACATCGTGCGGAACGCCGCGTTCGCCCCGGAGGGCGACGAGCCGTTCTCGGTCTTCACGCGCTGGATCGAGACCGAGTACGACAACCGGCTCGAGCCGTGGACGGGCGAGCTCGCGGAGACCAAGGGACCCGGCGCTCGAACGAGCCTCATCGTCGAGGTCGACGGCCGCCGCATCGAGGTGTCCCTCCCGAAGCGCCTCGCGGGCGCACCGTCGACGAACGGTTCGCGCGGCCCTGCGCCGCGCCGTCGCGCCGCGCACCACGCCGTCGACACCTCCACCGGCGACGCCGTCACGGCGCCGATGCAGGCCACCGTCGTCAAGGTCGCCGTCGCCGCGGGCGACAAGGTCGTCAAGGGCGACCTCGTGCTCGTGCTCGAGGCCATGAAGATGGAGCAGCCCATCGTCGCCCACAAGGACGGGGTCGTGGGCCTCGTGAACGCCGAGCCCGGCACGACCGTGTCGAGCGGGCACCTGCTCCTCTCGATCGCCGACGCGTAGTCGACCGTTCCCGAGAGTGCTCCGCGGCTCGCCGGAGGGGTGACCGCACGCGTCGCCGCGTCGGCCCGGGAAATGCCTGGGAACCCGGTCGGCGGGTCAGCGCACGACGTGCATCGCGCGCGCGGCGTCGGTCAGCGAGCCCGTGAGCGACGGGTACACCGGGAACGCCTCCGCGAACTGGTCGACGGTGAGCCGGTGCTCGACGGCGAGGGCGAGCGGGAAGATGAGCTCTGACGCCTTCGGTGCGACCACGACGCCGCCGATGATCGATCCCGAGGCGCTCGACGCGAACAGCTTCACGAAGCCGTCGCGGATCCCCATCATCTTCGCCCGCGGGTTCGATGCGAGCGGCAGCTTGTAGACGACGCCCGGGACGACCCCCTGCTCGATCTCGTTCTCGGTCCACCCGACGGTCGCGATCTCGGGCTGCGTGAAGATGTTCGAGGTGATGTTGCGGTTCTCCGGCGGGTTCACGATGTCGCCCATCGCGTGGAACACGGCCGTCCGGCCCTGCATCGAGGCGACGGATGCCAGGGGCAGGAACGTCGTGCAGTCGCCGGCGGCGTAGATGTTCGGCATCGACGTGCGCGCGACCCGGTTGACGCGGATGTGACCCGACTCGGCCAGCTGCACGCCGGCCTCCTCGAGGCCCAGGTCGGCCGTGTTCGGGACCGAGCCGACCGCCATGAGGCAGTGCGAGCCGCGCACCTCGCGGCCGTCGGAGAGCGTCGCGAGCACGCCGTCACCGTCGACCACGACCGAGTCCGCGCGCGACTTCGAGAGGACCTTCATGCCGTTGCGCTTGAACACCTTCTCGATGACGGCGGCCGCGTCGGCATCCTCGCCGGGGAGCACGTGCTCGCGGCTGGAGATGAGCGTGACCTTCGCGCCGAGCGCACGGTAGGCCGACGCGAACTCGGCCCCGGTGACCCCGGAGCCGACGACGATGAGGTGCTCGGGCACCTGCTTCAGCGCGTAGAGCTCCGTCCACGTCAGGATGCGCTCGCCGTCGGGCACGGCCGACGGCAGTACTCGCGGCGTGGCGCCGGTCGAGATGACGAGCGTGTCGGCGTCGATGCGGTCGAAGTCCGTGCCGCCCTTCGCGGTCGCCACGATGACGGCGTTCGGTCCGTCGAGCCGGCCCTCGCCCTGCACGAGCCGCACGCCCGCGTCGAGCAGGTTCGTCCGCATGTCCTCGGACTGCTGGGCCGCCAGACCCAGGAGGCGCTTATTCACGGCTTGGAGGTTGATCGCGACGTCGGGCTTCACCGCCTTCGCGTCGCCGCCGCGGGCGAAGAACTGCACGCCGAGGTCGGCGGCCTCCTTGACGGCGTTCGAGGCCTCGGCGGTGGCGATGAGCGACTTCGACGGGACGACGTCGGTGAGCACGGCCGAGCCGCCGACGCCGGCGCGCTCGACGAGCGTGACCTCGGCCCCGAGCTGCGCGGCGGCGAGTGCGGCTTCGTACCCGCCGGGCCCACCTCCGAGTACGGCGATCCTCTGGGTGCGCTCGAAGGTGGTGTGCATCCCCCCATTCTCATGCACGCGCGGGCGCGCGCGCGAACGCGGGCGGGTGAGCGGATGGCGCGCGCAGACGAGCACCTGCGCGCGCACGCCGTGCCGCGGCATCCGCCCCTTGCGTACGATGAGGGGATGCAGCAGCAGAATCCCCTCGACGACCCCGCCGCCGATCCGTTCGCCGTCGCACGCGACGCGGCCGCCCGGATCGCGGAGCTCACGGGTATCGAGCGCCACGACGTCGCGCTCACGCTCGGCTCGGGCTGGGGTGCCGCCGCCGAGCTCATCGGCGAGACCACGCACGCGATCCCCGCGGACGAGGTCCCCGGGTTCTCGAAGCCCGCCCTCGAGGGCCACGTCGGCACGCTCCGATCGGTCGCACTGCCCGACGGCCGGCGGGCGCTCGTGATCGGCGCGCGCACCCACTACTACGAGGGCCACGGCGTCCGCCGGGTCGTCCACTCGGTCCGCACCGCCGCGGCCACGGGTGCGACGACCATGATCCTCACCAACGGCGCCGGCGGCATCAAGGAGCACTGGACCCCGGGCAGCCCGGTGCTGATCAGCGACCACATCAACCTCACCGCCGACTCGCCGCTCGAGGGCGCGACGTTCGTCGACCTCACCGACCTGTACTCCGCACGGCTGCGGGGCATCGCGAAGGCCATCGACCCGTCGCTCGACGAGGGCGTGTACGTGCAGTTCCGCGGCCCGCACTACGAGACCCCGGCCGAGGTGCAGATGGCCAAGGCCATCGGCGGGCACATCGTCGGCATGTCGACCGCCCTCGAGGCGATCGCGGCGCGCCAGGCCGGCATGGAGGTCCTCGGCATGTCGCTCATCACGAACCTCGCGGCGGGCATCCAGACCACGCCGCTCAGCCACGAGGAGGTCATCGAGGCCGGCCGCACCGCCGAGACGAAGATCTCCGACCTGCTCGCGAAGGTCGTCGCGGCGATCTAGGCCGCGACCCGCAGAGCTCCACCCGGAACGCACCGCACGGCGGGCCGCCGCCCGCCGCATTCGAGAGAGAAGGCAACGGATGCCGCACCTCACCGACGCCGACCGCATCGCCCGCGCCGAGGCCTGGATCGCCCAGGATCCCGATGCCGAGACCCGCGACGAGCTCGCCGCGATCGTGGCGCGCGTGCGCGAGGGGGATGCCGAGGCATCCGCCGACCTCGCCGACCGCTTCGACGCGCGGCTCGCCTTCGGCACCGCGGGCCTGCGCGGCGAGATTGCCGCGGGCCCGAATCGGATGAACCGCGTGCTCGTGTCGCAGGGCGCGGCGGGCCTGGCCCGGTTCCTCCTCGAGCACGCGACGGATGCGGCGGCCCCGAGCGTCGTCGTCGGCTACGACGGTCGCCGGAACTCCGAGGCGTTCGCGCGGGATGTCGTCGAGGTGATGGCCGGCGCCGGCGTGCGCGCCATCCTCCTCCCCCGACTCCTGCCGACGCCCGTGCTGGCCTTCGCAGTGCGGCACCTCGACACGAGTGCGGGCGTCATGATCACGGCGTCGCACAACCCGCCGAACGACAACGGCATGAAGGTCTACCTCGGCGGCTCCGACGAGGGATCGCAGATCGTGGCACCGGCCGATGCCGAGATCGCCGCGCAGATCGATCGGATCGCCGCCACGACACCGGTCACCGAGCTTCCGCGCGGCGCGTTCGAGACCGCCGACGAGTCGGTCGTCGACGCCTACGTCGCCGCGACGGCCGCCGTGGCGACGAGGCCGGCCGCGCAGCCTCGGGTCGTGTACACGGCCATGCACGGAGTCGGCTGGGAGACGATGCGGCGCGTCCTCGAGGCCGCCGGCTTCGAGGCGCCGGGGCTCGTCTCCGAGCAGATCGAGCCCGACGGCCGCTTCCCGACCGTCGCCTTCCCGAACCCCGAGGAACCGGGCGCGATGGACCTGTCGTTCGCGGCGGCTCGCGCGGCCGGTGCCGACCTCGTCATCGCGAACGATCCCGACGCCGACCGACTCGCCGTCGCGATCCCCGACGCCGCCGAGCCCGAGGGCTACCGGCGCCTGAGCGGCAACGAGGTCGGGCTGCTGCTCGGCTGGCAGGTCGCAGAGGAGGTCGCCGCGTCGAACGCGACGACCGGTCGGACGGATGCCTCGGGATCGCCCGGTACGCTCGCGTGCTCGATCGTCTCCTCCCCGGGGCTCGAGGCGGTGGCGCGCGCCCACGGGCTCGACTTCCGAGCCACGCTCACCGGCTTCAAGTGGATCTCGCGGGCGCCCGGGCTGGTGTTCGGGTTCGAGGAGGCCCTCGGCTACCTCGTGAACCCCCGCACCGTCCGGGACAAGGACGGCATCTCGGCAGCGGTCGCCTTCCTCTCCCTCGCCGCGCGGCTCGCCGCCGAGGGACGCACGATCGCCGACCACCTCGACGCGTTCGCACTGCGGTTCGGTCGCTTCGACTCGAGCCAGGTGTCGATCCGCGTGACCGACCTGTCGCGCATCGCCGACGTGATGGCACGGCTGCGTGCCGAGCCGCCGACCGAGGTGGGCGGCATCCGAGTCGAGCGGATCGACGACCTCGCCGCCGGGATCGACGGGTACCCGCCGTCGGACGTGCTCCGCCTCGTGTTCGAGGGCGGCGCCCGCGTGATGGTGCGTCCGAGCGGCACCGAGCCGAAGCTCAAGGTGTACATCGACGCGGCGGCGACCGAGGGGTCGCTCGAGGAGCGTCGTGTCGCGGCCTCCGACGCCGTGGCCCGCCTCGAGGCGGGGATGCGCGCGCTCGTCGCCTGAGACGCGCACGAGCCGCGCCTCGACCTCCGCGGGTGGTCGGACCCGCGCGCCTCGCTCAGCCGAGTGACGCGTCGAGCTTGCGCCCGATCTCCTCCACGTCGAAGTAGTTCTCGACCTCGATGATCTCCGCCCAGGTCCGTCCGAGCGCCTCGCGGACCCGGTCCGCGAGCTCGGTGGACGTGAGCACGACCTGCGCGTCGGCCGCCGCCTCGCGCACGCCCGCGAGGTCGCTCGCCGACACGTCGGCCGTCAGGCCGAGCCGGTCGAGCGCACGTTCGGCGTTGCCCTTGAGGATGGCCGAACTGCCAACTCCGACACCGCAGACCGCGACGATCCTCATGACGGCGCCCCCGCGGCATCCGTCGCCGGCCGCCCCTCGCCGCCCGAGACGTGCAGGACCGCGCGCACCTCGGCCGGCGTCTCGGCCGCGGCGATGCGGTCGATCGCGTCGCGCTCGTTGAACACGTTCGCGAGGTCGGCGACGCTCGCGACGTGCTCCTCGGCGTTGGAGACCGCCAGCCCCAGGACGACGCGGACGGGGTCGTTGTGCGGGTGGCCGAACGCGACGGGATCGGCGAGCGTCACGACCGCGAGCCCGCTCCGACGCACGTCCGGCCCGGGTCGGGCGTGCGCGAGCGCGAGGCCCGGCGCGATCACGATGTACGCCCCGAACTCCTCCAGCACGTCGATCATGCGGTCGGCGTACCCCGGAAGCGTCGCTCCGGACCGGGCGAGCGCGCGTCCGGCGGCGCGGACGGCGTCGCGCCAGTCGGCGACGTCGACGCGCAGCACGATCGCGTCGTCGGGAAGCGGAGGGAGGGTCATCGATGTCCGTTCGGAGGTGGTTCTGGAGTTCTGGTGGAGCGGAGGTGGGTCCGGTTGCCCGCGGATCCCGGCCGGCGGCGTGGGGCGGCGATCGGCCGGAGCCCGGCCGACGGCCGGTCAGGCCTCGTCGAATCCGTCCTGGATCTGCTCGACGAGGTCCTCGCGGTCGTCGAGCGGGAGGAAGGCCGCCGCAGCGGCGTTGAGCTGGAACACCTCGAAGTCGTCGAGGTCGTAGCCGAACGCATCGGAGAGCAGTGCGAGCTCGCGGGTGAGCGAGGTGCCCGACTGGAGGCGGTTGTCGGTGTTGACGGTGACGCGGAATCCGAGCTGGTAGAGCAGGTCGAACGGATGGTCGACGAGTTCGTCGCCCCACGCCGTGATCGCGCCGGTCTGCAGGTTCGAGGACGGGCTGGTCTCGAGTGCGATCTCGCGGTCGCGCACCCACTGGGCGACCGGGCCGAGCGAGACGTAGGTGTTCTCGTCGTCCTGCCGCTCGATCGTGAGGTCCTCCGCGAGCCGCACGCCGTGGCCCAGACGGAGCGCACGACCGTCGAACAGGGCGCTCCGGATCGACTCGAGGCCGTCGGCTTCGCCCGCGTGCACGGTCACGGGCATGAACTGGGTCGCGAGGAAGTCGAACGCGGTGCGGTGGCGGCTCGGCGGGAAGCCCGCCTCGGCGCCCGCGATGTCGAAGCCCACCACCCCGCGATCGCGATGACGCACGGCGAGCTCGGCGATCTCGAGCCCCCGGTCGGCGTGCCGCATCGCGGTGATGAGCTGGCCGACCCGGATCCGGGCCCCCTGGCGGCGCACGTCGTCGACGCCCTGCTCGAGGCCCGCCTGGACGGCCTCGACGGCCTCGTCGAGCGAGAGCCCGCGCGCGAGGTGCTGCTCCGGAGCCCAGCGGACCTCCCCGTAGATCACGCCGTCCTCGGCGAGGTCGTTGACGAACTCGCGCGCGACGCGCGCCAGCCCGTCGCGCGTCTGCATGACCGCGGTGGTCACGTCGAACGTCTTCAGGTACTCCACGAGCGAACCCGAGTCGGACTGGTCGGCGAACCATCGACCGAGATCGTCGGCCTCGGTCGCGGGGAGCTCGAACCCGACCTCATCGGCGAGCTCGATGACGGTCTGCGGCCGCAGGCCGCCGTCGAGATGATCGTGCAGCGAGATCTTCGGCAGCGACCGGATGTCGGTGCCGTCTCCCTCGATCCGGTATTCGGTCGCGTGCGTGTCCACCCCACCACGATAGCGGCGCGAGCCGTCGCCGACGCAGGGAAATCCCTGCGTGCGACGGCACGTCACGCAACGGACGTGCGCGGCGAGGGCGCTAGCGTCCGATGCGCTCGGCGATCAGGGGGCCGCCGTCCTGCACGGCCGATCCTGCGTCGCCGATCTCCCACGCGCCCGCGACGGCATCGAGCGCGCGCGCGAACCTGGCCGGTTCGTCCGCGTGCAGCGTGAAGAGCGGCTGTCCCGACCGGACGACGTCGCCCGGCTTGACGTGCAGGTCGATGCCCGCAGCGTGCTGCACCGGGTCCTCCTTGCGGGCACGGCCCGCGCCGAGCCGCCACGCGGCGATGCCGAACGGCAGCGCCTCCTGGCGCACGAGCACGCCGTCGCGGTCGGCGGTCACGACGTGCTGCTCCCTCGCCACCGGGAGCGCAGCGTCGGGATCGCCGCCCTGCGCCCGGATCGACGCACGCCAGGTGTCCATCGCGCGGCCGTCGTCGAGTGCGGCCTCGACGTCCGCGTCCGCGACTCCGGCGAGCTCGAGCATCTCGCGAGCGAGGGCGATCGTGAGCTCCCGGATGTCGGCGGGGCCGCCGCCCGCGAGCACCTCGACGGACTCCCGGACCTCGTTCGCGTTCCCGATCGTGAGTCCGAGCGGGACGTTCATGTTCGTCAGCAGCGCCGAGGTCGCGACCCCGGCGTCCTGGCCGAGCTCGACCATCGTCCGGGCGAGCTCGCGCGATCGATCGATGTCCTGCAGGAACGCGCCGGAACCGAACTTCACGTCGAGCACGAGTGCGCCCGTGCCCTCCGCGATCTTCTTCGACATGATCGAGGAGGCGATGAGCGGGATCGCCTCGACCGTGCCCGTGATGTCGCGGAGCGCGTAGAGCTTCTTGTCGGCCGGGGCGAGGCCGGTTCCGGCCGCGCAGATCACGCCGCCCACGTCGCGCAGCTGGGCGAACATCTCGTCGTTGGACAGTTCGGCACGCCAGCCCGGGATCGACTCGAGCTTGTCGAGCGTGCCACCGGTGTGGCCGAGCCCGCGGCCCGACAGCTGGGGCACGGCGACGCCGAAGCAAGCGACGAGCGGCATGAGCGGGAGGGTGATCTTGTCGCCGACCCCACCGGTGGAGTGCTTGTCGGTCGTGGGCTTGCCGAGCCCCGAGAAGTCCATGCGCTCGCCGGAGGCGATCATCGCCATGGTCATGTCCCGGATCTCACGCCGCGTCATCCCGTTCAGGAAGATCGCCATGGTCATCGCCGACATCTGCTCGTCGGCCACGTAGCCTCGGGTGTACGCGTCGACGAGCCAGTCGATCTGATCGGTGGACAACTCGCCGCGATCGCGCTTGGTGCGGATCAGGTCGACGGCATCGAAGGCCTCCACGGCGTTCATGAGTTCTCCCCCCGGTACTCGGCGAGCTGTCGCGGGCCGAATGCGTCGGGCAGCACCTCGTCGATGGTCTTCAGCCCCGAGACGGTCTCGAGCACCATGCCCTCCGCTGAGTGCTCGTAGAGGAGCTGGCGGCAGCGGCCGCACGGCATGAGGACGTTGCCGTGGCCGTCCACGCACGTGAACGCGACGAGCTTGCCTCCGCCCGACATGACGAGCGCCGAGACGAGCGAGCACTCGGCGCAGAGGGTCACGCCGTACGACGCGTTCTCGACGTTGCAGCCGCTCACGACGCGGCCGTCGTCGGCGATGGCCGCGGCGCCCACGGGGAACTGGGAGTACGGGACGTACGCCTTCGCCATCGCCTCGCGGGCGATCTCGCGAAGGTGGCCCCAGTCGGTCGACTGGTGGTCGGTCATCGGTGACGCTCCTCGGTCAGGACTTGATGTAGGGCTTGCCGGCGGAGGCGGGTCCGCGGACCTTGCCGACGAATCCGGCGACGGCGAGGATCGTGACGACGTAGGGCAGCATGAGCATGAACTCGCTCGGCACCGGGGAGCCGATCACGGAGAGCGTGTTCTGCAGGTTCGATGCGAAGCCGAACAGCAGCGCGGCGAGGGTGGCCCGGATGGGGTCCCATTGGCCGAAGATCACGGCGGCGAGGGCGATGAAGCCGGCACCTGCGGTCATCTCCTTGTTGAACGCGCCGACCGCGCCGAGGGTGAAGAACGCGCCGCCGAAGCCGGCGATCGCGCCGGCGAGGGAGACGTTCCAGAACCGGGTGCGGGCGACGTTGATGCCGACGGTGTCCGCGGCCTGCGGGTGCTCGCCGACCGAGCGGAGCCGGAGGCCCCACCGGGTGTGGAACAGGCCGATGTAGACGAGGACGATGATGACGTACATCGCGTACACGATGAGCGTCTGGCGGAAGAACATCGGCCCGATCAGGGGGATCTCGGACAGCAGCGGGATCGGGATGCGCTGCAGGCGGGGCGGGGAGTTCAGCAGGGCCGCGTTCGGAGCCAGGACCTGGGAGAACAGGAAGCTGGTCAGCCCGATCACGAGGACGTTCAGCACGACGCCGACGATGACCTGGTCGACGAAGTACTTGATCGCGAACGCGGCGAGCACGAACGCGACGAGCACGCCCGACACGGCGGCCGCGGCCAGGCCCACGATCGGGCCGAGCCACTGCTGCCCGATCACGGAGGCGACCACGGCGGAGGTGAACGCGCCGGCCAGCAACTGGCCCTCGATGGCGATGTTGATCACGCCGACCCGCTCGCTGATGACACCGCACAGGGCGCCGAAGATCAGCGGCACGGACAGGCTGAGCGCCCCGGCGAGCAGGCCGGGCAGCGGGATCACCGGGGTGCGGGCGCCCGCGGCGGCCCAGGTCAGGAACGCGACTAGGCCGATCACGGCGAAGATCACGACCAGCCACAGCGGCACACGCCGCTTGGCGCGGACCATCGCCGCGGACACGACGGTGATGCCGGTGAGCAGGACGATGCACGTCCAGGTCGTGACCGGTCCGTTCAGGGTGATCTCGGGGATCTGGATGAGGTCGCGCGGGCCGGACAGGCGGAAGATCGCGTCGCCGCTGTGCCGGGTCGTGAGGAAGAGCACGGCGAGCAGCACGGTGATCACGGCGAACGAGATCGGCGCCTTCCAGCTGATCACGGTCGTGCTGTCGAGGGCGCGCTCCGTCGGGGCGGCGGTGGCGTGGTGCTGGCTGGGAGCGGTCACTTCGCCGCCACCTCCTCCTTGCGTGCGGAACGGGTTCGCTTCTTCGGCTTGGCGCCCGGCTGCGGGAGCCGGAAGATCGCCCGGACCAGCGGCGGCGCCGCGATGAACAGCACGATCAACGACTGCACGACCAGGACGATGTCGATCGGCACGCCCTCGGCGGCCTGCATCGCGAACCCGCCGGCCTTGAACGCGCCGAACAGGATCCCGGCGGCGAGGATGCCCCACGGGTTCGACCCGCCGAGCAGGGCGACCGTGATCGCGTCGAACCCGATGCCGGCGTCGATGCCGGAGGAGAACCCGGTGGTCACGGTGCCGAGGACCTGGTCCACGCCGGCCAGGCCGACCAGGGCGCCGGCGATCAGCATGCCGTACACGTACATGCGGTTCACGTTGATGCCCGCGACCCGGGCGGCCTTCGGGTTCAGCCCGACCGCGCGGAACTGGAAGCCCAGGCTCGACCGGTCCAGGATCCACCACACGAGCACCACGCAGCCGATCGAGAGGACGAACCCGAAGTGCAGGTTGAACTGCGGTCCGAGCAGGTCGAAGAAGATCGCGGAGTCCTTCATCGGAGGGGTCTTCGGGTTGTTCGAGCCGGGCGCCTGCAGCAGCCCCGGGGTGCGCAGCATCCACGACACCAGGTACAGGGCGACGTAGTTCAGCATGATCGTCACGATCACCTCGTGCGCGCCGGTGCGCGCCTTCAACAGGCCCGCGATGCCCGCCCACAGGGCGCCCGCGACGATGCCCGCGATCACGGCGACGATCATGTGCAGCGGGAACGGCATATCGAACGAGAACGCCACCCACCCGGCGGCGGATGCCGCGAGCAGCATCTGCCCGCGACCACCGATGTTGAACATGCCCACCTTGAAGGCGAGGCCGACGCCGAGGCCGGCCGCGATCAGCGGGGTGGCGAAGTTCAGCGTCTCGGTCAGCGGCCGGATCCCAGACACGAAGTCGGGGCGGCGGAAGTTGTACACCGCACCCTGGAACAGCGCCACGTACGCCCCCGAGACCGAGTCCCAGATCGCGGCGAACGTGTCGCCCGGGCGGGCGAAGAAGTACCCGGATGCCGCCTGCACGCGCTCGTCGGTGAACGCGATCATCACGGCTCCGACCAAGAGGGCCAGCAGCACGGCCAGGACCGAGATGATCGCGTTCCCGGTCGCGATCTGGCGCAGCGCCTGCTGCCAGCGCGAGGGCTCCTCGGGCTCGGGCTCGGGCGCGATCACCGGCTCGTCAGGCGGGACCTGCGCTCCGGTCTCGAGCGCGACGTCGGGGTCGTTGCGGTCGCTCATGCCGCGGCTCCTTCGGGGGTGGGGGCGTCACCGGACGGAGCCGGACGCTCGCCGGCCATCATCAGGCCGAGGACCTCACGGGGGGTGTCGCCCGGCACGATGCCCACGACCTTGCCCCGGTACATCACCATGATCCGGTCGGCGAGGGCGGTCACCTCGTCGAGCTCGGTCGAGACCACGACGACGGGCACGCCCGCGTCGCGGGTCTCGATGATGCGCTTGTGGATGAACTCGATCGACCCCACGTCCACGCCACGCGTGGGCTGGGCCGCCACGAGCAGGTTCAGGTCGCGGCTCAGCTCACGGGCCAGCACCACCTTCTGCTGGTTGCCGCCCGAGAGCCGTCCGGCCTTGGTCTCGATGCCGGGCGTGCGGACGTCGAACTCCGCGACCTTGTCCTTCGCGAACTCGGCGAGGAAGCCGCGCTGCACGTTCCCCGCCTTCACGAACGGTGCGCCGTCCGAGCGGTCGAGCATGAGGTTCTCGGCGACCGTGAACTCGCCCACGAGGCCGTCCTCCGTGCGGTCCTCGGGCACGAACCCGACCCCCGCGTCCAGGATCTTCCGCACCGTGTGCCGCGTGAGGTCCTCGCCGTCGAGCCGGACCTCTCCCTGCACCCGTGGCTGGAGCCCGACGAGCGCCTCGGTCAGCTCGGTCTGCCCGTTGCCCTGCACGCCGGCGACCGCGAGCACCTCGCCACGACGCACCGTGAAGCTGACGTCGTTGACCACGAGCTGCCCGATCGGGTCGATGACGCTCAGGTGCGACACCTGCAACGCCTCCTCGCCCAGCGTCGGCTCCTCCTTCTGCACGGTGAGCTCGACCGCGCGTCCGACCATCAGCGAGGCCAGTTCGGCGTTCGTCGCGGTCGGCTCGGCCTCGCCGACCACCTTGCCCAGGCGCACCACCGTGATCCGGTCCGCGACCTCGCGGACCTCGCGCAGCTTGTGCGTGATGAACACGATCGCCGCGCCCGACTCCTTCAGCTGCCGCATGATCGCCATCAGCTCGTCGGTCTCCTGCGGCGTCAGCACCGCGGTCGGCTCGTCGAACACCAGCACCCGCGCGTCCCGCGAGAGCGCCTTGATGATCTCCACCCGCTGCTGCACGCCCACCGGGAGGTCGTCGACCAGCGCGTCGGGGTCCACGTCGAACCCGAACCGGTCGCTGATCTCCCGCACCCGCTGCCGCGCCGCAGCCAGGTCGATGAGCCCGCCCCGATGGGTCTGCTCGTGACCCAGCATCACGTTCTCCGCGACCGTGAACACCGGGATCAGCATGAAGTGCTGGTGCACCATGCCGATGCCCGCGCGCATCGCGTCGCCCGGGCCCTCGAAGTGCTGCAGCTTGTCGTCGAGGAGGATCTCGCCCTCATCGGCCCGGTACAGGCCGTACAGGACGTTCATCAGCGTCGACTTGCCCGCCCCGTTCTCACCGAGGAGGCAGTGGATCTCCCCCGCCTCGACAGTGAGGTCGATGTGGTCGTTCGCCACCAGGGAACCGAACTTCTTCGTGATTCCTCGGAGTTCGAGTTTCATGCCACCGATCCTAATGATCGCGTCGGGTTTCGCAGCGGTCGTGCGCCGAAGTGCGCCGATGAGCGTCCCGAACTGCTCAGATGTTGGCGGGCGTGCTCAGCAGCGCCCGGGAAGCGACGAAGGGAGGCCGGTGCAGCACCGGCCTCCCTCCGCGAACGGCTCGGCTCAGCCGGCCAGGTAGGACTCGACGGTGATGTCGCCGTCGATGATCATCTGCTGGAGCTCGTCGAGCTTCGACGACAGGTCGGCCGGAACCGCGTCCTCGAAGTCGTGGAACGGCGCGAGGCCGACGCCCTCGTTCTCGAGCGTGCCGACGAACGGAGCCGGGTCGAACTCGCCGTTGCCGGCGGCGAGGATCGCGTCCTCGACACCCACGTCGATGCCCTTGCGGATCGACGTCAGCAGCAGGTCGCCGACCGACGGGTCGGTCTCGTACACGTCGGCGTCGACACCGAGCAGCATGATGTCACGGCCGGAGTCGCGGATGGCCGCAGCACCCGACTGGTAGATCGGGCCGCCGACGGGCAGCAGCACGTCGATGTTCTGGTCGATGAGGCCCTGAGCGACCTGGCGAGCGGTGTCGTTCGCCTCGAAGCCGCCGGTGAACGAGCCGTCCTGCGCCTCGCGGTCCCAGCCGAGCACCTGGACGTCGGCGCCGTTCTCCTCGTTGTAGTACTCCACGCCCTGCGCGAAGCCGTCCATGAAGATCGACACGGTCGGGATGTTGATGCCGCCGTAGGTGCCGACCGCACCCGTCTCGCTCATGCCGGCCGAGAGGTAGCCCGCGAGGAACGCCGCCTGGGCGGTGTCGAAGATGATGGGCTTGATGTTCTCGGCATCGGTCACACCGTCGAAGTCCGTGTCGACGGTGTCGTCGATCGAGACGTACTCGAGGTCGGGGTTCGCGGTCGCCGACTCGAGCGCCGCCGGAGCGAGCAGGAAGCCGACCGTGACGATGGTGTTGCAGCCCTGGTCGACGAGGCTCTGCAGGTTGGACGCGTAGTCGGTCTCGGCGGCCGACTCGACGAGGGTCGGCTCGACGCCGAGTTCGTCGGATGCGGACTCGAGGCCCTCGCGGCCCAGCTGGTTGAACGACTTGTCGTCGAAGCCACCGGCGTCGGAGACCATGCAGGGCAGGTAGTCGAGCGTCTCGCCGCCGTCGGCGTCGGTCTCCTCGGGAGCCGACGCGCAACCTGCGAGGAGCGCGACCGCACCGATGGTCGCGAGGCCGCCGACTGCGGCCTTCTTGAACGTGAACGTCACAGTGTCCTCCAAAAGACAGTGCACCCCGAACGATCGCGGGGACCGTGAGGTCACGTTACCCAATGTTTCGACGCGCGCCATCGGCCCCTCGACCCGCAGCGGTCAAAGGTTATGAACCCGCGACCTTCTGCTCATATGAGCAGTGGCGAGGCTCCCCCGAGCAGGGGACACTCAGGGCGCCGATGGCGAGTCGATGACGAGTTCGCCGGCGATGATCGACTGTCGCAGGCCCTCGATCTCACCCTGCAGCCCCGGTCCCACGAGCGATTCGAGGTCGTGGTACGGGGCGATCTCGACCCCCCCGTTCTCGAGCGTCCCGATGTACGGGGCGTTCGTGAAGGTGCCGTCCTGGACCGCGCCGACGATGTCGACCATCGCCTGCTGCGTGTTCTTCAGGACGCTCGTCAGCACGACGGTCCGGAACTCGGCGGGCAGCGTCTCGTACCCGTCGCTGTCGACCCAGATCACCGAGGTCGAGCCGTGCTCGATCGCCGCCGCCGCGGCGCCCTCCCCCACCTGGCCCGCCACCGGAAGGATCACGTCGGCACCCTGGTCGATGAACCCCTCGGCGAGCACCTTGCCCTTGTTGATGTCCTCGAAGTCGCCCGTGAAGGAGCCGTCCTGCTCCTCCTTGTTCCAGCCGAGCACGCGGACGTCGCCGCCGTGCACCTCGTTGTACCTCGCGACGCCGTCCACGAAGCCGTCCATGAAGAGGGTGACCGGGGGCTGGTTCCCGCCTCCGAAGGTGGCGACCACTCCCGTCCGCGACACGCCTGCCGCGAGGTAGCCCGCGAGGAAGGACGCCTGCGCGGTGTCGAAGACGACCGGCTTTACGTTCGCCGCGTCCACCGTCTCGTCGACGATCGCGAACGAGACCTCGGGGTTCGCCTCCGACTCGGCGAGCGTGGCCTCCGCGAGCTCCCACCCGACCGTCACCACGAGCGCGCATCCGGAGTCGACCGCCTGGCGGACGTTCGGCGCGAGGTCGGTCTCGCTCGTCGACACGAGCGCCTCTGCCTCCACGCCGAGCTCGTCCTCCGCCAGTCGCAGGCCCTCCCAGCTCGACTGGTTGAACGAACGGTCCTCGAGCCCGCCCGAGTTCGTGACCATGCGCACGCACCCGTCCGCGACCGCATCGCCGGCGCCCTCCGGCGCGGGCGCGCAGCCGGTGACGGCAGCGGATGCCACGACGAGCGCGGCTCCGAACGTGACGATCCGTCGCAACGACATCCGTCCGACCACCTTCCCGTGCCTAGAGCACGTCGTTCGATCCGCCGAGGCGCAGTGCGTCCACGACGGCCTTGACCCGTTGCGCATGCTCGCTCGTCGTCACGAGCAGCGCGTCGGGCGTGTCCACGACCACGATGTCCTTGACGCCGATGAGGCTGATCACGCGGTCGGCCCGGCTCACGACGATCCCGCTCGAGGCGTCCGAGAGGACACGGGCGTGCTCGCCGAGGATCGCGAGCTCGCCGGACCGGCCGGCCGTGTTCAGCTTGGCGAGCGAGGCGAAGTCGCCGACGTCGTCCCACTGGAAGTGGGCGCGCACGACCGCGAGGCTGCCGCGCGCGGCAGCCGGTTCGGCGACCGAGTAGTCGATCGCGATCTTCTCCAGCGTGGGCCAGATGCGGTCGACGGCCGGCCCCCGCGTCTCGGGGTCGTCCCACACCTCGGCCAGCTCGAGCACGCCCGCGTGGAGCGCGGGCTCGGTGCGCGCCAGCTCCTCGAGGAGGCGGTCGGCCCGGGCGATGAACATGCCGGCGTTCCAGAGGTGGCGTCCGCCCTCGACGTACCCGCGTGCCGTCTCGAGGTCGGGCTTCTCCACGAAGCTCGACACGGCCGTCACCTTGTCGGTGCCCGGGACGTCGAGCGGCTCGCCGCACTCGATGTAGCCGAATCCGACGGCCGGCTCGGTGGGCGTGATGCCGATCGTCGCGATGTACCCCGCGTCGGCGGCGGCGACGGCCGCCGTCACCGCGTCGCGGAAGAGCGCGGACCCCGAGATGACGTGGTCGGCCGCGAACGAGCCGATGATCACCCCGGGCTCGCGACGTTCGAGGATCGCGGCGGCCAGGCCGATCGCCGCGGTCGAGTCGCGGGGCTCGCTCTCCAGCACGATGTTCGCGTCGGCGAGCTCGGGCAGCTGCGCCTCGACCGCCGCACGGTGCGCGCGACCGGTGACGATCATGATGCGCTGCTCGCCCGAGAGCGGCGCGAGCCGATCCCAGGTGTCGCGGAGCAGGGTCTGGCCCGATCCGGTGAGGTCGTGGAGGAACTTCGGCGCGTCGGCGCGCGAGAGCGGCCAGAGCCGGGATCCCACGCCGCCGGCGGGGATGACGCTGTAGAAGCGGTCGAGCGGAGCCTGTCGCATCCGATCAGGATAGCCGCGGGCCGCCCCGGACAACCGCGGGCGGCTCCCTCGCCACGACGGCGAACCGGACCACCCCCGCGAGCGCACTAGACTCGGACCCGGGCCATCGGTCCCGTCATGCCCGCAGTCGGGCGACGCACACCGCCAGGAGGGACGTCCATGTCAGCAACGACGACACGGACCCCGATCGCACCCGAGAAGCCGGCGAAGCAGAAGCCGGGCGGCACGCTCTATCGCGGCCGCGAGGGCATGTGGTCGTGGGTGCTGCACCGGATCACCGGGGTGGCGATCTTCTTCTTCCTCCTCGTGCACATCCTCGACACCGCTCTCGTGCGCGTGAGCCCCGAGGCCTACAACGCGGTCATCGGCACCTACCAGACCCCGATCATGGGCCTCGGCGAGGTGGCGCTCGTCGGCGCGATCGTGTTCCACGCGTTCAACGGCCTGCGCGTCATCCTCGTCGACTTCTGGTCGTGGGCGACCCGCAACCAGAAGGTCCTGTTCTACATCGTGATCGCGCTCTGGGTGATCACGATGCTCGGGTTCGTGCCTCGGCACCTCATGAACGTCTTCAGCCACTAGGAGCGCCGTGATGACCGTCATCGAATCCCCGCGCACCCCCGCTCGCCGGGCGCCGCGACGCGGCGTCAACCTCGAGAAGTGGGGCTGGATCTACATGCGCGCGTCGGGCGTCGTGCTCGTCGTGCTCGTCTTCGGACACCTCTTCGTCAACCTCATGGTCGGCGAGGGCGTCAAGGCCATCGACTTCGGCTTCGTGGGCGGCAAGTGGGCCGACCCGTTCTGGCAATGGTGGGACGTGCTGATGCTGTGGCTCGCGCTGATCCACGGCGCGAACGGCATGCGGACCATCGTCAGCGACTACACGAACCCGGGCACCGTGCAGCGGATCCTGAAGGGCGCGCTGCTCCTGTCCACGGTCGTGCTGCTCGTCCTCGGCACGCTCGTGGTGTTCACCTTCGACCCGTGCCCCGCAGGCTCGCCCGCCGAGCTGCTCCCCTCGTTCTGCCCCGCCGCATAGGAGACACGTGACCAGCGAGAACCACGTCGAGACGACGGTCGTCGACGGCGTCCACTACCACCAGTACGACATCGTGATCGTCGGCGCCGGCGGCGCGGGCATGCGGGCCGCCATCGAGGCCGGACCGGGCGCGAAGACCGCGGTGATCTCCAAGCTCTACCCGACGCGCTCCCACACGGGCGCGGCGCAGGGCGGCATGGCCGCCGCGCTCGCCAACGTCGAGGAGGACAGCTGGGAGTGGCACACCTTCGACACGATCAAGGGCGGCGACTACCTGGTCGACCAGGACGCGGCGGAGATCCTCGCGAAGGAGGCCATCGACGCGGTCATCGACCTCGAGAACATGGGCCTGCCGTTCAACCGCACGCCCGAGGGCAAGATCGACCAGCGCCGGTTCGGCGGGCACACGCGCGACCACGGCAAGGCGCCGGTCCGTCGCGCGTGCTACGCGGCCGACCGCACCGGACACATGATCCTGCAGACGCTGTTCCAGAACTGCGTGAAGCTCGGCATCGAGTTCTACAACGAGTACTACGCGCTCGACCTCGTCATGACCGAGGTCGACGGCGTGCAGAAGCCGTCGGGCGTCGTCGCCTACGAGCTCGCCACGGGCGAGCTCCACGTGTTCCAGGCCAAGGCCGTGATCTTCGCCACCGGCGGATTCGGGAAGATCTACAAGACGACCTCGAACGCGCACACGCTGACCGGCGACGGCGTCGGCATCATCTGGCGCAAGGGCCTGCCGCTGGAGGACATGGAGTTCTTCCAGTTCCACCCGACCGGCCTCGCCGGCCTCGGCATCCTCCTCACCGAGGGCGCCCGCGGCGAGGGCGCCATCCTCCGCAACGCCTCGGGCGAGCGGTTCATGGAGCGCTACGCGCCGACCATCAAGGACCTGGCACCGCGCGACATCGTCGCGCGATGCATGGTCCAGGAGGTCGCGGAGGGCCGCGGCGCGGGCCCCGACAAGGACTACGTGCTGCTCGACTGCACCCACCTCGGCGCCGAGGTGCTGGAGACCAAGCTGCCCGACATCACCGAGTTCGCGCGGACCTACCTCGGCGTCGATCCGGTGTACGAGCCGGTCCCGGTCATGCCGACGGCGCACTACGCGATGGGCGGCATCCCGACCAACGTCAAGGCCGAGGTGCTGAGCGACAACACGACGGTCGTCCCCGGCCTCTACGCCGCGGGCGAGTGCGCGTGCGTGTCGGTGCACGGCTCGAACCGCCTCGGCACGAACTCGCTGCTCGACATCAACGTCTTCGGCAAGCGGGCCGGCCGCAACGCGGTCGAGTACGTCAACTCCGGCGTCGAGTTCACGCCGCTGCCCGAGGACCCGGCCGGCGACGTCCGCCGCCTCCTCGAGATGCTGCGCGACTCGAACGGCACCGAGCGGATCGCCGCCATCCGCAAGGAGCTGCAGGACGAGATGGACAAGGGCGCCCAGGTGTTCCGGACGAGCGAGTCGCTCGACCACGTCGCCGAGGTGATCGCGGGCCTGCGCGACCGCTACCGCGACATCGCCGTGCAAGACAAGGGGAGGCGGTTCAACACCGACCTGCTCGAGGCGGTCGAACTCGGGTTCCTCCTCGACCTCGCCGAGGTCGTGGTGGCCTCCGCCCGCAACCGCGAGGAGAGCCGCGGCGGTCACATGCGCGACGACTTCCCGAACCGCGACGACGAGAAGTTCATGCAGCACACGATGGCCTACCTGTCGGGCGACGCGCACTCGTCGGTCGCCTCCGATCACATCCGGCTCGACTGGAAGCCGGTGACGATCACCCGATACCAGCCGATGGAGAGGAAGTACTGACGTGACGACCGCCACGCTCGAGACGTCGTCGACGGATGCCGCGACGAAGTCCTTCACCGTCACCTTCCTGATCCGCCGCTTCGACCCCGAGGTCGACGCCGAGCCGCGCTGGCAGGACTTCGACGTCGAGATGTACGCGACCGACCGCGTGCTCGACGCGCTGCACAAGATCAAGTGGGAGCAGGACGGCTCGCTGACGTTCCGCCGGTCGTGCGCGCACGGCATCTGCGGGTCCGACGCGATGCGCATCAACGGTCGCAACCGCCTGGCCTGCAAGACGCTGATCAAGGACCTCGACATCACGAAGCCCATCTACGTCGAGGCGATCAAGGGCCTCCCGCTCGAGAAGGACCTCGTCGTCGACATGGAGCCGTTCTTCGCGAGCTATCGCGAGGTGCAGCCCTTCCTCCAGGCGAGCGCCGCGCCCGCCTCGGGCAAGGAGCGCGTGCAGTCGGTCGCCGAGCGGGCTCGCTTCGACGACACCACGAAGTGCATCCTGTGCGCCGCATGCACGTCGTCGTGCCCCGTGTTCTGGACCGATGGCCAGTACTTCGGCCCGGCCGCGATCGTGAACGCGCACCGCTTCATCTTCGACTCGCGCGACGAGGAGGCCAAGGTGCGCCTCGACATCCTGAACGACAAGGAGGGCGTGTGGCGCTGCCGCACGACCTTCAACTGCACCGATGCGTGCCCTCGCGGCATCGAGGTGACCAAGGCGATCGCCGAGGTCAAGCAGGCCATCATGCGCGGAACGCCCTGACGGGCTCCGCGGAGCGGAGGGGCCGGTGCGCATCGCACCGGCCCCTCCGGCGTCTCCGGGGCCCCTCGCGCGTGCGTCGGAGCTGGCGCGGGGTGGTCCGCCGTGCGGCATCCGCTCGCTAGGGTGAATGCGTGAGCGATCGCGGACGGGGACGCGACGGCGTTTCCGCGCCATCCGACGGCGTCGTGCCTCCCGGCGCGGCCGCCGGCAACGGCGTGCCCGCCGGACGGCAGCCCACGACCCTGCGCGTCCGAGACCGGATCGAGGCCGCGAGCGCACCGATCCTCGAGCGGTTCGACGAGCCGATCTCCCGCGCCGAGCAGTTCACGCAGTGGACGATGGCGCTCTTCCCGGTACGCGTCTGGCGCCACTTCCTCGCCCGGAACGGGTTCCTGCTCACCGCGGGGATGAGCTACCAGTCGCTGTTCGCGGTCTTCGCGGCGATCTACGTCGTCTTCGCCGTCGCGGGCATCTGGCTGCTGGGCGACGAGGAGACGCTCAACGCGCTCCTGCTGCTCATCAACACGTACGCACCAGGGCTGGTCGGCCCGAACGGCGTGATCAGCACCGAGGACCTGCAGGCGGCCGCCACCGCGAGCACCAGCCTGTTCGGGTGGACCGGAGCCGTCGCGCTGGGCGGCCTGATCTGGACCGCCATCGGGTGGGTCACCTACGCCCGCATGGCCGTTCGCAGCATCTTCCTGCTGCCGAAGGACGATCGGGCGTACCTCTACCTCAAGGCGCGCGACTTCGCCGCGGCGTTCATGTTCGGCGTCGCCATCCTCATCGCGGCGGTCCTCTCGATCGTCGCCACGGGGTTCCTCGACTGGCTGTTCGGACTGCTCGGCGTCGACCTCACCACGGAGTCGTCGATCGTGCGACTGGGCCTCCAGTTCGGGGCGATCATCGTCGTGTTCATCATCGACACGCTCGCGCTCGCCGTGATGTTCCGCTTCCTCTCGGGTGCGGAGATGCCGTGGCGACGCATGTGGACCGGTTCGCTGCTCGGCTCCGCCGCACTCAGCGTGCTGCAGATGCTCGGCGGGTGGGTCCTGTCGTGGGCCGGGAGCAACCCGCTCCTCGCGACGTTCACCGTCATCGTCGCGCTCCTGCTCTGGTTCCGGATCGCGAGCATCATCATCCTCGTGGCGGCGGCGTGGATCGCGGTCGAGGCCGCGGACCGGAACGAGTCGCTTCGCCGGGTGACCGCCGAGCAGCTGGAGGCGGAGCGCCGCCAGCGCGAGTACGAGGCGCTCCTCACGGCCGCGAGGATCCGCGTGCGCGAGGCACGGGCGGCCGCCGAGGCGGCGCGCTGGTACGAGCGGATGGCCACGGGCCGACGGCTCGCGAGGGCCCGGCGGGATCTCGACGAGCTCGAGGCATCCGCCCCGCCACCGCCGCCGACGAAGCCGCACCCATGGCGGAACGGGAACGGCCGTGGGGGTGGGCTCGCCTAGGATCGTAGGCATGCCCTCCCCCTCCCGGCTCCGGATCGTCAGCGCCAACGTGAACGGGATCAGGGCGGCGTTCCGACGCGGCATGGGCGACTGGCTCGCCGCCCGCGACGTCGACATCCTCGCGCTGCAGGAGGTGCGGGCGTCCACCGACGACCTGTCGTCGCTCCTCGGCGACGAATGGAGCATCCTGCACGACCCGGCAACCGCGAAGGGCCGCGCCGGCGTCGCGATCGCGAGCCGTGCCGGCGCGCACATCCACCGCGTGGAGCTCGGCGCGGAGGACCACGACACCGCGGGTCGCTGGCTCGAGGCCGACTACGAGGTCGGCGGCCGGATCGTGACCGTCGTCAGCTGCTACGTGCCCTCCGGCGAGGCCGAGACGCCGAAGCAGGTCGACAAGTACCGCTTCCTCGACGCGATGAGCGAGCGGATGTCGGAGCTCGCCTCGCACGAACTCGCCGTGGTCGTCGGCGACCTGAACGTCGGCCACCGCACCCTCGACATCAAGAACTGGAAGGGCAACGTCAAGCGTGCCGGCTTCCTCCCCGAGGAGCGCGCCTACTTCGACCGCTTCCTGGGTGCCGAGGACGACGACGACTACAACGCCGGCGCCGGGTTCGGCTGGGTCGACCTCGGGCGACGCTCCGCCGGCGAGGTCCCCGGTCCCTACACGTGGTGGTCGTGGCGCGGCAAGGCGTTCGACAACGACAGCGGATGGCGCATCGACTACCAGCTCGCGACGCCGGCGCTGGCCGACGCGATGGTGTCCTACGCCGTCGACCGTGCCGACGCGTACGACGAGCGATGGTCCGACCACGCTCCCGTCGTCGTCGACTACGCCATCTGAGACCGAAGGACCCCCACACCACGATGAACACCGCACGCCCCGTCGTCTTCTCCGGCATGCAGCCGTCCGGCGACTCCCTCCACCTCGGCAACTACCTGGGCGCCCTGGTGAACTGGGTCGCACTGCAGGAGGACCACGACCCGATCTACTGCGTCGTCGACCTGCACGCGATCACCGTGACACAGGACCCGGCGACGCTCCGCGAGGCGACCCGCCGCACGGCGGCGCAGTACCTCGCCGCGGGCGTGGATCCCGCCCGGTCGACCCTGTTCGTGCAGTCGCACGTGCCCGCGCACGCCGAGCTCGCGTGGGTGCTCGGCACCCTCACGGGCTTCGGCGAGGCGAGCCGCATGACCCAGTTCAAGGACAAGTCGGCGCGGTACGGGGCGGAGTCGACGACGGTCGGCCTGTTCACCTACCCGGTGCTCATGGCCGCCGACATCCTGCTCTACGGCACCCACCTCGTGCCCGTCGGCGACGACCAGCGCCAGCACCTCGAGCTCACGCGCGACCTCGCTGGGCGATTCAATTCGCGCTACGGCGACACGTTCGTCGTGCCGGAGGCGATGATCCCGAAGGAGTCCGCCCGCATCTACGACCTCCAGGAACCCACCTCCAAGATGTCGAAGTCGGCGGCGAGTCCGAACGGCCTGATCAACCTCATGGACGACCCGAAGGTGATCGCCAAGCGCATCCGGAGCGCCGTGACCGACACCGAGCGCGAGATCCGCTACGACCCGAAGGCGAAGCCGGGCATCGCGAACCTGCTCGACATCTACGCGACGGTGACGGGCCGTTCGATCCCCGAGCTCGAGGCCGAGTACGACGGCAAGGGCTACGGCGACCTGAAGAAGGACCTCGCCGAGGTGGTCGTCGACCGGGTCGCGCCGATCCGGGAGCGCACGCTCGAGCTCATGCAGGACCCGGCCGAGCTGGACCGCCTGCTCGCGATCGGCGCGGCCAAGGCCTCCGAGCGCGCGGAGCGGACGCTCGCGACCGTGTACGACCGGGTCGGGTTCCTCCGCCGGTCATGACGGGCGTGCAGGGCCCGGACGCGTCCGCCTCGGCGACCGACGCCGATGCGTCGGGTGCCGGGCGCCCGGTCGTGCTGTTCGACCTCGACGACACGCTCATGGCGCACCGCGAGGCGGTCGGGGCGGGGATCGTCCTGCACCTCAGGGACCGCGGCTACGCCGCCGACGAGGCCGCGGCGCAGTCGCTGTGGCACGAACTCGAGGAACGGCACTACCATGCCTACCTCGCCGGCGAACTGACGTTCGAGGAGCAGCGGCGGGCGCGCGCGGCCGAGTTCGCCCGCGCGCACGGCGACCCGATCGACGACGAGTCGGCGGGCGCCTGGTTCGCGACGTACTTCGAGCGCTACCGCGAGTCGTGGGCGCTGCACGACGACGTCATGACCTCGCTCGATGCGCTCGAGTCGGCGCTCCCGGGCGTGCGGTTCGGCATCATCACGAACGGCGAGCACGACTTCCAGCTCGCGAAGCTCGTGCGGCTCGGCCTCGAGGTCGGTCATCCGGGCCGCATCGAGCACCTGGTCGCCTCCGGCGCGGAGGGCGTGACCAAGCCCGATCGACGGATCTTCGAGGTCGCGGTCGCGCGGTTCGCCGCGGGTGCCGCCGTCTCGGGGGCCGCGTACGTCGGCGATCGGCTCCGGACGGACCCGATCGGCGCGGCCGAGGCCGGGCTGGTCGGGGTGTGGCTCAACCGCTCGGGCGAGCGCCCGGCCGATCCCGATGCGACGGATGCCGCAGCCGTGGGCGTCGTCGAGATCCGGACCCTGACCGAGCTCGCGCCGCTCCTCGCCGACCGCTTCGGCTGAACCCGGGCGCCGGTGCGGAGACGGCAACGGGCCGGGGTGCCTTCCCGTGCACCCCGGCCCGTGTCATCCGCTCACCTCGGCGAGCGATCGCTCATGTCAGCGGACGTCGTCGTCGACCCAGTCGAGGGTCTTCGTGACGGCCTTCTTCCAGAGGCGCAGCTGCCGGTCGCGTTCGTCGGCGTCCATCTG
>NZ_WKJD01000007.1 GCF_009674665.1 Agromyces kandeliae
GTCGCGGTCGTACCGACGGGCCCCACGGTCATCCCGGTCGAACGAGCGCGCGGGACGCTCGTCACGGTCGAAACGACGCGGCGCACGGTCGTCGCGGCGGGGCGCACGGTCGTCGCGGTCGTAGCGGCGGGGCGCACGGTCGTCGCGGTCGTAGCGACCCGGCGCACGGTCGTCGCGTCCGGCGCGCTCGTCACGACCGGCACGCTCCGCACGGTGCGGCGCCCGGCCGCTTGCGACACGCTCATCGCGCGTCCAGCGCGCCTTGGGCGCCTCTGCCTCCTCGGGTCGGTACCCGCGGTGGCCCGGGCTGCGGGAGCCGGGCTTCTGCGATCCGCCCGCTCGCGGCGCGCTGCGGCGCGAGCTCTTGGCGTACGACGGGTCGAAGTTCTTGGCGGGGCGACCGCCGGCAGGCTTCTTGTTCTTGGGCATCGGGGCTTCCTGGGTTGCATTGCATGTACATGGCAACCGGCCGCGCGAGCGCGCGACACGACTGAGAACCCGGGAGCTTCGTCGACCGGGGCCGTTCACATACGGTGACTATCCGCGCGCGGACTGCGCGTGGAACCGGCCCTCAGGACTCACAAACCCATCCGTGCGACGTGCACGGTGTCCAGAACCGACCAGCCAACGATACCGGACATGCTCCTGTGAATCCGCCTCACGTCGCATTCCGCCGCGGGAACGTAACGGAGCGGTAACGCAACTGCCGTACGCTCTCGTCGTGACCACACCGCCGTCGATCTCCGTCGAGCCGCCGAACGCGGCCGGAGTCCCGCGCCTGCTCGAGGCCGGCTCATCGTATTCTCGCGCGCTCTACCCTGCGGGCGGCGGATGCGTGCAACTCGCGGCGGCGGAGCTGGCCCGGCCCGGGGTCACCGTCTACGTGGCCCGCGACGACGACGACACGGCGGTCGGCATGATCGCCCTCATCGACGACGGCGCGCACGGCGCGGGGCGCGCGGAGATCGCCCGGATGTACGTCGACGAGCCGGCGCGCGGCACCGGCATCGCGAGCCGCCTGCTCGATCGGGTCGAGACGGATGCGGGCGCACGGGGCATCCGGGAACTCGTCCTGCAGACGGGCACGCAGCACCTCCCGGCGCAGGCGCTCTACGCGAAGCACGGCTACCGCCGTGTGGCACCGTTCGGCCGCTACGTCGGGGCACCCGCGAGCATCTGCATGGCCAAGTCCCTCGTCGGATTCGGCGCCGACCTGCTCGACGAGCGCCCCCTCGCCGTCGGCGAGTAGCGCCGAGCCCGCGCGAGCCTGCGGCCTCAGGCCGCCGGGCGGCACCCGTCGAGCACGCGCTCGATCGCATCGTGCTCGGGCGGGGTCACCCAGAGGTCGTGCGCGGCCTTCACGGCGACCTGGCGTGCGACGTACTCGCATCGGAAGGAGCGGTTCGACGGCAGCCACGTCGCCGCGTCGCCCGCGCCCTTATGCTGGTTCGCCGGGCCGTCGACGGCGAGCAGGTTGAGCGGGTCGTTGGCGAACGCGACGCGCTCCTCCTCGGTGAGCTGCTGCGCGCCGGTCACCCACGCGTTCGCCAGGGGGACGACGTGGTCGATCTGCACGAGCTGCGACGTGCCCTCGCCGCGCACGAACTCGATGAGCGCGCCGGTGTACGGATCGTCGAGGATTCCGGAGAGGACCCGGCACCCCTCGGGTCGATCGGGATCGTCGAGGTCGCGCGCGAGCACGTCGTTCCGCGTGTCGCATCCGTTGCGATCGACGTCGATCCACCCGTGGCCGAACGCGTCGCGCTCGTAGCCGGTCATGGCCGCGCGCCCCTTGACGGGCAACGACGCGAGGTCCGACAGCGCCGCCTCCCACTCGGTCGCCGTGAGTCCCTCCTCGACGGAGGTCGCGTCGGATCCGTCCGGGTCCTCCGGCGCATCGGCCGAACGGCCCGCGGGCCCGCCGTCGAGTTCGACGACGATCGCGTCGAGTACGTCGACGAGCTCGTCCGCCGAGCAGGCGCCGAGCGTCAGCGCGAGCCCGATGCCGAGGAACACCCACAGGGTCCGGCGTGCGGGGCGGGCGGGGGTCGTGGGGCGTCGGCGGCGTCGGGTCACGGGTCCGTTCGGATTCGGGTCGGGTTCGGTGCCGGCCGAGGGGCGGCCGAGGGGTGCGGGGCGAGGGTGCGGGCCCGCTGCGGTGCAGGACCCGTCGAGCGTATCGGCGCGCGCCGACCTCGGCCGACGCCGCGTCCCGGAGCGCCTGACACCGTTCGGGCCGGTGTCATCGGGGAGGCGGTCCTGGGGTAGCATCGCCTCACCCAGAACCCGGAGCCCCCACCCATGACCCGACTCTCCGGCTTCCGCGGCAGCCGGCGTCGCCGGCCGGTGCGGATCGCCCTCGCCGTGAGCGCCGCGCTCGCGGTCGCCGCCGTGGCGTCCGCGTTCCACCAGCCGCTCCGCGAGCTGGACCCGAGCGCACGCCAGGCCTCGAGCGAGGTCGCGGGCAGCGAGATCATCGGGATCCGCACGTTCGAGGCCCCGCCCGACCTCCGCGTCGACGCAGACCTCGAGTACGCGGTCGCGGCGGACGGCACGATCCTGACGCTCGACGTGTGCCGCCCCGCGGCATCCGCCATCGCGGGCACGAACGCCGCCGTCGTCTCGGTGCACGGCGGCAGCTGGGCGCGCGGCGACAAGGCGAACTCCGACTGGCGGAAGGTGTGCCTCTGGCTCGCGAGCGAGGGGTTCGTCGCGGCATCCGTCAACTACCGGCTCGTGCCCGATGCCGTGTACCCCGCGCAGATCGACGACGTCGCCGCCGCGGTCGCATGGCTGCGCGAGCCCGAGCAGCTCGAACGGTTCGACCTCGACCCCGCGCGCATCGGCGTGTTCGGCGGCTCGGCCGGCGGCCACCTCGCGGCCCTGCTCGGCACGCTGGGCGAGGGCCCGCTCGACGTGGGTTCGCGGGTCGCCGCGGTGGCCGAACTCTCCGGCCCGGTGGGCCTGGGGCTGCCCGAACTCGATGCGGATGCCGCGTCGGACTGGCTCCGCGGCATCGTCGGCGAGTTCCTCGGGTGCGAGCCCGGCACGCCCGACGAGGCGTGCCCGCAGGCGATCGAGGCGTCGGCGACGGCGCACGTCGACCCGACGGACCCGCCGTTCCTCATCGGGCACGCCGAATCCGAGATCATCCCGCTCGCGCAGTCGCAGCGCCTGGCGGACACGCTGGGCGCATCGGCCGTCGAGGTCGAACTCGCGGTCGTGCCCGGCGACGCGCACTCGATCGGCATCCTCGACGAGGGCCTGCGCGAGCGCGTCGCCGCCTTCCTGCACGCGCACCTCGACTGAGCGCTCCTCCGGACGCGGAGCACGTCGCCGGAGCGAGCACGCGCAATGCGCACGACACGCGCATGCGCTGAGATGGACGCATGGCCACCGAACCGATCACCGTGTCGATCCGCCGCGAGGTCGATCCCGACCGCATCGCGGAGGCGACGGTCTGGGTCCAGACCGGCGTGAACCTCGCCAACCGCTATCCGGGGTTCCTCGGGTCGGGCTGGGTGCGCGCGGGCGAGGACTCGGACGTGTGGCACATGCTGTACCGCTTCGCGAACGAGGAGACCCTCGAGGCCTGGGAGCGCTCGCCCGAGCGGTCGTGGTGGCTCGAGATGGGTCGCGGGTTCGTGCGCGCCGAGAAGGCGAAGCGCCGGACCGGCATCGAGGGCTGGTTCGACGACCCCGCGACGGGCTCGGTGCCGGCGGTGACGGATGACGCGGGGCCGGCGGATGCGGCCCTCCCACCGGCCCCGCCGCGCTGGAAGCAGGCCGTCAGCATCTGGCTCGGCTTCTTCCCGGTGAACCTGGCGTTCTCGCTGCTCATCGCGCTCGCGCCGTGGTGGGAGGACGTGCCCCTCGTGCTCCGGGTGCTCGTCACGACCCTCGTCCTGACGCCGATCATGACGTACTGGGTGCTGCCGTGGGTGACGCGGATGCTCCGGGGCTGGCTCGTCCCGTCGCGAGCGGGCTGAGCGCCCGGGCGCGCGGGCTCAGCGCGCTCCGATCCGGCGAGAGAGCGTCGCCGCGGCGTCGATCACGGCCGCGCCCGCGGTGTCGACGAGCTCGTCGGGCGCGCCCTCGGCGAAGGTCACGGCGATCGCCGCGGCCGGCCAGCCGAGGTGGTCGAGCACCGGCGCGCCGACGGATGCCAGCCCTCGCGTGACCTCGCCGTGCTCGCCCGCGACTCCTGCCGCCCGAGCCTCGGCGAGCACGGACTTCAATCTCGAGTACGTCCAGGGCGCGGCATCCGTCGTCGACGGCAGTTCGGCGAAGGCCGCGCGGTCGGGGTAGAGCGCGCGGAGTTGCGCAGGTGGCAGTGCCTGGAGCATCGCGCGACCCGACGCGGTCAGGTGCGCGGGCAGTCGCACGCCCACGTCGGAGACGAGCGACGGCCGCCGCGGGGCGCGCTCCTCCACGAGGTAGAGCACATCGCGTCCGTGCAGCACGGCGAGGTGGCCGGACTCGCCGAGCCGGTCGACGAGCGCCGCGACGAGCGGGCGGCCGAGCCTCGTGAGCGGCTGCTGGCGGCTGAACCCGCTCGAGAGCTCGAATGCGGCGACGCCGAGGCCGTACCGACGCTCCTCGGGCAGGTGGACGACGAATCCGCGCTCCTGCAGCACCGCGAGCAGGTGGTACGTCGTCGATCGCGGAAGTCCGAGCGCGGTCGCGATCGACGCGGCGGGCACCGGTCCGCGCTGGGCGGCCAGGTGGGTGAGGATCCGCAGCACCTGGTCGGCGGCGGGCACCTTCGATGCATCCGACATGCTCCACGTCCCTCCGTCCGGTATCCCGGACGGCAGCGTACTCCCCCGCGTTCCGGCGCGCGCGTCGACGGTGTGGAATCGGACGTATGAGCACGATCGCGCCCGCACCCGCCCGCACCGCGGCATCCGTCACCGTCGGCACCGGACCGCTCTCGATCGACGACGTCGTCGCCGTCGCCCGCCACGACGCCCGCGTCGACCTGGATCCCGCCGCGCTCGACGCCGTGGGAGCGAGCCGCGCGATCATCGACGACCTGGCCGCCGACCCGCAGCCGCACTACGGCATCTCGACGGGCTTCGGCGCACTCGCGACGACCTTCATCGCCGAGGACCGCCGCGCGCAGCTGCAGGCGAGCCTCGTCCGGTCGCACGCCGCCGGCTCGGGCCCCGAGGTGGAGCGCGAGGTGGTGCGCGCCCTCATGCTGCTGCGCCTCTCCACGCTGATGACGGGCCGCACCGGCGTGCGCCGGGAGACCGCGGCGACCTACGCCGCGATCCTGAACGCGGGCATCACTCCCGTCGTCCGCGAGTACGGCTCGCTCGGCTGCTCGGGCGACCTCGCGCCGCTCGCCCACTGCGCCCTCGTCGCGATGGGCGAGGGCGAGGTGCGCGTGCGCGGCACCGGGTCCGACGGCCCGCACACCGCGCCGACGGATGCCGCCTCGGCACTCGCCGCGGCGGGCATCGCGCCGCTGCACCTCGGCGAGAAGGAGGGCCTCGCCCTCATCAACGGCACCGACGGCATGCTCGGCATGCTCGCGCTCGCGATCCACGACCTGCGGATGCTGCTCGCGACGGCCGACGTCGCCGCGGCGATGAGCGTCGAGGGACTCATGGGCACCGACGCGGTCTTCGCCGCCGACCTCCACGCACTCCGGCCGCAGCGCGGCCAGGCGGTCTCCGCCGCGAACATCCGGAACCTGCTCGCGGGATCGCCGATCGTCGCGAGCCACAAGGGCCCCGAGTGCACGCGCGTGCAGGACGCGTACTCGCTGCGCTGCGCGCCGCAGGTGCACGGAGCCGCCCGCGACACGGTCGCGCACGCGGCATCCGTCGCCGACGCCGAGCTCGCGAGCGCCGTCGACAACCCCGTGCTGACCCCCGACGGCCGGGTCGAGTCGAACGGCAACTTCCACGGTGCTCCCGTCGCGTACGTGCTCGACTTCCTCGCGATCGCGGTCGCGGACGTCGCCTCGATGAGCGAACGACGCACCGACCGATTCCTCGACAAGGCCCGCAACCACGGGCTGCCGCCGTTCCTCGCGCACGAGGTGGGCGTGGACTCGGGCCTCATGATCGCGCAGTACACCGCCGCCGGGATCGTCTCGGAGCTCAAGCGCCTCGCCGCCCCCGCGTCGGTCGACTCGATCCCCTCGTCGGCGATGCAGGAGGACCACGTGTCGATGGGCTGGGCGGCCGCACGCAAGCTCCGTCGAGCGCTCGACGGGCTCACGCGGGTCGTCGCGATCGAGGCCATGACGGCCGCTCGCGGCCTCGCCCTCCGGGCGCCGCTCGAGCCGGGCGCGGCCACCGGCGCGGTCGTGGACCTCGTCGCCTCGACCGGTGCGGTTCCCGGTGAGGATCGATTCCTGTCGCCCGAGATCGAGCGCGTCGTCGAGGCCGTCTCCTCGGGCGCGGTCCTCGATCGCGCGGGAGCCGTCACCGCAGTGGCCTGACGCTCGCGCAGCCTGCGCCCCGAACGGGGGACCGCCGTGGGGATTCCGGTCCTTGTGCGCGTTCCGGGAATCAGGGCAGACTTGGGGGGTGCCGGCATGGTTGCCGGACCCAGGAAGCCCTATGTTCCATACCCGAGACGTCGACGAGCGAGACCCGTTCCGAGCGAGGCCCGCCCGGAGGTGCACCGCTGCGGTCGCCGTGATCGCCGGTGGCCTGCTCTTCGGCATGTCCGCCGTCGCACCGGCCAGCGCTGAGGAACTCGACACGACGACGGTCTCGAGCGACGCGGAGGGCACGACCGCGACCTCGGAGTCGACGGCCGAGTCGACCGCCGATCCGACGCCGGAGCCGACCCCGACGGACGATCCCGCGCCGACGGATCCCGCGCCGACCGAGGATCCGGCACCAGCACCCGACCCGACCCCTGATCCCGAACCGACGCCCACGCCGGACCCCGAGCCGACCCCGACTCCGACTCCGACTCCGACTCCGACTCCGGAACCCACTCCGGATCCCACGCCCACGCCGGATCCGACGCCCACGCCGACCCCGACCCCCACGCCGACCCCGACGCCCACGCCGACACCCACTCCGAGCCCGACCCCAACCGCGAGCCCGAGCCCGTCGCCGTCGCCGTACAGCTCCGGCGTCACGGCGCCCTTCGTGCTCGTCGGGGACGGCCCGGTCGCGCAGATGCTCCAGGTCACGACGGTCGGCACGAACTCGTCGCAGACGGCGGCGGTCGCCGGTCTCCGCACCAAGCTCGACCGCGCCATGACGGAACTCCGGAGCGCCGAGTCCGCGCTCGCCTCGGCCCGCAGCACTCGCTCCGTCGCGCGTGCGGTGGCCGAGCGCCTCGACGAGCAGGCGGCCGAGGCACGCCACGTCGCCGAGACCGCGGCGAGCGTCTACCTCGACGCCGTCGAGGGCGACGGCGCTGCGCTGCGATCGATGGCCGCCGCGATGGGCTCGGGCAAGGACCTCCTCGCCGGCCTCGCCGGCATGGAGCGCGTGCAGAAGCTCGCCGGCGACTCCGATCGGCTCCGCGCGATCGCGGAACGCCGTGACGCCGATGCGACCGCGGCCGAGGAGCGCGCCGCAGCGGCCTGGGAGGCGGTCGACGCCATCCCCATCGATACGTTCGAGAACGACGTGGTGGTCGCCGAGGGTGTCGTGGCCGCGGCCCGCGCCGCACTGAACGGCGCGCAGACGCGACTCGCGGCCTCCGACGTGGTCGCGACCTTCGAGAGCATCCCGATCGACGCCGGTCAGCTCAGCGAGCAGGGATGGGCGTCGCCCGTGTTCGGCTCGATCACCGACGGCTTCGGGCCCCGCCCCGACAAGCCGCTGCCCGGGGTGAACGAATTCCACCGCGGCACCGACCTGGCCGCACAGTGCGGTACCGGCGTCTTCGCCGCGACCGGTGGCGTCGTGGTCCGGGCCGGGGTGAACGGGTCCTACGGCAACTGGATCCTCATCGACCACGGCGACGGCGTCACGACGGGATACGCGCACCTGCGCGACGGCGGGATCCTCGTAGAGGAGGGCCAGGTCGTCGAAGCCGGCGAACTCATCGGCGCGGTCGGCAGCACCGGCGCCTCGACGGGCTGCCACCTCCACTACGAGGTCCGGATCGACGGCACCGCGACCGACGCGATCCCGTTCATGGCGGCCCGCGGCGTCAGCCTGGGCTGAGTCCGGCCGACGCCGGACGCCCGAGACGCCGCCCCGGCACGCCGGAGCCGGTGCGTCCGGGATCCCGGACACGCGCGACGTGGCATCCGTTGTCGGCCGCCCCGGGAGGGTGTGGGATCGGAACATGACCACTGCCGCACCCACCGAGGCCGACGCCGTCGCCGGCCCCCGCACCGTCCGCGCCGCCCACGGCTCCGAGCTGTCGGCCAAGAGCTGGCAGACCGAGGCGCCGCTGCGCATGCTCATGAACAACCTCGACCCCGAAGTCGCCGAGCGCCCCGAGGACCTCATCGTCTACGGCGGCACCGGCAAGGCCGCCCGCAACTGGGAGGCGTTCGACGCGATCACGCGCACGCTCCGCGAGCTCGAGCCCGACGAGACGCTCCTCGTCCAGTCGGGCAAGCCGGTCGGCGTCTTCCGCACGCACGAGTGGGCGCCCCGCGTGCTCATCGCGAACTCGAACCTCGTCGGCGACTGGGCCACCTGGCCCGAGTTCCGCCGCCTCGAGCAGCTCGGCCTCACCATGTACGGCCAGATGACCGCCGGGTCGTGGATCTACATCGGCACGCAGGGCATCCTGCAGGGCACCTACGAGACGTTCGGCGCGGTCGCACGGTCGCTCGCCGCGAAGCGCGGCGCGAGCGCCGACGACGTCGCGACCGCCTCGCTCGCCGGCACGCTCACGCTCACCGCCGGCTGCGGCGGCATGGGCGGCGCGCAGCCGCTCGCCGTCACGATGAACGGCGGAGCCGTGCTCATCGTCGACGTCGACGAGACCCGGCTCACGCGTCGCGTCGAGCACGGCTACCTCGACGAGGTCGCGCCGTCGCTCGATGCCGCGGTCGAGCGCGCGCTCGCCGCGAAGGCCGAGGGGCGCGCGCTCAGCGTCGGCGTCGTCGGCAACGCGGCGTCGGTGTTCCCCGAGCTGCTCGAGCGCGGCGTCGCGATCGACATCGTGACCGACCAGACCAGCGCGCACGACCCGCTGTCCTACCTCCCCGTGGGGGTCTCGGTCGCGGAGTGGCACGCCCTCGCGGCATCCGACCCGCACGAGTTCACCGAGCTCTCGCGGAAGTCCATGGCCGCGCACGTCGAGGCCATGGTCGGCTTCCAGGCGCGCGGGGCCGAGGTCTTCGACTACGGGAACTCGATCCGCCGCGAGGCCGAGCTCGGCGGCTACGAGCACGCCTTCGACTTCCCCGGCTTCGTGCCCGCGTACATCCGGCCGCTGTTCGCCGAGGGCAAGGGCCCGTTCCGATGGGCGGCCCTCTCAGGCGACCCGGCGGACATCGCGGCGACCGACCGCGCGATCCTCGAGCTGTTCCCCGAGGACGCGCACCTGCGTCGCTGGATCGAGCAGGCCGGCGAGAAGGTCCACTTCGAGGGCCTGCCCGCCCGCATCTGCTGGCTCGGCTACAAGGAGCGGCACCTCGCCGGCCTGAAGTTCAATGAGATGGTCGCGTCGGGCGAGCTCTCGGCGCCGATCGTGATCGGTCGCGACCACCTCGACTCCGGCTCCGTCGCCTCGCCGTACCGTGAGACCGAGGCCATGGCCGACGGCTCCGACGCGATCGCAGACTGGCCGCTGCTCAATGCGCTGCTCAACACCGCGTCGGGCGCGACGTGGGTGTCGATCCACCACGGCGGCGGCGTCGGCATCGGCCGCTCGATCCACGCGGGCCAGGTCGTCGTCGCCGACGGCACCGACCTCGCAGCCGAGAAGATCGCACGCGTGCTCGTGAACGACCCCGGCACGGGCGTCATGCGGCACGTCGACGCGGGTTACGACCGCGCGGTCGAGGTGGCGCGCGAGCGCGGCCTGAACGTGCCCATGATGGACGCATGACCGACGGCGGGGAGGGGCGGCGGGTGCTGCTGACGAACGTCGGCGAGCTCGTCACGAACGATCCCGGCGCCGACCGCGACGGCGGACCGCTCGGCATCGTGCGCGATGCGGCGGTCGCGATCGAGGACGGTCGCGTCGCTTGGGTCGGCCCCGCACCGGACGCGCCCGTCGACGACGACGTGGAGGTCGTCGACCTCGGTGGGCGAGCCGTGATCCCGGGCTTCGTCGACAGCCACACCCACCTGGTGTTCGGCGGCGACCGAGCCGAGGAGTTCTCGGCTCGCATGTCCGGTCGCGCATATGAAGCCGGTGGCATCCGCTCGACCGTCGGGGCGACGCGCGCTGCCACCGACGACGAGCTGCGCGCCCGCTTGGCCGCCTTCGTCGCCGAGCTGCACCGCCAGGGCACCACGACGTTCGAGGTCAAGACGGGGTACGGCCTCAGCGTTCACGACGAGGCGAGGCTCGCGCGACTGGCAGCCGAAGTCACCGACGAGGTCACATTCCTCGGAGCGCATGTCGTGCCGTTCGAGTACCGCGAGCCGGATGGGCCGGGCGCCGACGCGTACGTCGACCTCGTCGTCGGCGAGATGCTCGAGGCCTGCGCCCCGCACTCCCGTTGGGTCGATGCGTTCTGCGAGCGCGGCGCGTTCACGGAAGCGCAGTCGCGACGCGTGCTCGAAGCGGGCCGCGCTGCGGGTCTCGGAGTGCGCGTGCATGGCAACCAGCTCGGCGAAGGTCCCGGGGTCCGGCTCGCGGTCGAGCTCGGCGCGGCATCCGTCGACCACTGCACGTACCTCTCCGACGAGGACGTCGCGGCCCTCGCCGGGTCGGAGACCGTGGCGACGCTCCTGCCGGGCGTCGAGTTCTCGACGCGGCAGCCCTACCCCGACACGCGGCGGCTCATCGACGCGGGAGTCACCGTCGCCCTCGCGAGCGACTGCAACCCGGGCTCGAGCTTCACGAGCTCGATGCCGTTCTGCATCGCGGTCGCGGTCCGCGACATGGGCATGACGCCGGCCGAGGCCGTGTGGGCGTCGACCGCGGGAGGTGCGCTCGCGCTCCGGCGCTCCGACGTCGGCGCGCTCCGGCCGGGCATGCGCGCCGACCTCGCCGTGCTCGATGCGCCGAGCAGCATCCATCTCGCCTACCGACCGGGCGTGCCGATCGTCGCGCAGACGTGGAAGGACGGGCGCCGGGTCGCCTGATCGCCGGCGCGGTGAGCCCGGTGAGCGCGGTGAGCGCCGAGGGCGTCAGTCGTCGTCGGATCGGCGGAGCCGGCGGCGTGCCGAGAGCAGCGTCACTTCGGGGTGGGCGGCGACGAGCCGTTCGGCACGGTCGAGCACGTCGGTGATGCGGTCCGACGCCGATCCCGCCACCGCGACGCCGAGCTCGACCCGCCGGTGCAGGTCGTGCGCCCCGACTTCCGCGACCGACGCCTCGGTCGCGCGCCGGAGCTCCGCGAGGATGGGCCGCACTATCGAGCGCTTCTGCTTGAGCGAGTGGACGTCGCCCAGCAGCACGTCGAACTCGATCCAGCCGATCCACACGGGGCAAGCCTCCCACGTCGACGACGAGGCGACGAGCGCGCCCGCCGCGGGCAGGCCGGCCGGGCAGGACCGGCGTCACGGCCTGGGCCGTCCGTCCCGTGGCATCCGGCTCCATGGGAGCACGATGGATTCGGTGACTCCTCGAGGAGGTGGGGATCATGGATCTCGCCGTGGACCGCGCTGCCGGAACCGAGCAGGTCCGCATCTGGGCCGGGCTGCAGGGGTTCGTGAGCATCGCGGCGCTCGTCGCGCTCGTCCTGTTCTTCGTGCTCGCGACGCCGTTCTCCACCCCGCAGTCGAGGTGGTCGTGGCTCGGCCCGGTCAACGACTGGCTCGCGGTCATCGGCGCCCTGCCGTGGATCGTCGCGATGGTGCTGCTGGCCCGGTACGTCGTCGCCGGACCCTGGCTGTGGGCGCTCACCGTGCTCGCCTGCGTCGGCGCCGCCGCCATCGCGACCGTGACGGTGCTCATGCTCGCCGGCGTCGCCGACCTGCTGGCGCAGTCGATCGTGGCGGCCGCGGCGACGGTCGTCGCGTTCACCTGGTCGGCCGTCGTGTCGGCGGTAGCGCGCGATGCCGGCGTGCTGCCCGCCTGGCTGATGGCCTTCGCCATCGCCATGATCGCGGCGTTCGCGGTGGGCGCGATCGTGGGCGGCATCGCGTTCGTCGCAGCGGAGGGGTCGGTGCTCCGCGCGACGCTGCTCGGGGTCGCGGTCGCGATCTGCGGCCTCGCGTGGGTCGCGTTCCCGGTCTGGTGGCTCGCGGTCGCCTCGACCGTGACGTGATCCGGGGACCCGCGAGGGGACCCCGACCCTCTGGTCGCGGGCGCTCGAGTCTGCGAGACTCGCCCCAGGGGAAGACGCAGCGACGAGGCTGCGCGGCGACAAGGGGGTCCGCCATGTTCCGGAAGGTGTTCGCATCGATCGCCGCGGTAGGTGCGGCGACCCTGGTGGTGGCGGGCGCAGCGTCCGCCGACGTGCCGGCTTTCGAGTCGACCGCGACCTCACGCGAGATGGTCGTCACCGCGAATCCGCTCGCGACGGAGGCCGGCGAACGGGTCCTTCGATCCGGCGGCAGCGCGGTCGACGCGATGATCGCGGCGCAGACCGTGCTCGGCCTCGTCGAACCCCAGTCCAGCGGCATCGGGGGCGGCGCGTTCGTGGTCTACCACGATGCGGCGACCGAGACGACGACCACCTTCGACGCCCGAGAGAAGGCGCCGTCGGCCGCGACCGAGGACCGCTTCCTCGGCCTGGGATTCTTCGCAGCCTGGCAGAGCGGGCTCTCGGTGGGCGTGCCCGGCGTGCCGCGGCTCCTCGAGGACCTGCACGAACGGTACGGCGAGCGGCCGTGGCAGACACTGTTCAACCCGGCCAAGGCCCTCGCCCAGGACGGCTTCGCGCTCACCCAGCGGACCTCATCGCAGGCGGCGAGCCTGCTCGCGCTCAACGCGTCGTGCACCGACCGGCTGTTCTTCCGTGACCCCGCCGCCCTCGCCTACTTCGCCGACGCGGCGACGTGCGAGGCGAAGCCGGCCGGGACGATCGTCACCAACCCCGAGTACGCCGACGTGATGAAGGCCCTCGCCAAGGACGGCGCCGACGCCTTCTACGAGGGGCCGATCGCCGCGGCGATCGCCGACGCGGTCCAGTCCGACCCGGCCATCCCCGGAGACATGACGACCGCGGATCTCGCGGCCTACGACGTGATCGAGCGCGACCCCGTGTGCCTGGACTACCGCGGCCGCGAGGTGTGCGGTATGGGCCCGCCCTCGTCGGGCGGCCTCGCCGTCGGCCAGATCCTCGGCATCCTCGAGAACTTCGATCTGGCGGGCGCGGGCGCCGGCGACCCGCTCGACGACGAGGTCGTCCACCTGTTCACGCAGGCCGGCCGCCTCGCCTTCGCCGACCGCAACCTGTACGTCGGCGACCCCGACTTCGTGACCGTGCCCGCTGCCGGCATGCTCGACGAGGCCTACCTCGCCTCGCGAGCCGCGCTCATCTCCCCCCTGGACATGGGTATCGCCGCCCCCGGCACCCCGCCGGGCGAGTTCGACCCGACCGCGCCCGACACCACCACCGCGACGAGCGGCACGAGCCACATCTCGATCATCGACCGCTGGGGCAACGCGCTCTCGATGACGACGAGCGTCGAGAGCTCCTTCGGCAACGGCGTCATGGTGCACGGGTTCCTGCTCAACAACCAGCTCACCGACTTCTCGTTCACCCCGGTCGCGGGCGACGGGACGCCGATCGCCAACCGCGTCCAGCCCGAGAAGCGTCCGCGCAGCTCGATGTCGCCCACGATCGTGTTCGACGCCACGGGCGCGGTCGAGCTGGTGACCGGATCGCCCGGCGGTTCGCGGATCATCGGCTACACCGCCCAGTCGATCGTCAACCACGTCGACTTCGGCCTCGACCCGCAGTACTCGATCGCCGTCCCGCACTACCAGAACCGCAACGGGTCGACCGAGATCGAGACGCCGGTGCCCGGCGTGACCCTCGACTACGACGCCGCCGCGCTCGCCGCGCAACTCGAGGCCCGTGGCCACAACGTCTCGATCGCGACCTTGGAGAGCGGTCTGTCGATCATCGAAGTGACCCCAGACGGCCTCCTCGGGGGCGCCGACCTCCGCCGTGACGGGACGGTCGGCGGCCGCTGACCCCACCCCTACGCCCGGATGACCGCCACCACCGCGGGACCTCGGCCGTGCTCGCTCCACCGAGCTCGCGCGTCGCGGACGTGTCGCAATCGGGGCCCCATGACCGGGCACTTCAGCGGGCACCCCATGTGCGAATCCGCCTCCACCGGGCCCGGGGCAGGTACGACTTGTCATCGACCTGACCCACGCGCACGCTGCGAAGATGAACGAGTTGCTCATCGGATTCGCCCGCGTATCGACGCAGGACCAGGACCTCACGGTGCAGCGTGAGGCACTTCAACGTCTCGGGGTGACGGCCGAGCGCATCTATACGGATCAGGGCTTGACGGGGACCAACCGCGAACGCCCGGGCCTGCGACAGGCCATGGCCGCCTGTCGCGACGGGGACACGTTCGTCGTCACCAAGCTCGACCGGCTGGCACGATCTCTTCGCGACGCCCGGGACATCGTCGACGAGCTGACGGCGAAGAACGTCCGACTCAACCTCGGCGGGTCCATCCATGATCCGAACGACCCGGTCGGCCGGTTGCTGTTCAACGTGCTGGCAATGGTCGCCGATTTCGAATCCGACCTCATCCGGGCCCGCACCCGGGAGGGCATGCAGGTCGCACGCGCCAAGGGCCGGCTACGCGGGCGGGCACCGAAACTGTCGGCGGCGCAGCAGGAACTGCTGATGCAGGTCTTCCGAGCCGGCACCCATACGAGCGCTGAACTCAGCGACATCTTCAAGGTGTCGCGAGCGACCGTCTACCGCACGATCCAGCGCAACACTCACTGACCCGGGCGAGCCGGAACGGAGGAGTCTCTGAGGGACCGGCTTGCGCACTCCTGGCAGATCGACAGCAACAAGGTCACGGAGCGACACCGTACCGACCAACGACGTTTGGCGCCTATCCGAGTGCACCGACCGCCCGCGCCCGACCGCATGCACTCAACTTGCCGCGGTCCGGACGAGTGCTCGACGATGGGCACGTGTGCCGGACGCCGCCGTCGTGGGGCCGAGTGACTAGCCGCCGATCCGGACCTCACCTCGCAGCGGGCGCGCTGCTGCGACTCGGGGGATCGGAACGCCCCACGCACGGCACGCTGTCGTCCTTCCACAGTTCGCCGCACGGTTGGCGATCGAGGCTGCTCAGCGTAGTTCGATGACGATGTGTCCCTCATCGAGTCCTGTGTCTTCCGCTACTTCCCGGACGGGTGGGTCTTGTCCTGCATCTTCTTCAGTGGCGAGCTGGGGCTGTCGGAGCCGCTGGGGAGCGTGAGGTCGCCGACGTAGATGGTGCGATCCTTTTTCTGGCCGCCCATGAGACCACTCTTCCCGTGGGCCACCCCGTTGTTCAGGTTGGCGGCCTGACGCGGTTCGGCGGGCGGAACCAGCGCATCGAGCCAGGCGTAGAAGTTGTCGCCGCACATGGTGTACGCACCGAACGGATTGGTCGAATTGAGCTCGTCGGCGCATTGCAGCGCCGTCACGTCCAAGACGGGCAGGCGGAATTGGGGGTGCGACTTAGCGGCGGTGGTGGTCCATCCGGGTGGGCCACTGGTCCAGTCGCCGGTGGTGTCGATGCCGCACCACGTCGACGTGCCCTGATAGAAGCCGTCGTTCGCGCTGGCCGGCGGGAGAGCCGGGTTGGGAACGGTGTTCGTGCAGGAGTCGTTGGACCCGGCGGGCACCTGCAGGCCCGCGAAGGAGTTGAAGTAGTCGCCAGCCGTCTGCGGGTCGTAGATCGGGTAGAAGACCCCGGGGCTGAAGCCCGTGTCCATGAAGGCATACACCTGCGTCGTCAGGTGCACATTGCTGAACGGCTGGATGGTGAACGCATAGTTGGTCACGAAGATCGTGTTCACCGGGATGCCGGAGAACCCGCGCGCGCTCATCAGATAGTCGGCACCGTTCGTGTACGTGCCCCAACTCGGGCCGGTGTTGTAGATGTCCTGGATCTGCCCCAACGGGGCGGCTCCCCACGTCCCGCCGTAGCTTGTGCCGTAGCCGCCGTAGGAGCCGCCGATCGCGGTGTCGCTGAAGGTCCCGGCAAGGATCCCGCAGGGAGCGTTCGAGTTCAGTCCCGGGCAGCTCGAGTCGCTGTTGATCGAGTTGAAGACGCTCGGGTCGGACGCCCACAGGGTGGTGGATCCGACGTAGAGGTGGACGGGCTGGGAGTTCACCGTCGGATCTGTGGTGTACGGCGCGCCGCCGAACGTGAGCTGATCTGCGATCCGACCGCGTTCCCCGGACTGTCCGTCCTCGCCGAGGACCGCCCAATCGGCGTTCTCGCACCAGGACAGCACGTCGCCGGTAGCGGAGGACCCGCAGATCGTCTCGGGCAGGTTCGTGATGGTGTCGACCGTCGACGTCGGCGAGTCTGCTGCCTGCCAGGCCTCGAAGTTCATCGCCTCGACCACCATGGTGATGCCCTCGATCTGGATGGTCTCGTAGTAGCCGATCAGCGGCGCGATGACCGTGTTGTAGTAGACGTCGTCCGTCTGTCCCGCGTAGTTGGTCGGCAGGTTCGCGGGCTGCGACAGGCAGCTCTGCAGGAGCCCGGTGTTGGCGGCCGGTGCGATGAGGGTGGTAGCGAGGTCCTCGAGGTAGTCCTGGACACTCTTGCCGCCGATACCCTCGTTGTTGTTGTTCAGGACCTGGTCGGCCCAGACCTGCATGTCGGCGACGGTGACCGTGTTGTTCTGCGCCTCGGCGACGATGCCCTGATAGGACTGCTGGGGCACCGACCCGCCGAGAGGTCCCGAGGACGCGGCGTTGGGGTCCCAGAGGTTGCTGATGGCGTCGACCATCGGCTCGGCGCTCTGGATCCAGGTATCGCAGTCGAGCTTGTCGACCGCGTTGGTGAGCGCGGCGATCTCCGACTCGATATCGGTGAGAGTCTGCTCGATCGCGTCGAGCTCGGTGCTGATCTGGTCCAGCACCGCGACGTCCTGGTTCGCCGAGCCCGCGCTGGGCAGCACCCAGCCCGCGAGCGTGCTGCCGACCTGGCCACCGGCACCCTTGACGATGGAGCTGAGCAGGTCGGTGACGGCGGAGGTCGGGGGATCACTCAGCGTGGGAGGCGGCGGTGCCGTCTTGGCGATCGCGGGCGCCGAGTCCACGCTGGTGCCGAGACCGACGGCGACTATCGCGAGCATGCCGATAGCGACCTGCGCCGCGCCACGAACAGGCGGGAGTTTCATCTGCCTCACCTTCCCGACGATCCGTCAGCGGCCTCGCTGGCGGGTGGGACGTACTTGTCCTTGGCGGTGTCACTGTTCCGCGCCAGCGCAGCGCCGCGAGGGCACGACCTTCCCAGATGCTGCCGACGCTAGTCCCGCCTCTTCACGCGCACAAGAGGACGCCTGCGTGCCTCAGCGACCTCACCTCCCGAAGAGCCAACCCCGCCGCGGCGCGACGCTGCGATCCTCGCGAGGTGCGCGAGCGAACCACAACGCACGAATCCACGCGCGTACGCGACCCGCCGCTCTCGCGCGGTGCCCGGTTGGGGATCCCTCAGCGCGACACGCGGGGGGTCAGCGATCGTAGACGTGCGCCCATCGGACCGTCGAGCGCCGCAGAACTCTAGGTCGGGATGACGCGTAGCGGGCACCAGAGCTCTGGCCATCGATCAGGCTGGGACGTACTCCTGTCGGACTCTGCCGTCGGTAGCGAGTTCGATGTAGCCGAAGTCTTGGTCGGAGTTCAGGATCACGGCGTCATTGACGACGGCATAGGCGGCGATGAGGCAGTCGAATGCTGCCGCGGCGCGGACGAGTCCCTTGTCCCAGAGCGCCTGCTGGATGTCGAGGGCGTCCTGCTCGTCCGGGTGCTCCCACGCCGGGAGCAGCTCTTCCATGTCCTCTCGGAGCTCGGCGTACTCGCGGGGATCCCTCGCCGAGTGGCAGTACTCGAGCACCTGGGGAGGGCAGGTGATGATGAGGTGGTTCGGCGACAGTGCTCTGAGCCTGTCGGCGATCGCCGCGCTCGTCGCGGCTAGCTGCCAGATGCTGTTGTCGACGAGGTACGTCGTCACGCCGGCGTCACCGTCGGCGCGATGGTCGGCGCGTCGATCTGGTCGGGCGCGAACCTGCGCCCAATGATGCGCTCGACGGCGGCCGGCTGACGGCGAACGGCGATCAGCGTGCGCAACGCGAGGTCAACGGTCTCGCGATTGGAGGAAGTGCCGGCCAACTCCTTGGCCTGCTTCAGCTGGTCGGGATCGATATCGATGGATGTGACGGCCATGGCGCCTCCTCACGGTTCTATACAGACCACTATATAAGGGCGGTGTCGGCTCCGCTACGGCCCTTCGCACAGCTACACTCGACCGCCCATCAGCGTGCGCCGCTCGTTTGCCGGTTCGCCCACGATCCCTCAATGCAAGACCGGGCAGACAGAAGCCGGAACCCTATCCGGACCACGGCTGGCACCGATCAGCGCCAAAGCTGAGCCCGCCGAGGCCGAGCACGTCTTGGTCGAGTACCTCGCGGCGAACGAGCGCGGCGGCCGTTTCTAGGCTCGCCACGGCTTCCTCTTCAAGTGCCGGAGGCAGAGTGGCGTGGGTGATCCGCGCGTCAACATCATCTGACGAACGCAGGCTCTCCGAGTGTCGAAGTGGCCGTCGATCGCGTTACGGTCACGTCCCACGCGCACCGCACGATCCTTTAGCCAGCTTGGGTCACAAGCCGAGCAGCCGCGGAACCGACAGGTAGAACCGCTTCGCCCCCGAGTCGGTCTGCGCTTCGGCGACTCGTACGACTGCCGCGATGAACTCACGGCGGCCGTCCTCGTCGAGCTGATCCAGCGAATCTGCAACAGACTCGATTCCGTTGACGGCGACATCGGGATCAATCTCCGAGTCAGGCGAGTTCTCGAGCAGCGCGATGGCCGCGAGGATGCTCTCCACGAGGGGGTCGATATTCATGAACGCGACTTGCCTCTCACCTCGTTGGGACCGCCCCATATGACCTGCACGTCAGTCAGACGCACTTCTTCGGCGAGGTCAACCCCAAACTTGACGAAGAGGTCGTTGGGTGATTCGTCGATCCCTCAGCGCGACAGAGGTCGGAACCCAGGAAGTCCAGTATCGTGGGCGATATGGACGTTTTGAACGTTTTGGGCGATAATCGAGACATGAGTACTCCAGTTCCCAGCCCGTCCCGTGAGCCACGCGTGGTCGCTCCGCCGGAGGACCTGCAGGAGATGCTCAACCTTGCGCGGCTGCTCGAAAGCCACTCCGCCCCCGCGATGCTGCTCGGGCCTGACGGCGAGCAGATCCCCTTGCCTCTCGAGGTCTACGAGGTACTGCGGCAGGTCGTGAATGCAATGGGTAACGGTGCGTCCGTCAGTGTCGAGCCGATCGACCGTCAACTGACGACCCAGCAGGCGGCGAACTTGCTGGGCGTGAGCCGGAACACCTTGGTCCGGCTGCTCGACGAGCATGAGCTGCCCTTCGAACGCCTCGGGGCCTCCCGGCATCGGCGTCTTCGTCTGCAGGACGTGCTTGCGTACCGTGAGCGGAAGCGGATCGATCGTCGCAGTCGTCTTGATGAGCTGACCCGCCAGGCGAGCGAGGACGGCCTGTACGACGTCGACGCCGGGGCGTACCGGAACGCCCTCGCCGAGGCGAGGAAGTCTTAGGCGGTGGCGCTGTTCACGGCGTTTCTCGATGCTTGCGTGCTGGTTCCGATCGCGCCGTGCGACACGATGCTGCGGATGGCCGACTCCGGCGCGTTCCGGCCGTTGTGGTCACGACGGGTCGTTGATGAGGCGCTGCGTGCACTTGAGCGCATCCATCCCGACATTGACCCAAGCAGGTTCCAGAGCCGCTTTCGCTCGATGGATGAGGCCTTCGACGATGCTCTCGTCGAAGGGTGGGAAGCACTCGAGGGAGGGATCGAGCTTCCGGACCCTGACGATCGCCATGTTGTTGCCGCAGCGATTCGGGGTCGTGCTGATGTGATCGTCACCGAGAACGTCAGCGACTTCCCCGAGGCTGCGCTGCGGCCCTTCGGCCTGGCCGCCATCCGGCTGGATGACTTCCTGCTGGATCAGTTCGACCTCGGACCGTCCGCCACGTGCCAGGTCATCACTGAGCAAGCAGCGGCGATGACACATCCCCCCGTCGCTGCGGAGGTGCTGTTGGCGAGACTGGCCCGCAGCGGGGCTCCGAAGTTCGCGGAAGCCGTCAGCGAGATGCTGGCTGACAACGACCTGGGGTAGACGACTTACGCCCGCACACCGACTCACGCCGGCCCGGTCTCCGTGGTCGCACGCGGCGCACTCCGCCAACTAGCCGATCGTCCGTGCGTCGCCGGCGGACCGGGCATGGTGCGCGGGTCAACGTCCGCGGTACTGTCGGGGCCGTGATCATCGCGATCTTTCGTCGCCGCCTGCGCGACGGCGCGACCTTCGACGACTTCATCAGCGCGTGGGAGGCCGACAAGGGCTTCGGCGTCCCGGCTCGGGTGTTCAACGCCGTCTCCGTCGACGACTCCCGCGAGATCCTCTCGGTCGGTTTCGTCGACATCGCCGCCAACGACCTCGAGGCAGACATCGCGCATGTCAGCCTCCAAGAGGCGGTGCGGCACTCTCGGATCGACGAGGTGATCGAGAGCACATTGCTGCACGCCTATTACGACCTCCACACCGAACACGACTTCACTGCGGATCCGCGTACCGTCGAGATCGGTTCGCTGACGAGCATGCTGTCCGCACTCGCGCCGAAATCATCGGCCAGCGACTGACCGGCGGACGCTTCACGCCGCCCACCTGACGAACGTCGCCTCGCTGAGGGATCGCCTGCTTGGCAGCCACGGCGGTATACTCCGAGTATGACCACGACGATCAAGGTGAGCGATGAGCTCCGCGACCGCCTCAAGGAGCAGGCGGCACGCGACGGAGTCACGCTCGGCGCGCACCTTGCGCACCTCGCGGACGAGGAGGACCGCAGGTGGCGGCTGAGCAGCCTGAAGGCGGCAGTCTCCGCGTCGACGGCCGCGCAGGCCGACTCGCACGCTCGGGAGTCGGCGGACTGGGAGCGCACCGAGTTGGCCGACGCCCGGTCGTGACCGAGGCGGAACTCGCTCCCGGTGTCATCGCCTGGGCATCGCTCGAGCCTGTTCGTGGTCGGGAGCAGGGTGGCCACCGTCCGGTGCTGGTGATCGCCTCCGCTGGATACTTGGACGCGGTCACGACCCTCGCGATCGTGCTGCCGATCACGACCACCGACCGCGGATGGCCCAACCACGTCCGGGTCGACGGGCACAGCGGTTTCGATCGGCCGTCATGGATCATGACCGAGCAACCGCGAACCCTCTCGCGCGACCGGCTCACGAGGATCTCGGGTCAGGTATCGACCGAATGCCTCGGAGCCGTGCGGATGTGGCTGGGTGACTTCCTCGACCTCTGACCACGACCGGCACCCGACATCATCGGCGGCCTCCACGTCGGGTTGAGGGATCGGTGGGGCACGTTCGCCGCAGGGTCAATCTGGCTGCTCGTGGGGTGTTTCTGTGAACAGAAGGTCGCCGCGGCTCGAACAATCCGAGCAGCACCAAGCCGAGCCAGTATTGCAGCGGGCCTGGCACCTTCCTCATGCTGGCGAATGGAGCGCGCCGGCACGCGCGTCGATGTTCCGACGCTACGAGCGCACCGCCGACCCGGCATCCGTTCTCGCACGGCGGTCGCCGACGATCACCGCGATGAGCACGGCGGCCGCTAGCCCGGCCTCGCCGACTCCGCTGGTCCAGAGTTGGGGCTCGGAGATGACGAGGGTGATGCCGAGCAGCACGTGCAGCGCGCTCGTGTAAAGCACGATGGTGCGGCCCGCGGCGACTCGACCGGTGTTCACGAGGACGAGGGCGACGATGAGCCCGGTGCCCATGAAGATGTTGTAGAAGCCCACGTTCACCGTCCACAGCCGCACGGCGTCGTACTCGCCGGGCTCGATCAGGAAGATGGCGTGCAGCTCGGGGCTTCGGAAGAAGAAGGCCTCCATCACGCCGACGGCGATGAGTGTGAGCGCCTCCAGGGCGGCGAGCACCTGCGCGACCTTGTTCATGCCGCACAGTATGGCGCGGCGCCACCCTCACCGCATCAGCTCAACTGTCTCGCAGCTCAACGGCATATGAGGTCGGGTTCAACGCGACGGGCCAGCACTCTTCAACGCTGTCGGACCATTGCCGACAGAAATGATGCCAGGTGACGTAGTGGCGGCAGATGGGTCACCAAATGCACCGAAGGTGCTGGTCTTCTGGCGCCACCTTTGAGACGGAACGGCGAGAGGGGCGCGTAACGCTCACCGTTTGACGATCGCGCGCCGGGCGGGCCATTCGGCTAGCGCCGCACCTCGATCGCGGTCACCCCGCCGAAGTCGATCCACGCTCGCTCGCCGGTGTCGACGAGCACCGCGAGCACGTTGTCGCACGTCGCGCACCGCACCACCGTGCCCGCGCCGCTGACGTAGACCATGGCCCGGGCGAGCTCCGCGACGGTGCCGCACGCCCTGCAGCGGCCGGTCGCCATCGTGACGTCGAAGGAGAAGAAGTCGGCGAGCGGTCCGGCGATCGCGTTGCCGTCGACATGGCCGGTCATCAGGTGCCTCCGAAGCGCTCGGTGCGGATGTCGCGGGGGTCGTGCCCGAGGTCGATGAGCCACGACGCGACGAGCTCGACGAAGCCGGTCGAGCCGCAGACGTACACGATCGGACGATCGCCGGCGGGGATCGTCGCGTCGGCCAGCCGCTCTCGGGTGATCCGACCGGGCGGCGTCGCCGTCCCCGGCGGCGTGCGCCGCGAGTAGACGAAGTCGAGCCGGAGTGGCGCAGGCGCCGCGGCGATCGCGGCGAGCTCGTCGGCGAAGTAGACGTCGTCGGGCGTGCGCACCGCGTAGAGGAGCCGGAACGGCGTCGGATCGTCGGCATCGGCGTGCGCCTGGGCCATCGCGTACAGCGGGACGACGCCGGACCCGCCGGCGATGAGCTGCACGGGACGGGCCGCGTCGCGCTCCGTCCGAGGGCGCCACACGAAGAACGCCCCGAGCGGGCCGTGCACCTCGAGGCGGTCGCCGGACTGCACCACGTCGACCAGGAACGGCGAGACCTCGCCGTCGGGAAGCCTGTCGATCGCGAGCACGACGCGCGTGCCGTCTCCGGAGGACGCGATCGAGTACGAGCGGCTCGCGGTGTAGCCGTCCTCGGCGGTGAGGCGGATGTCGAGGTGCTGACCGGCCGCGTTCCCGGGCCATCCGTCGACGTCGAGCTCGATCCGCGCGGCGCTCGGCGTCTCGCGGCGGGTCGAGGACACGGTGGCGACGTGCCATCCGGCCCTCGGCACGGTCGACGACGGACCGATCACCGCGGCCGACGACCCGGCCGCACCGGTCGAATCGGTCACCAGTACCGCTCCTCCTTCCACGGGTCGCCCCGCAGGTGGTACCCGTTCTGCTCCCAGAACCCGGGCTCGTCGTCCTCCATCATCTCGAGCCCCCGCACCCACTTGGCGCTCTTCCAGAAGTAGAGGTGCGGCACGAGCAGCCGCGCAGGACCGCCGTGCTCGGGGTCGAGCGGCTCGCCGTCGAACTCGATCGCGATCCAGGCCTTGCCGTCGAGCAGGTCCTCGAGCGGCACGTTCGTCGTGTAGCCGCCGTAGCTGTGCGCCATCGTGTACGCGTAGTCGGTGTCGACGTCCTCGAACAGCGTGTCGAGGGCGACCCCGCGCCATCCGGTGCCGAGCTTCGACCAGTGCGTGACGCAGTGGATGTCGGTCGTGACGTCCTCGATCGGCAACGCCGTCAACTGGTCCCAGCTCCACGAGTGCTGGGCTCCCGATTCGGTGCGGATCGTGAACTCCCACTCCGCGGTGTCGACCTCCGGCGTCGGACCGGCCGACAGCACCGGGAAGTCGCCCACGAGCGTCTGCCCCGGGGGAAGCCGATCGTCGCGCTCGCGTGAACGTCCTGAGAAGCCCCTGGTGATGAACGACATGGCGTCCCCTCCCCGTCGGTCTCACGATAGTGAGGGCGGGCACGGATGTCACCGGTCGATCCGCTTCGTCATCTTCACGAAACGTGAGACGGGCGCGCGCCGGCGAACCGCTGCGTAGGGTGGGGACATGGCTGCCATCGCGCTCGGCATCCCGGCCGTCCGCCGGGGTGGCTCCGACGTGCCGTCGATGGCGGGCCGACCGGATGTCCCGGGGCTCGTCGACCGCTTCGGGCGCGTCGCGCACGACCTCCGGATCTCGATCACCTCGGCGTGCTCGCTGCGCTGCACGTACTGCATGCCCGCCGAGGGCCTGCCCGTGATCCCCCGCGATGAGCTCCTGTCCGCCGGCGAGATCGGTCGCCTGGTCGGCATCGCGGTGCACGAGCTCGGCGTGCGCGAGGTGCGCTTCACCGGCGGCGAGCCGCTCACGCGCGGCGACCTCGTCGAGATCGTGCGACGCAGTGCCGAGGCGGCACCGGGCACGCCGCTCGCGCTCACCACCAACGGCATCGGCCTCGACAAGCGCGCCGAGGCGCTGCGCGACGCGGGGCTGTCGCGCGTGAACGTCTCGCTCGACACCCTCGACCGCGAGCACTTCGCCCGACTGACGCGGCGCGACCGGCTGCCGGCCGTGCTCGCGGGGATCGCCGGCGCCCACCGGGCGGGACTCGGGCCGCTGAAGGTCAACGCCGTGCTCATGCGCCAGACCCTCCACGACGCCCCCGCGCTGCTCGAGTGGGCGATCGAGCACGGGTGTCGCCTCCGCTTCATCGAGCAGATGCCGCTCGATGCCGACGAGGCCTGGCGACGCGAGCACATGGTCGACGCCGAGGAGCTGCTGGCGGTGCTGGGGGCGCGCTTCGCGCTGACGCCGGTCGGGCGCGAGGACCCGGCGGCGCCGGCCGAGGAGTGGCTGGTCGACGGCGGCCCGGCGACGGTCGGGATCATCGCGTCGGTGACCCGCCCGTTCTGCGGGGCGTGCGACCGCACGCGTCTGACCGCGGAGGGCTCGGTGCGGTCGTGCCTGTTCGGCGACGACGAGACCGACCTGCGCGGGCTGCTGCGCGCGGGTGCGGGAGACGACGAGATCGCCGAGGTCTGGCGTGCGGCGATGTGGGCGAAGAAGGCCGGGCACGGCATCGACGACGTCGACTTCGTGCGTCCGGTGCGGACGATGGGGGGCATCGGTGGCTGACACCGCGACGACCGGAACCACGACCGTGCTCGTGCGCTACTTCGCCGCGGCGGCCGAGGCGGCCGGGGCCGAGGAGGAGCGGATCGACGTGCCGGGCGACGGCGGCGCCGCCACGGTGGGCGCTCTCGCCGACCTGCTCGTCGCGCGTTACGGTCCGGCGATGGCGCGCGTCGTCGCCAACGGCTCGTTCCTCGTCGACGGCGTGGTGCGACGCGACCGCGCGGCCTCGATCGGCGCGCAGGTCGACGTGCTGCCGCCGTTCGCGGGCGGCTGACCGCCGAGCCGGGCGACGCCGGCCGTCAGAGGTTCACCCACTCGCTCGTGCCGCCGTCGAGGTGCTGCCGCTTCCAGATCGGCGTGCGCTCCTTGATCCGGTCGACGAGCAGGGCGCACGCGGCGAACGCCTCGGCGCGGTGCGGTGCGGCGACGGATGCCACGAGGGCGACGTCCCCGATCCCGAGCGCGCCGACGCGATGCGCGGCCGCGACGGCGAGGCCCGTCTCGCGCGCGACCTCGATGCACGTCTCCCGCAGGAACCGCTCCGCGTCGGGGTGCGCCGAGTAGTCGAGCGCCGACACGGTCTCGCCGTGGTCGTGGTCGCGGATCACGCCCTCGAACGTGACGAGCGCGCCGTCGCGCCGCGAGAGCACGAAAGCCTCGACGGCCGCGCGGTCGAGCGGAGCGTCGGTGACGACGGCGTAGACGTCGGGCACGGCGGCGTCGGGCGACGGGGCGTCCGCCGGCGGACGCTGCTCAGGCATGCGGCGCTCCCCCGTGCTCCATCCGCTCCGCCTCGCCGACGGGCTCGTCACCCCCGGCGCCCGTGATCGGGCGCCCGGTGTGGTCGCCGCCGGCGACCTGGTCGACGAGGTGCGGGAGGAGTTCGTCGAGCACCGCGAGACCGTCGGCGACGCCGCCGCGTGAGCCGGGGAGGTTCACGACGATGGTGCGTCCGGCCACGCCGGCGAGGGCACGGCTGAGCGCCGCCGTCGGCGTGGCGGCGCGACCCGCGGTGCGGATCGCCTCGGCGACGCCCGGCAACTCCCGGTCGATGACGGCGTGCGTCGCCTCGGGCGTGCGATCCGTCGGGCTCACGCCCGTGCCGCCGGTGGTGAGCACGACCGCCGGCTGCTCGTCGACGGCGGCGCGCAACGCCTCCGCGATGTCGGCGTCGGCGACCACGAGCGGCTCGGCCGCGTCGAATCCTCGCGAGCCGAGCCATCCGGCCATCACCGGGCCCGTCGTGTCGTCGGCGGTACCGGCCGCGGCCCGGGTCGACGCGACGAGCACGATCGCCCGCCGCGAGGCGCCGTGCGGCGCCGGCGCCTCGCGCTCGGACGACGGTTCCGCATCGGCCCGCCACACGCCCCGCTTGCCGCCGCGCTTCTCGACGAGCCGGATGCCGCCGAGCTGCGCGGCCGGGTCGACGGCCTTGACCATGTCGTGCAGCGTGAGCCCGGCGACGGCGACGGCGGTCAGGGCCTCCATCTCGACGCCCGTGCGCCCGGTGGTCGAGGCGGTCGCGCGGATCGTCACCGCCGACTCCTCGAAGCCGAAGTCGATCGACACCGCGTCGAGCGGGACGATGTGCGCGAGCGGGATCAGCTCGCTCGTGCGCTTGGCCGCGGAGATGCCGGCGATCCGCGCCGTCGGCAGCACGTCGGCCTTCTTCAGTCCGTCGGACCGCACGAGGCCGACGACCTCGGCCGTCGTGTCGAGTCGGCCCGCCGCGATCGCGATCCGGCGCGTCACGAGCTTGCCGCCGACGTCGACCATGCGCGCGCGGCCGTCGTCGTCGAGGTGCGTGAGCTCGCTCATAGGAACACGGTATCGACCTGGTCGCCGGCCGCCAGTGCCTCGACGTCATCCGGGATCACGATGAGCAGCTCGGATGCCGCGAGCGCGGCGACGAGATGCGACCCCGGTCCCCCGACGGGCAGGGCGAGCCCGCCGTCGGTGCGGGTCCCGCGGAGGAACTGCCGCTTCCCCGGAACGGAGCGGACGGCGTCGGCGAGCAGCATCCGTTCGGTGCGCGCCGGCGGCAGCCCGGCGATCGCGCGGAGCGACGGAGCGACGAACAGCGCGAAGGAGAGTTGCGCGCTGACCGGGTTGCCCGGGAATCCGATGAGCGGCACCCCGCGGTACACGCCGGTGGCCTGGGGTCCGCCGGGCTGCATCGCCACCGAGCCGACCCACGCGCCGAGCGGCTCGATGAGTTCGCGCACGACCTCGTACGCGCCCTGCGAGATCCCGCCGCTCGTGAGGACGAGCTCGGCCCCCGCGTCGATCGCGGCGTCGAGTTCGGCACGGAGTCGGGCGACCTCGTCGCGGACGCGTCCGGCATGCACGACGACGGCCCCGCACGCGGCGACGGCGGAGCGCAGTGCGACGCCGTTCGCGTCGGGCAGTTCGCCCGGTCCGAGCGGCGCGCCCGGTTCGACGAGCTCGCTGCCCGTGCTGACGACCGCGACGCGGACGCGCTCGCGGACGAGCAGCTCGGTGAGTCCCGAGGCCGCGGCCGCCGCGAGGTGACGCGGCGCCAGTCGGATGCCCGCTGGCAGCACGTCGTCGCCGGCGACGAGATCGGAGCCGGCGGCGCGGACGTACTCGCCTGTCGAACGGGCACGGAGGACTCGCACCAGCTCGGAACCGTCGATCGCCTCCGTGTCCTCGACCGGCACGACCGCGTCGGCCCCCTCCGGCACGGGCGCTCCGGTCATGATCCGCACGGCGGTCCCGGCCGCGAGCGGAGCCGGCGTGCCGGGTGCCGCCGCCGACTCGCCGACGACCGGAAGCTCGACCGGGGCATCCGCGACGTCCGCCGCCCGCACCGCGAGGCCGTCCATCTGCGCGTTCCGGAAGGGCGGCAGGTCGATCGGCGACTCGGCGGGCGAGGCGGTGATGCGACCGAGCGCATCGCCCACCGCGACCCGCTCGGTCGGCCTGGCGCCGAGCGGGGCGAGCAAGGACCGCACGAACCGGGCGTGCTCGTCGAACGGGATCCGCGTCATCAGTACCTCGTCAGTTCGGGGTCGACGGCGAGCGACCACGCGTCGATGCCGCCGGTCAGGTTCCGCACCTCGGCGAACCCGGCGCCGATGAGGTGCTCTGCGGCGAGTCGCGAGCGCACGCCGAGGTGGCAGTACACGACGACGGATGCCGCGGGGTCGAGCTCGCCCGTGCGGGCGCCGAGCTCGTGCAGCGGGATCAGGATCGAGCCGGCGATCGCGACGAGGTCGGCCTCCCACGGCTCGCGCACGTCGAGCAGCAGCGGGGGCGCATCGGAAGCGAGCTCCGCGGCGAGCGCGGCAGCGTCGACCTCGCCGGGCGTGGAGGACCCGGAGGGCGCCGAGGGCGCAGACGGCGCGCTGGGCTCGACGCCCGTCGGCGTCCGGGTCCGGTCCGGCGCGTCATCCGCTCGCGCGTACGCGATCTCGCGAGTGCGACCGGCCAGCGCGTCGTAGACCGCGACCCGCCCGAGCAGCGGCTCGCCCAGCCCGGTCAGGAGCTTCAGCACCTCGCCGGCCATGAGCCCGCCGGTGACGGTGCAGACGGTGGGGAGGATGCCGTCGATCTCGCAGCTCAGCCCCGCGTCGGCCGGCGGCTCCGGGAAGAGGTCGCGGTACGACACGCCCCGCGCCTCCCACGACACCCCGACCTGGCCGGAGAACCTCGCGGCCGAGCCCCAGACGAGCGGGATCCCGGCGCGCGCGGCGGCGTCGTCGGCGATGTACCGGGTGAGGATGTCGTCGGTGCCGTCGACCACGAGGTCGGCACCCGCGAGCAGGTCGTCGGCGTCGCCCTCGTCGAATCGTGCGCGCACGGCCCGGACGTCGGCGCCGGGGCCGAGGAGCAGCGCGGCATCCGTCGCCGAGTCGACCTTGGCACGCCCCACGTCGGCGTCGTGGTGGAGCGTCTGGCGGTGGAGGTTGGTCGACTCGACGACGTCGTCGTCGACGAGGGTGAGGCGACCGACGCCCGCCGCGGCGAGCGCTGGGACCACGGCGCTGCCGAGCCCGCCCATGCCGAGCACCACGACGTGGGCTCCGGCGAGCCGGCGCTGGCCCGCCGCGCCCATGCCCGGGAGCACGCGCTGCCGCGCGAACCGCGGCGAATCGGGATCGATGGGCATGGCTCGATTCTCGCAGCAGGGCTAGGCCATCGGGTCGCCCGGGGCAATCCCTGTCATCCTCACAGGAACGCCGCATACCGTCGAGGGCAGACCGTGCCGGTGAGGGGCCGCGGTCCAGCGCCGCGCGACACCGACTTCCCGGTCTTGCGCGGTGCGGACGAATGCGGGAGCGTGAAGAGGGGGCCTCGATGAGCCGCACGACAGGAGCACCGCCCGGCGCCGGGCGAGACGGGTCGAGAGACCCGTCGACCGACGTCGTGCGCCTCCTCCGCGACCTCGTCCCGCAGCGCCCGCGGTTCCTGCGCGGGCCGCGTATCCCCGACGGGGTCCGCTCCCCCGTGATCGTGACGGAGCGCCTCCGGCTGCGCCCGCATCGACTGGCCGATGCCACGGCCTGGTACGAGTTGCAGTCCGATCCGGCCGTCGTCGAGCACCTCTCCTGGCCATTGCGGACCCGCGCCGAGTCATTCGTGCACCTGCTCAACCGCACGCACCACACCCGGCTCGAGCAGCGCGACGACTTCCTCGCCCTCGCGGTTCTGCTCGACGACCGGCTGATCGGCGATGCGTCGCTGCACCTGCGATCGCTCGACCCGGCCGCACGCCGGGTCGAGGTCGGCTGGGTGATCGGTCCGCGCTGGCAGGGCAAGGGCTACGCGTCCGAAGCCGGCCTCGCGATGCTCGGGTTGGCGTTCGACGAGTTGGGGGCGTCGGTGGCCGAGGCGCACATGACACCCGGCAACGTCGCCTCGAAGGCGCTCGCGGAGCGGCTCGGCTTCGAGGAGATCGCGAACGATGGCACGACCCGCGTGCTGGCCATCGACGCGGAACGGTACCGAGCGCTGCGGGGCGGCTGACCCGGCGCGGATCGTGCGCCCCGACCCGATCGGGGGCGGGCTGGATCGCCTCCGCAGATGCGGGTACGCTCGCAGTATGGCCACGCATTCGCGGTGGGAAGCATGACCTCGTTCCGCATCAGCGAGGCCGCCGCGCTGCTCGGGGTGAGTGACGACACGGTCCGCAGGTGGGCCGACGCGGGTCGCCTCGAACTCGAACGCGGCCCGAACGGCATGCGCATGGTCGCCGGGTCAGAACTCGTCCGGCTGCTCGGCGACGAGCCCGACGGCGGTGCGCTCGCCCAGGCCTTCCCGCTCGCGCGCGCCTCGACCCGCAATCGCTTCGTGGGCCTCGTCACCGCCGTCGAGCGCGACGGCGTGATGGCCCAGGTGGAGCTCCGCGCGGGACCCTTCCGCATCGTCTCCCTCATGAGCCGGGAGGCCGCCGACGAGCTCGGGCTCGAACCGGGCATGCTCGCCGCCGCGAGCGCGAAGGCCACCGTGGTCTCGATCGAACTCCCGGGCGGGGTCGACGCGTGAGCCGACGCGCTCGGCACGACGGGCGACGGATGCTCCGCTCCCGCGTCGCCGCGGTCGTGCTCGCCGCCGCGGGGCTGGCCGGGCTCACGGCATGCGCCGGCGGCTCCGGCGGCTCCGGCACCTCGGCCGAACCGTCCGGATCGGCGGACCCGACGGTCGTCGCGGTCGAGTCGGGGACGATCACGGTGTTCGCGGCCGCGTCCCTCGCCGAGGCGTTCGAGGAGCTCGCCGATCGGTTCGAGGAGCGGCACCCCGAGGTCGACGTCGTCCTGAACCTCGGCGGGAGCGCCGCGCTCGCGCAGCAGATCGTCGCGGGCGCACCGGCCGACGTGTTCGCCGCGGCCGCCGAACCCCCGATGGCGAGGGTCGTCGACGCCGCGCTCGCCGACGGTGCCGCCGTCTTCGCGACGAACACCCTCGAGCTCGTCGTGCCCGCGGGCAACCCGGCCGGCATCACCGGCCTCGCCGACCTCGCCCGCGACGAGCTGCGGATCGCGCTGTGCGACGAGAGCGTGCCCTGCGGCGCGGCCGCCGCGTCGCTGCTCGACGCCGAGGGGGTCGACGCGGCTCCCGACACGCTCGAGTCAGACGTGAAGGCCGTGCTCACCAAGGTCGCCCTCGGCGAGGTCGACGCGGGGCTCGTCTACGTGACGGACGTCCGCGCGGCCGGCGACGCCGTCGAGGGCGTCGAGGTGCCGGCCGCGGCATCCGTCGTCAACCGGTACCCGATCGCCGACCTCGTCGATGCGCCGCATCCGGCGGCAGCGGCCGCGTTCCGGGACTTCGTCACGGGCCGGGAGGGCCGCGACGTGCTCGAGCGGTTCGGGTTCGGCGCGCCGTGACCGCACGGCAGGCACCGCCGCGCGCACCCGTACGACGGGGCGCCCGCCGCTCGCACGACGGCCTCGCGTGGCCCGTGGCACTGCTCGCCGGCGTGGGGCTCGCGGTGCTCGTGCTGCCGCTCGTGGCGCTCGTCGTGCGCGCCCCGTGGGGCGAGCTCGGGGCGCTGCTCGCGCGCGAGTCCGTGCTCGAGGCACTCGTGCTCTCCCTCGGCACCGCGATCGTCGCGACGGGCGCGTGCCTCGTGCTCGGGGTGCCGCTCGCGGTGCTGCTCGCGCGCGCCGCGTCGTGGCCGGCGCCCGGACGGCGCCTGCTGCGGGCGGCCGTGACGGTGCCGCTGGTCCTCCCACCCGTCGTCGGCGGGATCGCCCTCCTGCTCCTCCTGGGCCGCCGCGGGGTGCTCGGGGGCGCGCTCGCCGACCTGTTCGGCATCACCGTGCCGTTCACGACGGGGGCGGTGGTGCTCGCGCAGGTCTTCGTCGCGCTGCCCTTCCTCGTGTTCGCGGTCGAGGGCGCGCTGCGCTCGGCCGATCGGCGCACCGAGCTCGCGGCGGCGACGCTCGGGGCGTCGCGCTGGCAGGTGTTCCGGCACGTCACGCTGCCGCTCGTCGCGCCGGGGGTCGCCGCCGGCGCCGTGCTCTGCTTCACGCGGGCGCTCGGCGAGTTCGGCGCGACGATCACGTTCGCCGGGTCGCTGCCCGGCGTCACCCGGACGCTGCCGATCGCGAGCTACCTGGCGATGCAGACCGATCCCGACGAGGCGATCGCGCTCGCGCTCCTGCTGCTCGCCGTGTCGGTCGGCGTGCTCCTGCTCCTCCGCGACCGCTGGCTGCCGGGGGTGCGCGGATGACGGCGGCGACCCCCGCGCCGCGGCCCGGGCGGTCCGACGCGCGCCCCGCGCTGCACGCGGAGGTGACCGTGACGCGCGGCTCGCATCGGGTCGAGGCGGCGTTCGATGCGCTGCCGGGGCATCCGCTCGCCGTCATCGGGCCGAACGGCGCCGGCAAGTCGACCCTGCTCGCCGCGATCGCGGGCCTCGTCCCGATCGACGCCGGACGCGTGCGCATCGGGTCCCGCGACGTCGATCGCCTCCCGCCGGAACGACGGCGGATCGGCGTGCTGTTCCAGGACTACGTGCTGTTCCCGCACCTCACGGTGCGCGACAATGTCGCGTTCGCGGCGCGCATGCGCGGGTCGCGGCACGCCGCCCGCTCCGCCGCCGAGCCCTGGCTCGCGCGCTACGGCCTGGCCGAGCTCGCCGAGCGGCTGCCCGGTGAGCTGTCGGGTGGGCAGTCGCAGCGCGTCGCGCTCGCCAGGGCGCTCGCGGCCGAGCCCGAGGTGCTGCTGCTCGACGAGCCGATGTCGGCGCTCGACGTCGAGCTCCGGCACGAGATGCGGGCCGAGCTCGCCGCGCACGTGCGGGAGTTCGGGGGCGCGACCGTGGTCGTGACGCACAGTCGAGCGGATGCCGCGACGCTCGCCGACCACGTCCTCGTCCTGGAGTCGGGCCGCGTGACGCAGCGGGGCACGCTCGACGAGCTCGCCGCGGCGCCCGCGACACCCTACGTGCGACGGATGCTCGCCCGCCCCGACGACGCGGACTGAGCGCTCAGCGCGGCGTGTCGAGGTGCACCGCGACCGCTGCGGCGTCGGCCACCTCGGGCCACGACCACACCGCGAACCGGAACTCCGCGACGGCGCACGTGGGCATGTGCTCGATCTCGCCGGACAGCCGGTAGGCGAGGACGGACATGCCCGGGTCGTGTGCGACGACCATCGCGGTGCCGATCTCCTCGTCGAGCTCGGCGACGACGCCCAGGATCGTGTCGGGGCCCGCGCCGTAGAGGCGTTCGTCGAGCACGAGCACGTCGGCGGGCAGGGCGAGGGCGTCCGCCATCGCCTCCGCCGTGGTCCGGGCCCGCACGGCGGTGCTCGATCGGATCGCCTCGGGCACGACCCCGCGTTCGCGGAGCCTGACCGCCATCGCGGGGGCGTCGTGTCGACCGCGGTCGTTCAGCGGTCGGTCGTGGTCGGCGAGGGTCGGATCGCCCCACGCCGACTTCGCGTGACGCACGAGCACGAGGGTCTTCATGGGGCGAGTCTGCCACTGCGGGCGTGCCGCGTCGCGGGCAGGACGCCGTTTCGACCGGGCCGTGCCGGGTCGGCCGGGTCCGGGCCGCCCGCCGGCGTGCGCTACGCCGACCCGATCGCCGTCGGCTCCGCCGGACCGGGCACCATGCGACGTGCGACGCCCGCCGCGAACTCGAGCACGCAGAGCGCCGCGAGCCGCACCGTGCGCCCGTCGGCCGCGTCGGCGGTCGAGTCGATCTCGACGAGGTCGGCGCTCCGCACGCGGGGGTCGGATGCCGCCGCCCGCACGAGCGCGCGGAGCTCCCACGCCGCGAGGCCGCCGGGCACCGACGCGGGGCACGCGGGCACGACGGATCGATCGCACGCGTCGACGTCGACGTCGAGGTGGACCGGCCCGCCGGCCGCCCCGGCGATCTCGAGCGCCTCGGCCATGGCGAGGTGGGGGAGGCGGTGGTGCAGTTCGTCGCGGTGGATGACGGTGATCCCGAGGTCGGCCGCACGCCGCGCGTAGGCGGCGGAGTTCGCGAAGTCCTGGATGCCGATCTGCACGATGCGGCTCGGGTCCAGTCCGGCCTCGACGAGCCGGCGCACGGGCGACCCGTTGGAGACGCCGTCGCGGAGGTCGTAGTGCGCGTCGATCGTGACCAGTCCGGCCGTGCCCAGGTCGGCGCCCCAGGCCCCGAGCGCCGTCGCGAACGTGACCGAGTTGTCGCCGCCGAGCGCGACGAGCGCCTCGGACCGCGCGAGCACCTCGCCGACGCGAGACCGCGTGCGGGCCTCGCCCGCCTCTCCGTCGGGCTCGTCGATGTCGCCCGCGTCGACGAGGTCCAGCTCGCCGAGGTCGGCGCCGCCCGCGAGCGGCGAGTCGAAGGGGTCGCGGGAGCGGTCGGGGACGAGCGCCGGACTGTACCGCCGCAACGCCTCGCGGATCGCGGCGGGCGTCGCGTGCGCGGCCGTCGGGGAGAGCGACGTGCGCCAGGCGGGCACGCCGATGATCGCGAGCGCCGCCCGCACGTTCCCCGGCAGTCCGTCGAACGCCGGCCAGTCGCCCGCACGCGGCCAGAGGGGATCGTGCGAGAGTGCGGCGGACTCGGTCATGGTGCCGACGGTAGCAACGACGGATGCCGCGGGCCCATGCGTCAGCGCGGCCGCGTGTCTGGGATCCCGGACGTGCGGGCGGGGGCACCTGCCGCGCCGCCCGTCCGGCGACGCGCCACCATCCGGATGGCGAGCTTCCGCAGCTCCTCCACCCACAGCACCGACGAGGCCATCGCGACGCAGACGGCCCACTGCCCGGCATCCAGCGACATCGTGCCGAAGGCGACCTGCAGCGGCGGCCACGACACGACCGCCGCCTGGAGCACGACGGCGAGCGCGACCGCGCCCCACAGCCAGCGGTTCGCGAAGACCCCGCGGAACGCGCTCGACGTCGCCGACCTGGCGTTGAACGCGGTGAACAGCCCCGCGAACACCAGAGTCGTGAACCCGGCGGTGCGCGCCGTCTCGAACGTGTCGGTGCCGCCCGGGATCACCCCACCGGGCAGGAAGGCGTCCATCGTGAGCAGCGTCGCGATCGCGATCACGATGCCCGTGGTCGCGATGCCGACCCACATGCCGAGGTCGATCGCCCGATCGTGCAGGCCGCGCGGCGGCCGCGCCATGACGTCATCGACCTCAGGGTCCACGCCCATCGCGAGCGCGGGGCCCGAGTCGGTGACGAGGTTGATCCAGAGGATCTGCGTCGCGAGCAGCGGCAGCACGACCGCCTCGTCGGAGGCGCCCGCGAAACCGAGCGCCCCCGCGAACACGACGCCGAGGAACACCGTGAGCACCTCGCCCATGTTGGAGTACAGCAGGTAGCGCAGGAACTTCCGGATGTTGTCGAAGATCACCCGGCCCTCGCGGACCGCGTGCACGATGGTCGCGAAGTCGTCGTCGGCGAGGACCATCTTCGCCGCCTCCTTCGTGACCTCGGTGCCCGTGATGCCCATCGCGATCCCGATGTCCGCCGACTTCAGCGCGGGCGCGTCGTTCACGCCGTCCCCGGTCATCGCGACGACCAGGCCCTCGGCCTGCAGGGCGTCGACGATGCGGAGCTTGTGCTCGGGCGCGACGCGAGCGAACACGGACACCGTCCGCACGGCGTCGCGCAGCTGCCGGTCGTCCATGCCGTCGAGTCGCGCGCCCGGGAGGGCGATGCCGTCCTCGTCGATGATGCCGAGGTCCCGCGCGATGCGCGCGGCGGTCGCCGGGTGGTCGCCCGTGATCATGACCACGCGGATGCCGGCGGCGCGGGCCTCCGCGATCGCGGGTCGCACCTCGGGCCGGGGCGGGTCGATGATGCCCACGACCCCCGCGTACACGAGGTCCTCCTCCGCGGTCTCGTCGAGCCCCGCGGCATCCGCCCGCCCGTCGTCGCCGGCGAGTTCGGGCGCCGGTCGGTACGCGACCGCGAGCGTGCGGAACGCCTCCTCGGACAGCGCCTCGATCTCCGCGAGGGCGTGGGCGCGGCGCACCGCGTCGAGCGGCACGACCTCGTCGCCGACCCGGAGGCGCGTGCAGTGCCGGAGCAGCACGTCCGGCGCGCCCTTGCTGAGCACGACGACGTCACCGCCCTCGTGCCGGTGCGCGGTGGACATCATCTTGCGCTCCGAGCTGAACGGCACCTCGCCCACGCGCCCGTAGCGGGCCGCCTCCTCGGCGGTGCCGGCGATCTTCCTGGCGGCGACGAGGAACGCCGCCTCGGTCGGGTCGCCCTCGATCTCCCAGGCGCCGTCGCGCTCGGCCAGCTGGGCGTCGTTCGCCAGCGAGCCGGCGCGGAGCACGAGCTGCGCCTCGGCGCGCAGCGGCCCGTCGGCGAGCGGACGCCCCCTCGACGTGGCCGCACCCACGGGGGCGTAGCCCACGCCGCCGAGGTCGACGACGCCCGAGGCCGTGACGATCCGCTGGATCGTCATCTGGTTGGTCGTCAGGGTTCCCGTCTTGTCGGTGCAGATGACGGATGCCGACCCGAGCGTCTCCACGCTCGAGAGCTGCTTGACGACGGCGTTCCGGCGTGCCATCCGCTGCACGCCGAGGGCGAGCACGAGCGACATGATCGCCGGGAGCCCCTCGGGCACGGCCGCGACCGCCAGCGAGACGCCGAGGAGCAGGACGGTCACGAACCCGGAGGGCGTGTCGACGCCCTGGACGATGGTCACGGTCAGCATGACGACGATCGCGATCGCGATGACGATGCGCCCGAGCATGCGGCCGAGATGCCCGACCTCGACCTGCAGCGGCGTGGGATCCTCGACGGTCTCGTCGAGCATCGTCGCGATCGCGCCCATCTCGGTCGACATGCCCGTCCCCGTCACGATGGCCCGCCCGGTGCCACGGCTGACCGCGGTGCCGGCGAACACCATGTCCCGGCGGTCGCCGAGCGGCACGCGCCCCTCGAGCGTCGACGGGTCCTTCTCGACGGGCTCGCTCTCGCCGGTGAGGGATGCCTCGGCGACGCGGAGCGCCGTCGCGCGCACGAGCCGCGCATCCGCGCCGACCCGGTCGCCCTCGGCGAGCGCGAGCACGTCGCCGGGCACGAGGGCGTCGCTCGCGACGGTCCGGAGCTCGCCGTCGCGGAGGACCGTCGAGTGGGCTCGGGTCATCACGGCGAGCGCGGCGACCGCGCGCTCGGCGCGGGACTCCTGCACGAGCCCGAGCACGGCGTTCAGCGCGATGATGGCGAGGATCACGAGCGCGTCGATCGGCCAGCCGTGCGCCCCCTCGATGAGCCACGCGACGACCGAGACGACGACCGCCGCCAGCAGGAGCAGGATGAGCGGGTCCGCGAGCTGGGCGACGACCCTGCGCCAGAACGGCACGCGCCGAGCGGGTCGCAGCTCGTTCGGGCCGTGCGTGCGGAGCCGCTCCCCCGCCTCAGCTGCCGCGAGCCCGACATCGGGGTCGACGCCCAGGCGATCGGCGACCTCGGCCGGATCCTCGCAGGCGGGATCGAAGTCGCGGGGGCTCGCCATGCATCCATCGTGCGCACGCCCGCCGGCGGCACGCAACGGCCGAACGACCCCCGGCGCGCGTCGGCGACCGACGGCGTAGGCTCGCCGCATGGAAGACGAGTCCATCGCCGTGCTCGTGACCGGTGCGGAGCGCCGACTGCTCGAGCCCGAGACCCGACGGGACCCCACGGCCCTCGAGGACCTGCTGCACGAGACGTTCCGCGAGATCGGACGCAGCGGGCGACTGTGGACGCGGGACGAGCTGATCGACGTCATGACCGGGCCCGACGCGGTCGACGTGCAGTCAGCGGTCGTGACCGGGGAGCACGTGGAGCTCGTCGGACCCGACCTGGCGCTGCTGACCTACACGCTCGACGCCGACGGCATGCGCAGCCGCCGCAGCTCGCTCTGGCGGCTCGCGGGCGGGCGGCCGAGGATGCTCTTCCACCAGGGCACGCCGCTCGGCCCGCACGTCGGCTGACCGCGCATCGCCGGCGGCGGCGACGGCACGCCGGCGTCAGCGCACCGGCGCCGCCGGCACGGGGAGCGCCACGAGGTCGTTCACGTCGGTGAGGATCGCGTCGTGCATCACCGACGCGAGCTCCGGCCGACGCGCGGCACCGCTCAGGACGCCCACGACCCACCCGGCCCCGGCAGCGCGGCCCGCCTCGAGCATCGCGACGGAGTCCCCGGCGACGAGCACCTGGCGCACGTCGAGCGTGCCGACGAGTTCCATCGCGTGGTGCACGGCGAAGGGCGCGGGCGGGGCGGATGCCACGTCGTCGACGGCCACGACGGCGTCGACGGCGTGCGGGGTGCGGAGCTCGCCGGACACCGACCAGCCGAGGCCCGCGAGCGCGTCGACCGCGGTGCGGTGCGGACCCTCGCACACCAGCACGACGCGCACGCCCCTGCGGCGCAGCTCGGCGACCGTCGCCGCGACGCCCCTGACGAGCACCGGCGGCGCCGCGGCATCCGTCGACCGTCGGACCACCGCGCCCTCGAACGCCAGCACGACGAGGGTGATCACCGGGCCGCCTCGACGGGGTGCGATCGCGTGAGCGGAGTGCGGCGGTCGACCTCGTTCTCGATCGTGAAGGTCGCGAGCTCCGGCCGGTACCGGTCGTCGGCGTAGGCGAGGGGCCGACGCGCCGAGTCGAACGTGATGCGGCGCTCGCGGAGGAGCGGGCTGCCGGCCTCGACCTCGAGGAGCTCCGAGTCGAGGGGGTTCGCGGCGACCGCGTCGATCGTGTGCCGTGCACGCCGAAGGTCGACCCCCCGCGACACGAGGTGCGCGTGCAGTGACCCCCGATCGCAATCGAGGTCGTCGAGCAGCGCGCCGATCTCGGGCGGGAACGAGCTGCGCTCGACCATCGTCGGCACGCCGTCGAGCAGTCGCACGCGAACCACCTGGGTCACGGTCGCGCCCTCGTCGAGCCCGAGGAAGCCCGCGACGGTCGAGGGGGCCGGCCGGGCGCCCGCCTCGAGCGTCCGCTGCCCCGGGTCGCGGCCGATCGCGCGCGCCCATTCCGTGAACGAGGTGAACGTCGAGAACGGCTGCGTCGGCACGACGCGCCCGACGAGCGGGGGCCGCCCGCGGCCCCCGACGACGTATCCCTCCTCGCGCAGCACGGCGAGCGCCCGGCGCACGGGGCCGCGGCTCGTCCCGAACTCGCGGCACAGCGCCGCCTCGCTCGGCAGTCGCATGCCGGCGGTCCAGTCGCCGCGCCCGATGCGCTCGCGCAGGGTGTCGTGCACCCGCTCATGGAGCGGCACCTCGGTGGACATGCCTCGACCGTACGGAGTCGGCACGGGCCTCGGGGTGGGCACGATGCGACGGGACGGTGAAGCTTCGGTGAATCGCGGGCGAACCGCTCCGGAGCGCGTTCGGGCGGTGCCTCAGCGCACGTCCGGGGTGAGTTCCCTCGCCCTCCGGAGCACCCGGACGAACGCCTCGAGGTCGAGTCGATCGAGGCTCGGGACGGCGACCGCGGCGGAGCCGACCTTCACGCGTCCGAGCTCGGACGCGTGACGCTGGACGAGGTAGCCGCCGCCCTCCGCAGCGTTGACGTAGATGCTGAGGTGCTTCGCCTGATCGGCGAGGCCGACCAGGAACCAGTCCACCGACCCACCGCGGGGGCGGGGCTGGGCGATGGCGCCGTAGCCGATGATCTCCTGCTCGGTGCCGCCCCAGAACACGCCCCGCCACAGCACGCGCTCGAGCCCGGCGAACTCGGCGGCGATGACCCGGTCGAGCTCGCGCATGGCGTCGGCGCGGTCGCCCTCGAGGGCCGCGAGGTATGCGTCGATGTCGCGATCGGTGCGCTCCATGTCCCGATCCTCCCACTCGCCGCCGACCGGATCAGCCCGTCCAGGGCAGTGCCAGCGCCTCGACAGGCTCACCGGCCGCGACGCCGGCCGGCGGCACCACGAGCACGACGTCCGCAGCGGCGAGCCCGCGCAGCATGCCCGAGCCGAGGTGCGCGACGGGCGTCGCCTCCGCACCGGCGAGCGTCGCCGGCACGAGGCCCGTCGAACGGGCGCGGCCCGGGAGCGTGTTCGCCGCGACCACGGTGCGGGTCGACGCGTCGACACCCGTCCACGCCGACAGCAGCGGCGCACCGAGGGCCACGAGGCCGAGCAGCGCCGCGAGCGGGTTGCCGGGCAGTCCCAGCACGAGCCGGTCGGGCATCCGCGCGAGGAGCGTCGGGCCTCCGGGCCGGATCGCCATGCCCGGGACGAGGAGCGCCGCACCGGCGGCGGCGAGCGCCGCCCGCACGTGGTCGGCGCTCGAGCGCCCCGTGCCTCCGGTGGTCAGGACGAGGTCGATGCCGCCGGCCGAGAGGGCGACCCGGGTCGCGTCCTCGTCGTCGCCGACGCGGTGCACGGCGACGACGTCGCCTCCGAGGGCCCGCAGCACGGCCGGGATCGCGACCCGGAAGCTGTCACGCACCTGCCCGGGCCCGGGAACGCCCGCCTCGACGACCTCGTCCCCCGTCAGGACGAGGGCGACGCGTACCCGTCGCCGAACCGCGAGTGCGTCGGCGCCGGTCGCCGCGGCGAGCGCGATCCGCGGTGGCGTGAGCACCGCGCCGGCCTCGAGGAGCCGATCCCCGGGCGCCGCCTCCGCGCCGGCGGGGCGGATGTGCCGTCGCCCCTCGACATCGTGCCGCCCGGTCTCGCCAACCGACTGGAGCACGCCGTCGGCGACGCTGCCCGCCTCCGCGCGGAGCACGGCCTCCGCGCCATCCGGCACCGGGGCGCCCGTCACGATCTCCACCGCCTCGCCCGCGGCGAGCACGGGCGCATGGCCGGGACCTCCGCCCTCGACTGCCGCGTCCTCGCCGAGCCGCCACGGCCCCGCCCCGCGGACGGCCCACCCGTCCATCGCCGCCGACGCGAAGTGCGGCAGCGGGATCGCGGTGACGAGCGGATCGGCGAGCACTCGACCGAGCGCGGACGCGAGCGGCACGCGTTCGGCACGCGGCGGAGGCGCCGCCGATCTCGCGAGCGCCCGCGCCTCGGCCCAGGCCACAGGTGCGCTCACGAGCCGGCGAGCCGGCGCAGCCGTTCGAGCACGTCGGCCGCGGCGGCACCCGGATCGGCACCCGACGCCGCGGCGACGCCCGCGGCGTAGCCCGCGAGGTAGGTCGTGACGGGGGCGGCGGGCCGGACGACCGCGTGCGCCGCCACGCCTGCCACGCCGAGCACGCCGTCGAGGTCGAGCGGTGCGTCCGCGATGTCGAGTTCCGCACGCACCCGGTCGGCCCATTCCGCCAGCACCCGGTGCAGGTCGTCCCGGTCGCTCATGTCGTCGCTCCCTCCGTCGTGCGGGCCGCCCGTGCGGCCGGTGCCGGTCGCACCGGCGGCGCGGGCATCGGCCCACGTGTCCACGTCCATCGTGGCCCGTCCCGCCAGTCGGACGTCGGCCAGGCGCAACGCGGCGACCAATCGGCGCATCGATGCGCCCGCGAGCGGGCCCGCGCCGGCGATCGCCGCGTCGAGCGCGCGGCGGCGGACGACGCTCGTCAGGTACTGGGCCCGCCCGTCGTCGTCGACTCCCTGCACGCCGTCGATCCGCTCGGCGTCCGACCCCGCGAGCGCCGCGAGGAGCGGCCCGATCGCCTCATCGGCGAACGGCTGGTCGCCCGCGAGCAGCAGCACCGCGTCATCCCCGACCTCGGAGTCGGGCGGCAGCGCGGCCACGCCCGCCGCCACCGCGGCCGCTGGGCCGGAGAACGGCGGCTCCTCCCGCACGACGACCACGTCGGCCGGCAGCCGCGAGACGCCGACCTCGCCGACCACGACCCGCCGACGCGCCGCGCCGGCCGCGGCCACCACGCGCTCGAGCAGCGTCCGCCCCTCGACGCGCAGGTCGCCCTTGGCGATGCCGCCGAGCCGCTCGGCACGCCCGCCCATGAGGATCACCGCATCGACCACGACCACCCGTTCACTGTAGATCGCCCGGTCCGGGTCGGGGCGTGATAGGCAGGGGGCATGGGCAGGATCACCGCGAGGACGCGGGTCACACGGGTCACCGTCGGCGGCGCGACATCCCGGCGGGAGGACCACCTCGCGGTCGAGGAACCGCTCGAGATGCGGGTCGGCGGGCGCCGGCTCGCGGTCACCATGCGCACGCCCGGGCACGACGTCGACCTCGCCACCGGCTTCCTCGTCTCCGAGGGGGTCGTCTCACGGGGCGACCAGGTCGCCGCCGCCATCCACTGCGGTGCACCCGGCGAGAACACGTACAACGTGCTCGACATCGGGCTCGCGGCCGGCGTACCGGCACCGGATGCCTCGACGGAGCGGAACTTCACGGTGACCAGCTCCTGCGGCGTCTGCGGCAAGGCGAGCATCGACGCCGTCCGGACGCGGTCCGCCTACGACGTCGCCGGCGACGCGCTCCGGCTCGACCCGGCACGGCTCGCGGGCTTCCCCGACCGGATGCGCGCGGGGCAGGCGGTGTTCGAGCGCACCGGCGGCCTGCACGCGGCGGCGCTCTTCGACGGCCGGACGGGCGAGCTCCTCGTGCTGCGCGAGGACGTGGGCCGTCACAACGCCGTCGACAAGGTCGTCGGCTGGGCCGCACGAGAGGGCCTTCTGCCGCTCCGGGGCACGGTCCTCCAGGTCTCGGGGCGTGCGAGCTTCGAGCTCGCGCAGAAGGCGACCATGGCCGGCATCCCCGTGCTGGCGGCCGTGTCCGCGCCGTCGTCGCTCGCGGTCGAGCACGCCGCGGCATCCGGCCTGACCCTCGTCGGGTTCCTGCGCGGCGCGTCGATGGTCGTCTACGCGGGCGCCGCGCGCATCGAGGAGCCGATCGGCGCGGCGGTGCGCGACACGGCGACCGAGGCGGTGGCGGGCTGATGGACGAGCGGGCGCCCGAGGCGTACCCCGATCTCCAGGTCGGCCACCCCAAGGACTGGGCCGTGGGCGTCCCGGGGATCCTGCACTCGATGGAGCCCGCGCTCGCCGGGATGGGGCTCTCGCGCACCGCGCGGCTCGCCCTCGCCATCAACCAGAGGGACGGCTTCGACTGCATGAGCTGCGCGTGGCCCGACCCCGGCCACCGCAACGTGCTCGAGTTCTGCGAGAACGGCATGAAGGCCACGACGTGGGAGGCGACGCCGATCACCGTGCCCCGCGGGTTCTGGGCCGAGCACTCGCTCACGAGCCTCGCCGGCCGCGGCGAGCACTGGCTCGGGCAGCAGGGCCGGCTCACCGAGCCCGTGCACAAGCCCGCGGGGTCCGACCACTACGAGCCGATCGCGTGGGAGGACGCGTTCCGCATCATCGCGGAGCGACTGAACACGCTCGACTCCCCCGACCGCGCCGCCTTCTACACGAGCGGTCGCACCGCGAACGAGACCGCGTTCCTCTACCAGCTCTTCGTCCGGGCGTTCGGCACGAACAACCTTCCCGACTGCTCGAACATGTGCCACGAGTCGACCGGCACCGCCCTGCTCTCCACGATCGGCATCGGCAAGTCGACCGTGCACTACGACGACTTCGCCAAGGCCGACCTCGTCATCGTCATGGGCCAGAACCCGGGCACGAACCATCCGCGCATGCTCACGGCCCTCGAGGAGACCAAGCGGGCGGGCGGGCGCGTCGTGAGCGTGAACGTGCTGCCCGAGGCCGGACTCATCCGCTACAAGAACCCCCAGCGGGTGCGCGGCATCCTCGGGAAGGGCACGGCGATCGCCGACCGGTTCCTGCAGATCCGCTCCGGCGGCGACATGGCCCTGCTGCAGGCGGTCTCCCGGCGCGTGCTCGACGCCGAGGAGGCCGCGCCCGGCACGGTGCTCGACCACGACTTCCTCGGCCGGCACACGGTCGGGCTCGAGGCGCTCCGTGCGCACCTCGCCGACCTCGACGAGGCGGCCGTGCTCGCGGCGACCGGGCTGCGCGCCGACGAGATCGACGCGCTCGCGGCCGACTACCTCGCCGCCGATCGCGTCATCATCACCTGGGCGATGGGCCTCACGCAGCAGCGGAAGGCCGTCGCGACGATCCGCGAGATCGTGAACCTGCTGCTGCTCCGCGGCAACATCGGGAAGCCCGGCGCGGGGGCCTCCCCGATCCGCGGGCACAGCAACGTGCAGGGGGACCGCACGATGGGCATCTGGGAGAAGATGCCGGAGCGGTTCCTCGCCGCGCTCGAGGAGGAGTTCCGCTTCCCCGTGCCGCGCAGGGAGGGCGCCGACTCGCTGCAGACGGTGCGGGGCCTGCAGCGCGGCGACATCGACGTGTTCGTCGCGATGGGCGGCAACTTCGTCGGCGCGATCTCCGACACGGATGCCGCTGAGCGGGCCATGCGCGGTGCGAAGCTCACGGTGCAGGTCTCGACCAAGCTCAACCGCTCCCACGTCGTCACGGGCGAGGAGGCACTGATCCTGCCGACCCTCGGCCGCACCGAGGTCGACCTCCAGGACGGCCGGCCGCAGTTCGTCTCCGTCGAGGACAGCGTCTGCGCGGTGCACGCGAGCCACGGCGCGATCCCGCCCGTCGCCGAAGGCCTCCTCTCCGAGGTGGCGATCGTGTGCCGGCTCGCCGAGGCGACGCTCGGCGACCGCCACGGCATCCCGTGGCGCGAGTTCAAGCGCGACTACGACCTCATCCGCGATCGGATCTCGCGCGTCGTGCCCGGGTTCGAGTCCTTCAACGACGACGTGCGGCGGAAGGGCGGGTTCATCCTGCCGAACGGCCCGCGCGACGAGCGGCGCTTCGACACCCCGACGGGCCGGGCGATGATCACGGTCAACGAGCTCGAGCACCTCGAGCGTCCGGCCGGCCGGCTGATCCTGCAGACGCTGCGCTCGCACGACCAGTTCAACACGACCATCTACAGCCTGAACGACCGCTACCGCGGCATCCGGAAGGGCCGGGACGTGGTGTTCGTGCACCCCGACGACCTCGCCGAGCTCGGACTCGCCGACGGGCAGCGCGTCGACGTCGTGAGCGAGTGGCCGGGCGAGCCCGACCGACGGATGCCGAACCAGCGCGTGGTCGCGTACCCGACCGCGCGCGGCTGCGCGGCCGCGTACTACCCGGAGGCCAACGTGCTGGTCCCGCTGGCGAGCGCCGCCGAGGAGAGCAACACCCCGGTCTCGAAGGCGGTCATCGTGCGCCTCGAGCCGGTGGTGCCGGCCCCCGGGCCGGGAGCCGGCGCGGGCGTCAGCTGACGGGCTTCGGGCCCGATTCGGTCCCGCCGTCCGTGTCATCCGGTGCGACATCGGCACCGGCGTCGTCGGCGGCATCGGCGTCGGCGTCGGGCGCCGTCGCGTCGCCCGCACCGGCGTCCGCGTCTCCGGGGGCCGCGGCGACGTCGCCGCCCCCGTCCTGACGCGCGTCGGCGACCGACGGCGCCTGACCCGCCACCGCCGGCACCGGGGCCGGCTCCTCCGCGGCCGCCTGCTTCGCCGCGCGCCGCTCGCGACGTCGCTCGCGCCCGCCCTCGACGAGGTCGTACAGCGAGGGCAGCACGAGGAGCGTGAGCACGGTCGACGACAGGAGACCGCCGATCACGACGAGCGCCAGCGGCTGCGAGATGAACCCGCCGCTGCCGGTGATGCCGAGCGCGAGCGGCAGCAGGGCGAAGATCGTCGCGAGCGCCGTCATGAGGATCGGGCGGAGACGTCTCGACGCGCCGTGCAGCAGCGCGTCGCGCACCGACATCCCCCGGTCGCGGTACTGGTTCACGAGGTCGATCAGCACGATCGCGTTGGTGACCACGATGCCGACGAGCATGAGCACGCCGACGAGCGACGCGACGCCGAGCGGGATGCCCGTGACGACCTGCAGCAGGATGGCGCCCGTCGCCGCGAACGGCACCGACACGAGCAGCAGCAGCGGCTGCAGCAGCGAGCGGAAGGTGGCCACCATCACCACGTAGACGATGAGGATCGCGGCGAGCAGCGCGAGCCCGAGCTGCGAGAACGACTCCTGCTGGTCGGCCGTGACGCCGCCGAGCGAGGCCGACGTGCCCTCGGGGAGCTCCACCGCGGCCACGGCGCCCTGCACGTCGGCGCTGGCGGTGCCGAGGTCGTCGCCCGCGGGCGTCGCCGCGACGGTCGCGCTGCGCAGGCCCTGCACGGTGGTGACGGATGACGGTCCCTCGACCTGCTCGACCGTCGCGAGCTCGTCGAGGCGGACCGGCCCGGTCGACGTGGGCACCTCGAGCTCCCGGAGGCCGTCGAGCGTGGTCGGCGGCTCGTCCGACGCGAGGTAGATCGTGAGGGTCTGCTCGTCGATCACGATCGACCCGGCCGACTGCGGCTGCATGGCGGCCGACACGACGGTGCCGAGCGCGACCTCGGAGTAGCCGGCCTCGGCGGCCGCGGCGCGATCGACCTCGATCGCGATGTACGGCTGCGACGCCTCGAGGTTCGACGTGACCTGCGTCAGCGAGTCGAGGCCGGAGAGCTCGTCGACCACCGCGTCGGTCGCCGCACGCAGGTCGGCCTCGTTCGCCGCCGTGATGTCGACCTCGATGTCGCTCGAGGCGCCGAAGCCGCTCTGCGCGGCGAGGGTGATCTCGCCGACGTCCTCGAGTTCGGCCAGCTCCGCCCGGACCTCCTCCTGGAGGGCGAGCTGGTCGGCGTCCTCGTCGGTCGTGACGTTGTAGGCGACGGTGGTGCCGCCGCCCCCGAACGCGGCGAGCGCGCCGCCGCCGGTCGAGGTGCCGATCGAGGCCTGCACCGTCTCGACGCCCTCGACACCGCGGATGGCCTCCTCGACGGGCTCGGACGCCTCCGCCATGTACTCGAGGCTCGAGGCGACGGGCAGCTCCTGCGTGACGCGGAACGTGTTCTGCCCGCTGTCGCCGAGGAAGTTCGTCTTCATGAACGGCGCGAGCGCGACCGTGCCGCCGAGGATGAGCACGGCGATGACGATGGTCACCGCGGAGTGCTTCAGCGTCCACGAGAGGATCGGCAGGAAGCCCTTCTGCAGGCGCGACGGGTGTTCCAGCTCGTCCTGGGGCGGAACGCTCGCCGCGGACGCGGCGGGCGCGGCGACCACGACGGGAGCGGATGTCGCCGTGGTGCCGGCCGACCCTCGGCCGAGCCCGCCGGCGCCATCGGCGTCGCGCAGCTCGGGCGCGAGCCAGACGTCGTCACTGGGGAGCGAGGACGACGGGACGGCCGGGGTGGAGGCCGGGGCGACGGGCGAGCTCGGAACGGGCTCGACCCGCACCTCGTCGACGAACGCGGCCGCGGCCGCGGCATCCGCCTCGGTCTGGCCCTTCCGCGGCTTCGCGGGCTTCAGGAACCAGTACGCCAGCACCGGGACGATCGTGAGCGAGACGAGGAGCGAGGCGAGCAGCGCGATCGTCACGGTCAGCGAGAACGGCCGGAACAGCTCGCCCGTGACGCCCTCGACGAGCGCGATCGGGAGGAACACGGCGACCGTGGTGATCGTCGACGCGGTGATCGCGCCGGCGACCTCGCGGACGGCGTGCACGATCGTGGACGCCTTGTCGACGCCCGCGACGAGGTGCCGCTTGATGTTCTCGATGACGACGATCGAGTCGTCGACCACGCGTCCGACCGAGATCGTGAGCGCGCCCAGGGTGAGGATGTTCAGCGTGTAGTCGGCGGCCTGCAGCCCGATGAAGGTGATGAGCACCGACGTGGGGATCGAGATCGCGGTCACGAGCGTCGCCCGCACCGACATCAGGAACACGAGGATCACCAGCACGGCGAAGACGAGGCCGAGCAGGCCCTCGACCGCGAGCGACTCGATCGAGTGCTCGATGTACGGCGCCTGGTCGAAGACCACGGTGAACTCGGTGCCCGGGTTGGTCGTGTCGAGCGAGGCCTGCAGGTCGGGGAGCGCCGCGGCGACGGCGTTGGAGACCTCGACCGTGTTCGCCGACGGGAGCTTCGTGACGGAGATCGCGAGTGCCGGCTCGCCGTTCACGCGCGAGATGCTCGTCTCGGGGTTCTCGGTGAGCTCGACGGATGACACGTCGCCGATGGTGAGCGCGACGGGCACGGCGACCGTGGCGGTCGTGCCGTCCGCTCCGGGGAACGCGGTCGTGCCGTCGGTCGCACCCGTGCCGTCGGTGCCGGCGTCCGTCCCGGTGCCCGTGCCGTCGGTGCCGGTGCCGTCGGGCAGCGTGCCGTCCGGCAGCGCCTCGTCGGACACCGGCTGCTGCTCGGTCGCACCGACGAGGGGCAGGGCGCTCACGTCGTCGACGCTGCCGAGACGCGTGCCGGCCTGCACCGCGAAGGTCGAGTCGCCCTCGGTGATCTGGCCCGCGGGCAGGAGCACGCCGTTCTGCTGGAGTGCGTCGCGGATGGCCTGGGTCGTGAGCCCGTACCGGGCGAGCTCCGCGACGTCCGGGGTGATCACCACGCGCTGTCCCCGGTCGCCGACCAGGGCGGCGTCGCGGACGCCGTCGATGTCGCGCAGTTCGGGGAGCGTCGTCCGGGTGATCTCGTCGGAGAGCGTGGTGGGGTCGTCGGCCCCGGTCACGGCGACCGCCAGCACCGGCAGGTCGTCGAAGCTGAACGCGACGACCTGCGGGTCGACGTCGTCGGGGAGCGTCGGTGCGATGCGGTTCACCGAGGAGAGCAGCTTCTGCTCGGCGAACGCGAGGTCGGTGCCGAACGTGAAGCTCGCGACGACGCGCGAGACGCCCGTCGAGCTCGTCGTCGACGTGGACTCGAGCCCGGTGATGCCCTGGATGGCGGTCTCGATCGGGGTCGAGACATCCGCGTTCACGACATCGGGCGACGCACCCGGGTAGGCCGTGATGATCGACAGCTGCGGCAGCTGGATCGACGGTGCCAGCTCCTGCTTGAGCCCGTTCAGCGCGATGCCGCCGAAGATCGCGACGACGACGGTGACGAGCGCGATGAGCGCTCGGTTGCGCATGCTGAGCTTCGCGAGGAGGGACATGGGTTCGATTCTCTCAGCGGACGGCGGCGTCCGGATAACGGGAAGCTGGGAGACCGGCGCGTGTGTTCTGGACCCGCGTCCCCGTTCGGGGCAGGTTCGGAACCGCGACGACCCGTCCGAGGCGCCGGGGGGCGACCGGACGGGGCGGTGGGAACCCGTCCCACCGCCCCGTCCTGCCCCGCCATCCCCTGGGCGCCTGCCGCGCGCCGACTACGACGTCGCGGAGATCGCGTAGAGGGTCGTCGTCCCCGAGACCTCGTTCGCCACCGCGAGCATGGGCTCGCCGGTCGGGGTCATCGCCGCCGGGATGAACGACAGGCCCTCCGGGCCGAGGTCGCCGGCCGCCGAGAGCAGCTCGACGCCGTCGTCCTCGACCGAGACCGAGAAGTCCCGGTTGTTCAGGTAGGTCACGAACGCGGACGCGGCCGGGTCGGTGATGTCGTACACGATGACCCCGCCGACGCGCTCGAAGCCGATGAACGCGTACGTGCGCCCGTCGACCTCGCCGATCGCGAGGCTCTCCGGCTCGGGGCCCTTGTCGTCACTGCGCCCCTCGAGGTTCGACTCGGAGTGGTTCGAGTTGAAGAACGCCGGCGCAGCCTCGTGCGTGATGCGCTCGAAGTCCTCACCCGAGTCGAAGACCTGCTCGCCGCCGGTCGTCCAGATCGAGAACGATCGCGATCCGAAGGCGTAGAGCTCCTCGTAGCAGGAGCCGTCCTCGCTGAGCCCCATCGCGGTCGAGACGTTCAGCCGCCCGAGGTCGGCGTCGCCCGTGAGCGCGGCGGCCGGGCTCGTCTCGCAGACGGGCGCCAGGCCGTCGTCGCCGAGGTCCTTCACGCGGGCGTTCTCGACGTAGTCGCCCCACTCGCGCGCGTCGCCCTCGTTCGCCGAGACGAGGTACGTCTCGCCTGCGGCCCGGTAGGCGACGAGCCCGTCGGGCAGGTACATGCCCTTCAGACCGGCGAAGGTCCGGACGTCGAAGGTCGGCGCACCCCGGGGGTCCCGATCCGACGGGTCGATGCCGTGTCCGGCCTCGGAGTGGTCGACGAATCCGAACGGAACGACCGCCTCGACCGTCGCACCGTCGAGGTCCACCACGGCGAACGCGTTCGCCTCCTGCAGCGCGACGTACGCGGTGTCGCCGTCGATCGCGACGTACTCGGGCTCGACGTTGCGCGAGACCGGCAGGTCGGCCTCGGGGGTCGGGCCGAAGACGCGCACCTCCTCCGGGAGCGCCCTCGAGCCGCCCGCCTCGAACTCGTGGAAGTCCGCGATGCGGACGTCCGCCTGGGTCGCGGCCGACACCGTGCCGGGCAGCTCGATCACCGCGACCGAGCCCTCGGGGTCGCTCGAGAAGTCGTCGGCCGGTTCGCCCTCGTTCGCGACGACCGCACGCGCCCCGTCGGCGGAGAGCGCGACCATGTCGGGCAGCGAGCCGACGACGACCGAGCCGAGCACCCGCGGCTTCTTCTTGGTGGCGTCGAAGAACACCACGCGACCAGCTGCGGTCTTGTCGTCGCCGTCCTCGATCGCGACGACGCCGAGCCCATCGGCGCGGATCGCGACCGAGTTGGCGATGCCGTCGCTCGCGACCTCGCCGACCTTCTTCGGCTTCGACGGCTTCGTCACGTCGATCACGTCGACGAGTCCGGCCCGGGCGTTCACGACGTAGAGCCGGCCGTCGTACGACGCGACGATCTCGGCCGCCGACTCGTCGAACACGCCGGTCTCGTACGCGCCGACGGGCGACAGGCTCAGTGCGGCACCGTCGGCGGCGACCTCGACGGGCGCGTCGACGATGGCGGTGCGGACGGGCAGCGCGACGGCCGGGGCCGCCGCGAGGCAGCCGACGACGACGGCGCCCAGGAGGATGGGCGCCGCAGCACGCCGGATACGGGGTCGGGTGGAGAGCATGGATCACCTTCGGTCTGGGGAGACGGGACGGCCCTCACTCTCGTCCCGCCCGACGAACCGCGGATTGCCGCGAGGTGAACGTTCGGCCCCGCCTAGACGACCGCGGCGAGCACGCTCTGGTCGGGCACGGGGGTGCGCGCGAGCGACCCCCACGCCCGCGTGAGCGCCTGCACCGCGGTATCCGTCGTCTCGGGGTCGTAGCAGATCGGCAGCCGCATGAACCGCTCGAAGGCACCGTCGATCCCGAAGCGCGGGCCGGCCGCGACGATGAGTCCCTGCGTGCGCGCCGCGAGGGCGAGTTGCGAGCTCACGGGCGCGCCGAGGCCGACCCACGTCGCGATGCCGCCGTTCACGTGCGGAACGTGCCAGCCGGGGAACGCGTCGGCGAGCCGACGCTCGAGGTGATCGCGGCTCGCGCGGAGCTGCTCGCGGCGCGCGTCGAGGATGTCGTCCATCCGGGCGAGCAGGCGCGCGACGATGAGCTGCTCGAGGATCGGCGTGCCGAGGTCGCCCGGCGAGCGCACCGCGAGGAGCCGGCGGATGAGCGGACGATCGGCGCGGATCCAGCCGACGCGCACACCGCCCCAGACGGTCTTGCCCACCGAGCCGACCATGACCGCCGGGCCGTAGGCGGCGAGCGGCTTCAGGTCGAGCCCGCGGTCGATGTCGAGTTCCGCGGTCGTCTCGTCGGCGATCACCACGGTGCCCTGGCGCGCCGCGGCATCGAGCACGCGCTCGCGGGCCTCGGCGTCGAGCGAGCGCCCGGTGGGGTTGTGGAAGTCGGGCATGAGGTATGCGGCGACGGGGTTCGCGTGGCCCATCACGCGCACGAGGTCGCCCGCCTCGTCGACGGCGCCGAACCCGTCGGGCCCGACGTCGTCCGGCGCCGTCGCGACGGTGACGAGCCGGGCTCCCGCGGCACGGAGCGCCTCGTAGGCGTGGGGGTACGTCGGCGCCTCGATCACGGCGCGGTCGCCGCGCCCGACGACGGCCCGGGAGAGCAGGGCGATCGCGTGCTGCGCGCCGAGCGTGACCATGACCTGCCCCGGGTCGGTGGGCAGGCCGCGGGTCGTGTAGCGGTCGGCGATCGCCGCACGCAGCTGCGGGATGCCGATCGGGTCGAAGCCCGGGTCGCCGAGGTGCGCGGGGAGGTCCTCGACCGCCTCACGGGCGACCTCCGCGAGCCACGGCAGCGCGGGGAGCGCGGCCTTGGAGAAGTCGACGTAGTCGGCCGCGGGCGGCACGGGGAGGACGGCGGGCGCGCCCGGCAGTCGGGCGACGCTGCCCGAACCCCGGAGGCTGCGGAGCATCCGCTGCTCGCGGAGTTCGCGATAGGCCGCGGTGACGGTGGTGCGGCTGAGGCCGAGCCGCGCGGCGAGGTCGCGCTCGGCGGGGAGGCGGGTGTCGACGGGGATCCGCCCGTCGAGGATCAGCAGGCGGATGCGGTCGGCGAGCGTGCGGTAGGCGCTCCCGCCGTCGCCGCGCCAGGCGCCGAGCAGGGTCTCGAGGGCGCGAGCGCTCAGGGTGGCTTCCATGGTGCGGGCCACTCTAGAGCAATTGGCTTCTTGCCGAAAGGCCAATTCGGGGATTGGATTGCCATCATGCCGCTCCGACTCCCTCGCACCACCGACTCCGCACCCGTGTTCGGGCGCCGCCTCGTGCAGCTCTTCGTCGGCCTGTACCTCTACGGGCTCGGCATCGCGCTGATCGTGCGCGGCGAGCTCGGCGTCGCACCGTGGGACGTGCTCACCCAGGGCATCGCGAAGCAGACCGGGCTCGGCTTCGGGCTCATCACCGTGATCACGAGCGGCATCGTGCTGCTGCTCTGGATCCCCATCCGCCAGAAGCCCGGCTTCGGCACGCTCATGAACGCACTCCTCGTGGGGCCCTTCGCCGACCTCTCCCTGTGGATGATCCCGACGGGACTGGACCTCTGGCTGCGCATCGTCATGCTGTTCGGCGGCATCGTCGTGCTCGCCGCGGCGACCGGCCTCTACATCGGCGCCCACTTCGGCCCCGGGCCGCGCGACGGACTGATGACCGGTCTCCACCGCCGCACCGGATGGAAGATCTGGATCGTCCGCACCGGCATCGAGGTGACCGTGCTCGTGACCGGGTTCCTGCTCGGCGGCAACGTGGGCATCGGCACGCTCGCGTTCGCGCTCCTCATCGGCCCGCTCTGCGGGTGGACGATCCCGCTCTTCGCGGTGCGCCGCGGTCCGGCCGTCCATCGCGGGGCGCGGGACCGGGACATCCCGCACCCCGCGACGGGCGCCGCACCCGCGCAGGCCTGAACGGCCGCGCGGAAACGCCGGCGCAGACACGACGTGCGGATGCCGCGGGGCGCGTGCCCCGCGGCATCCGTCGTCTCGAGCGCGGCAGCGCCTACAGGTTCGCCTCCGCGTACACCCGCAGCGCGTCGCGCACGAACGTCGCACCGCGCTCGCCGCCGTAGTTGGCCGCGAACCGCGGGTCGGCGACGTACATCTCGCCGAGTCCGATGACGTACGCCGCGACGTCGCCGCCGGGCGTGCCCGCCGGCGTGCCGGGGATGCCCGTCAGCCACTCGACGTGGCGCTTCGCGAGCACCTGCGCCTCCGCGGAGTCCGGCGCGGCGCCCGACTCGGCGGCCGCGGTCCAGTCGCGACCGAGCGCCTCGCTGCGCTCCTTCCACGCGGCGCGTTCGTCGTCGCGCATGCCGCGCCACCAGCGGTCGCCCGCGGTGTACGCGTCGGCGCCCCAGCGCTCCTCGACCTCCTCGCGGTACTCCGTGTGGTCGAAGCCGTCCAGCATGTCCTTCGCCATGATCTCCTCACCTCCTCCCACTGCCTCGATGGTCCGTTCCACCGACGCGACCTGGCGCGCCAGCCGGTCCTGTTCGTGCCGGAGCCACGCGAGGTGCCCCTCGAGCGCCCGGGCCTCGCCGGTCTGCCCGGCGAGCACGTCGGCGATCGCCGGGAGGCCGAGTCCGAGGTCGCGCAGCAGCAGGATCCGCTGCAGTCGCACGAGCGCGGTCCGGTCGTAGTACCGGTAGCCGTTGCCGCCGATGCGGCTCGGCGGCAGCAGCCCGACGTCGTCGTAGTGGCGGAGCGTGCGGCTCGTCGTTCCGGCGAGCTTCGCGATCTCCTGGATCGACCAGTCCATGGGGGCCTCCTCTCGTGTCCGGCGGATCGAACGTGGTTCCACGGTAGAACTTGACGTAGCGTCAAGGTCAAGCGGATGCCCCGGCGGAGGTCTCGCACACCGAAACGCGATATATCTTGACTTGGCCCGAAACGCGATATATCGTGATCTCGAACCGACCATCAGAAGGAGCACGCACATGGCCATCGAGAAGTGGGTCGTGAACCCCGGGGAGAGCCGGGTCATCGACCTCGAACTCGTCCGCAAGCTCAAGGTCAGCCTCATCGGCGGCAAGGTCGACGTCATCGCGCACGACGAACCCGGCGCCCGGGTCGAGGTGTCGAACGTCACCGGCAAGGACCTGATGATCCGGATCGACGGGGACTCGCTCGAGATCGACCACCCGCAGCTGCGGTGGGACAACTTCCTCGAGGTCTTCAAGGGCTTCACGGGCAGCGCGAAGGCCGAGGTGTCGATCCTCGCGCCGCGGCACGTCGCCATGAAGCTCGGCGTCGTCTCGGGCGACGCGCTCGTGTCGGGCTTCGACAACGACGGGAAGTTCAGCTCGGTCTCGGGCGACCTCGTCATCGACAACCACGCGGGCGACGTCGAGTGCTCGAGCGTCTCGGGCGAGATCTCGGTCGGCGACCACACCGGCAGGGTCACCGCGCACACCGTCTCGGGCGACGTGACGGTGACCGGCGAGGTCGGCTCCTTCAACGTCGACACGGTCTCCGGCGACATGGTGCTCGACGCGAAGGGCACCCCGAGCCGGGTCGACACGAACAGCGTGTCGGGCGACCTCACGCTCCGCTTCGATCCCGGCAGCGGCGCCCGCTACCGCGTGAACACGGTGAGCGGCAAGCTGCTGCTCGACGACACGCAGATCAAGGGCACGCTGGGCAAGGGCTTCGAGCGCGTCACGGGCGAGCTCGAGGGCACCTGGCTCGACCTCGGCGCCAACAGCGTGTCGGGCAGCATCTCGGTGATCCGGCGCCAGCCGGCGACGGCTCCCGCCGACTCCGGCGAGGCCTCGGCATGAACCCCCCGGTGTTCGCCCACGGGAACCTGCGCCTGTACCTGCTCGCGCTGCTCGACGAGCAGCCCCGTCACGGCTACGAGCTGATCCAGGCGCTGTCCGACCGTTTCGGCGGCACGTACTCACCGAGCGCCGGAACGATCTACCCGCGCCTCGCCAAGCTCGAGGAGGAGGGACTCGTGACCAAGCGCACCGACGGCCGCAAGTCGGTGTACGAGATCACCGACGCCGGCCGCGCCGAGCTCGAGTCGCGCCGGCACGAGCTCGACGCCATCGAGGACGACATGACCGACTCGATCCGGCGCCTCGCCGATGGCGTCCGCGCCGAGGTCGACTCGGCCATGCGCACGCTCAGGGCCGAGCTGGCGAGCGCCGCCCGCGAGGCGCGCAAGTCCGCGACGACCGAACCCGCGACGCCGCAGCCGACGGCCGAGTCGACCCGCGCGATGCACGAGGCCGACCTCGCCATCACCGAGTTCCGCCAGCAGATCCGGCTCGAGCTGCGCACCCAGGCCAACCGGGGCCGCGTGAACGCGGACACGGTGTCGCTGCTGCGCACTCGGCTCGCCGACGTCCGCGCCGAAGTCCTCCGCGAGCTCGCGCAGCGCTGACCCGGCGCGTGCGGATGTCGGCGGCATCCGCTTGCATGTGGGCATGACAGATGTCGCGCTGCGCCCCTGGTCCGCCGTCGACCTCGACCTGCTCAGGCGCAACAACGCGCCCGAGCTGATGGAGCACCTGGGCGGTCCGGAGTCCGAGGCCAAGCTGCTCGCGCGCCATGCGCGCTACCTCCGCGGGTGGGAGGACGGCTCGTCGCGCATGTTCGCGATCGTCACGCCGGAGCACCCCGAGGGGGTCGGCGCGATCGGGTTCTGGCCGCGCGACGAGGGCGGGCGTGCGCTGTTCGAGGTCGGCTGGACCGTGCAGGCGGCATTCCAGGGGCGCGGGTACGCGCGGGCGGCGCTCGCTCAGGTCATCGCCGAAGCGCATCGGGTCGACCCCTCCCGAGCCGTCGCCGCATACCCCCGCGTCGACAACGACCCGTCGAACGCGCTCTGCCGAGGGGCCGGGTTCGTGCTCGAGGGCGTCGAGGAGTTCGAGTTCCCCAAGGGCACCTGGCTGCCGTCGAACGTGTGGGTGCTGCCCGCCCCGGCGCCGGGCACGGCGTAGCCTCGACGGGTGCCCCCCTCGCTCGCGGTCTTCGTCGGCGGCCTCGCCGGAACGGGCCTCCGCCTCGCGCTCGACACCGCGCTGCCGCACGCCGACGGCGGCTTCCCGTGGTCGACGTTCATCGCGAACCTCGTGGGCACCTTCGTGCTCGGCTGGCTCGCGGGCGGGCTCTGGACCCGTCCGTCGACGCCCGCGTGGATGAAGGCGGGCATGGGCTCGGGCCTCGTCGGCTCGTTCACGACCCTGTCGGCCGTGATGGGCGCGGTCGCGATCCTCGACCGCGAGGAGGCGACGGCGCTCGCCGCCGTCTACCTCGGCGCCTCGCTCGTCGCCGGCCTCGCGCTCGCCGCCGCAGGGCTGAAGCTCGGTTCGGCACTCGCGCATCGCCCCATGCCCACCGAGGTCACGGACGACGGGGCGACGCTGTGAGCGCGCTCGTCGTCGCGGCCGTGCTCGTCGCCGGCGCCGTCGGCGCGGTCATCCGGTACCTGCTCTCCAAGGCCTACCCGGTACGTCCGGGACACCTGCCGGGCGGCATCCTCGTCGTCAACCTCGTCGGCTCCGGCCTCGCCGGCGCCATCATCGGGCTCGCCGAACGCGCCGCGGTCTCCGACGACGTGCGCCTCGTGCTGGTGACCGGGTTCTGCGGCGGACTGACCACGTTCAGCACCTGGTGCGTCGAGACGATCGAGCTCGCCGACGGCGGCCGCTGGCGCGCGGCGATCCTCAACGTCCTGGTCACGCTCGCGCTCGGCATCGGCGCCGCGGTCGGCCTCTACCTCCTGGTCAGGGGGTGAACGGGCCCCTCAGATCATCGCCATGATCTGCCGCGCGATCATGCGGCCCGCGCGGCTGGCCCCGATCGTCGACGCCTGCGGTCCGTAGCCGGCGAGGAAGATCCGCGGATCGTGCCAGGCCGCGCCCTGCCCGACGGTCACGCCGCCGGCCTTCTCGCGGAGCTTCAGCGGTGCGAGGTGGCGCAGCTCGGGCCGGAAGCCGGTCGCCCAGATGATGGCATCCGCCTTCGCCTCGCTGCCGTCGGACCAGACCACGCGGTCGGCCTCGATGCGGTCGAACATCGGCTTCGCGGAGAGCAGCCCGCGTTCGATCCCGGCGGCGATGCGCCGGCTCTTCGGCACGCCGGTGCCGCTGACGACCGACGGCAGCGCGCGACCGGCGCGGGCCGCCTCGTCCTGCCTGGACACCGCCGCCGACGCGCCCTCGAGGTCGAGTTCCTGCCGGTCGAGCCAGTCGATCGGACGGCGCGACACCCAGGTGAGGCCGGATGCCACGCCCTCGAGCTCGAGCATGAAGCCGATCGCCGAGGTCCCGCCGCCGACGACCACGACGTTCTCGTCGCGGAAGTCCTCGGCCGAGGCGAAGTCGGACGTGTGCACGTGTCGCCCGCGGAAGTCGCCCATGCCCGGGTAGTAGGGCACGAACGGCGAACCCCACGTCCCGGTGGCGTTGACGAGGTACTGGGTGTGCAGTTCCCCGCGCGGCGCGGGCGGCGGCGCCGCCGCTTCGAAGGTCTTCCGCCGGCGACCGAAGAAGCCGCGGCTCTTCAGCTCCTCGGCGGGCTGCGGGCTCAGGTCCTCGTACTCGATGCGCAGGTCGACGCCGTCGTTGGTGATGCGCCGGACGTCGACGGGACGATGCACGTTCAAGCGGTAGTGCTCCTCGAACCGGCCGTAGTAGTCGGCGACGACCTCCTTGGCGGGAAGCGTCCGGTCGGCGGTCTCGAAGCTGATGCCGAGCTCCCCCATGCCCGGCAGGTCGTTCACCTTGTGCGCCGTGCCCAGGCGCAGGGACGACCAACGATGCTGCCACGCGCCACCCGGTCCCGGGGCGCGATCGAGCATGACGAAGTCCTCGTCGGCGACGAGTTCGAAGCGTCGCAGGTAATAGGCGACAGACAGCCCCGCCTGTCCGGCACCGATCACCGCGACCTTCACGCGGTCGGGGATCGTATCCACCCCACCATCCCACCATGCCCGGAGGGGTGCTGAGCGCCACGGCGTGGCCTGCACGGCGCCTCCACAGCGCCGCCGTGGCATCCGATCGGCGCCCGGGGCGGTGGTAAACTACCAGCCGGGATTGTTCATTATCAAAGAGCCGGGTGACGTCCATCCCATCCGGCCAGACGTCGTAAGGGGGTCACGCATGGGGCGCGGCCGTCAGAAAGCCAAGCACACCAAGGTCGCACGGGAGCTGAAGTACTTCAGCCCGGCCACCGATTACAGCGCGCTCGAGCGCGAGCTCACGGCTTCGAATCACGACCACACCGACGAGGAGATGTCGAAGTGGGCGGAGTACGCCGACGACGAGTCCTACGTCCACGACGACGGGTCGCACCGCTCCTGATCATCCCCGGCTGAGCGGTCGCACCGAGAGGGGCTCCGCGCCGGGGTTTTCGCGTGCCCGAGGGCCGCACCGCATCCCGGCGGTGCGGTGCGGACGTCGGTTCGCCGCCGGGTCATCCCCGGAGCATCCGCCTGAGCCCGAGGCCCGTCACGAACGCCATCGTGACGGCCATCAGCACGCCTGAGGCCGCGAAGAGGGCGAAGACCACCGGAGCCGGGGTGCCCACGTCGACGATCGGCGACGGTGCGAACGTGAACGGCAGGCCCACGAGCCAGGCGACCATGCCGAGCGGCACCCACCGCCACGCTCGTGGAACGCCGGACGCCGCGAGCACGGGCCATTGCGCGAGCGGGATGCTCGCGAGCAGCACGAGGCCGGCGAACCCGATCACCACCCACGTGGCGGGCCGGGCCCAGTCGATCCCGACCCCGGCGTCGTCGAGCGTCGACGGCAGCATCCCGAGTGCCCAGGCAGCGGATGCCGCGGCCGCCGTCGCGGCGACCCACCTGCCGACCGATACCTCGGCCGGTCCGCGACGCAGCGCGAGCGACTGGCCGAGTCCCAGGAGCGCGCCCTCCCCCGCTCCGAACGCGACCAGCAGCAGCCAGGCCGCCCACCCTCGGAGGCCGGCGGCATCGGCGAACGCGAAGCCGGTGACCGGGACCAGGAATCCGACGCTCTCGCCGAGGGTCGTGCCCGTCACCCAGCGGCCGAGCCGGAACGTCCCCGAGGCGGTACCGCGACCGCTGCGCACCGGAGACGCGTCGCCCATGCGGCGACGGTAGCGGGCCGGGCGACACGGCGCACGGCCGATGGTCCCGCGGGCTCGGCTCGCGCGGCGGCTCAGGCGGCCGGATCAGGCGGCGGGCTCCTCCGAACGCCACTGCGCCGTGGTCTCCGCGAACCGCTCGAGCTCCTCGAGCGTGCCGCCGGCGGTGATGGCACGCAGCACGATCTCGTCGACGATCCCGTCGTAGGCGTGCAGGGCGGAACTGCGGTTGATGGTCGCGTCGATCGGCTCGATGCCGAGTCGCGCGAAGTTCGCGGCGTAGGACGCGTACGACCCGTACCGATCGGCCTCCTTCTGCAGCGCCGCGCGCGCGGCGCCATCGGAGATGGTGCGTGCGTAGACCACTCCGCGCACCCGTTCGGCGCGCCCGCGCGAGTCGTGTCGCAGGTCGGCCATCGCCTCGGTCGCCGCGCCGGGCGTCAACCAGTTCAGCACGACCGCGTCGGCGAGCTCGGCGGCGAGCCGACGCATGCGCGGGCCGAGTGCGCCCACCGCGATCGCGGCGCCGGTGGCGGCTCGGAGCTCGGCGACGCCGTCGGCGACGACGGCGACCGGGTGTCGCGCGCCGCCGGATCCGATGCCGATCGTCGTGCGTTCCGCGGGGATGCCCGCGAGGTCCAGGCTCCCGACCGGTCGACGATCGATCGGGATGACGCCGGTCGCGAGTCCCAGCCGCTCGGTCGCCTCGGCGACCACGCGCAGCCCGGCGAGCGAGTCACCGCCCGGCACGTCGTTCAGCCAGAGCGCGTCGAAGCCGAGGCGCTCGAGCCGCGGGGCGAGCGCGCGCAGCGTCTCCGGCGCCGTCGTTCCGGGAAGGCCGATCGAGAGCGCGGCACGCATGCGCTCAGCCCGCGTAGCTGCCGACGAGGCGGACGGCTCCGCCGTCCACGCCCTTGGCCCCCTGCTCCCAGCCGGATGCCTCGACGTCGCGTGCGCCGGTCGAGACCGTGCCGACCTGCCAGGCGGGCAGGCCGAGCGTGCCCAGCTCCGCGATGACGGATGCCGCGGCATCCGCCGACACGACCGCGAAGAAGCCGACGCCGAGGTTCCAGGTGCCCTCCGTCGACTCGAGCGTCGTGCCCGCGAGGTCGTTCAGGACCCGGAACACCGGCTGCGGCGACCACGTGGAGCGGTCGACCTCGACCCAGGAGCCGCGCGGGAGCACGCGTGCGAGGTTCGCCGCGATGCCGCCTCCGGTCACGTGCGAGAGCGAGTGCACGGCCGTGCCGAGCGTGTCGTGCGCGAGGAGGCGCACGAGCGGACCGGAGTACAGGCGCGTGGGCTCGAGGAGCGCCTCGCCCCAGGTCGTGCCGAGGTCGGCCGAGGCGTCCGTGTACGACAGCTTCGCGTTCGCGAGGACGTGCCTGACCAGCGAGTAGCCGTTGGAGTGCAGCCCCGAGGACTCGATCGCGACGACGACGTCGCCGTCCTGCACGCGCTCGGCGCCCAGGGCGCGGTCGGCCTCGACGACGCCCACGGCGGCGCCCGCGACGTCGTAGTCGTCGACCCCCATGAGTCCGGGGTGCTCGGCGGTCTCGCCGCCGACGAGCGCGGTGCCGGTCTCGGCGCAGGCACGGGCGATGCCGGTGACGATCGCGGCGATGCGGTCGGGCACGACCTTGCCGCAGGCGATGTAGTCGGTCATGAAGAGCGGGGTCGCACCGACCACCACGATGTCGTCGACGACCATGCCGACGAGGTCCTGGCCGATCGTGTCGTGGATGTCGAGCGCCTGCGCGATCGCGATCTTCGTTCCGACGCCGTCGGTCGAGGTCGCGAGGAGGGGGCGCGCGTAGTCCTTCGCGAACGAGAGGTCGTAGAGCCCGGCGAAGCCTCCGACGCCGCCGAGCACGTTCGGTCCGTGCGTGTTCGCGACCGCCTCCTTCATCAGTTCGACGGCGAGGTCGCCGGCGGCGGTGTCGACTCCGGCAGCGGCATAGGACGAGTTCGCGCTCACCCGTCAAGGGTACCCGCGCGAGGTGCGCCGCTCGGGCCCGCTGTCAGGGGCCGGCGTTAGAATCCGTGCATGCACGCGGGTGCCACGCCATCGTGGGTGATTCGCGAGAACGCGAGCACCGGAGCCCTCCTCGCCCTCTACCTGCGGGAGGTGCTCGGCATCGCGTCGCCCGCCGAGCTTCCTCGCCTGCGCGACGTCGGCCGCATCGGCCCCGAGGGGTCCCGCGACGTGGATGCGCACGACACCCTCGAGAAGCAGTGGCGCGACTGGTGGTCGATGACCGTCGAGCCCGAGTCGCACCCGTCCCCGGTGCCGCTCGAGCTGGTCGAGGAGTACGGCACCGCCGTCGCCCTCCCCGCCAGTGGGGCCGAGGCGCTCACCGCCGCCATCCGCCCGCACGCCGAGGCAGCGCTCGCATGGGCGGAGTGGGCGCACGAGCGCTACCGCACCGCCTCCGCCGCACGCTCCGGCGACACCTACCGCGCCTACGCGGGCTCGATCGCCGAGCACGAGCGCGAGGTGGGGCGGCGTGCCCACTCGTTCGAGTTGAACGTCGAGGTGCTGCCGCTCGCGGCATCCGGCATCTGGTGGATCGGCGAGAAGACCGTGGCCGTGACCGACACGCTCAGGTCGGATGCCGCGGCGTTCGACGACGCGATCCACCCGATCATCGCCGAGCTCGCCTGAGGGCGGCCGCGTGGCCGGGAGCCGCGCCCGCCCGGCGGATCGCAGCACCCGCGCGTGGCAGACTCGACCGCATGAGCATCTGGTTCGGCGAGCCCTCACTGGAGTGGGCGAACTCGCGCGGCGAGCACGCCCTGATCCGCGCACTCGGCATCGAGATGACCGAGATCACCGACGGCTCGCTGAAGGGGCGGATGCCGGTCGACCACCGCACCCGCCAGCCCGCCGGCGTGCTGCACGGCGGCGCGTCCGTCGCCCTCGCCGAGACCCTCGCGAGCTGGGGAGCCTCCTTCACGGTCGACCCGGCGCAGTACTACTGCGTCGGCATGGAGATCAACGCGAACCACGTCCGCCCGGTGTCCGAGGGCTGGGTGTACGCGGAGGCGAGCCCGATCACGCGCGGTCGCACGACGCAGGTGTGGGACATCCGCATCACCGACGAGGCCGGCAGGCTGGTCTGCGTCTCGCGCTGCACGATGGCCGTGCTGGCGACGCCGTCGCAGTACTGACGCCGACGGCGCCCGCGGCTATCGTGGGGCCGTGAAGCCGTTCGTCCTCCTCGCCACGCGTGCCGAGGACGTGCCCGCCGACGAGGAGTACGAGCTCTTCCTCCGCGGCACCGGGCTCGACGAGCGCGACCTCGTCCGCATCCGCCTCGAGGCCGGGCCGATGCCGCACCTCGACCTCGACGAGCTCTCCGGGATCTTCGTCGGCGGCGGGCCCTTCAACGCCTCCGACCCTCCCGAGCGCAAGTCCGCCGTCCAGCGCCGCGTCGAGGCCGAGTTCGCGTCGCTGCTCGACGAGGTCGTCGCGCGGGACTTCCCGTTCCTCGGCGCCTGCTACGGCGTCGGCACGGTCGGCGCACACCAGGGCGCGATCATCGACGACCGGTATGCGGAGAAGATCGGCGTGGTGCCCGTGACGTTGAGCGAAGCGGGCGCCGCCGACCCGCTCCTGGCCGGGCTCCCGCAGACGTTCAACGCGTTCGTCGGGCACAAGGAGGCGATCCGCGAACTGCCGGGTTCGGCCACGCTGCTCGGCTCGTCGCCGACGTGCCCGGTGCAGGTGTTCCGCGTCGGCTCCAACGTCTACGCCACGCAGTTCCATCCGGAACTCGACCTGGAGGGCATCCAGGTCCGCATCCGGGCCTACGCCAGCTACGGGTACTTCGCCGAGGGCGAGCTCGAGCTCACGCTCGCGGCCGCCGCGCGCGCGGTCGTGTCGGAGCCGAGCCGGATGCTGAGAACGTTCGTGGAGCTGCACGCGCGGTAGCGGCAGCGCCCGGCCGGCCGGATCCGCCGATCACCAGCCGAGGCGGCGATGGACCGCGGCGAGTCCACGCGCCGGGACCCCGCCGTCGCCGGTGCCGAAGACCTCGACCGCGAGGTCGACGAGGCCACGGGCGCACGACTCGACCGGAGCCGCGAGGAGTCCGTCGATCCGCGCCGCGATCGACGGATACGCTCGCTCGAACCGGCGCGACGGGTCGAGCGAGTCGAGCCGTGCGTCGCCCTCCTCGGGCTCCAGGCGGGAGGCGACCGCCCGGGTCAGCGCCTCGACTGCCGTCCCTCTCACCAGCGTGTTCGCGCTGAGTCGCTCGCCGCGCCGGGCGCGTCCGACGCCGATCAGCGTCAGGGCGAGCACGAGCCCGAGATCACGGTCGACGTCGGGACCGATCGGCGCCGGCTTGGCCGCGACCTCCGACATCGTCGCGGCGACGCCGCCCCGGTCGAGCCGCACGTCGTAGGCATCGGCCGCCCATCCGGCCAGGTCGTCGAGGCTCGCGACGCCGAACTCGACCACGTGCCCGTCGTCGTAGACGACCTTGACGCCACCGTGGTGCTCGTGCACCTCCAGGGCGATCCGGTCCGGACGGGGCAGCCAGTCGGCCGGTCGACGATATCCCGGCTGATGCCCGTCGGTCGTGACGATCGCCAGGTCGTGGTCGGACCACTCGTCGACGCGATCGCGATCGGCCGTGGATCCCATGCCGACGAGTCCGACGACGTCGGCGCGATCGACGAGGTTCGCGTCCACCCGCTCGAGGAACGCGTCGAATCGCTCGCGCGCCGACGAACCGGTCATGCCCGGAACACCTCGCGAAGGCGCCCGTGCGCCGACGCGCGGACGTACACGGGGATCCGATCGATGGGGACCTCGACCCGCGCGACCGTGTCGCCGACGACGGCCTCGCCGGTCCAGGCGTCGACCCACTCCCCCGGCGGCAGCGCGACCTCGTGGACCGTCTCGCCCTCGTCGACGACCGGCGAGACGAACAGGTCGCGGCCGAGGAACCACTGCAGCGGGTGCGTCCATGCGCCCGCCCACCCGGGGTGGTCGAAGTACGTCGGGCGCATGAGCGGCGCCGACGTGCGGACGCTCTCTGCGGCCTCGGTCGCGAGGTACGGCACGAGCCGCTCGCGCAGGTGCGCGAAGGCGCGGAACACCGGGAGCACCCGCTCGTCGCCCGACTGCTCGGCGAGGTTCCAGGGCGTGCGGTCGCGCGAGGGCGTCCGGTGGTGGTTGAACTCGGAGTGGTACTGCATGATCGGCACGAACGTGGAGGCCGCCGTCGCGCGCAGGTAGAGTTCGGGGCTCGGCAGGGGCCCCGAGAAGCCGGCGAGGTCCCAGCCCCAGTAGAGGATGCCGCTCGCCGCCGCCGAGAGTCCGGCGAACATCGACCAGCGGAATGCGTCCCAGGTCGAGTTCTCGTCGCCGGCCCAGAAGGCACCGTGCGCCTGGGAACCGGTGAAGCCGGCACGGCTGAACGTCACCGGGGCCTTGCCTGCGGATCGGAGGAGATCGCCGTAGGCCTTCGCGTACGCGACCGGGAAGGCGTTGTTCCCCTCGTCGCCGCGCGTGCCGTCGAGGTAGGCGAGCTCACGGCCCCAGGCGTGCTCGCCGCCATCCGTCTTGAAGCCGTCGATGCCGACCTCCTCCACGAGGTACCGGCGCTTCTCGGTCCACCACCGCGCGGCCCGCTCGTCGGTGAGGTCGGGCATCGTGGACAGCGGGAACCACCACCCGCGGTTGCGGTACGGGCGCAGTTCGCCACGCGCGTTCGGCTCGCGGATGAGCACCCCCTCGCGTTCGGCGGCGAGCGCGTCGGCTCGCGCCTGGCCCGTCGGATGCGGGCGCGCCTTCAGCAGCGGGATCTGCCAGAGGTGCACGCGGATGTCGCGGGCGTGCAGCTCGTCGACCATGCCCTTCGGGTCGGGCCAGGCGCCATCCGCAGGGAAGGTGAAGTCGGCGAACCGGTGCGGTGCCCCGTCCTCGGTCACCTCGTACTCGGCGTCGCGGAAGGCGGTGAAGGTGCGCTCGTCGCTCCACGCCTCGATGACGACCGAGCCGACGGGGACGTCGTGCTCGCGGTGCAGGTCCATCTGGCGGACGACCTCGGCCTGCGTGTTCCACTCGTTGCCGCTCGCCCAGAGGCGGAACACCCACTCGGGAAGCTCCTCGGGGCGGCCGACCTCGGCGAGGAACGCGTCGAGCACCTCGGTGGGCGTGCCGTCGGAGAACGCGATCGCGACCGCGGGTTCGCCCGCCGCGGCATCCGTCTCGACCTCGACCACCAGCCGATCGGGTCGGCTCGCGCCGACGTCGAACCATGCCCGGCGCGAGGTCCGGAGGTGGAAGCCCCAGCCCTCGCCGCCCACGACGTGCGCGAACGGCATGGGCAGGTACGTCTTCCGCTCGGCGCCCTGGCTCTTGTACTGCTCGAAGACGACCGAGTCGAGCTCGGCGCCGCGGTGGTCGAGCGCGTCGAAGCGCTCGCCGAAGCCGGTCACGTGCTCGCCGTCCGCGAGCGGGAGCGCGAAGCGCACCCGGCGAACGCGTGCGCCGTCGGTCAGCACCCGGACGCTGCCCGGGACGACGCGGTCGGCACCGGCGGTCTCAACGACGTCGTCGGGTGCGTCGATCCAACCCGACGCAACGGTCTCGAACCGGCGGGTGCGCTGCGTCCCGCCGCCGATCGCGCGTCCGACGAAGCGGTACCGGATGTCGCTCCCCGCGTCCGGCGCAGGGAACTCGACGGCCCACCCGCCCGCGCCGCGGGCGAGCCGGGCCTGCGCGGAGGCGAGGTGGCCGCCGTCCATCGCCTGGCCGCGCGAGGTGCGCGCGACGCGGGCGAGCGGGAGCCGTTCGGTGCGGCGCGTGCCCGCGGCATCCGTGATCTCGACCTCCGCCTCGACCGACTCGATGTCGGGGGTCGCGCGGACGCCGAGCCGGAGCGGCTCGCCGGCCACCGGGTCGAGCGGCCAGCGCTGCTCGGTGTCGACCGAGTACGGGTGGCCGGAGCCGAGCGGGCGGTGGCGGATCATCGGGCGGGCTCCTCGGATGGGTCGGGGTCGGGTTCGAATGCGCCGTCGAGCTCGACGGCGAGGCGGATGAGCATGGCGTGGCTCCACAGCAGCGGATCCGCCGACGGCCCCCAGCGCTCGACCCACTCCTCGACCCGGGACGGATCGAGGAGGTGCCGTTCGACCTGCTCGGGCATCGAGCCGTCGGGGCCGGCCGTGCTCGCCGACCAGGCGAGCAGCTCGCGTGCCCGGTCCCGGTCGCCGGCGCGCGCGTGCGCGAGGCCGAGGAAGCACGAGAGCAACGGCCACTGCCCTCCGCCGAAGTAGGTGTCGCCGAGGAAGCGGTGCACGCCGCCGTCGACGGCCAGGTCGCGCTCGATGGCGGCGATCGTGGCGGCGCCGAGGTCGGATGCCGCGGGCACGACGTCCATGATCCCGACGATCGCGGCGAGGCTCGCGTCCACCGCCGTCGAGCCGACCCACTTCGTCAGGTGCCCGTCGGCGACGCCGTGCTGGAGCATGAACGCCTCGACGTCCGCGGCCGACGCGGCCGCGAGCCCGGCGAGGTCGTCGTCGAGGACGCCGAGCGACGACGCGGCGCGGAGCCCGGCCGCGATGCAGCCGAGGGTCGAGACGTGGACGTGCTCGGCGTGCTCCTCCCACCAGTCGAAGCACGGGCGGCGCCACGAGTTGGCGAGGTAGTCGACCGTGAGCGCGATGGCCGGCGCCCAGCGCGAGGCATCCGTACCGTGACGTCGCGCGTGCTCGGCGAGCGCCCACACCCAGGTGCCGTAGCCGTCGAGCTGGAAGTCCCACCACTCGTCGTCGCCGGCGCGGCCGTCGAAGGTGAAGCGCGTGGGCAGCATCGCGGAGTCCGCGACCGACTCGCCGGCTCGGCCCGCGGCCGTGATGGCCCCGATGTCGACGCGACGCGACTCGAGCACGTCGGCGCACCAGCCGAAGAAACGTTCGGCCGACTCGACACGACCGTGCGCCGACATCGCGTCGGCGATGAACGCGCCGTCGCGGAACCAGCTGTACCCGGCGTACGCCGAGAACGTCGGGCTCGCGGGGTAGGCGCCTCCGGCGTCCTGGAGGGAGGCGATGAGCTCGGCGCTCGAGGCGACGAGCGCGGCGAGGTCGACTGACGTGGCCTGAACGGCTCGGGCCGGGGTGGGGAGGGTCATCCTGGTGCTGCCTTCGTGCGTGGTGGATCGGTGGGGCCGGGCGCACGGGCGCCCGGCCCCCGAACAGTGCGGGCGATCAGCCCCCGATGGCGGCGTTGATGCGGTCCTCGGCCGAGTCGAGCGCCTCCTCCACGGTCTTCCGACCGGCCTGCGCCTCGACGAGCTCCTCGGTCATTATGTCCTGCATCTCCTGCTGCCCCTCGGCGACCACGGGCGGAAGGGCCACGTTCTCGAGCGAGTCGAACACGGCCTGGCGGTTCTCGGGGTTGCCGAGCGTCAGGTAGCTGTTGAGCGCCGCCTCGTCGGAGGTCGCCGGGAGCTCCCACCCCGCGTCGAGACGGGTTTGGACCATGACGTCGCTCGAGGTCAGGAACTCGGCGAACGCGGCAGCGGCCTCCTGGTGCTCCGATCCCGCGGAGACGCCGACCGCGTTCGAGAAGAGCGCGCTCGCCTGCTGCGCGTTGCCCGGCTCGACCGCGATGTCCCAGCCGAACGGCACGTCGGCGAAGGCGCCGAACAACCAGATGCCGGTGTGCAGCATCGCGAGCTTCCCGTCGAGGAACAGGTTCGTGTCGTTGTCCGGCGTGCCCTGGCCCTGTTCGATCGTCGGCATCACCGTGCCGCTCTTGCCGACGAGCCACTCGGCGGCCTCGACGCCCTCTGGAGAGTTGAACGCGACCGCGGTGCCGTCCTCGTCGAGGAACTCGCCGCCGTTCTGTGCGAGCACCTTGTAGAACTCGTAGAAGCTCACGTTCTGGTGGTCGCCCCAGACGCCCGCGCCCTCGTCGGTGAGCTGCTCGGCCGCGGCCTGCTCGTCGGCCCAGGTCCAGTCCGCGGTCGGGGTCTCGACGCCCGCGGCCTCGAACAGGTCGCTGTTGTAGAAGAGCACGACGGTCGAGAACGAGCTGGGCAGCGCATACTGGGTGCCATCCGCCTGGTAGGCCTCGAGCACGCTCTGGCGGTAGGCGCCCGGGTCCTCGGGATCGAGCTCGGCGAGGACGCCGTTCGACTGGTACTGGGCGAAGTTCGCGTACTCGATGTCGAAGACGTCGGACACGGTGCCGGCGGCCAGGTCGGTCTGCAGCGCCGTGCCGTAGTCGGCGTAGGGCAGCGTGGTGACCTCGACGGTGACGTCGGGGTTCTCCTCCTCGAAGGCGTCGACGATGGCCTGGAGGTTCTCCTCGTTGCCGCCGTTCGAGATGAAGTTCGTGTAGGTGATGGTGACGGGCCCGTCGGCGTCGCCGGACGAGTCGCCGGCCGAGCAGCCGGTCAGGGCGAGTGCGGTGGCGGCGACGATGCCGACGCCGGCCAGTGCTGTGGTCCTCATGGTGCGTATCTCCTTCGATAGGGGTGAGGCGTGGATGGGGTGGATGGGCGTTCGGGACCCGGAACGGGTGTCGCGGTCCTCACTTGAGGCCCGTGTTCGCGACCCCCTGGATCACGTACTTCTGGGCGAACAGGTAGATGGCGAGCATCGGCAGGATGCTCACGACCGAGCCGGCCATGACGATGTCCCACTGCGTCGTGTACTGGCCCTGCAGGCCGGCCAGGGCGACCGGCAGCGTCTGCAGCTCGGGCGAGCGCAGCACGACGAGCGGCCACAGGAAGCTGTTCCAACTGCCCATGAACGCGAACACCGCGAGCGTCGCGAGCGCCGGCCGGATGTTGGGCAGGATCACGGTCCAGAAGGTCCGGAAGTGACCGGCTCCGTCGATCGCGGCGGCCTCGTCGAGCTCGAACGGCACCTGGTTCATCGCCTGCCGGAGCAGGAACACGCCGAACGCCGCGGCGAGCGTCGGCAGCAGCGCGCCGAGGTAGGTGTCGACGAGCCCCCAGGCCCGCAGTTCCGCGAACAGCGGCACGACGAGCACCTGCAGCGGGATCATCATCGTCGCGAGGTAGATGCCGAAGACGACGGTGCGTCCGCGGAACGGCAGGCGGCTGAACGCGTAGGCCGCGGTCGCGCTCGTGAACAGCTGCGCGAGCGTCGTCACCGTGGCGAGCAGCAGGCTGTTGCCGACGACCCGGGCGAACGGCAGGTCGGCGAAGAGGCGCTGGTACGCCTCGATGCTCGGGTCCGCCGGGATGAGCGACGGGGTCGAGCTCAGGCCGCTGCCGGGGCTCAGCGAGGTCACGACCGTCCAGTAGAACGGGAAGAACATCGCCAGGGCGCCGAGCACCATCACGATGTGCAGCAGCACGCTCCGGGCGAGCGCCGTGCGCGCGGCATCGGTGCGACGACGGATGCCTCCGGCCCGAGCCGTGGTCGGTGCGATCGTCGTCTCAGCCATAGTTCACCCACTTCCGCTGGCCGCGGATCTGGAGGACCGTCACGGCGAGGATCACGACGAACAGGAGCCACGAGAGCGCGGACGCCTCGCCCGCCCTGCCGTATCGGAAGGTGAGGTCGTAGATCTGCTGCACGACGACCTGCGTCGCTCCCCCGGGCCCGCCGCCGGTCATCGCGTACACCTGGTCGAACACCTGGAACCCGTTGATGAGCGAGATGACGATCACGAAGAAGGTCGCCGGCGACAGCAGCGGCAGCGTGACCGAGAAGAGGCGGCGCCACCATCCGGCGCCGTCGACGCGCGCGGCGTCGAGCAGTTCGGGGTCGATGGCCTGGAGCCCGGCGAGGAGGATCACCATGACGAAGCCGAGGTCCTTCCACGCCGAGGCGAGGATGATCGAGGGCATCGCCCACGCAGGATCGGTCCACCACCCGGGCCCGTCGATCCCGAACCAGGCGAGCACGCTGTTCACGACGCCGTTCGACGGGTTGAGCAGCCACCGCCAGACCAGCGCGACGACGATCCAGCTGGTGATGACGGGGAGGAAGTACACCCCGCGGAGCACGGTGCGTCCGCGCAGCGCCGTGTTCAGCGCGAGGGCGATCGCGAGCCCGCCGACGTACACGAGCGGCAGGTAGCCGACGATGTAGTACAGCGTGTGGAGGAACACGTCGGCCGTCTCGGGATCGGTGAGCAGGTTCGCGTAGTTCTCGAGCCCGACCCATTCCGCGGGTGCGAGCAGGTTCCACTCGGTGAGGCTGATCCAGGCGGCGGCGACCATCGGGCCGAGCACGAAGAGGAGGAGCGGCACCGCGCTCGGCAGCAGGAAGGCGAGCACCGTGAGCGTGTACCTGGCCCGCCGCGCGCGGCGGCCGGGGCTGCGCGGCGGACCGGTGCGCGATGCGGGCGGGCCGGCGTCGGCGCCGACGTCCGCAGCGGCTTCGCCGATGAGCGCGGTCATCGACGCACCACCGGGCCGACGAGCCGTTCGCGGATGAGCCGGCCCTGATCGCCGGCGGACCCGGCGGCGTCGAACGGCATCGCGAGCACGAGCGCGGCGGCTCCCTGCGCCCAGCTCTCGTCCTGCCAGGTCTCGATCTCGACGGGCAGGCTCCGGCGGTGCCGCAGCAGGTGCGACCGGAACGCGGGCTCGAACCCGGGCGACCAGTGACGCCATCCGGTCGTGCCCTCGCCGAGGACCACGACGAGGGCGGGGTCGACGGTGTGCACGACACCGGCGAGCGTGCGCCCGAGCAGCCCGCCGGCCTCGCGGTAGATCCGGATGGCGTCGTCCTCGCCTGCGTCCGCGGCGGCGAGGAGGTCGTCGATGCCGCCGTCGGGCGGGATCGCGCCGCGGTCGCGCGCATCGCGGACCAACGCGCCCTCGCCGATGTGCGCTTCGAGGCATCCGTCGTTGCCGCATCCGCACCGCGGTCCGTCGTCGGCGACGGGGAAGTGGCCGATCTCGCCGGCTCCGCCGGAGGCGCCGCGCAGCACGTTGCCGTCGACCACGACGCCGGCGCCGACGCCCGTGCCGATCGTGACGACCAGGAAGTTGTCGTGCGAGCGGCCCAGCCCGAACAGGCGTTCCGCGACCGCGAGCGCGTTGACGTTGTTCTCGACGACGACCGGGAGCCCGGTCGCGCGCCGAAGGGCGTCTCCGAGTTCGACCCCGGTCCACCCGAGCTGGGCCGAGTCGACGACGCCGCTCCCGAGGCGATCGACGCTGCCCGGCACGCCGACGCCGAGGCCGAGGACGGTCGTTCCGTCGCCCGCGGCGATGAAGCCGCGGATGCGTTCGACGAGTTCGGCGATGAACGTGCTGGCGGTCGCGTCGAACGGCTCGCTGGCCGAACGGACCACGCGCCCGTCGACGCCGACCTCCACGAAGGCGACGTGGTCGGCGACCACCTTGACGCCGATGGCGTGCCCGGCCGAGGTCGCGAGGCCCAGCATCCGTGCCGGGCGCCCGCCGTTGGACGGTGCCTGCTCGAGTTCGACGAGCAGCCCGTCGGCGAGCAGTTCCTTCACGAGCTGCGTGATGAGCGCGGGCGAGAGCGCCAGCACCCGGGCGAGCTCGGCACGCGATGCGGGGCCGTCGGCGCCGAGCCGGGCGAGGATCGCCGACCGGTTGACGTCGGTTCGGTTGCTGGAGTGGATCGCCATCGATGCCTCTGTGTCCGTGGAGCGGGTCGTCGTGCGGAGTCGAGAGTTAATTTAGAACTAAACAAAGTAGAAAAGCAAGCCCCGACCGTCGCCCGGACACGACGAAGCGCCCCGCACCGGTCCCTCGGTGCGAGGCGCTTCGCGATCGGACGGCCGCGCTCAGCGGCCTCGGCGGGCGATCAGGATGCCACCGCCGTGGCGTACGTCGCCTGGGCGACCGAACCGTAGTAGGGCCCGAACATCACGTTCGGGATGTTGTTGTACCCGAAGCTGTTCACGGAGTTCTGCGCGCCGTTGCCGAGGAACCACGGTCCGCCCGAGGACCCGCCGGTCATGTCGCACGGGATGCCCTGCGACTGGGTCTGGCCGTAGGGATCCGCGGTCGCGGTGCCCGCGCACGACTTCAGCGTCTGGCCGTTGAACGGCGCCGCCGCGGGGTAGCCGAACGCCTCGTACGAGAGCCCGCGAGCCTGGTTGAACGAGATCGCCGTGCCGCCCACCGTCGCCTGCAGGCTCTTGCCCGCGAGCTGACCGACCGTGGCGAAGGCCGTGTCGTACGTGATGTCGCCGCCCTTGGTCCACTGGCGGGGCGCCGCGAGCGACGTCGCGACCCACTGCCCGTACGGCGCCGCGCCGTTCTCGTAGGCCGGCACGAACGTCCAGTTCGTCGCGTACCTGCCCTTGCCCGAGTGCACGCAGTGCGCGGCCGTCGCGACCACGCTGCCGTTCGACGAGCTCACCGAGTTGCCCGAGCACACGTAGTTGCGGCCGTTCAGGGTGAAGAACACCTTGCCGATGTTCGACACGGGCGACTCGTTCGCCGCCATCGGCGTGACCTCCGGCGCCGGCGCGGGCTTGCCGTACGTCACCGGTGCGCCGGCGGCGACCCCCGCCGCCGGGGTCGAGGCCGACTTGCCCGCGAGCAGCACGTCGGCCGGGGTGGCCGAGCGCATGCGCTCGGCGGTCCAGTACCCGGCCGCCGCGGCCCGTTCGGCGGCGGGAACGGCGCGCTGGTCGACGCCCGGCGGCACCGAGGGCGGCGCGGCCGACGCGGCGGTCGGCGCGGCGAGGAGCCCGCAGGCGACGAGGGCGGCGCCGGCGAGTGCCGCGCGCAACGAGGTGAGCTTCATGGACGAGCCCTTTCTGAGCAGGCGGCGGCGGTCCCCCCGAACGGTCGCCGCGCCGCGATGTGCGAATGTCGGGAAGCGTGGCACACGTCCCCCGTTCGGGGGGAGTGCCTGACGCATCCTTCGCGGAAATCGAGAAGCCGCGCGAGGGTTCCGGGAAAAGCTCCCCACGTGCGACGTGCACGGGGTACGTTCGTCGTTTGGCCGCCGGGCCGTTCCCCGCGGAGCTGCGGGCCTCCCGAGCACGCCGTCGCTCAGGTGAGCAGCGGCATCCGCACAGCCGGCTCACACGCGCGCGTATGCGAGGATGTATCGTCCAGCTCGGACGCATCACCACACCTCCCGAGGAGCCATCGCTCGCATGTGCGGCATCGTCGGCATCGTCTCCACCGAGCCCGTCAACCAGCAGATCTACGACAGCCTCCTCCTCCTGCAGCACCGCGGGCAGGACTCGACGGGCATCGCGACGGCCGACGGCCCGATCTTCCACATGCACAAGGCGCGCGGGCAGGTCCGCGAGGCGTTCCGCACGCGCGACATGCGCTCGCTGCTGGGCCGCATGGGGCTCGGGCACGTCCGCTACACGACGAAGGGCGCCGCCGAGCGCGAGGAGGAGGCCCAGCCGTTCTACGTGAACGCGCCGTACGGCATCATCCTCGTCCACAACGGCAACCTCACGAACACGCGCGAACTGTCCGAGGATCTCTTCCGCATCGATCGCCGCCACGTGAACTCGACGAGCGACACCGAGATGCTGCTCAACGTGCTCGCGACCGAACTGCAGGGCCAGATCACGGGCCTCGAGCTCGACCCCGACCAGGTGTTCAACGCGGTCGCCCAGGTGCACGAGCGCGTCGAGGGCTCGTACGCGGTCATCGCGATGATCGCCGGCCACGGACTGCTCGCGTTCCGCGACCCGTTCGGCATCCGGCCGCTCATTCTCGGCAGGCGCACGACGGACGCCGGCAAGGACGAGTGGATCGTCGCATCCGAGTCGCTCGTGCTCGAGAACGGCGACTACGAGGTCGTGCGCGACATCGAGCCCGGCGAGGCCGTCTTCATCACCACCGACGGCGAGATGATCTCGCGCCAGTGCGCCAGGAACCCGCGCCTGATCCCGTGCTCGTTCGAGTACGTCTACCTCGCGCGTCCCGACTCGATCATGAACGGCATCTCGGTCTACGAGGCGCGCCTGCGCATGGGCGACCGGCTGGCGAACACGATCGCGACGCACATGGACCAGGGCGACATCGACGTGGTCATGCCGATCCCCGACTCCTCGCGGCCCGCCGCGATGCAGGTGGCCCAGAAGCTCGGGATCGAGTACCGCGAGGGCTTCTACAAGAACCGCTACGTCGGCCGCACGTTCATCATGCCGGGGCAGGCCGCGCGCAAGCGCTCGGTCCGGCAGAAGCTGAACGCGATGGGCACGGAGTTCAAGGGCAAGAACGTGCTGATCGTCGACGACTCGATCGTGCGCGGCACGACCTCGAAGCAGATCGTCGAGATGGCGCGCGCCGCCGGCGCGAACAAGGTGACGTTCACGTCGGCCGCGCCGCCCGTGCGCTTCCCCCACGTGTACGGCATCAACATGCCGAGCCGCGACGAACTCGTGGCGCACGACCGGAAGATCCCCGAGATCGCCCGCGAGCTCGGCGCCGACCACATGATCTACCAGGAGGTCGAGGACCTCCAGGCGGCGATCACCGAGGGCACGTCGATCGACCGCCTCGACCTCTCGTGCTTCACCGGCGAGTACGTGACCGGCACGGTCACGCCCGAGTACCTGGAGTGGGTCGAGCGCACCCAGCTCAGCTGACACCGGGCCCGCCGCTCACAGGCCGTCCTCGGTCGGACCTGCGACGCTGTCCGCATGGGCGAGTTCGCCGAGTACCTCGGGATCTACGACGCCGACGGCGGCGTCCGAGGCGACCTCGCCTACATCGTCGGACACCTCCTGGGCACCAGGGAGTGCGCGCTGTGCGACATCACCCACACGTGGCGCCGCAAGCCCGAGTGGGACGACATGGTGCGCCGGATCGGGGTGCCGTTCGCCCTCCGGCACCGCAACGAGGTGGCGGATGCCGCGGCATCCGCCATCGTCCGCGACGCGGGCCCGCCGGTCGTCCTCGGCCGTGATGCGGCGGGGGCGTGGCATCCGGTGCTCCGACGGGCCGACCTCGAGCGCGCGCACGGCAGCGTCGAGGAGTTCGAGCGGCTGCTGCTCGCCGCCCGCGCGGATCAGGGCTCGGGGTCGTCGTCGACGTAGTGCGTGGACTCGTGCTCGGCGACGGCCGTGCCGCGGCGCTTCGAGAGGACGCGGTCGATGACGAGCGCGGCCACGCCGCCGAGCGCGAGCCCGCCCGCGCCGCACCACAGCAGCAGGAAGCCGAACACCTGCCCGCGGTCGAACTGGTCGTTCTCGGGGAACGCGAACGTGAGGATCAGTGCGACCAGCACCCCGAGCGCGGCGCCGAGCAGGAGGAAGCTGCCGTACCGCGGCGACCGGCGCACGGTCACCGCGTCGCTGGTCAGGTCGGTCTCGAGGCGCTCGCCGGCCTCGGGGTCGACGTCCATGCGCTCGACCTTGGGGTGGGCGTCGCCGCCGGATGCGCCCTCGTCGGCCGGGGCCGCGTGCTCGACGGATGCGCCGGGGCCGGCCGAGCCGTCGGCGGCGACGGTTGCCTCCGGCTCGACGGGCGACGCCCCGCCATCGGCGGGATCTGCGGGCTCGGGACGGTTCGCATCGCTCACCCGTCCATTCTCCCGCACGGCGCGCGTCAGCCGAGCCGCGCGGCGTCGATGACGGGCACCACGCCCTCGAGGTCGGCGCGCTGACCCGAGGCGTGGACCGACCCCGACGAGCGGGCGTCGCCCCACGCGAGCGAGCCCGTGGCGAGGCCCAGCCAGGTCGCGGCATCCGTCTCGACGACGTTCGGCGGGGTGCCGCGCGTGTGCCGCGGCCCCTCGATGCACTGCACCGCCCCGAACGGCGGCACGCGCACCTCGACAGTCCCGCCCGGTGCGCGCTCGGCGAGCAGCTGCAGGGTGTACCGCACGGCGAGCGCCAGCGTGTTCCGGTCGACGGATGCCGCGGCATCCGCTCGCACGACCGACGCGACGGCGTCGCGCCCCTCGACGTCTCCGATCCTCCGCGGCATCCCCCCATCCTCCCGCACGCCCGCGGGCGTCGCGAGGGGGTCCGGTAGCCTGAGCGGGTGAGAATCCTCGTCCTCGGTTCGGGCGCGCGCGAGCACGCCATCATCCTCGCCCTGCTCGACGAGGAGGCCGGCCACGAGATCGTGGCGGCGCCCGGCAACGCGGGGATCGCGGCATCCCCCACCTCCTCGGCGCGGGGCAGCGTCGAGACCATCGCGCTCGACCCGGCCGACCCCGTGATCGTCGCCGACTACGCGATGGACAACGACATCGAACTCGTCGTCGTCGGCCCCGAGGCGCCGCTCGTCGCGGGCGTCGCCGACGCCCTGCGGACGCGGGGGATCGCGGTGTTCGGCCCCGCCAAGGCCGCCGCGGCGCTCGAGGGGTCGAAGACGTTCGCCAAGCGCATCATGGAGTCGGCCGGCGTGCCCACGGGCCGCGCGAGCCTCGTCGACTCGCTGCCCAAGGTGACCGAGGTCCTCGACGAGTTCGGCGCCCCCTACGTCGTGAAGGCCGACGGACTCGCCGCCGGCAAGGGCGTGCTCGTCACCGAGGACCGCGAGGCCGCGCTCGCGCACGCCGCGCACTACCTGCAGCAGGGTCCCGTGCTGGTCGAGGAGTTCCTCGACGGCCAGGAGGTCTCGCTCTTCCTGCTCTCCGACGGCACCAGCGTGCTGCCGCTCTCGCCCGCCCAGGACTACAAGCGCCTGCGCGACGGCGACGAGGGGCCGAACACCGGCGGCATGGGCGCCTACTCGCCGCTGCCGTGGCTCGACGAGCGGTTCGGCAGCGAGGAGGCCTTCGTCGACGAGGTGATCGAGACGATCGCGCTGCCGACCGTGAAGCAGCTCGCCGAGGAGCAGACGCCGTTCATCGGGCTGCTCTACGCGGGGCTCATCCTGACCAGCCGCGGCATCCGCGTCATCGAGTTCAACGCGCGCTTCGGCGACCCCGAGACGCAGGTCGTGCTGCCTCGCCTGGCGACCCCGCTCTCCGGCCTGCTGTTCGCGGCCGCGACCGGCGGGCTCGGCGAGCTGCCGCGGCCCGAGTTCCGGGCGGAGGCGGCCGTCACGGTCGTGCTCGCGAGCGAGGGCTACCCCGAGTCGCCCGAGACCGGGCGACGGCTCGACGGGCTCGACGCCGCGGCATCCGTGCCCGGGGTGCACCTCGCGCACGCCGCGACGGCGGTCGGCTCGACCCACGACGACACCGAGCCGCACCTCATCGCGACGGGCGGTCGGGTGCTCAACGTCGTCGCGGTCGGCGACGACTTCGCCGAGGCGCGGCGCCGCGCCTACGAGGCGATCGGGCAGCTCCGCCTCGACGGCGGGCAGTACCGCACCGACATCGCCGCACGCGTCGCGGACTGAGCCGGGCGCCGTGCCCGGATCGGGCGGCGGCGTTCGTGACGAGAAGGAGACAGCATGACCCACGTGACCGACCTCGCCGGCTGGACCCTCGTCTACTCGGGCAAGGTGCGCGACCTGTACGTGCCGACGGACCTGATGACCGACGACGACACCTGGACCGGCGACCCCCTGAAGCTGTCGCCCGTCGCCCTCGTCGTCGCGAGCGATCGCGTGAGTGCGTTCGACGAGATCCTCGAGCCCGAGATCCCGGGCAAGGGGGCGCTGCTCACCTCGCTCACGCGCTGGTGGTTCGACCGGCTGCCCGAGGTCCCGAACCACCTCGCATACGCCGAGGACGACCGCTACCGGGACCTGCCTGCGATCCCGGACTCGGTCGCCGACCGCGCGATGCTCTGCCGCACGCTCGACATGTTCCCGATCGAGTGCGTCGTGCGCGGCTACCTCACGGGCAGCGGATACCGGGAGTACGTGGCGACCGGCGGCATCGGCGGGCTCCGACTCCCGGAGGGCCTCCAGGACGGCGACCGGCTCCCCGAGCCGGTGTACACGCCCGCCTGGAAGGCCCCGCTCGGACAGCACGACGAGAACATCTCGTACGAGCGGACCGTCGAGCTCGTCGGCGAGACGGTCGCGGAGCAGCTGCGCGCGATCTCGCTCGCGGTCTTCCAGCACGCCTCCGAGGTCGCCGAGGAGCGCGGGCTGATCCTCGCCGACACCAAGTTCGAGTTCGGCGCCGACCGCGAGCTCGGAATCGTGACGCTCGCCGACGAGGTGCTGACGAGCGACTCGAGCCGGTACTGGGACCTGGAAGCGTACCTGGCGGGCGCGACGCCCGAGATCCGCATGGCGAGCTTCGACAAGCAGATCGTGCGCGACTGGCTCGCGGCGAACTGGGACCGGTCCGCGCAGGCGGCGCCCCCGACCCTCCCGGCTGAGATCGTCGAGCAGACGGCCGAGCGCTACCGGGCGCTCGTCGAGCGGCTCACGCTCGGACTCTAGGCGGGTCGGTTCCGGCCGGCTCGCCCCGACCTCCCCGCGGGACGGGAATAGTCGTCGAAGGGACATGGTTGAAATGGTTGTGTCTACAACTGATTCGAGCGGCGCGTCCGGCGCCGCCCACGACCGCCTCGCCGCCGACACCGCGATGGGGCCGGTGACGCTGCGCGTCGCCGACCTCGACGCCATGATCCGGTACTACCGCGACGGCGTGACGCTCGAGCTCCTGAGCCACGACGGACCGGTCGCCGTGCTCGGCCGCGGCGGAGTGCCCGCGATGATCCTCCAGCACGCCCCCGAGCTGAAGCACGCATCGCCGCGCAGCGCCGGCCTGTTCCACACCGCGATCCTGTTCGACACGCGCGAGGCGCTCGCCACCGCCCTCCTGTCCGTCGCGTCGAAGCACCCGGGCACCTTCACGGGCAGCGCCGACCACCTCGTGAGCGAGGCGTTCTACTTCGACGACCCCGAGGGCAACGGCGTGGAGCTCTACTTCGACCGCGACCGTTCGACGTGGAGCTGGACGCACGGCACGGTCGAGATGGCCACGATCTTCCTCGACCCCAACGGCTACCTCCGCGAGCACCTCACCGAGCGAGCGGCGGATGCTGCGGCCGCGGGCACCGGGCTCGGTACGGCCGGGGTCGGGCACGTGCACCTCTCGGTGGGCGACGTCGCGAGCGCGCGCGAGTTCTACGTGAACCGCCTGGGCTTCGACCAGACCGCGACCTACGGCGACCAGGCGCTCTTCGTCAGCGCCGGCGGCTACCACCATCACATGGCCATGAACACGTGGAAGAGCCTCGGCGCGGGACGCCGGCAGCTCGCCCTCGGCCTCGGCAAGGTCGAGATCCTGGTGCCGACGGCCGACGACCTCGGCGAGCTGGGCGAGCGGATGGCGCACTTCCGGGTTCCGGCCCGAGACGACGGACGCACGATCGCCTTCGACGACCCGTGGGCCAACGTCGTCGAGGTGCGCTCGGCGGAGTAGACGGCGGCCTGGCGCCCGGCCGCCGTCGGGCGGCACCTCTGCCCCTGGCTGCGGCCCGCCGAGGCTCAGTCCTCGGGGCGCTTCCGGTGCGACATGTCGTGGAACTCGCCGAAGTCGAGCGCGGCGCCCGGCAGCTCGCTCGCGTCGGGCCGAGCACGGAGCCCGTCGAGGACCACCGCCAGCTGTCGTCGCCAGAACGGCAGGTAGGTCCCGCCGTACTGGCCGAGCGAACCCAGCATGTCGACGAGCACGCTGATGTCGACCGCGGTGACGTCGGGACGCAGCGCGCCCTCGGCCTGGGCCCGTGCGACGATGCCGTCGGCCACCGCCTGCAGTTCGGTGCCCGGGCGGTGGTCGGGATCGAGCTCGGCCACGCGACGCATGACGGCCGGCAGGTACGGACGCTCGATGAGCCAGGCGGACAGGGCCTCGAGCCAGATCTCGATGGCGTGCCATCCGCTCTCGGCCTCGCTGATCTTCGTCGTGAAGGTGCGCAGGTCGTCGACGCCGGTGTCGTAGAGCTCCCGGATCAGCGCGTCGCGGGTCGGGAAGTGCCGGTAGACGGTGCCGGCACCCACCTCCGCACGGGTGGCGAGCTCGTCGAGCGGTGCGTCGATGCCGCGCTCGGCGAAGAGGCGCCTGGCCTCGACGAGGAGGCGCTCATGGTTGCGACGGGCGTCCCGACGCGACGACACGGTCGTGGTCACGACTCCAGCGTACGCCCGAGATCACGGCGGGTGTCCGGATCGGATAGTATTCGGAGCGTCTACTCCGCTTTCCCTAGTGCGGGAGACATGCGCCCACTCGGGGGAGGGGCGTCGGTGCGGCGGGCACGGGGTGGGAGTCTGCTCTGGGGGATGCCCGCCGCACCCACTTTCGCGGGCGCGTCGCACCCGGAGACGACGACCCGTCCGGTTGCTACTCGAGCGTCTCGAGGTGCACCTCGACCGGTTCTCCCGCCTCGATGCCCTCGGCCTCGCGCACGGCGCGCTTCAGCGGGAGCGCGTACCGCTGCTTCCCCGGGAAGATCGAGGTCCGCCAGGTCGTGCCGCCGATCGTCGCCGACACCCGCACCGACCCGAACCCGCGCGGCATGCGCGGGCGGTCGCGGATCTCCTCGGAGAGGTCGCCGGGCACGTCGACGAAGAACCACGAATCGGCGGCGCGCTCCTCCCAGCGGTAGACGACCGCCGTGAACCGGTACTCCTCGCGCATGCGACCGACCCTACGCCCGGCCTCCGACGGCGGTGCCGGCGTCGCACCGATCGTCCGGGTCCCCGGACGAGTGCGCGCTCGGGGCCCTGACGGGCGAACCGGCCCGGTGGCTAGGCTGGCCGCGTGGCAGCATCGAACGACGACCGAGCGGTCGAAGCGGACGAACGGGGCGTCGAGGCCAACACGCGACGCATCGAGGCATCCGTCGTCACCGACTTCAGCGACCGGATGAGCTACGGCGGCTACCTCGACCTCGACACGCTGCTCGCCGCGCAGCGGCCGATCTCGCGGCCCGAGCACCACGACGAGCTGCTGTTCATCATCCAGCACCAGACCACCGAGCTCTGGCTGAAGCTCGTGCTGCACGAGCTCGAGACCGCGTGCGAGCTCATGCGCGCCGACGACCTCGCCCCCGCGCTGAAGTGCATCGCGCGGGTGAAGCACATCCAGAAGACGCTCACCGAGCAGTGGTCGGTGCTCGCGACGCTCACCCCGAGCGAGTACGCGCAGTTCCGCGGCGTGCTCGGCAACGCGTCCGGATTCCAGTCGTACCAGTACCGCGCGGTCGAGTTCACGCTCGGCAACAAGAACGCGAAGATGCTGCAGGTCTTCGAGGCGGATGCCGCGGCGAGCGCGATCGTGCGCCGCGCCCTCGAAGCGCCGAGCCTCTACGACGAGTTCCTGCGGCTGCTCGCCAGGGCCGGATACGACATCCCGGCCGACGTGCTCGACCGGGACGTGACGAAGGCCTGGACCTTCCACGACGACCTCGTGCCCGTGTTCGCGGCGATCTACGCCGACCCCGAGCACAACTGGGCCGCCTACGAGACCTGCGAGGAACTCGTCGACCTGGAGGACAACTTCCAGCTCTGGCGGTTCCGGCACCTGAAGACCGTCGAGCGCATCATCGGCTCCAAGACGGGCACGGGCGGGTCCAGCGGCGCGCCGTTCCTCAGGCGCGCGCTCGAGCTCACCTTCTTCCCCGAGCTGTACGCGGTCCGCACCGAGATCCCGGGGTGAGCGAGATGACGGATGCCGCGCACTCCCCCGATCCCGACGAGCCCGCCCGGTCGACGGATCCGCTCGGGCCGCTCGCGCGACGCGTGCGGCGGTCGCTGAACGGCGATCATCCCGGCGAGACCGGCGTCATGCTGCCGCCGTTCATCGACCACCACGTGCACCTGCAGCTCGCCGACCCCGCACCCGCGGTCGCGCGCGGGATCGCGGCCGTCGTCGACCTCGGCGCCGACCCCGGCGCGATCGCGACGATCGCCCGCGCCGACGGGCTGCCGCACGTGCGGTACGCGGGGGCGTTCCTCACCGCCCGCGGCGGGTACCCGACGGGCCGCCCGTGGGCGCCGGCCGGGAGCGTGCGCGAACTCGACGCCGTCTCGGGCGACGCCGACGACCTGCGCGAGCGCCGGCACCACGCGCTCAGCGGGCCCGTCGAAGCGGCGGTCGACGAGCAGCGGCGGTTCGGGGCGTCCGTCGTCAAGGTCGCGCTGAACTCGGTCGCGGGCCCGGCGTTCGATCGTCCGACGCTCGACGCGGTCGTCGCCGCCGCGCGCGCGGCCGGGCTGCCGGTCGCCGTGCACGCCGAGGGCGCCGGGATGGCGGAGCTCGCGATCGACGCCGGAGCCGACGTGCTCGTGCACGCGCCCTTCACCGAGCGACTCGAGGACGACGTGATCGCTCGCGCCGTCGCGTCGCGGCAGGCGTGGATCTCGACGCTCGCGATCCACGTGCGGGACGACGCATCCGTCGCCGAGACCGCCATCGACAACGTCCGCCGCTTCCACGCCGCCGGCGGGCGCGTGCTCTACGGCACCGACTCCGGCAACGGCGAGCTCGAACCGGGCGTGAACCCCGTCGAGGTCGCCGCACTCGTTCGCGCCGGGCTCGCGGCATCCGCGATCATCGCGGCACTCGCCGACCCGTGGCCGGAGCCGACCCCCGGCTGGGCCGACGCCGGCGTCGCCACCTTCGTGCCGGACCCCGCACCGGCCGACGGCGATCTCGTCGACCCCGACGCCGTGGCCCGATGGCTCGCCACGGCACGACTCGTGCCCACCGAGGAACTGGAGCTCCGCTGACCATGGACTCGCTGCTCGCCTACGCCCGCCGCCAGGACCGCGCCGACGGCCTCGCGCACCTCCGCAAGCGCTTCGTCGGCGCCGACACCGACCTCGTCTACTTCGACGGGAACTCGCTCGGCCGGCCGCCGGTCGCGGCGATCGAGCGCGTCGAGCGGTTCATGCGCGAGGAGTGGGGCGGCCGGCTCATCCGCGGATGGGACGAGTCGTGGCTGCAGCTGCCGTACGAGATCGGCGACCGCATCGGCCGCGCCGTGATCGAGGCGAAGGCCGGGCAGACCGTCATCGGCGACTCGACGACGGTGCTCCTCTACAAGCTCGCGCGCGCGGCCGTCGACGCGCAGGTCGCACGCGACCCGCAGCGCCGCGAGATCGTCGTCGACCGCGACAACTTCCCCACCGACCGGTACGTGCTCGAGGGCATCGCGAGCGAGACCGGATGCCGCCTCCGCTGGATCGACGTCGACCTCGAGCGCGGCGTGACCCCCGAGCAGCTCGCCGAGGTCGCCGGTCCCCACACGGCGCTCGTCGTCGTCAACCACGTCTCGTACCGGTCCGCCTACCTCGCCGACGCGCCCGAGCTCACGCGCATCGCGCACGATGCCGGCGCGCTCATCCTCTGGGACCTCTGCCACTCGGCCGGGTCCGTGCCGGTGCACGCCGACCGCTGGGAGTTCGACCTCGCCGTGGGCTGCACCTACAAGTACCTCAACGGCGGGCCCGGCTCCCCCGCGTTCGCGTACGTGCGGGACGACCTGCAGCAGGTGCTGCGGCAGCCGATCCAGGGTTGGTTCGGCACGGCCGACCTGTTCGCGATGGGGCCCGAGTACGTGCCGGCGCCCGGCATCCGGCGCTTCGTCAGCGGCACGTCGCCGATCACCGCGATGATCGCGATGCAGGAGACGCTGGCGATGATCGAGGACGTCGGGATGGCGGCGATCCGCGCGAAGTCGATCGCGCTCACCGAGTACGCGATCGACGTCGCCGACGAGTGGCTCGCTCCGCTCGGCGTCGCGGTCGGTTCGCCGCGTGACGCCGAGGAGCGCGGCGGCCACGTGATCCTGCAGCACGACGCCATGCGCGAGGTCACCGCCCGGCTCTGGCAGCGCGACGTGATCCCCGACTACCGCGACGTGGGCGGGTTGCGGGTCGGGCTCGCACCGCTGTCGACGAGCTTCGAGGAGGTCCACCGCGGCCTCGAGGCCACGCGCGAGGTGCTCCGCGAGGTCCTCGCCGAGCGGGCGGGACTCGGATAGGGGCTTCCCGGGTACCACGCGCCGCATACGTCGGCAATCCCTCCGCCCCGTTCACGCGCCCGGAACACGGGACGCGTAGCATTGCCCACCACACGCGACACCGATGGAAGGGATGTTCCATGACGGATGCGACCGACAAGAAGACCGACGAGCTCGACGACCAGGTCGAGGAGGCCGTCGAGAACGCGATGGCCGCCGCTGAGGCCGCGAGCGACGAGGCGAGCGACCTGGTCGGCGACCTGACCGACGCGGCGAGCGAGGCGATCGGCAAGGCGACCGCCGCCGCCTCGGAGGCCGCGGGCAAGGCGACCGCCGTCGCTTCAGAGGCCGCGAGCAAGGCGACCGCCGCGGCCTCCGACGCGGCGAGCCAGGCCAAGGCGCTCGCCGCCGATGCGATGGACGACGCCGGCGAGTTCATCGACGACGCGTCGGACTGGATCCAGGAGAAGTACCGCGAGAACCCGGCGCTGGTCCTCGGCCTCGCCGCCGCGGCCGGCGTCGCGCTGCTCGTCGGCGTCGGCGCGATCGTGCGCGCGATCACGCGCGACTGAGTCCGGCGTGGCCCGGGCGCCGAGGCTGCAGAGGCCGCCGAGCCGCGCATGACGGACACGAGCCGGGACCGCCCTCCGGGACTGCGCCCGTGGTCGATGGTGCTCGGACTCGGCTTCGTGAGCCTGTTCATCGACATGGTCTCCGACGGGGCCATCTCGGTCGGCGGCGCGCTGCTGCAGCAGCTCGGGGCGTCCGCGGCGCTCGTGGGCGCCATCACCGGGACGGCGACGGCCGTGGCGCTCGTGCTGCGGCTCGTGACCGGACCGTGGGCCGACCGCAGCCGCGCGTACTGGGGTTTCTCGATCGCCGGCTATGCGATGAGCGCCGTGAGCGTTCCACTGCTCGCGCTGACGCCCTCGCTGGGCGCCGCCGCCCTCGCCACGGCGAGCGGGCTGATCCTCGCCGAGCGCACCGGCAAGGGCGTCCGAGGGCCGGCGAAGACCGTGCTGCTCGCGGATGCCGCGGAGGCGGTCGGTCGCGGCCGGGCGTTCGGTGTGCACAAGCTCCTCGACCAGGTCGGGGCGTTCGCCGGGCCGCTCGTCGTCGCCGCCATCGCAGCGGCGACCGGCGAGCTGTGGCCCGCGTTCCTGGCGCTCGCCGTGCCGGCCGCCACCGCCATGGTGCTCCTGCTCTGGCTGCGGGCACGCGTGCCCGACACGCGCGTCTACGCGGCGCCGACGCCGGCGGAACCGCAACCGCCGGTGCCCTCGCCTGCGTCGGCGACCGCGACGCGTCGGTCGCCCGGTGCGCTCCTCGCGGGGCTCGGCGCGGTCCCCGCCCACGTTCGGACGACCTTCCTCCTCTTCGCCGCGTTCGCGGCGCTCACGACGTTCGGCCTGCTGAGCTTCGGCGTCCTGTCGTACCACCTCGTCGCCGCCGAGCTCGTGCCGGTCGCGGGCGTGCCGCTCGTCTACGCCGTCGGCATGGCGACCGCCGCGATCGGTGCGGTGGCGACGGGATGGGCGTACGACCGCCTCGGCGCCGGCATCCTGTTCTCGGTGCCGGTGCTCACGGCGTTCGTACCGGGCATGGCGCTCGGCGGCAGCGTCGGCGTCGTCGTGGCGGGCGTGGCGGTCTGGGGGCTCGCCACCGGCATCCAGGACTCGACGGTCAAGGCCCTCGTCGCCGACCTCGTCCCGGCGGGCCAGCGCGGATCCGCGTACGGATGGTTCGCGGTCTTCCAGGGCGTCGGCGCACTCGCCGGGGCGACCGTCGCCGGCCTGCTCTACGCCCAGCTCTCCGCGCTGGTGTGGCTCGTCGTCCTCCTGCAGGCGGCGGCCGCCGCCCTGCTCGTCGTCGTCCTGCGCCGCCGTCGCTCCGAGCGGATGCCGGAGCCCGCCTAGCGCGACCGCGCTCACGCGAGCGCTGCGACCCGCTCGAGCTCCTGTCCGAGCACGACGGCGAACGAGGTCGCCGGGATGGCATCCGCGTCGCAGTGGACCGCGCACCGCAACATGCCGTCGTACGACAGCGCGGCGACGCTGAGCCGCACGTTGCCCTGGATCGCGGAGACCGGCCACACCCGCTCCAGCGGGGCGCCGGCGAGTGCGAGCCGATGGCGCGGCCCCGGCACGTTCGTGACGAACATGACGATGAGCCGCTGGAATCGCACGAGCCGTCGGAAGAGCACCGTGCCGGTGCGGGTCCGCGTGAGCTCGAACTGGCCGCGCGAACGGGCGTCGGCCTTGCGTGCGCGTGTCAGCGCGGCGATCCGCGCGAGACGCGTCGCGACATCCGACTCGCCCGTCGGCAACGGCACGAGCATGACCCCGACCGCGTTCCCCGAGCGGCCACGCGCGCCGAGCGCGACGGGCACGCTCGCCGGGAGCACCGGCGGGATCGGCCGGCCGCGGGAGCGGAGCGCGGCTTCGGCGGCCGCGCCGACGGCCGCGAGGAGCGCGTCGTTCACGGTGGCGCCGATCGTGCTCGCGCCGGCGGCGAGGGCATCGAGCGGCGCATCGACGAACGCCACGCCGCGCCGAGGGCCGATGGGGCCGAGCAGGACGGTGCGCGGCACGGCGGGGCGGAGCACCGCGGCCGTGCGCTCCCAGCCCGAGGCGAGCATGCGGAGGCGGGCCCGCAGGCCGCGTCGCGCCGACACGGCGGAGTCCGCGGGCGGCTCGACGCCGTCGCCGGGAGGGTCGACATCCGCCGCCGGCGCGGTTCCCGTCGGACCGAGCAGGAGCTCGACGAGGCCGACCGCGGCGAGCCCGTCGGCCATCGCGTGGTGGATCCGCAGGACCACGGCCACACGGCCCGGCGCGGCCCCGGGCACGAGCAGGAGCTCCCACAGCGGGCGGTCCGTCGGCATGGCGGTCACCATCAGGCGGGCGCAGAGCGCCTCCAATCCGGGGAGTCCGTCGACGGGGTCGGCGAGGCGCACGTGCGCCTCGAGGTCGACCGGCACGCGCTCCCACGCGAAGCGCCTCCCGTCGCGCACGACCCGCTGCGACAGCCGCGGCTCCGACGGGATCACTGCGGCGAGCGCAGCACGGAGCGCCCGGAGGTCCACCTCGCCGCCGGGGCCGATCGGGCCGCCGGGCCCGAGCACGCCGGCCATCAGGAACGCGTTGACCTGATCAGGCGCGTCGATCACGATGTTCGACGCATCGGCGGCCGAGAGCCGTTCGCGTCGTGCCGCGGGGCTGCCCACGGCCGCAGTCTACGGCGGGCGACGAGCGGCGTCCGGGCGACGGATAGAATCGACGCATCCACACCCTCGACACCGAACGGAGAACCGCGGTGCCCACCATCGTCGTCGAAGTGATGCCCAAGGCCGAACTGCTCGACCCGCAGGGGAAGGCCGTCGCCGGCGCGCTCTCCCGCACCGGGCACGCCGCGATCAGCGGGGTCCGGGTCGGCAAGCGCTTCGAGCTGACCGTCGACGGTCCGATCGACGACGCCGTGCGGGCCGAGGTCGCCGCGCTCGCCGAGCACGTGCTGTCGAACTCCGTGATCGAGGACGTCGTGGGCATCCACTACGAGCAGTCGAACGCGGAGCTGGCCGGCGAGGCCGCCGAGCACCACGACGGCTACGACGCCCCCGCGGGCGAGACCCACTGAGACCGGGGAGCCAGCCCATGCGCATCGGCGTCATCACGTTCCCCGGCTCGCTCGACGACCGCGACGCGCAGCGCGCCGTGCGGCTCGCCGGCGGCGAGCCCGTCGCGCTCTGGCACGGCTCGCACGACCTCGAGGGCGTCGACGCCCTGATCCTGCCGGGCGGCTTCAGCTACGGCGACTACCTGCGGTGCGGAGCGATCGCCTCGCTCAGCCCGATCATGACCGAGGTCGTCGACGCGGCGAACGCGGGGATGCCGGTGCTCGGCATCTGCAACGGCTTCCAGATGCTCGCCGAGGCGCACCTGCTCGAGGGCGGCCTGATCCGCAACGACCACGGGTCGTTCATCTGCCGCGACCAGGTCCTGCGCGTCGAGAACGCGTCGACCGCGTGGACCGGCGAGTTCGAGGCCGGCCAGGAGATCACCATCCCGCTGAAGAACGGCGAGGGCGGGTTCATCGCGTCGGAGGAGACGCTCGATCGCCTCGAGGGCGAGGGTCGCGTGGCGTTCCGGTACGTGGGCGTGAACCCGAACGGATCGCTCCGCGACATCGCGGGCATCACGAACGCCGCCGGCAACGTCGTCGGGCTGATGCCGCACCCCGAGCACGCCGTCGAGCCCGGCTTCGGCCCCGACACCGCCGCGGCGATGCGTTCGGGCGTCGACGGGCTGGGCTTCTTCACGAGCGTCATCCGCCGCACCCTCGTCGAGGCGTAGCCTCCGCGGGCACCTCCCGTAGGCTGGCGCGCGGGAGGTGCCGATGCCGACATCCGACGGAACCCGCCGCTGGTGGGCCACGCTCTCCGAGTCGATCTCGTCCCGGATCTGGCCGTTGCCCGTCGCGGCGATCATCGCCGCGGTCATCGCCGGCATCCTGCTGCCGATCCTCGACGCCGCCGTCGACGACGTGCTGCCCGCATGGCTCGCGGCGATCCTGTTCAGCGGCGGCACCGACGCCGCGCGCGCCGTGCTCACGACGATCGCCGGCTCGCTGATCACCGCGACCTCGCTCACGTTCTCACTCACCGTGGTCGCCCTGCAGCTGGCCAGCAACCAGGCCTCGCCGCGGCTGCTGCGCACGTTCGCCTCCGACCGGATGGTGCACGTCACGCTCGCGACGTTCCTCGGGACGTTCGCCTACGCGCTCACGGTGCTCCGCTCGGTCTCGGACACCGGCGAGCTCGTGCCCCGGATCGCGGTGACGGTCGCGTTCGTGCTCACCCTGGTGAGCGTCCTCATGCTCGTCCTGTTCCTCGCCCACCTGGCGAGCCGGCTCCGCGTCGAGACGATGCTCCGCGACGTCCACCGCGAGACGACGCGGACGATCGCCCTGGTCGGGGCGGACGACCGGCCGACGGCGCCCGCGCCGGTACGCCCCGCGCAGCCGCACGTGGTCCTCGCGCGCCGATCGGGCTTCGTGACCGGGATCGATCGCGACGCGGTGGTCGCCGCCGCGCGCGACCACGGCGCGGTCGTGCGCGAACTCCGACAGGTGGGCGCGAGCGTGATCGAGGGCACGCCCATCGCCGAGTGGTGGCCGACGATGTCGACGACGGATGCCGCGGCCGACCGGGGCACGCGCGCCGACCGGTCGGCGCTGGAGGCCGCCGTCGCCGGCGCGTACCACGTGGGGTACGAGCGCACGTCGCCCCAGGACATCGGGTTCGGCCTCCGCCAGCTCGCGGACATCGCGGCGAAGGCGCTCTCCCCCGGTGTCAACGATCCGACCACCGCCGTGCACGCGCTGAGCCACATCGCCGCCGTCCTCGGCGACCTCGCCGACCTCCCGGAGGGGCCGCCGGCGTACGCGGACGACGACGGAGCGGCGCGGGTCGTCCCGGTGCGCCACGACTTCGCCGAACTCGTCGAGGTCGGCATGCAGCAGGTCCGGCGCTACGGCGCGGCGGACCCCGACGTCGCGACCCGCCTGTTCGAACTCGTCGGCGACGTCGGGTGCCACGCCTCGCGGCCGGAGCATCGACGGGTCCTCGAGGGCCAGCTCGACCGCCTCGTGGCGAGCGTGGCCGCCGCGGACTACGACGCGCACGAGCGCGCCGGGTTCGCGCGCCTCGAGGATCGCGCCCGCGACGTCCTGGCTCAGGCCGATCCGACGTCGGTGTAGCGACCGGGTCGACCGGCCGATGCACCGGTGTAGGTGCCTGCTCCGACCGATGCGACGCCGCCGACGTAGCGGCCGGGGAGTGCGGGCGCGGCGAGCGGTACGTACGCTCCGCCGAGCGGGTGAGGTGCGACGGTGATCGGGGTCTCGTCGCGGTCGGCGTAGGCTTGCAGGGATCCGTGGTTCATCGTTCGTCCTTCAACGGGGTTCGTGGACATGGGTCCTGCGATGCCGGGGCTGCCACCCCGGCATCGCGCTTCTCCGGGCGTGCGGGGGCACGACCGGTCGGGTGGCATCCGAGCCGCGCTGCCACGCGACCCGGACACGCGCCGGTGCTCCGGCGCCGCGGACTACGCTGCGGCGTCGTCGGCCTCCGGCTGCTGGGGCGCGCCGGCGTCCACGCCCGACGCGTACGCCTCGCGCAGCGAGGTGCCGAGTCCGGCGTCGACGTTCGTCCAGTACTGGAAGAAGCGCTCGCGGATGTCGTCGACCGTGATCGCATGCGCCTGGCCCGAGAGCGTCTCGAGGAAGCGCGCCTTGGCGTCGGACGAGTACACGTCGCGGTAGAGCGCACCGGCCTGGCCGAAGTCGGAGTCGTCAGCGCGGAGGGTGTACGCCGAGCGGACGAGCGCGCCGTCGGCCTCCCAGCCGCCCTCGCCCGCGACCGCGGGGTCGGCGACCGGGCCGCCGACGGAGTTCGGGGCGTAGACCGGTGCGCTCGGCGCGCTGAAGTGGTACCGCGCCGCGCCGTCCTGCGAGTAGTCGTGCACGGGTGCCGCATGCGGGGCGTTGACCGGCAGCTGGGTGTAGTTCGTGCCGACGCGGTACCGCTGCGCATCGGGGTAGCTGAACACGCGCGCCATCAGCATCTTGTCGGGGCTGATGGCGATGCCCGGCACCGTGTTCGCGGGGGAGAACGCGGCCTGCTCGATCTCCGCGAAGAAGTTCTGCGGGTTGCGGTCGAGGGTCAGCGTGCCGACCGGGATCAGCGGGTAGTCGGCGTGCGGCCACACCTTGGTGAGGTCGAACGGGTTGAAGCGGTAGGTCTTGGCGTCCTCGTACGGCATGACCTGCACGAAGAGGTCCCACTTCGGGTGGTCGCCGCGCTCGATCGCCTCGTGCAGGTCGCGGCGGTAGAAGTCGGCGTCGGCGCCCGCGATCGCCTCGGCGGTCTCGGCGTCGAGGTGCAGGTCGCCCTGCTGCGAGCGGAAGTGGTACTTCACCCAGAACCGCTCGCCCTCGGCGTTGGTCCACTGGTACGTGTGCGAGCCGTAGCCCTGCATCTCGCGCCACGACTTCGGCAGGCCGCGGTCGCCCATGAGGTACGTGACCTGGTGGGCCGACTCGGGCGAGAGCGTCCAGAAGTCCCACTGCATGTCGGCGTCGCGCAGGCCCGAGCCCGGCAGGCGCTTCTGCGAGTGGATGAAGTCGGGGAACTTGATGGCGTCGCGGATGAAGAAGACCGGGGTGTTGTTGCCGACGATGTCGTAGTTGCCCTCGGTCGTGTAGAACTTCAGCGAGAAGCCGCGGACGTCGCGCCAGGTGTCGGGCGAGCCCTGCTCACCGGCGACCGACGAGAAGCGCAGCAGCGTCTCGGACTCGGTGCCGGGCTGGAACACCGCCGCACGGGTGTAGGCCGAGACATCCGCCGTCACCTCGAAGCGGCCGAACGCGCCGCCGCCCTTGGCGTGCACGATGCGCTCCGGGATGCGCTCGCGATTGAACTGGGCCAGCTTCTCGACGAGGTAGCGGTCGTGCAGCACCGTGGCGCCGTCGGCGCCGACCGTGAGCGAGTGCGCGTCGCTGGCGACCGGCGTGCCGGTCTGGGTGGTCGTCACGGGCGGGGTCGTAGGGTTCGACATGTCGTCCTTCTCTTCTCGGTGGGTGGATGCCTCGGCGCGGCGATGCACGGCGTGCGGGCACGACGAGCACCGCCGCGGTCGGGCGGTCGGCGCGCGAGCGCGCCGGGGCGAGCGGATGTCGCCGGGCTAGCCGGCGAGCTCCCGCTGGCAGTCGGCGCAGAGGCCCCAGAAGGTGACCTCGGCGGTGTGGATGGCGAAGCCGGCGGCGTCGGAGGGCGCCAGGCAGGGCGGTTCGCCGACGACGCAGTCGACGTCGGCGACGGCGTGGCACCGGGTGCACACGACGTGGTGGTGGTTGTCGCCGGTGCGGCTCTCGTAGAGCGCCGGAGACTCGGCCGGCTCGATGCGTCGCAGCAGGCCGGCGTCGGTGAGCGCGCCGAGCACGTTGTAGACCGACTGCAGCGACGTGCCGGGGAGCGCGACCGTGACTCGCGAGAGCACCGCCTCGGCGTCGAGGTGCCCATGGCCGCTGACGGCGTCGAGCACTGCGAGGCGCGGTGCGGTCACCTTGAGGCCCGCAGCGCGGAGGCGCGCTGCGGCGTCATCGCGGTCGGTCTCGGTGTGCATGCCCCCAACCTAGCAGTTGTTTTGAGTAATTCAAAACAACTCCCCGACCGGTCGAGGTTCGCGGCGCACGCCGGGCTGCGCCAAAGCCCGCGCATAGCCTCGCGGCGAAGCATCGGATACGGACCGGTGCGCCGCACCGCACAGGACACCCCGGAGGACCGATCATGACCGCTCAGAACACGAACACGACCACGGACGCGAAGGCGGACGACCCGGCGACGACGCCGGGCACGCCTGCCACCGCGCCGACCGAACCGCTGCCGCCGACGGCGCAGACACCGCCCCCGTTCCACCCGACCGATCGGGGCGCGCCGGCCGCGGCAGCCCCGCCCGCCGGCGGCCGGCCGTCACCCGTCGACGATCGCACGCCCTGGTACCGCCGTGTCTGGGTGCTCGTCGTCGCGGCCGTCGTCGCAGCCCTCGTCTTCTTCGGTGCCGGCTTCGTCGCGGGCAACGCCGCGGCCCTGTTCGGCGGTGTCGTCGGCGACCGGACCGGTGTCCCCGCCGGGCCGGGCTTCGGCGGCGACCGGGACGGCGACGGCTTCGCCCCCGGCGGCGACCGCCCGGGCTTCGGCGAGCCCGGCGAGCGCCCCGGATTCGGCGACGAGGACGGCGACGACGACACGGGCGCCGGCGCGGACTCCTGAACCGTTCGTCCGGCGGGCCTCAGCGCGCCCGATCGTCCGGGTCGGCGGACCGGTCGTCGCCCGAATCGGCGTCGGCGCCCGCGCGCGCACCCTCCTCGTCCTGGGGCTGCACCGGGATCGCCTGCGTGAACTCCGACGCGCGCTGCGCGCCGTCCGCCGTCCCGGAGAAGAGCCCGGCGCGCGGTATCGAACCCGTCGCCGGCTTCGCCGCCGACGGCTCCCCGGCCTGCCGCCGCGACTCGGACGCGGCATCCGTCGCCCCGCTCCGATCCGCGTCCGCCTCGGTCCGCTCCGCCGGCTCCGAGCCGACCAGGACGCGCTGCTGCGGGAGCGCCGCGGCATCCTGGTCCCGGATCCACTCGACGAGGTCCTCGCGGACGAGGCACCGCAGGTCCCACAACGCCGCAGAGTCGGCTGCACTGACCAGCACGCGGACCCGCACGAGTCCGCCGGTCGCCTCGGTGACCTGCAGCACCTTCGTACGGCCGTCGAACAGCTCCTCGTCCTCGAGGATCCGGTCGAGCTCCTCGCGCATCGCATCCGTCGAGATCCGCCAGTCGACGTCCAGCTCGACCGAGCCGATGAGGGCGCTGCCGTACTTCGTCCAGTTCTGGAACGGCTTCGTCGTGAAGTACGTGCAGGGCAGCACGACGGTCCGCTCGTCCCACGTGACGACCACGACGTAGGTGAGGGTGATCTCGCGGATCCGGCCCCACTCGCCCTCGACGACGACGACGTCGTCGACGCGGATCGCCTCGCTGAACGCGATCTGGATCCCGGCGAACATGTTCGCGAGCACCGACTGCGCGGCGAGACCGGCGACGATCGACGCGATACCGGCGGAGGCGAGCACGCTCGCACCGACCGCGCGCACGCCAGGGAAGGTGAGCAGGATGGCGCCCACCGCAAGGATCACGATGACGACGACCACGAGGCGGCGCACGATCTGGAACTGCGTGTGCACGCGCCGCGCGACCCGGTTGTCGGCGACGTCCAACCGGTACCGGCTCACGCCCATGTCGGCGAGGAACAGGAACAGCTGCGCGACGAGCCAGGCGCCCGCCGCGATGATCGCGATGAGGAAGGCGTGGTCCACGGGAGGCCGCCAGCTCGCATCGGGGAACGCGAGCGCGATCGAGATCCACGCGCCGGCGACGAGGAGCACCGTCCGGAACGGCCACCGCGCGCGGCGGATCAGGATGCCCGCCCAGTCGCGGCGGCGCGCGACGGCCCGCACGATGATCGAGGCGATGGCCGAGATGATGAACGTGGCGATGACCGCGATGACGAGCGCGATCGCGAAGACCAGCATGGTCTCCCAGGTCGTGGCGTCGGGCACGGCGACTCCCTCCGGTCGGGCTCTCCAGCGTATGCGGGCCCCCCATGGCCGGTGCAAGCCGAGCGGCGACCTCTCGGGGCCTGCCCAGCGCACGCCGAGGCGACGGCCAGCAGCCGGAAGCCGACCCGGTGACCGGGTCGGGCGGAGCGATCAGGCCTCGTCGCGGGCCGAGATCCAGGCGCGCACCAGCGCCTGCAACGCCTCGCGCTTGTGCTCGAGGTCGGCGGCGTCGGCGAACTTCGCGACGCGCGACACGTCGCCCTCGCCCTCGAGCAGGCCGGTCGGGTCGGGGAGCTCGGCCCCCCGGTGGAACATCAGGCTCGCGTGCGCCTTCGCCTTCGGGAAGAACGAGGCGATGTTGCCCCGGTACACGAACGTCGGCGCCTGCCACTTGATGGCCTCGGTCACCCGGTCGTCGGCGTCGAGCACGGCGTCGCGCACCGCCATCACGAGCTCGCGCTGCGGGTTGTCGTAGCGTTCGAACCAGGCATCCACCGTCGGATCGTGCCGGACCATGCCCGAAGTATCGCACCGCCGCCGAGCGGCGGCCAGTGGCCCGCGGGTGCCGGCGCGGCGCGGGTAGCCTGAACGGATGGCCCTCACCGAGCTCGTCCCACTGCCGGGTGGCACGTTCCGCATGGGCAGCGACGCCCACTACGCCGAGGAGGCGCCGCAGCACGAACGGCGGGTCGCGCCGTTCGCGATCGAACGCCACCCCGTCACGAACGCCCAGTTCGCGGAGTTCGTCGCCGCGACCGGGTACGTGACGACCGCAGAGCGCCCCCTCGATCCCGTGGAGTTCGCCGACGTCGCCGAACCGGATCGGGCGCCGGGGTCGCTCGTCTTCACGCCGACCGATGGGCCGGTCGACCTCCGCGACTGGCGACAGTGGTGGCGATGGGTGCCCGGCGCCGACTGGCGCCACCCGTTCGGTCCGGATTCGGGGATCGAGGGCCGCGCCGACCACCCGGTCGTGCACGTCGCGTTCGCTGACGCGTCGGCGTACGCCGAGTGGGCCGGGCGCCGCCTGCCCACCGAGGCGGAATGGGAGTACGGGGCGCGCGGCGGGCTGGACGGCGCCGAGTTCGCGTGGGGCGACGAGCGCATGCCCGACGGCGTCGTCATGGCGAACACCTGGCAGGGGTCGTTCCCGTACCGCAACGAGGGCTGGGGCGGCACGTCCCCCATCGGCTCGTTCCCGCCGAACGGGTTCGGTCTCGTCGACGTCATCGGCAACGTCTGGGAGTGGACCTCGGACCCGTTCACGCCTCGCCATGTGCCCCCGGGCGCGGCATCCGTCGACCGCGGCGAGCGCGCCGACCTGCTCGCCGGCATGGCCCCCTCGCGCGCGCTGCACGTCACCAAGGGCGGCTCGCACCTGTGCGCACCCGAGTACTGCCGCCGCTACCGACCGGCCGCGCGTTCATCGCAGGCGGAGGACTCCTCGACCACGCACCTCGGCTTCCGCTGCGCGGCCGACGTCACGGACTGAGGGCTCAGCGGTACTCCGGGTTCGGGTGGTCCGGCGTTGGCCGGTACCCCCAGCGCTCCCCGGAGTCCCACTCGTCGCGGACGTTGCCGATCGCGGGGATCCCGCCCGCGTCGTTCAGCAGCCGGGCGAGGTGCATGAGGTTGTACGTCATGAACGTCGTGTTGCGGTTGGTGAAGTCGTTCTCGGGCCCTCCGGACCCCTCGTCGAGGTAGCTCGGGCCGGGCCCGGCCTCGCCGATCCACCCGGCGTCGGCGGCGGGTGGGATCGTGTAGCCGATGTGCTGCAACGAGTAGAGCAGGTTCATCGCGCAGTGCTTGATGCCGTCCTCGTTGCCGGTGATGACGACGCCGCCGACCTTGCCGTAGAAGGCGTACTGTCCCTTGGCGTTCCGCTCGCCGCTCATGGCGTAGAGGCGCTCGACGAGGCGCTTGGTCACCGAGGAGTTGTCGCCGAGCCAGATCGGACCGCCGATCACGAGGATGTCGGCGTCGCGGATGCTCGGCCAGATCTCGTCGGGCCACGCGTCCGTCGCCCAGCCGTGCTCCCGCATGTCGGGGAACACGCCGGTCGCGACGTCGTGGTCGACGAGCCGGACGGCCTCGACGGCGACGCCGTGCTGCCGCATCAGGGCGATGCTCGCGTCCATGAGGCCCTGCGTGTTGCTCACCTGGGGCGACCGCTTGAGCGTGCAGTTGACGTACACCGCACTGAGGTCGCTGAACTCCGGTGCTGCTGCCATGGGGCCGACGGTACTCCGGACGACCCGGGTTCAGTACTGGAGAACGCTGTGTATCTCGACGTGATCGCCGAGCCGTGCGCGCCCGCCGAGCTCGAGGAGCTCGATCGCGACCGACACGCCCGCGACGCGCCATCCGGCCCGCTCGATCAGCGCCGCCGCGGCCTCGACCGTGCCGCCCGTCGCGAGCACGTCGTCGATGATCAGCACGCGCGAGCCCGGCGGGAGCTCGTCCTCGTGCACCTCGAACGCGGCCGTGCCGTACTCGAGGTCGTACTCCTCGCGGAGCACCGCGCGCGGCAGCTTGCCGCCCTTGCGGACGGGGAGCACGCCCGCGCCGGAGAGCGCCGACGCGGCACCCGCGAGCAGGAAGCCACGCGCCTCGAGCCCGGCCAGGTGGTCGAACCGCCCGGCGAACGGCCTGGTGAGGGCCTCCGACAGGGCGATGAACGCGGCGCCGTCGGCGAAGACCGGGGTCAGGTCGCGGAACACGACGCCGGGTTCCGGGAAGTCGGGGATGACGGCGAGCTTCGACTCGACGAGGTCGCGGACCTGCGCTTCGTTCACCGCAACACCCTACTCCGGGCCGCAGTCCGCCATTCGTTCGATGCGGACGCTCGGGCCCGGTTGAGAGGATGGTCCCGTGAGCTCCCCCGATCCGAACCCCACGACCGCCACCACCTCGAACCCGCTGCGACTCCCACCGGTCACGACGCCGGTCACGTCGGTCGCGCCCGGCCTGACGCCCAAGCGGCTCTTCCGCATGCTCGCGATCGCCGAGGCGATCACGTGGACCGTCCTCATCACCGCGCTGATCATGCGCGCCACCCTCGGCCTCGACTGGGCCGTGCTCGTCGGCGGCTCCATCCACGGCTTCGTGTTCCTCGCGTACGCGTTCACGGCGGCACTCGTCGGCGTCAACCAGCGCTGGCCGTTCGGCCTCATCGTCCTGGGCGTCGCGTTCGCGATCGTCCCCTACGCGACGATCCCCTTCGAGGTGTGGCTGCTGCGTCGCGACAAGCTCGACGGACCCTGGCGTCGGGAGGCGACCGACCACCCCGCCGACGGCAACGTGATCAACCGGATGCTGCACTGGTTCCTCGCCCGTCCGCTGCTGCTGACCGTGGCCGCCGTGCTCGGCATCGCCGCCCTGTTCGTCGTCCTGCTGCTCATCGGCCCGCCCGGCGGGCGCGACTGACCGCTCGCCCCCACAGGGCACGACGAAGGGCGGGGCGGATGCCGCGGCATCCGCCCCGCCCTCGTTTCGTGGGGCTACCGGGACCCGGTCACTCGATCGTGACCCGGTCGATCGAGTGCGTGCCCTTGCCGGCGAACGTGAGGGAGTAGCCCTGCACGTCGGTCAGCGTGAGCCCGTCGTCGGGGGCGCCCGCCGGCTGCTCGTCCGCCCGCTTGAAGGCGTCGAACGGGATGGTCACCTCGTGCCAACCGGCCGTGCGGTCGACGACGCTCGCGACGAAGCGCTCGGCCGTGTCGGGCGCCTGGTACACCCGGACGTAGTCGACCGTGAGCGACTGCGGGAACTCGAGGTCGTCGCCCAGGGCGCCGCCGAAGTTGCCGCCCACCGCGATGTTGGTGATGAGCGAGAACGGGTGGTCGAAGACCCACTCGTTCGGGGCGACGTCCGCGGGGTCGGCCTGGTGGAAGACGATGCCGTCGACCTCCCAGGTGATCTCCTCGGGCGTCCACTCGACGGCGAACTCGTGCCAGCCGTCGGGCACGGGCGCACCGAAGTCGTAGATGCCGCCGTACGACTGGCCGCCCGAGTAGCCGGGGCCGTGGATGGTGCCGAAGATCTCGTTCGGCAGGCGTCCGACGTACTCCATGATGTCGATCTCGCCGGTCTGCGGCCAGCCGACCTCGCGGAAGTCGGTGCCGAGCGACCACACGGCCGGCCAGATGCCACTGCCCTCGGGCAGCTGCACGCGCGACTCGATGCGGCCGTACTCGAACTCCTGCTTCTGCTCGGTGATCAGGCGCGCTGAGGTGTACTCGCACGGTCCGTACCAGCACTCGAGTCCGGCCTGCTCGCCGTCGACCTCGCGGGCCGTGATGACGAGGTTGCCGTCGCCGTCGAGCGCCGCGTTGTCGGTGCTGTCGGTGTAGTACTGCAGCTCGTCGTTGCCCCAGCCCCAGCCACCGGTCTCGTACGACCAGTTCTCGGGGTTCGCGGGCGCGCCCGCGGGGCCGTCGAACTCGTCGCTCCACGCGAGCTCCCAGGTGTCGGGACCGGCGTCGGGCGCCGGGTCGTCCTGGATGCCGACGGTGATGCGGGTGGGCTTGCCGGTGCCGTTCACCATGAAGCTGATGCCGTCGGCGTCCGACCAGTCCTGGCCACCGGCGAACTCGCGCGACATGGTCGCCGTGCCGGTGTGGGTGAAGTCGGCGACGCCCTCGTAGGCGGCCTGGCCGTCATAGGCGTCGGCGTCGGTCGCCGCGATCTCGCGGGTCGTGAGCTCGGCATCGCCGGTGACGTCGTACAGCCACGGCTCCGTCTCGAAGTCCTCGATGAGCGACGCGACGATGGGGTCGTCGTCCTGGATGCTCACCGTGGCGGTGCGCACGAATCCGAACTCGGCGCCCTGCGGGTCGGAGAGGCGGACGATGAAGGTCTCGTCGACCTCGTGCTTGCCGTCCTCGATGGTCGGCAGCTCGATCGTGGCCTCGCGCTCCCCGGCCGGGATCGTGACCTGCCCGCTCGCGGGCGTGAAGTCGCGACCGGGGGTCGCCGAGAGGTCCTCGGTCGCGGTGCGCGCCTCGGTCGACTCGGAGGCCCAGTCGACCGTGACGTCCGTCTCGGCCACGCGGTTGAGGCGGATGACGCCGGTCACCGTGTCGCCCTCGTCGACCTCGTAGCCCGACCGGTCGAACCCGACCGCGAGCGCGGGCGGCTCGGCCTCGCCGTACACGAGCACGTCGTCGTAGAGGAAGGTCTGCGGCGTGGTCGTCCGGAGCGACCCGAACGCGTACCCGTGCATGTCGGTGAGGGTCAGCCCGTCGTTCGGGGCGCCGTTGCCGATGTTCTTGCGCGAGAACTCGTCGAAGTCGAACGTGAGGAACTTCCAGCCGCGCCAGTCGTCGGAGAACGAGACGACGAAGCGCTCGGCGTCGTCGGTCGTCGAACCCGGGTTGCGGTTGTCGAGCAGGTCGAGGAACAGGTCGGTGCCGGAGCCGTTGCCGTGCATCCAGAACCCGATGCCCTCGTAGGTCGACCAGTCCTCGGTCGTCCAGGCGTCCGCGGCCTCGTTCGTGAAGTTGCGCACGACGACGCCGAAGCTCGTCACGTCGAAGTCGGCGCGCAGCACGTCGTTGCCCTCGGGGGCGCCCGGAACCGGGGCCGGCGGGGCGTCGGTGCGCTCGAACGCGACGGTGCTGCTCGGGTCCTGCGCCTCGAACCAGCCGACGGGGATGCCGCCGGCGTCGCCGCGGACGAGCGGTGACTCGTGGTCGTCGACGATCGTCGTGCGACCGCTCGGCGGCCCGACGACCTCCCCGTCGTCGTCGATGATCGTCACCTCGAGCGAGGTGAGCGAGCCGAGCTGCGCACCCGACGGGGCGGCGAGCTCGAGCGAGAAGGTCTCGTCGCCCTCGTCGGCGTCGTCGCCGGTCGTGGCGACCTGGACGATGCGGCTCGTCTCGCCGGGCGCGAACTCGACGGTCGTGGTCGGGTCGGCGTAGTCGCCGTCGGCGAGGGTCGCCGTGCCGTCGACGGCACCGAGTTCCACGGTCACGGGCGATGCCGATGCGAGGTCGAGCCGCACCTCGACGTCGAGCGCGTCGCCCTCGATCGCGGAGGCGGCCGCGGTCGAGAAGGAGACCGACGGCGTGAGGTCGGAGTCGGAGAAGACGGCGATGTCGTCGACGCGGATCGTGTCGGCACCGTTCACGGCGGGGATCGCGTAGCCCCACAGGCTCGTGAGCCCGAGGCCGTCGTCCGGTGCGCCGCCGGGCTGGAAGTCGGTCGCGCGCGTGAACGCCGACCAGGGCAGGCGCACCTCCTTCCACCCGTCGACGTCGTCGACGAGGTCCACGTCGAAGCGCTCCGAGGCGTCGGCGTTCGCCCCGCCGTCGAAGAGCTCGACCTGGTAGACGGCGCCGTTGCCCGACCCGTCGACCATCAGGGTCACGCCGTCGAAGGCGCTGACGTCGCGCGCCCCGGCGAACGTCTGGCCGACGCCGCCGAATGAGCCCGGCGCGGTGACGTCCCAGCCGTACGAGACGACCTTCGTGGGCCCGGACTGGCCGGGCTTCGCGTCAGGCGAGTCGGCGGCGACGTCGACGATGCCGAAGCCCGCCGCGCCGTACGAGAAGAACCCGTCGGGTGCGCCGCCCTCGAAGTCGGCGATGACGGAGATGCTGCCGGCTGCTGAGGCCGGTGCTGCGGCTGCGAGTGGCGCGACGACCACGGCCGCAGCTGCCACCGTTGCGGCAGTGCGCCGTGAGAGCGCTCTCTTCTTCGAGTCCATTCGTGCTCCATTGCAGTAGGTGAAGGGAACGACCGAGGTGGTCCCCGACAGGGTAGGCAGGCCCCGGCGATTCCCGCAAGCCCCTTGTGAATACTGGGATCGGTGCCCCGCTGTCCGGTTCGTGCGCTCCGGCGCGCGGGAAACCGCTCACCCGACCTCTGGTGAAGAGAGCGCTCCCACAACATATCCGGCCTCCCCCGCATCGCGGCCAGGCCGACGGTCGCACGCGGCACCCCCTCGGAGGTCGGCACGGGATCGCCGGATTCCCCCAACGCCGGATCGCGCCCGATCGACGCACACGAGGAGAATGGGGGCATGCCGATCCTCAACAAGGACATGCAGGTCTGCATCTCGCTGTCCGGCCGTCCGTCGAACCTCGGAACGCGGTTCCACAACTTCCTCTACGACGAGCTCGGCCTGAACTTCGTCTACAAGGCGTTCACGACCGACGACCTCGAAGGCGCGATCCGCGGGATGCGCGCGCTCGGCTTCCGCGGCTGCTCGGTGTCGATGCCGTTCAAGGAGGCCGTGATCCCGCTCGTCGACGTCATGGAGGACTCCGCCGCCGCGATCGAGTCGGTCAACACGATCGTGAACGACGGCCGGCGACTCACGGCATCCAACACCGACTACGAGGCGGTCGCGCAGCTCATCGCCGAGCACGGCCTCGACCCGGCCGCGCGCGTCGTCGTCCGCGGGTCCGGCGGCATGGCGAAGGCGGTCGTCGCCGCGTTCCGCGGCGCGGGCTTCGACGACCTCACGGTGCTCGCGCGCAACGCGGAGGCCGGACCGGCGCTCGCCGAGAAGTACGGCTACGCATGGGTGCGCGACGAGCCCGAGGCATCCTTCGACGTCATCGTGAACGTCACGCCGCTCGGCATGCAGGGGCCGGATGCCGCGTCGCTCGCCTTCGACGAGCCGGTCATCGAGCGCGCCTCGACGGTCTTCGACGTGGTCGCGTTCCCCGCCGAGACGCCGCTCATCGCGGCCGCCCGCGCCACCGGCACGCCCGTGATCACCGGCGCCGAGGTCGTCGCACTCCAGGCCGCCCGCCAGTTCGAGCGCTACACGGGCGTCGCGCTCGCACGCGAGCAGGTCGAGCGCGCCGCGGCGTTCTCGCGCGCCGAGTAGTACGCCCCTCTCCCCCGCGAGCCCATCGCCGTTCCGCTCGAGTGCGATTTCTGCGTTGGAGTGCGCTCTCGATCCGCACTCGAACGCAGAAATCGCACTTGAACCGATCGGTGTGCGCGCGAACCGATCGGTGTGCGCACCCGAACGGATCGGTGTCCGCGGGCGGCCGGGGCGGGACTGCTCAGGTGAGCACGCCGGGTAGACTCTGGGGGACCGGCATCCGCCCGCGGCATCCGTCTCGCCGCCGTTTCCAGGAGCTCGCCACCCGTGACTGACGCACCCGCCACGACCGCTGCGCCGACCCCGGCCCCCACGACGCCGGTGCTCGACACCGTCGAGGTCGCCACGGCGACCCCCGAGAAGGAGCAGCCGTACGCGGCGCTCGGCGTGAAGCCCGACGAGTACGAGCGCATCCGCAACATCCTCGGCCGCCGCCCGACGAGCGCCGAGCTCGCCATGTACTCGGTCATGTGGAGCGAGCACGCGTCGTACAAGTCGAGCAAGGTGCACCTGCGCCAGTTCGGCAAGAAGGTGACGCCCGAGATGAAGCAGCACCTGATGGTCGGCATCGGCGAGAACGCCGGCGTGCTCGACATCGGCGAGGGCTGGGCGGTCACGTTCAAGATCGAGTCGCACAACCACCCGAGCTTCATCGAGCCGTTCCAGGGCGCCGCGACCGGCGTCGGCGGCATCGTCCGCGACATCATCTCGATGGGCGCGCGTCCCGTCGCCGTGATGGACGCGCTGCGCTTCGGCGCCATCGACGACCCCGACACCGCACGCGTCGTGCACGGCGTGGTCGCCGGCATCAGCTTCTACGGCAACTGCCTCGGCCTGCCGAACATCGGCGGCGAGACCTGGTTCGACCCGACGTACCAGAAGAACCCGCTCGTGAACGCGCTCGCCGTGGGCGTCCTGCGGCACGAGGACCTGCACCTCGCGAACGCCAAGGGCATCGGCAACAAGGTCGTGCTCTTCGGCGCCCGCACGGGCGGCGACGGCATCGGCGGCACGTCGATCCTCGCGTCCGACACGTTCGCCGAGGGCGGCCCGACCAAGCGCCCCGCGGTGCAGGTCGGCGACCCGTTCGCCGAGAAGGTGCTCATCGAGTGCTGCCTCGAGCTGTTCCAGGGCGACCTCGTCGAGGGCATCCAAGACCTGGGAGCGGCCGGCATCTCGTGCGCGACGAGCGAGCTCGCGGCCAACGGCGACGGCGGCATGTCGATCGTGCTCGACGACGTGCTGCTGCGCGACCCGACGCTCACACCCGAGGAGATCCTCATGTCGGAGAGCCAGGAGCGCATGATGGCGATCGTGCGCCCCGAGAAGCTCGCCGGCTTCATGGAGGTCGTGCAGAAGTGGGACGTCGAGACGAGCGTGCTCGGCGAGGTCACCGACACCGGCCGCCTGAGCATCACCTGGCGCGGCCAGGAGATCGTGAACGTCGACCCGCGCACCGTCGCGGTCGACGGCCCGGTCTACGAGCGGCCGATGGCCGTCCCGTCGTACCTCGAGGCGCTGCAGGCCGACACGGCCGCATCGCTCGCCCGCCCGGCCGACGACGCCGGCGACGAGCTCCGCGCCCAGTTCCTGCAGCTCGTCGGTTCGCCGAACCAGGCGGATGCCGCGTGGATCACGAACCAGTACGACCACTACGTGCTCGGCAACACCGCGCTCGCCGCGCCCGACGACGCCGGTATGATCCGCGTCGACGAGGAGTCGGGCCTCGGCGTCTCGGTCGCCACCGACGCGAACGGTCGGTACTGCCAGCTCGACCCGCGCCGCGGCGCGCAGCTGGCACTCGCCGAGGCGTACCGCAACGTCGCCGTGACCGGCGCGACCCCGATGGGCATCTCGGACTGCCTGAACTTCGGCTCCCCCGAGAACCCCGAGGTCATGTGGCAGTTCGCCGAGGCCGTCACGGGCCTCGCCGACGGATGCCTCGAGCTGGGCATCCCCGTCACGGGCGGCAACGTCAGCTTCTACAACCAGACCGGCGACGTCCCGATCCACCCGACGCCGGTCGTCGCGGTGCTGGGCGTGATCGACGACGTCGCCCGCCGCATCCCGTCGGGCTGGCAGGACGAGGGCCACAACATCTACCTGCTCGGCGAGACGTACGCCGAGCTCGACGGCTCCGCCTGGGCGGGCGTCGTGCACGACCACCTCGGCGGCGTTCCCCCGGTCGTCGACCTCGGCCGCGAGAAGCAGCTCGCCGAGCTGCTGCGCGCCGCTGCGCTGGAGGGCCTCATCGACTCCGCGCACGACCTGTCCGACGGAGGCCTCGCGATCGCGCTGGCCGAAGGCGTCGGTCGCTTCGGCGTGGGCGCCCGAGTGTTCCTCGGCGAGGTCACGGAGGACGCCGGAATCGACCTCGCGACCGCGCTCTTCTCGGAATCGACCGGTCGCGTCATCGTGACCGTGCCCCGCGAGGACGACGTGAAGTTCCGCGGCCTCTGCGAGGGCCGCGGCTACCCGGTGCGTCGCATCGGCGTGACGGATGCCGCGTCGGGCTCGCTCGAGGTGCAGGGCGCGTTCACGGTGTCGATCGACGAGCTGCGGTCGCTCAACCGTGCGCCGCTCGCCGACGCGTTCGGCCCGGTCGTCGGGTACTGACCGGAGCGGGAGCCGGCGGATGACGGCAGGCGATCGGCAGACGTACTCCGCGTCCTACGCCGCCGCGCACGGTACGTTCGCGCTGATCCCGGCCGCGTACGTCTTCCTGGTCGAGGGAGATCGGGTGCTGCTGCAACGTCGAGCGGGCACCGGCTACTACGACGGCTGGTGGGCCGCCTCGGCGGCGGGGCACGTCGATCCCGGGGAGTCGGTGCTCGCGGGAGCGGTGCGGGAGACCCGCGAGGAGATCGGGGTGGCGGTCGACGAGGCCGGCCTCGAGCCGATCACCGCGATGCACCGCACCGCGCCGACCGGGCTGCCGATCGACCAGCGCCTCGACGTGTTCTTCGTGGCGCGCGCCTGGCGCGGCATCCCGGAACTGCAGGAGGACACGGCCAGCGCCCTGGAGTGGTTCGCGCTCGACGACCTGCCGGAGCGGGTCGTGCACCACGAGCGCTTCGCGCTCGAGGGCTGGCGCGACGGGGGCCTCCCCGCCGTCACGGCGTTCGGCTTCTGATGGAGGCCGTGACCGGAATCCTCGCGGCGCTGTTCGCGGCGGCGCTCGTCGTCGGGATGACGGTGCGCGCCGTCCGGGCGCCGCGCGGGCAGCGGGCTCGTGCGGCGTTCGGGCCGCTCATGGGCGCGGGCGAGACCTACCAGGAACTGCACACCGGGCAGCGCGGGCTCCACGACTCCATGATCGAGGCGATCGCCGAGCAGGAGCAGCGTCCGAGCCGGACGGACGCCGACGGCGACGGCGGCGGCACGCCGACCGGCTGACGACCCGCGCGCGTCAGGCGCCCTGCGGCGGATGCACGAGCAGGTCGACGCGCTCGGCGAGGTAGGCGTCCAACGGCAGCGCCGCATCGGCGAACGCCGGGTTCCAGCGCACGCCCACGACCGGGCCCTCGTCACGCGGGATGAGTCGGAGCGGCCCGTCGCCGACGACGAGCGCGTCCGGTTCGATCGACAGGGGCTCGGCGTCGAACACCACGGTCTCGCCCTCGGGGATCCCGCCCTTGACCGCGGCAGCGCGGTACGCGCGCTGCTCGGCGACCGATTCGGCGGGGATGCTCCGTCGCACCGCGCGCTCGGCGCGCACGACCCGACCGGTCGCGTACAACCGCCCGTCGGCGTCGAGCAGCAGCACGCCGAGCCGCCAGACCGGGCCGACGACGTGCATGCGCGGCGCGCGCGGCATGCCGAGCACGCGGCGGCCCGGGACGAACTCCGCGAGCGTCTCGGTGCGAGCGGATGCCTCGACGAGCTCCCGCACCGCGCGCTCGACGGCCTCCCGCGCCCGCTCCGCCGCGCCGGCGGCATCCGTCTCGCCCATGTCTCGAGCCTAGACACGGCCGGCGGGTGTCCACGGAATGCGGCTCGGCTCCATCCGGACCCGCATCGGACGGACACTCGCCGCCCGCGCCCTCAGCGCGTGCGCTCGATCAGCGCCAGCAGCGCCATGCCGTAGGCCTCGGCGGCGTCGGGGTGCTCGAACGCGAGCGACTTCCCGCCGAGCTCGATCGACACCTCGAATGCGTCGGGCAGCCGGCGCAGGCGCCGGAACGTGGCGCGCAGCAGCTCGCGGAGCTGGTCCTCGCGCGGCAGCCAGACCGCGTCGGCGAGCGCGACGGAGTCGAGCGCCCACTCGGTCGTGCCGTTGAAGGCGAGGATCGTACCCGTCGGGTACCGCCGCGTCTCGATGGTCATCTCGCTCACCGTGAAGGTGTCGGCCTCGACCTCGGCTTCGACGTCGCTCGGCAGGTCGAGCTGGAACCGGTCGCCGGACTGCGGATGCCAGGCCAAGCCGGCGTCCCGCAACTGCAGGGCGAGGTCTCGGCTGATCATGCGGACACGCTACGCGCTCGGGCCGACCTGCACCTAGTCGCGCCGCTTCCGGATGCGCGCGGGGCCGAGACCGGCGCCGAGCCCCACGACGATGATCCCCGCGAACAGGAACCCGTAGCGCCCGCTCAGCACGCCGAACAGTCCGAGCACGACGCCGATGACCACCACGACCCGGGCGATCCGCAGGCGGACCCCGGGCTGCGACCACCAGCGCGAGGCCATGCCGCGGATCACGCGCGCGCCCCGACGTCGAAGGTCTGCCCGACCGCGCCCTCGGCCACCGCCCACACGAGGGCGCCGGTGCGCGCGTCGCGGCTCGATCGCGTGGGAGCCGCGAGCCTGGGTGCGCCCTTGACCATCCACTGCGGCCCCCAGAACTGGCCGCCCTCGACGTCGTCGGCGGTGACGGCGTGCACGATCGCCTCGGCGCCGCGGTGCTTGCCCTGCGACCAGGCCGCCTGCAGTGCATCGGCGAACCGGTCGGCCGTCGGCGGCTGGTTCACGCCGGGCACGCGCGGCGTGCGTCCCGAGATCGAGTAGCCCGGGTGGGCGACGACGCTGTGCACGCGAGGGGTGACGGATGCCGCGCCGACCGCCTCCGCGGCGTCCGTCGCCGCACGGCGCAGGCGCCGGTCGAGCTCGAACGCGAGGGATGCGGCGGCGATCTTCGACTGCGCGTAGGCGCGCCACGCGGAGTACGAGCGGGTGAGCTGGAGGTCGTCGACCCGGAACGTGGAGAGCCGCGTCGCGAGCGAACCGACGGTGACGACGCGGGCGCCGCGCGCGAGGTGGGGCACGACGCCCGCGAGGAGCGCGAAGTGACCCAGCACGTTGGTCGCGAGCACGAGTTCGTGGCCGTCGACCGACTCGCGGCGATCGCTCGGGGTGTGCACCATGCCGGCGTTCAGGACGACCGCGTCCAGCGGCGCGCGATCGAGCAGGTGGTCGGCGGCCGTGGCGACGGAGTCGAGCGACGACGTGTCGATCACGAGCGTGTCGACGGAGGCGCGCGGCATCCGCCCCCGGATCGCGGCGACCGCCGCATCGAGCCGCTCGGGGCTCCGGCCGGAGAGGATCACGTGGGCGCCCGCACGGGCGAGGCGGGCGGAGGTGAAGAACCCGAGTCCGGCGTTCGCCCCCGTGACGAGCACCTGCCGCCCGACCTGCGGCGGCACCCGCGTCGGGTACCAGTTCACGCGCGGTCCGACCCGGAGCCGTCGGCGATCTCCTCGTGGTGGCGGATCACCTCGGCCACCACGAAGTTGAACCACTTCTCGGCGAAGGCCGGGTCGAGGTGCGCGTCCTCCGCGAGCGAGCGGAGCCGTTCGATCTGCCGCTTCTCGCGGTCGGGATCGCTCGGCGGCAGGCCGTGCTCGGCCTTCAGGCGACCGACCTGCTGGGTGAACTTGAACCGCTCCGCGAGCAGGTGGATGAGCGCCGCGTCGATGTTGTCGATGCTCGAGCGGATGCCGAGGAGCATGGTGATCGCGGCGTCGCGTTCGTCGACCGCGCCGTCGCCCCGGGTCTGGCTGGCGTCGGCGGCGCGGTCGGGAGTCTCGGCGGTCATGCTTCGACCCTAGGCGACGGCCGAAGCGCATGAGAATCCGCCACCGACGCCCTTCTGCGGCCCACCGGGCCGAATCTCATGCACGGGGTGCGGGCACCGCCGATCGGAACGCGCGCAGGCGCAGGCTGTTGCCGACGACGAACACGCTCGAGAACGCCATCGCCGCACCGGCGAGCATGGGATTGAGGAGCCCGAGCGCCGCGAGCGGGATCGCGGCGACGTTGTAGGCGAACGCCCAGAACAGGTTGCCGCGGATGATGCCGAGCGTGCGGCGCGACAGCCGGATCGCGTCGACGGCGGCGAGCAGGTCGCCCCGGACCAGCGTGAGGTCGGCGGCCTCGATCGCGACGTCGCTGCCCGTGCCCATCGCGATGCCGAGGTCGGCCTGCGCGAGCGCCGCCGCGTCGTTGACGCCGTCGCCGACCATCGCGACCGTGCGGCCCTCCTCCTGCAGGCGGGCGACGACCGCGGCCTTGTCGGCCGGCAGCACGTCGGCGATCACCTGCTCGATGCCGACCTCGGCGGCGACCTGCCGCGCCACGGTCGCGTTGTCGCCGGTGAGCAGGATCGGCTCGAGCCCGAGCCGGCGCAGCCGCCCGACGGCATCGGCGCTCGTGGCCTTCACGGCGTCGGCGACGGTCAGCGCGCCGCGCACGCGGCCGTCCCAGGCGACGACGACGACCGTGCGGCCCTCGGCCTCGGCGGCGGCGGCGGATGCCTCGACCTCGGGATCGGGGTCGATCGCCCACTCGGCGAGCAGCGCCCGCCGTCCGACGAGCACCAGGTGGCCGTCGACGATGCCGTGCACGCCGAGGCCGGGGCGGTTCTCGAACGACTCGGGCGTCGGCAGGCCGCCGACCCTGGCGGCCGCGCCGTCGGCGATCGCCTTCGCGACCGGGTGCTCGGATGCGTGCTCGAGCGACCCCGCGAGCCGGAGCAGGTCGGCCTCGTCGACGCCGTCCGCGGCGTGCACGCCCGCGAGCGACATCCGCCCGCTCGTCACGGTGCCCGTCTTGTCGAGCACGATGGTGTCGACGCGACGCGTCGACTCGAGCACCTCGGGCCCCTTGATGAGCACGCCGAGCTGGGCGCCGCGACCGGTGCCGACGAGGAGCGCGGTCGGGGTCGCGAGGCCGAGTGCGCACGGGCACGCGATGATCAGCACGGCGACCGCGGCGGTGAACGCCGCGGCGGGCGGGAACCCGGCGCCGAACCACACGCCGAGCGTCGCGATCGCGATGAGGATCACGATCGGCACGAAGACGCCCGCGACGCGGTCGGCGAGCCGCTGCACCTCGGCCTTGCCCGCCTGGGCGTCCTCGACGAGGCGCGCCATCTGCGCGAGCTGCGTGTCGGCGCCGACGCGCGTCGCGCGCACCACGAGGCGTCCGCCTGCGTTCACCGTGGCGCCGATCACAGCGTCGCCCGTCTCGACCTCGACCGGCACGGACTCGCCGGTCACGAGCGAGGCGTCGACCGCGCTGCGCCCCTCGACGACGACGCCGTCGGTCGCGATCTTCTCGCCGGGGCGGACGACGAACGCGTCGCCGACCGCGAGCTGCTCGACCGGGATCCGCGACTCGACGCCGTCGCGGAGCACCGCGACGTCCTTCGCGCCGAGCTCGATCAGGGCACGCAGCGCGGCGCCGGCGGCGCGCTTCGAGCGCTTCTCGAGGTAGCGACCGAGGAGCACGAACATCGTCACGCCCGCGGCGACCTCCAGGTAGAGGTTCGACGCGCCGTCGCTGGGGGCGACCGTGAACTCGAAGCCGTGCACCATGCCGGGCGTGCCCGCGGTGCCGAGGAACAGGGCGTACAGCGACCACAGGAACGCGGCGCTCACGCCCAGCGAGACGAGCGTGTCCATCGTCGCGGCGCCGTGCCGCAGGTTGACGAGCGCGGACCGGTGGAACGGCCACGCCGCCCACGTCACGACGGGCGCGGCGAGCGCCAGCGACGCCCATTGCCAGTACGTGAACTGCAGCGCCGGGATCATGGCGAGGAGGATCACCGGGACGGAGAGCGCGATCGCGGCGATGAGCCGCGTGCGCAGCGACCTCAGTTCGGCGTCGGCCCGGGCCTCCACGGGGGTCGCGCCGGCTGCCTCGGCGGCGCCGGCGGCGGCCGGCGGCGGGGGGAGCTGGGCACGGTAGCCCGCCGCCTCCACGGTCGCGATGAGCTCGGGGTCGTCGACGCCGACGGGCGCCGAGACGCGCGCCCTCTCGGTCGCGTAGTTCACCGTCGCCGTGACGCCGTCGAGGCGGTTGAGCTTCTTCTCGATCCGCATCGCGCACGAGGCGCAGGTCATGCCGCCGATGTCGAGCTCGACGACGCGGTCGTCGGCGGCGGGTGTCGCGAGGTCGGTCATCGCCGTCAGACGCGCACCGCGGAGTAGCCCGCCTCCTCGACCGCGCCGATCACGCCGGCGTCGTCGAGGTCGGCGGGGGCCGAGAGGGCGAGGGTGCCTGCGGCGGCCGAGACGCGGATGCCGGTGACGCCCGACAACTGCTCGACCTCCTCGCGCACCGACAGTTCGCAGTGCCCGCACGTCATGCCGCTCACCTGGTACTCGCGCTCGGTCATGGAGTTCTCCTCTTCTGGATCGGATCGTGTTCGAGAGTACCCCAGAGGGGTACTTGCACCAACTCGAACGCACTCCCCTGATGGGGTATTCCACCGAGGTGGATGCCAGCATGCCGACCGAGTCAGCGCGCCGTCGGCTGCGGAACGGGCGGCACCGCGGCATCCGCCGACCGCTCGCGCTCCCACCACGCGGCGAGCGCGAGGACCCCCAGGTCGGCGAAGCGCGGACCCGCGACCTGCAGGGCGATCGCACGACCGTCCGAGGTCGTTCCCGCGTTGATGCTCACCGCCGGCTGGCCCGACATGTTGTACGGGAGCGTGAACGCGATGTGGGCCATCCCGAGGTCCTCCTCGCCCCACGGCATCGGCCGCTCGGCCGGGAACGCGGCCATCGGCGCGACCGGCGACAGGACGGCGTCGAACCCCGCGGTCGCGAGGACCGTGCGGTGCCTGAGCTCCCCGATGTCGTCGTACGCGGCGAGCGCGGCCGTGCCCGAGACGCCCGCGCCGGGCGCGACCCACCTGGCGATGTACGGCAGCACGCGGTCCCGCGCCTCGCGCGTGAGGTCGTCGTAGGTGCGCCGGAACCGCACCCGCCAGAACCGGTCGACCTGCCCGAGCAGCCCGTCGTCGAGGAACGGCGCGAGCTCGACGACCTCCGCCCCCGCCGAGGCGAACCGTTCCGCGGCCGCCCGCACCGTCGCGGCGACCTCCGGATCGACGGGCAGCCCGGCTCCCGCCTCGGTGTGGACGGCGATCCGGAGCCCGCGGACGTCGACGGCCGGATCCGCCCAGTCGAGCCGCTCGTACGGCAGCGAGGTGTGGTCGCGCACGTCGGGTCGCGTCACCACCGCCATCGCCGCCGCGAGGTCGGCGACGCGGCGGCCGATCGGCCCGCCCACGCGCCCGAGGTACGGCGGGTCGATGGGCACGCGCCCCGCGCTGGGCTTCAGCCCGACGAGCCCGAGCCACGCCGCCGGGAACCGGACCGATCCGCCGATGTCGGTGCCCATGTGGATCGGGCCGAGGCCGGCCGCCGCGGCCGCGCCCGCCCCCGCGCTCGAACCGCCGACCGTGAGCGCCGGGTCGAGCGGGCTGCGGGTGATGCCGTGCAGGCTCGAGACCCCCGACGAGAGCATCCCCCAGTCGGGCATGGTCGTCGAGCCGAGGATCACGGCGCCCGCCTCGCGCAACCGCGCCACGATCGGCGAGTCCGCCTCGGGCACCACCGGGGCGGATGCCGCGGAACCCGACCGCGCTGCGACGCCCGCGCGCAGCATGTTCTCCTTGACCGTGACCGGCACCCCGTCGAGCGGGCCGATCGGCGCACCGCGCCGGTGGCGGTCGGCGCTCGCCGCGGCATCCGCCCGCACCTGATCGGGATCGTGGTCGGAGAAGGCGTTCACGACCGGCTCGAACCGGGCGATGCGGGCGAGGGCGTCCTCGGCGACCGCGAGGGGCGTGGCCGCGCCCGCGCGGAACGCCGTGGCGAGGTCCGCCGCGGAGGAGGTCGCGTCGACGGCGGGATGCGGGGCGGGCTGGGAGGCGCTCGTCACCTGCTCACCTCATCACATCCCGACGCGGCTGCACAGGGGCCGGGCGGGTGTCACCCGGCCTGGGCCGAGCGCCGCGCGAGCGGCATCCGCACCCGACCCTGGGCGAGCAGGATGCCGAGCATGACGACGAGCGCACCCACGGGTTCGTTCCACGACAGCGGCTCGCTGAGCACCAGCACGCCGAGCACGACGCCCACCACGGGCGTGACGTAGGTGACGGTCGAGGCGTTCGTCGGACCCCAGTCGCGGATGACGCCGATGTTCCAGACGTACGCCAGCCCCGTGCCCAGGATGCCGAGGATCGCGAGGCACACGACGATCGCGGCATCGAGCCGCACGGGCCCGACCGCGAGCAGCGGCGTGAGCAGCAGCATCACGGCGGCGCCCATGCCCACCTGCATGAACGCGAAGGTCGTCTGCGCGATCGGCCGGCCGCTCAGGAACTTGCGCGTGTAGCCGAACATGACGCCGTAGCAGGCGGTCGCACCGAGGCACGCCAACTGGCCCGCGAGGCTGCCGCCGAGCTCGGAGGACCACGGCGCGATGATGACGACCACCCCGAGGATGCCGACGACGACGCCGAGCCAGCGCGAGGCGTCCAGCCGCTCGACCCGGAAGGCGAGCGTGGCGGCGATCGCGGTCATGATCGGCGTCGTCGCGTTGAGGATCGAGGCGAGGCTCGAGGTCACGCTCTGCTGGGCCCAGGAGAACAGCAGGAACGGGATCACGCATCCGAGGACGCCGATGACGAGGAAGTGCAGCCACACGATCGGCTCGCGCGGCAGCACCGGCCCGCCGGCGACACGCGGCCGCACGGCGAGGACGACGAGTCCGAGCGTGAGGCCGCCGAGCACGGTGCGCGTCCACGCGACCTGGGTGAACGAGACGCCGCCCAGCGCGACGGCCATGAACAGGAAGCTGGCACCCCAGACGAGCCCGGCCGAGAGGAACTGGGCCCACGTGCGGATGCCGCCGAGGCGCGGCGCCGTCGCGGTCGACGACGCGGTGGTGCTGGTGCCGGAGGGGGTGGTGGTGCTCACCCGCCAACGGTACGACCGGCTGCGGCCGGCCACGAGGGCTGCGGAACGCGATGTCCGGAACCCGCCGAAGGTTGGCAGCGGCGAACCGTCCACCCGTGCCGATCCGGCGCGCCGCGCCTAGGCTTGGCGCCATGACCAGCCATTTCGACGTCATCGTCCTGGGCGCGGGTCCGGGCGGCTACGTGGCCGCCATCCGCGCCGCACAGCTCGGCCTGAAGGTCGCCGTCATCGAGGAGAAGTACTGGGGCGGCGTCTGCCTCAACGTCGGCTGCATCCCCTCGAAGGCGCTGCTGCGCAACGCCGAGCTCGCGCACATCTTCCACTCCCAGGCATCCACGTTCGGCATCTCGGGCGACGTGCACTTCGACTTCGGCGCGGCGTACGACCGCAGCCGCCAGGTCTCCGAGAAGCACGTCAAGGGCGTGCACTTCCTGATGAAGAAGAACGGCATCACCGAGTTCGACGGCCGCGGCTCGTTCACCGGGCCGAACGGCATCGACGTCGCGAAGGGCGACGGCTCGGTCGAGTCGCTGACCTTCGACCACGCGATCATCGCCACGGGCTCGAGGGTGCGCTTGCTCCCCGGCGTCGAGCTCTCCGACAACGTCGTCACGTACGAGACCCAGATCCTCACGCGCGACCTGCCGCGATCGATCGCGATCGTCGGCGCGGGCGCCATCGGCATGGAGTTCGCATACGTGCTGCGCAACTACGGCGTCGAGGTCACCGTCGTCGAGTTCCTCGACCGCGCCCTGCCGAACGAGGACGCCGAGGTCTCGAAGGAGATCACGCGCCAGTACCGCAACCTCGGCGTGCCGATCCTCACGTCCACGAAGGTCGAGACCGTCACCGACCAGGGCAGCCAGGTCACCGTGACCTACACCGGCGCCGACGGCCAGCCCGGGTCGCTCGTGGTCGACAAGGTGCTCATGGCCGTCGGCTTCGCGCCGAACGTCGAGGGCTTCGGGCTCGACGCGACCGGCGTGCAGCTCACCGAGCGCGGCGCCATCGCGATCGACGAGCGCATGCGCACCAACGTGCCGCACATCTACGCGATCGGCGACGCGACCGCGAAGCTGATGCTCGCGCACGTCGCCGAAGCGCAGGGCGTCGTCGCAGCCGAGACCATCGCCGACGCCGAGACCATGGAACTCGGCGACTACCGGATGATGCCGCGGGCCACGTTCTGCTCGCCGCAGGTCGCGTCGTTCGGCCTCACCGAGCAGCAGGCACGCGACGAGGGCCACGACGTGATCGTCGCGAAGTTCCCGTTCTCCGCGAACGGCAAGGCGAACGGCCTCGGCGACCCGGTGGGCTTCGTGAAGCTCGTCGCCGACAAGACCCACTACGAACTGCTGGGCGGCCACCTCATCGGCCCGGACGCCTCGGAGCTGCTCCCCGAGCTCACCCTCGCGCAGAAGTGGGACCTCGGCGCGCTCGAGCTCGCCCGCAACGTGCACACGCACCCGACGCTCTCGGAGGCGCTGCAGGAGGCGTTCCACGGCCTCACCGGGCACATGATCAACATGTGACGCGGCCCGCGCGCCGCACCCACGGTGCGCGAACGGGAGGAAGAATCCGACGACACGCCGGTGAGAGCGGATGCCGCGGCGGCGCGCCATCCAGAAGTTCCTCCCGTTCCGTGCTCGAGTGGGGACCGGGTGCCCCTGCGCCCGCGTGGAGAGGACCGTTCGGTGAACCTGCTCATGATCATCCTCGGCGCCGTGCTCGCCGTCAGCGGCACCATCTGGACTCTGCAGGGCGTCGGCATCCTGCCGGGCTCGGTGATGTCCGGGGTCACGATGTGGGCCGTGATCGGCCCGATCGTGGCGATCGGCGGGATCGCCCTGCTCTGGGTCGGGCTGGCCCGGCGTCGCCGATCGCGCTGAGCGCCGCCGCCGACCGCCTCGCACCCC
>NZ_WKJD01000008.1 GCF_009674665.1 Agromyces kandeliae
ATGCCCGAACTGACGCGAAAGCCCCCGCGCCTGCAGCACCGGAACCGAAGAAGCGATACTCATGCCTGCTCTCCTTCCTGAGGGGCGGAGGACTCGTCCACGCCCGTATCGATCGATGTGACGCGAACGATGAGGTCGGCTCGCTCGCGCGCCCGCTGGACGAGCTCCGCGTTGCGTTCATCGACGTCCCGCACCCAGGCGGCCGCCTCGTCGGCGGGATGCCCGAACGAGCGCCGCCGCGCCAGCAGCCGCTCGCGTCGCTGGTCCGGATCGACGTCGAGGTACCAGACCTCGTCGAGCCGGGAGGCCACCTCGTCCCAGCCGTGCTCGTCGTGCAGGAGGTAGTTGCCCTCCGTGACCACGAGCGGGACCTCGCCGCGCACGGCGATCGCGGAACCGATGGACTCCTCGAGCGAGCGGTCGAAGCGGGGTGCGTAGATGACGCCCTCGCCCTGCACGGACAGTCGACCGAGCAGGGCGACGTAGCCGTCGACGTCGAAGGTGTCGGGTGCGCCCTTGCGGTCGCGCCGGCCGAGTCGCACGAGTTCGGCGTTCGCGTAGTGGAATCCGTCCATGGGGACCCCGACGGCCCGGTCGCCCAGGGCCGCCAGCAGCGCCTCGGAGACGGTCGACTTCCCGGCGCCCGGGGTGCCCGTGATGCCGAGGATCCGGCGCCGACCGGGTTCCGCGAGGGAACGCGCGCGTCGGACGAGCGCCCCGAGGCTCTCGCTGACGGTCTCTGGCGGATTCGAATGGGTGCTGAACACGGCGATGTGATCTTCCTCGGTCGATGCGGAGCATCAGGGGTGCGTCGAGCGACGCCCGGGCCCGGCGGTGGGTCCGCCGTGACCTGTGAAACTACGCCGACATGTCACCGGTGTCAAGGTCTATGGGACAATCGCCATGACACCGGAGACATCCCCGGAATTCTGTGGTAGTCATGTCCCACGGCGGCACCGCCTCTCGCAGTGCGGCCCCACCCATCTCGAACTTGGAACAGGAAGCACTCCCATGACCGATCTCAGCGGCCGTACCATCCTCGTCACCGGCGCCGGCGGAGGCATCGGCGGCGCCACCGTCCGGCACCTCGTGGCCGCGGGAGCCGACGTGCTCGCTGCAGGCCGCACCGCCGAGAGCGTCGCGTCGATCGTCGCCGAGACCGGGGCGACGCCGCTCGTCTTCGACCTCGAGTCGGAGGACGAGATCCGAACCGCCATCGAAGGCCGCGACCTCTACGGCGTCGTGAACTGCGGTGGGTGGGGTGGTGAGATCGCCACCCCGATGGAGACCGACATCTCGGTCTTCGACCGGGTCATGAGCATCAACGCGCGCGGTTCGTTGCTGGTGACGAAGTACGCCTCACGCGAGATGATCCGGGTCGGCAAGGGCGGCTCGATCGTCAACGTCTCCAGCCAGGCGAGCCTGGTCGCGCTCGCGGGCCACATCTCGTACGGCTCGTCGAAGGCCGCGCTCGACAACATCACCCGAGTCTCGGCCCTCGAGCTCGGGGGCTACGGGATCCGCGTCAACAGCGTGAACCCCACCGTCGTCATGACGCCGATGTCGGCCTGGTACTGGGGGCGTCCCGACATCGAGGGACCCTTCCTCGACGCGATGCCGCTCCACCGGTGGGCGACGGAGGACGACATCGCCGCACCGATCGTCTTCCTCCTCGGCGACGGCGCCGCGATGATCACCGGGATCGCCCTGCCGATCGACGGGGGCTACACCAGCCGCTGACCCCCCGGTCGCGCGCCGCGTGCCCCTTCCGGTCGGCGGGGCGCCACGCGCTCCCGATCGAGGTCGTCGATCCAGCGCACGGCGCGGTCGACGGTGGCGGATGCCGCGGGCTCGTCGGGCCGGTTCAGGTGGCCGTGCTCGGTGCCGGGCTCCGTGACGAGCATGACCGGCACGCCCGCGGCGACGAGCGTGGCCGCGAAGGCCTCGCCCGAGACGCGGAGCTCGTCGGCCTCGCCGTTGACCATCAGCACGGGCGGGTATCCCGCGACGTCCTCCGGCGTGGCGCGGCCGGGCACGGCGGGCAGCGGCGCGTCGTCGACGGGCCCGCCGAGGAAGTCCTCGTACATGGCGCGCACGCGCGCGGGCCCGAAGCGGTCGGCGGCGGGGTTCGCGTCGAGCATCGCCCGGAGCGCGGCATCCGGCGCCGGCTGCACGGCGAGGAGGATCGGGTAGGCGAGGAAGACCCCCGCCGGCACGGGCGCGGCTCCGTCGAGCGCGCGGAGCACGGCGCCCGCAGTGAGGTTGCCCCCGGCGCTCGCCCCACCGGCGACGATCCGCGCGGGGTCGATGCCGAGGTGACCGGCGTGCGCGGAGGTCCAGCGCCACGCGGCGAGCACGTCGTCGGACGGGTCGGGGTAGCGGCATCCGCCGCCCGCGAGCCGGTAGTCGATCGAGACGACCGTGACACCGCGCGCGGCGAACGAGCGCGCGACCCAGTCGGCCTCGGGCATGTCGAGGTCGCCCGCGACGAAGCCGCCGCCGTGCGCCCACACGAGCGCGGGCGTGGTCCCGGCGGTCCCGGCGGTCGTGGCGCCGGCGGGGTAGACGCGGACGAGTCCGTCCGCCGAGTCGTACGGATCGGTCATGGTCGCGTCCTCCGCTCTGCTGCGCTCCGGCCGGGGGGTGGTTCGCGGATGCCGGGGCCGGGGGCATCACCCGGCATCCGCGACCGTCTCGGGGGCGGGGTCAGGCGCCCCAGCCGGCCTGCACGCCGCCGACGCGCTCCTCGGCGATCTTCGCGAGGTAGCCCGACCCGGCGAAGGCCGTCATCGGATCGGCCGCGAGGCCGCGCGACTCGCGCCACTCGGCCAGGGCGGGGCGCACGTCGGTGTAGAACGCGTCCATGAAGATGCGGTTCGCCTCGAGCACGTCGCCCGAGACCTGCGCGGCGCGCAGCGCGTCGGTGTCGACGAGCAGCGCGCGGGCGGTCATCTCCTGCACGTTCAGCACCGAGCGGATCTGGCCGGGGATCTTGTCCTCGACGTTGTGGCACTGGTCGAGCATGAACGCCACGTCCGGGTGGTTGAGGCCGCCGCCGCGGGCGACCTCGTAGAGGATGCGGAACAGCTGGTACGGGTCGGCCGCGCCGACGATGAGGTCGTCGTCGGCGTAGAACCGCGAGTTGAAGTCGAACGAACCGAGCTTGCCGAGGCGCAGCAGCTGCATGACGATGAACTCGATGTTCGTGCCGGGCGCGTGGTGGCCCGTGTCGAGGCAGACCATCGCCTTGTCGCCGAGGGCTGCGACCTGGGCGTAGCTCGTTCCCCAGTCGGGGACGTCCGTGTGGTAGAACGCCGGCTCGAAGAACTTGTACTCGAGCACGAGGCGCTGCTCGTCGCCGAGGCGGTCGTAGATGGTCGCGAGCGACTCGTGCAGGCGGTCCTGGCGGCCGCGCAGGTCGGCCTGGCCCGGGTAGTTCGAGCCCTCGGCGAGCCAGACCTTGAGGTCGCGGCTGCCGGTCGCGTGCATGATGTCGATGCACTCGAAGTGGTGGTCGATCGCCTTCTGCCGGACGGCGGGGTCCTCGTGGGTCAGGGCGCCGAACTTGTAGTCGTCGTCCTGGAACGTGTTCGAGTTGATCGTGCCGAGGGAGACGCCGAGGCCCTCCGCGTGCGCGCGGAGGTCGTCGTAGTCGTCGACCTTGTCCCACGGGATGTGCAGCGCGACGGTCGGCGCGAGCTTCGTGTACGCGTTGACCTGCGCGGCGTCCGCGATCTTCTCGTAGGGATCGCGGGGCGTGCCCGGCGTGCCGAACACCTTGAAGCGGGTGCCGGAGTTGCCGAACGCCCAGCTCGGCAGTTCGATCGCCTGGAGCTCCAGCTGGTCGAGGACGGTCTGCGGAATGGTGCTCACGATTCGCTGCTTTCTGTGCGGGTGGTGGCGGATGCCGCGTCTGGGTCCAGCGCGGCGAGCTGGTCTTCGAGGTGGAACACCTCGGGGATTCGGGGGGCGCCCTGGTCGGGGCGTGGGCCGTCGAGGGTCACGAAGAACTCGGCCATCTCGGCCTCCCACCGCGCGGTGCGCGGGTCGTTCGCGAGGGCCGCCTGGGCGTCGTCGTCGTCGTCGACCTCGTAGTAGCCGATGAGCAGGCCGTCCTCGCGGAGGAAGAGCGAGTAGTTGCGTCGGCCGGATGCCTCGATGGCCCGGAGCATGTCGGGCCAGACCGCGGCGTGGCGATCGCGGTACTCGTCGAGGCGAGCGGGGTCGACCTGCAGCTGGAAGCAGACCCGCTGCGTGGTGCCAGTGCTCATCGTCGAGCTCTCCGTTCGTCATGAATCGTTTCAAAGATAGATCAGGTTCGCAGATCCCGCAAGCGCGATGCGCAGGCGGAAGAGGCTTTCCATCATGACCCCGGCGTCCGCCTCGTAGACTCCGACGCGGAGGGGAGTCCGATGGCAGTGAGCGTGCGCGAGGTCGCGGCAGCGGCATCCGTCTCGGTCGGCACCGTCTCGAACGTGCTCAACCGGCCCGAGAAGGTCGCGCCCGACACGGTCGCGCGCGTGCTCGCGGCGATCGACGAGCTCGGATTCGTCCGCAACGACGCCGCCCGCCAATTGCGCGCCGGCCGCAGTCGGTCGATCGGCCTGGTCGTGCTCGACGTGCGCAACCCGTTCTTCACCGACGTGGCTCGCGGAGCGGAGGACCGTGCGGCCGAGGACGGCATGACGATCCTCCTCGGCAACAGCGACGACAATCCCGACCGGGAGCGCGCCTACCTCGACCTCTTCGAGGAGCAGCGCGTCCACGGCGTGCTGATCTCGCCCCGCTCCGACGACCTGCCGCGCCTCGAGCGCGCGCGGTCGCGCGGGGTCCCCGTGGTGCTGGTCGACCGCGAGGCGCCCGACCGTCGCTTCTCGTCGGTCGCGGTCGACGACGTGGTCGGCGGTGCGATGGCCGTGCGGCACCTCGTCGAGTCCGGACGCCGCCGCATCGCCTTCGTCGGCGGGCCCGCGTCGATCCGGCAGGTCGCCGACCGGCTCGAGGGCGCGCGCCGCGCAGCCGCGGAGACGCCGGGTGCGACACTCGAGGTCGTCGAGACGTCGGGCACCACGGTGCTCGAGGGCCGCGCCGCGGGGGAGGCGATCCGCGACCGGGCGTCCGAGCACCGGCCCGACGCGATCTTCTGCGCGAACGACCTGCTCGCCGTCGGCGTGCTGCAGGCGCTCATGATGCTCGGCGACGTCCGAGTGCCCGGCGACATCGCGCTCATCGGCTACGACGACATCGACTTCGCGCAGGCCGCCGTCGTGCCGCTCTCGTCGATCCGGCAGCCCGCGTGGCTCATCGGCTACACCGCGGTCGACCTGCTGCTCCGCGAGGCGCGCGACGGGGCCGACTTCGAGCCCGAGCAGGTGCAGTTCCAGCCCGAGCTCGTCGTGCGGGAGTCGACCGGGCGCTGACACGGTTCGGCCCTCCCGTGACGAGCACGGGAGGGCCGAATGCTTCAGCCGCGGATCAGCGGAACAGGTGGGCGCCCAGGTGGTCGCCGGCCTTCTCCGCCGCCTTCGACGAGGCCTTCGCCGTGCCGTTCACGGACGACGTCGACATCGCGTAGGTGAGGACCGCGTGCGCGACGGCGTCGGCCATGTCGCCGAGGCCCTCCTGGTTGACGTTGCTGATCGTGCCGTCGTACTCGAGGGCACCGCCGTAGGCGGCGTTCAGCGCCTCGTACAGGCCGGCGTCGGCCCCGTCCCCGATCGGGTCGAGGCTGTCGCAGGCCTGGTGGTAGCACGGGTCGTACGACACGGGCTCGCCGTCGAACTCCGAGAGCCCGCCGTAGAGCGCGACCTGGTCGGCGGTCTTCGCGCCCTCAGCGCCCGTGAACAGGCCGCCCGCGGGGATCCCGGCGCTGATGAACGCGTCGTAGTCGGACCGCCCGTCGAACGCCGTCGGCTCGGACGCGACGCCGATCGACTCGAAGAAGTCGCTGAAGAGGTGCTCGATGTCGTCGCTGCCGCTCGGACCCTTGATGCCGAACGCGTCGCCGTCGCCGTCGTACACGAAGTTCGCGTAGTTGGGCGAGCCGACCATGTCGAAGTTCAGGTACAGCTCGATGTTGTTCGCCTGCTTCTTCGGAAGCGAGTCGACGTAGAACTGCGAACCGAGCAGGCCCGCCTCCTCGGCGCCCCACCACGCGAAGCGCACGGCGTTGCGCGGCTGGATGCCGAGTTCGGCCATCTGGAGCGCGGTCTCGAGGATCGCGCCCGAGCCGGAGCCGTTGTCGTTGATGCCCGCGCCGCCCGACACCGAGTCGAGGTGCGCGCCGGCCATGATCACGCGATCGGTCCGACCCGTCGGGGTCTGGGCGATGAGGTTCTGCGTCGGCACGTCGAGCTCGATGAGCGTGTCGGTCTTCAGGTGCATGACGACCTCGCCGGAGGCCAGGAGCGTCGCGAGCTCGTCGCCGATCGCGAACGAGGTCCCGACGACCGGGATGTCGTCGCCGAAGGCGTCGCCGAGGGTCGCGTTCAGCGTCTCCTGGCGGCCGTCCTGGCCCTCGTTGAAGATGATCACGCCGCTCGCCCCGGCGTCGAACGCGTTCGCCGCCTTGTCGGCGAACGCGCACGTGCCGCGCTGGACGAGCGCGATGTTGCCGACCGTGAAGCCGGTGAAGTCGGATGCCTCGCAGCCGCTCGACGAGGTGTTCGCCGACGTCCCGGGCGGAAGCACGAGGTCGACGGCCTCGAGCGGCGCCGTCACGTCGCCGCTGCCCGAGTACTCGGCGGTGACGAAGTCCTCGAAGAGCACGTAGGACGTCGGGTCGGGCGAGACCCGATCCATCTCCGCGTCGCTCAGCTCGGTGAACGAGTTGAAGGTGAAGTCCTGCCGCGTCGTGACGTAGCCGGCCGCGTCGAGGACGCCCTCGATGTAGTCGATCGACGCGCCGTACCCCGGCGTGCCGCTCGCGCGGGTCCCGCCGTTGGCGTCGGCGATGGCCTGCAACTCCTCGAGGTGCGCCATGATGCCGTCGGAGGTGACGGCGTCCTGCAGCGCGGTCGTGTTCGTCGGTACCGCGGCCTGGGCTCCGGTCGCGGTCAGTGCGATCGCCGCGGTTGCGGCGACCGCGGCGAACGTGGCATTCCGAGTTCTTCTTCGCACGGTCTCTCCCATGGGGTGGTCAGAACCGGGGGCACGGTGCCGTCCGGGTCGTCCGGACGCACCGGTAGGGCCCGGCCCGGACGCGTTCCACCCTTGCCCGACGTTCGCAGGAAGGTCAAGGGGTGGACTCCGGCCGCGCACGATGCGATCCGCGCACCCGCGTCCGGCGGCGGAGATCGTCCTCAGGCGCCGGATCGCTGCGCGCGGGGGCGGGTTCGCGCCGAGGCGGCGGCGCTGCCGGAAGGCCGACGCGCCGTGTGCCTGCCGGGCAGGTCGCCCGCGCCCGGAGCGCGGCCGGGCACTTCGATCGGCGTCGTCGACGCGACCAGGTCGATCGGGGACGTGCTCGTCGTCGGCAGGTCGACGGGTCGCGTGATCGGCACGGCGATCGCCGCCGTGGGCGCCTCCGCATACGCGAGCGCGAAGCGCGGCATCCGCCGGCCGACCGGATGGCGCACGACCCGCAGGCCGCGCGCCACGATCAGCCAGCCGAGGCCGATGAGCGCGGCGATGCCCGCCGCCACCGCCGCCACGCCGAGCGCCCAACGCGGGCCCCAGGCGTTCGCGACGGCGCCGACGATCGGGGCGCCGATCGGCGTCCCGCCGGAGAGGATGGCCATGTATAGCGCCATGACGCGACCGCGCAGCAGCGGATCGGTCGTGGTCTGCACGTAGCCGTTCGCGGTCGTCAGCATGGTCACGACCGTGAAGCCGATGAACACGGTGGATGCCGCGAACAGCCAGTAGGTCGGCATGACGGCGGCGACCGCCGACGCGATCCCGAAGAAGGCGACGGCCCCGATGATGACGCGGATGCGGGCGCGCTCGCGCTTCGCCGCGAGCAGTGCGCCGGTCAGCGATCCGATCGCCAGGATCGACGACAGCAGCCCGTACTCGCCGGCGCCGCGGCCGAACTCGACCGCCATCGTCGAGGAGAAGATCGGGAAGTTCATGCCGAACGCGCCGACGAGGAAGACCATCGTGAACACGACGACGAGGTCGGGGCGGCCGGCGACGTAGCGGAAGCCCGCGACGAACGCGCCGCGCTCGCGGGGGGCCCGCGGCATCCGTCGCAGGTTCGAACGCCGCAGCCGCGCGAGTGCGTCGAGGACCGCGATGAACGTGACCGCGTTGATGACGAACACCCAGCCGGTGCCGACGAGCACGATGAGCACGCCCGCGAGGGCCGGGCCGATCATGCGCGCCGCGTTGAACGACGCCGAGTTGAGGGCGACCGCGTTCGACATGTTCGACGACGAGACGAGGTCGGCGACGAAGGTCTGGCGCGCGGGGATGTCGACGGCGTTCACGATGCCGAGCAGCCCGGCGAAGACGTAGAGGTGCCAGAGTTCCGCGTGCCCGAGGATCAGCAGGAGTCCGAGCGCGAGCCCGAGCAGCATGAGCGCCGACTGCGTGAACATCAGGATCTTCCGGCGCTCGAAGCGGTCGGCGATGAGGCCGGTCACGGGCACGAGCAGCAGTTGCGGAGCGAACTGCAGGGCCATCGTGATGCCGACCGCGAGCGCGTCGTTGTCGGTGAGCTCGGTGAGCACGACCCAGCTCTGGGCCGTGGCCTGCATCCAGGCGCCGATGTTGGAGACGAGCGCGCCGATGAACCAGATGCGGTAGTCGACGGAGGCGAGGGAGCGGAACATGGATCTCACTGGTCGGTGAGCCTCCTGAGGATGTCGGTGGCGGCGCCGAGCGTGTCGCGCTCGTCGGGGGAGAGGGTGGCGAACCGCTTGGCGAGCCAGGCGTCGCGACGACGTCGGGTCTCGCGGACGATCTCGTGACCCGCCTCGGTCGCGTGGAGCAGCACCTTGCGGCCGTCGTCGGGCGAGCTCTCGCGCACGAGCAGGCCCGACTCGACGAGGCAGTTCACGGTGCGGTTCATCGACGGGGGAGTGACCCGCTCGAGCTCCGCGAGCCGGCCGGGGGTGAGCGGGCCCTCGCTCGCGGTCCATGCGAGCGCGGCGTACTGCGTGGCGCTGAGCTCGGCGTCGGCGCGCTCCTGGCGGATGCGTCGGGCGAGTCGCATGACCGCGAGGCGGAACTCGGTGCTCTGCTCTGCGAGGGACGGCCGCCGTGTTCGGGGATGCGCGCCCGTCGAGGCGAGGATGTCGGTCATGTCGTTAGCCTAACAAATTAGTGTGCCTAATGATTCCCGCGCGATTTCCCGTAGACTCGCGTCGGTAACACCCTCGAAACGCTCGACTGGAACAGTCAGGACATGGGAAGCCTCTTCGACGGATACGCGGCGACGCGGTCGAGACGGCGGAGTCGTGAACGACCGTGGGACGAGATGTTCCCCTCCGACTCCGTCAGCGTTCGCGAGCCCTACCGGGAGCTCTACCCCGCGCTGGCGCGGATGACCCAGGACGAGCTCCGCGGCCGCACCGACGCGCTCGCGAGCAGCTACCTCGCCCAGGGCGTCACGTTCGACTTCGCGGGCGAGGAGCGGCCGTTCCCGCTCGACGCCGTGCCCCGCGTGATCGCGGCGCGGGAGTGGAACGTGGTCGAGGCCGGCGTCGCGCAACGCGTCCGAGCGCTGGAGCGGTTCCTCGGCGACGTGTACGGCCCGCAGAACTGCGTCCGCGACGGCGTGATCCCGGCGGCGCTCATCAGTTCGTCCAGCCACTTCCATCGGCAGGCAGCCGGGATCGTCAGCGCGAACGGCGTGCGCATCCACGTCGCCGGCATCGACGTCATCCGCGACGAGGTCGGCGACTGGCGCGTGCTCGAGGACAACGTGCGCGTGCCGAGCGGGGTCAGCTACGTGATCTCGAACCGTCGCGTGATGGCCCAGACCCTGCCCGAGCTCTTCACGTCGATGCGCGTCCGACCGGTCGGCGACTACCCGAACCGACTGCTGCAGGCGCTCCGCGCGAGCGCACCCGAGGGGGTCGACGAGCCGAACATCGTGGTCCTGACCCCCGGCGTGTACAACTCGGCGTACTACGAGCACACGCTGCTCGCCCGGCTCATGGGCGTCGAGCTCGTCGAGGGGCGCGACCTGTTCTGCTCGGGCGGCCGGGTCTGGATGCGCACGACCGCCGGCCCCACCCGCGTCGACGTGATCTACCGCCGCGTCGACGACGAGTTCCTCGATCCGCAGCAGTTCCGGCCCGACTCGGTGCTGGGCGCGCCGGGACTCATGCTCGCCGCCCGGCTCGGCCACGTCACGATCGCGAACGCGGTCGGCAACGGCGTCGCCGACGACAAGCTCGTGTACACCTACGTCCCCGACCTGATCAGGTACTACCTCGGCGAGGAGCCGATCCTGCCGAACGTCGACACCTGGCGGCTCGAGGAGCCCGAGGCGCTCGCCGAGGTGCTCGACCGGCTCGACCAGCTCGTGGTCAAGCCCGTCGACGGCTCCGGCGGCAAGGGGCTGGTGGTCGGTCCCGATGCCTCGCGCGGCGAGCTCGCCGACCTGCGCGCCCGACTCCTCGCCGACCCGCGAGGCTGGATCGCGCAGCCAGTGGTGCAGCTCTCGACGCTGCCGACGCTCGTCGAGGACGGCATGCGTCCCCGCCACGCCGACCTGCGCCCCTTCGCGGTGAACGACGGCGAGAACGTCTGGGTGCTCCCCGGCGGGCTCACGCGCGTCGCGCTGCCCGAGGGGCAACTGGTCGTCAACTCCAGCCAGGGCGGCGGGTCGAAGGACACCTGGGTGCTCGACGACTCGGTCACGACCGGCCCGGTCGCGGGCATCGTGCCGAGCCCGAACCCGTCAGGAGCGGGCGTCGGGTCGATCGTCGCGGACCAGGCGACCGCGCCCGTGACCGCCGCCATCCCGCTGCTCGGCGACGGCGCCGCCGCCAGCCCGCACCACCGGCACCGTCCGGAGTCCTCGCCGCAGGACGAGGACGCCCCGGTCCGGCAGCAGCAACAGCAGCAGCAGCAGCAGCAGCGACCGTCGCGACGTCCGACCCGAGGGGAGGCGGAGCCATGCTGAGCCGCATCGCGGAGAGCCTGTTCTGGATCGGCCGGTACATCGAGCGCAGCGACGGCACGGCGCGCATCCTCGACGTCCACCTCCAGCTCCTGCTCGAGGACCCCTGGATCGACGAGGACTCGGCCTGCCGCGCCCTGATGGCGGTCATGGGGAGCGAGCCCAACGACGACGTGAGCCTCGGCCCGCAGGACGTGATCGCGCTGCTCGCCGTCGACCCGCACCATCCGGCGTCCATCGCCCACTCGGTCACCGCGGCGCGCGAGAACGCGCGCCGGGCGCGGGAGATCGTCTCGACCGAGCTCTGGGAGGCGATCAACCACACGAATGCGCGGATGCCCCGCCACGTGGCATCCGACAAGACCCACGAGTTCTTCCGTTGGGTGCGCGACCGTTCCGCGCTCGCGGTCGGCGTCGTCGACTCGGCCTCGAGCCGTGACGAGGCCTGGCACTTCTTCAGCCTCGGCCGAGCCGTGGAGCGGGCCGACATGACCGCACGCCTGCTCGCGACGCGATCGCTCACCGAGGCGAGCGGGCCGAGCTGGACGACCATCCTGCGCAGCTGCGGCGGCTACGAGGCGTACCTGCGCAGCTACCGCGGGGTTCCGTCGACGCTCTCGGCTGCGGAGTTCCTGCTGCTCGACCGGCTGTTCCCGCGCTCGATCATCTCGAGCGTCATCCGCGCCGAGGAATCGCTGCGCGAGATCGACCCGCGTGCGGGCCGCGTCGGCGTCACCGACCAGGCGCAGCGGTTGCTGGGCCAGATCCGCTCCGAGCTCGAGTACCGGCCCATCGGCGACATCCTGCACGACCTCTCGGGGAACATGGAACGCGTGCAGGAGTTCGTCTCGGCCGCGACCGATGCGATCCGCCAGCGCTACTTCCCGACGAGCGCGGTGCCCGTCTGGATCGGGGAGGTCTCATGAGCCGACTTCGCATCGTCCATCGCACGGGCTTCTCGTACGAGGAGGCCGCGACCGCCTCCTACAACGAGGCGCGGATGCTGCCGTACTCGGGCGGCGAGCAGTTCGTGATGCACGCCGCGCTCGACATCCGCCCCGGCGCGACCCAGCACGCCTACCTCGACTACTGGGGCACGCGCGTCTCGACGTTCGAGGTGCTGACGCCGCACCGGGAGCTCTCGGTGACCGCGACGAGCGTGGTCGAGGTGCGTCCGGTGCCCGGCCGCGGCCCCGAGCCGACGTGGGGGGAGCTCGCCGCCATCCGCGTCTCGAGCGTGCCGTTCGTCGAGTTCACGACGCAGACGGATGCCACCGAGCCCCCCGACGAGGTCGCCGCGCTCGCCGCGGAGATCGCCGGCGAGGGCATGCCGGTCGGCGAGACCGCGCTCGAGATCAGCCGTGCCATCGGCGACGCCGTCGAGTACGTCACGGGCGTGACGGCGGTCAACTCCACGGCCCGGGAGGCGTGGTCCGAACGCAAGGGCGTCTGCCAGGACATGGCGCACCTCGTCGTGGGGGCCCTCCGCTCGGTCGGCATCCCGGCCCGGTACGTGTCGGGGTACCTGCACCCCGACCGCGAGGCGCCCGTCGGCGTGACGGTCGCCGGCGAGTCGCACGCGTGGGTGGAGTGGTTCTCCGGCACCTGGCGCGGCTACGACCCCACCAACCTCGCGGAGGCGGGCGAGTTGCACGTGCTCGTCGGGCGAGGACGCGACTACACCGACGTGGCCCCGCTCCGCGGGGTGTACGCGGGCCCGAGTGCATCCGAGCTGTTCGTGTCGGTCGAGGTCACGCGCGAGGCCTGACCTCGCGTCGCCGGGCGCTCGCCGGTGGCAGGATGAGCGCATGCCGACGTTCACCGACCCGCAGGGCGTGCGTATCCACTACCAGCACTGGCGCGTGCCCGAGCCGGTCGCAGTCGTCCAGCTGGTGCACGGCGTGGGCGAGCACATCGGGCGCTACGGCGCCCTCGTCGAGGCGCTGAACGCCGCGGGCTACTCGGTCTGGGCCGATGACCACCGGGGCCATGGCCAGACGGGGTTCGAGCAGCACGGCGGCGACCTCGACCGGATGGGCCGGCTCGGGCCGGGCGGACTGCGCGCGGCGATCCACGACGTGCACCTCTTCACCGGGGTCATCCGCGAGACCGAGGGCGACGGGGTGCCGCTCGTGCTCCTCGGGCACTCGTGGGGCTCGCTGATGGCGCAGATCCTGCTCGAGCGGCACCCGCACGACTGGGACGCGGTGGTGCTCACCGGCACGGCGTATCGAACGCCGATCCACATGAACTCGGGCGACCTGAACCGTCGCCACCGGCACCTCGGGACCACCGGACTCGAATGGCTCTCCCGCGATCCGGCGGTCGCCGAGGCGTTCGTCGCCGACCCGTACACCACCGCGGTGCCGCTGCAGCAGCTGTTCGGGCTGATCGAGGCCGCCCGCCTGCTCGGCCGTCCCGGACGGGGCCTCCCCGAGGAGCTCCCGCTGCTCATCATGGTCGGCTCCGACGACGCGCTCGGCGGCGAGAAGAGCGCACTGAAGCTCGCGAACGCGTACGCCTCGCGCGGCGGCCTCGCCGACGTCACCCTCACCGTCTACGACGGCGCCCGGCACGAGATCTTCAACGAGACGAATCAGGAGGAGGTCCGCGGCGACCTCGTCCGCTGGCTCGACGAGCGCTTCGCGGTCGACTGAGGCGGCCCGGCGGTCGACGTGTCGGCGCACGCGATCGCACCGGCTCCCCGTCAGCGCAGGGCGGGGACGTTGAACCCGATGAGTCGCGGCTGCACCCGCCCGTCGACCCGTTCGAACCGCACCTCGGTCAGTGCGCAGTTCGCGACCTCGGGGAACAGGTCGCGGTAGCGGTCGGGGTCGACGCCCAGCCAGTCGCACAGCAGGAGCCGGAGCAGCGTGCCGTGGAACACCACGAGCACCCGACGGCCGCGCCGGGACGCCGCCGAGCCGCCGACCGTGGCGTCGCCGATCCCGAACTCGGCGACGAGCTCGCGCAATGCGGGTTCGGCGCGCGCGATGCCGTCGAGGCCCGATTCGCCGCGGGGGAGCGGGCTGCGGGCCGGATTCCGGCCGAAGGCCGCCCAGGCCTCGGGCATCCGCTCCTCGAGTTCCCGCGGGGCGAGGCCCTCGCCGTCGCCGAAGTCGATCTCGACGAGCCTCGGGTCGGTGCGCAGTTCCACGCCGGCCGCCGCGGCGGCGGGCTCGGCACTCGCGTGCGCCCGGGCGAGCGTCGAGGACACGACCGCCGAGAGCCTCGCGCGCGACGCCCACTCGGCGAGCTGGTCGGCCTGCGCGAGTCCGTTCGCCGTGAGGTCGATGTCGGACGAGCCCGCGTACCGGTGCTCGCCGTGCCACACGGTCTCGCCGTGTCGTGCCAGGTACAGGGTGGTCATCGCGGCGTCCCCCTCGCAGCCGAACGGATGCTCCGTGGCCGAGCCTACGCCCAGGGACGCATGTCGCCGCGGCATCCGTAGGCTTGGGGCATGCACGGTGAGTACAAGGTCCCCGGCGGCAAGCTCGTGATCGTCGACTTCGACGTCGTCGACGGGGCGATCCGCGACGCGCGCGTCGCGGGCGACTTCTTCCTCGAACCCGACGAGGCGCTCGGCGACCTGAACCGGGCGCTCGACGGGCTGCCCGCGGCATCCGACGCCAAGCAGATCGCGGCCGCGATCACGAAGGGGCTGCGCCCCGACGCGGTCATGCTCGGGTTCTCGGCCGAGGCGATCGCCGTTGCCGTGCGCCGTGCGATGACGGATGCCCGGACCTGGTCGGACTACGAGTGGGAGATCGTGCACGACGCCGCCGTGCCGCCGCGCGTGCACCTGGCGCTCGACGAGGTGCTCGCGACTCGCGTCGGCGAGGGCCGGCGCAAGCCGACGCTCAGGTTCTGGGAGTGGGAGGAGTCGGCCGTCGTGATCGGCTCGTTCCAGTCGGTGAGGAACGAGGTCGATCCCGACGGCGCGTCCCGCTACGGCTTCGACGTGGTCCGCCGCATCTCGGGGGGCGGCGCGATGATGATGGAGAAGGGCAACGTCGTCACCTACTCGCTGTACGTGCCGGCCGAGCTCGTGCAGGGCATGAGCTTCGCCGACTCGTACGCGTTCCTCGACGACTGGGTGCTGCAGGGGCTGCGCTCGCTCGGCATCGAGGCGACGTACCAGCCGCTGAACGACATCGCGAGCCCGGCGGGCAAGATCGGCGGGGCCGCGCAGAAGCGCCTCGGCTCGGGCGGCGTGCTGCACCACGTGACCATGGCGTACGACCTCGACAACGAGAAGATGCTCGAGGTGCTTCGGATCGGCCGCGAGAAGATCAGCGACAAGGGCATCGCGTCGGCGGCCAAGCGCGTCGACCCGCTGCGGTCGCAGACCGGGCTCGCCCGGGCCGAGATCATCGAGCGGTTGAAGGAGACGTTCGCGAGCCTGTACGGCGCGACGCCCGGGGCGGTCACGGCCGACGAGCTCGCCGAGGCCGAGGCGCTCGTCGCCTCGAAGTTCGCGACGGAGGACTGGCTGCAGCGGGTCCCCTGACGGGGAAGCGGCCCGGGGCGGGAGACCCGGTCCTGTGGAAGCCCTGAACGTGAGGGGGAGTCAGGCCGTCTAGAATCGCCGGGTGGACTGGTGGGTCATCCTGATGATCGCCGGCGCGGTGGTCGCGTTCGGCGTCTTCGCCGCGCGCAAGGGGTGGATCGACCTGTCCGACAAGACCAAGCGGGGCAAGCCCAGCGGGTCCGCCGTGATGATGATCGGCGACGAGGTCTTCGCGCCGCGCAAGTACGAGGCGCAGGTCGAGGTCGACCGCCAGGCGCGGCTGCCCGTTCCGGCCCCGGTGCCGGGCGACGGAGACAAGGGCATCGCCTTCGCCGCGGCCGATGCCGACGAGGGCGACCCCGATCGGTTCCGGGGTCGCATCCGGCTCGACGTCGACCGCTGACCGCGCGATCGATCGCTCCCGGTCCCGGGCGCAGGCGGATGCCGCCACGCGGCGTCATGCGTCCGTGAGCGTCGCGCCCCACTCGCGTGCCCGCTCGAGCTCGCCGTCCGCGATCGGACCCGAATAGCCGTGCACGCCGAAGGTCTGGGGCGAATCGACGGGCCGGAACCCCTTGGCGACGAGCGCCTTCATCGCCTTCTTCGCCGCTGATCCCGGGAGGCGCGGATGCACCGTCCGCGTGTCGAACGTCGCGACCGCGACCGCCGTCGACGGCGGCGCGAGTTCGGCGATCCACTCCCTGATGCCGCGCGCCGGGATGTCCGTCGCACCCTGCTGGCGGGCGTTGCTCCGCGACGACGCGGTCGACATCGAGAACGCGTGCGTCGGTCCGCCGACGACCACGAGGTCGATCTCCGGGTCGATCGCGGCGGGAGCCCCGGTCGCGGCGACGAGGTCGACCCGATCGACACCTGCGCTGCCGCGCAGCCCCTCGGCCGCCGCCTCGGCCAGGGCGCCGGTGTTGCCCCAGATCGTCTCGTACACCACCAGTGCGCGCATGACTCCGCTCCCCGTTCGCGCGACGGCGCCCGCCGTGCCGTCGGCCATCACGGTATCCGGGCTCGCTCGCGCCCGGTCGGGACCTAGGGCCGACGACGCAGCCGGCGGTCGCGCGCGTCAGTCCGCTGCGACCTCGGCGACGACGCTCGGGCAGCCCAGGTCGGCGGCCACCGCTCGCATCGCCGCCGATGCCGCCGCGACGGTCATGAGCGCGTTCCCGCCGACGATGTGCAGGCCGTACGCGTCCTCGAGTGCGACGAAGGTCATGGCGAGCTGGTCGTCGTCGAGCCGCGGCGCGAAGGTCCCGCCCTCCCGACCGGCCCGGACGATGCGCCGGTAGGTGTCGAGCTGGCGCAGGTAGAGCTTCTGGACCAGCTCATCGTGCAGCGCCGACTTCCCGGCGAGCACGTCGAACTCGTAGAGGAGGCTCATGAGGGCGTCGTCGGGGCCGCTCGGCAGCCCGCCCTCGATGGCGGCGGAGAGCTGCGCGCGGGGGTCGTCGAGCTCGGCGATCCGCGCGTCGCGGGCGTCGCAGAAGCGCTCGATGCCGGCGGCGTGCGCCTCGACGAGCAGCGCGTCGAGGTCCTCGTAGTAGTAGAGGATCGCGCCTCGCGTGAGCCCCGCCTGGGCGGCGACGTCGGTGAGCGAGAGCGACCTGAGCCCGTGCCGGTGGCCGGCGTCGTACGTCGCCTGGATGAGGGCGTCGCGGCGGGCCCGCTGGTTGCGCGGTCGAGCCATTCCTTGACACTAGCCGATCGCCCTGCCACACTCGTCGAGTTCATTGACGCTAGTGTCAAATAACTGGGTGACCAGCGTCATCGCCCCCGGAACACGACGTGCTCCCGACGAAGAGAGACCGACATGACCACACCGCCCATCCTCGACACCGCCGCCACGACGACGCACGGCGCGAAGCTCTCGCGCTCGCTCGGCGTCGGCGGCAACGTGCTCATCACCCTCTCGGGCATCTCGCCCGCCTCGAGCGTCTTCATCCTCGGCGGCGCCGCCCTCGCCACGTACGGCACCGGCGTCTTCTGGGGCTTCGCACTCGCCGGCGTGATCAGCCTGCTCATCGCCTACTGCTACGCCGAGCTCGGCTCGCGCCATCCGATCGCCGGCGGCGACTACTCGCTGGTCAGCCGGGTGCTCGGCCCGGCGTCCGGCGCCGCCGTGTTCCTCATCAGCCTCGTGACGCTGCCGCTCATCGTCGCGATCTTCGCGCTCGGGGTCGCCGATTACCTCGGCGTCGCGATCGCCGGCCTCGACCCGCTCTGGACGGCCATCGTCGTCATCGTGCTCGCCACGGTCACCGCATGCTTCAACATCCGCGCGAACGCCTGGGTCACCGGCGCCTTCCTCGTCGTCGAGATGGCCGCGCTCGCGCTGCTCGCCGTGCTCGGCCTCGTCCACGTCGAGCGCCCGATCACCGACCTCCTCGACCCGCAGGCGCTCGACGCCGCCACGGGTGGCCTCGCGCCGCTCGGCATCGCCGGCCTGGTGCTCGCGATCACGCAGGGCATCTTCTCGTACAACGGCTACGGCGGCGCCGTCTACTTCGCCGAGGAGACGCGCAACGCCCGACGTTCCATCGCTCGCGCGGTCATCTGGAGCGCCGTCATCACCGTGCTCGCCGAGCTCGTGCCGCTCACCGCGATCCTGCTCGGCGCCGACTCGCTCGAGGAGCTCTTCGGCGCCGCACTACCCGTCGAGACCTTCCTCTCCGCACGCTCGGGCGATGCGATCACGATCGTCGTGCTCGTCGCCGTCGCACTCGCCATCGTGAACGCCATCATCGCGATCGCGCTCCAGTCGGGTCGCCTCCTCTTCGCCGCCGCCCGCGACCGTGCGCTGCCCGAGCCCGTCGCCCGGCCCCTGGCGACGATCTCGCCGGCCACGCGGATGCCCGTCGCGGCCACCGTCGTGATGGGCGTGCTCGCGCTCGCCGCCTGCTTCATCCCGTTCGACGTGCTCCTGAACGCCACCGGGTCGACGCTCGCCTTCAGCTACGGCTTCATCGCGCTCGCCGCACTCGTCGTGCGTCGCCGGTCCGATGCCGCCGCGCGCGCCGGGGAGGACCTGACGGGCACGTTCCGCATGCCGCTGTACCCGCTCGCCCCGGTGGCCGCGCTCATCGCGATCGCGTCGATCTTCGTCATCGGCATCCTCGACCCAGCGCAGTGGGTGAGCCTCGGCATCGCGATCGGGATCGTCGTCGCCGGGTTCGCGTACTACGCCCTGTACCTCCGCCGGAACCCCGGCACCGCGCACCTGCTCGCGGCCGAGGACGACGAGTGGGAGCCCGCGAAGTGAGGCTCGACCTGCTGATCACCGGGGCGCGCGTGCGCACGTTCGACCCGCGCGCCCCGTGGGCGGGGGCCGTCGGGGTCCTCGACGGCCGCATCGCCTGGGTGGGCGACGCCGCCGACGCACCCCGCGCGTCCAGGACGATCGACGCGGCCGGCCGGCTCGTCACGCCCGGCGTGGTCGACAGCCACAACCACCTGCTGCTCGGCTTCGACGAGGACGCCGTGTCGCTGGAGGGGGCGTCGACGCTCGACGAGGTGCGCCGGCGCATCTCGGCGTTCGCCGCCCGCCGGCCGGACCTCGAGTGGATCTGCGCCGAGAATGCCGTGTACTCGATCGTCGAGGGTCGCCGGCCGAACGCCGACGACCTCGCGGGGCTCGACCCGCTCGGCCGGCCCGTGTTCGTCACGACCTACGACCAGCACTCGGTCTGGCTCGACGCCGTCGCGCTCCGCGCCCTCGGCGTCGCCGACGGCGGCGACCTCGCCTGGGGTCGTCCCGAGCGCGACGCCGACGGCACGGCCACCGGCTGGGTGACGGACTTCTACACGAGCGCGATGACGGTCGCCGGGCTCGCGGCGCTGCAGCGCGACATCCCGATGTACTCGCCCGAGCGGCGGTACCGGAAGCTCCGCGGCAGCATGCGCATGGCGACGTCGCTCGGCATCACGACCGTCGTCGAGCCCCAGGTGCCGCTGGCGGAGCTGCCGCTCTTCGAGCGCGCGCTCGCCGAGGGGGTGCTCACGTCGCGCGTGATCGCGGCGCTGTTCCATCCGGTCGGGGCGGATGCCGCGTTCCGGGCGGAGCTCCGCGGCGCGGTCGACCGCGCCGCGGCCGAACCCGACCCCGACGGGCTCCTGCGGCTCGGCCCGCTGAAGCTCTACGCCGACGACGTCATCGAGCCGCACACCGCGCTCATGCTCGACGACTACGCGAACCGGCCCGGCGTACGCGGTCGGCCGTCGTACCCCGGCGACGCCGGGCGTGAACTCGTCGACGTGATCACCGAGCTCGACCGCATGGGCTTCCAGACCCACACGCACGCGACGGGGGACGGCGGCATCCGCCTCGCGCTCGATGCGATCGAGCAGGCATCCCACGCCAACGGCACGATCGACCGCCGACACGGGATCGTGCACGTCGAGTGCATCCATCCCGACGACCTGCCGCGCTTCGCCGCGCTCGGCGTCACCGCGGCGATGCAGCCGCGGCACTGCTCGCCCGACCTGGTCGCGGGCACCTGGATGGAGAACGTCGGCGAGGACCGGTGGAGCCGGGCGTGGCGCTTCCGCAGCCTCATGGAGTCAGGCGCGACGGTCGCGTTCTCGAGCGACTGGCAGGTGGGCGAGATGGATCCGCTCGTCGGGCTCTACTCCGCCGCGACGCGCGCGGGGCTCGACGGCTCGGCCGCGTGGACGGCGCCCGAGCGAGTGGGCCTCGACCGCGCGCTCCAGGCGTACACGGTCGGCGGCGCGCGCGCCTGGCACCTCGAGTCGTCACGCGGTCGCCTGGTGCCCGGCATGGACGCCGACCTCGTGGTGTGGTCCGGCGACCTGTACGACCACGCGAACGATCCGTCGGGCCTGCTCGACGAGCACGCCGAACTCACGATCGTCGGGGGCCGTGTCGCGCACTCGGCGGGCGCACTGTCGGACGCGGTCGGCGTCGTCGTGGGCGTCGACCCGGTCGCAGCGGCGCCCGGACGGGACCGACACGTGCACGTGCACTGAGCCGCACCGTCGGGGAGCGCTGGCAGACTTGAGCGGTGTCCGCCGATGAACCCGACCGCGTCATCCACGCCGACAACCTCGACGTGCTGCGGGCGTTCCCCGACGGCCGGTTCACGCTCGTCTACCTCGACCCGCCGTTCAACACGGGGCGGTCGCAGGCGCGGCAGTCGCATCGCCACGTGCGGCAGGGCGGGGCGGATGCCGCGGCCGGGGCATCCGTCGCCGATCCCGTGTCCGGGGCCGAGCCGGCAGCGACCCGACGGCTCGCGGTCACCGGCTTCGCCGGCAACCGCTACGAGCGGATCCGCGGCGACCTGCTGCGCTACGACGACCGGTTCGACGACTACTGGGGCTTCCTCGAACCGCGGCTCGTCGAGGCGTGGCGGCTGCTCGCCGCCGACGGCACGTTGTACCTGCACCTCGACTATCGCGAGGCGCACTACGCGAAGGTGCTGCTCGACGCGCTGTTCGGCCGCGAGTGCTTCCTCAACGAGCTGATCTGGGCGTACGACTACGGTGCGAAGTCGAAGCGGCGCTGGCCGACCAAGCACGACACGATCCTCGTCTACGTGAAGGACCCCGAGTCGTACTTCTTCGATTCCGACGCCGTCGATCGCGAGCCCTACATGGCGCCCGGGCTCGTCACGCCCGAGAAGGCGGCGCGCGGCAAGCTGCCGACGGATGTCTGGTGGCACACGATCGTCTCCCCGACGGGCCGCGAGAAGACCGGGTACCCGACGCAGAAGCCCGAGGGCGTGCTGCGGCGCATCGTGCAGGCCTCGAGTCGACCGGGCGACTGGGTGCTCGACGCGTTCGCCGGCTCGGGGACGACCGGCGCGGTGGCCCGCGCGCTCGGTCGCCGCTTCGTGCTCGTCGACGAGCACGCCGATGCGATCGAGGTCATGCGCCGGCGGTTCGCGGATGCCTCCGACATCCGCTTCGACGCCTGACGACCGCCGGTTCGGCTACGCCGACTGCCGGCGCACGAGGCGCGTCGGCATGATGTTGCGGTGCGGCACGTCCTCGCCGGCGAGCAGCCGCACGAGCAGGTCGGCCATCATGTAGCCCATCTCCTCCGACGGCTGGTGCACCGTCGTGAGCGGGATCGCCGACGAGGTCGCGGCGGGGCTGTCGTCGTAGCCGACCACGGCGACGTCCTCGGGCACGTGCCGGCCGCGCTCGCGCAGCACTGCGAGCGCTCCGGTCGCCATGAGGTCGCTCGCCACGAAGATGGCGTCGACGTCGGGGACACGGTCGAGCAGGCGCCGGGTCGCGGCGACCGCGCCCGCGACCGTGAAGTCGGCGCTCTCGACCGCGTCCGCGGGCATTCCGGCGGTGGCCATCGAGCGCCGGAAGCCCTCGAGGCGGTCGACGGCGGCGGGCATGTCGAGCGGGCCGGTGATGGTGCCGATGCGCTTGCGCCCGATCGCGAGCAGCCGCTCGGTCGCGGTCATGCCGCCCTCGAGGTTGTCGACGTCGACGAAGACGTCGTACTCGGAGATGTTCGGCGGCCGGCCGCCGAACACGATGGGCATGTCGTGCGCGGCCTCGTGGAGCTGGTGGTCGCCCTCGTGATGCGACACGACGAGGGCGCCGTCGACGACGCCGGAGCGCAGGTAGCGCACGGTCTTGCGGTTGGGGTCGCTCGTCGACAGCAGCAGGTTCAGCAGGTACTCGCTGTCGTCGAGCCGTCGGGAGATGCCCTGCACGATGGCGGCGAAGTACGGGTCGCCGAAGAACATCCGCGTGTCCTCGGGAACGACGAGCGCGATGGCCCCGGACGTCCGGCTGGCGAGCGATCGCGCCGCCCGGTTGGGCACGTAGTTGAGCTTCGCGATCGCCGCGTTGACGACCCGGACGACCTCGGGCGACACCTTGGGCGAGCCGTTGACGACGCGGCTGACCGTCGCGCGGGACACGTTGGCCTCGCGCGCCACCATCTCCAGGGTCGGCGCGGACGAACGCGCCCCGGATCCGATCGTGCCCGTCATGCTCGTCAGTCTATTTCCGTGCGGCTCGCGTTGCGGTTCCGTGGCGGTGTGGTCCGCAGCGGTCAGCCGGCGGATGCCGCGGTCAGGCCGCGCTCGCGGATGACGCGCTGGTACGCCAGCCCGCTGTCCTTGATGGTGCGCTCCTGGGTCTCGTAGTCGACGCGGACGAGGCCGAATCGCTTGTCGTAGCCCCAGGCCCACTCGAAGTTGTCGAGGATCGACCAGTAGAAGTAGCCGTGCACGGGCGTGCCCTCGTCGATCGCGTCGAGGATCGCGTCGAGGTGGCCGAGGAGGAACTCCGTGCGGTCGACGTCGTGCACGGCGCCGTCCGCCGCGACCTCGTCGTCGTACGCCGCGCCGTTCTCGGTGACGAACAGCCGCACGCCGGCCGGCCCGGAGTACTCGCGGTGCACGCGGCCGAGCAGCTCGCGCAGGCCGTCGGGCTGGACCTCCCAGCCCATGCCCGTCTGCGGCAGCCCCTGCGAGTGGAAGTGCACGCCTTCGGCGGCGGGGTATGGCGACCGGGTCGGCCGATCGGTGGGCGCCTGCCCCTCGAGCGGCTGCGCCGCCGCTCGGTCGCTGACGTGCTCCCCGTGGTAGTAGTTCACGCCGAGCGCGTCGATCGGCGTCGAGATGATCTCGAGGTCGCCCGGCTGGATCGCGTCGCGCAGCCCGAGGTGCCCGACGTCCGCGAGCAGGTCGCCGGCGTAGTGGCCGCGGAAGATGGGGTCGAGGAAGACCCGGTTGAACTGTCCGTCGATGCGGCGGGCGGCGTCGACGTCGCCCGCGCTCGCGGGGTCGACGGGCTTCGCGACCGTGAGGTTCAGCGTGATGCCGAGCTCGAGCGACGCATCGCGCTCGCGGAGCGACTGCACTGCCAGGCCGTGGCCGAGCATGAGGTGGTGCGCGGCGCGGAGGCCCGCCTCGACGTCCTGCCGGCCGGGCGCGTGGGCCCCGCCGATGTAGCTGAGGAACGACGAGCACCACGGCTCGTTGAGCGTCGTCCACACCTTCACGCGGTCGCCGAGCGCGTCGTGCATCGTCAGCGCGTAGTCGCGGAACCGGAACGCGGTGTCGCGGTTCGCCCAGCCGCCCCGCTCCTCGAGCGCCTGCGGCAGGTCCCAGTGGTACAGGGTGAGCCAGGGCAGGATGCCCTGCTCCAGCAGTTCGTCGACGAGGCGCGAGTAGAAGTCGACGCCCTTCGCGTTGACCGGCCCGCCGTCGGGGTGCACGCGCGCCCACGACGTCGAGAAGCGGTAGGTGTCCAGTCCGAGCTCGCGCATGAGTGCGACGTCGTCGCGGTAGCGGTGGTAGTGGTCGCACGCGACGTCGCCGTTGTCGGCGTTGACGACCGCGCCGGGTACGCGGCTGAAGGCGTCCCAGATCGAGTCGGTGCGGCCGTCCTCGTGTGCCGCGCCCTCGATCTGGTACGCGGCGGCGGCGGCGCCGAGGAGGAAGCCCTCGGGGAAGCGGCGCACGGCCGACGGCGCGGCGGCGGGCGCGGCGTCCGGCGTCGTGGCGGTGATGGGCTGGATGGTGGTCATCCCTTGACGGCTCCTTGCATGATTCCTGAGACGAGCTGCTTGCCGGCGACGACGAACAGCAGGAGGAGGGGAATGGTCGACAGCAGCACGCCCGCGAGCACGATCGAGTAGTCCACGAAGTGGTTCGACTGCAGCAGCGAGAGCGCGACGGGCAGCGTCGGGTCGCTGCGGTCGAGCACGATGAACGGCCAGAAGAAGTTGTTCCAGGCCGTGACGAAGGTGAAGAGGCCGAGCATCGCGGCGGCCGGGCGGGCGGCGACGACGCCGATGGTCCAGAACGTGCGGATCATCGATGCGCCGTCGACTCGCGCGGCCTCGATCAGCTCGTCGGGCACGGACTGGCGGAGGTACTGCGTCATCCAGAACACGCCGAACGCGCTCGTGATCGCCGGGACGATGATCGCGCCGATCTGGCCCGTCCAGCCGAGGTCGGCGAACAGGATGTAGAGCGGAACGACCCCGAGCTGCATCGGAACGGCCATGGTGGCGACCACGAACACGAGCAGCGGCTTCGAGCCGCGGAAGTGCAGCTTGGCGAACGCCCAGCCCGCGAGCGTCGAGGTGACGACGACCGCTGCGGCGATCAGCGCGGAGCTGTAGATCGAGTTCCACAGCGCGGGCCAGAAGTTCACGGCCGGGTCGGTCACCACCGTGCTCGCGTTGGCGAGGAAGTTCCCGCCCGGCCACCACGAGAAGTCGGGGTCGTTGATCGTGGTCGAGTCGCCCGAACCGATGAGGAAGGACCAGTAGAAGGGGAAGAGCGACCCGATCAGTACGACGACGAGCCCGGCGTACACCCAGAAGCCCGCCCGGCGGCCCTTGATCCGGGTCGTCCGGTTGTGCCTGCGCTTCGGCGTGTCCGGGATGCTCGACTCGACGATGGACAGTGCGGCGGGGGAGTTGAGGGAGCTCATGCGCGCACTCCCTTCTGCTTCTTGCCGGCCTTCGGGGCTCGGGTGCCCTCGTCGCGGACGAGGGTGCGGGTCACGGCGAGGTTGATCAGGCCGATGAGGATGATGATGAGGAACAGGATCCACGCGAGCGCCGCGGCCCGGCCGAAGTTCCATTCGCCCCAGCCGATGTTGTAGAGGAACAGCGTGATCGTGAGCCACTGCTGGGCGGGACCGCCCTCGCCGGTGTTGTCGAACATCCGGGGCTCGTCGAAGATCTGCAGCCCGCCGATCGTCGAGGTGATGATCACGAAGATGAGCGTCGCCTTGAGCGAGGGCAGCGTGATGTGGACGAACTGGCGGAACGCTCCGGCGCCGTCGACGGTGGCCGCCTCGTAGTAGTCGCGCGGGATCGCCTGCATCGCGGCGAGGAGGATCAGCGTGTTGTAGCCCGTCCAGCGGAAGTTGACCATCGTGGCGATCGCGACGTGGCTCCAGAAGGGATCCTTGTGCCAGGGGACGGCGGGCAGGCCGAGGTCGGTGAGGACGCCGTTCACGAGGCCGTGGACGTCGCCGAACATGTTGCTGAAGATCAGGGCGACCGCGACCGGTGCCATGACGAAGGGCACGAGCACGCTCATGCGCCAGAAGGTCTTGGCGCGGATGTTGCGGTCGAGCATCGCCGCGATGAAGATCGCGACGATGAGCTGCGGCACGCTCGAGAGCACGAAGATGCTGAACGTGTTTCGCAGCGCGGTCCAGAACTGCGGGTTCTGCAGGATCCAGACGTACTGGTCGAACCCGATGAACTCGCCGGAGTTGCGGACCAGGTCCCAGTCCATGAGCGAGATGACCGCCGTGTAGCCGATGGGGAAGAGCCCCACGATGGCGAACATGACGAAGAACGGCGAGATGTACAGGTACGGCGAGAGCTTCAGGTCCCACCGGCTGAGGTTCTGGCGGAATCCGAGCACCCGGACCGGGCGGGCGGCGGGCTCGGCGGCGGCCGGCTCAGTCGCCGGCGCCGGGGGGCGCGTTTGCGTCGTGGTCACGATGGCTCCGAATCGGTGGATGGATGCGTCGGGGCGGGTGGTGCGGGCCGGCCGTGGCCGACCCGCACCACCGTCAGGGCCTAGAAGGCCTCGACCTCGGCGACCCAGGTGTCCCACGAGGACTGCTCGTCCTCGGAACCGTCGAACACGCGGTTGACCGCGTTCTGGAGCGCGTCGTGGTACTTGAAGTAGTCGGCGTCCTTGTAGGGCGCGACCGACACGGCCGCGGCGCGGTTCGAGAGGATCTCACCGCTCGGCGCGTCGTTGAAGTACTCGTTCGTCGCGCTCGCGAGCTCGTCGCCCTCGAGGGCCTCGAGCTGGCTCGGGAACGTGCCCGCGTTCGCGAAGGCCTTCATCTGCGTCTCGGGGCTGGTCAGCCAGTCCGCGAGCTCGAGGGCGGCCTCGACGTTCTCGCCGTCGGCGGGGACGGTCAGGTACGACCCGCCCCAGTTGCCGCCGCCGTTCGGGAAGACGTCGGCGATGTCCCAGCCCTCGACGTCCGCGGCGCTGCCGGAGATCACGCCGAGCATCCAGCCGGGGCAGAGCATCGTGGCGAATTCGCCGTTCGCCATCGAGGCGAACCAGTCGTCCGACCACTGGCCGGAGTACGCCGAGTTCGGGATCGCGCGCTCGGTGACGAGCTGGTACGCGTCGGCGATCTCGGGGTTCTCGGTGGCGATGACCGTGCCGTCCGGCTCGGTGTACGTGTACTCGATCTGGTTCACGATGCCCTGGAGCACCGAGTTGGCCGAGTCGATCATGGGCTTGCCGGTGGCCTCGCGGTACTGGTCCGCCACGTCGAGGAAGTGCTCCCAGTCGCCGTCGAACAGGTCGGCGACCGACTCGCGGTCGCTCGGGAGTCCTGCGGACTCGAACAGGTCGGCCCGGTAGCAGATGCCCTGCGGGCCGATGTCGGTGCCGAAGCCGATCAGGCGGCCGTCGGCATCCGTCGCGGCGGCTTCCTTCCAGTCGAGCCAGCGGCCCTTGACGCTGTCGGGCGCCTCGGCGAGCAGGTCGGAGTACTGCATGGCCTCGGCGAACCAGTCGATCTCGACCGCCTCGACGTCGGCCAGGCCGCCCTTGCCGAGCTTCTGGAAGTAGTTGGCGCGGGCGTCGCCGGACTCGGCGGCGACGTTGTGGACGACCGTCACGTTCGGGTGCTCGTCCATGTACTCCTGGAGGAGCTCGTCGGTGTAGCCGAAGTTGTTGAACGTGGCGACGGTCAGCTCGATCGGGCCGCCGTCGTCCGAGGCGCTGTCATCGCCCGCGGCGCAGCCGGTGGCGATGAGGGCGAACGATGCGGCGCCTGCGAGGGCGGCGATCGCCTTGGTGCGTCGTGAAAGCATCACGGTCACTCCCTTGTGTGCGTGGGTGGAATCGGATTGCGGGCGCGTCGCTCGAGCGCTTCCGATCTCCGGTGAGAGCGCTCTCACGATGCGGTTCACGATGCTAAGCAGTCATGCGTCGGTCTGTCAAGAGAGCGCTCTCACATTCAGGCGATCGTGACCGCGGCGTGATCCCTCGCGGGCGCCTCGACTGTCGCACCTGCCTCATCGGAGATGCACCGCTCGCACGCAGCGCGCTCCCGGCGTCCTCCGAGGCGCCGAGGTTAGCGTGACCAGGTGCCACGTACCCGAACCTCCCGACGTCGCGCCGTGGCGACCCTCCTCGGCGTCACCGCGTTGGGTGCGCTGTGCCTCTCCGGCTGCGCAGGGATCCCGCCGCTGCCGCCGCAGGTGGCGTCGGCCGACTCGGCATCGCCGACGCGGGGAGGCGGGTCCGACCTCGAGGACCGCGACGACGGCGAGGCGGCGGACGAGGGCGCGGGTCCGGATGCCGCCGGCGCCGACGCGGACCTCGTCGCCGATCGGACCAGCGACCCCGCGGTGCTGGCGCAACTCGACTACGCCCTCGCATACTGGTCGGACTACAACGTCGAGGAGTGGGGTGTGCTGGAAGGCAACGATTGCGTCAACTTCGCCAGCCAGGCACTGGTCGCTCGCGGATGGGAACAGACCGACGAATGGCACCACGGCGGTGACCCGTACTCGTCGACCGCGTCGTGGCGGAGCTCGACCGCGATGCACGTCTGGCTCTCCGCGCACCCCGAGCTCGCGACGCCGCTCGACGACGGGGACCGTGACCAGGTGCGCCTCGGCGACATCGTCCAGTTCGACTGGGACCGCTCGGGCGACCGCGACCACACGGGCATCGTGACGCGCATCGAGCGGGGCGACGGCGAGGTGCGCATCTCGTTCGCCGGCCACACGAAGGACAGCGCCTACCGCGACGTCGACGTGGCCATCACCGAGGAGCACCCCGGCGCCGAGGTCTACTACTGGAGGCTCGCCGGGTGATGTCGTCCGGAACCGGACCGTCACCCCGCGTCCGCCGCAACCGCCTGATCGCCGCCCTCATCGGCATGGTCCTCGTCGCTGCCCTCGCCGTCTGGGCGATCGTGGCGTTCGCCCCCTCGGCCGACTCCGCGGGCGCGTCGGCGACGCCGACGCCCACACCGACCGCGACCCCCCGTCCCGCGCCGACGGCGACGTCGACCCCGACCCCGGTCGACACCTTCGACAAGGCCGCGCACTCGATCGACGACCCCGACAGCATCTGGGTGGTCGTCGACAAGCTCCGGCCGTTGAACCCGACGGACTACGAGCCGGCCGACCTCGTCGTCGTCCCCGTCCCGCACACGTGGGAACCGCTCATGCGCGCGGAGGCGTCCGACGCCGTGGTGAAGATGTTCCAGGCGGCATCCGCCGAAGCCGGACTCTCGCTCGCATCGAACAGCGCGTACCGGTCGTACGAGGCCCAGGAGCGGATCTACGACAACGACGACGAGCTGACCGCACGTCCGGGCTTCAGCGAGCACCAGACCGGCCTCACGATCGACATCGGGCCGGAGTCGGGCAACTGCTCCCTCGCCGTCTGCTTCGCCGACACCCCCGAGGGGCAATGGCTCCGCGACAACGCGTACCGGTTCGGCTTCCTGCTTCGCTATCCGGCCGACAAGGTCGAGGTCACCGGCTACCAGTTCGAGCCGTGGCACTTCCGCTACATCGGCACCGACCTCTCGAATGAGATGCACGAGAAGGGCGTGACGACGCTCGAGGAGTTCTTCGGCCTCCCGGCGGCGCCCGACTATGCCTGACGCGATCGACGGCGCGTCCGGGCCGGGCACGCCCGGGGCGGCATCGTCCGGGGTGAACGACTCGGGTGCGGCCGCTCAGGTGCCGGTGCCGGAGTCGCCGCCGCGCCGGGCCGGGCTCCAGCTCGGCCTGCTGATCGTCAACCAGCTCCTCGCGGGCATCGGCGTCGCGACCGGCATGGCGCTCGCGGCGATCCTCGTCGCCGACCTGACCGGCGTCACCGCCCTCGGCGGCCTCTCCCAGTCGGCGAGCGTGTTCGGTGCGGCGATCGCGGCGATCCCGCTCGCGCGGATCGCGGTGCGGTCCGGCAGGCACGTCGCCCTCGCGATGGGATACGCCTCGTCAGCGGTCGGCGCGGTGCTCATCGTCGTGGCGGCGTCGACGGGCGTGGTGCCGGTCGTGTTCCTCGGGCTCGCCGCGTTCGGGGCGGGCACCGCCGCCGGCCTGCAGGCGCGCTTCGCGGCGACCGAGGTCGCCGCGCCCGGCTTCGAGGCTCGGTCGATGTCGCTCGTGCTGTGGGCGACGACGATCGGCTCGGTCGCGGGCCCGCTGCTGTCGTCGACCGGCGATGAGCTCGGCCAGGCCGCGGGGCTCCCCGCGCTCGTCGGGCCGTTCGTGCTCTCGGGCGCGGTCTTCGCGACCGCGACGCTCATCGCCGCGGCCGTCCTGCGGCTGCCGCGGGCCGGCCGGCTGGTCGCCGACACGAGCACGTCGGGGTCGAGCGAGCGCGTCCGGTCGTGGCCGGCGTTCCGCGCCGCCTTCCGCGACCCGCGCGGCCGGCTCGCGATCCTCGCGATCGTGTGCGCGCACACCGTGATGGTGGGCGTGATGGTCATGACGCCCGTCCACATGACCGGGCACGGCGTGCCGATCGCCATGGTCGGCGTCGTGATCAGCATCCACATCCTGGGCATGTACGCCGCGAGCCCGCTGATGGGGTGGCTGGTCGACCGGATCGGTGCGCCGCGCGTCATCGCACTCGGTGGCGCGATCCTGCTCGTGGCCACACTCATCGGCATCTTCGCGCCCGGCGACTCGCTGGTCCTGATCCCGGTCGCGCTCGGGTTGCTCGGCCTCGGCTGGTCCGCGTCGCTCATCGGCGGCTCGACGCTGCTCACGAAGTCGGTCGAACCCGCGTCGCGGGTGGCGCTGCAGGGGGCGACGGATGCCGCGATGAACGTCGCCGCGGCCGCTTCCGCGGCACTCTCGGGCCTCGTGCTCGGGCTGGCCGGCTTCGCGGGCGTGAACCTCGTCGCGATGGTGGTGCTCGTGCCGCTGGTGCTGGCGGGCGTCGCGATGGCGCGACAGGCGCGCCGTCGTCGGTCCGCGTGAGCCGGCCGCGCGACGGGGCGGATGGTCGCGCTCCCACGGTCCTCCCAGTGGGCGCGAGGGATCCTCACAAGATCGCGTGATGGACTCCGGTGTCCCCCGAAATGCCGACATGGAACACCCCCACGCCCCGTGCCACGAAACTTCCTCCTGCCTGCCCACCGTCGATCCACGTACCGAGCCCCCGAGCCGGATGCCGCGCGCGACTTCGACCTGACGCAGCCTCCGGGCAGCGCCGACTCCGACGAACGTCGCAGCGCGGCGCTCGCCGCCGTCCGCGCCGAACTCGACCTGCCCGCGCCCGAGATCGCGGCGCTGTCGGCGACCCGGCCCGAGACCGCGCGGTCGACGTTCACCGCCGCGTCGACCGCCGACGCCTCCGCTTCCGACTCGACCGTGCCCGATCCGGCCGAGCCGGTGCCCCCTGTCGTCGAGACCCCGATCGCCGACACCGCCGTCCCCGGTTCCCCGACCGGGGGCGACCAGGTCCCCGGTCCCCCCGCCGGGGACCTCGTCGTGGACGATCCCGCCGCGACCTCCGTCGACTCGACCGTGCCCGATCCGGCCGAGCCGACGACCCCCGACGCCGGCGGCGCGGACGCCGGGGCTCGTGCCGACGGCGTCCGCACCCTGGGCGGGGGCTACCGCTTCCCGCGCCACCGTGCCGACCGCCGCGGCAACCGTCGCCCGTCGAGCGGCTCCCGACGGCCCCTGATCGCCGCCTGCGCCGCCTTCCTCCTCGGCGGCGCGATCGGCGGCGGCGCACTCGTGAGCGGCATGGACGACCCGGCCCGGGCGGACGCCTCGGCACGAGGCGCCGCGATCGACGAGCTGGCGGCATCCGCGGCGGACGACGTCGTGATCCCCCCGGTCGTGCAGGACGATCGGCCGGTCGTGACGAGCGAGCTCTCGGCGAGCGAGGCGCCCTTCACGGGCGGCACCGAGGTGACGGTCCGGGGCCGCAACCTCGACCGGGTCGCCCAGGTCAGCGTGGCCGGCACGCCTGCCGAGATCGTCGACGCCGATGCCGTCGCGATCACGTTCGCGGTGCCGGAGGTCGACGACTCCGTCCGCGGCGGCGTCGACGTGGTCCTCGCCGAGGCGGACGGTTCGGTCGTCGACGTCGAGGTGCCCGTGGCATCCGCCCCCGCCTCGGTCACGACGTCGGTGCAGGGCATCGTCGAGGCGTCCGCGCCGCTCGCGGCCGACGAGGTCGACCGAGCGGCGCTCTCGATCACGTACACGGACGACCCCGGCATCGAGGCGCAGGTGTCCTACGTCCTCGCTCACTGGTCGGACTACAACACCGCGCAGTACGCCGTGCTGAGCGGCGTGGACTGCGCCAACTTCGCCAGCCAGTCGCTCATCGCGCGCGGCTGGACGATGGACGCGGCGTGGAACTACGATCGCGGCACCGGGCAGATGACGAGCGCGTGGTCGAGCTCGACCGCCCTCCGCGACTACCTGCGCACGCGCACCGACGTGGCGACCGAGCTCACCGACGCCGAGCGCGCCCGGGTCAAGGTCGGCGACATCGCCCAGTTCGACTGGGACGGCTCCGGCGACCGCGACCACACCGCCGTCGTGACCCGAGTCGAGCACACCGACGCGGGCACCCGGGTCTGGGTCGGCGGGCACACCAAGGACGCGGACTACTGGGACGTCGACGTCGCGCTCGCGACCGGCGGCGGCTCGGTCTCGTACTTCTCCCTCAGCTGAGCCCTCGTCGCGCCGTGCCGCGTGCCGGCCTCAGTCCGTGAAGGCCAGGAAGGCGCGGTCGAACCACTCCTCGGACTCCGCCCGCGCCCGAGCATGCAGGGCCAGTGCGGCGGCTCGCGCCTGGGCGCGCCGGTCCCACACCCGTGCGAGCGCGGCGCCGCCCGCCGCCGCCGAGACCGCACCGAGCGACATGACGTCGCGCTGCCCCCACCACCCGGTCGCACCGCGCAGCTTCACGTCGGTGTACTCGTCCGCCGACACTGCGGCGACGGGGACGCCCAGCGGCGCGGCGAACACGGCCGGATGGTACCGGCTGGTCACGAGCATCGCCGCCTCGCGCGCGAGCCGTGCCGCCGCCCGTGGATCGCCCGGCTGAAGGAGGTCGGCCGGCGTCCGCATGGCGTCGCGCACCGCTGCGTGCAGCACCTCGTCGCCCGCGTCGACGGACGGATCGAGCGAGCCGTAATGGGGGTGGAACCGCACGCGAGTCCCCGATCGGTCCGCCAGCCCGTCGAGCGCCGCGGCGAGGCCGCCGATCGTCTCGTCGCGGGGCCGGCCGCCGAGGTGGATCGACAGGCTCGCGAGCACGTACGGCTCGCATGCGCCGCCGTCGGTCTCCGGATCGTCGACCCCGAGGAAGCTCGCGTCGTCGCGGTTGGCGGCGAGCCGCTCCGGAGGCACGCCGATCGCATGCGCCAGTCGCAGCGAGGCGTGCTCGCGCGTCCCGACCAGCCGGGCCGACCGCAGCAGCCCGGACACGAGGTCGCGATCGGCGGCGTCGAGCCACGGACCGATCGTCTGGCCGGAGACCACGAGCGGGCGGCCGAGCCGATCCGCGATCGCCCCCAGTGCCGCGCGCTCGAAGACATGGGCCGGCCAGTTCGATGCGAGGTTGCCGCCGCCCGCGATCAGCACGCCGTCGGCCGCCGCGACCGCTTCGATGACGGCCATCGCCGGATCATCGCCCGCGAGGGTCCGTGCACCACCCGCGGCCGACCGCACCGCGTCGAGGCGCTGCCGCATGGCGCTCCGCGTGCCGGTGAACCCGATGCGTCCGATCGCTCCGACGCCGAACCTGGAGGCGCTGTCCGCCGGCGCTGCGGAGATCGCCGTGACCTCCCGGACGCCTCTGCGGCGCAGCGCCTCGACCGCGGCCTCGAACATCGCCTCGTCGCCGATGTGCATCATGCCGTCGACCACGCCGACATCGCCGATCGCCACGACGTGCACGCGGGAACCCCTCTCAGCGGACTGTCAACGGGGTGACAGGAAGCTCCATCCTGTCGAAGTATCATCCAGATCGCATGCGTCGTCGCCGGCATCGTCGGCATCGGGCGCGTCGGGCAGGGGGAGCGCCATGGGGGTCCGGACCGCACTCGACGCCGTGCTCACGGCGCCCGCGATCGTCGACGCGATGCGCGCGGCCGACGATCTCGCGTTCGAGGCCGGACGGGAGCCGGGCGCCCGCACCATCCGGACCCTCGAACGCGTCGCCGGCGGCGACGACGAACTCGCCGCGATCGCCGCCACGCACGCGCTCGCGGGCATGCTCGACGACGAGGCATCGCGCGTGCTGGTCCGCCTCCTCGGCGACGACCGGGAGTTCCAGCGCGAGCACGCCGCATGGGCCCTGGGGTCGGGACTACCGCGCCACGCGGCCATCGGCGGCCTGCTGGGCATGGTGGTGCGGGGAGGGTTCGCGGGCATGCTCGCGCAGCGATCGCTCGAGCAGTGGTCGGGTTTCGAACCGGTGCCACTCGTCGCGGGCATCGAGGGCGGCCTGCTCGGCATCGGGGAGGCGGAGGCGCGAGCACGGCTCGTCGAGACGCTCGGACTCGTCCGCGACCCGCTCGCGACCGCCCCGCTCGTGCGACTCGCCTCCGACGCGGACGAGCCGAACGCGGTCCGCGTCGCCGCGATCGCGGCGCTGGGCCAACGGAGCGACCCGGCCGCGGTCGCATCGACGCTCGAGGCGATCGCGGACGCCGACGGGCACCTCGGAGCCGTCGCCCGACTCGCGCTCGTCGACCTGTCCGCGACGGGACCGATGCATCGCCGCGACGGTTCCGGCCTGACGGTCGCCCAACTGTTCCTCCACGCGGACATCGACCCGGGCATGCGATCGGCGGGCGCCGGCGACAACGGCGGCATCGCGACCCTGCTCGTCCGCCTCGGCGACGCGTTGGTCCGCGATCCCGAGTCGGCGGTGGACCGCGTGATCACGCTCTCCCGCGGTTCGGTCGCCGGAGCGCTCGCCGACCTCGTCGCGGTGGAGGCGTCGGAGCGAGGCCACGACTACGGACGCATCCCGCTCCTCAGCGACCCGGTGCCCTCCGCTCGGGCCTGGCCGCTGCGCGTGGCGACGCGTCGCGGGATCCGCCGGATCCTGCGTGCTGCGGGCGGTGCCGACGTCCTGCACCTCCGGATGGCGGATGTCGGCAGTCTCGCCGCAGCGGATGTCGCCAGGGAACTCGGCCTGCCGGTGGTCTTCACGCTCGCGCCCGATCCCCACGCGGTGATCGACTCGCTCGACCGCGCCGGGCGGCTCGGGCGCGGCGACTTCGGGCGCATCGACGTCGTCGAGCACTTCTGGTTCCGCACGCGGCTCGTCCACCGCCTCGCGGCGAACGCGGCGCACACGGTGCTCTTCCCGCGCCCCAGGCTCGAGGAGGACCTGCGACGACTCGTCGGAGTCGATCCTGCCGCGGACCCGTCGCACCGGACGATCGTGCCGGAGGGCGTCGACACGGAGTCCATCGATCGCGCGATCGCCGAGGCGGACGCGCACCGGCGGGGTGCGGAACCCGGGCCCGCGCTCGACGAGCTGCGCGGGCTCGTGGCGCGGCTCGACGCCGACCGCCGGGGTCGGCCGCTGATCCTGAGCGTGGGGCGCCTCCACCGAGTGAAGGGCATGGCCGCGCTCGTCGAGGCCTGGGCGGCGTCGCCGGTCGCATCGCGTGCGAACCTGCTCATCGTGGGAGGGGATCTCGCCGCGCCCTCGGACGACGAGCTCGAGCAGCTCGATCGCATCGAATCCCTCGTGCCCGCCGCGGAACGCGCACGACGCGGCCTCCTCCTTCCGGGCCACCGCCCCAACGACGTCGTCGCGCGGTGGTCGGCGGCCGTGCGGCTGGGAGTGCCCGGCGCCGTCGCCCCGGCCGGCATCTACGCGTGCGCCAGCCTCAAGGAGGAGTTCGGGATCGCACTGCTCGAGGCGATGGCCACCGGGCTGTTCGTCGTCGCGCCGGACGGCGGAGGACCGGCGACCTACATCGACGACGGTCGCACCGGCCTCCTGACCGCGACCTGGGATGTCGAGCGACTGTCGACCGCGCTCGGCGAGGCCCTGACCGTCGCTCAGGCCGAGCGTGACGACGACCGCGCCGAGCGGGCGCGTGCGATGGTTCGGGAGCGGTTCACGGTGCAGCGGATGGCGAGGGTCCTCGGAGGCGTGTACGGGTCCGTCGCGCGCGAGGAGGCGGAGCCGCTCGAGCCCGCGGAGCGCATGCGATGACGCTGCTCGTGATCAGCCCCGACTATGCGTCCCACCTGCTCCCGCTCGCGACGCTGGCGACGGCCTGGCGGGACCGCGGCGAACGCGTCGTCGTCGCGACCGGACCGGCGACCGCGGGGATCGTGGACGCGTTCGGGTTCGAACGCCGCGACCTCCGGCTGGGTCGCGGCTCCAACCCCGGGGTCATCGCGGCGGGGGATCAGCCTCCAGACGAGGGGGATTCGCTGCGCGGCTTCTTCCGTGCCACCGCGGAGGGCGCGCTCGCGACGCTGCGCTACCAGGCGCGGGAACGGCTGACCGACCTCATGTGGGACCCGGTGGGTCGGGCCAGGGCGACCGCGCGGATCGTGGAGGAGCTCGCACCGGAGCACGTCCTCGTCGACCACCTCGCGTTCAGCGCACGACTCGGCCTGCTCGGTGCGGGCACGGCCCACGGCGACGTCGTGCTCGGCCACCCGAGCGCGCTGCCCGTCGGCGCGGAGGTCTACGGCGTGCCGCCCGCCTGGCCCTCGGCCTTCGACCCCGACCCGGGCGGGCTGGAGGAATTGCGGCGGCTCTGCCGGACGGTCTCCGAACGATTCTCCGACGAGTGGAACCGCGCGGCGAGCGTCCTCGACCCGGCGCATCACGCCGTCGACGACGCCTTCGCCGAGCACGGCCCGCTCGTGCTCTACAACTATCCCTCGGAGTTGGTGGACGACGACCGCCGCCGACTGCTCCCGCCGCATCGATTCCTTGGCTCTGCGCGACGCTCCGAGCCGGCGGACGCGGAGGTCGAGGCCTGGCTCGCGCACGGTCGGCGGTTCGTCTACGTGAGCTTCGGGAGCTTCCTCTCGGTCCGAGGCGACGTCCTCGCGCGCATCGCCGACGCCCTCCGTGCGCTCGGGTGGACGGCCGCGATCGCGACCGGCTCGACCGATGCCGCGGAACTCGGCGACCTGCCGCGCGACTGGCTGGTGCGCGGGTACCTGCCGCAGGTGCGACTGCTGGGCGAGGCCGCCGCGGCCGTCACGCACGGCGGGAACAACTCCGTCACCGAGGCGATCGGCTCGGGCGTGCCGTTGGTCGTGCTGCCCTTCTCGACCGACCAGTTCGCCGGTGCCGCCGCCGTCGAGGCCGCAGGGTTCGGGGTCGTCCTCGATCCGAACACGGCGACCGCGCAGGAACTCGCGGACGCCCTCCGTCGCGTGATGGACCCGCCTGCGGATGCTCGTGGACGACTCGACGCCGTCGCGGCGGGTCAGGCCGCGAGGCCCGGGCCGGAGGTCGCGTTCGACGCCCTCACGGCCTGAGCCTCCGCGATGAGCGCGGCCATCGCGTCGACGTCGCCCTCGGCGTCGCGGTAGCGCGCCATCAGGGCGGCGTTCCGGTCGTACTGCTCGCCGGCGCGGACCTCGGGTTCGTGCGAGAGCGCGTAGACGGCGCCCCCGTGCCGGTGCGGCTCCATGCCGAGCATGGTCTCGTGGGCGAGCCGCCACGCGGAGTCCTCGAACCCCCACCCGCGGAAGCGCTCGTCCTGCCCGCCGTGGGCCGCCCACGTCCGCGCCGTCGTGACGTAGACGCCGGAGCACGCCCCGCGGACGAGCACGTGCGAGCAGTCGGCGAGCGGCACCCCGGCCTCGAGTTCGGCCGTGCCCTCGGGGCCGAGCCAACGGTACGTCGTGTACGGCAGGTGCACGCGCCCGCTCGCTCCGGCCTCAGCGACCGCCTCGCGCAGGGCGGCCGCCTCCGGCAGCGTGTCGGCGTCATTGATCACGACGACGTCGTCCGGTTCGGCGAGCCGGGCGACGGCCAGGTTGCGCGCGCGAGCCAGCACGAACACGTCGTCGTCGCTGTCGATCGTCTCCACCCGGAACTCCGGCAGTTCGGCGCGGTACCACGCGAGGACGCGATCGAATGCGGGGATCCGCGAGGGCGCGGGGCGCCACGGGATCACGACGAGGTTGGTCACGTCGACATGCTAGGCGTCGGAGATCGGCCGCGCCCCGGCTTGACACGGGGCGCGGCAGCACGCCCGCGCCGGCGCCGCTACGCCGACCCGAGCGCCGCGTCGACGATCCGCTTCGCCTCGGCCTGCACCTCGGCGAGGTGCTCGGGGCCGCTGAACGACTCGGCGTAGATCTTGTAGACGTCCTCCGTGCCGCTCGGCCGGGCCGCGAACCACGCGTGCTCCGACGCGACCTTCACGCCGCCGACGGCGGCGCCGTTGCCCGGCGCGTGCGAGAGCTTCGCCGTGATCGGCTCGCCCGCGAGCTCGGTCGCCGAGATCGCGTCGCCGTCGAGCTTGCCGAGCGCGGCCTTCTGCGCAGCGGATGCCGCGGCATCCGTGCGCTCGTAGGCCGGCGCGCCGAAGCGCGCGACGAGCTCGGCGTACAGCTCGCTCGGCGACTTGCCGGTCACCGCGCGGATCTCGGAGGCGAGCAGGCACAGCAGGATGCCGTCCTTGTCCGTCGTCCAGACGGTGCCGTCCTTGCGGAGGAACGAGGCGCCGGCGCTCTCCTCGCCGCCGAACGCCACCGAGCCGTCGATGAGTCCGGGGACGAACCACTTGAAGCCGACCGGGACCTCCCAGAGGCGGCGACCCAGCGACTCGGCGACGCGGTCGATCATCGAGCTCGAGACGAGCGTCTTGCCGATCGCGGCATCCGCCGGCCAGTCGGGCCGGTGCGTGTAGAGGTACTCGATCGCGACCGCGAGGTAGTGGTTCGGGTTCATCAGGCCGCCGTCGGGCGTGACGATGCCGTGCCGGTCGGCGTCGGCGTCGTTCCCCGTGAGGATGTCGTAGCCCTCGCGGTTCGCGAGCACCGAGGCCATGGCGTTGGGGCTCGACGGGTCCATCCGGATCTTGCCGTCCCAGTCGAGCGTCATGAACGCCCAGCGCGTGTCGACCTTCTCGTTCACGACCGTGAGGTCGATCCCGTACTCGTCGCGGATCGCACCCCAGTAGCCGACCGACGCCCCGCCGAGCGGGTCGGCGCCGATCCGGATGCCGCTCGCCTTGATCGCGTCGAAGTCGATGATGCTCGCCAGGTCCGCCACGTACCGGCCGCGGAAGTCGTAGGTCTCGACCGCGCTCGGCTCGGCCTGGTTCACCTCGCGGCATCCGCCCGCGATGATCTCGTTCGCCCGGTTCGCGATCCAGCTCGTCGCGTCGGAGTCGGCCGGCCCGCCGTGCGGCGGGTTGTACTTGAAGCCGCCGTCCTGCGGCGGGTTGTGGCTCGGCGTGATCACGATGCCGTCGGCCTCGCCCTCGGCGCGCCGCTCCGGGTCGTTGTTCCAGCTGAGGATCGCGTGGCTGAGGGCGGGCGTCGGCACGTAGTCGTCGTACTCGTCGGCCAGCACGCGCACGCCGTTGGCGACGAGCACGTCGAGCGCCGTCGTCTGGGCGGGTCCGCTCAGCGCGTGCGTGTCGGCGCCGATGAAGAGCGGCCCGGTGATGCCCTGGCTCGCGCGGTACTCGACGATCGCCTGGGTGATCGCGAGGATGTGATCCTCGTTGAACGCGGTGTTCAGCGAGGAGCCGCGGTGGCCCGACGTGCCGAACACGACGCGTTGCTCGGGGATCGAGACGTCCGGATGCAGGTCGTAGTAGGCCCTCAGCAGGGCCTCCACGTCGATCAGGTCGGATTCGGTCGCCGGGGTTCCTGCTCGCTCGTGCATGCCCCCATCCTGCCCCCCGCGGCGTTCGCGCGACACCCCCTCACGGCGGGCTCGGAGGTCAGGCGAGGGCGCCGATCGCGGTCGCGATCGAGTGGATCGCGAGGCCGGCGAGCGCACCCACGACCGTGCCGTTGATCCGGATGTACTGAAGGTCGCGCCCGACCTGCAGCTCGATCTTCTCGGTCGTCTCGGTCGGATCCCATCGCTCGACGGTCTCGGTGATGACGCCCGCGATCTCGTGGCGGTACCGGCCGACCACGTAGGCCGCGGCATCCGTCACCCACACGTCGACCTTCGCGGCGAGCTCGTCGTCGGCGGCCAGGCGTGCCCCGACCTCGACGAGTGCCGATCGCAGGCCGGCGCGCAGCTCGCTTCCGGGGTCCTCGAGCGACGCGGCCAGCGACACCTTGACCGAGTCCCACACCTCGCCGGCGAACTCGCGCAGGCGCGGGCTCTCGACCAGGTCGAGCTTCAGCCGTTCGATGCGCTCGATCATCGCGGGGTCGTGCTGGAGGTCGTCGGCGACCTCGGCGAGCCAGCGGTCGATCGCCTGGCGCAGCGGATGCCGCGGCTCGTCGCGCACGGACCGCGCGAACGCGAGCACCTCCCGGTACGCGCGGTCGTCGACGAGTCCGCCCACGAAGCCCGGGACCCACTTCGGCAGTCGGCTCGAGACCATGGTGCCGAACGCCTCCGGATGCGCGGCGAGCCACGTCTCGACCTTCTCGAGCACGGCGTCGACCGCGGCCCGCTGCTGGTCGGCGGCGATGAGCCGGGCGCCGACGCGTCCGATCGCCGGCCCCCACTCGGGCTCGAGCAGGTGCCGCCTGGCGAGCTGCTCGATGACGTCGGCCACGTCGTCGTCGCCGAGCAGGCCCAGCACGCCGCGCCCGGCGACGGACGCCTCCGCGGTCACGCGCTCGGCGTTCGCGGGATCCCGCAGCCACTCGCCGAGTCGCCGGGCGACGCCCATCGAGGCCAGCTTGCCGCGCACGACGGCGTCCGAGAGGAACTCGTCCTCGACGAAGGCGCCCAGGGTCGCGCCGATCTCGTCCTTGCGGCGCGGGATGATCGCCGTGTGCGGGATGGGCAGGCCGAGCGGATGCCGGAACAGCGCCGTGACCGCGAACCAGTCGGCGATCGCACCGACCATGGCGCCCTCGGCGGCGGCGCGCACGAAGCCCATCCACGGCACGGTCTCCTGCAGGGGGAACGCGACGGCGAACACCGCCGCGGCGACGAGCAGCAGCCCGAGGGCGATCCGCTTCATGCGCCGCAGCGCGATGCGCCGCTCCTCGTCGGTCGGAACCGTGCGGCGCGCGGCCGCGGCATCCGTCGTCGTCATGCGCCCACCCCCTCGATGCGATTCTGCCCCGTCGGGATGCGAGGGGTCCCCGAAACACGACGACCCCGCGCCGTAGGCTTGCGGCATGACGGATGCCGCGCAGCCACGCCCCGACGAGACCTACTCGTACCTGGGCCCGGCCGGCACGTTCACCGAGGCCGCGCTGAAGCAGGTGCCCGAGGCGGAGGGCAAGCACTGGCGCAGCGTCAACAACGTGGGCGAGGCGCTCGCCGACGTCGTGGAGGGCCGCTCCACCGCAGCGATGATCGCGATCGAGAACTCGGTCGACGGCGGCGTCTCCGCCACGCAGGATGCGCTCGCGACGGTCGCCGGCCTCCGCATCGTCGGCGAGTACCTCGTGCCCGTGAACTTCGTGCTCGTCGCGCGCCCCGGCACGAGGCTCGACGAGGTCCGCGTCGTCAACGCCCACCCGGTTGCCTACGCGCAGTCGCGCGGATGGCTCGAGCGCGAGCTCCCCGACCACGCCCACCTGCCGTCGACGAGCAACGTGCAGGCCGCCGCGTCGCTCTTCGACGACGGCCTCGCCGACGCCGCGGTCGCGCCGCCCGGCATCGTCGACCACCTCGACGTCGAGGTGCTGGCAGAGGCCATCGGCGACAACCCGAACGCCATGACCCGGTTCGTGCTCGTGAGCCGCTCGCGGGCGATCCCGGCGCGCACGGGCGCCGACAAGACGAGCGTCATCGTCGAGCTGCCCGACGACGAGCCGGGCTCGCTGCTGGCGATGCTCGAGCAGTTCTCGACGCGCGGCGTGAACATGTCGCTGCTGCAGTCGCGCCCCATCGGCGACGAGATGGGCCGCTACCGGTTCGTGATCGACCTCGACGGGCACGTCGAGGACGAGCGGGTCTTCGACTCGCTGCTCGGCCTGCGGCGCTTCAGCCCGAAGGTGATCTTCCTCGGTTCCTACCCGCGTGCCGACCGCCGCGAGGTCGAGTACCACTCGAAGTACGACGACGAGATCTTCATCGAGGCGCGCGACTGGCTGCGCGGCATCCTGAGCGGGGAGCCCGAGGAGGGCTGAGCTCCTACCGCGCTTCGGTCGCTCCGGGCTCCGTGCTCGCGTCGGGGGCGGCGTCCGCCGCGGCGAGCTCGGACGTCGACAGCTCACCCGTGAGGGGCTGCGTCGCCTTGGCCTCCTTCGCGGCGGCCTCGGCCTCCTCGAGCTCGGCCTCGTCGAGCTCCGAAGCCGGATTCCCGTCCTCGGAAGCCGTCGCCGGAGCGCCGGGCGCCGACGCGACGTCGGAGCGCTGCCGTCCACCGCCGGGAGCGCGCGGCGCGACCTGCTCGGGCACGCGGACCACGAGCGCCTCCGGGTCGATCGCGAACCGCGCGGCGGTGATCATCCCCATCTCCTCGCCGTCGATCTCGAACTCCTGCGGTTCGCCGTCGATCACGATGTCGACCGTGGCACCGCTCGCGTAGACGACCTCGCGGCGCTTGTTGCCGCCCGTGAGGTCGATGAGCTGGCGTCCGAGCGCCGTCTTTCGGAGCACCCGGTTCTCCCAGGCGACGCGGCGCCACACCATCAGCCACTCCCACACGTTCCGCGGCTGCAGGCGCACCACGTCGAGCCGACCGTCGTCGATCTCGGCGTCGGGGATCAGCTCGATGTTGCCCGGGAGGTAGCCGAGGTTCGCGACCAGGATGCTCGAGACCTTCGAGCGGTGCGTCCGTCCGTCGTCCATCCGATGGGCGACCCGGAACGGCTCGGAGCTCGGGATGGCACGCAGCCCGGCGTCCACGTACGCGAGCCACCCGACTCGCTTCTTCAGGTCGGCGTCGGTGTTGGCGATCATCGCCGCATCGATGCCGATGCCGCTCATGACGAGCGAGACCTCGGTCTCGGTCGAGTCGTCCTCGCGCCGGACCCTGGCGCGGAGCACGTCGACGGCGCGATCGCGACCCGTGAAGGCGAGCTTCGCCGCGCCCGGGATGTCGTTGACCGGGATGCCGATGTTCCGGGCGAACAGGTTGCCCGTCCCGAGCGGGACGATGCCGACCGGGATCGGCTCGCCCTCCAGGCCCTCGGCGATCGCGCGCACGGTCCCGTCGCCGCCGGCGGCGATGATCAGGTCGACACCGTTCCCGCGCGCTTCGCGGGCCTGCCCCGTGCCCGGGTCGTCCTCGGTCGTCTCGATCCACTCCGCGGCGGCATAGCCGTGCTCGGTCGCCAGGCGCTCCACAGCCGGCCGCAGCTGCTCGATGCCCTGCTTCACCGGATTGAAGATCACGGCGACGCGCCGGTCGCCGCCCGCGGCCTCCGCCTGTTCGGTCTCGCCCCCACTCATGCGTCGAATCTAGGGCATGCCGGCCCGCGGAGCCCGAGGATCGGCCGAGGACGGCCGCCGGGCCCCCCGGATGCCCCGACTACACTGGCTCGGGTGATCGACCCCGTGCTGCTCCGCGAGAACCCAGGCCTGGTCAAGCGCTCGCAGGAAGCGCGCGGCGAGTCCCCCGCCTTCGTCGACGATGCCGTCGCCGCCGACACCGCCCGCCGGGCCGCGATCTCGGCGTTCGAGTCGCTGCGCGCCGAGCAGAACGCGTTCGGCAAGCAGGTCGCCAAGGCGCCGAAGGAGGAGAAGGCGGTGCTCGTCGCGCAGGCGCAGGAGCTCGCCGCGAAGGTCAAGCAGGCGAACGCGGATGCCTCGGCCGCCGAGGAGGCGTTCACCACCGCCGTGCAGCGCATCGGCAACGTGGTCGTCGAGGGCGTGCCCGCGGGCGGCGAGGAGGACTTCGAGGTCCTCCGCGAGGTGGGCGAGATCCCGGCGTTCGGCTTCGAGCCGCGCGACCACCTCGAGATCGGCGAGCTGCTCGACGGCATCGACATGGCCCGCGGCGCCAAGGTGTCCGGCGCCCGGTTCCACTTCCTCAAGGGCGTCGGCGCGCGCCTGCAGCTCGCGATCATGAACATGGGCCTCGACAAGGCGATCGGCAACGGCTTCACGCCGCTCATCACGCCGACGCTCGTGCGCCCCGAGATCATGCAGGGCACCGGCTTCCTCGGCGCGCACGCCGAGGAGGTCTACCACCTGCCCGCCGACGACCTCTACCTCACGGGCACGAGCGAGGTCGCGCTCGCCGGGTACCACGCCGACGAGATCCTCGACCTCACGAACGGCCCGATCCGCTATGCGGGCTGGTCGACCTGCTACCGGCGCGAGGCGGGCAGCCACGGCAAGGACACGCGCGGCATCATCCGCGTGCACCAGTTCGACAAGCTCGAGATGTTCAGCTACGTCGACCCCGCCGACGCCGAGGAGGAGCACGAGCGCCTCCTCGCCTGGCAGGAGGAGATGCTGCAGGCGCTCGGCCTCACCTACCGCGTGATCGACGTCGCCGCGGGCGACCTCGGCTCGAGCGCGGCCCGCAAGTTCGACGTGGAGGCGTGGGTGCCGACCCAGCAGGCGTTCCGCGAGCTCACGTCGACGTCGAACTGCACCACGTTCCAGGCGCGCCGCCTCGACATCCGCCACCGCACCGAGAGCGGGAGGACGGCGCCCGTCGCGACGCTCAACGGCACGCTCGCGACGACGCGGTGGATCGTCGCGATCCTCGAGACGCACCAGCAGGCCGACGGCTCGGTGGTGGTGCCCGAGGGCCTTCGCACCTGGCTCGGCGGCCTCGAGGTGCTCCGCCCCGTCGAGCGATGACCGCCGCCACCGACGAGCGCTGGTTCGTCGCCCTCGACGTCGACGGCACCATCATGCACGAGGACGAGTCGATCGACCCCGTGGTCGTGGAGGCCGTCGGAGCGGCCGCCGATCGCGGACATCTCGTGACGCTCGCGACCGGGCGCTCCTGGTCGACCACCCGGCCCGTGCTCGAGCACCTCGGGCTCGAGCCCGAGTACGTCGTGACCGCGAACGGCGCGATCACGATGCGCCGCGACCCGTCCTCGCCCGACGGGTGGTCGCAGGCGCACGTCGAGACGTTCGACCCGACCGACGTGCTCATGCGCATCCGCGACGAGCTTCCCGGCGGGCGATTCCTCGTCGAGCTCGCCGACGGGTACCGGCTGTTCACGCGGGGCATGTCCGACTGGAACCTCGAACGCGCACGGGAGGTGGAGTTCGAGGGGCTGCTCGGCCAGCCCGCGACCCGTGTCGTCGCGACCTCGGTCGATCACGACCTCGACGAGTTCTTCGGCCTGGTCGAGCGGATGGGCCTGCACCACGTCAGCTACGCGATCGGGTGGACCGCATGGCTCGACATCGCTCCGGACGGCGTGAACAAGGCCACCGCGCTGGAGCGGGTGCGCGGTTGGCTCGGGGTGCCGCTGCGTCGCGTGATCGCGGTCGGCGACGGTCGCAACGACATCGAGATGTTCCACTGGGCGGGCGCCGCGGGCCGTGCCGTCGCGATGGGCCAGGCGCCGGCCGAGGTCGTCGCGGCGGCGCACGAGCGCGCCGGACGGATCGAGGAGGCGGGCCTGGCGGCCGTCCTCGACTCGCTGCCCTGAGGTCCGCCCGCGATCGGCAGGGGCCGACCCGCGGGACCACGTTCCCGCCCTGACCGGGGAAGTCGTGGTTAGGATCGCGATCGGGGGCATGCGTGAGCGACCTGATCGACGCACCGCAGGGCGACACGCCGACGGACGACGACGGCGTGTCGGACGGGCATGTCCGCCTGCCCGCGGTCATCCCGCCGCCCGCGCCGCCCGCGCCCCGGCTCCCGCCCGTGCTGATGGAGGCGACGGTGCCGCCCGCCCACCACGGACGGCTCCCTCGGCGCGGCGCAGGCCGCGCGCTGGCGAAGGGCGTCGGGGCGATGCTCGCCGTGGCGCTCGTCGCCTCCGGTGCGATCGCCGCCTACGCGGTGAGCTCGATCGTGACGCCGGTCGCGGCGAAGCCGAGCGTGAAGTTCGAGAGCGAGCAGGTGCTCGAGAGCGTGCCCGACATCGGGGCGATGGAGGGCGGCCTCAACTTCCTGCTCGTCGGGAGCGACAAGCGGCCCGCGAGCGGCGCCTTCGGCGACCCGGACATCGAGTCGGGCGTGCTCAACGACGTGACGATGCTCCTGCACATCTCGCAGGACCACTCGCACGCCGAGGTCGTGAGCTTCCCGCGCGACCTGCTCGTCGACGTCCCCGAGTGCCCGGACCCCGAGGATCCTGAGGGCTTCGGCTACTCGGCCCGGTACGGCGTCAAGATCAACACGATCCTGAACGACGGCGGGATGGGCTGCATCGCCAAGACCCTCGAGCAGATGCTCGGCATCACGATCCCCGTCGGCGGCGTGGTCGAGTTCGACGGCGTCGCCGCGCTCTCCGAGGCCGTCGGCGGCGTCGAGGTGTGCGTGGTGGACCCGATCGACGACGCGTACACCGGGCTCGTGCTCGACCCGGGCTCGCACGTCATCAAGGGGTACGAGGCGCTCGCGTTCCTCCGCACCCGGCACGCGGTGGGCGACGGCAGCGACCTGGCCCGCATCTCCAGCCAGCAGACGTTCCTCGCCTCGCTCGCGCGCACGTTGCAGTCGGCTGGCACGCTCGGCGACCCGGTGAAGCTCTACGGCATCGCGCGCGCCGTCGTGACGAACATGACGCTCTCCTCGGGGCTGCAGGACCTCTGGCGCCTCGTCTCGGTCGCACGCGCCCTGCAGTCGACCGACCTCGACCGGATCGCCTTCATCCAGTACCCGACCGTGTACACGGACGACCTCAGCGCGGTCGTCCCCGCGGCATCCGCGAGCGTCGTGGCATCCGCACTGCAGCAGGACATCGCCGTGCAGTTCGACCCGACCGCGACGGATGGCACCCCGTTCGGGACGGTCGATCCGAACGCGACGGACGACCCGGCCGAGGAACCCGTCGGCGAGCCGTCCGCCACGCCCGAGGCGGGCGACCCGGCCGCACCCTCGGGGACGGCGACACCGGCGCCGAGCCCGGAGCCGACGACCGAGGCGCTCCCCGGCGACGTGAGCGGGCAGACCGCGGCGGACGTGCGCTGCGCCGCGGCGAATACGGGCTGATCCGGCATTTCGCAGGAGCGTCCGTGCGGGTGGTTCAGCACGCTCACAGCCGCGACGTGGAAACCTGTTGCGAATACGGGTCGGCTAGAATCAGGGCCTGTCCAGCCCATCGACGTGCCGCGGAGACGCGGTCCGGCGGCGTGCCGGGCGAGGAGGGCTGTCCGAGCGGCCGATGGAGCTGGTCTTGAAAACCAGTGGGCAGCAATGCCTCGTGGGTTCGAATCCCACGCCCTCCGCCGAGTACACCACGACCCAGAGACCGACCGAGACCCCGAGAGGAGACCGAGTGAGCCGCCCCTCCCCGCAGCAGCCCTCGCGACCCGACGCCGCCTCGAGCACCCGCCACGGGCGCCTCCGGCGCAACGGTGTCTGGGCAACCGTGACGAAGGCCCTGGCCTCGGTCGTCGCAGTCGTCCTCACGTCGGGGGCCGCCGTCGCGGCCTACGCGGCGTTCGACCTCGCCGCGACCGCGAAGCCGACGGTCACGCTCGGCAACGAGGAGGTGCTCGACGGCGTGCCCGACGTGGGTGCCATCGAGGGCGGCGTGAACCTGCTCGTCATCGGCAGCGACAGCCGCGCGGGCCAGGGCACGGGCTTCGGCGACCCCGACGAGGAGACCGCGGTCCTCAACGACGTGACGATGCTCATGCACATCTCGGAGGACCACTCGCACGTCGAGGTCATCAGCTTCCCCCGCGACATGTTCATCGACGTGCCCGCAGGATGCACCGACCCCGAGTCGGGCGACGAGCTCTGGGAGCAGTACGACGTCAAGATCAACACGGTGCTCTCCTACGGCGGCGTGCCGTGCGTCGTGAAGACCGTCGAGCAGCTCACGGGCGTGACGATCCCGTTCGCGGGCGTCGTGCAGTTCATGGGCGTCGCAGGGCTCTCCGAGGCCGTGGGCGGCGTCGACGTCTGCGTCGCCGAGCCCATCGAGGACGAGTACACCGGCATGTTCCTCGATGCCGGCACCCACACCCTCGCGGGCATCGACGCGCTCCAGTTCCTCCGCACCCGGCACGGCGTCGGCGACGGCTCCGACCTCGGCCGCATCTCGAACCAGCAGGTGTTCCTGTCCGCGCTCGCGCGCAAGCTGCAGAGCGACGGCACGTACACCGACCCGGTGAAGCTCTACGGCATCGCGAAGGCCGCCCTGGCGAACATGCAGCTCTCCGACAGCCTCACCGACCCGACCCGCATGGTCTCGATCGCGAAGGCACTGAAGGACACCGACCTCTCCAAGATCGCGTTCGTCCAGTACCCGACCGGCTACGTCGACGGCGGGGTGGCGCCCACCGAGTCGGCCGAGGTGGTCAACCTCGCACTGCAGAACGACACGCCGGTCGCGTTCGACCCGAACGCGGGTGCGGAATCGACGTTCACCTCGACCGGTGACCCGAGCGCGACGCCGGGCGAGCAGCCCGTCGCCGAGACGCCGACGGAGGAGACTCCCGCCGAGGAGCCCGCGACCGACGCTCCCGCCGAGACGACGGCCCCCGAGCCGACGCAGCAGGCGCTGCCGAGCGACGTCACGGGTCAGACCGCCGCCGAGACCCGCTGCTCGGCCGGCCGCACGCTCGCCGACCAGTAGCCCGTCGCGCACCGCGCACCGCGGCACCGGGATCGGCCGAATCGTGTTTTCGGCGGGATGCCGGTTATGATGGCAGTCGCGTTCGCCTTCGGGCGTTCACGAGGAGACGTCGCATAGTCCGGTCGAGTGCACCACCCTGCTAAGGTGGAGTCCCCGTAAGGGGACCGCGGGTTCAAATCCCGCCGTCTCCGCTCAGAGAACACCGGTGACGGCCGCGAGCATCGCGGCCGTTTCGCATGTCCGCGCTGCGTGCTGTTACGCCGTGGGACGCGGCCGCCGGGCGGCACGTGCCGTGCCGGATAGCGTCGAACGGGTCCGTGCACCGATCAGTGGAGCCGCCCGCATGTCGCATCCCGCACCTCCGACCGCGCCCGACGAGACCGCCGGCGGAGCGGTCGAGCGCCGCAGCCCGGCGATCACGACCCTCGCAGCCGAGGCCGCGGCGATCCCGCCGCCGCCGGCGTTCGCGGCACAGGCCAACGTCGACGCCGGATTCGTCGAGTCGGCCCGACGCGACCCGATCGCGTTCTGGGCTCGCGAGGCCGAGCGCCTCGACTGGGCGACGCCGTGGCACACGGCGCACGAGTGGCGGCCGACGGATGCCGCGGGGCAGGAGGTGCCCGAGGCGACCTGGTTCGCGGGCGGCCGGCTGAACGCCGCGGTGAACTGCGTCGACCGTCATGTCGCGGCGGGCCACGGCGACAGGGTCGCGTTCCACTTCGAGGGCGAGCGCGGCGATCGGCGCACCGTGACGTACGGCGAGTTGGAGCGCGAGGTCGCGCGCGCGGCGAACGCGCTCGCGGCGCTCGGCGTGGGGAAGGGCGACCGCGTCGTGCTCTACCTCCCCGTGCTCGTCGAGACCGTCGTCGCGACGCTCGCCGTCGCTCGGCTGGGCGCCGTCCACTCGCTCGTGTTCGGCGGGTTCTCGGCCGAGGCGCTCCGGTTCCGCGTCTCGGACACGGGGGCGAAGGTCGTCGTCACGAGCGACGGCCAGTTCCGGCGCGGCGAGGCGGTCGCCGTGAAGGCCGCGGTCGACGAGGCCGTCGACGGCCTCGAGCACGTCGAGCACGTGCTCGTCGTGCGCCGGACGGGCGATGAGACGCCCGGCATCCCGTGGACTCCGGGCCGCGACGTCTGGTGGCACGACGCGGTCGACGCGGCATCCGCCCATCACGAGGCGGAGGCGTTCGACGCCGAGACGCCGCTCTTCATCATCTACACCTCGGGCACGACGGGCCGCCCGAAGGGCCTCGTGCACACGACCGGCGGCTACCTCACCCACGTCGCGAGCACCTTCCACTCGGTGTTCGACGCGAAGCACGACGACGTCTACTGGTGCACGGCCGACCTGGCGTGGGTCACGGCGCACAGCTACGTGCTCTACGGGCCGCTCGCGAACGGCATCACGAGCGTGATCTTCGAGGGCACGCCGAACACGCCGCACCCGGGTCGGCACTTCGAGATCATCGAACGATACGGCGTCACCACCTACTACACGGCGCCCACGCTGATCCGGTCGTTCATGGGCTGGTTCCCGGGCGGGGTGCCGGGCGGGTACGACGTCTCGAGCATCCGGCTGCTCGGTTCGGTGGGCGAGGCGATCAACCCGGCAGCCTGGGAGTGGTTCCGCCGGGAGGTCGGCGGCGGCACCGCGCCGATCGTCGACACGTGGTGGCAGTCCGAGACGGGCGGGGCGGTCATGGCGCCGCTGCCGGGGATCTCGCACCTCAAGCCCGGGTCGGCGCTGCGCGCCCTTCCGGGGCTCACGACCCGCGTCGTCGACGAGCACGGCGACGAGGTCGCGCGGGGCGAGGGCGGCTACCTCGTGATCGACGGCACCTGGCCGGGCATGGCCCGCACGGTCTGGGGCGACCCCGAGCGATACCGCGACTCGTACTGGGCGCGCTTCGCCGATCGCGGCTACTTCTTCTCCGGCGACGGCGCACGCGTCGACGCCGAGGGCGACATCTGGCTGCTCGGGCGGGTCGACGACGTGATCAACGTCTCGGGTCACCGCCTCTCGACGATCGAGATCGAGTCGGCGCTCGTCGGGCACCCGGAGGTCACCGAGGCCGGCGTCGTGGGGGTGAGCGACGCCCGCACCGGCGAGGCGGTCGTCGCGTTCGTCGTCGGCGACGGCGTGGCCGGGCGTAGCGAGGGCGGCACGGATGCCTCGGCACGGGCCGCGGCGCTGCGGGCGCATGTCGCGGCGGCGATCGGGCCGATCGCGAAGCCCCGCGACATCCACTTCGTCCCCGACCTTCCGAAGACGCGATCGGGGAAGATCATGCGGCGCCTGCTCGTCGACCTCGCCGAGGGGCGCCCGTTGGGCGACACCACCTCGCTGCAGGACCCCGCGGTGCCTGCCCGGATCGGCTCGCTGATCGGGGGCTGAGCCCGTCCGGGGCGCGAGCCCGGGACAGTGGAGGGATGTCGCCGCCGGGGACTATGCTCCACCTGTTCCACACGAAACAGGGGGAGTTTCAGAATGCGACGTTTCACCATGCCCGCAGCACTGGTCTTCGCCGGTGCGCTTGCGCTCACGGGCTGCGCGTCCGGCGGCGGCGACACCGCCGCGACCGGTGAGGAGAGCTGCTCGTCGATCTCCGCGCAGGTACGCGACATCTCGAACGGCGTCCAGAACAACCTCGCCGCGCCGTCTTCGCTCGAGGGGCTCCAGGACTACCTGGGCGAGGCGTCGGAGCGGACCGACGCGCTCATCGAGGAAGCCGGTGACAGCGACGCGCTGATCGACGCGCTCGGGGGTTTCCAGACCGCGCTGAACGAGGTGTCGACGTACGCCGACGGCCTCGCCGAGGTGCCCTCCGAGGAGGACCCGTCGGCGATGACCATCGAGCAGGACCCCGACGAGCTCGCCTCGGAGCAGGCTGCGCTGCAGGAGGCGTCGGCCGCGGTCGCCGCGTCCTGCGACACGGACTCCGACTCCGACGAGTAAGGGCCGACCGGAGCGGGATCGCTCCATGACGGCCGGGACGCGGCGTGAACCCGTCCCGGCCGTCATCGCGCCGGCCGGCTCCCGACGCACCGGGCGGGTGGCGTCGATGACGTCGTCGGATGCGGGCCCGAAACATCCGCCCCCTACGATGGCCGGAGGCTCACCGTTGGGGGATGCATGCACAGTTGGCCCGGCTCCACGTACCCGCTCGGGGCGACGTTCGACGGGAACGGCACGAACTTCGCGCTGTTCAGCGAGGTCGCCGAGAAGGTCGAGCTCTGCCTGTTCGACAACCGGCGGCGCGAGAAGCGCGTCGAGCTCATCGACGTCGACGCATACATCTGGCACGCCTACCTGCCGCAGGTGCAGCCCGGCCAGCGCTACGGCTATCGCGTGCACGGGCCGAACGATCCGGCCAAGGGCCTGCGCTGCAACCCGAACAAGCTGCTCCTCGACCCGTACGCCAAGGCCGTCGACGGCGAGCTGACCTGGAACCAGTCGCTGTTCGGCTACCCGTTCGGCAATCCCGAGGGGCGCAACGACCAGAATTCGGCCAGGAGCATGATGCTCGCCGTCGTCACCAACCCGTTCTTCGACTGGTCCGGCGATCGGCATCCGCGGACCCCGTACGCGGCCTCGTTCATCTACGAGGCGCACGTGAAGGGCCTCACCCAGACGCTGCCGGGCGTTCCCGAGGAGATCCGGGGCACCTACGCCGCCGTCGGCCACCCGGTCGTCATCGAGCACCTGCGCAGGCTCGGCGTGACGGCCATCGAGCTCATGCCCGTGCACCAGTTCGTCAACGACGGCACCCTCCAGGAGAAGGGCCTGTCGAACTACTGGGGCTACAACACCATCGCCTTCTTCGCGCCGCACAACGCGTACGCCGCGGCGGGCCAGCGCGGCGAGCAGGTCCAGGAGTTCAAGGCGATGGTGAAGGCCCTGCACGCCGCCGGCATCGAGGTGATCCTCGACGTGGTCTACAACCACACCGCCGAGGGCAACCACCTCGGGCCGACGTTGTCGATGCGCGGCATCGACAACGCCGCGTACTACCGGCTCGTCGACGACGACCCCCGGTACTACATGGACTACACGGGCACGGGCAACTCGCTGAACGTCGGCCACCCGCACGCGCTCCAGCTGATCATGGACTCGCTCCGCTACTGGGTGCTCGAGATGCACGTCGACGGATTCCGGTTCGACCTCGCCTCGACGCTCGCTCGCGAGTTCTACGAGGTCGACAAGCTGTCGACGTTCTTCGAACTCGTGCAGCAGGACCCGGTCGTCTCCCAGGTCAAGCTCATCGCCGAGCCCTGGGACGTCGGCCCCGGCGGCTATCAGGTCGGCAACTTCCCTCCGCAGTGGACCGAGTGGAACGGGCAGTACCGCGACACCGTCCGCGACTTCTGGCGCGGCGAGCCGGCGACGCTCGGCGAGTTCGCGTCGCGGTTCACGGGCTCGGCCGACCTCTACGAGCACTCGGGGCGCCGGCCGGTGGCATCCATCAACTTCGTGACCGCCCACGACGGCTTCACGCTGCGCGACCTCGTGTCGTACGACGAGAAGCACAACGAGGCGAACGGCGAGGACAACCGCGACGGCGAATCGCACAATCGCTCGTCCAACCTCGGCGTCGAGGGTCCGACCGACGATCCCGAGATCCTCACCCTCCGGGCCCGCCAGCAGCGCAACTTCATCGCGACGCTGCTGCTCTCGCAGGGCGTGCCGATGCTCTCGCACGGCGACGAGCTCGGGCGGACCCAGGAGGGCAACAACAACGTCTACGCCCAGGACAGCGAGCTCAGCTGGATCGACTGGGAGCACGCCGACCAGCCGCTCGTCGAGTTCACCGCCGCGGTCGCCAAGCTCCGCGCGGAGCACCCGACGTTCCGTCGCAGCCGGTTCTTCGACGGGAGGCCGGTGCGGCAGCCCGAGGGCGGGCCGGTGCCCGACATCGTCTGGCTCCGGCCGGACGGCACCGTGATGGCTCCGGAGGACTGGGATGCCGGCTTCGGCAAGGCGATCGGGGTGTTCCTGAACGGCGAGGGAATCCGCGAGCGCGACCGTCGCGGCGAGCGGATCGTCGACCGGCACTTCACCATCCTGTTCAACGCGCATGACGATACGGTCGAGTTCACGATCCCGAAGCACGAGTTCTCGCCCGAGTGGGAGGTGCTCATCGACACCGCCGGCAACCGAGCCGACAGTGCGCCGATCCAGCCGGGCGAGACGATCCCGCTCGAGCAGCGCTCGCTCGTGGTCCTCCGCCAGCACGACCCGTCGCCGGACGAGGTCGACCACTCCGTCGCGGCGTCGCTCTCGGCGATGGTCGCGGCCGCGAAGGACGAGGCGCCCGCACCGAAGGCGGAGGCGGGGAGATGACGGATGCCGCGGGGCGGACGGGGCGCGGGCCGGCGGCTCGGGCGCCGCGGTCGACGTACCGGCTCCAGATCCGTCCGTCGTTCGACCTGCACGACGCCGCATCCGCGGTGGGCTACCTCGACGCGCTCGGCGTCGACTGGCTGTACCTCTCGCCGATCCTGCCGTCGCGCGCCGGCTCCGACCACGGCTACGACGTCGTCGCGCACGACCGGGTCGACCCGGCGCGCGGCGGCGAGGGCGGCCTCGCGGCGGCGGCGGATGCCGCGCACGGGGCCGGTCTCGGCATCCTCGTCGACATCGTGCCGAACCACGTGGGCGTGGCGGATGCCGCGCAGAACGAATGGTGGTGGAGCCTGCTGCAGCACGGCCCCGACTCCCCGAACGCCGACGCGTTCGACGTCGACTGGGAGTTCGCCGGAGGCAGGGTGCGCCTGCCGGTGCTCGGCGGTTCGCTCGAGGAGGCGGCGGCCGCCGGCGACCTGCGCGTCGAGCAGGGCGAGCTGCGGTACTTCGAGCACCGGTTCCCGCTCGCACCGGGCTCGGCCGGCGACGACGACGCCGCGGAGGCGGGCACGACCGACGTGCTCGCGGTGCACGCCCGACAGCACTACGAACTCGTGCACTGGCAGCGGGCCGATGCCGAGCTGAACTACCGACGATTCTTCGCCGTCAACGAGCTCGCCGGCGTCCGGGTCGAACTGCCCGCCGTGTTCGATGCGACGCACGAGGCGATCGTCGGCTGGATCCGCGACGGGCTCGTCGACGGGCTCCGCGTCGACCACCCCGACGGCCTCGCGCGGCCGGGCGCCTACCTGCGCCGACTGGCGGATGCCACGGGCGGCGCGTACGTCCTCGTCGAGAAGATCCTCGAGGGCGACGAGCCGCTGCCGCCGCACTGGCGCACCGAGGGCACGACCGGGTACGACGCGCTCGCCGACGTCGACCGGGTCCTCGTCGATCCGGACGGCGAGGCGCCGCTCGACGCCCTCGACGCCCGGCTGCGGGCCGAGACCGGCGTCCCCGGCCCGACCGACTGGCCCGACCTCATCCACGGCACGAAGCGCGGCATCGCAGATGGGATCCTGCGCAGCGAGGTCCTCCGGCTCGAACGGATGCTCCCAGCGCCGCGCCCCGCGGGCGCCGCCGATGCACTCGCCGAACTGCTCACGTGCTTCCCCGTGTACCGGTCGTACCTGCCGGCGGGCGCCGAGCACCTCGAGGCGGCCGCACGCCTCGCGCGCGAGCACCGGCCCGACCTGGCGGCGACGGTCGATGCGCTCCTGCCGGTGCTCGGCGACGCCGGCCACCCGGTCGCGGTGCGCTTCCAGCAGACGAGCGGCATGGTCATGGCCAAGGGCGTCGAGGACACGGCCTTCTACCGGTACACGCGGCTCGGCTCACTCACCGAGGTCGGCGGCGACCCGTCGGAGTTCGCGATCCCCGTCGACCGGTTCCACGAACGGCAGGTGCGCCGTCACGCCGCATGGCCGCACTCGATGACCACGCTCTCGACCCACGACACCAAGCGCGGTGAGGATGTCCGGGCGCGCATCGACGTGCTCGCAGAGATCCCCGAGCGGTGGTCGATCGAGCTCGACGGTCTCCGCGCGACCGCGGGATCGACCGGCGACGGCCCGTTCGACGCGCTCCTCTGGCAGGCGATCGTCGGCGCCTGGCCGATCGAGCGCGAACGGGTGCACGCCTATGCCGACAAGGCGGCGCGCGAGGCATCCGTCTCGACGACGTGGACGACGCCCGACGCCGCCTTCGAGGCGCGCATGCATGCGGTGATCGACCGGGCCTACGACGACCCCGCCGTGCGCGGGCGGCTCGACGCCTTCGTCGCGTGGCTCGCACCCGCGGGCTGGTCGAACTCGCTCTCGGCGAAGCTCCTGCAGCTCACGATGCCCGGCGTCCCCGACGTGTACCAGGGTAGCGAGCTCTGGGAGACGAGCCTCGTCGACCCCGACAACCGCCGGCCCGTCGACCTCGCGCTGCGACGGCGGATGCTCGCCGACCTCGACGACGCCGTGCTGCGCGGCGACCTGCCGGCGACGGATGCCACGGGCGCCGCGAAGCTCCTCGTGACCTCGCGGGCGCTCCGCGCCCGTCGGGAGCATCCCGAGTGGTTCACGCGGTACCGGCCCCTCGAGGTCGCGGGCGAGGCGGCGCGGCACGCGATCGCGTTCGACCGGGGCGGTGTCGTGACCGTGGCGACACGGCTGCCCGTGGGGCTCGCCGCACGGGTCGGTGCCGACCCGGCGTCCTCCGCCCCGGACGGAGCGTGGGGCGACACGGTGGTGCTCACCGCGGGCGGGACGGTGGTCGACCTGCTCACCGGGCGGCGGTTCGGTGACGACGCCGACGGCGGGGCGACGGGCGGCGAGCTCGGGCTCGCCGAGGTGCTCGCGACGTATCCGGTCGCACTGCTCGCGCCCGCGACATCCGCCCCCGACGCACCCTGGCCCGACGGCCCGCACGGCCACGACGAGGAGGTCGCCCGATGACGCTCGAGCTCTGGGCCCCGAATCCGACCCGGGTCGCGCTGCGGCGACCGGGCCGCCCCGACCTGCCGATGGATCGCGACGAGCGGGGCCGATGGCACGCCGACGTCGAGCTGGCGCCCGGCGACGAGTACGGCTTCGTACTGGACGACGACCACCGGGCGCTGCCCGACCCGCGCTCGCTGCGCCAGCCGCTCGGCGTCCACGAGCCGAGTGCGGCGTTCGACCTCGGCGCGCACGAGTGGGCGGACGCCGACTGGACGGGCCGCCAACTCGCGGGCGGCACCGTGTACGAGCTGCACGTCGGGACGTACACCCCCGACGGCACGCTCGACTCCGCGGTCGAGCGCCTCGACCACCTCGTGGACCTCGGCATCGACTTCGTCGAGCTGCTGCCCGTCAACGCGTTCAACGGCACGCACAACTGGGGCTACGACGGCGTGCTCTGGTACGCCGTGCACGAGGGCTACGGGGGCCCCGCCGCGTACCAGCGGTTCGTCGACGCCTGCCACGCGCGCGGCCTCGCGGTCATCCAGGACGTCGTCTACAACCACCTCGGTCCGAGCGGGAACTACCTGCCGAGGTTCGGCCCGTACCTGCGCACGGCCGAGCGCAACACGTGGGGCGACTCGGTGAACCTCGACGAGCCCGAGGTGCGGCGGTACATCCTCGAGAACGCGATGACGTGGCTGCGCGACTTCCACGTCGACGGGCTCCGGCTCGATGCGGTGCACGCGCTGCGCGACCGGTCCGAGCGGCACATCCTGCGGGAGCTCGCCGAGCACGCCGACGCGCTCTCGGCGCACATCGGCCGACCGCTCACGCTGATCGCCGAGTCCGACCTGAACGACCCGACGCTCATCATGCCGCGCGAGGCGGGCGGCTACGGCCTCACGGCCCAGTGGAGCGACGACCACCACCACGCGATGCACGTCGCGCTCACGGGCGAGACCGCGGGCTACTACGCCGACTTCGCGCCGCTCGACGCGCTCGTGAAGACGACCACGCGCGGGTTCTTCCACGACGGCACGTACTCGTCGTTCCGCGGGCGCGACCACGGCCGGCCGATCGATCCGGCCGTGCCCACGTGGCGGCTCGTCACGTTCGCCCAGGACCACGACCAGGTCGGCAACCGCGCCGCGGGCGACCGGCTCTCGCCCGAGCTCGGCGAGCGCAGGCTCGCCGTCACGGCGGTGCTCAACCTGACGACGCCGTTCACGCCGATGCTGTTCATGGGGGAGGAGTGGGGCGCGTCGACGCCCTGGGCGTTCTTCACGTCCCACCCCGAGCCCGAGCTCGGACGCGCGACCGCGGAGGGCCGGATCGCCGAGTTCGCCCGGATGGGATGGGACGAGGCGCTCGTGCCGGACCCGCAGGACCCCGAGACGTTCCGGCGCTCGAAGCTCGACTGGTCGGAGCCCGCCGACGCCGGCGGTGCGCACGGGGGACTGCTCGACCTGCATCGCCGCCTCCTCGCGCTCCGCCGAGCGCGGCCGGAGCTCACCGACCCGTCGTTCGAGCACACGACGGCCTGGGCGGATGACGCGCTCGACCGGTTCCGGATGGATCGCGGCGCCCCGGACGCGCCCGAACGGGTCGTGGTGCTCGCGAACCTCGGCGCCTCGCCGTGGGCGATCGAGCTCGACGGGCCCGCCGACGTGCTGCTGGCGACCGACCCGGCGCTCGCCGAGCGCGGTGCGCCCGACCGCATGGTCGAACTCCCGCCCGAGACGGCCGTGATCCTCGCCGTCGCGCACGGATCGTAGGCTGGGCGCGTGAGCATCCCGCAGCACCGTGCCGACCTGGTCCGGCAGGCGGTCGACCGCTTCGCCGAGTTCGAGCGCGCGCTCGACGGGCTCGACGGCACCGCGCTCCCCGGTCACGATGAGCCGATGACGGTTGCCGCCGCGCCCGAGCCGCGCGACCGCGACGCGGTCGACGTGGTCAACCACCTGCACGCCTGGCACGTGCTGCTGCTCGGCTGGCTCGCCGACGACGCCGCGGGCGAGGTGCCCGCGTATCCGGCCGACGGCTACACGTGGCGCGACCTCGACCGGCTGAACCGCGACCTGCGCGACCGGTATCGCGGTGAGGGGGATCCCGCCGCCGCCCGGGAACGGCTCCGCGCGAGCCACCTCTCCGCGCTCGCCCGCCTCGACGCGATGACCGACGCCGAGATCTTCACCGACGGTCGAGCGTGGCTCGGCGGGGCGAGCCTGGCAGAGCCCGCCCACGAGTGCCTCGGCGGGCACTACGCCTGGGCGCTCGGCGCCATCGCGGGTCCCGCCGCTCCGACGGTCGCCTGACGCGAGCGGCACCGCGGGGCGGCGGGCGGTCACTTCGGGAGCCGTGCCGTGTCGAGGCCACGCACGATCAGCCACCCGGCGAGGACCAGCCCTTGGACGGCGAGCGGTGCGGTGAGCGCGAGGTAGGGCGCGCCGACCACGTCGACGACGCGCGCCAGCAGCAGGACGCTCGCGGTGATCGCGGACGCGACGCCCGCCACGCCCCAGGTCGACAGCCACGCCGGGACCATCCGCCATCGGAGGAGGAGCACGAGGAGGAGCAGGTCGCCGAGTCCCATGATCGTGATGACCACGACGTGGTTGACGAGGTCGCGCCCGTTCCGCACCGTCTCGGCGAGGATCGCGTACGTCTCGGCCGCCGGAGTGCCGATCGCGGCGTCGTAGCCCTGGGCGAGGTCCAGGAGGAGCGACAGCATGACGACCGCGAGCAGGTGGAATCCGCACATGACCAGCCGGAATCCGACGAAGCCGACGCTGAGTGCCGGACTCGCGCGCCGCAGGATCGGATGGAGGACGAGCGCGAATCCGGCGTACGCGGCGACCATGACGACCTGGAAGAGCGCGCCCGAGATGAGCTCCGCGCGGCGCTCGGTCACCGATCCGAGGTGGTCCGGCTCCTCCAGGACGGGGACCACGCTGAGGATTCCGGCGATGAAGGCCACGAGCACCAGGGCGCCGGCCGTCGCCGCCGCACGGCGCTCGGGTGTCGAGCGCGCGCGCCCGGCCGTTTCGGTCGGACCGCTCCGCGATACGTCGTGCTCTCGTTCCATCTTCGTCTCCTATACAGGTGTAAGGTCAGCGTGACAGCCGCAACTATACACATGTAAGGTCAGGAGTCCACGGTCCCGTGAGGAGATGCCATGCCGGTCCGACCGCCGCTCAGCCCGGAGCGCATCATCGCGGCCGCCGTCTCGCTGGCGGACCAGGGCGGCGTCTCCGGCGTGAGCATGCGCAAGGTCGCGGACTCGCTCGGCGTCGAGGCGATGGCGCTCTACCACCACGTGCCCAACAAGGAGGCGATCGTGGACGCGATCGTCGATTCCGTGTTCGCCGAGATCGAGGTCGCGCGGTCCGATGCGGACTGGCGGAGCGACCTCGAGCGGGCGGGCTGGTCGACACGAGCCGCCGTCGCACGACACAGTTGGGTCCTCGGACTCATCGAGTCACGCGACCACGTCGGCCCCCACCGACTGCGACGGCACGATGCCGTGCTCGGGATCCTCCTCGACGCTGGGTGCGCTCCGATCGAGTCGGTCCTCGCGGTCTCGGCGCTCGACAGCTACGTGTACGGATTCGTGCTGCAGGAGAAGCAGCAGGCCCTCGCCGAGCCGGCGGACGTCGAGCGGGCGGCCGGCCTGCTGCTCGACGGGACCGCGGATGACCTCCCCCACCTCCGTCGCGTCGCCGCGGCCGCGCTCGGGGGGTCGGCCCCGAGTCCGGACGAGGCGTTCGCCCACGGGCTCCGCGTGATCCTCGACGGGCTGCCCTGCGTCCGGCCGCGCTGAGCGACGACTCGGTGCAGACCCTGAGGCCCGAGCCGCGGCCGACGCCCTAGGCTCCGGGCATGTCGACCCGATCCGGCGCCGCGGGCGCCGACGCCCACCACCCTGCACGCCATCCCGGACGGAGCGCACCGGCGACCCTGGCCCTCGCGCTGGCGGCGGCGACCGTGTTGAGCGCCTGCGCGACCCCATCCGGCGACATCGCGTCGCCGACGACCGAGGCGGCCGCGCCGACCCCGTCCGGCGTTCCGACCGAGTCGGCCGCGCCCGGATCGATTCCGCCCGAGTCCCGGTACGACCTCGGATGCGACGACCTCGTCCCCGCATCCCTCGTCGGCGACGTGTTCGCCGCCCCGGTCGAGGCGACCGACCCGCTCGTGACCGCGTCGTCGGCCGGGATCGCCCTGCCGCGGATGACCTCGATCATCGCCGTGGGCGGCCTCGCGTGCGAGTGGTCGAACGGCGAGCCCTACAACAGCCGGTACGGCGCGAACCCCGCGCACGTCGGGCTCCTCGTCACCGTCGTCCCACCGCAGGCCGGCGGGTGGAGCGACACCGCGGTCCGCTTCGGCATGCCGGCGACGGCCACGAGCTGCGGCGGATGGAGCTGCACGGCCACGCAGGTCGCGTCCGGTGCCTGGGTCCAGGCGCAGGCGATGGACGGCTCGGGCGAACCGGACCCGACGGCGTTCGGCCGCGTGGTCGACGCCGCGGTGGCCGCCATCGATGCCGCGAGTCCGCCCGGGCCGCAGGCGACGACGGGTTCGGCGATCCCGGGCGACTGCCAGGCGGTCGTTCCGGACGCAGTCGTGGAATCGGTCACCGGCGTCGCCGATGTCGTCGAGACGTCGTGGGCCGGCGGGTGGAGCGAATGGGCCGAGGCGAAGACGATCGCCGGCGACCGCGGCTGCCTGTGGCTCAGAGCGGACGCCGATGAGGTCGTGGTCGGCACGGACTGGGTTCGCGGCGGCCGCTGGGCATACGACCGCATCGCCGACGGCGGGGGCCTGATGCAGGCCGGATCCGACCTCGGGCTCGACCTCGTCGCCCCTGATCTCGCCGTCCTCCGGTGCGATCCGGCCGACGGCCACTGCGCCGTCGACCTGCTGATCGGTGCCGACTGGGTGCAGGTCAGCGCGCCCGATGAGGCGGTGACGGTCGCCATCGCATCCGAGATCGCGAGCAACCTGGCCGGCTGACGCCCCTCCGGGCCGGTTCAGCCCGCCGACGACGTCTTCCCGGCATCCGCCGCACCTCCGCGCTTCGCGGCGATCGACTGTCGTAGCGCCTCCATCAGGTCGATGACCTCGCCGCCCTCCTCCTCGGCCTGCTCGCCGAACGTCGCGGCCGTGTCGAGGGCGTCGCCCTGCTCGAGCTTCGCCTGGATGAGGGTGCGGAGCTCCTGCTGGTACTCGTCGACGAACTGCTCGGGCTCGAAGTCGTTCGAGAGGCTCTCGATGAGCTGCTTCGAGAGGTCGAGTTCCTTCGAGGTGATCTTCGCCGGCTCGTCGAGGGCGGGGAAGTTCGCCTGCCGCACCTCGTCGCTCCAGAGCAGCGTCTGCACCATGAGGACGTCGCCGAACACGCGGAGCGCCGCGAGCCGCGTCTTCTGGCGCAGCGCCATCCGCACGACCGCCGTGCGGTCGGTCGACTCGAGCGCCTCGCGCAGCAGCACGTAGGCCTTGTTCGACGCCGAGTCCGGCTCGAGGTAGTAGCTCCGATCGAACATGATCGGGTCGATCTGGTCGGTCGGCACGAACTCGACGACCTCGATCTCGCGGCTGCGTTCGGCCGGCAGCGACTTCAGGTCCTCGTCGGTGATGATGACGGTCCGCTCGCCGTCGTCGTAGGCCTTGTCGATGTGCTGGTACGGCACGATCTCGCCGTCGATCTCGCACACCCGCTGGTAGCGGATTCGCCCGCCGTCGGCGTCGTGCACCTGGTGCAGGGACACGTCGTGGTCCTCGGTGGCGCTGTACAGCTTGACGGGCACGTTGACGAGGCCGAACGTGACCGCCCCCTTCCACACGGCTCGCATGCCCCCCAGTACACACCCCGCCCGGCCCGAGCGATACCCCTCGCCCTCCGCGCCGGGCAGGATGGGGGCATGGCGCAGGGCCCCGCGCAGCTGGTCGACGTCGACGGACGTCGGCTCCGCCTGACGAGCCTCGACAAGGTCATGTACCCGGAGACCGGCATGACCAAGGGCGAGATGATCGCCTACTACGCCGAGATCGCGCCGGCGATGCTGCCGCACGTGGCGGGCCGCCCGATCACGCGCAAGCGCTGGGTGAACGGCGTCGGCACCCCGGGGCATCCGGAGCAGGCCTTCTTCGAGAAGAACCTCGAGCACGCGCCCGAGTGGATCCGCCGCGCGGTGCAGCACCACTCCGACGGCGACAAGACCTATCCGGTCGCCGACAGCCGGGCGACCCTCGTCTGGCTCGCGCAGATGGGGGCGATCGAGCTGCACGTGCCGCAGTGGCGCTTCGACGCGTCGGGCGGGCCCGGGAATCCCGATCGCATGGTGTTCGACCTCGACCCCGGCGAGGGGGCCGGCCTCGGCGAGTGCGCCGAGGTCGCCAGGATGGTCCGCGACATCCTGCACCCGATCGGCCTCGACCCGGTGCCCGTGACGAGCGGCAGCAAGGGCATCCACCTGTATGCGCCGCTCGACGGCGCGCAGACCTCCGAGCAGGTGTCGGCCGTCGCCCACGAGCTCGCCCGTGCCCTGGAGGCCGACCACCCCGACCTCGTCGTCTCGAGCATGAGGAAGACGCTGCGGGGCGGCAAGGTGCTCATCGACTGGAGCCAGAACAACGCGAAGAAGACCACGATCGCGCCGTACTCGCTCCGGGGGCGCTTCCGCCCGACCGTGGCCGCGCCGCGCACCTGGGCGGAGCTCGACGACCCGGGCCTCCGCCAGCTCGAGGCCGACGACGTGATCGCGATGGTCGCGGAACGCGGCGATCCCATGCTCGTCGTCGCCGAGGCATCCGCCGCCGGGCCGCTCAGCACCTACCTCTCGATGCGCACCGCCGGGTCGACGCCCGAACCGATGCCCGAGTCGGCGTGGGGCGTCCCGAACGACGGCGACCCGCGCTTCGTGATCCAGGAGCACCACGCGAGGCGCCTGCACTTCGACCTGCGACTCGAACGCGAGGGCGTGCTGAAGAGCTGGGCGGTCCCGAAGGGCGTGCCGGATGACGCGGGCACCAACCACCTCGCCGTGCAGACCGAGGACCATCCCATGGAGTACCTCGTCTTCGAGGGCTCCATCCCGGAGGGGCAGTACGGCGCCGGCTCGATGACCGTGTGGGACACCGGCACCTACGAGACCGAGAAGTGGCGCGACGACGAGGTGATCTTCACACTGCGCGGCCGGGTCGGCGGGCCGCTCGGGCGCGTGCGTCTCGCACTCATCCGGACGCAGGGCGACGGCGAGAGGAGCCAGTGGCTGCTGCACCGCATGAAGGAGCAGCGCGCCGGGCCCGGCCCGCAGCATGCGACGGATGCCGCGGCCGCTCCGGCCACGACGGCGGCGCGGGCCACGCGGCGGCGCGACCCGGGCACCGCCCCGCGCGACCCGATGCCGAAGCCGATGCTCGCGGTCCCCGGCAGCGCCGGGCTCGTCGGGGGCGGTGACTGGGCGATCGAGTGGAAGTGGGACGGGATCCGCGTGATCGCCCGCGTCGACGACGGCGTCGTCCGGCTCGTGACCCGCAACGCGATCGACCGGACCGCGACGTATCCCGAGCTCGCGGGCCTCGCGTCAGCGCTCCGTGCCGACGCGGTCGTCGACGGCGAGATCGTGGCGCTCGACGAGGAGGGGCGTCCCGACTTCGGCCTGCTGCAGCGGCGGATGAACCTCGGCCGGCCGCGGGAGATCGCCGCGGCCGCGGCATCCGTGCCGGTCCGACTGCACCTGTTCGACGTGCTCGAGGTGGCCGGGACGCCGACGGTCGACGAACCGTACGACCGGAGGCGGGAGCGACTCGAGCGACTCGTGCGACCGAGCGCCGACGCGCCCGTCGACGTGCCGCCCGTCGTCGACCTCGACCCCGAGGCCGCGCTCGAGGAGGCGGAGCGGCTCGGCCTCGAGGGCATCGTCGCCAAGCGACGCGGTTCGCGCTACTCGCCGGGCGTCCGGAGCGACGACTGGGTCAAGGTCAAGCTCTCGCAGACCCAGGAGGTCGTGATCGGCGGGTACCGGATGGGGGAGGGGACGCGGATCGGCCGCATCCGCTCGCTGCTCGTCGGCGTGCCGACGCCCGACGGACTGCGGTACGCCGGGCGGGTCGGATCGGGCCTCCGCGAGCGCGAGACGGAGCGGTTGCAGGGAGTGCTCGACGAGCTCGCGGGGGACGCGTCGCCGTTCCTCGACGTCCCGGAGGCGGATGCTGCCGACGCCGTCTGGGTCCGGCCCGAGATCGTCGGGGAGATCGAATTCGGGGAGTGGACGAGGACCGGGGTGGCGCGGCATCCGCGGTGGCGTGGGCTCAGGCCGGACAAATCACCCGATGACGTGCGGTTCGAGGGCGGGACGGGTTCGGGGGACTTCGCTGGGAGGGGTCCGTGAGTCGCGGTCATGGGTGATTTCGCCGGTACCCGCGTGGGGGTTAGTGTTCTGCCGTGGGAACCCTGTATTACGGCGACGCCGGAACGCCGATCGAGATCGACGACCGCGCACTCGCCCACCTGAAGATCGCCATCACGACGAAGCTCCGTCGCAACGAGAGCTTCACCCTGTCCTGGCGTCACGTCGACGGTTCGACGCGCGGCCGCAGTTCGCTGTGGCTGCACCCTGCGATTCCGCTCCGGTTCGTCTTCGAGACGCCCGAGGCGGGCGAGCTCGACCGGGAGTGGATCGAGGACCTCATGCGCGGCGCGAACTCGGGCGGCGGCATCGTGCTCGACCTCGAGCGCGAGGATGCCGGACAGCGCCCTGGGCCGAAGCCCGTCGAGGCGGCCTAGCGGCCGCATGCGGCCGGCGTGGCGCTCAGCGGCGCCGGAGCTCGCCGGCCGCCGGGCAGTCGAACGGGTCGCGTGCGGCGAGCCCGACCCGGTTCAGGTACCGGATCACGATGCCGTACGAGTCCACGAGCGTGGTCTCGGTGTAGGGGATGCCGAGTGAGCGGCAGTGCTCCCGCACGATCTCGCGCGCCCGACCGAGGTGCGGTCGCGGCATGCTCGGGAACAGGTGGTGCTCGACCTGGTGGTTCAGGCCGCCCATGAGCGGGCTCGTCCAGCGGCCCGTGATGTTGCGGCTCGTCAGCACCTGCTTGCTCAGGAAGTCGAGCTTCGCATCGGCGGGGACGAGCGGCATCCCCTTGTGGTTGGGCGCGAACGACGCCCCCATGTAGACCCCGAAGACGGCCAGCTGCACCCCGAGGAACGCGAAGGCCATCCCGAGCGGCAGCGCCCAGAACACCACGGCGACATAGGCGCCCAGCCGCAGCGCGATGAGCGTGAGCTCGAGGGCGCGGCCGGGGATCGCGCGGCGCTCGAACAGCGATCGGATCGAGGTCACGTGCAGGTTCAGGCCCTCGAGGAGCAGGAGGGGGAAGAACAGCCAGCCCTGCCGGCGGGTGATCCAGCCGATCAGGCCGCGCTGGCGCGCCGCGTCCTCCTCGGTGAACGAGATCGTGTCGAACTCGATGTCGGGATCCTTGCCGAGGCGGTTCGGGTTGGCGTGGTGCCTCGTGTGCTTGGTCATCCACCACTGGTAGCTGATGCCGACCATGACGGTCGCGACGAAGCGGCCGACCCGGTCGTTGGCCCGGCCGGAGGCGAGCACCGCGCGGTGCGACGCCTCGTGGGCGAAGAACGCGAACTGCGTGAAGATGATGCCGAGCGCGGCCGCGATGAGCAGCTGGTACCAGGAATCGCCGAGGAGTACGAAGCCGGTGATCGCACCGCCCAGCGCGAGGGCGAGGCCGCCCACGAGCAGGGAGTAGAAGACCGGGGTGCGGCGGAGCAGGCCGCTCTCCTTGATGACCTGGGAGAGTGCGGCGTAGCTCTGGGTCACGCCCGGACGATCGCCGCGCGGTTTGGTGGAGCGGATCGCACCGAGGTGCGATGCAGGGATGAGTGAAGTACTGATGATCCGGCCCGTCGTCGTCGTCGACTTCCCAGCCGGTGTGTTCACGGGCGTCCGCCCGTTGTCGATATGGCAAGCGTACGTGCGCATATGTACCGCCGGACGTACGTTGGGGCGATACCCAGCAGACGCACGGTCGACGCGCGGATCACCCGGCGTCGTCGACGAGCAGCTGCAGCAGGGCGCGCTCGCGGCCCCCGCCGAGGCGGGCCAGCCGGCCGTGCTCGTACGCCTCGACGATGCGCGGGTCGACGTAGCTCGCCCTCGCGATCGCGGGCGTGTTCCCGAGCACCTCGCTCGCGTGCACGATCGCGTCGCGGACCGCAGCGGCGCGCGCCCGCGCCGTCGCCTCGGTGCCGAGCTCGGCGAGCCGGTCCGCGGCGGCGATGGTGCCGCGCAGCGTCCGGAAGTCCTTGGCCGTGAAGTCGCCGCCCGTCCGCGACCGGATGTCCTCGTTGACGTCGACCGGGCCGAGCGGCCGCATGCGCCGCCCGTCCGCGAAGGCGTACAGCCTCGCCGCCGGGGACCGGTCCGACATCCCCTCGACGAACGCGGCGAGCGCCGCATCCTCGAGCACGAGCTCCTGCGCGATGCCGCCCTTCGCGCGGAACCGGAACCGCACCGCGCCGGCGCCGTCCAGCTGGGCGTTCCGCACGAGCAGCGTCGTCAGCCCACGGCTGCGGGCCTGCGCGAGCGACTCCTCCGACCCGATGCGGATGGCGCCGAGGTCGAGCGTTCGGAACGCGGCGGCGAGGACCCGCTCGCGCAGCAGTTCGTCGAGTGCGAGGTCGCGGCGGACGCCGCGCCGCGCGTCCGGGAGCACCTCGGCGAGCGCGGCCATCCGCTCGAACTTCTCCGCGTCCTGTCGCTCGCGCCAGACCGGGTGGTACAGGTACTGGCGTCGACCGGCGGCGTCGACGCCGACCGCGAGGATGTGCGCGTTCGGCGCCTCGGAGATCCACACCTCCGTCCACGCGGGCGGGATCGCGAGGTCCGCGATGCGGTTCCGGTCTGCACGATCGGCGAGCGAGCCGTCGGCGTGGCGGTACGTGAAGCCCCGGCCGCTGCGACGGCGCGTGAGCCCGGGCGACGCGTACGGTTCGACGCGTCGCAGCCGCGGCATCCGTCGCCTCTCAGTGGTTGCGGAGGGCGTCGATGAGTTCGCCCTTGCGCAGGTCGCTGTAGCCCGTGAGGCCGAGCTCCTTGGCCCGCTTCCTCAGTTCGGGCACGGTCCAGTCGTCGTAGCTGCCGGACTCCCCGCCCTTCCGGCCGACGGCGCTGCGGCCGCGCGCTGCGGCGGCGTTCGAGATGCGGGCCGCCTTCTCCTTGGACGCGCCGTCGTCGCGGAGCTCCTCGTAGAGCTCGGGGTCCTTGAGCGAGTTCTCTCCTCGTCGATTGCCGGGCATGTCCTTCTCCCTTCCCTGACGCCGCCTCAGATCGGCGTGCCCCCCGTGACCGGGAGGATCGCCCCGGACGTGAACGACGCGTCGTCGGACGCGAGGTAGACGTAGGCGCCCGCGAGTTCGGCCGGTTGGCCGGCTCGACCCAGGGGCGTGTCCTGCCCGAAGCGGGGCAGCGTGTCGGGCCATCCCGTGGCCGGGATCAGCGGCGTCCAGATCGGCCCGGGGGCGACGGAATTGACACGGATGCCCCGGGGCCCGAGTTCCCCGGCCAGGGCCTTCGTGAAGGCCACGAGCGCGGCCTTCGTCATCGCGTAGTCCACGAGGCGCGAGGACGGGTCGAAGCCCTGGATCGACGACGTCGTGATGATCGACGACCCGGCGTCCATGCGCGGCACCGCCGCCCGGGCGAGGAACACGCTCGAGTAGAGGTTCACGCGCATGACCTCGTCGAAGTCGTCGGTCGGCACCTCGTCGATGCCGCCGCGGTCGCGCTGGTGCGCGGCGTTGAGCACGAGCAGGTCGATGCCGCCGAACGCATCGCAGGTCTGCTGGACGAGGTCGGCGCAGTGCTGCTCGTCGACGAGGTCGCCGGGGAGGAGCTCCGCCTGCTGTTCCGCGTCGCGGACCCAGTAGGCGGTCTCGTCGGCGTCCTCCTGCTCCGAGGGCAGGTACGAGATCGCCACGTCGGCGCCCTCCCTGGCAAAGGCGATCGCGACGGCGCGGCCGATTCCGGAGTCGCCGCCGGTGATGAGCGCGCGACGGCCCGCCAATCTGCCCGAGCCGCGGTAGCTGTACTCGCCGTGGTCCGGTTGCGGGGTCATCCGCGGCGTCATGCCGGGCGGAAGCTGCTCCTGCCGGGGGAAGGGCTCGGCGGTGTGCTTGGTGGTCGGGTCGACCAGATGGTCATGCACCGGGACCTCCTCGTCCGAATGTCCGTGCGGTCACGCTACGCGCCGGCGGGCGATGGGCCGAGGGGGTTGACGGGCTCGGCCCGAGGTGGGCGGGAGCGCGGTAGCGTCGTCGCCATGGGAACCCTGTACTACGGGAACGCCGGGACGCCGATCGGAATCGAGGACAGGGCGTTGGCGCATCTGCAGGTCGCGGTCGTCACGAAGCTCCGTCGCGGCGAATCCTTCACGGTGTCGTGGCAGCACCCCGAGGAGCAGCCGGACGGACGCAGCACCCTGTGGCTCCACCCGAACATCCCACTGAGGTTCGTCTTCGACGACGCCGAGCCGCCCGAGCTCAGCCGGTCCTACCTCGAGGAGCTCATGCGCAGCGCGAACTCGACGGGCGGCATCCAGCTGGTGCCCGAGCAGATCGACCTCGAGTCGGCTTCCGCCGACGAGGGCGACGGGTCCGAGCCCGCTGACGCCTAGGGTCGCAGGTCCGGGTCCTCGCCGACGACGCCGTCCGCGTCGAATGCACCGGAACCGGCGGTCGCGGTCGCCGCACCGCCCCCGTGCACCTCGCCGCGCCAGGTCCCGGTCGGCAGCTCGCGCGCCTCGATGAACTCCTTGAACTTCCGGAGGTCGTGCTCGACCTGCCGGTCGTCGAATCCGAGCGCGGCGCCCGCCTCCTCGACGAAGCCCTCGGGCTCCCACTCGACCGTCACGTCCACGCGCGTCCGGTCCGCCGAGAGCGGACGGAACACGACACGACCGCGATGGTCGACCTCAGCGGTCGTGCTGTGCCAGGCGACGTGATCGTCGGGGACCTGGTCGGAGATGTCGGCGTCGAACTCCCGGGTGACGCCGCCGATCGACACCACCCAGTGGGTCGTCGCGTCGTCGACCTGACGGATCGCGTCCACGCCGCTCATGAACTCCGGGAACGTCTCGAACTGGGTCCACTGGTCGTAGGCCACGCGAACCGGGACGTCCACCTCGATGTCGGCGGTCACGGTCGTGCTCATGGTGTTCTCCCTCCGTCGCGACGCGCAGTGGTGCGCGTCGGGCCGCCACCGTAGGCAGGCCGGCATCGGAGGATCGAGGGGTTGCCGTGGGGGAGGACGGCTGTTATCGCCCGGGGGCCGTGCTCACTCGAAGTCGAAGGGTTCGTTCTCGTCGGGCTCGGGCACGTTCTGCAGGCCGCTCGTGCTGTTGGCGGAGAGGAGCATCTGCTCGATCCACAGGCGGTTGAGCTTCGGCGGGCGGTTGCCGCTGAACACGAACTGCAGCGGAACCGACTCGTGGAGCCAGAGCGTGGTGCGGCCGCTGCCGTGCTCGATTCCGTGGTCCCAGGTCATGGCGAAGCTCTCGGACCGACGCAGCTTGTTGATGATGGCGACGCGCAGGTGCGCGAGGGTGCGGTCCTCGATCTCGATCTCGCGGTTCGAGGAGTTGTAGATCAGCTTGCCCATGGCGGAATGCTAGTGCCGACCGCGGCTTCGGGGACCACCCGCTTCCGATCGGGGATATCCGATCGCCCGCGCGTCCACGGGTCTCACGGCGACGGCGACGGGCGCGACGCGCCCGGGCGGACGCGCTCGATTGGCGCACGGACACGACGTGGGATAGAGTAACCGGGTTGCCTGATGAGCCGAGAGGTTCCGGGCGACATCCCATGCGCCCGTAGCTCAATGGATAGAGCATCTGACTACGGATCAGAAGGTTGGGGGTTCGAGTCCCTCCGGGCGCGCAGGGTGAGGCCCCGGATCACCGCAGAAGCTGCGGATCCGGGGCTTCGTTCGTCGGCGCCACGCTGGTTCGTCCCGCTCCTCGACCCGCGGCGGCTCCCTCGTCAGAAGCGCGGCGGCTCCTCGGCGGGACGCACCCGCAGCCATGCGACGTGGCACGGATCGAGCACGATGCCCCGCTCGAGCGAGACCCGCCGATCGGTGATGAGTTCGTGCGCCTCGGGTGCGAACCCCGAGAGCGTGAGCGCGTCGATCGTCGCCGGTGCGTCGCCGACGTTCGCGAGGCAGAGCACCGCGCCGGGCGCGCCGGGCGCTGCCGTGCCATCCGTCGCCGCCGGGCGCTGGTACGCCAGGACCGTGGGGTGGTTCGGGTCGAACGGCGTGAGCCGCCCGCCCGCGAACTCGGGTGTGCCACGTCGCACGTGGATCAGGCGGGTGAGTCCGGCGTACACCGCGCCGGACGGGGTGTCGCGGTCGTACCGAGCGGCGTACGCGTCGGCGGGGCGGCGCGGCCGGTTGACCCAGCGGCTGTCGTCGGCGAGTGCGGGGTCGTCGACGTAGCCGTAGTCGTTCAACTGGGCGACCTCGTCGCCGAGGTAGACGAGCGGGATGCCGCCGGTCGACAGCGCGATCGCGTGGGCGAGCAGCACGCGGTCGACGCCGTGCGGGTCTCCGGCCTCGACGCCCGCGAGCGACGCCGTCGTGCCGGCCACGCGTGCATCTCCCGTGCGCGGGTTCTCCTGGAACGGCACGCCGCGCGCGAAGCTGCCGGGGAAGCGGTTCACGTAGAACGCGTTGAGGAACCGGCGATGGTCGAAGCCGTCGATGCCGAGTTCGGCGGCGTCCTCGTCGGCGAACGTCCAGCCGATGTCGTCGTGGCCGCGTACGTAGTTCACCCACGCGCAGCCGTCGGGGATCGCGTGCCGGCGTTCGAGGGCCTGACCGAGCATCCGCGGGTCGCGCGTCGCGAGGGCGTCCCAGGTGAGCGCCATCTGCAGCGGGTTGTACGAGAGCTGGCACTCGGCGGGTGAGATGTACTCGACGACCTCGTCGGGGTGCACGATCGCCTCGGACTTGAACAGCAGACTCGGCGCGGCGATGCGCAGCACCGCGTTGAACGCCTGGAGCAGGAGGTGCGCCTCGGGCAGCGACTCGCACGGGGTGCCGAGCCGCTTCCAGATGAAGGCGACCGCGTCCATGCGCAGCACGTCGACGCCGAGGTTCGCGAGGAACAGCATCTCGCCGGCCATCGCCCGGAACACCGCGGGGTTGGCATAGTTCAGGTCCCACTGGAACGAGTGGAAGGTCGCCCAGATCCAGCGCCCGTCGGGCAACTGGACGAACGACCCGGCGTGGTCGTCGGGGAAGATCTCGCGGACCGTCCGCTCGTACGCGTCGGGCATCGTCCGATCGGGGAAGATCAGGTAGAAGTCCTCGTGGGCCGGATCGCCCGCGACCGCGCGCCTGGCCCATTCGTGGTCGGACGCGGTGTGGTTGAAGATGAAGTCGAGCACGAGCGAGATGCCGTTCGCCCGGAGATCGGCGGCCAGGTCGCGCAGGTCGTCGATCGTGCCGAGGTGCGGCGCGACCGCGCGGTAGCTCGACACCGCGTACCCGCCGTCGGAGTTGCCCTCGGGAACGGCGAACAGCGGCATGAGGTGGAGGTAGGTCAGGCCGAGCTCGACGAACTCGGGGATCCGCGCCCGGATGCCGGCCAGGTCGCCCCCGTAGCGGTCGACGTAGCAGACGCCGCCGAGCATGGCGTTCGAGAGGTACCAGGTCGAATCCTCCTCCCGGCGCGCATCGGCCGCCTTCAGCTCGGTCGGACGTTCGGACCAGGATGCCGCCGCGTCGGCGATCACGCCGGCGAGGACGTCGAGGGCGTCGTCGCGCTCGCCGTAGAGACGGTGGAACAGTCCGTGCAGCACGGGGAAGGCGGAGGAGAGGCGCCGCTCGAAGTCGGCGTCGCGGTGGGCGGATGCGGCGGGATCCGCAGGGCGGACCCGGGCGAGGTCGACGTCGGCGTCGGTTCCCATTCGTGCCATACGCCCAGCCTGCACCATCCGCACCGCTGCGGCCCGGTACCCGCTGCCCTTGCCCCTCACCCGCTCGCGTGCCACGATCCCGAGTGGGGGAAGGGGCGACGCATGGCGAAGCGGTACCCGGACATCAGCGACCACGGCCTGATCGGCGACCTGCAGACGGCGGCGCTCGTCTCGACCGACGGCACCATCGACTGGTTCTGCAGTCCGAGGTTCGACGCCCCGAGCGTGTTCGGTTCGCTCATCGACTCCCAGAAGGGCGGCTTCTTCCGCATCCGCCCGGTCGGCATGGAGTACGTGACCCGGCAGCTGTACCTGCCGGACACCGCCATCCTCATCACCAGGTTCCTCACGGATGCGGGCGTCGGCGAGGTGATCGACTTCATGCCGATCGCCGAGGGCCCCGCGACCGACCGGCACGCCATCGTGCGGATGGTGCGGGTGGTCCGGGGTGAGATGACCTTCGAGGGCGAGATCCAGCCGCGCTTCGACTACGGTCGCGCACCGCACCGGCTCGTGCCGTCCGGGCCGGGCGCGAAGTTCGTCTCCGACGACCTCGTGCTGACCCTCCATCGCGTCGGGGACCCGATCCTCCACGGCGACGAGCGTGCCGGGAAGGTCGAGGTCGTCGACCGGGGGGTCAAGGTCACGATCACGCTCCGCGCCGGGGAGCTCACCGGCGTCATGCTGGAATCCGGCGACGTCGATGCCCGCCAGATCAGCGAGGACGAGCTCATCGGCACGTTCCTGGAGACGCGACGCTACTGGCGCCGCTGGAACGACCGCTCGACGTACACCGGCCGGTGGCGGGAGATGGTCGCCCGGTCGGCGATCACGCTGAAGCTCATGACGTACGCGCCCACGGGCGCGCTCGTGGCCGCGCCGACGACGGGGCTGCCCGAGCAGATCGGCGGCGAACGGAACTGGGACTACCGGTACACGTGGATCCGGGACGCCTCCTTCTCGGTCTACGCGCTGCTCAGCCTCGGCTACCAGGACGAGGCGGAGGCCTTCGTCGGCTGGCTGCTCCAGCGGATCCACGAGGGCGTGGGGTCCGACACGGCGCCCCTGCGGATCATGTACCGCGTCGACGGCTCGTCGGACCTCGCCGAGGAGACGCTCGACCACCTCGCCGGGTATCGGAAGTCCAAGCCGGTCCGCGTCGGGAACGGCGCGTCGGACCAGGTCCAGCTCGACATCTTCGGCGAGGCGATGGACTCGATCCACCTCGCCGACACGCACGGCCTCGAGCTGCCGCACGCCGGGTGGATGAAGGTCCGGGAGATGCTCGACTGGCTCTGCGACCACTGGGACACGCCCGAGGAGGGCATCTGGGAGACGCGTGGCGGGCCGCAGAAGTTCACCTACGGACGTTTCATGTCGTGGGTCGCGCTCGATCGCGGCATCCGCATCGCCCGGTCGCACGGGCGGCCCGCGTCGATGACCCGCTGGGTGCACGAGCGCGACCGGATCTACGAGCGCATCATGGAGTCCTTCGACCCCACGCGCCAGGCCTTCGTGCAGCACGAGGGCAGCGACGTGCTCGACGCGTCGCTCCTGCTCATGCCCCTGATGGGGTTCATCACGCCGCGCGACCCGATGTGGATGTCGACGCTCGAGGCGATCGACGAGTCGCTCGTCTCGGACAGCCTCGTCTACCGGTACGACCCCGCTGCCGCGCCCGACGGGCTGAGGGGCTCGGAGGGCACGTTCACCCTGTGCTCGTTCTGGTACGTCGACGCCCTCGCACGCTCCGGCCGCCTCGACGAGGCGCGACTCGTGTTCGAGAAGATGCTCACCTATGCCAACCACCTCGGCCTGTACGCCGAGGAGATCGGGCTCACGGGCGAGCAGCTCGGGAACTTCCCGCAGGCCTTCAGCCACCTCGCGCTGATCAACGCTGCGGTCAACCTCGACTACCAGCTCGACCACGGCTCGGGCGACGTCGAGCCGGTCCTCCGGCGTGGCCGACGGATCGACTGACCGCGCCGCGGTCGGGCGCCGGCTCCGAACCGAGGAGCGGGCGGATGACGCGTGCGCGCGGTCGGCGCCTGTGAATCCGCCATGGATCCCCGCTGTCCCCCGGAAACGGTCTTCGGCGGGACGGAGCCCTCCGGTTAGGCTCTCACCGGTCAGATTCCCGCGATCGAGAGTTCGACTATGAGGGGTGCGAGCGCCGCTGCGACCGGCCAGGCGCCGGTCGCCCGTCACGCTGCCCTGGTGTCGGCGATGGTCGCGATCGCGATCGCCGTCGCCGTCGCCGCCGCGACCCGGCTCATCCACCTCGTCCCCCACGCCCACGAGGGCGTGCACGGCCTCGGGCATGTCGTGGTCGACGTGCTCTGCCTCGTCGTCGCGGTGCTCGTGGCGCTGCTCCTGCTCGCGGCGCTCACGGTCGCCTCCGTGCCCGAGCGGCGACGTGCGGGGCGTTCGGGGTGCTTCGTGCCGCAGGCGAGCCCCCAGATCGGCGCGTTCGCGAACGCCTCGGTGTGGGCGACGATCGCAGCACTCGCGGTCGGCAGTTCCGCCGAGGCCTTCGACGGATTCCCGGGCGGCCACCTCGCTGCGTGCGCCGCGCTCGCGGGTGGGCTGGGGGCCACGACCGGCGCAGTCCATCACCGAGCCCACCACCTGTCCGTCTACCGATCGTTCAACGTCGTCGCGATGCTCCTCGCGGCCGGATGCCTCGCGAGCATGAGCCTCACGGACACAGGCGAGTGGTGGGCGCGCAACTTCAGCACGCTCGGCACGTCCGACGACGTCGCCGCCGTCTGGTTCAACGCCGGCCTGGTGCTCTCGGGCGGGGCGATGGCGGCGATGGCCGGTCGGCTCGTCCGGGGGCTCGCACGCCCCGAGTACCGGCCGCGCAGGGGCGCGCGCGTCGTCGTCCACGCGTTCGTCGGCATCATCGGCTTCGCGCTCGCCGGCGTCGGGCTCGTGCCGATCGACGCCGACGAGACGCTGCACAACGTGTTCGCCAGCGCCGCCGGCGCCGCGTTCTTCCTGCTGGCCGCCGGGTCGCCATGGCTGGTGCGACGGATGCCGCGCAGGCTCGTCGCGACGTCGGTCGCGGCGCTCCTCACCGAGGTGGCGGCATGGGTGGTCTACGACGGGCTCGGCTGGGCGTCGCTGACGGTGTTCGAGGTCGTCGCCTTCGCGCTCGTGTTCGTCTGGCTCATCGCGTTGGTCGTCACGACGCATCCCGAACGCGTCGACGCGCCCGCCCTCGCGGCGGCGGTCGGCGAGCTGGTCGCGGCTCCTGCACGTGGCGCGGTCGCGGTCGGCGACCGGGTCCGCACGACGACGATCCCGACGTTCGCGTTCGCCGGAGTTCCGCCGCCGGGAATGCATCCGAGCCTCGCGCGTTCCACCTGATGAGCCTGCGGGCCGACCGGCCCGCGAGGAGAGGAGACCCCGTGACCGACGACGATGTCGAAATCGTCCGCGACGACGAGGCGAGCCGCTATCGGCTCCTGCTCGGCGGTGGCCAGGCGGGCTTCGCGAAGTTCCGAGCGAGTCCCGGCCGGATCATCTTCACCCACACGGTGGTCGACCCGGCGTTCGAGGGCCGCGGCCTCGGCTCGATGCTCGCGAGGTGGGTCGTGGAGGATGCGATCCGACGCGGCGAGCGGATCGTGCCGCGGTGCCCGTTCATCGCCGCGTGGCTCCGGAAGCACCCGGGCTACGAGGAGTCGATCGACTGGCCCGGCGGGCAGTCCGCCACCGCCTGAGCACGGCCCGAACCGGAACCTCGCGTCCGATCAGTGCCCCCCGCTCTGGGGCACTGCCGCCGTCTCGGCAAAACGATACGATTCCTCAATACCCGAGTCGGGACCCGACCCGACAGATCGCTGCACCGCGGCGAATGCGACCGGATGTCCCAGCACGGTCGCTCGGGAGGTGGCTCGCCGAGCTCAGTTCGGGTCGCTCGGCGGGGAGGGCCTCCTGTGAGGCCGCGGTGGGGCGGGAGGTAGGGTTCCCGTCCCACCGTCATGCCCGCACGCGGCCCCGCGTCCCAGAAAATGAGGACTGTTCGATTCTCTCGAGAGGGAGTAGGAACAGGAGCGGAGCATCGATGCGCCGGAGCGCGCCATCCTCCAGCGCCGATGCGCCGCCGAGCAGATCGCTCGGCCCGACCGGGCGACGGCGGGCGCCGGAGCGCGCCGCGCCCCGAGGCATCCGGGGGGATGACATGCCGTCGATCAACGTCATCGGGATGGGGCGCGGCCACGGACTGGGAACGGTTCGCACCATGCCGGAATTCCGGACCCATGTGGAGTCGAGCGCCCTCACCGATGCCCAGCGCCGGACGCTCGTCGACCAGGCCGAGATCCTGATCGACGGGCTCTACGTCCACCTGCCGCTGAAGCGCGCGATGCACGCCGTCGACCCGCTCCAGAGCCTGCGACTGCTCCGATCCCGGCTGCCCATGCTGACCGAGCCGGAGTTCCACATCGCGCTGCAGCGGGTCTTCCTCGGCCTGCGCGACCTGCACACGAACTACATCCTCCCCGACCGGTACGTCGGCTTCGCCTTCCTCGGCATCCTGGTCGAGCGCTGCGTGGAGGGCGGTCGGCCGCAGTGGATCGTCACGAAGACGTTCGACCACCTCACGGGCGACCCCGACCTGGTCGTCGGCGCCGAGGTGACGCACTGGAACGGCACGCCGATGGCGATCGCGGTCGAACGCAACGCCGCCCGCGAAGCCGGCAGCAACAAGCCGGCCAGCCTCGCCCGAGGGCTGGAGAACATGACGATCCGACCGGTGCGGATGTCGCTTCCGCCCGATGAGGACTGGGTGGACCTGACGTACCGCGTCGGTGGCGCGGAGCACGAGACGCGCCTGCCGTGGCGCGTGTTCGAATCCTCCGCGGAGGTGGGCGGCGGCGATGCGAGCGCGGGGCTGCCGAGCGGCATCGCCTCGCCGGCGTCGCACCTGATCGGGCTGGACCTGAAGACCGAACTCAGCCGCCAGGTGAAACGGCGGCTGTTCGCGCCCTCGTCGCTGAAGGAGGAGGCGCGCGTCGAGCGCAGTACGCTCGACGTTCCGCGGGCCACCAAGGCGCAGCAGGAGGCCGGCATCGTGCCGACCACGCGGCCGACCGAGCTCAAGGCCCGCACGGTCACGACGGCCAGTGGCACGTTCGGGCACCTGCGGATCTTCACGTTCTTCATGCAGGACCGCCAGATCGCGGCGTTCATCGAGGAGGTCGCGCGCCTGATCTCGGTGCTGCCCCGGGACGGGCTGATCCTCGACGTCCGCGGGAACGGCGGCGGCTTCGTCATCGCGTCCGAGTTCCTGCTGCAGTTCTTCACGCCCCGGCGGATCAGGCCCGAGCCGATGCAGTTCATCAACACCCGACTGACCGCGGACCTCTGCGGCCGTGTGGCCGACTACCGCGACTGGAAGCCCTCGATCGACGAGTCGATCACGACGGGGGCGCCGTTCTCGCGGGCGCTGCCGCTCTACCCGGAGGACGTCGTCAACGGCGTCGGCCAGCTCTACCACGGCCCGGTCGTGCTGGTCACCGACGCCCTCTGCTACAGCGCGACCGACATCTTCGCCGCCGGCTTCCAGGATCATGCGATCGGCCCCGTGCTCGGCGTCGACGAGAACACCGGAGCGGGCGGTGCGAACGTGCTGACCCACGAGGACCTGCGGGCGGAGTGGACGGGTGGCCCGCTGCGATCGCTGCCGTCGGGCGCCGCGTATCGGGTGTCGCTCAGGCGTTGCCTGAGGGTGGGCGATCGCTTCGGCCAGCCGGTCGAGGATCTCGGGGTCGTGCCCGACGAGTCCCACCAGCTCACCCGTCGGGACGTGATGGAGGACAACGTGGACCTCATGGAGACCGCGGGGACGCTGCTGGCCGCGGGAACCGCCCGGCTGCTCGAGGCCGAGCTCGGCGCCACGGCGAACGGGCGGCGCACCCTCACGCTGCAGACCGACTCGATCGACAGCGTCGACGTCTACCTCGACGGACGGCCGGTGGGCACCACGATCACCCAGGACGGGACCACCGAGCTCGAGGTCGCGGTCGCCGGCGCGAGCGCCGACAGCGTGCTCCGACTGGAGGGGTTCGACGGCGACGACCTCGTGGCGTCGCGCCTGATCGCGTTGTAGCGTCGCCGACGTCCCGGCGTCCCGACGTCCCGACGTCCGCCGGATCAGTCGCCCGGCCGGTGGTCGGGCCGGGTCGCGTCCTGCGCCTCGCGGAGCCGATCGCACAGGCCGATGAGCTGCTGCAGCTCGTCGTCGTCGAGGGTGCCGCCGACGCGGTCGGTGATGGCCTCCATGTGGTGGATGGCGGCGCGGCGGAACTCCTGGAAGCCCTTCGCGGTGAGGTGCACGATCGTGCCGCGACCATCGAGGGGGTCGTCGGTCTTCTCGACCCACTCGCGCGCGGCGAGTCGGTCGACGAGTCGGCTCACGCTCGGCTGCGAGATGAGGACGTGCCGATTGAGCTCCTTCAGTCGGAGCCGTCGGCCGGGCGCGCGCGAGAGGTTGAAGAGCACGTCGTACTCGTTGAGCGACATGACCTCGGTCGGGAACTCGGCCGAGAGCCGTCGCATGATCGAGACCTGGGCGCGGAACAGCGCCTCCCAGGCCGCCACCGCCATCGCGCGATCCGCCAATCCCGGCTCCTCTCCTCGGACGGGCGGCGCACCGCCGCCGATGAGACCAAGGATAGGGATGCATGGACTCCCGTGGTCGTCCGGTGGCCGGGATGGCGTGGCCGGGGCCCCTCAACTGGGGGCGGACACGGTTGAGGGCCGGTCGTAGAGGCTGACGACCGGCCCTCTCCCTTGCACCAAGAGTGTCCTGCAATCACATTCCGCACCGGCCGCCACAGCAAACAACCGGTGCGCTACGAATATATAACGGATCGATAACGGGCGCTAGTGGAATGTGCCCCGAATGCGGGGGAGTTTCCTGCGAGTCCGGAGTCGAAGCTCAGAACACGTCGGGGCTCGGCGTGGAGGCCTGGCGGATGGAGACGTCCGCATGCCGGTCGAACCGGTAGCCGACGCCGCGGACCGTCCGCACGATGTCCTGGTAGTGCGCGAGCTTCGAGCGCAGCCGGCGGATGTGCACGTCGATGGTGCGCTCGTTCGGGATCTCGTCGTCGCCGGCCCAGAGCCCGTCGATGAGCTCGTGGCGGTCGATCGTGCGGCCCTCGCGGAGGACGAGGTACTGCAGGAGCTCGAACTCCTTGTACGTCAGGCCGGCGGGCTCGCCGTCGAGCAGGACGCGCTTCCGCGAGATGTCGATGATGACGCCGTCGGGGTGGCGATCGGCGTCGTCGCTGAGCCCCTGCGCCTCGCGCTGGCGGGCGAGCGCCGCCGGGTCCTGCAGGGCGAGCCGGACGACGTCGACGTCGCGGCCGCCGGCGCCCTCGGGTGCGAGGGCGACGGCCGCGTAGGTCTCGGCCGAGGGGGCGAGCTCCGCGGTGAGCGTGCGCAGTGCCTCGACGATGCGGTGCAGGCTCGTGCCGTCGGCCGCGGCCTTCAGCTCGTCGATGCCGACGTAGAGGACGAAGCCGCGCGCCTCGGTGCCCTCGGGCACGGCGCGGACCCTCGGTGCCGCGTGCGCCGCAGATGCCGCGGGCGAGACGGGCGCCGCGGTCGGAGTGCCGGCGGGGTTCGGTGCGGCCGCCGGGGCCTCGGTGCGGGCAGCGGTCGGCTGGGGTCGGTACGCCGCCGGGTGCGTCGGGCGGGCGACAGGGTGGGCGGTGCGGACGGCGGGAGCGAGGGTGAGAGACATGGCGGATCCTTGTGCTGAAGATGCGTCGACGGCCCCGTCGCAGCGGGGTCGGAGCGAAGGCCCGAGTGGGCCGGGGAGAACCCGATCAGAGCTGTCGGGTTCGACGGAGCCGTTCCGATCGGGGTGGGATCGGTCGCGTGCTCGGCGGGGGTTCGCTGGTCAGCGGCACATTCGACAACACATGGGCGCACGCGCCGGCATCATCGTGCCGGCAGTCCGCTGAGCCTCGAGGGCGGTCAGGGAGCGTGCGGTGTCAGTCATGAGCGAAAGTCAAACCCACGCCCTCGGATGTGTCAAACCGTGACCATCCGAAGACCGTGTGTGACGTCGCACGCGGTGCGCGAGGGGCGACCGAGACGGAGGAGGTCAGACGCCGCCGGGGTTGCTCGCAGAAGATCCTTCGACGAGGCGCGAGTTTCTCGAATCTTGCCAGATCGCTTCCGCGTCGGCGTGTCTCACAGCGAAGATCCTGCGAGGTGAGGGGTTCGTAACACGAAATGTCGGTCACCGGCGCGCCGTGACGCGCGAGCCGCCGGCGAGGTCAGACGGTGCCGTACAACCGGTCGCCGGCGTCGCCGAGGCCCGGCACGATGTAGCCGTGCTCGTTGAGGCGCTCGTCGACCGCGCCGAGCACGACCGTGACGTCGCGGCCGGCCATCGCCTGCTCGACGGCCTGGAGGCCCTCGGGCGCCGCGAGGATGCAGATCGCCGTCACATCCGTCGCCCCGCGTGCGAGCAGGAAGTCGATCGCGGCGATCAGGGAGCCCCCCGTGGCGAGCATGGGATCGAGCACGAAGCACTGGCGACCCGACAGGTCGTCGGGCAGGCGCTCCGCATACGTCGTCGGCTCGAGCGTCTCCTCATTGCGGGCCATGCCCAGGAACCCGACCTCGGCCGACGGCAGGAGCTTCACCATGCCCTCGAGCATGCCGAGGCCCGCGCGCAGGATCGGCACGATGAGCGGCTTCGGGTCGGCGATGCGCACCCCGGTCGTCGGCGCGACCGGGGTCACGATCTCGAGGGGCTCGACGCGCACCTCGCGCGTGCCCTCGTAGGCGAGCAGCGTCATCAGCTCCTCGACGAGCGACCGGAACACCGGCGAGGGCGTGTTCTCGTCGCGGAGCACCGTGAGCTTGTGGGTGACGAGCGGGTGGTCGGCAACGTGGACTCGCATAGGCTCGAGTCTAGTTGCGGGGGTTCCGCCGATGAGAAGGGGCGAACGATGCCGGTGCAGCGCCCTGAGCACGTCGAATGGATGCGGCTCGCCCTCGCCGAGGCATCCGCCGCCCTCGTCACGGGCGACGTGCCCGTCGGCGCCGTCGTGGTCCGCGGCGGCGAGGTCATCGCGACCGGGCGCAACGAGCGCGAGCTCCACGAGGACCCGACGGCGCACGCCGAGCTCCTCGCGATCCGAGAGGCCGCACGCGTCACCGGAGACCGCCACCTCACCGACTGCACGCTCGTCGTCACGCTCGAGCCCTGCGTGATGTGCGCGGGCGCGATCCTCGCCGCACGCGTGCCGACGGTCGTGTTCGGCGCCTGGGACGAGAAGGCCGGCGCCGCCGGCTCGGTCTACGACGTGCTGCGCGATCGTCGACTGAACCACCGGGTCGAGGTCTACGCGGGCATCGAGGCGGATGCCGCGGGGCGCCTGCTGCGCGACTTCTTCGAGGACCCGCTGCGCCGACCGACCGGCGCGGGCTGAGTCAGCTCGCCCGCGGCAGCGCGCCGCGCCGGGCGAGGCCCTCGACGAACTCGCCGAGGATCGCCGCTGATGCCGCGCCGGCGGCGGGGCCGCATGAGACCTGCAGTTCGCGCATCCCGTCGGCAGAGAGCCCGTACTCCGGCAGCTCGTCCCCCCACGCGGCCAGCCAGTCCTCGTGGATCTCGCGATCCACCTCCGGGTGGAACTGCACCGCGAGCAGCCAGTCGCCGCGTCGGAACGCCTGGTTGGCGTACTGCGGCGATCCTGCGAGCCGCTCGACGCCCTCGGGCAGGTCGAACGTGTCGCCGTGCCACTGCACGAATCGCACGCCGGCCGCGTGCCGCACCGGCGAACCCTCGCCCGCCTCGGTGAGCTCGACCCCGAGCCAGCCGACCTCCTTGCGCGGGCCGCGGTACACGTCGGCACCGAGCGCCGCAGCGAGCAGCTGCGCGCCGAGGCATACGCCGAAGATCGGCGCCTCCGCCGCGATACGAGCCCGCAGCAGTGCGAGCTCGTCGGTGAGGTAGGGGTACTCGTCGGCCTGGTAGACGCCCTCGTCACCGCCGAGCACCACGACGAGGTCGGGCGTCAGCGGGTCGATCGCAGTGACGTCCTCGTCCGGTGCATCGAGGAACCGCACCTCGTAGCCGTGCGCCTCGAGCGTCGGCCCGAGGTTGCCCAGGCCGATCGCGGAGTCGTGCCGGAGGACGAGCGCGACGGGGCGGCCGGTCGTGCCGGCGGCATCCGTCATTCGAGGCCCTTGATGACGATCGCGTCGGTGGGCGGCGCCGTGAGGTTCGGATCGACGTAGATGTCGGGCTCGACGTAGATCACGCGCGCCGCGGGCACCGCGTGGCGGATGCGCTGCTCGATGACGTTGATCGCGGTCGACACCTCCGCGAGGGTCTCGCCGCCGTGGAAGCCGAGCTTCGCGGCGACGAGCAGCTCGTCGGGGCCGAGGTAGAGGGTCTTCATGTGGATGATCCGCTCGGCCTCCGGCCCGGCCATGATCGCCTGCCGGATCTTCGCCACGTCGGCCTCGTTCGCGCCCTCGCCCACGAGCAGGCTCTTCGTCTCGACGCCGAGGATGATCGCCACGATGATGAGCAGCGTTCCGATCATGAGCGTGCCGATCGCGTCGAACACCGAGTCGCCCGTGATCACGGTGAGCCCGACGCCCAGGAGGGCGAAGAAGAGACCCGTCAGGGCGGCGACGTCCTCGAGGAGCACGACCGGCAGCTCGGGCGCCTTCGCACGGCGGACGAACTGCACCCAGTTCTGCGTGCCGCGGATCCGGTTCGACTCCTTCACCGCGGTGCGCAGCGAGAGGGACTCGAGGACGATCGCGATGACGAGCACGAGGATGGGCAGCCAGGGCACCTCGAGCTCGTGCGGATGCGTGAGCTTGTCGATGCCCTCGTAGATCGAGAACACGCCGCCGACCGAGAACAGGATGATCGAGACGACGAACGCGTACACGTAGCGCTCGCGCCCGTACCCGAACGGGTGCTCGCGGTCGGCCTCGCGCTTGGCCTGGCGGCCGCCGACGAAGAGCAGCAGCTGGTTGCCGGCATCGGCCACCGAGTGGACGGCCTCCGCGAGCATCGACGCCGACCCGGAGAAGAACCACGCGATGAACTTCGTCAGGGCGATGCCCGTGTTCGCGAGGAATGCCGCCAGGATCGCCTTCGTGCCGCCGGATGCGCTCATGCGCCAATCCTAGGATGGCTGCCATGGCCCCCTCGCAACCCGTTGACCTGCCCGCGATCGCCTTCCTCGGCGCCGGATCGATGGCCCGCGCAGTGCTCGCCGGGCTGCTCCAGCCCCACGTCGCCGTCGCGGGCATCCGCGCCACGAACCGGTCGGAGTCCCGCGCCGCCGAGTTCGCCGACGAGCCGCGCGTGACGGCGTACGCGATCGAGTCGGATGCCGCGGCGAACCGCCGTGCCGTCGCCGGCGCGAAGCTCGTCGTGGTCGCCGTGAAGCCCGCGATGGTGCCCGAGCTCCTCGACGAGATCGCCGACGCGCTCGAGCCCGGCACGATCGTCGTGAGCGTCGCGGCGGGGGTCACGGTCGCGACCTTCGAGGCGCACCTGCCCGAGCACGTCGCCGTGGTGCGCACGATGCCGAACACGCCCGCGGTCGTCGGCCGTGCCGTGACCGGCGTCTCCGCCGGCACGCGGTCGTCGGAGGACGACCTCGCGCTCGTCGTGTCGCTGTTCGAGACGGTCGGCGACGTGCTCGTCGTCCCCGAGTCGCAGCTCGACGCGCTCTCGACGATCTCCGGGTCCGGCCCGGCGTACGTCTTCCTGCTCATCGAGGCGCTCGAGCGGGCGGCGATCGGCAAGGGCTTCACGCCCGAACAGGCGGCCGTGATGGTGCAGGGCACCTTCCGGGGGGCGAGCGAGCTGCTCGCGTCATCCGTCGACGACCCCGCCGAGCTGCGCCGGCGCGTCACGAGCCCGAAGGGCACCACCGAGCGGGCGATCGCCGTGCTCGAGGAGGCCGACCTCGCGGCGCTCTTCGATCGCGCGACCGACGCCGCGCTCGCCCGCGCCCGGGAGCTCGCGGCCGGCGCCTGATCGGCGCCTCGCGGTCCTACCCGGCAGGTGAGACGCGCTCGAGCAGCACCATGACCTCGAAGTGCGTCGTCTGCGGGAACATGTCGAACACGCGGGCCCTCACCGGCCGGAGCGACGGCATCGCGGCGAGGTCCCTCGCGAGCGACGCGACGTTGCAGCTCGAGTAGAGCACGTGCGCGGCGTCCGACCGCTCGAGCCAGCCCGCGAGGTCCGCCCCGATCCCGCGGCGGGGCGGGTTCACGACGACGAGGTCGGGGGCGGATGGCGCGGCCAGCGCGAACTCGGTCGCGTCGCCCGCGGCGAAGCGCACGCGCGAGAGCGCGGCATCCGTCCGGCTCAGTTCGGCGCTCGCGACCGCCTCGACGCTCGTCTCGATGCCGGTGACGGCGGTGTCGCCGCCGGCGAGGTGCAGCGCGAAGCCGCCGACGCCCGAGTACAGGTCCCACGCGTCCTCGGGTGCGAGGTCGCTGATCCAGTCGCGGGCCTCGCCGTAGAGCGCTTCGGCGATCGCGGTGTTCGTCTGGAAGAAGCTCTGCGGCCGCAGGTGCATGGTCACGTCGTTGAGGCGCATGGGCAGCGTGTCCGCCTCGGTGAGCAGGACCTCGTCGGAGCCCTCGAGCACGGCCTTGTGCTCGGGAAGCAGGTTCGCGGTGACGACGCGCGCCTGCGGGAGCTCGGCGAGCAGCGTCGGCAGGTGCTTGCGCATGCGGCCGAGCGGCTCGGTCGAGCGGAGCACGAACCGCACCATGAGCTCGCCGTCGGGCGACTCGGTGACGATGAGGTGCTTCAGCTCGCCGCGGCGGACGCTCACGTCGTACGGGGTGATCCGGGCGAGCGTGATGAACCGGGCGAGCACGGGGAACGCCGCCCGATGGCCGGGGGAGCAGATGCCGCACGCCTGCAGGTCGACGCCGTGGCCGTCGGCGTCGAGGATGCCGATCGTCGGCGCGTCGACGGTGCCGCCGACGACCATCTTGGCCTTGTTGCGGTAGTCGCGCTCACCGCTCGCGACCGGCGGCAGCCAGGCGGGCACGTCGAAGGGAGCGAGCAGTTCCTCGGCGTGCGCCTGCTTCTCGTCGAGCTGCACCGGGTACGGGCGCCCCATGAGCGAGCACGACCGGCATCGCCCCGCGTCGAAGTAGGCGCAGTCCACCCGTCAAGGCTACGCGGATGCCGGGGGCGGGAGCTCGACGCCCGCAGCCGGACGTTCGGGCAGGCGACGGGCGCTCACGGCGGGTCAGCCGTCGGTCGTGAGCTCGCGCCGCCCCATCGCGGCGACCGCCAGGGCGACCGCAGCGGCCGAGACGCCGAGCATCCAGAACCCGCCCGTCCAGTCGACCTCCCCGCCGACCGGCAGCGGAGCGTGGGCGAACGGGGACAGGTCGTGCACCCAGTCGGGCAGGCCGAGGATCTCGCCGAAGATGCCGAAGAACGCGCCGGCGGCGAGCAGCGCCCATCCCACCGGGATGGTGAGTCGCGGCGCCAGGACGAAGACGAGCAGGCCCAGGCCGAGGAAGACGAGCGCGGCCGGCGCCTGCGCGAGGGCCGACTTCAGCGCGTTCTCCGCCGAGGCGGCGGGGTCGTCCGCCGCGAGCGAGCCGAGCAGCGCCCCGCCCGCCGCGAGCACCAGGATCAGGACGATCGCGAGCGCGCCGACGAGCGCGTACCCGCCGAGCCATGCGCGCCGCGGCACGGGCGCCGCGAGCACCGGCTCCGCGGACCCGTGCGCCTCCTCCTGGCGTGCGCGCATGACGGCCTGCAGCGCGGCGGCGGCTGCGAGGATGCCCACCATCGAGAAGAACGTGACCGTGAACGCCTCCTCGAGTGACGCGCTGGGGCCGGCGACCTGCCGGAGCGTGTCCGCGATCGCCGGCGCATCCGTGCCGATCTGGTCCACGAGCGGCGTGAGCGTGGTCGCGAGCGCACCCGCGAGCACGGCGCCGACGGCCCACGAGGCGATCGCGCCGACGTTCAGCCGCCATGCGAGCCCCACGTTCCCGCGCAGCATCGGGCCGGCCGTGGCGCGCCCGGCGCGCCCGGGCAGCAGGCTCGCGCCGCTGTCTCGGGCGGACTGGAACATGAACACCAGCCCGATGAGCACCGCGGCCAGTCCGACCGAGAGCAGCAGCGGCGCGAGGTCGTTCGCGGCGAACGGCTCGGTGCGCTGCGCCCACCCGATCGGCGAGAGCCAGCTCGGCCACGCCGCGGTCCGGACCAGCCCGTCATCGGATGCCTCGCCGAGCGCGTCGCCGAGACCGCGGACGAGGTAGGCGGCCAGCACGAGCGAGACCGACAGCGCGTTCGCGCTCCGCGACGTGCGGAACAACTGCGCCGCGACGAGGCCGATGGCGAGGAAGGCGACGCCGGTCGCGCCGACGGCGATGCCGGCGACCGCCGAGCCCGAGGCATCCAGCCCGCTCGCCATGAACGCCCCGGCGACGGCGATCGCGAGGAGCAGGTTCGCCAGGACGCCGTGGACCACGGTGGCCACCGTGGGGAGCGTGCGTGCCGCCGGGGTCGCGGCGACCAGCTCGGCACGGCTCTGCTCCTCGTCGCCGCGGGTGTGCCGCACCGCGAGGAACGTGCTCATCAGGCCCGCCAGGAGGGCGAGGAAGGCGAGGATGAGGAACACCGCGAACTCGCCCTCGCCCGCGCCGTTCGGCGTGCCGCGGAAGATCAGGATCGCCGGCGCGACGATCGTCAGCCGCAGGATGGCCTCGCGTTCGGTCTCGTCGCCGAACGTGCTGCCCACCGCGGCGGTCGCCATGAGCGCGAGGCCCGCGGTGCCGACGATCCAGAGCGCCAGCTGCAGCCGGTCGCGACGTGCGCGCTGCGCGAGGAGCGGGAGCAGCAGTCCCATCGGGCTCACCTCGGGGCCCCGGCTCCGGTCGTCGGCGCCGACGGCGGAGCATCCGCCATCGCCGGATCGTCGCCGTAGTGGCGCAGGAAGAGCTCCTCGAGGGAGGGCGGCGCCACCGTCAGCCCCTCCACGCCGAGCCGTCCGAGTTCGGGCAGCAGCGCGGCGACGCGATCGCTGTCGGCCGTGAACTGCACGCGCCCCGCGCTCACGACGACGTCGTGCGCGCCGTCGAGCGACTCGACGGCGGACTCCTGGCCCGGCACGTGCGCGAAGGCGACCGAGGACCGGGTCAGGTGGCGGAGGTCGGCGAGGGTGCCCGTCTCGACCCGACGCCCGGCCCGGATGATGCTCACGCGGTCGCAGAGCGCCTCGACCTCGGAGAGGATGTGGCTCGACAGCAGCACCGTCGCGCCGCCCGCCGCGGCGCGGGCGATCTCGCGGTTGAAGACCTGCTCCATGAGCGGGTCGAGCCCGCTCGTCGGCTCGTCGAGGATGTACAGCTCGGCGGGGGTCGCGAACGCGGCGACCAGGGCGACCTTCTGGCGATTGCCCTTCGAGTAGGCCCGACCCTTCTTGCGCGGGTCGAGCTGGAACGCCTCGACCAGCCGCGCCTTCCGCTCCGCGTAGACGGCCCGGTCCGCGGTTCCGCCGCGCAGCCGCGAGAGCAGGTCGATCGCCTCGCCGCCCGACAGGTTGGGCCAGAGGCTCACGTCGCCGGGCACGTACGCGACCCGACGGTGCAGCTCGGCCGCATCCCGCCACGGATCGCGATCGAAGAGCCGTGCCTCACCGCCGCTCGCCCTCGCGAGGCCCAGCAGGATGCGGATCGTCGTGGACTTGCCCGCGCCGTTCGGCCCGAGGAAGCCGTGGATCTCGCCCGACGCCACCTCGAGGTCGAGCCCGTCCAGGGCGACGGTGCGACCGAAGTGCTTCTCGAGACCGCGGATGCTGATGACGCTGCCCATGGCCGCGATGCTACGCGTGTGCCCGCGCACGCCACCAGCGGCGCGCGACGCGGCACGTCGACGGGTCCGCCGCGACCTCCCCACCGCGTCGTCCTGCGGCTCGGATCGCGGGTACGCTCAGCGCCATGGACCCGCTCGACGTCATCGCCCTCGCCGGCGAGGTCATCGCGTGGGTCGCCCTGGCGGCAGGCGGCGTGCTGCTGCTCGCCTTCGCGTTCGCGCGCATGGCGGACGGGGCATGGGATGCGATCGAGGTCGCGATCGTGGAGCGCGACGACGGCACCGTGGTGCGCTGGTTCGCCGGCGGGGAGTTCCACGAGCGACCCGTCGAACCGGGCGAGGAGCCGAAGCCCGATTCCGAGGACGGCGAGCCGCTCGCCTGGGTGCGTCGGCGGAGTCCCGACCGGCTGCGGTTCGAGGCCGCGTCGCATCTGCCCCGCGTGCTCGGCACGATCGCGGTGATCCTGGTCGGGATCGGCATCGTGGCCACGGTCGCGTCGACGGTCGCCGGCGTCGTCGGCTGAGCGCGAGGCGACGCGGTGACGCGAGCCCGGGGCGCTGCCGCGCCGACGCATGCGCCCCGCGGCATCCGCTACTCGAGCGCCGCGAACTTCTCGATGTCGCCCTCGGTGCCCGACACGATGATGAGGTCGTGGTTGGACACGACCGTCTTCTCGGTCGCGTACGTGAACGGCTTGCCGGGGCTCTTCACGCCGACGACGGTCACGTTGTGGCGGGAGCGGACGCCCGAGTCGGTGAGGTTCTTCCCACGGATCGGCTTCGGCGGGTACATCTTCACGAGGGCGAAGTCGTCGTCGAACTCGATGAAGTCCAGCATGCGACCCGACACCAGGTGCGCTGTCCGCTCCCCGGCCTCGCGCTCGGGGTAGATGACGTGGTTCGCGCCGATGCGCTCCAGGATCTTGCCGTGCGAGGTCGAGATCGCCTTCGCCCAGATCTGCGGGATCTTGAGGTCGACGAGGTTCGCCGTGATGAGCACCGACGCCTCGACGGACGAGCCGACGGCGCACACCGCGATCGAGAACTCCTGCGCGCCGATCTGCTTCAGCGCGTCGAGGGACTTCGCGTCGGCGACGACGGCGTGCGTGACGCGCTCGGCCCACTTCTGCACGAGGCCCTCGTCCTCGTCGACGGCGAGCACCTCGCGGCCGAGGCGGTCGAGCTGGCCGGCGGTGGCCGCCCCGAACCGGCCGAGTCCGATGACGAGCACTGGGGCGTCGTGCTTGATGCGATCAACCAACGATGGGCCTCTCTTCCGGTCGTCTGAACAGCTGGCGCTTCTGCGCGGCCGCGAGGGCCGCCGCGAGGGTGACCGTGCCCACGCGTCCCATGAACATGGTCGCAGCCATCACGTACTTCCCCTCGGGCGGCAACGACTCGGTGAGCCCGGTCGAGAGCCCGCAGGTGGCGAACGCCGAGATCACGTCGAACAGCACGAAGTCGAGCGCCGACTTCGTGATCTGGGTGATGATCACGGTCGAGACGGCCACGATGGTCGCGCCCCAGAGCACGACGCTGACGGCGAGGCGCAGGATGTCGCGGGGGATGCGCCGCCCGAATGCCTCCATCGCCGGCGCACCGCGCGCCTCCGCGTACGCCGCGAGGAACAGCACGGCGAGCGTGGTCACCTTGATGCCGCCCGCCGTCGAGGCGGAGCCGCCGCCGACGAACATCAGCATGTCGGTGACGAGCAGGCTCGAGCCGTAGAGGTCGGCCATGTCGATCGTCGAGAAGCCGCCGGACCGGGTCATCGTCGACATGAAGAACGCCTCGTAGAAGGTCTTCACGAAGCTGAGGCCGCCGTACGTCTTCGGGTTGTTGTACTCGAGCACCAGGAACGTGACCGCGCCCGCGATCCACAGCACGATCGTCGTGGTCAGGGTGAGCTTGACGTGGACGCCCCAGCGGCGCGGGCTCTTCCACGTGCGCAGCAGGGCGAAGATCACCGGGAACCCGAGGCTGCCGAGGAACACCGCGAGCATCATCAGCGACTGGAACCAGTAGTCGTCGAAGAACTCGACCGGGCCGAGCGGGTTCGGGTTGAAGCCCGTGTTCGTGAACGCGCTCACCGCGTAGTAGGCCGAGTACCAGACGCTCGTGCCGAAGTCATATCCCTTGGCGAGCACGCTCGGGATCATGCCGAGCATGATCACGGCCTCGATCGACAGCGTGCTGATCGCGACCGTCGCGAGCAGGCCGCCGACCTCGCCGAGTCGCACCGCCTGCCGCTCGGACACCGGTCCCGCGTGCACGCGCGACGGGTTCGTGTCGCTCGCGGCCATGAGCCTGGCACGCAGGCCGAGCCGCCGCGAGACGACGAGGCCGAGGATCGACGCCAGCGTCAGCACGCCCATGCCGCCGACGTTCATGCCGAGGAAGATGATCCCGTTGCCGAAGGGCGACCAGTGCGTCGCCATGTCGACGGTGGTGAGGCCGGTGACGCAGATCGTGGAGACCGCAGTGAAGAGCGCGTCGTAGAGCGGGGTGCCGCGGCCCTCGCCGGCGCGTGCGATCGGGAGCGACAGCAGCATCGTCGTGATGAGGATCAGCGCGGCGAAGACGAGGATCGCGAATCGCGAGGGCGAGCTCTTCACGAGCACGTCGAAGGCGTCGCGTACACCGCCGAGCCATGAGCGCCGGGCCGGGCCCCGACGACCCACGGTGTTCGAGGCCATCCGCCCTCCTCCGCTCGACGCGAGAGTCATGGTACTCCCCGCCTCCGGCGCGACTGGCTACCCTTGCACCATGGCGGACATCTTCGACGTGGTGGCGGATCCGACCCGGCGCGACATCCTCGGCGTGCTCCTCGACCGGGAGACCTCGCAGCCCGAGTCCGGCGGGGAGATCAGCGTCGGCGAGATCGTCACGGCGCTCGGCGTGAGCCAGCCGACCGTGTCGAAGCACCTGAAGGTCCTGCGCGAGTCCGGCCTGGTCGGGGTGCGCGAGGAGGGCCAGCATCGCTATTACCACCTCGACCGAGCGCCGCTGGAGCGTCTCGAGGACTGGTTGATCCCCTTCGTGACGACGGATGCCGCGGCCGACGCGGCGACCCTGGCCGGCGCGGACGCCGGCGCCGACGAGACCCTGAACGACGACCAGCGGGCATTCGCGTCGGCCCTTGGGAAGGCCTTCGCCGACACGGCCCGCCAGGTCACGGCGGTGGTCGGCGCGAAGCGCCGGCGGTGATCGCCGAGCGTCCGCGGCGGGTCAGCGCAGGCGCTTCACCATCTCGAGTTCGAGCCCGCCGGGATCGAGTTCGTACTCCCGGCTGTGGCCCGTGTAGGCGAAGCCGCGGCGCTCGTAGTAGCGACGCGCCCGCGGGTTGTCCTCGTGCACCTCGAGGCGGAGCGTGTCGGCGCGGCCGACCGCCCACCGCTCGATCTCGTCGAGCAGCGCGTCGGTCACGCCCGAGCCCCCGCCCCGTCGCTCGGGCGTGACGTAGACGCCGACGAGCAGCGGCCCGGTCGCGGCATCCGGCACGTAGCAGCCCATCGTGCCGACCCAGCGGCCGCCCTCGATCGCGACGATGACGGTCTGCGTGGCCGATTCGCCGCGCTTCGCGCGCGTGCGCCACTCGGCTTCGTCGAACTCGATCGCCCGCTCGTATCGGTCGCCGAAGGCGATCGGGGTGTCGCGGAGCATCTCGAGACGGAGGTCGCGGACCTCTCGCCAGTCGTCCTCGCGTGTGGTCCGGATGACGAGTTCGGGTCGGGCCATCACCCGAACCTAGCGGATGCCGCGGGGCGGCCGGATCGATCCGGACGCCGCCTCACGGTCGAATGGGCTAGACTACCGCGGGGCGTTTCCGCCCACGGCTGCGGCACGCGCGGCCGACCCGATCTTTGTGAGGTTTTCGTGGGTTCCGTCATCAAGAAGCGTCGCAAGCGCATGGCGAAGAAGAAGCACCGCAAGCTGCTTCGCAAGACGCGCCACCAGCGTCGCAACAAGAAGTAGTCGCGCAGCGACCACGGCAGGGCGCCGGGCCTTCGGCCTGGCGCTTTTCGCTGCCCGCGGCGCGATCCGCACCTCGCACGGCGGCGGGGGAACCTGCGGGTGCGCGACGTATCCTGTCGGGGTGAACCCGACGCTCCGCGACATCCGCCTCACCCTCATCGGCAAGCCCGGATGCCACCTCTGCGACGACGCGCGAGAGGTCGTCGCGTGCGTCCGCGAGGAACTCGCCGCGACGCCGGGGTCGCCGCGCACCACGCTCGAGGAGCGCTCGATCGTCGACGACGAGGCGCTTCGCGCGCGGTACGCCGAGGAGATCCCCGTGCTGCTCATCGACGACGAGGTGCACGGCTACTGGCGCCTCGATCCCGTTCGGCTCAAGACCGCGCTGCTCGCGCGCGGCTGAGTCCGCCGCGGTCGGCCGCGTCAGTCGTCCGAGGCGTCGGGTGGGCGGATGCTGCCGCGCCGACCGACCTCCGGGGTGTCGAGCCACGTCGCGCGCGCCTCCCGGTCGGCCGCCTCGCGGCGCGCGAACCAGCCGGCGATGGGCACGTCGGTCGACGAGTGCGCGACGATCGAGAGCACGATCGCGACGACGACGACGTGGAACATGAAGTCCGCCTCGGGCGCACCGCTCTGGAGGACGAGCAGGCCGTACAGCACCGAGGCGAACCCCTTCGGGCCGAACCAGGCCGCCGTGGCGCGCTCCTCCCACGGCAGCCCGCTGCCGATGAGCGAGAGCTCGACCGCGGCCGGGCGGGCGAGCACCATCAGCAGCACGCCGAAGAGGTATGCCGTCCACGGCACGGAGGCGAGCAGTTCGGGTGAGATGAGCGCGCCGAACATCAGGATGGCGAGGAGCTTCATCAGCTCTGAGAACTGCCCGCCGAACTCGGCGAACGCGTCGCGCATCTCGGGGGCGGCGGTCGCGATGGTCATGCCGGCTGCGTACGCGGCGAGGTAGAGGTTCGCGTGCGTGACGGTGCAGATCCCGAGCACGATGAGCGCGACCGCGACCGGCGTGAGCGACGCGTACAGCGGCGTGCGCGAGAACACCCGGCGACGCACCAGCCACGCCACGATGAGCGGGACCGCGATGCCGACCGCGATCCCGAGCGCGAGCTCCTCAGCCAGCACGAGCGGCTCGACCTCCGGCCCGCCGACGGTCGCGATGAGGATCAGCACCACCGGCAGCGCCAGGCCGTCGTTGAGCCCCGACTCGACGCCGAGCAGGTGGCGCACGCGGTGCGGGATCTCGGCGCGACCGACGATCGCCGACGCGAACACCGGGTCGGTGGGCGCGAGCACCGCCGCGACCAGGGCCGCCTCGAGCCAGCCGAAGCCGAGCAGCCACACACCGAGCAGGGTCGTGATCACGAACGTGATCGGCATGCCGAGCAGGAGCGCCCTGCCGGGCAGCCGCCACGCGGCGCGCAGCTGCTGCAGCGCGACCTCCTGTCCGTCGGTGAAGAGCACGACGAACAGGGCCAGCGATGAGACCGTGGTGACGGTGGGGTCCGTCGGGGTCAGCACGATGACGTCGAGCATCCCGCTGCCCAGGACGAATCCGGCGACGAGGAACAGCACCGTCGTCGAGAGCACCGTGCGGTGCGCGATCCCGGAGATCAGGATCGCGGCGAGCAGCACGAGAGCGAACGACAGCAGCAGGGCATCCACAGGCCCGAGTCTGCCGAACCCGGCGTCCGCCTGTCACGCACCCCGCCGCATCCGCCCGCCTGCCCGCCCCGCCTCCCCGCCCCGCCCCGCCGCCCCCGCCCCGCCCCGCCGCCCCCGCCCCCGCCCCCGCCCCCGCCCCCGCCCACCGAGATGACGCGAACTGCGCTCCCGGCGCCCGTTCAGCGCCGTTCGCGTCATCTCGCGGAGGGCTTGCCGGAGACGACCCGTCCTCCACAGGGAGCGGGCATCGCGGGGAGCGCCCGGCTTGGGCGGAATGGTCGAGCGTCACGGGCCGCGCGGACGAGGGTTGCGGGGTGGGCGCACGCACGGGACTGCCGGAGGAGCTCGCCGGAACGGCGTTCTCGGTCGCGCGGGCGCGCCGCGCCGGGGTCGGAGCGGGTCGGCTCCGGGGCTCCGACCTGGCCCGTCCGTTCCACGGCGTGCGGCTGCCGGCATCCGTCGACCTCGACGTGCTCGCCGTCTGCCGCGCCTACGCCGAGCGCATGCGGCCCTGCGAGGCGTTCAGCCACCGCACGGCCGGCGCCCTCCACGGGCTCCCCGTCGCGGGTCGGCGGCCCGACGGCACGATCGACGTCGCCGCCGTGGAGCCCAACGGCCTGCCACGTGCACGCGGCGTCCGCGGGCATCGCATCCGCCCCGAGTTCGTGCGGGTCGGCACGATCCACGGGGTTCGGGTGGTCTCCGCGATCGACGCGTGGTGCCAGCTGGCCGGCGAGCTGACGGAGCGCGAGCTCGTCGTCATCGGCGACGCGCTGGTCCGTCGGCGGCACCCGTCGGCGACGCTCGACGGCCTGCAGCGTGCCGTGGCGCGCACGGCCGGCCGCCGCGGGCACCGCCGCCTCGTGAGGGCGCTCTCGCGCGTGAGGCCCCGTACCGATTCGCCCGCGGAGACCCTGCTCCGACTCGACCTCGTCGACGCCGGACTGCCCGAGCCCGACGTCAACGTGCCGATCCACGACGCGTCGGGGCGGCAGATCGCCATCGGGGACCTCGTCTACGCGCGCTGGCGCGTGCTCGTCGAGTACGACGGCGAGCACCACCGGAACGACCGCGCCCAGTACTCCCGCGACGTCGACCGGCTCGACGACCTCGCCCATGCGGGATGGCGCGTGATCCGGTTCAACGCGGCCCACCGCGGCCGGCGGCGGGTCGACCGTATCGACCGCGTCCGCGCGGCGCTCATCGCCGCCGGCTGGGGCCCAGTCGAGCTGAGCCCCGTCGAGCTGAGCCCCGTCGAGCTGAGGCCCGCCGCACCGAGATGACGCGAATCGCGGTTCCGGCGACGCCGGACGACCGTTCGCGTCATCTCAGCGCGCGGGAGGCCGGCGGGCGGGCGCGCGGGGCAGGTGCGGCTAGGGGAGCAGGCGGGTCGGGCCGCGGAAGAGGTACGTGGTCTCCCGGATCGAGTGCTCGTCGAGCATGAGCATCATGAGGCGCGCGAGGCCCATGCCGAACCCGCCGTGCGGCGGGACGCCGTAGCGGAAGAAGTCGAGGTAGAACCCGAGCTCCTCGGGATCGAGACCCTTCTCCTTCGCCTGCTCGACGAGGATGTCGATGCGGTGCTCGCGCTGCGCGCCCGTCGAGATCTCGACGCCGTTGTAGATGAGGTCGTACGAGTTGGTGATGCTCGGGTCGCCCTCGCGGCGCATGTGGTAGAACGGCCGGATGCTCGAGGCGTAGTCGGTGAGGAACACGAAGTCGTGCCCGTAGGCCTCCTTCACGTACGCCGAGATCTGGCGCTCGCCCTCGGGGTCCATGTCGGCGTCGGCGCGGGGCACGACGTAGCCGCGCGACGCGACGATCTCCTTGGCCTCGGCCAGGGGGATGCGCGGGAACGGCGTGGTCGGCACCGTGACCTCGACACCGAAGAGCTCGCGGATCTCGTCGGCGTGCTTGGCGACCACGGCCGTGAAGCCATGCACGAGGAGCTCCTCGTGCATGGCCATGACGTCCTCGTGCGAGTCGATCCAGCTCATCTCGGCGTCGATCGAGGTGAACTCGGTCGCATGGCGCGAGGTGAACGACGGGTCGGCGCGGAAGGCGGGGCCGACCTCGAAGACGCGGCCGAGGCCCGCCGGCTGCGCCATCTGCTTGAAGAACTGCGGGCTCTGCGCGAGGTACGCCTTGCCCTCGAAGTAGCCGAGCTCGAACAGCTCGGCACGCGACTCCGAGGCCGAGGCCATGAGCTTCGGGGTCTGGATCTCGACCCAGTCGCGCTCGACCCAGTAGGTGCGGAGGGCGTGCAGGAAGGTCGTCTGCACGCGGAAGATGAGGTTCTGCTTCGGGTGGCGGAGGTCGAGGAAGCGCCAGTCCATGCGCTTGTCGAGGCTGGAGTCTGCCGCGATCGGAGTCTCTTCCGCCTCGGTGACGACCTCGAGCGTCTCGATCTTCACCTCGAGCCCGCCGAGCTTGACGCGCTCGTCGTGCTTGAGCTGCCCCGTGACGGTGATGAACGTGCCGTGGCCGAGCGCCGAGATCTGCTCGGTGAGCGCGAACGCCTCGGCCGCTCCGACGCTGACGCCCTCGGGGTCGAGCTCGCGCACGGCGGGGTTCACGAGCTGGACCGCCCCCGACTCGTCGCGCAGGATGATGAACTGCACCTTCTTCTGATCCCGGACCGTCTCGACCCAGCCGGCGACGGTGACCGGCCCGTCGGGAAGGGCGGCGAGCTGCTTGACGAGGGTGCGCGTGTTCACGACAGGCCATCCTACCGGCCGGGGATTCGGCGCCCGACCGGCCGGGCTCGCGGCATCCGCCCCGCATCCACGACTCGCCTTCGCCCACCCGAGTGTCCAGGAGATGCGAGATCGCATCCCGACATCCGGCAGTCCCAGGACACTCGCCGCGTTCGGACGGCGGCGCGGCTCGGAAGGCGCACGGCGGATTCCTAGGGAACCGCTTCGTAGACTGGGGGGCGTGCCGGCCGAGCAGATCCATCTCGTGCGCCACGGCGAGGTCTTCAACCCGCAGGGCGTGCTCTACGGCCGACTCCCCGGATTCGGGCTGAGCGACCTCGGCCGCGCGATGGCGGAGTCCGCCGCCGCCGACCTCGTCGCCCGCAAGCGGCCCGTCGCCGCGCTCGTCTCCTCCCCGCTGCAGCGCACGCAGCAGTCGGCCGAGCCGATCGCGAAGGCGTTCGGGCTCGAACCGACGCTCGACGAGCGCATCATCGAGCCGACGAACCGATTCGAGGGCAAGCGGATGTCGGGGCGCGACTCCGCCCTCCGCGACGTGCGCAACTGGGCCTTCCTGGTCAACCCGTGGGAGCCGAGCTGGGGCGAGCCGTTCCGCTCGATCGCCGACCGCATGGTCGAGGCGATGTCGCATGCCGCCGATTCCGTCGACGAGGGCGACGTCGTGATGGTCAGCCACCAGCTGCCGATCTGGATGGTGCACCGCCGCGTCGCCGGCCGGTCGCTCGCCCACGACCCGCGTCGCCGCCGCTGCGCGCTCTCGAGCATCACGACGTTCGAGCGCCGCGGCGCCCGGTTCGTCGAGGTCGGCTACCGCGACCCCGCCGCGGGGCTCCAGTCGCGGGCCACCGACGTGGGGGCGGTGTGATGCGCGCACGCAGGACCGCGGCGCTCGGCGCGCTCGCCGTGGCATCCGTCATCGCCCTGGCCGGCTGCTCGAGCGACCCGCTCGCCGAGCAGTACCGCGAGGGCAGCGGCAAGGGCTACATCGCCGGCGACGGCACGATCGCCGAATTCCCGGCCGAGCAGCGCGGCGAGCCCGTCGAGTTCTCGGGGACGACGATCGAGGGCGACGCGCTCGGCTCCGGCGACCTGACGGGTGAGGTGGTCGTCGTCAACTTCTGGTACGCGGGCTGCGCGCCGTGCCGCGCCGAGGCGCCCCTGCTCCAGGAGGTCTTCGAGGAGTTCGACGGGAACGGTGCGGCGTTCGTCGGCGTGAACGTCCGCGACCAGGCCGCGACCGCGGCATCCTTCGAGGAGGGCTTCGGCATCACCTACCCCTCGATCGTCGACGCGAACGACGGCGCCGTGCAGTACGCCTTCGCGGGCGACGTGCCGCCTGCGGCCGTCCCCACGACCCTCGTGCTCGACGCCGAGGGGCGGGTGGCCGCGCGCATCCTCGGGCAGCTGAAGGACGCGTCGATCCTCGAGACCATCGTGCGCGACGTCATCGCCGAGCAGGCGTAGCGAGCGGCGCGGGAATGGACCTCGGGGAGATCGTCTTCAGCGGGCAGCTGCTCGCCGCGTTGCCGATCGCGCTCGCCGCGGGGCTCGTGTCGTTCCTCTCGCCGTGCGTGCTGCCGCTCGTGCCCGGGTACCTCGGCTACCTGGGCGGGTTCGCCGACGCCTCCGCCGAGGCCGACGAGGCCCGCCGCGCGCGCCGCCGACTGCTCCTCGGCGTGCTCCTCTTCATCGCGGGCTTCACGCTCGTGTTCCTCGTCTTCACGACCGCGTTCGGCGTGCTCGGCGCGTGGCTCGCACGGTGGTCCGACCTGATCATCCGGGTGCTCGGCGTGGTGCTCATCCTCATGGGCCTCGTCTTCATCGGGCAGTTCACCTTCCTGCAGCGCACGTTCAAGCCGTCGTGGCGACCGGCGACCGGACTCGCGGGCGCGCCGCTGCTCGGGATCGTGTTCGGCCTCGGGTGGACGCCCTGCATCGGCCCGACGCTCGCGGTCGTGCTCGCGCTCAGCGCGGACTCGGCATCGGCGGGTCGCGGCGCGCTGCTCGGCCTGGCGTACTGCATCGGCCTCGGCATCCCGTTCGTGCTCGTCGCGCTCGGCTTCGGCTGGGCGGCGAACGCGCTCGCGTTCGTGCGCCGGCACATCCGCGCCGTGAACCTCATCGGCGGCGCGCTGCTCGTCGCCATCGGCCTGCTGATGGTGTCGGGCCTCTGGACCATCTGGATGTACGAGTTGCAGGCGGTGATCAGTGGTTTCGTCCCGGCGATCTGAGGCTGAGCGAGCGGATGCCGCGTCCGCGCGCGACACGGGCGTCGACCCGATGCGGCCGGCCGACTACGACGACGGCACGGCGGCGGCAGGTCCGGTCGGCCCCGGGGCATCCGTCACCGCACCCCGGCTCGGGCCCGTCGAGTGGCTGCGCTTCGCGTGGCGCCAGCTCACGAGCATGCGCACGGCGCTGCTGCTCCTGCTGCTGCTCGCGATCGCCGCCGTACCGGGCTCGCTCGTGCCGCAGCGTTCGAGCGATCCGAACGGCGTCGTGCAGTACTTCGCCGACAACCCCGACCTCGCGCCGGTGCTCGACTCGTTCCAGATGTTCGACGTGTACACGTCGGTGTGGTTCTCGGCGATCTACCTGCTGCTGTTCGTCTCGCTCATCGGGTGCATCATCCCGCGCACGAAGCACCACCTCGAGGCGCTCCGGGCCCGTCCGCCGAAGACCCCGGCGCGGCTGTCTCGACTGTCGGCGTACACCGAGCGCGAGCTCGCCGACGCCGGGCCCGCGGGCGGCGACGCGGAGGCGGCGATCGCATCCGCGGCCGCCGCCCTCGGGAAGGCGGGCTACCGCGTCGAGCGCTACGACCAGCGCGGTGCCCCGTCGGTCTCGGCCGAGCGCGGCTACCTCCGAGAGACCGGCAACCTGGTCTTCCACACGGCGCTCGTCGGGGTGCTGGTCGCCGTCGCGATCGGCGGCGGATTCGGCTTCTCGGGCCAGCGGGTCATCGTCGAGGGCCAGTCGTTCGTGAACACCCTCGCGGCGTACGACTCGTTCAACCCGGGGCGGTTCTTCGACGACGGCCGGCTGACGCCCTATCGGCTGACGCTCGACGAGCTCGACGCGGTCTACGAGACCGAGAACACCGACGCGCTCGGCCAGCCGATCGACTTCACGGCGCACGTCACGATCGACGGACCGGACGGGGCGAACGAGCGGGACGTGAAGGTGAACGAGCCGCTGTACGAGTACGGCACCGACGTGTACCTGCTCGGGAACGGCTACGCGCCGACGATCACGGTGCGCGACCCCGACGGCGAGGTCGTCTTCACCGATTCGGTGCCGTTCCTGCCGCAGACGGCGAACCTCACCTCGATCGGCGTCGTCAAGGTGCCGGACGGCCTGTCCGAGCAGATCGGCCTCGTCGGCTTCTTCTACCCGACGCAGGACGTGCTCTCGACCGGCGCGTACACCTCGACCTACCCCGACCTCGTCTACCCGGTGCTCACGCTCAACGTGTACTCGGGCGACCTCGGCATCGACGACGGCACGCCCCGCTCGGTGTACCAGCTCGACACGAGCGGCATGGAACAGCTCACGGGCGGGCAGACGGGCGTCGATTCGGTCGAGCTCATGCCGGGCGAGTCGACCGAGCTGCCGAACGGGCTCGGCACGGTCGAGTTCGAGTCGGCGTCGCCGGATGCCGCGAGCGACGACTTCTCGCAGAGCGTGGCGCGCTTCGCCTCCTTCGACGTGCACCACGACCCGTCGCAGGTGTGGGTGCTGGTGTTCGCGCTGCTGATCCTCGGCGGGCTGCTGCTCTCGCTCTTCGTGCCGCGTCGGCGTGTGTGGGTCAAGGCCGTCACGCGGCCCGACGGACGTGTCGTGCTCGAGTACGCGGGCCTCGCGCGCGGCGACGACCCGGGTCTCGAGCGGGCGGTCGAGGAGTTCGCCGACCGCCACGCCGGCCCCGTCTCGTCGAGGGCCGAGGCCGCATCCGGGCCCGAGAATCCTTCGACGTAAGGTGGAACAGTGACGCTCGACGAGATCTCCATCATCGCGGTGTACTCGGCGATGGCCGTGTACGCGATCGCGTTCATCGCGTACGCGATCGACCTGGCCCGCCGGTCCGCCGCGTCGGCGCAGGCGACGGATGCCGCGGCTGCGGGCATCGCGGAGAACGCCGACCTCGGCGACGCGTCCGGGCGCGAGCCCGTGCTCCAGGGGGCGGCCGCATCCGCCCCCGCCGCGACCGCCGGCTCCGCCGACGGGACCCCGTCGTCGACGCCGCCCGCAGGCAGGGGAGCCGGCCGCCGCGGCGCCGGTGCGGGCGCCGCGCCATCCGTCGACTACGGCCGCTCGCCGTCGCTGCGCGTCGCCGTCGCGATGACGGTCATCGCCTGGGCGCTGCACCTTGCCGCGACCGTGCTCCGCGGCATCGCCGCGAGCCGTGTGCCCTGGGCCAACATGTACGAGTTCGCGCTCACCGGCACCCTCGTCATCACGACGGTGTTCCTGGTGGTGCTGCTCATCGCCAAGACCGACCTGCGATTCCTCGGCACGTTCGTGACCGGCCTCGTCCTGGTGCTGCTCGGCGTCGCGACCGTGAACTTCTACGTCAGCGTCGTGCCGCTGCCGCCCGCGCTGCAGTCGGTGTGGCTCGTGATCCACGTGTTCGTCGCCACGTCGGCCGTGGGGTTCTTCGCCCTCGGCTTCGCGCTCTCGGTCGTGCAGCTCATGCAGTCCCGTCGGGAGTCGATCGCCGCGACCGCCGACTCGGTGAAGAAGTCGTTCCTCGCGACCCTGCCCGACTCGACCGCGCTCGAGAACCTCGCGTACCGCGTGAACATCGTCGGCTTCATCCTCTGGACGTTCACGCTCATGGCCGGCGCGATCTGGGCCGAGAAGGCGTGGGGCCGGTACTGGGGCTGGGACACCAAGGAGGTGTGGACCTTCATCATCTGGGTGGTCTACGCCGGGTACATCCACGCGCGGGCGACCCGCGGATGGCGCGGCTCGCGCTCGGCGTGGCTCGCGATCATCGGCTTCTCCGCCGTGCTGTTCAACTTCACGGTCGTGAACCTGTTCTTCAAGGGCCTGCACGCGTACTCCGGCCTGTGATCCGCAGGCCCGTCGCGATCGTCATCGAGGGCTCCCGCCGGCTTCGGCCGCGGGGGCCCTCGACCGTCTCGCGGCGTGCGATCCAGGCCGGCGGATGGCGCGTGAAGGCCCGGCTCGAGTGGGGACCAGGGCGCGACACGCCCGGGATGCAGGTCCGATTTGCCCGGGCGTTCGGCGGCACGTAGATTCTTCTTCGTTGCCACGGCAGCCGGGAGCGAGAAGCTTTACGGAGCCGGACAGCGAATCCCAGCCAAACAGCCTCGTAGGCGCCTCGTGCGACTCGGTTGCTTCAAGCCTGGGAAGACGTATCACCCACCAACCGCTCGGCTTCGAGCGGGCTCCCGAACGCTCAGCGTTCGTGAAGCCGGTGGTGGTACTGTAGGGAAGTTGCCCCGGTGGGGTCGGCTCGGTTTCGAGTGGGCCTGTCGGGTGCGTCCGTTCCTTGAGAACTCAACAGCGTGCACTATGTTCAATGCCAATTTATTTGA
>NZ_WKJD01000009.1 GCF_009674665.1 Agromyces kandeliae
GCTGGCTCGACCCCGCCACCCACGGCGGCATCAACCTCGGCTTCCCCCAGAACCACTGACACCGCCACCGAGGTGACGCGAACGGTCGTGCCGCGCTCGACGCACGACCGTTCGCGTCATCTCACCGGGTGAAAGGACCCCTCATGACCGACACGCTCATCCCGGCCGCGATCGACGAGGCGACTGCGGCGACCGACCAGACGGATGCCGCGACCGCGGCGTCGTACGTCGACCGCCACGGCGCGCGCCGCGCCCTGCCCGACGCGGCCGCCGAGGCGCAGGTCCGCGCCGACGACCGCACCCACGTGTTCCACTCGTGGAGCGCGCAGGCGATGATCGACCCGCTGCCCATCGCCTCCGGCGACGGCGCGACGTTCCGGGACTACCAGGGCAACGCGTACCTCGACTTCTCGAGCCAGCTCGTGAACCTCAACCTCGGCCACCAGCACCCCGACCTCGTCGCCGCGATCCAGGAGCAGGCCGGCCGCCTGGCCACGATCCAGCCCTCGATGGCGAACGACGTGCGCGGCGAGCTCGCCCGGCGCATCGCCGAGGTCGCCCCCGGCGACCTCGACAAGGTGTTCTTCACCAACGGCGGCGCCGACGCGAACGAGTACGCCGTCCGCATGGCCCGCGAGGTGACCGGGCGCCGCAAGGTGCTCTCGATGTACCGCAGCTACCACGGCGGCACCGCCACGGCGATCTCGCTCACCGGCGACCCGCGCCGCTGGCGCAACGAGCCGTCCGACGGCTCCGTCGCCCACTTCCTCGGGCCGTACCCGTACCGCTCGTCGTTCCACGCGGAGTCGGCCGAGCAGGAGACCGAGCGTGCGCTCGCGCACCTCGAGCAGGTCATCACCCTCGAGGGCGCCTCGACGATCGCCGCGATCATCATCGAGACCGTCGTCGGCACGAACGGCGTGCTCGTGCCCCCGCCCGGGTACCTGCAGGGGGTTCGGGCCCTCGCCGACGAGTACGGCATCGTCTACATCGCCGACGAGGTCATGGTCGGCTTCGGCCGCATCGGCGAGTGGTTCGCGGTGAACCACTTCGGCGTGACGCCCGACCTCATCACCTTCGCCAAGGGCGTGAACTCGGGCTACGCGCCGCTCGGCGGCGTCGTCATCTCGGATCGCATCGCCTCGCACTTCGACACGGTGGCGTTCATGGGCGGCCTCACGTACTCGGGTCACCCGCTGGCGTGCGCGCCCGGCGTGGCGACCTTCGAGGTGTTCGAGCGCGACGGCATCCTCGAGCGCGTCCGCGACCTGGGCGCCCGGGTCGTCGGTCCCCGCCTCGCCGAGCTCGCCGAGAAGCACCCGTCGGTGGGCGAGGTCCGCGGGCTCGGACTGTTCTGGGCGATCGAGCTCGTCCGCGACCGCGAGACCCGCGAACCGTTCGTGCCGTTCAACGCCGCCGGGGCCGACGCGGCGCCGATGGGCAGGGTCGCCGCGGCCTGCAAGCAGGCGGGCCTCTGGCCGTTCGTCCACTTCAACCGGCTCCACGTCGCGCCGCCGCTCGTGATCAGCGAGGAGGACCTCGTCCGCGGGCTCGACATCATCGACGCGGCGCTCGACGTCGCGGACGCCGAAGTCGGGGCGTAGCGCTCCGACTCCCCGCCCGGCGCATGAGGATCCGGGGTCCACGGCCTCACCGGGGCCGGTTCCCCGGATCCTCATGCGTCCACCGCCGGGTCGGACGGCTCGGCGGCACCGCGGCACGCGCGCTCCCGGGCGCGGCCGAGCGTGCATGCCGGGCTGCCCGATCCCGAGCGGCTAGCCTGAGGCACATGGACGCACGGGGGCCCGCAGGGGGGATGCCGCGGCGCGCGTTCCTCGCCGCGACCCTCGGCGGGCTCGCCGTGACCCTCGCCGCGTGCACCGATGGCACGCCGACCCCCACGCCGACGCCGACGCCGACCCCCACGCCGACGCCGTCGCCCTCGCCGACCCCGGGCGGCGTGCCCGCCCCCGAGGCGTTCCTCCGCTCGAGGTGGAGCCGCGACCCGTTCACGCGCGGAGCCTTCAGCTTCGACGCGGTCGGCTCCACTCCCGCCCTCCGCAGCGCGCTCGCGGAACCGATCGCCGACCGGCTGGTCATCGCGGGCGAGGGCACGTCGGCCGACGCGCCCGGAACGGTCCACGGCGCCTACGCCGAGGGCATCCGCGCGGCGCGCACCATCGCCGACCTCGCCGACGAGGGCGACCGCATCGCGGTCGTCGGCGCCGGCATCGCCGGACTCGCCGCGGCGCGGACGCTCGCGGACGCGGGGCACGATGTCGTCGTCGTCGAGGCCGGGAGGACCCTCGGCGGGAGGCTGCGCACGGTCGAGGACGACGCGTTCGGCGGCCCCGTCGTGCTGGGCAGCGTGTTCGCGTCCGACGGCGCCGAACTCCGACCGGTCCTCGCGGAGGCGGGGGTGGCGACCCGTCCCTTCACGCCGGTCGTCGAGGTGCGGACACCCGACGGCTCCGTCGCCGAACCCTCGCCGGCGGGCTGGGACGCCATCGCCACCGCGCAGGAGTGGGCCGCCGGGAACTCGGCCGACGTGTCGCTCACGAGCGCGCTGCTCCGCTCGGGCGCGGTGCCGATCTCGGGAGAGCCGGGCGCCGACGGGCTGAGCCCCAGGGACTGGCTCGTGAACGCGCTCTCGACCGGCGTCGAGCCGACGACCGGCGCAGCGCCGACCCGCGTCTCCGCCCAGCGATTCGACCCCGACCTGGTCTGGCGACCGACCTCGCGGGTCGTCAGCGGCTGGACGGCCCTCGTCGACCGGCTCGCCGACGGCCTCGCCATCGCCGGATCGAGCGTGGTCACCACGGTCACGGTCGACGACGACGGAGTCAGCCTGCGCCTCGACACGGGCGAGTCGCTGCGCATGCACCGGGTCGTGCTGACCGCGTCGATCGGCGTGCTGAAGACCGACACGATCGCGTTCGACCCGCCGCTCCCCCTCCTGCACCAGCGGGCGATCGGCGTGCTCGGCATGGGGGCGTCCGACGTCGTGTGGCTCGCCTTCGACGAGCCGTTCTGGCGAGCGGATGCCGCGGCGCCGACCGACGGCACCGAGAGCGACGTCACGGAGGGCGACGAGGGCGGCGCGACCGACGAGCCCGCTGCAGCGGGCGCCTCCGACGACGACGACGACTCGGGGGCCGACGCCGACGCGAACGTGTTCACCCTCGTCGGCGCGACCCCGACGGTGGCCGCATGGCTCGATGTCGGCGTCGATCCGCGACGCCCGATGCTGCTCGGCGTCCTCGCGGCCGAGCACGCGCGCCGCATCGCGGAGCTCGACGACGACGACGCCCTCGCGGAGGTGCTGGCCGCGCTCGAGCCGTTCGCCACGGGATAGCCGGACGGCGGTCACCGATCCGCGAGCGCCGCGGCCCGGCTCCTCGCGCGATTCCGGGCCGCGACGCGTCGACGCACCCCGCGGAGCGCGAGCCGCCGGTGCACGCCCACGAGCACCGACGTCAGCCCGACGAAGATGACCAGCACGAGCAGGCAGTAGACGGCCACGCCGAGCGGGCCGCCGACCTGGCTGGCGTCGAGGAAGAAGTACGGGTACCAGCCGATGTCGGCGCCGCGGATCAGCGTGTACACGAGCCATCCGCTCGGGAACACGAGCACCAGCCCGATCGTCGCCCACGGCACGGGCGGGTTGACGGCGATGATCGCGTCGACGGTCCACGCGACGAGCGCGAGCACGGGCACGACGAAGTGCAGGAGCGTGTCCGACCACGGCACGTCGAGGCGGTAGTCGCGCGTCGACGCCTGCACCGCGATGAGCCCGAACACGATCCCCGAGACCAGCAGGTACACCGTGACGATCGTCCGGAACGCCGCGAGCACGGGCGGGTCCCGGTGCTGGGTGAGCGCGTACCCGGCGGCGACGAGCAGCACGACGACGGCGAGCATCGCCGACAGGATCGTGAAGTAGCTGAAGAAGTTCACCGACGCGAACAGCGGGAACTCGAGCACGTACTGGTAGTTGCCGATCAGCGCGACGATCTCGACGACCGCGATCGCCAGCCGGAAGGCGCCGAGTGCGCGCCGCGACATGGTCGTCCGGGCCGGCGCCATCGCGGCGGCCTCGGGAGCGGTCCGGGCCGGAGCGCCGGCGTCGTCGGGCGCGACCGGCGGCGCCGCCCGCGTCGCGGCACTCCCCGCCCCGGCACCGGAGCCGAGGACGCGCGCGGACATGCCCTCACGGTAGTCGCCCCGGCTCCACGCCCGTCGGGGATACGCCGGTCGGCCCGCCGGTCGCCTCGGATGTCAGTCGAGCGGCCGCAGGATCCGGTCGAGGAAGCGCCGCGTGCGCTCCTCGCGCGGGTTCGTGAAGATCTCGCGCGGCGCGCCGCGTTCGACGACGACGCCTCCGTCCATGAACAGCACCTCGTCGGCCGCCTGCCGTGCGAACTGCAGCTCGTGGGTCACGACGACCATGGTCCAGCCCTCGTCGGCGAGTTCCTTGATGACGTGCAGCACCTCGCCGACGAGCTCGGGATCGAGCGCGCTCGTCGGCTCGTCGAAGAGCAGCAGGTCGGGCTTCAGCGCCAGCGCCCGGACGATGCCGACCCGCTGCTGCTGGCCGCCCGAGAGCTCGTGCGGGTACTGGTCGCGCTTCTCGGCGAGGCCGACGCGTTCGAGCAGGGCGGATGCCTCGGCGAGCGCCTGCGCCTTGGGCATGCGCTGCACGCGGATCGTCCCCTCCACCACGTTCTCGAGCACGGTCATGTGCGGGAACAGGTTGTGGTGCTGGAAGACCATCGCCGACCGGTCGCGCATCGCCAGGCGCTCGGCCTTCGCGGGCGGCCGGGCGAAGTCGATCGCCGGCCCGCCGTCGAACTCGAGCGTGCCGGCATCCGGCGTCTCGAGCCCGTTGAGCGAGCGGAGCACGGTCGTCTTGCCGGACCCGCTCGGTCCGATGAGCGTCACGACCTCGCCGCGCCGGACCGAGAAGTCGATGCCGCGCAGCACCTCGTTCGACCCGAACGACTTGCGGATGCCGCGTGCCGAGAGCAGCACGCGTGCGTCAGTGGGCGACATAGCGGTCCAACCTCTTCTCCAGGCGCGTCTGCCCGCCGGAGAGCGCCAGGCAGAACAGCCAGTAGATCAGCGCGGCCTCGAGGTACAGCAGCATGAACTGCTGGCTGAACGCCGCGATCTGCTGGGCGACGCGGAACAGCTCGGTCACGAGGATCAGCGACGCGAGCGACGTGTCCTTCACGAGCGAGATGAACGTGTTCGACAGCGGCGGCACCGAGACGCGGGCCGCCTGGGGCAGGATGACCCGGCGCAGCGCGGTCGACCGCGACATGCCGATCGTGTACGCCGCCTCCCACTGCCCCTTCGGGACCGACAGGATCGCGGCGCGGATCACCTCGGCCGCATAGCCGCCCACGTTCAGCGAGAACGCGATGATCGCGCTCGGCCAGGGGTCGATCACGAGCCCGATCGCGGGCAGGCCGTAGAAGATCACGAACAGCTGCACGAGCAGCGGGGTTCCGCGGATCACCGAGATGTAGAACCGGGCGATCCCCGACACCACCCGGTTCCTCGACAGCCGCATGAGCGCGACGGCGAGCGCGAGCGCGAGTCCGATCGCGAACGACGCGAGCGCCAGCGGGATCGTGCCGGTGATCCCGCCCCACACGATCGGCCAGAACGACTCGAGGAACAGTTGCAGGCCCTCGTTCACGGGATCACCGCCTTCCTGGGACGGCGACAGGCTACTCGGTGACGTCGGCGCCGAAGTACTTCTCGCCGATCTCGGCGAGCGTGCCGTCGGCCAGCAGCGTCGCGAGCGCCTCGTCGATCGCGGCGACGAGCGCGTCCTTGTCCTGCGTCAGCGCGAACGCGCTCTCGGACGACTCGTCGGTCTCGACGGCGGCCTCGATCGCGGCATCCGGCGTCGTGTTCACGTAGTCGAGGAACGTGAGCCGGTCGTTGACGGTGGCATCGACGCGTCCCTGCTGGAGCAGGGACACGGCCTGCGCCCAGCCCTCGACGGCCTCGACGTTCGCGCCGGACTCGGTCGCGAGCTCGTACCAGTTGCTCGTGAGCGACTGCGCGGTGGTCTTGCCGGCGAGGTCGTCGAACGACGTGATCGACGTGTCGCCCTCGTTCACGACGATGACGCCGCGCGAGATCGTGTAGGGCGTGCTGAAGAGGTACTGCTCCTCGCGCTCCGGCGTGATCGAGACCTGGTTCGCGATGACGTCGAAGCGCCCGGCGTCGAGGCCCGCGAAGATCGCGTCCCACTGCGTCTCCTGGAAGGCGATCTCGAGGCCGAGCTCGTCGGCGACGGCTTCGGCCACCTCGACGTCGTAGCCGACCAGGTCGCCCGAACCGTCCTCGTGGTAGCTGAACGGACGGTACGTCCCCTCGGTCGCGACGGTGAGCGTACCGGCCTGGACGAGGCCGAACTCGTCGCCCGCGGCATCCGACCCACCTGACGCCCCGTCGCTCGTCGAGCACGCGGCGAGCGCGAGGACGGCGGCGGATGCGGCGGCGAGGCCGAGCAGGGTGCGGGTGCGAGTCATGGATGGTGCTCCGTTCGTGACGTGGAAGGTGCCGGCGGATGACGCCGGCGGCCGCAGGCGGCGGTGAGCCCCGGCGGATGCCGATGAGTCCGGCACGGCCGGGGCCACGGGGTGAAACCGCGCGACGCCGAGTTTCATTTCCGATCGGGCCGGATTCGCAGTCGACGCGAGTCCGGCCGGCCGTCCGGAGCGGCGGCGATCGGCCCATGCGCGCGCGGGCATACACGGTCCGCGGCCTCGCGCGCAATGGGCCGCGAGGCTCTTGTCCGCGTGGCTAGGCTGGCGCGGTCGAGGGGCGGATCCCCTCGTCGCACCGCCCCCGCAGAACCGAAGGAACCTGAATGATCACGCTCTCCTGGCTCCTCCTCATCGCCCTCGCCGGCGGCGTCCTCGCGATCGTCGACGGCATCTGGCGCCTGCGCGCCCGCGGCGGATCGACGGTGATCGGCATCATCGAGATCATCGTCGCCGGCCTCTTCGTGCTGTCGCTGTTCCTCACCGGCATCCCCTTCGGGTCGCTGGTGCTGGGCATCGCGACGCTCGTCGTGCTCGTCGTCGCCCTGATCATGCGCGGACGCCTCGGCATGACCCTCACGATCATCGCCCTGGTGCTCGTGGCGATCTGGATCGTGCTCGAGAACCGCTGGCTGGTGATCCCCGGCATCAACAGTTGACCGTGCCCGGCGCCGAGCGCCGGACACGACCGAGGCCGGCACCCGTCAGGGGTGCCGGCCTCGCCGCTCGCCGGGACCTCAGGCGGTTCGCGCCTCGGTGACGCGGCGCTTTTCGCGCACGTACACCTCGCGGCGGACCCGCGCGACCACGTCGCCGTCGGCATCGACGATGTCGGTCTCGAACCACTCGAGCACCTTCGCGCCGCCGTGCGCGCGTCGCCGCAGCTCCTCGACGCGTTCGCGCGGCACCTCGAACCTGGCCGTGAGCACGCCCCGGCCGGGCTTCACGAACTCGATCTCGCCGCGCGTGTCCCACACGACGAAGTCGCCGCCGAGCTGGTGCCGCACGAGCATGAAGAAGTACGGGTCGGTCATGGCCGACATCGACCCGCCGAACGCGGTGTTCACGTAGTTCCGCGTGAACAGGTTGACGTGCAGCGCCACCTCGGCGCTGGTCCAGTCGGGCGCGAATCGCCGCACCCGGATGCCGCTGAACAGGTTGGGTGCCCAGAGGCTCATGCCGATCGCGAGTCGTCGTGGGGTCATGCGCATCCGATCAGTGTGACGCGCCGCTGCGGCATCCGCTCGTTCGTCGTGGTTTCCCCACAATCGCTCGCGCACCCGCCGGCACTGCTGATGCGCCGTGCGACGAGAGAATGCCGAATGCACCGCTGGACGCGACGAGCGGTGCGACCGGCATCCCCTCGCGGAGCGCACGACGCCCGAGCGGGCGGGCCGCCCGCCTAGAAGGCGCTCAGGCCGGTCAGAGCCCTGCCGATGACGAGCTGGTGCACCTCGTCGGTGCCCTCGTACGTGCGCACCGACTCGAGGTTGGCGGCGTGCCGCATCACGGGGAACTCGTTCGTGATGCCGTCGCCGGCGAGGATCGCGCGCGCCTCGTGCGCGATGCGCAGCGCCTCGCGCACCGAGTTGAGCTTGCCGACCGAGATCTGGGCGGGCGTCAGCGCGCCGCGCTCCCTGAGCCGGCCGAGGTGCAGCGCGAGCAGCACGCCCTTCTCGACCTCGACGAGCATGTCGGCGAGCTTGGCCTGGATCAGCTGGTTCGCGCCGATCGGCCTGCCGAACACCTCGCGCGAGATCGAGCGCCCGAGCGCGGACTCGAGGCACGACCGGGCCGCGCCCATCGCGCCCCAGACGATGCCGTAGCGCGCTTCGTTGAGGCATCCGAACGGGCCCGACAGGCCGCGCGCGCCGGGCAGCATCGCGTCGCCGGCCAGTCGCACCCCCTCGAAGGTCACGTCGCACTGCACCGACGCCCGCATCGAGAGCTTGCCGTCGATCGGCGTCGCCGTGAACCCGGGCGTCGCGGTCGGCACGAGGAAGCCGCGGACGACCCCGTGGTCGTCGCCGCCCTCGTCGTCGACCTTCGCCCAGACGACGGCGACGTCGGCGAGCGACGCGAGCCCGATCCAGCGCTTCGCGCCGTCGACGACCCACTCGTCGCCCTCGCGCCGCGCGGTCGTCGTCATCGCCGCGGGGTCGCTGCCGCCCTGCGGCTCGGTGAGCGCGAAGCATCCGATGAGCTCGCCGGCGGCCATGCCGGGCAGCCACCGCTCCTTCTGCGCCTCCGACCCGTACTTGTGGATGGCGCTCATGGCGAGCGAGCCCTGCACCGACACGAACGTGCGCCAGCCCGAGTCGGCGGCCTCGAGCTCGAGGCAGACGAGCCCGTAGGCGACGGCGCCGGCCCCGGCGCATCCGTACCCGGTCAGGTGCATGCCGAGGAAGCCGAGCTCGCCGGCCTCGCGCACGAGCTCGCGACGGAAGTGCTTGTCCTCGAAGTCCTGCTCGATGACGGGTGCGATGCGCTCCTGCGCGAACCGTCGCGCCCGGTCGCGCCATGCCAGCTCGTCCTCGGTGAGCAGGGCGTCGAGGTCGAAGACCGCGTCGATGCGGGGTGCGATCACGGTCGTGTCGGAATCGGTGGCGGTCATGTCGGTCCTTCCAGGTGGTCGTGGGCCTCGAGGGCGGATGTCGCGGTCAGCCGCGCGGGAGCCAGTCGGCGCCGTGGTGGGCGTCGAGTGCGGGCGGTGGGGTGCGGTACCGCGCGCCGTCGCCGCCGAGCCGGATGGGGTTCGCGATCGACCGGTGCGGCGACGACGCGTCGTCCTCCTCACGGGTCTCGGCGACCGCGTCGAGCCCGAGTGCGTCGGCGAAGGAGATCGCCTCGGCCACGTCGTTCACGAGCCCGGCCGGCACGCCGGCGACCGTGAGCGCGTCGGCCCAGTGCCCAGCGGATGCCGCGGCCAGCGCCCGCTCGAGCGTCTCGTGCAGCTCGTCGCGGTGCGCGACGCGATCGGCGTTCGTGCGGAACCGCGCGTCCTCGACGAGGCCCGAGAGCCCGAGGACGTCCGCGAGCGCGGCGAACTGGCGGTCGTTGCCCACCGCGATGACGAGCTCGCGATCGGCCGCGCGGAACACGGCGTACGGCGCGATGCTCGGGTGCTGGTTGCCGAGCCGTCGCGGAGGCCGGCCCGTCGCGAGCGTCGACGACGCCTGGTTGGTGAGCGCGGAGAGCAGGCTCTGCAGGAGGTTCACCTCGACGAGGCGCCCTTCCCCGGTCCGGTCGCGCTCGCGGAGCGCGAGCAGGATGCCGGCGACGGCGTTCTGCCCGGTGAGCACGTCGACGAGCGCGACGCCGACCTTCGACGGCTCGCCGTCGGGGTCGCCCGTGATGCTCATCAGTCCGCCGACGGCCTGCACGAGGAGGTCGTACCCGGCGAGCGCCGCGCCCTCGCCCGCGCCGAAGCCCGTGATGGAGCAGTAGACCACGCCGGGATTCAGTTCGCGCACCTCGGGGTACGCGAGGCCGAAGCGGGCCATGACGCCGGGCCGGAAGTTCTCGACGACCACGTCGGCGGTCGCCGCGAGCCGGCGCGCCTCGGCGAGCCCCGCGGCATCCGTCAGGTCGAGCGCGACCGAGCGCTTGTTCCGGTTCACGCCGCCGAAGTACGTGGCGCGGCCGGTCGCGTCGACGGGCGGGCTCCAGTGACGCGTGTCGTCGCCCGCGGGGGGCTCGACCTTGATGACGTCCGCGCCGAAGTCGGCGAGCATCATGGTCGCGTAGGGCCCGGCGAGCACGCGCGAGAAGTCGGCGACGCGGATGCCCCGCAGCGCGCCGTCCACGACCCGGTCCGCCTCAGCCATCCGCCCTCCTCGGCGATCGGACCCGGCCCGCGCGGGTCCCTCCGTCACCATACCCACGGGCCTCGAGGGCCCCGTTGTACAGCACGTCCATCAGCTCCCGCCGATGCGCCATCGCGTCGATCGCCTTCCCCGTGGATCGGCCTAGGCTTGGAGGCGGCGTGCACCGTCGTCGCCGTCCGGGCTGACGAGTGCACCGAAACCCAGAGGAGTCCCATGACGAACTACGCCGTCGTCAACCCGGCCACCGGAGAGACGGTCAAGACGTATCCGACCATCACCGACGCCGAGCTCGAGGCCGCGATCGCGAGCGCCGCCGAGGCGCACCGCACGTGGGCCAAGTCGACCACGGTCGAGGAGCGCGCCGCCCTGATCCGCCGCGTCGGCGAACTGCACGTCGAGCGCCGCCAGGAGCTCGCCGAGATCATCGTGCGCGAGATGGGCAAGCCCATCGAGCAGGCCCTCGCAGAGGCCGACTTCGCCGGTGCGATCTACGAGTACTACGCCGACAACGCCGCCGAGTTCCTGAAGGACGAGCCCGTCGCCCTCCTCGACGGCGAGGGGTCGGCGGTCATCCGCCGCAGCTCGCTCGGCCCGCTCCTCGGCGTGATGCCGTGGAACTTCCCGTACTACCAGGTCGCGCGCTTCGCGGGCCCGAACGTGATCATCGGGAACACGATCATCCTGAAGCACGCCGAGCAGTGCCCCGAGTCGGCCGCCGCGATCGAGCAGATCTTCCGCAACGCCGGCGCGCCCGAGGGCGTCTACGTGAACGTCTACGCGTCGCACGACCAGATCGCGACCGTGATCGCCGACCCGCGCGTGCAGGGCGTCTCGCTCACCGGGTCCGAGCGCGCCGGTGCGGCCGTCGCCGAGCTCGCGGGCAAGCACCTGAAGAAGGTCGTGCTCGAGCTCGGCGGGTCCGACCCCTTCATCCTGCTCTCGACCGACGACCTCGACGCGACCGTGCAGAACGCGGTCGACGCGCGCCTCGACAACAACGGCCAGTCGTGCAACGCGGCAAAGCGCTTCATCGTGATCGACGAACTCTACGAGCCCTTCCTCGAGAAGTTCACGGCGAAGATCGCCGAGGTCGAGGCGACCGACCCGACCTCATCGGACTCGGCGCTCGGCCCGCTCTCCTCGCTGAAGGCCGCCGAGGGTCTCGACGACCAGGTCAAGCGCGCGGTCGAGCACGGCGCCACGCTCGTGCACGGCGGCTCGCGCGACGGCGCGTTCTTCCAGACCACGGTGCTGACGGACGTCACGCCCGAGAACCCGGCCTCGAAGGAGGAGTTCTTCGGCCCGGTCGCGCAGGTCTACCGCGCCGCCGACGAGGCGGAGGCCGTCCGCCTCGCGAACGACATCCCGTTCGGCCTCGGCTCGTACGTCTACACGACCGACCAGGAGCAGGCGATGCGCGTCGCCGACTCGATCGAGGCCGGCATGGTCTTCGTGAACCTCGTGCTCGCCGACGGCGCAGAGCTGCCCTTCGGCGGCGTCAAGCGCTCCGGCTCGGGCCGCGAGCTCGGCCGCTTCGGCGCCGACGAGTTCGTGAACAAGAAGATGATCCGCATCGGCTGATCGACCGTCGAACCAGCGAGGCGCCCCGGGGCAACCGCCCCGGGGCGCCTCGCCGTCCGGGCGCGCGACGGGTCGGCGCGTCGGAACGCTGCGCTGGCCTCGCGCAGGGCGTCAGTCGCGTTCGGCGAGTCCGAACAGCTCGAGCACCCGGTCTGGTGCGCCGACGGCGTGCACCTCGACGCCCGCCGCCTCCGCAGCAGCGGCGGTCTCGCCGAGCAGCTGCTCCGCGACGCCGGCGACGACGGTGACGTCGCCGAAGTCGAGGCGCACGACTCGGGCGTCGGTGTGCTGGAGCACCCGTCCGACGTCGTGGACGATCTGCTCCGCGGCGACGAAGTCGAGCTCGCCACGGAGGTCGAACGTGACCGTCCCCGCCTCGGCATCGACGTCGACCTCGGCGACCGGCGAGACGGGCTCGGCGACGTGGTCGAACATGTGCAGCCCGAACCGGTCGGAGAGCGCCTCGAGCATGGCGACGCCGCGGGCGCTGTTGCCCGCTTCGTCGAGGGGCGGTGCGTAGACGCCCACGCCGAACTCGCCGGGCCGCACGGCCACGATGCCGCCGCCCACGCCCGACTTCGCCGGCATCCCGACGCGGAACGCCCACGCGCCCGACCGGTCGTACATGCCGCAGGTCGCCATCACCGACAGCGTGTCCCGTGCCGCCCGTTCGCCGACCACGCGGTCGCGAGTGATCGGGTTCATGCCGCCGTTCGCCAGCGTGGCACCCATGATGGCGAGGTCGGCCGTGGTCACGCGGAGCGCGCACTGCCGGAAGTACGGATCGGTCGCGGCATCGACGTCACCGGTGGCGAGGGAGCCCGCCGCGAGCGCGAGTCCCGCCAGCGCGCGGTTGCGGTGCCCGGTCTTCGCCTCGGACCGGTACACCTCGTCGTCCAGGTCGAGCTCGCGCCCGGCGAAGCGCGAGAGCACGTCGCGGATCCTCCGGTATCGCTCGTCGGCGTCATCGGCGGGAACGAGGGAGGTGGTCACGATCGCACCGGCGTTGATGAACGGGTTCTCGGGGCGTCCGCGCTCGTCGAGGCTGATCGCGTTGAACGGCTCGCCGCTCGGCTCCACGCCGACGCGCTCGTGCACGGTCGCCGCTCCGAGCTCCTCGCACGCGAATGCGTACACGAACGGCTTCGACGCCGACTGGATCGTGAACGGGGCGTCTGCGTCGCCCGCCCCGTAGGCCCGGCCGAGCACGCTCGCGATCGACACGCCGAAGGCCCCGGGGTCCGCGTCGGCGAGCTCCGGGATGTAGTCGGCGACCCGCCCCTCGGTGATCCTCGCGGCCACGTCGCGCAGCGTGTCGGCGAGCACCCGGTCGACCGCAGCGCCGAGCAGGCGCGGCCGCTCCTCGGCGCTCACCCGCGTCGGCGGCCGGATGCCGCGTCGATCTCGTCGCGGCGCAGGCCGACGAGGCGGCGCACTGCCTCCTCCGGCAGCGGATGCTCCGGGGTGAACCGGACGGTCCCCTTGCTGCGGTCGAACCCGTCGAGCACGTCCGCTGCCTGGTCGATCGCCGCCGGACTGAACGGATAGAGCCCGATGTGCGTCTTCGCCTCCATCACCGCGAGCAGCGGCTTGCCGGCGTAGCGCAGCGCAGGCATGCCGTAGCTGCGGCCCTCCTCGACGTCCGGCACCACCTCGCGCGCGACGAGGAACACGCCCTCGACCGCCGATCGGGCCGGCTCGTGGAGCCCGGCGACGTACTCGGTGACCTCCCCCATGCCGGTCATCGTACGCGCGGGGCGCGGGCGCGGCATCCGTGCGGTCGCGCGACACGCGGTCTACCCTCGTCGCAGGGGAGGGTCGAATGATCCGGCAGCGCGTCATCGTCCACGGCCGCGTCCAGGCGGTCGGCTTCCGGTTCAGCGCGCGCGTCGAGGCGCAGCGGTTCGGGGTCTCGGGCTGGATCCGCAATCGCAACGACGGCGCGGTCGAGGCCGAGATCGAGGGGGATGCGGCATCCGTCGACGCGATGCTCGCGTGGCTCGACGAGGGCCCGCCGGGCGCAGAGGTCACCTCCCTCTCCACCGCCGACCTCGAGCCGACGGGCGAGCGCGGCTTCCGCGTCCTGAGCTGAGGCCGGCGATCGGATGCCGCGACCGGTCGCCGTCGCGCGCGCCGCGGCCCGTCGACGCGCCGGCTACGGGAGGTTCCCGCTCAACGTCGCGACGCCGAACGCGAGGGCGGCGCCCCCGACGCCGAGCACCAGCACGGTGACGATCGCCGCGACGAACACCGGCAGCCCACGAGTGCGCTTCGGGACCTCGAAGCCCATCGGCGCGGTGCCGTCCGACCCCGGGTCCATCGGCGACGGATCCGCCCCGGCCTGGCTGGGCGCGACCACCGCGCCCGGAACGCCGCCGACGACCGGCATCGGCGGCGGCTCGGGCACCCGGGTCAACGCGTCCTTCGCGAGCTGGACGAGCGCGGCCGCCATTCCCGCCAACGGTGCGGCGATCCACCCCGCGACCCCCGTCAGGCCGGTCGCGAGCTGCACCAGGACGCCGACGCCGAGGAGCATCAGGGTGACCAGCCCGCCGACGACGACGGCCCGCCCGATCCGCACCCTGCCGCGGCGGAGCACGACGCGCGGTAGGGGTCGCTCCCGCGGCCCGAGGTACGACATCTCGAGCGAGCCCAACCGGACGAGGTCGCCGGGGTGGAGTTCGAGCGGCCCGGCGGTCGCGTCGCCGTTGACCGTGGTGCCGTTCGTGGAGCCCGCATCCTCGATGGTCACGTGGTCCCCCGCGCGCAGGAGCCGGGCGTGCCGGCGACTCATGCCGTCCGCGTCCAGGACGATCCCGCAGGACGGATCGCGCCCGACCGTGGTCGCTCCCGGCGGGATCGCGAGGCGTCGTCCTCCCCACCGGCCCCCGACCACGAGGAGGGTCGGTTCCGATGCTGCGTGCTGCGGTGACATCCGACGTGCCTGTCATGGGCCGCCGGCGATGCGCCGGGGACCACGCGTCGAGCGTACGCCGTGCCGTCGGGCTCGACCACTCCGGGCTGCGCGGCGGGGGTGCCGCATCACTGCCCATTGACCGGACGGTCGGTCGGGAATACCGTTGAAGTGACACCCAGATATGGGAGCCACCACCTGAAGGAGGTTGGTTTTCATGAAGAAGTGGACGCGATGGGAAGACTGGGTGGCGATCACCGCCGGTCTGGTAGTCGCACTGTCGACGATGTTCCTCACCCAGATGGGAGCATCCGTGTCGATCATGCTCGTGCTCGGCGTGCTGCTCGTCGTCTCGGGCGTCGTGAACCTCGCCTGGCCGGGCGCGGTCGCGATGGAGTACGTGCAGGGCGGACTGGGCGTGCTCCTGATCATCTCGCCGTGGGTCGGCCGCTACGTGGAGACGGGCGCCTTCGGGCCCGCGTGGATGTCGTGGATCTGCGGCGCGATCGTCGTGATCGTCGCCGCCCTCGCCATCCGCCCCGCGATGCGCGCGCACCACGACGCGATCACGCACTGATCGATGCGTTCCGGCTCCGGGTCCGCGAGGGGGGCGTGCCCGGGGTTCCGGCGCGCTCGCGTGCGTGGAACTGCTGCAGGCACAGCACGAGCATGATCGCCGAGGCCACCAGGTAGAACGAGTGGAGCAGCCAGATCGGTCCGAACGGCAGGCTGAACACGTAGAGCGAGTACACGGCGTTCGCGCCGTTGATCATGACGATGCTCCCGAGGCTGTACGACCCCACGTCGTGCGTGCGGAGGGCCTTCCACACCATCGGCAGGTTGGCGGTCGCGAACACGACGGCCGCGACCATCCCTGCGAACACCGGTACATCCATGCTCGCGACGCTACGCGCGGCACGATCCCGGCCGCGTCGGGAGAAGCACGCAACTTCGCGTCGGACGCCGATGGGTCGTTCTACCCATGCCCGCACCCAGGCGATCAGACGAGGCGGTGCTCGAACGCGTAGGCCGTCGCCGCGGCCCGGCTCGGGACGTCGAGCTTCGCGAAGATGTTGCTCAGGTGACGGGCCACCGTCTTCTCGCTGAGGTGGAGCTCCGACGCGATCTCGCGGTTGGTGATCCCGCGCGCCACCAACCGGAGCACCTCCGCCTCCCGACCGGTCAGGGGGGTGTCCCCGGGCGCTCGCTCACCACGCTGCCGCGCGAGCGCCGCGAGCGCGACGACCGCGCCGAGTTCCGCGAACGCCGACTCGGCCAGCTCCTCCTCGGGCTCCGCGGCCTCGTCCTCGTCGAGGTCGCGATGCGCCCGCGCCATGAGCACCCGGCACCGCGCGACCTCGTAGGGTGCGCCGACCTCGACCCACGCCTCGCGGGCGGCGCGGAGGCGCGTGAACGCCCCGGCCGCGTCCTCGCCGGCGAGCCGGACCTCTCCGTCGGCGTACGCCGCGATCGCGCGGAGCATGACCGACGCGTTCGACCGCTGCATCGCGGCCAGCTCGTCCGCAGCGGCCCGCGCCGCATCGAGGTCGCCCGCGGCCACCTCGATGCTCACGACGGCGGGCAGCAGGTGGCATCGGGTGGCGGGGTCGGCGCCCTGGGCGCTGCGACGCATCAGGCTCTGGGCGAGCGCCGCCCGGCCTTCGTCCAGGCGGAGGAGCGCCAGCCCGGGTTGCGGGTCCCAGCCCGACTCCGCGGCCTTCAGGAACCTCGCCTCCGCGGCGTCGAACTCGCCCCGGAGTCGCAGCACCTCTGCCTGCTGGTAGTGCGCGCCGAACGCCGCTCCGAAGTCACCGGCGACCAGTCGCTCCTCGGCGAGCTGTGCCGCCGTCATGGCGTCGGTCCACGCCCCGTGCAGGCGGAACAACTCGGCGCGGTGCGCGTGGCACTGCCCGCTGAACGCGACGAGGGACGGCTGCTCGCCGCACCACCGGTCGAGCGCACGCGTCCACTCGACCGCACGCCCGAGCTCGAACGTCAGGTGGCAGTAGCCGATCACGGCGCAGTACACGATTCCGGATGGCACTGGGCCCACCTCGCCCGCGGTGACCGAGACCATCACCTCGTCGAGCATCCGGATCCCCCGGGACGGGTCGCCGGCCATGATCGCGGCCTGGCCGCTGCCGAGGAGCGCGAACGCGGCCACGTCCGGATCGTCCGTGCGTTCGGCGATCTCGCCGGCCCTGCCGAAGAGCTCGATCGCCCGGCCCGCCTCTCCCGCGTAGAGCGCGCCCAGCGCCTCAGGGACGAGCACGAATCCGGCGGCGGCCCCGGGCTCGTCGAGTCGTTCGATGAGCCGCTGCGCGCGTGCGAGCCACCCCATGCCCTGCGACGGGTTGCCCGAGTTCATCGACTGGAGGCTGATCCAGGTCGCGGTGTAAGCGGCGCGGTCCGCGCGGCCGGCGGCCAGGTGCGCCTCGTGGGCGAGCGTGCCCAGCTCGATCACCCGCTCGCCGAGGCCGACGAGGTCGGCCGCCATGGCGAACCGGTCGAGGTCGTCGCCCGACAGCGTGGCGGGGCCGCCCTCCGCGCGATCGTACCGATCGACGGCATCGCTCCACCGCCGCTCCGCGTACGCGGTGCGCGCCTGCTCGAGAATCGTCGCAGCGACCATCGCCCTCGGATCGGTCCGCGCGACCGGTCGACCGCGCGGCGCAGCCCTCCCGCGAACCGTACCGCGCAGCCCGCCGGGCGGCAATGCCGATCGCCCGGCCGCCCGGTGCGTGCCCATCGCGGCGGCCACGGCCGCAGGATCAGACGAGGCCGTGCTCGTACGCGTACGCCGTCGCCGCCGACCTCGTCGAGACGCCGAGCTTGGCGAAGATGTTGCTGAGGTGCCGGTCCACGGTGCGCTCGCTGAGCGTGAGCCGCTCCGCGATCCCGCGATTGGTGAGCCCCGTCGAGACGAGCTGCAGCACCTCCGCCTCCCGGGCGGTGAGGTCCCGGGTCCGGCGCTCCCCCATCCGAGCGGCGGCCTCCGCCAGCGCCGGCTCGGCGCCGAGCGCGAGGAACGTCTCGCGAGCTCCGCGGAACTCCACGTCGGCCGCGTCGCGGTCGCCGAGCGAGGCGTGCGCGTCGGCCGCGACCAGTCGTGCCCGCGCGCGCTCGTATGGCGCACCGGCCTCCAGGAACCCGCTCGCCGCCCGCCCGGCGTCGGCGAGCGCGCCGACGGCGTCTCCCGAGGCGAACCGCACGCGGGCCGCGGCCAGGGCGACGATCGCGTCGAACAGCGGCGTCCCCATCGTGTCGGCCGATCCTCGCAGTTCGTCGAGTGACCGGCGGGCGGCGTCGAGGTCGCCGGCTGCCGCCTCGATCTCGACGGCGGCGGGGCGCACGAATCGGCCGATGAACGGCACTCCCCCCGCCAGCGTCCGACGGACCTCGGACCGGGCCTGCCCGGTCCGCCCCATGACGAACAGGAGCAGCGCCGAGCCGGGCTGGGGCTCCCAGCCGGACTCCCGCGCCAGCCGGAAGGATTCGGATGCGGAGTGGAACGCGCCGCGGAGCCGCTGCACCTCGCCCAGCGCGTACGGCGCGCCGTGCGCCGCACGGAAGTCGCCCGCACGGAATCGCGCCATCGCCGACTCCGCGGAGGCCGCCGCGGCGTCCCAGTCCCCACGGACCAGCTGGATCTGCGCCAGCAGCGCGGAGCGCTGACCGCTGAAGGTGACGAGCGACGGCTGCGAACGGCACCAGTGGTCGAGGGCCTCGCTCCACGCCGTCGCGCGATCGAGGTCGCTCGCCATGATCGCGTCGGAGATCATGGCGCACAGCACGTCGCCCGTCTGGAACGGCCCGGTCCCGCCGGCCTCGATCAGGTCCATCGTGCGGTCATGGATCGCGAGCGCCTCGGTGAGCTCGCCGCCGGCGATGAGCGCCTTCGCGACCACCAGCGAGGCGCTCGCGATGAGTGCCTGGTCCCCGTGTCGTTCGGCGACGGCGAGGCTCTCCTCGCCCATGCGGCGACCCTCGGACAGGTCACCGCTGTTCAACTGGGCCACCGCCGGTCCCAATCGGACGGTCGCGGACAGCAGCGGATCGTCGAGTCCGGCGGCGATCTGCATCGCGCGGGAGGACCATGTCTGCGATTCGGAACGGTCGCCGACCTCGAAGAGCTCGAACGCCATCCACGCGGCCCACCTCGCCGCTGCGGCGCCGTCGGATGCCTCGAGGTACCCGCCGTACGCCCGCGCGCCGGCGTCGAACGCGGAGTCCCGGTCGCCGCGGAGGATCGCCGCGGTCGAGAGGAGCTCGAGGTCGGCGGCGCCGAGCCCACCGTCCGCGTCGGCCCGGGCGAGGTATTCGACCGCATCTGCCCACCGCAGCTCCCCTGCCGCGGTCCTGCCGGCCTCGAGCGCGCTCGGCGACGTCATCGTGCTCCTCCGCGGCCGCCCCCGGGAGCCGTCCAGCCCGGAACGGCCGCCGAGGCACAAGCTAACGCCGCGCGCGCCGCGGCCGCAAGGAGGCCCGACGGAATGACGAGGGGCCCGCCGGCGAACCGGCGGGCCCCTCGTGACGAGTCGGGGTCGACTCAGATGGCGTTGACGTCCAGCGGGATGCCGGGGCCGAACGTGGTCGACACGGCGCCCTTCTGGATGTAGCGGCCCTTGGCGCTCGACGGCTTGAGGCGGACGATCTCCTCGAGCGCGGTCGTGATGTTCTCATCGAGCTGCTGCTGCGTGAAGGACGACTTGCCGACGACGAAGTGCACGTTGGCGTGCTTGTCGACGCGGAACTCGATCTTGCCGCCCTTGATGTCCTCGACGGCCTTCGCCGGGTTCGGGGTCACGGTGCCGGTCTTCGGGTTCGGCATGAGGCCGCGCGGGCCGAGGACCTTGCCGAGACGGCCGACCTGGCCCATGAGCTCAGGCGTGGCGACGGCCGCGTCGAACGCGGTGTAGCCGCCGGAGACCTTCTCGATGAGCTCGGCGCCGCCGACCTCGTCGGCGCCGGCCGCGATCGCGGCCTCGGCCGCGGGGCCGGTCGCGAACACGATGACGCGAGCGGTCTTGCCGGTGCCGTGCGGGAGGATGACGGTGCCGCGCACCATCTGGTCGGCCTTGCGCGGGTCGACGCCCAGCTTCAGCGCGACCTCGACGGTCGAGTCGAACTTCGCCGAGCCGGTCTCCTTCGCGAGCGCGACGGCGTCGGTCGGGGTGTAGTACTTGCCGGCCTCGATCTTCTCGGCCGCGGCCCGGTAGGCCTTGGACTTCTGTGCCATGTTGGTTCTCCTTGCGAGAGTGTGGTCATCGCGCCTGGCGGGCGCTGCCACGAATGAGAGTTCTGGTGAACGGATGCCGCGCGGCATCCGCTGCGCCGATCGCGAGCGGCCCCGTGGGACGCGTGATCGGCGAGGAAGGCCTTACTCGACCGTGATGCCCATCGAGCGGGCGGTGCCCGCGATGATCTTCGACGCGGCGTCGAGGTCGTTGGCGTTGAGGTCGGCCATCTTCGTCTCGGCGATCTCGCGGACCTGGGCGGGCGTGATCTTGCCGACCTTGGTGGTGTGCGGGACGCCCGAGCCCTTGGCGACGCCGGCGGCCTTCTTGATGAGCTCGGCGGCGGGCGGGGTCTTCAGGATGAAGGTGAACGAGCGGTCCTCGTAGACCGTGATCTCGACGGGGATGACGTTCCCGCGCTGAGCCTCGGTGGCCGCGTTGTAGGCCTTGCAGAACTCCATGATGTTCACGCCGTGCTGACCCAGGGCCGGGCCGATCGGCGGGGCCGGGTTGGCGGCGCCGGCCTTGATCTGAAGCTTGATCAGACCAGTGACCTTCTTCTTCGGTGCCATGATTTCTCTCTTTCTGTTCGAACGCCCCGAGCGGGGCACTCTCCCGCGATGCCGGCGGTTCCGGTCGCGGTGGTCGGTGTGCGGTGTGTCCGTGACGCAGCACAACCCTCCGATGATACCGGAGGGTTGCTGCGGGGGCCCTGAGAGCCCCTAGAGCTTGGTGACCTGGTCGAAGCTGAGCTCGACCGGGGTCTCGCGCTCGAAGAGCGAGACGAGGACCGTGAGCTTGCCGCTCTCGGGCTTGATCTCGCTGATCGTGCCGGGCAGGCCCGCGAACGAGCCGTCCTTGATGGTGATGGTCTCGCCGATCTCGAAGTCGACCTCGGCGGGGATCTGGCGTGCGGCGCCGCCCGTGGCGGCACCCTTCGCACCCTTGGCGGGCGCGACGTCCTTGATGTCGACGAGGCTCTTCAGCATGTTGAAGGCCTCCTCGAAGCGGAGGGGGGTCGGGTTGTGGGCGTTGCCCACGAAGCCGGTGACGCCGGGCGTGTGGCGGATGACCGACCAGCTCTCCTCGTTGAGCTCCATGCGGACGAGCACGTAGCCGGGCACGCGCACACGCGTGACCATCTTGCGCTGGCCGTTCTTGATCTCGACGACATCCTCCATCGGCACCTCGACCTGGTGGATGTAGTCGGCCATCGCCATGGTCTCGCGGCGCTGCTCGACGTTCGCCTTCACGCGGCGCTCGAAACCCGCGTAGGAGTGCACGACGTACCACTTGCCCGGGAGGAAGCGCAGCTCGTTGCGGAACGCCTCGTAGGGGTCGTGGTCCTCGTCCTCCTCGGTGACGGCGTCGAAGGCGGCCTCCGCCTCATCGGCGGAGTCGACGTCGAGGGCGTCCTCGACGACCGCGTCGGCCTCGGGGTCGGTCGCCTCGGCGATCGCGTCGAGGACGGCGTCGAGGTCGACGTCGTTGCCCTCGTCGTCGACCACGTGGACGGCGCGGTGCTCCGCCGGCTCGACGGAATCCTCGTCGCGCTCGAGCGAGTTGCCCTCCTGCGCCTCGTCCTCTTCGGAGGACTGCTCGGCGGCGGTCGCCCAGTCGACGTCCTGTCGCTCGTTCTTCGACACTTCCTCAATCCTTCTTTCTGCCGTGCCGCCGGGTACCGGCGGGCAGGTGTCGGGCCGACGGCCCGATCAGACCCCCGGCGTTCCGAAGACGAATACGACCAGCCATGAGAAGACCTGGTCGAGCCCCCAGACGATCGCCATCATGATGGCCACGAAGACCAGCACCACCGCGGTGAAGCTCGCGAGCTCCTTGCGCGTCGGGGTGACGACCTTCTTCAGCTCGCCGATGACCTGTCGGATGAACAGGGCGATCCGTGCGAAGGGGTTGCGCCGCGCCGCGCTCTCGCGCTTGGCATTGGCGACGACATCCTCGCTGGGTTCGTCGAGTACTTTCCGGGCCACCTCGTACACCTTTCATGGGCCGGCCATCGCCGGCCGGCTCGCAGGGCGGACAGGACTCGAACCTGCAACCTGCGGTTTTGGAGACCGCTGCTCTACCAATTGAGCCACCGCCCTAAGCGATCCGGCTGACCGGATCACCTCGGGTCGAAGCCGCTTCGATCAGCACTCGCGACGGGCAGTTCACCCGCTGCGAAGGCGCGTTCGATCTTGGCTGACTTCAACAACCTCACCAAGTGTATGCGACGCGGGAAGGTGCGCCAAACCGTGGCCGCGCTCCGCCCGCGAGACATGGGACGTACGTCCCGAGAGTTCCTCGCGGGACCGGCGTATCGTTGCTGGTGCAACCGCTCCGGCGGGGCAGACAGGTTTCGGGGAGCGCGCCTGTGGGGGCAGGCGCCGGACGCCGCGGCTCGGGGGAACACCGCCGCGGCGTCCCTTCCGTCCGTCCGTGCCGGCATGACCGCGGTCGCTTCCCCGGATGCCACCGAGGGGACGATCGGCGGCATCCGGACGATCCGTCCGGACGCGTGTCCGTGAGCATCCGCTCCCCCGCTGACGCGCGCGGGCCCGCGCCGTAGGCTGGAGGCGTGACCGATCAGCGCCGTCTCTCCGCCCGCATCTCCGCCATCGCCGAGTCCGCGACCCTCAAGGTCGATGCAAAGGCCAAGGCCCTCCAGGCCGAGGGGCGTCCCGTGATCTCCTACGCGGCGGGCGAACCCGACTTCCCGACGCCCGCGCACATCGTCGAGGCCGCGCTCGAGGCCGTCAGCGACCCGCGCAACCACCGCTACACGCCGGCGGCCGGCCTGCCCGACCTGCGCGCCGCCGTCGCCGAGAAGACCCGGCGCGATTCGGGGCTCGAGGTCGGCGCGAACCAGGTCGTGGTCACCAACGGCGGCAAGCAGGCCGTCTACCAGGCCTTCCAGGTGCTGCTCGACGACGGCGACGAGGTGCTCGTCCCGACGCCCTACTGGACCACCTACCCCGAGGCGATCAAGCTCGCCGGCGGGCGACAGATCGACGTGTTCGCCGGCTCGGAGCAGGGCTACCTCGTCACGGTCGAGCAGCTCGAGGCCGCGCGCACCGAGCGGACCCGCGCCCTGCTGTTCGTCTCTCCGTCGAACCCGACCGGTGCCGTGTACCCGCCCGAGCAGGTGAAGGCCATCGGCGAGTGGGCGCTCGAGCACGGCATCTGGGTCGTGACCGACGAGATCTACCAGAACCTCACCTATGCCGAGGACCCGGAGGCCGCCCCGCCGCGCGCGGTCTCGATCGTCGAGGCCGTGCCGGGCCTGGCCGAGCAGGCGATCCTCGTCAACGGCGTCGCGAAGACCTACGCGATGACCGGCTGGCGCCTCGGCTGGATGGTCGGCCCCGCCGACGTCATGAAGGGCGCCGCCAACCTGCAGTCGCACCTCACGTCGAACGTGTCGAACATCTCGCAGCGCGCCGCGATCGCGGCCCTCACCGGCCCGCAGGAGCCCGTGGAGGAGATGCGCCGGGCGTTCGACCGTCGCCGGCGCACGATCGTCGGCGAGCTGTCGAAGATCGACGGCATGTCCGTGCCGGTGCCCGAGGGCGCCTTCTACGTCTACCCCGACGTCTCGGGGCTGCTCGGCCGCGAGTGGGCCGGCGTGACGCCGACCACGTCGCTCGAGCTCGCCGACCTCATGCTCGAGCGCGCCGAGGTCGCGGCGGTTCCCGGCGAGGCGTTCGGACCGAGCGGCTTCCTCCGATTCAGCTACGCGCTGGGCGACGCGCCGCTCCTCGAGGGCGTGCAGCGCCTCCAGGAGCTGTTCTCCTGACCGGGATCCCGCCGATGGATCGCGCGGCGCGCCACGCGCACGAGCCCCGCAGCAGCGCGGACGTCGTCGGCGAGCACTCGCAGTACCGCCTCGACCTCGAGCGGGTCAGGTTCTCGCCCTACTTCTCGCGCCTCTCGGCCGTGACCCAGGTGATCGGGCAGCCGGGCGCGGGGCCGCTGATCCACAACCGGCTGACGCACTCGATCAAGGTCACCGCCGTGGCGCGTGCGATCGCGGTCAAGATGACGGATGCCGCGTCGCCGACGCGCGACTTCGCGCTCGCGCACGGCTGCGACGCGGTCGTCGTGCAGGCGGCGGCGAGCGCGCACGACCTCGGCCATCCGCCCTTCGGGCACCTCGGCGAGCGCGTGCTCGACCGACTCGCGCGCGACACGCTGGGCCTGCCCGACGGCTTCGAGGGCAACGCGCAGACCTACCGGATCGTCACGACGCTCGACGTGAGCGAGGTCGCCCCGCGCGGGCTCAACCTCACGGCCGCCGTGCGGAGTGCGGTGGCGAAGTACCCGTGGACGCGCCACGTGGACGTGGCCGCGCTCGGCGACGGGCCGCTGCCGCGAGGGTTCCGTCGCACCGATCGCGGCGTCGAGGTGCTGAAGTTCTCGGCGTACGGGATCGACGCGGCCGACCTGTCCGAGGCGCGCGAGGGCCATCCGCCGCTCAGGCAGTCGCTCGAGTGCTCGATCATGGACATCGCCGACGACATCGCGTACTCGATCCACGACGTCGACGACTTCCACCGCGCGGGCCTGCTCGGACAGGGCGCGGTCGCGCGCGAGTTCCGGGGCTGGATCGAGTCGAGCCTGCAGTTGCGCGACCTCGACGACGAGGAGCTCGCGCGCCGCAGTGCGCCGCCCGGCAGCGCGCTCGAGGCGCTGCGTCGGAAGCTCCACGCCTCCGACCCGTGGATCGCGGGCGACGAGGCGTTCCGCGCCGCGGTCGGCGTGGTCGCGGACGACCTCGTCGACGGCCTCCTCGCCAGTCCGTTCGACGGCTCGATCGCGGCCGAGCGCGCGCTGTCGTCGTTCACGAACCGGTGGATCGACCACCTGCAGTCCTCCGTCGTCCCCGCGCCCGCGGGCGTCGCACGGGCCGGGCTCGTGACGCTCGACGAGCGGGCGTGGCACGAGGTGGAGATCCTGAAGTTCGTGCACCGGCACTTCATCCTCGACCGGTCCGACATCGTGATGTACCAGCGCGGCCTCAGCCGCGTGATCACGCGTGCGGTGAAGGGACTCACGGCGTGGCTCCGCGACGAGGACGACCGCGATCGCGTGCCGCTCCGCCTCCGCGAGCTGGTCGAGATCGCGACCGACGGATACGCGCAGCTGCGCACGACGCGACCCGACGGCGTGCCCGTGCCCGAGGCGTCCGAGGTGAGGGCGCTCGGGGTGGGTCGTGGCGTCGTCGACTACGTCGCCTCGCTCTCCGACGACCAGGCGCTCGCGGTCTCCGAGGCGATCGACGGTCGGCCCGACCGGCTGTGGGACATCGGCCAGAACCTCTGATCGAGGGTCGCACGCGCATCAGCGGGCCGGAACGTCCGGTGCCGTCGGTCGGACCGCGCACCGGCGCTGAACTTCCTGCGGTCGACCGGCCACGGCGCTAGGGGACCTCGCTGCCGACTTCGACCGGCACGGGGACACCCCCCGCGACGATCACGAAGCGAACCAACGTCTGCACCACGGCATCCGGCGGGAGCGCATCTGCAGCCGGAGGGAGGTCGAGCGACCATCCCGGCTCCGCATGCACGCGGCTCCCGGCCTCGAGGGGAGCGGACATCTCGCCCGCGAGCGCGCCGTCGGGCGTCCAGGCGTAGCGCGACACGACGGCATCCGTGAGGTCGAGCTCGAGTGGGTGCGTGCCGAGGAGTTCGAGGCGGCCGCCGTCTGCAGCCAGCCCGATCGCCGCGACAGGGAACGCCGTCTGCCGAGCGAGGAGGTCGCGGCCGCGCACGACGAGCTCCGACCAGACCGGATCGTCGTCGGAGTCCAGGCCTCCGACCTCGAGGGCGAATCCATCGCCGAGTTCCAGGGTTTCGCTCGACGCGCCGGGGCGGCGCATGACGTCGGGTTCGGGGATCGCCTGCGCACGGTCGACGAGTGCGCGCAAGTCGTCGACCTCGTCGGCCGCGAGATCGCCCTCGAAGGAACCGACGGCGAGGGGGGCGACCGACCGCCATCCCGCCAGCCGGCCGTCGCGGTCGACCTCCACGGTCTCGTACTCGGCCGGGACGCGTTGCCCGTCGGCACGGATGTAGCGGAGCAGGGTCATCGTTCCTCCCCCCGGAACGTGCCGCCGAGCGTTCGCCCGAGGATTCCGAGGAACTCTGCGATGTGACGGGGCTCGGCTCCGTGGTCGTGGATGTCCGGCGCCCGGCGGGGGTCGCCCATGATCGACCCGCTCGTATAGGTGAAGACCTGGATCGTCTCGTAGCGATCGGCCGTTCCGCGCAGCGACCGGTCCAGGTCGGTGACCAGGTCGGTGGTCAGCGTGTAGGCGGGCAGCGCCGGCAGCGCCGGTACGCCCGGGGACGCGGGCACTGCGGGCAGCGCCGGCGCGATGCCCCCGAGCGGCAGGGCGGCATACGCCGCGACGACGCGCTGTGCGAATGCTCCCATCGTCACCCCCGCCGCCGCCGTCCGGGCGTTGGCGGCGTTGCGCGCCAGCATAGCCGCCTGCAGGTTCGCGGCGATCGTCGCCGGAGCGACGCCTGCCGGCCCGGTCGTCGCACCGACCGGCGGCTCATGTCCGGTGATCCGGACGTAGTCGCCGGGTCGTTGCTGGTATTCGTCCTGCAGGCCGATCAGGTGACCGTACTCATGCGGCACGGTCGACTCCGACGTCGGGTCGTTCCGGAACCAGCGGCCGGCGTTCGATCGACCGGTGCCGGCCCGGACGTCCACGGTCATCGCGGCGGGCCCGCTTCCGCGCACGAGGCGGAACTCGAGGTTCACCCGTCGAGGGGGCGCGTCCCGCACCGCGGCGAAACGGTCCCAGACCCGCGGCACGTGGGAGAACCATGCCGCCCTCGGCGCGAGCCCGGTGAAGTTCACCGCCACGGTGACCACCATGCGGTCGCCGTCGATCTCCCATGAGTAGCGCGACGCGTTGCCGCCTGTGTTCCCGTACGTCGCACCGCCGACCTCCTCCCTCCACTGGCGCTCGATGAACCCGACGGTCGATGCGGGCGCTACCGCGTCGAGCGCCGTCCACGTTGCGGCATCCGCGATTCCCGACGCGGGCAACGGGGGAACCCGACCGGACTGGAAGGCCCGCACCGCGGCGGTCGTCAGGGGTCCGAAGCGACCGTCGACGGCGAGCGCCGGCGACGCACCCGCGGTGTTCAGCTTCTGCTGCAGCTCGCGCACCGCGGCTCCCCGCAGTATGCCTCCCGCCCCGACGACCGGATGGAGGCTGGTCCCGGGCACCTGCACGCCCAGGGGGTTCGCGGTGCCGCTCGCGGTGTGCTGCTCGACGGGGGAAGCGCTCAGCCCCTCGAGCGCGATGAAGCCACCCGGGCTCGCAGTGTCGAGCACCCGCCACACGTCCGCGTCGATCCTGCTGGTCGGCCAGCGGTGCAGGACCAGTGCCTCGATGGCGATGATCGCCGGCTGCATCTCCGGGCCGTAGACGGCGTTGATCACGAGGCGCGGCGAGATGCCGAGGGCGTTCAGCTTCTGCTGGGCGAATCCCACGTCGACGTGGTCGGCTCCGGGGACGAGGACCGCGCGAACGGGCGCGGGCAATGCAGCGAACGCGCCGTCGAGCGCGGTCCAGGTGGTCCCGTCGAGGACGCCGTCGGGCGGGATCCCGCGCGTCCCCTGGAACGTGCGTACCGAGCCCTCGGTGAGGGCGCCGAACTGCCCGTCCTCGACGAGCGGCCCGACGGAGGCCTGCAGCCGGCTCAGCTTGCGCTGCGCCTCCTTCACGAACTGGCCGCGCGACCCCGTGCGCAGTGTCGGCTTCGCCGGTGGTGCGATCGGTTGTCGCTGCACCTGGAGCAGCCTGCTGACCACCGCACCTTGGCGAGCGCCGTTGCCGACCAGTCGTTGCAGTCCGATCATCCCGGCGGACGGCGCCACGCCGGACGCAGGGTGTGGTGCCGGGACGCGCGGGTTCGCGCTGCGTCCCGTCAGGGGCGACGCGGCGCCCCGGTCGTCCCCGACCGCGCGTCCGGAGGACATGACGGCATTCTCGTCACTCCCCGAGACACGCGCGTGCCCGATCGGGCGGAACCGCGGGCAACCGCGCGCAGACGGGACGCTCGGCGACCTCGGCCCGGCCGACCGCCCTCATCCGGTCAGCCGACGACGGATGGCTCCAGCGCGCGTCGCGCCTCGCGTGTCAGGCCGTCGGAGATGGCGTCGAGGAGGGGCGATCCGAGGTTCCACTGCTGCCAGTGCAGCGGCACGTCGACGGGCGGCCCACCGAGCGAGACGAGCCGTCCGTCCGCGAGTTCGTCGTCGGCCTGGAACCCGGGCAGCAGCCCCCATCCGAGTCCGAGCTTGACCGCGGTCGCGAAGTCGTTCGACGCGGGCACGAAGTGCCGCGGCGGGTCGGCGGCACCATCCGCCCCGACGAGCCGCAGGTACTCGCCCTGCAGGTCGTCGCGGCGGTCGAAGTCGACGCGCGGCGCCCCGGCGAGCGACGCGGCATCCGGACCCTCAGGACACCATCGGGCGACCCAGGCCGGCGTCGCCACCGCGATGTACCGCATGACGCCGAGCGGACGGACGAGGCATCCGGCGACCGGCGTCGCCTGCGAGGTCACGGCGCCCATCACGGTGCCGGACTCGAGCAGGGCCGCCGTGAAGTCCTGGTCGTCACGGTGCAGGTCGAACACGACGGGATGCTCCTCGGCGATGCGCGCGAGCGCCGGCAGGAACCACGTCGCGAGCGAGTCGGCGTTGACGGCGAGCGGTACGGTCGTCGGGCGGGGGGATGCCGTGTCGTCGCCGCCGAAGGCGGCGAGCGCGTCGTGCTCGAGCAGCGCGAGCTGGCGTGCGAGGCGCACGACGGCGGCACCCGCCTCGGTGGGGCGCACGGGCTTGGAGCGCACGACGAGCACGCGGCCGAGGCGCTGCTCGAGCTGCTTCACGCGCTGCGAGACCGCCGACGGCGTGACGCGGAGCTCGGCGGCGGCCGCCTCGAACGTGCCGCCGTCGACGACCGCGGCGAGGGTCCGGGCGAGATCGAGCGGGACCTGCATGAAGCAATGCTAACGCGCGTGAAGAATCCTGAGCTGGCTTTCATATCCTGCCGCACCTAGCGTCGATGGCGTGGATCTCTCCGTGCTCGCCGCGGGCCTCGGCCTCGGCTTCTCCCTCATCGTCGCGATCGGGGCCCAGAACGTCTTCGTGCTGCGGCAGGGCATCCGGCGCGAGCACGTGTTCGTCGTCGCCGCGATCTGCACGGTCTCCGACGCCCTGCTCATCGTCGCCGGCGTCGGCGGCATGGGCGCCATGCTGCAGGCCATGCCGTGGCTGGTCGGCGTCGCGCGGTGGGCCGGCGCGATCTTCCTCGTCGGGTACGCCGTGCTCGCCGCCCGACGCGCGCTGCGCGGGACGGATGAGGCGCTCGTGGTCGAGGAGGCGCGACCGGACGCGTCAGCCGCGGGCTCGGGCACGGGCGTCGTCGCGACGGCGGCGACGACGAGGACCGCGACCACCGCACTCCTCCCCGTCGTGCTCACCTGCCTCGCGCTCACCTGGCTGAACCCGCACGTCTACCTCGACACCGTCGTGCTGCTCGGCTCGGTGGGCGCCACGCACGGCGACGACCGCTGGACCTTCGCGCTCGGCGCCGCGATCGCCAGCGCCGCCTGGTTCCTCGGACTGGCCTACGGCGCACGGCTCCTCGGCGGGATCCTCGCGAACCCCCGCGCATGGCGCGTGCTCGACGGGATCATCGCGGTCGTGATGCTCGCGATCGCGGTCTCGCTCGTGCTCCCCGCCTGACCCCCTCCTGGACGGGGGATTGCGGAGCACGGCCCGACCCGTGCTAGCGTGTCCGCAATCGTGAGCACCCACACCTGTCGCTGCTGTCGCCGCTAGGCGATCGTCCTCCCCGACGATCCCAGGGCGCGATTCCACACGCGCCGCCGACCGCAGCCCAGCTCACGCCGCATCCGACGCGTCCGCGTCAGCCCAGCGGCATCCGCCTCGAAGGCCCCCTCGAACACCCGGGGGCAGACCCGAACCGGATGCCACGGGCCGACGTCGAAGGATGCCGGGGCCGCATCGTCGGCGCACCACCATCCCGGCACCCTCGAAAGGACCAGCACATGTCCGGCATCCCCGTCCTCGACCTCTCCCTGCTGAACGGCACCCCCGAGCAGCAGGCGGCCTTCCGCGACGACCTCCGTCGCGCGACCCACGAGGTCGGCTTCTTCTCGCTCGTCGGCCACGGCGTGCCGGCCGAGCTCATCGACCGCGCGTACGAGGTCGCACGCGCGTTCTTCGCCCTGCCCGAGTCGCACAAGCTCGCGATCGAGAACGTGAAGAGCCCGCACTTCCGCGGCTACACGCGCATGGGCGGCGAGCGCACGCTCGGCCGCGTCGACATCCGCGAGCAGATCGACATCGGCGCCGAACGGCCCGCGGTGCCCGTCGGGCCGGACGCCCCGGACTACTGGGTCCTGCAGGGCCCGAACCTCTGGCCCGAGTCGCTGCCCGAACTCCGCGAGGTCGCGGAGGAGTGGATCGCCCGCCTCGACGAGGTCGGCACGCGACTGCTCCGCGCCTGGGCGGAGGCGCTCGGCGCGCCGTCCGACGCCTTCGACGCCGCGTTCGCGACGCCGTCGCCGTACATGAAGGTGGCGCGCTACCCCGGCGTCGAGACCGAGCAGCCGGCGCAGGGCGTCGGCGCGCACAAGGACCTCGGCGTGCTCACGCTGCTCTCGGTCGAGGAGGGCAAGGCCGGCCTGCAGGTCGAGAAGGACGGCGAGTGGATCGACGTCACGCCGCCCGCCGGCTCGTTCGTCGTGAACATCGGCGAGCTGCTCGAGATCGCCACGGGAGGGTACCTCAAGGCGACGCTGCACCGCGTGGTCTCCCCCGAGCCCGGCACCGAGCGCATCTCGATCCCCTACTTCCACGGCCCATCGCTCGACGCGACGATCCCGACCATCGAGCTGCCGCCGGCCCTCGCCGCGGAGGCACCCGGCGTCACCGAGGACCCGGCGAACCCGCTGCACGCGGTGTTCGGCGAGAACTGGCTGAAGAGCCGCCTCCGCGCGCACCCGAACGTGGTCGAGGCGCAGCACCCTCGCCTGCTCGTGGGGGCCTGACCTCCCGCGCGGCGCCCGAGCGCGGGATGATGAGGAGGTGCGCATCGAGGTCCTGCACATCGAGGACTGCCCCAACTGGCGAGGGGCCGGTCGGCTCGTGCAGGACGCGCTCGAGCTCCTGGGGCGTTCCGAGCCGGTCTCCGCGCGCCTCATCGAGTCGCCCGAGCAGGCCGCCGGCACCGCGTTCGCCGGCTCGCCGACGATCAGCGTCGACGGCGACGACCTGTTCCCGACCGAGGTGGCGGTGACCGAGCTCGCCTGCCGCGTCTTCGCCACGCCCGACGGGCCCGCCGGACTGCCGACGCTCCAGCAGGTGGTCGAGCGCCTGCGCGAGCGCGGTGGGTCCCGGGCCTGACCGGACCGGTCGGAATCGGACACTCACGGTGTCGAAACCGGGTTCCGCCGTTCGTCGTACGTGCGTAGCGTGACCGAGAGAAGGGATTCCGTCATGGAGTACGCACTGTTCTACGCCGAGGGCGCCGACGCGCTCCCCTACGCGCCCGCCGACGACAACGTGGGCGAGTGGGTCGACGATGTCGAGGCGCGAGGCGTCTCGGAGTACGGCGAACGACTGCGGCCCGCGCAGGATGCCACGACCGTGCGCGTGCGCGGGGGCGAGGTGCTCGTGGTCGACGGCCCGTTCACCGAGTCGAAGGAGTCGATCGGAGGGTTCGACGTCATCGACGTACGCGACCTCGACGAGGCGATCGAGGTCGCGTCGAGGCATCCGGTGGCCTCGTTCGGGCGGGTCGAGATCCGCCCGTTCGTGCGGTGGCCCGACGCCGACCCGGACTCGCGGATCGTTCCGGCCGGCTTCGCCGAGCGCCCCGTCCGCGGCCGGCGGTACCTCTTGCTCGTGGTCGTGGAGCCCGGCGGCGAGCGCGCCCCGGCCGGCGGCGACCGGGCGGAGGACGACGGCCCCGAGGCGTGGGTGCGCGAGATGGACGGCCGCGGCGTGCGACTCTTCGGCGAGGTGCTGCGCGGGCCGGCGGATGCCACGTTCGTGCGCCGCCGTCACGACGAGGTGCTCGTGACCGACGGCGGGTTCGCCGAGGCGAAGGAGTGGGTCGCGGGCTTCGACCTGATCGAGGTGCAGGGCGGCCTCGCCGAGGCGATCGAGGTGGCCTCGAAGCACCCGATGGCGCGGGGCGGGGCGATCGAGCTGCGCCCGCTCTGGCCGTTCGACGTGCACGAGGACCACGTCGCCCGCACCGAGCGCGAGGCCGCGGACCTCGGGCGCCGCCTCGAGCCCGCGGCCGCAGTCGCCGCTGCCGGGAGCGAGCGCTGAGACCGGACACGGGCGACGTCCCGATGCCGGGCGCGGGTGGGGCCACCCCGCTCGCGCCCGGGATCGCCGCTGCCCTGCGCGGCGCGTACCGGTCCGACTGGGCGCGCGTGGTGGCGACGCTGATCCGGGTGACGGGCGACTGGGACGTCGCCGAGGAGGCCGCGGCGGGCGCGTTCGAACGCGCGGCGCAGACGTGGCCGCGCGACGGCGTGCCTCGCAACCCGGGTGCGTGGCTCACGATCGCGGCCCGCAACCTCGCGCTCGATCGACTGCGTCGGCGCGGCGTCGAGGCGGACAAGGTCGGGGAGTGGATGGCGATGCAGGAGGCTATCGGGGGTGCCGACGGCCCGCCCGACCCGGCGGACGTCGTCGCCGACGAGGAGCCCGCCTGGGACGACCGGCTGCGCCTCGTCTTCACGTGCGCGCACCCGGCGCTCCCCATGGAGTCGCGCGTCGCGTTGACGCTCCGCACGGTGGGCGGCCTCGACACCGGTGAGATCGCGCGCGCGTTCCACGTGCCCGAACCGACGATGGGGCAGCGCATCTCGCGCGCGAAGCGCAAGATCCGGCACGCCGGCATCCCGTACCGCGTTCCCGCCGCCGACCTCCTGCCCGAGCGCGTCGAGGGGGTGCTGGCCGTGCTCTACCTCATCGCGAACGAGGGCTACCTCGCCTCCCACGGCGACGAGCTCCAGCGGCTCGACCTCGCCGCCGAGGCCATCCGCCTCACCCGGCTCCTCGTGGCGCTCATGCCCGACGCCGACGAGGCACGGGCGCTGCTGGCGCTCATGCTGCTCCAGCACGCGCGATCGGCGGCGCGCATCGACGCCGCGGGCGACCTCGTGCCGCTGCCCGAGCAGGACCGCACGACGTGGGACGCCGGCGAGATCGAGGAGGGGCTGGCGCTCCTCTCGACGGCGGCGATCCCGACGCGCGAGCCGGGTCCCCCGCAGGCCGGGCCGTACCGCCTGCAGGCGGAGATCCAGGCCGTGCACGCGCGGGCGCGCTCCGCCGTCGAGACGGACTGGCCCGCGATCGTCGCCCGCTACGACGCGCTCTCGATGTTCGCGGACTCGCCGTTCGTGGCGCTCAATCGCGCGATCGCCCGCGGCATGGCCTTCGGCCCGCAGGCGGGCCTCGACGACCTCGCGCTGCTTGAGGCGTCCGGTCGGCTCGACGGCTACCACCTGTTGCCGGCCGCGCAGGCCGACCTGCTGCGCCGGCAGGGCGAGGCGGATGCCGCGGCCGCCCGCTACCGCGACGCGATCGCGCTCGCCCGCACGGCGCCGGAGCGCCGATTCCTCGAGCGCCGTCTCGCCGAGCTTCCGGGGCCATGACCTCGCGGCCTCCACCGATCGGTGGAGGCGAAGATCGACCGCCCCACGGCTGCCGTTGCACGCCCGCGAGGAGGAGCATCGATGGCATGGACACCACCAGCCCCCGCGAGACGCCCGCCGTGCGCATCCGCGGACTCCGCAAGCAGTACGCCCGCGTCGCCGCCGTCGACGGCATCGACCTCGACATCCCGCACGGCGAGACGTTCGCGCTGCTCGGGCCCAACGGCGCGGGCAAGTCGACCACGATCGAGATCCTCGAGGGCTACCGCCTCCGCACTGCGGGCGAGGTCAGCGTCCTCGGCGTCGACCCCGCCCGCGCCGGCCTCGACTGGAAGTCCCGTCTCGGCATCGTGCTCCAGTCCGGCACCGAGAGCGGCGCGATGACCGTGCGCGAGCAGCTCGCGCACTTCGCCGGACTCTACCCCCGCCCGCGCGACGTCGACGAGGTGGTCGCCGCCGTCGGGCTCGAGGAGAAGGCGCGCGCGCGCATCGCGAAGCTCTCCGGCGGGCAGCGACGACGCCTCGACGTCGCCCTCGGCATCATCGGCCGGCCAGAACTGCTGTTCCTCGACGAGCCGACGACCGGGTTCGACCCCGAGGCCCGACGCGAGTTCTGGGACCTGATCCGGACGCTGAAGCGCGAGGGCACGACCATCCTGCTCACCACCCACTACCTCGACGAGGCCGAGCAGCTCGGGGATCGGGCGGGCATCATCATCGGCGGCAGGCTGATCGACGTCGGCCGCGTGCACGAGCTCGGCGGTGCCGAGGCGCGCGTGCCCATCGTCCGCTGGAACGACCCCGACGGCACGCCGCGCGAGTCGCGCACCGAGCGTCCCGCCGAGCTCGTGGCATCCATCGCGCGCGACTGCGGCGGCGAGCCCGCCGACCTCGAGGTCATCCGACCGAGCCTCGAGGACATCTACCTGGACCTGGTCCGCGCCTCCGGCGCCGAGACCCGTGAGACCGAGGAGGCCCGCGCATGAGCACCACCGACCTGACCACCGTGGCCGGCACCGCCGGCGCCCGTCGCCCCGGGCGCATCGCGCTCGGCGGCTCCCGCATCGGCTACGAGGTGCGGAGCTACTTCCGCTCGCCCGACGCCGTGTTCTTCACCTTCCTCTTCCCGTTCATCATGCTCGGCATCTTCACGGCCGCGTTCAGCTCGGCGGGAGACATCCAGCCGGCCCCCGGCATGGAGGGCGTCTCGGTCGGCGCGTACTACCTGCCCGGCCTCCTGGCCGCCGGCATGCTGCTCTCCGGCGTGCAGAACCTCGCGATCGACATCGCGATCGAGAAGTCGGACGGCACCCTGAAGCGCCTCGGCGGGACGCCGCTCTCGCCGGTGTCGTACTTCATCGGGAAGATCGGGCAGGTCTTCGTGACCGGCGTGCTGCAGGCCGCGCTCCTCCTCGTGACGGCGACGACGCTATTCGGCATCGCGCTGCCGACCGAGCCCGCGAAGTGGGCGACCTTCGCCTGGGTGTTCGTGCTCGGCGTCGGCACGTCGGCCCTGCTCGGCATCGCGCTGTCCTCGGTTCCGCGCTCGGGCAAGTCGGCGGCGGCGGTCGTGATCCCGATCCTGCTCGTGCTCCAGTTCATCTCGGGCGTCTACCTGCAGTTCTACCAACTGCCCGAGTGGATGCAGAACGTCGCGAGCCTCTTCCCGCTCAAGTGGATGGCGCAGGGCATGCGCGCCGTGTTCCTGCCCGAGGACTTCGCGGTGCTCGAGCAGAACGGCGCATGGGACCTCGGCTGGGTCGCGGTCGCGCTGCTCGCCTGGCTCGTGATCGGCCTGGTCCTCAGCCGCCTCACGTTCCGCTGGATCCGGCGCGACGCGTGATCGCTGCACGACGCGAGCACCCTGTGGGAGCCTGAGGCCATGCAGAACGTGCGGTGGTGGGATGCCGCGGCGATCGCGGTCGCGGTCGTGATCGCCGCGATCTCGCTGCTCGACCCGCCCTTCGGCGCCGACGAAGTCGGCGTGTGGGCGGTCGCGGCGGTGTTCCTCCTCGTCCACCTGGCCTGGGGTCGACGGTGCGTGCCGGTCGCGACGACCCGCATGCACCTGGCGGTCTCGCTCACGTACGCGGTGCTCCTCGCGGTCGGCACCGCGATCGAGCCGTCGTTCGCGATCCTGCAGGCGTTCCTCTACCCGTTCGTCTGGTCGACCTCGCCGTCGGCGCGCAGCGCGATCATCGCGAACCTCGCCATCGCCGCCGCGATCGTCTTCGGCTACGCGGCACGGTCCGGGCCCGCGGGCCTCGCCATCGGTTCCGCGATCGCCGCGCTCTCGGTCGGCTTCAGCATCGCGCTCGGCCTCTGGATCACGCGCATCGCGCAGTTCGGCGAGGAGCGCGCGCGCCTGCTCGCCGACTTGCAGGCCGCGCAGGGCCAGCTCGCCGCCATGCACCGCGACGCGGGCGTGGCCGACGAGCGGGCGCGGCTCGCCCGCGAGATCCACGACACGATCGCGCAGAGCCTGACCGGGATGGTGATGGTCGCCCAGCGCACCGGGCGGCGGCTCGTCGGAGTGGACGGCGAGGCCGTGGCATCCGCTCGGAGCGACGTCGAGCTCATGGAGCAGATGGCCCGGGAGGCGCTCACCGAGGCGCGCGGACTCGTCGCGTCGCTCGCGCCGATCGAATCCGACGGCGGCCTCGGCGAGGCGCTGCGGCGACTGGCGGCGACGTTCGAGCGCGAGACGGGCGTGCGGGTGTCCGTGACGACGGATGCCACGGGGCTGGACCGGGAGCTCGAGGTCGTGCTGCTGCGCTGCGCGCAGGAGGCGCTGGCGAATGTGAGGAAGCACGCGCGGGCGGCGGCGGCCGAGATCGTGGTCACCACGGCGGGCATGCCGCCCGAGGTCGTCCTCGCGGTCCGCGACGACGGCGTCGGGCCGGGCGACGCCGTCCCCGGCGACGGCGGGTTCGGGCTCGTCGGCATGCGCGATCGGGTCTCGCTCGTCGGCGGGCGGCTCGAGTTCGGGGCGGGCCGGGACGGCGGGACCGTGCTGCGGGTGGTCGTCCCCTCGCGCCGCGCCGACGAACGACGCGACACGGCGACGGGAGCCGACGCATGAGCGGGTCGATCCGGGTGGTGGTCGCCGACGACCATCCCATCGTCCGAGCGGGCATCGTCGGGCTGCTCGAGTCCGAGCCCGGCATCGACGTGGTCGGCGAGGCCGTCGACGGCGGCGAGGCGGTCGCGCTCGCGATCGAGCTGCGGCCCGACCTGGTGCTCATGGACCTGCGGATGCCCGTGCTCGACGGCGCCGCCGCGACCGAGCGCATCGTCGCGTCGGTCGGCGGGACCGGCACGCGCGTGCTCGTGCTCACGACGTACGAGACCGACGACCACATCCTCGCCGCGATCGAGGCCGGCGCGAGCGGGTACCTGCTGAAGGCCGCGCCCCAGGAGGAGATCCTCGCCGGCATCCGCTCGGTCGCCGCGGGCGAGACCGTGCTCGCGCCGTCGATCGCGGCGAAGCTCGTCGCGCGCGTGCGCAGCGGCGCGACGGCCGCGTCCGACCCGGCGCCATCGCTCTCGCCGCGCGAGCTCGACGTGCTCCGGCTGGTCGCCGACGGACGCTCGAACCCCGAGATCGGTCGGATGCTGCACATCGGCGAGGCGACCGTGAAGACGCACCTCATCCACGTGTTCGAGAAGCTCGAGGTGAACGACCGAACGCGCGCCGTCACCCGGGCGATGGAGCTCGGGCTGCTCTGAGCGGGTCGCGCGGCGCGGTGCGCGGGCTCGCGCCGACCGCGGTCCCGGACCCGTACGCTGAGCCGGTGGGATCCGGTCGAACGACACCGCGCGCAGGGCGCACCGCTCGCGCATGGCGCGTTCCGCGTTCCCCGGTCCCGGCGCCCGGCCGCGATCGCCCGCTCCCCGCATCGCCCGACGGCGACGGCGTGTTCATCGTCCTGAACCGGTCGGCGGGGACCAGCGTCGTCCGCTCCGACCCCGCGACCGTGCTGCGCACCCGGCTCCCGCGGGCCGAACTGCACTTCCTCGACCCCGGCGAGGAGCCGGCCGCGGTGGTCGCCGATGCCCTCGCCCGACCGGCACCGCCCCGCATCGTGGGCGTCTGCGGCGGCGACGGGTCGGTCGGAGCCATCGCGCATGCGGCCCGCGGCGCCGGAGTGCCGCTCCTCGTCGTGCCGGGCGGCACGTTCAACCACTTCGCGCGCACGGCCGGACTGTCATCCGTCGACGACGCGGTCGACGCCCTGCAGGCGGGCGAGGGCGTGCGGGCGGATGTCGCCGAGCTCGCGTTCGGCGACGCCGGGCCGATCACGGTGATGAACTCCGCGTCGGTCGGCGTCTATCCCGACGTCATCGCGCTGCGCGAGCGCGTGCGACCCCGTCTCGGGAAGTGGCTCGCCGGGATCTTCGCCGCCGAACGGGTGCTGCGGCGGTCGGAGCCGGTGCCGGTCGTGGTGGGCGGGCGCCGCGCCGAGGTCTGGGCGCTCTTCGTCGGCGTCGGTCGCAACGATCGCGGCATCCACGCGCCCCTGCAGCGCCGGGAGCTCGACGACGGCCTGCTCGACGTGCGCGTGCTGCACCGTGGATCGCGGACGGGCGCGATCGCCGCGCTGGCGTTCGGCCAGCGGACCGCCGCCGTGCTGCGGGCCCTCCGACTCGTCCCCGAGCGGGTCGAGGCGTTCGCGACCGCCGACCTGACCATCGACGTGCGTCCGCGGAACGGACGGCCGCCCGGGTTCGTGCACGACGGCGAAGTCGCGCTCGAGGCGCCGGCCGCGGCATCCGCCGACCTGTCGGCACCGGGGTACCGAACGCGGATCCGCGTCGTTCCCGGGGCGATCGACGTCTACCGGCCGGCGGCGAGGAGCTCCGCGCCCGATGCCACGCCCTGACGCTCCGCCACGACCGAACGGTGCGGGCGGCGGGCCCGCGGCCTAGAGCTCGACGCCGATGAGGACGGGCTCGGGATGCAGCACGATCCCGAACTCGGCCTGCACCCGACCCTGCACGAACCGGGCGAGCTGGGCGAGCTCCTCGGCGCTCGCTCCGCCCCGGTTCGTCACCGCGAGCGTGTGCTTCGACGAGATCGCCGCGCGCGAGCCCGGCAGGGCGAACCCGCGACGGATGCCGCTGTGCTCGATGAGCCACGCCGCGGAGAGCTTCACGAGCGGCTCGCCCGGGTCGGCATGCGCGTGCGCCTCGGCGGCCTCGACCTCGGCCTGATGCGCGAGGAACGCGTCGAGCGGCGACTGCGCCTCGAGCTCGGCGAGCGGGACCACCTCGTCGGGCTCGTCGGGCTCGACGTACCAGCGGGGAGCGTCGCCGGGCAGCGTGCGTGCGACGCGCTCCGAGACGATGGGGTTCGTGAAGAACGAGCCCGCGCTCACCGAGTCGGGGTCGTCGGGGTCGAGCACCATGCCCTTGCCCGAGCGGAGGGCGAGCACGGCCTCGCGCACGTCGGCGATCGGCACGCGGTCGCCGAGCTGCACGCCGAGTGCGCCCGCGAGCTGCGCATAGGCGACGGGCGTGCCGAGCGCCTGGCCGAGCACCTCGCGCTCGGCGGTGGTGTCGTGCAGGGCGACCTCGATCGAGACGACGACCCCGGCGAGCCCCTGCTTCAGCACCGACGTGCGGTAGCCGAGCTCGAGTTCGTCGGCCGACATGCGGCGCGGACGGTCGGCGCCCTCGTCGAGGAACTCGATGCCGATCAGCACGTCGGAGAGCTCCTGGCCGTAGGCGCCGATGTTCTGCACGGGCGCCGCTCCGACCGAGCCGGGGATGCCGCTCAGTGCCTCGAGGCCCGAGAAGCCCCGCTCGACCGTGAACGCCACGAGCTCGTCCCAGACCTCCCCGGCCTGCACGCGCAGGTGCACGCTGCCGGGCTGGGCGCCGGGGAGCACCTCGATTCCCCTCGTGGCGATCCGGATCACGGTGCCCGCGAACCCGTCATCGCCGACGAGCAGGTTGGACCCGCCGCCGACGACCATCCACCGCCCGCCCGACGCGTCGGCCTCGCGCACGAGGTCGACGAGTTCGCGCTGGCGGGTCGCCGTGACGAGCCGATCGATCGGGCCGCCGACGCGGAGCGTCGTGAGGTCGGAGAACGGGACGTCGTGCTGGGCGGCGATTCCGGCTGCTGCGCCGTCCACGGCGCGCCCCGCGCCGCCGTCGCTGGTGCCTGGCTCGCTCATGTCAGGCGAGCACCACGCGCACCTGCGCCTTGCCCAGCACGGTCGCGCCCTCGAAGGTCACGGTGAGGTCGACGCGCACGGAGCGCGCCTCGGCGTCGAGCTGGCCGACCTTGGCGATGACCGAGACATCCGCCCCGGCCTCGGGGTCGACCGCGACGGGCCGGGTGAAGCGCACCTGGTAGTCGGCCACGCGCGCGGGGTCTCCCGCCCAGTCGACGACCGGCTGCACGGCGAGGCCCATCGTGAGCATGCCGTGCGCGAGCACGCCGGGGAGGCCGACCGATGCCGCGACGTCGTCGCGGTAGTGGATCGGGTTGAAGTCGCCCGAAGCGCCCGCATAGCGGACGAGCGAGTCGCGCGTCAGGTGGAACTCGCGCTCGGCGACGACGTCGCCGACGGCGAGCGCGTCGAAGTCGGGGGCGGCGGGGGCCGCGACGGTGTCGGTCATCAGTCGTCTCCTCGCACGACGAGGGTGGAGATCGCGGTGACGACGTGCGCGCCGTCGGCGTCGGCGATCACGGACTCGGCGGTGACCATCGAGTGCGCACCGAGCGTCTTGACGCTCGAGACGGTGAGCGTCGCGGTGAGCTCGTCACCCGCGACGATCGGGCGCGTCGACGTGAACCGCTGGTCGCCGTGGACCACGCGCGTGAAGTCGATGCCCGCGTCGGGCTCGGCGAGCAGCTGCGCGAGCGTGTGCTCCTGCACGACGACCGCGAAGGTGGGCGGCGCGACGATGTCGGCGTGGCCGGCCGCGCGCGCGGCGTCGACGTCGTGGTTGATCGGGTTGGTCGCGAACACGGCGCGCGCGAATTCGCGCACCTTCTCGCGGCCGACGAGGTACGGCGCGGTCGGCGCGAATTCGCGCCCCTGCAGCTCGGGGTTCACTGGCACCGTGCCAGTCTACGCAGGGCGCTCGGCGCCGCCCCGCGGGCTCAGCGCTTGCCGCCGCCGAGCAGGCCGCCGAGCAGGTCGCCCAGCCCGCCGAGCGCGCCGCCCGAGCCGCCCGAGGCGCCGCCGCCCCCGGCACCGCCCAGCAACCCGCCGAGCAGGTCGCCGATGCCGCCGCCACCGCCGGTCGGGGCGGCCGTCGTCCCGCCCTGCTGGCGCTTCGAGAACTGCCCGGCCAGGAAGCTCAGCACGATCGGCGCGAGGATCGGCAGGAGCTTCTGGATGAGTCCGGGGTCGGCCTTCCCCTCCGTCGCCCCGAGCTTCCGCACGACCTGGTCGGTGTTCGCGCCGAAGACGTTGTGCACGATCCGCTCGCCGTCGCCCTCGTCGACCTCGTCGAGGTCCACCCCGCCGTCGAACAGCTGCGGCGGATGGTGCTGCACGGCGCGTTCGAGCGAGGCCGCGCCCGCGGCATCCTGCGCGTTGGCCCCCATGCCGCCGAGCAGTGCGGGCAGCGCCTGGTCGACCGCCGCGCGCGCGGTGGCCTCGTCGACGCCGAGCCGCGAGGCGAGGTCGGCGATCGGGATGTTCGCGATGATGTCGTCGTACGAGGCCACGGCCCGTCCTTCCCCCGTGTGCACCCTCCCCGGGGCGCCCACGCTCACGCTAGCCGCCGCGGGAGGCGCGGGGAACCCCGGCGCGTGTCAGTCGGCCTCGCGCAACCGCGAGAGCCGCAGCCGCAGCGAGTCGAGGAGGAGTTCGAGCCCTTCCTCGAACGCCCGGTCGGAACGGGCCGCGCCGCGCTCAGCGCCGGCGAGCAGTCGCCCGAGCGTCTCGGTCGGCCCCTGCGGCTGCCAGATGTCGTCGGGCGACGCGAGGTCGAGGCCGAACCCGAGCGCGAAGGAGTCGAGGATCGCGACGACGGTGAGGACCTCGCCGTCGGGGAAGCCGGCGGCGAGGAGCGCGGTGGCGAGGGTGTCGTAGCTCGCGATGACGAGCGGGTCGGTGATGGTCTTGCCGACGATGAGCGGGATGGCGTTGGGGTGCTCGGCGTACATGCGCCGCTGCGCGCGCAGGGTCGCTGCGACGACGTCGTCCCACGACCCCTCGGGCAGGGCGGGCAGGTACTGCGCCGCGATGCGGCCGCGGATGAGCTCGATGATCTCGTCGCGTCCGCGGACGTGGTTGTAGAGCGAGGACGGCGTGACGCCGAGTGCGCGGGCGAGCGCGTTGACGCCGAACGGCCGGCCGGAGTCGACGAGCTCGAGGGCCGCGTCGGCGATGCGATCGGCGGAGAGGATCGGCACCTTCGGCCTCGGCATGCGCACCTCCTCGTCGCGCCCAGCCTAGGGCGGCGCGCGGGCCGATTCCGAATCACCCCTTCCCTTCAGGCGGGTCGGCGTGAATAATAAACGAACACCATTCGTTAGAGCGGATGCCGCACCGGGCGAACCGCGAACCTCCCTCCTGCACGATGACGTGCACTCCCCGACAGGAGACCTCCCGTGACCGACCACGTTCCCACCGCTCGAGTCCCACTCCGCCTTCCCGGCGCCGTCGCGACCTTCGGCATCGGCATCGCCGGCTACCTCGGCGTGAACCTCTCGCCGTACATGATCGCCGCCCTCCAGACGGCGCTCGGCGCCGACGTCCTCACCGCCAGCTGGATCGTCACCGCGACGCTCCTCGCCACCGCGATCACCGGCCTCACCGTCGCCCGGCTCTGCGCCGGCCCGCGGCGCCTCGCCGTCGCGCGCATCGGGCTCGCGGTCGCCGCCGCCGGCTTCGGCATCGCCGCGTTCGTGCCGGCTCCCGCCGCCGTCGTCGCCGGACTCATCGCCGGCGGCATCGGCGCCGGCGGCGCGGTCGCCTCGTCGGGCGCAGCCCTCGCCGCGTTCATCAACCCCGAACGCGTGGCCGGCGTCAACGGGCTCGCGAACCGCGCCGTGATCACCGTGATCCTCGCCATCGTGCCGATGATCGGCCTCGCACCGGCGAGCGTGTTCGGCGTGCTCGCCGTGTTCTCGGTCGCGATGCTCGCCACCACGGCCTGGCTGCCCGCGGCGCCGATCATCGGTCCGGCCGCGACCGGCGCGCCCGCGGCATCCGCCATCGGGGCATCGATCGGCTCACGACGCCTGGCGATCGCCGGACTCGCGCTGCTCGCCTGCTTCGCCCTCTGGGCCGTGAGCGAGGACTCGCTCTGGGCCATGGCCGGAGTCATGGGCGCCGAGCAGGCCGCACTCACGCCCGAGGGCCTCGGCCTCGCGCTGAGCGGCGCCACCGCCGGCGGCATCCTCGGAGCCATCCTCATCACGGTCGTCGGCGACCGGTTCGGGCGAGCGCTGCCGCTCGCGATCCTCCTCGCCACCGGCGGCGTGCTCAAGATGATCGAGTCGACCGTCACCGACCCGACGGCGTTCATCGTCGTGTTCATCGCCTGGAACACCGTCTACGCCGTGGCGTTCCTCTACTTCGTGTCGACGGCCGCCGCGCTCGACGCCGACGGACGCTGGTCGGGACCGCTGCTCGCGGTCTACCTCGTCGGCTCGGCGCTCACCCCGGTCATCGGCGCCGCGCTCGTCGAGGCGCTCGGGTTCGCCGGCTTCGGCGTCGTGCTCGGCGTGGCGAGCTTCGCACTGATCACCCCGGTCGCCCTCGTGGCCCGGTTCTCGCGTGCGGCCCAGGCCGCCGAGGCGACGGATGCCGCGGCCCCGCGCCCGGCGGCGGCCGACGCGGACGCACAGGAGGTCCGCGCATGAGCCGCACCGTGTACGTGAACGCGCGGGTCTTCACCGCCGACGAGCCCGTGTGGGCCGAGGCGATCGCCGTCGACGGCGCGACCGTCCTGGCGGTCGGCTCGGAGGACGAGGTGCGCGCCGGCGCGAGCGCCGCGAGCCCTCCCGGCTCCGACGGGGCGGACGTCGACGTCGTCGACCTCGACGGGAGGCTCGTGCTGCCCGGAGTCATCGACGCGCACACGCACCTCGTCATGATGGGCGAGGCGCTCGGCCGGGTCGGCCTGACCGACGCCCGCACGCTCGACGAGATCCGATCGCGCCTCGTCGCGGCCCGGGCCGCAGACCCGGACGCGCCCCGCGTGCTCGGCCGCGGCTGGCTGTTCGACTCCGTGCCGGGCGGCGCGCCCACGGCGGCGATGCTCGACGCGGCGCTGCCCGACGTGCCCGTCTACCTCGACGCGAACGACTACCACTCGTGCTGGGTGAACTCGGCGGCGCTCGCGGAACTCGGCATCTCGCGCGACACCCCCGACCCGATCGGCGGGCGCATCGGACGCGACGCCGCAGGCGAGCCGAACGGGATGCTCTACGAGACCGCCGCCCAGCAGTACGCGTGGGAGCACCTCGCCGATCAGGCGACCGACGCCGACCGTGACGCCGCCGTCGAGCGCACCATCGCCGCCTACCTCGCGACGGGCGTGACGGGCGTCGTCGACATGGCCTTCGACGAGCTCGGGCTCGCGGCGTTCCGTCGCGCCGCCGACCGTCGCGGCGGCACGCTGCCCATCCGGGTCGTCGCGCACTGGTTCGTCGCGAACACCGGCGATGCCGACGCGAACCTCGCCCAGGTCGCGCGGGCGGTCGACCTCGCGCACGAGGTCGACACGCCGTGGCTCCGCATCGCGGGGATCAAGGTCGTGCTCGACGGCGTGATCGACGCGTGCACGGCTGCGATGCGGCATCCGTACGTCGACGGCTCGAACGCCGAGCCGATCTGGCCGCTCGACGCGCTCGAGCCCGTCGTCGCGGCCGCGGACGCCGCGGGGCTCCAGGTCGCGCTGCACGCCATCGGCGACGCCGCGAGCGGCATCGCCCTCGACGCGCTGGAGCACGCGCACGCCGTCAACGGCGAGCGCGACCGGCGGCACCGGATCGAGCACCTCGAGTACGTCGACCGGGCGGATGTCGCGCGACTCGCGCGGCTCGGCGTCGTCGCGTCGATGCAGCCCGTGCACGCCGACCCCGCGATCTGGGCGAACTGGGCCGCGATGCTCGGCGACGAGCGGGCCGACCGGGGCTTCCCCTGGACCGAGATCACCGACGCGGGCGCCGTGCTGGCGTTCTCGACGGATGCGCCGACGGCGCCGCACGAGGCGCTGCCCAACCTGTACGTGGCCGCGACCAGGCGCTCGGCGCTCGACGACTCGTTCCCCGCCACCCATCCGGAGTACGCCGTCCCGCTCGCCGATGCCGTGCGCCACGCGACGCGCGATGCGGCGTTCTCGTGCCGCGAGGAGGACGCGCGAGGGCGGATCGCACCGGGACTCGCCGCCGACTTCGCCGTCATCGACCGCGACCCGTTCGAGCTCGGGGACGACGCGCTGCTCGAGGCGCGGGTCATCCGCACGGTCGTCGCGGGCAGCACGGTGTACGAGGTCGAGACTGCCGGCACTCGTGCATGAGCATCCGCCGGATGGGCGCCGCAGGGCGCCCATCCGGCGGAGTCCCATGCCCGCTCATTGATTCGGCTTGACTTATATAAGTCACAAGCGAACAATAGACGCATGCACGCGCTCGACATCCTCGGGGACCCGGTCCGACGCCGGATCCTCGAGCTGCTCGCCGACGGCGAGCTCGCCGCAGGCGAGGTCGGGCGCATCGTGCAGGCCGAGTTCGGCATCAGCCAGCCCGGGGTCTCCCAGCACCTGCGCGTGCTGCGGGAATCCGGGTTCGCGAGCGTGCGCGCCGAGGGCACGAGGCGCCTGTACAACCTCGATCCCGAACCGCTCGCCGAGGCGGCGCAGTGGTTCACGCCGTTCGAGCGGTTCTGGAAACCCCGGTTCGACGCGCTCGGCACCGAGCTCGCGCGCGGACGGAGGCAGCGCCGCCTCGCGGCGACCCGGCAACCCGACCAGGAGCAGTGACATGGACATCCGAGCACAGGTCGACGCGGTCGACCGCGCCGTCGGCACCGAGGAACGAGACGGCGAGCGCATGCGCGTGCAGACCCTCGCGCAGGTGTACCCCTCCCCCATCGACGACGTGTGGGACGCGCTCACCACGGCCGAGCGGATCCCGCGCTGGTTCCTGCCCGTGACGGGCGACCTGCGCCTCGGCGGCAGCTACCAGCTCGAGGGCAACGCGGGCGGCACCATCACCGCGTGCGATGCGCCCAACTCGTTCACCGCGACGTGGGAGTACGGCGGCGGCACCACCTGGATCACCGTCCGGCTCACCGAGGTCGACGCCGAGCAGACGCGCTTCGAGCTCGAGCACCTCGCGCGCGCCGCCGACGTCACCGACGAGATGTGGGAGCAGATGGGGCCCTCCCCGACCGGCATCGGGTGGGACGGCGCGCTCCTCGGCCTCGGCCTGCACTTCACCACCCGCGAGATCCGGCCCGACGACTCCGAGGAGTGGCTGCAGACCGACGAGGGCATGGCCTTCATGCGGCTGAGCGCGGACCGATGGGCCGAGGCCGATGTCGCGGCCGGCGCCGACCCGGCCACCGCGGCCGCCGCGGCCGACCTCGTCTACGGCATGTACACGGGCACGGCTCCCGCGCCGATGCCCGAATAGCCGGAGCCGTACGCCGAACCGCCCCGCCGGGTGTCGCCGGCGGGGCGGTTCGCGTTCACGTGCGGTGCCGGCACGGTGAGACACCGGCCCCGCACGGGCTCAATCGGCGACCGCCCGCGACAGCACCTCGCCGCGGAAGAACGCCGGACGCGTGATCGCCTGCCAGAACATGATCACGACGCCCGTGAGCAGCACGACCATGCCGAGGATGAACACGAGGCCGACGCCGCCGATGTTCGACCCGCTGCCGTAGTCGGGGTCCATGCTGTCGACGAGGGTCGTCACGAAGAGCACCGACAGGATGACGCCGCCCACGAGCGGGAAGAGCAGCGTGAAGAAGAACTCGCGCACCGTGCGGAACCAGGTCTTCCGGAAGAACCACACGGCCGCGAACGCCGTGATGCCGTAGTAGAAGCAGATCATCATGCCGAGCGCGGTGATCGTGTCCCACAGCACGTTCTCGCTCACGAAGCGCATGACCGCGTAGAAGACGGATGCCACGACGGCCGAGACGATCGTCGCGTACCCGGGCGTGAAGAAGCGCGGGCTGACCTGCGCGAACTTCGGCGGCAGGGCTCCGTAGTGGCCCATCGCGAGGAGGGTGCGGGCGGGCGAGACGAACGTCGACTGCAGGCTCGACGCGCTCGAGGTGAGCACCGCGAGCGACACGAGGATCGCGAGCGGGCCGAGCACCGGGCCGGCGAGGGCGAAGAAGACGTTGTCCTGGATGTCGGGGTTGCCGAGGCCGAACTCGCCGTCGCCGACGCCCGCGAACGAGATGAGCGAGACCGAGATCAGCAGGTAGAGCGAGACGATGATGAGCACCGACAGCGTCGCCGCGCGACCCGGGGTCTTCTCGGCGCCCTTCGTCTCCTCGTTCATCGTGAGCGTGACGTCCCAGCCCCAGAAGATGAAGATCGACAGCGACAGGCCCGCCGCGAGCGCACTGAAGTCGCTCACCGCGAACGGGTTGAACCAGCTCAGCTCGATCGGGGTCGCATCGAACGCGTTGCCGTTCGCCACCTCGATCAGCGCGGCGCCCGAGAAGACCACGAGCACGAGCACCTGGAACCCCACGAGCCAGTACTGCAGCTTCTGCGTGGTCCGCATGTCGCGGTACGAGATCATCGTCGCGCCGAGCATGAACAGCAGGCACACGGCCACGTTGACGAACGGGTTCGCGGCGATGCCGGCGATCTCCGGGTTCCCCACGATCTGCGAGATCGCGAGGAACAGGAAGTCGACCGCGATGCCCGCGAGGTTGGACAGCACGAGGATCGTCGCCGCGACGAGCCCCCAGCCGGCCATCCACCCGATCCACGGGCCGAAGGCCCGCGTCGCCCAGGTGAACGACGTGCCCGAGTCGGGCATGCGCCGGTTGAGCTCGCGGTAGCCGAAGGCCACGAGCAGCATCGGGATGAACCCGAGCAGGATGATCGCGGGAACCTGCGTGCCCACCTCGGACACGGTCGGGCCGAGCGCCGCGGTCAGCGTGTACGCCGGCGCGATGCACGAGATGCCGATGACGATCGCGCCGATCAGGCCGACCGATCCGGCCGAGAGGCCCTTCTTGGTGATGCCGTGCTCGTTGGAGTCGACCGCTCGGGTCGCCTCGGTGAGGGCGGCAGGACTTGGGGAGTGTTGCGACATTGCAGCGTCTTTCAGGTGAGGGTGGTGCGCGGCACCACGATCATGGGCGCCGGGAGCTCGCGCAGCATCTTCGCCGCGGTCGAACCCAGGAAGAGATGGCGCGGCGCCGCGAGGCGGCTCGAGCCGACGAGCACGAGCTCGCCCTGGTGCCAGTCGAGGGCGCGCACGGCGTCCTCGATGGTCTCGCCCGTCGCGGTCTCGACGGTCGCCTCGATGCCGTCCGGAAGCGCCTGACGTGCCTCGTCGAGCACCTCCTCGGCGTGGACCGAGCTGGTGAGCGCGGCGAGGTCGGCGTCGAGGCCGGCGGGAAGGTCGATGGGCACGAGCGACAGCAGGCGCAGCGGCGCGCTCGTCGCACGTGCGAGTCGGATCGACGACTCGAGGAGCGCGTCGGCACCGGGGCGCGTGCCGACCGCCGCGGTGATGCGGGTGATCCCCTGCGAGGCGGGCAGCTCGCGCGAGCCGGACGGCGCGAGCAGCACCGGCACGTCGGAGGAGTGCAGCAGCTCGTTCGCGACCGACCCGATTCGCGTCCGGCCGAGGAGGCCGCCGCGTGCCGTGCCGATCACGATGAGGCGTGCATCGAACTCGTGCGCGGCCGCGATGAGCCCCTCGGCGAACGACTCGGCGTAGCGGAGGTGCAGCTTCGACGCGACATCCGCCCCCAGGTGCCCGGACGCCTGCGCGAGCCACTCGCGGGACTGCGCGCGGAGGTGCCGCTCGTAGCCGGCATCCGCGGGCACGCTGGAGTTCCCCGCCTCCGAGGGCAGGACCATCACCACCTCGAGCGGCGCGTCGGCCGCGGCCGCGAGGCGACTCGCGACTGCGAGCGCGTCGGCGCCGGCGGCGTTCGCCGTGTAGCCGACGAGGATTCCCGACGCGGTCACGCGCGGGCCCCGAGCGCCTCGAGCGCCTGCGCCGCGACGAGGCGCCCCATGCGGATGGCGCCGTCGACGTGCTGGTACCCCTTGCCCGCCATGTCGGAGCAGGCGAAGCGGATCGGGCCGACCGGCGTCCGCAGGTCCGCGCCGTAGCGCGCGAGGCCGCCCATGTCGAAGCTCGCGGCGTACGCGCCGCGGGTCCACTCCTCCGAGCCCCAGTCGGACTCGTAGTAGACGACCGGGTGCTTGGCCTGCTCACCGTAGTAGTGCGAGAGCGACTCGAGGATGCGCTGCTTGCGCTCCTCGGCGGAGAGGCGGAAGACCTCGTCGGCCGCCTCGTCGGACACGAAGCCGACGAGCGTGCCGCGCGTGTCGCCGTGGTTGGTGTTGTCGTACGCCTCGTGCGAGAGCTCGTACGGGCTGAACGCCGTGCCCGACAGGCCCTGCTCGCGCCAGAACGGCGTCTCGTAGACGGCGTGCACCTTGATGACGAAGCCCATCGAGACGTGCTGGTGCATCTGGTGCTGGAGGCGCGGCAGCGGCGGCTCGTACGAGATGCGGTCGTACAGGATCGGCGCGAGCGCGAGCACGACCTGCTTCGCGTGCACCTCGAACCCGTCGCTCACGACGGTGACGCCGGCGTCGGGCGACTCCGGGTTCCAGCGGATGGTGCGCACCGGCTGCCCGAGCTTGACGGCGTCGCCGAGGCGCTCGGCGAGGCGCAGGGGCACCTGCTGGAGGCCGCCGACGACGCGCTTGTCGAGGATGAAGTCGGCGTCGACGAGGTTCGAGAACGACCCCGCGGAGGCCGCCATGAGCAGCGCCTGCAGCGCCGAGAAGGCATGGGTCGGCTTGGTGAGCATCGCACCGGCGATGAACATGCCGATGTTGAGCTTCGCCTCCTCGTCGTCGGTCTGGGTGCCGAGCCACTCGGCGAACGAGATCTCGTCGAGTTCCTTCGCGCGCGGGTGCGCCCACGGCTGCTCGGGGTCGATCTCGGCGACGAGCTGGTCGAGCTTCTCGATGAGGCCGACGATCTCGCCCTCGGTCCGCGCGGGCACCGGGAAGATCTCGCCCTCGAAGAGGCGCCGCTCGCCGTCCTCGGCGATGTAGACGTTCCGGCCCTCGCGGTAGCGCTCGTACGTCTCCAGTCCGAGCTCGTCGAGCGTCTCGATGAGGGCGTCCTGGTCGGGCGAGACCCACTGGCCGCCGATCTCGAGCATGGCGCCGTCGACGTCGCCGGTCCAGAGCCGGCCGCCGACGCGGTCGCGGGCCTCGAGCACGACGACGTCGCGCCCGGCCTTCACGAGCTCGGTCGCGGCCGTGAGGCCGGAGGCGCCTGCGCCGACGATGACGACGTCGGTGTCGATGCGTTCCATGGTGGGGGTGCTTTCTGTGCGTGGTGATGCCGACGCTCCGAGGCGGAGCGGAGAAGGTGGGACGGATGCCGCGGGCGCGCGGCGGAGGTGCGGCGCGGGCCGCGGCATCCGTCGTCCGGCGGTCAGGCCGGGATCAGGGTGTACTTCGTGTCGAGGAACTCGTGGATGCCCTCGAAGCCGCCCTCGCGGCCGATGCCCGACTGCTTGACGCCGCCGAAGGGGGCCGCCGCGTTCGAGACGAGGCCGGTGTTCAGGCCCATCATGCCGGTGTCGAGGCGGTCGATCATGCGGTGGCCGCGCGCGAGGTCCTGCGTGAAGACGTAGGAGATGAGACCGTACTCGGTCGAGTTGGCGAGGCGAACCGCGTCATCCTCCTCGGCGAACGTGGTGATGCCGAGGACGGGCCCGAAGATCTCCTCGCGGAGCAGGCGCGCGTCGGCGGCGACGTCGTGCAGCACGGTCGGCGCGTAGAACGAGCCCGCGCCGTCGATCGGCGCTCCCCCGGCGAGGACGGTCGCGCCCTTGTCCACGGCGTCCGTCACCAGCTCGTGCGTCGACGCGACCGCGTCGTCGTCGATCAGCGGTCCGATGTGCACGCCGTCCTCGGTGCCACGGCCGACGCGCATGCCCGTCACCCGCTCGCTCACGCGGCGGGCGAACTCCGCCGCCACCGACTCGTGCACGATGAAGCGGTTGGCCGCCGTGCACGCCTGGCCGATGTTGCGGAACTTCGCGACCATCGCGCCCTCGACCGCCTTGTCCAGGTCGGCGTCCTCGAACACGACGAACGGGGCGTTGCCGCCGAGCTCCATCGAGGTGCGGAGGATGCCCTGCGCCGACTGCTCGATGAGCTTGCGGCCGACCTCGGTCGAACCCGTGAACGACAGCTTGCGCAGGCGCGGGTCGGCGATGATCGGGGCCGAGACCTTCGACGAGCTCGTCGTGGTGACGACGTTCACGACGCCCTTCGGCAGCCCGACCTCCTCGAGCAGCTGCACGAACGCGATGGTCGTGAGCGGCGTGAGCGCGGCGGGCTTGACGACGACGGTGCAGCCCGCGGCGAGCGCGGGGGCGATCTTGCGGGTCGCCATCGCGAGCGGGAAGTTCCACGGCGTGATGAAGTAGGACGGGCCGACGGGGCGCTGTGCGACGACGATGCGGCCGGTGCCCTCGGGGTTCCAGCCGTAGCGGCCGGTGATGCGCACGGCCTCCTCGCTGAACCAGCGGAGGAATTCGCCGCCGTAGTTGACCTCGCCACGCGCCTCGGCGAGCGGCTTGCCCATCTCGAGCGTCATGAGGAGCGCGAAGTCCTCACGGCGTTCCATCAGCCGGTCGAAGGCGCGGCGGAGGATCTCGCCGCGCTCGCGCGGGGCGGTGGCGGCCCAGGACGCCTGCGCGTCGACGGCCGCGTCGAGCGCGCGGATGCCGTCGGCGGCCGATGCGTCGGCGATGGTCTTGATCACGTCGCCCGTCGCCGGGTCGCGGACCTCGAAGGTCTTCCCGCCCTCGGCGGCGACCCACTCGCCGCCGATGTAGAGGCCGTCGGCGACCTGGTCGAGGAGTGCGGATTCCTGCGTTGCAGTGGTCATGCTCGGGATGTCCGTTTCGTTCGTTGCGCGGTGTCGGTGCGCGATCACGGGTAGAGGCCGCGGAGGCGGTGCGCCTCGGCGACACGCTCGACGGCCAGTGCCGTGGCGGCGGTGCGGAGCGAGAGGTCGCGGGTCTCGGCGTAGCCGAGGACGTGACGCCAGGCGTTCAGCATCCGCTCCTCCAGTCTGCTCTCGACTTCGTCGACCCGCCACCAGTACGCCTGGTTGGCCTGGACCCACTCGAAGTACGAGACGATGACACCGCCCGCGTTGGCGAGGATGTCGGGGACGACGAGCACGCCGCGCTCCCGGAGGATCGCGTCGGCCGCGGGGGTGGTGGGGCCGTTCGCGCCCTCGACGACGACCGCGGCGCGCACGTCGCGGGCGTTGCCGCCGTGCAGCACGCCCTCGACGGCGGCCGGCACGAGCAGGTCGACGTCCTGCGTGAGCAGGGCGTCGCGGTCGAGCTCGTCGGCGCCGGCGAAGCCGACGATCGAGCCGGTGGCGCGCACGTGGTCGGTGAGCGCCTCGAGGTCGAGGCCGCCGCCGTTGCGGATCGCGCCGTACTGGTCGCTGACCGCGACCACCGTCACGCCCGCCTCGGCGAGGAACCGCGCGGCATCCGCACCGACCTTGCCGAAGCCCTGCACGGCCGCGGTCGCGCGGCCCGGCTCGATCCCCGCGTGGCGGAGCGCGGCGAGCGCGATGTGCGTGACGCCGCGGCTCGTCGCCGACGCCCGGCCGAGCGAGCCGCCGAGCGCGATGGGCTTGCCGGTGACGATGCCGGGGACCGTGTACCCGGAGTTCACCGAGTAGGTGTCCATCATCCAGGCCATGGTGCGCTCGTCGGTGCCGATGTCGGGCGCGGGGATGTCGCGCTCCGGCCCGATGATCGGCAGGATCTCGCTCGTGTAGCGGCGCGTGACGCGCTCGAGCTCGCCGACCGAGTGGTCGCGCGGGTCGATCGCGACGCCGCCCTTCGCGCCGCCGTACGGCACGTCGAGCAGGGCGCACTTCCAGGTCATCCACATCGCGAGGGCGCGCACCTCGTCGAGGTTCACGTTCGGCGCGTAGCGGAGGCCGCCCTTGGCGGGGCCGCGGCTGAAGTTGTGCTGCACGCGGTAGCCGAGGTACACCTCGGTCTCGCCGGTGTCGCGGCGCAGCGGCACCGCGACCGCCATCTCGCGGCGCGGGGTCGCGAGCATGCGGTGCAGGCCCTCGCCGTAGCCGAGCAGCTCGATCGCCTCGGCCAGCTGGGAGCGGGCGTCGACGAGCGGGGTCGGCTCGGCGTCGGCGACCGCGAGCACGGATTCCGCGGCGGCCGGGATCAGGGGCGACGCCGTCGTCGCCGTCACGGGGGTCATGCGTTCCGCAGCCCTTCCGCGACGACCTCGAGGCCCTCGATGAGCAGCTCGTCGCCGATGGTGAGCGGAGGGAGGAAGCGGATGACGTTGCCGTAGGTGCCGCAGGTGAGCACGAGCACGCCGTTGGCGTGGGCGTGCGCGGCGACCTTGGCCGTGAGCGCCGCGTCGGGCGCACCGGTTGCGGGGTCGACGAGCTCGACGGCGACCATCGCGCCGCGGCCGCGGACGTCGCCGATGCGCGGGTCGGCGGTGCGGAGCGCGTTGAGGCGGCCGATGAGCACCGAGCCGATCTCCTTCGCGCGCTCGATGAGTCCGTCCTCCTCGTACGACTCGATGGCCGCGAGTGCCGCGGCGCAGGCGAGCGGGCTTCCGGCGTAGGTGCCGCCGAGGCCACCGGCCATGGCGGAGTCCATGATCTCGGCACGTCCGGTGACGGCCGAGAGCGGGAGGCCGCCCGCGATGCCCTTCGCGGTGACGATGATGTCGGGCACGATGTCCTCGTGCTCGCTCGCGAACCACGCACCCGTGCGGGCGAAGCCGGTCTGCACCTCGTCGGCGATGAAGACGACGTCGTTCGCGTTCGCCCAGGCGACGAGTGCCGGCAGGAAGCCGGGGGCGGGCACGATGAAGCCGCCCTCGCCCTGGATGGGCTCGATGATGATCGCGGCGAGGTTCTCGGCGCCGACCTGCTTCTCGATCTGCGTGATCGCGCGGGCCGCGGCCTCGGCGCCCGACAGTCCGCCGTCTCGGAAGGGGTAGCTGAGCGGCGCGCGGTACACCTCGGGCGCGAACGGGCCGAAGCCGTTCTTGTACGGGATGTTCTTGGCGGTCAGGCCCATCGTGAGGTTCGTGCGGCCGTGGTAGGCGTGGTCGAAGGCGACGACCGCCATCTTCTTCGTGTGGTGGCGGGCGACCTTGATCGCGTTCTCGACGGCCTCGGCGCCCGAGTTGAACAGGGCCGAGCGCTTCTCGTGGCCTCCGGGCGTGAGCTCGTTGAGCTTCTCGGCGACGGCGACGTAGCCGTCGTACGGGGCCACGGTGAAGCACGTGTGCGTGAAGGCGTCGAGCTGCGCCTTGACCGCGTCGACGACGCGCGGGTTCGAGTTGCCGACGCCGGTCACGGCGATGCCCGAGCCGAGGTCGATGATCGAGTTGCCGTCCGCGTCGACGATGACGCCGCCGCCGGCCGCGACGACGGAGACGGGGATTGTGTGCCCGACGCCCTTCGCGACGGCCTGCGCCTTGCGGGCGATGAGCTCCTGCGAGCGCGGGCCGGGGATGCTGGTGACGAGGCGGCGCTCCTGCGGGAGGGCGGGGCCGCCGACGGTGGTGGCCGTGGGTTCGACGATGGTCATGGGGTGCTCCGATGCGGTGACGACGGTGGCGATGTCGGGCAATGGTAGGCAGCGCGGAACGGATGCCACCCCCTCCCTGACGTACATCGGAAGGGGGTGGACCAGCCACGTCGTACAAACGACGCGCGATCGGAGGCGTCAGCGGTGCGTCAACTCCGCGACCTGCTGGGCGGCGACCGACCGAGTGTCCGTCGCATCCGTCGCCTCGACCGCGACCGCAGCCGTCCCCAGCGCATCCGTCGCGGCATCGACGACCCGGCCGCGGCGAGCGGCGCGACCGATCGACCGGAGCGACACGAGCCATTGCAGTCCGTAGCCGATCGCGAAGACGAGGAGCGTGAAGATGAGTGCCATCGCCGCACCCTGGTCCGGTGCATAGAGCTGCGCCGAGCGGGGATTGATCATCGCGTACATGTAGACGGAGAGCGGGCGCGACTCGGGTGTCGCGAGGAAGGCCGGGAGCGTGAACTCGTTGGTGCCGAGGATGAACATCTGGATCCACACCGCGAACACCGTGGGCGCGAGCAGGGGCGCGACGATCCTGCGGAATCCCTCGAGCCGGCTCGCGCCGCTGATGAGGGCCGCCTCCTCGAGTTCGGTGCGGATCTGGAGGGTCGCGCTGAAGCCGGCGCGATAGGCGATCGACACCCGGTAGGAGTAGGCGATCACGAGTGCCGCGATCGTCCCGGCGAGCGGGATCACCGGGTTGATGACCATGAAGGTCAGGAACATGGCGAAGCCGGCGATGACCGCCGGGATGGCGACGCTCGACGACGCGAAGAGGTCCATGCTCCGCGTCCATCCCGTCGCCCGGCTCCTCGCGATCCCGTATGCGAGCACCGTCGCCGCGCCGCACGCGATCGTCGCGCTCCCCCCGGCGATGATCAGCGTCCGACCGAGCGACGCCCAGAACTCGCCGTCGGCGAGCACCTCGCCGAACGCCGTGAAGTGCGTCTGCGTGCGAAGCGCGTCGAACGAGAAGGCGAGGGGATACGGCGTGATCGCCGACCAGAGGAGCGCGAAGAGCGGCAGCACGGCCGTCAGCATCGTGAAGACGAGGATGGCGAGCAGCACGGGGATGCGCCATCCGCCGAGCTTCATCGTCGTCGGCCGGAATCCCTTGCCGGAGATCGACGCTCGGCGCTCGGCATCGCGAGTCGCGCGCAGGTAGATCACGAACGCGATGGTCGTGATCACGAGGAAGACGCACCCCCAGGCGGCCGCGAGGCCGTACTGCGGCAGCTCGCCGGCACCCGCGCTGATCAGGGTCCAGAGCTTGAGCGCGAAGATGTCCTTGCCGGACTCCTGCCCGAAGAGCAGGGGCACCTCGAGGCTGCCGAGTCCGAGGATGAACGTGAGCACCATGACCCCGAGCAACCCCGGCCACAGCATGGGGAGCGTGACCCGTCGCAGCGTCTGACCCCAGCTCGCACCCGAGACGCGTGCGGACTCCTCGAGCGAACCGTCCATGCCGGTGAGGATCGGCACGATCATCAGGTAGGGGAAGGTCACGTTGGTGAGCGACTGGATCACCACCATCGTGGAGAACGCGTACGGGTCGATCACGAGGTCGCCGGGCAGCAGGCGCAGGAGTTGGTTGAGCACGCCCGACTCCGGCGAGAGCATCAGGAGGTACGCCTGCGCCTTGACGATCGACGGCACGATGAACGGCACGATCACGAGCACCGAGATCATGCGCCGGAACGGGGCATCGGTGCGCACCGTCACCCACGCCAACCCGAACGCCATCAGGAGGGAGAGCACGGTCGAGCCCCCGACGAAGGCGGCCGTCGCGCCGAGCACGTCCCAGAAGTCGTCGCGGAGCCCCCAGAGGGTCACGAAGTTCTCGGTGGACCATCGTGCCGTCGAGACGCCGAACGGGAGGAACGGACCACGGAACGCCGTGATCACCTGCACCGCAAGCGGGATCGCGAGCAGCAGGAAGATCACCGAGCCTGCGATGACGGTCGCGACGGTCATCCCGGTCGGCCGGGTTCGTCCGGCCCTCGTGGTCCGTTCCACCCTGGACATGGTTATCCGTTCAGTGCCGCGTCGGCGGCGTTCGTGAGGGCGATCCACTCGTCGCGGGTCGCTTCGGTCTCGGTCTCGGCACCGTCGCCGATGCTCTGCAGCAGGGCATCGGCGTTCTTCTCCATCAGGCCGGTCGCCTGATCGAAGAGCGAGGACGGCAGCCCCGGGTAGGGGACCTGGGTCGTCGAGAACTGCTCGTCCGTCATGCGGAGCTCGAGCCAGTCGGGGTCGTAGGCGTTCCACAGCGCCCACAGCATCGCGCCGGGCTTGTTGTCGGCGTCGATGTTCACGCCGGAGAACTGTGCGAACACGCCGGAGTGCTCGAACGGCTGGGCTGCGAGGCTCGGGTTCGGGTTGAATAGGGTCTGGTTGAGCGCGATGGGAACGTCGCCGCTCGAGAGCGGGGAGTTCTGGTCCTCCAGTACCTGCAGCGCTCCGGACGTCTTCAGCTCGCCGATCAGGTCGACCATCGCGTCCTCGCCCTCGGCCATGCCGTATCCGGAGAAGACGATCGGGTTGTAGTTGGCGATGGAGACCTTGCCCTCGTACTCGGGTGCGAGGAGATCGTCGAGCGATGCGGGCGCCTCGATCTCGTCGGTGTTGACCTGCATGAGCGAGCCGTTCATGCTGTCAGGCAGCATGCCGGGGCTGCCGAGCTCGAGGAACTCCTCCGGGATGCCGAACTGCGTCCAGTCGACCTCGTCCCAGTAGCCCTCGTCGGTCATGGCCGCCGCCGAGAGCAGCGAGCCGGACAGCACGTCGGTGTTGCGCGCGCCGGTCGCCTGCGCCGAGATGACGGCGGACGGCAGGTTGTAGGTCAGCCCGCGCGTCTCGATCTCGATGTCGGGGTAGCGCGAATTGAACTCGGCGATCACCTCGGGTGCGAGCTCGTACCAGTCCCAGACCACGAGCCGACCGCCGTCGGTCTCCTTCGCCTGCTCGTAGAGCGCGTCCATCTGGCGGTCGATCTCCGGCCAGAAGTCCTCGTAGAAGTTCTCGCACCTGGTGAAGGCGCCGATCTGGACGGCGTCGCACGCCGCGCCGGTCGCGGCGTCGCCGACCGGCTCGAGTGCGTCGGGCGCGTCGGCCTGGGTGGTGGCGCATGAGCTGAGCAGCAGCGTTCCTGCTGCGGCGAGGGCGATGGTTCCGCCCCTGACGGTGCGTGGATGCATGATCCGGGTGTCCTCTCTGACGGTGGATCTCTTGGTGGGTGGGGTGGAACTATGCCGCGAGCACGCGGCAGGCCTGCGGGGCGAGCTCCAGGAACACGGTGCTTCCCTCGGTGGGCGAGTTCAGTGGCGCACCTCGTGCGATGACCCGGCCGACCGTGGTCGCGCCGTCCAGGATCTCCGCTTCGTACTCGACGATCTCGCCGAGGAACTCGACGCGTGCGACTCGTGCGGGGAGCAGGTTCGGCCGGTCGACCGGTGCCGCGTGCCAGCGCACGCTCTCGGGCCGGAAGGTGACCGTGACGTCCGCCCCGGTTCCGCTCTCGACCGGGCACGGGGTGACCAGCCGCGTGCCGAACGCCTCGACGAGGGCGTCGCCGTTGGCGTCGCGGTCGCGCACGACGGCCGGGATGAGGTTCACGCGTCCGACGAAGTCGGCGACGAACCGGTCGGCGGGTGCGAAGTACAGGTCGCGCGGCGCGGCTTCCTGGACGATGCGTCCGCCGTTCATGACCGCGACGCGGTCGGACATCGACAGCGCTTCCGACTGGTCGTGCGTGACGTACAGGGCGGTGATGCCGAGTCGCTGCTGCAGGCTCCGGAGCTCGTTGCGCATGGTGTCGCGGAGCTTGGCGTCGAGGTTGCTGAGGGGTTCGTCGAGCAGGAGCAGCTTCGGCCGGTGCGCGAGGGCCCGCGCGAGCGCGAGTCGCTGCTGCTGGCCGCCGGAGAGCGCCGTGGCGGGGCGATGCGCGTAGGCGTCGAGCTGGACGAGTTCGAGCGCCTCCATGGCGCGCGTGCGCGCCTCCTTCTTCGGCAGCCTGCCGGCGGCGACCTGCAGGGGGAACACGGCGTTGGCGAACACGCTCATGTGGGGCCAGATCGCGTAGTTCTGGAACACCATGCCGACGTCGCGCTTGTCGGGAGAGACGTGCCGGGTCCCCGTCGAGAGCACCTTGCCGTCGAGCGAGATGACGCCGCCGTCGCTCGTCTCGAGCCCGGCGACGCATCTGAGCGTCGTCGTCTTGCCGCACCCCGAGGGCCCGAGCAACGAGGTGAAGGTGCCGGGTTCGATCGTGAAGCTCACGCCCTTGACGACCGGGACCTCGGCGCCGTCGAGCTGGTAGTGCTTCTCGAGCGCATCGACCACGAGGCGTCCGCCTCCGTCTGCTGCGGTCATGTGGTGCGTCGTCACTGACGGCCTCCTTCGCGAGATTCTGTATTCTGGATCCAGTTTGGAGGTACGGGTGCCCGTCCGGGCGCCGTGGCGCGCATCAGCCGTCGCCGCCCGAGGTGGACAGCGCGCCGTCACCGGGGACTGCGGCACGTTCGCCGGAGACGTCGCCGCGGCGGCTCGGGTCGGATTCGCCCCAGCCGACGGTGACCTTCGGCTTGGCGAAGAACAGCACTACGACCGCGCAGAGCGCGAACGCCCCGGCTGCCAGGACGAGCGACTGGGCCATCGCGGTCGAGAATCCGGCGGCGAACGCGTCCGGCAGCGCGCCGACGCCCGGGTGAGCGCCCTCGGCATCGAAGCCCGGGAGCTGGGTGGCGATGCTGACGCTCATGAGCGCGGCGATCGCCGCCGATCCGAGCACCGACCCGACCTGCCGGGTCAGGGTGTACACGCCCGATCCGGCACCGGCGCTCGACCGCGGCAGGTTGCGTGTGGCGGTCGATGCGAGCGGGGCGAAGACGCCGGAGATGCCCAGGCCGAGCAGCGCGGACGGGAGCAGCAGGAGCCAGAACGGGACGTCGGGACCGATCACGACGACGTAGCATCCGAGCGCGAGTGCCGCGACCGTCAGCCCCGCGAACGCGACCCACTTCGGGTCGACCCGGTCGCTCAGGCGGCCGACGAGTGGGGCGAGCACGCCCGAGACGACCGCCATCGGGACGAGCATCAGCGCAGCCTGCGTCGGCGTGAGCCCGCGCGCGACCTGGAAGTAGAACGCGAGAGGCAACGGCATCGCCGTCATCGCGAGCCCGACGAGCGAGATCGCGACGTTTGAGAGCGCGAAGTTCCGGTCGCGGAACAGGCTGAGCGGCAGCAGCGGCTCGGCGCGGTTGACCGCCTGCCAGACGATGAAGGCCGCGAGCACGACCACACCTGCGGCGATGACCGCCCACACCGTGATCGGACCGACGATCGTGCCCCAGTCGTAGGTCTCACCCTCCTGGATTCCGAACACGATGAGGAACAGTCCGACCGCGCTGAGGACGACGCCGAGCCAGTCGAAGCGGCGCGTCTGCGTCGCGAGGCTCGGCACGAGCCGCCAGGCCGCGATGAAGGCGATGATCCCGACCGGGACGTTCACGAAGAACACCCATTCCCACCCGAGCGTGTCGACGAGGACGCCGCCCAGGATCGGGCCGACCAGGGTCGCGACGCCGGCGACCGAGCCCCACAGGCCCATCGCCGCGCCGCGCTGGTTCGGCGGGAAGACCCGCGTGATCACGGCCATGGTCTGCGGCGTCATCATCGCGGCGCCGAGCCCCTGCGCGGCGCGCGCCGCGATGAGCATCGTGATGTCGCCCGAGAGCCCGCACCAGAGCGAGGCGAGCGTGAACACCACGAGCCCGACGAGGTAGACGCGCTTGGGCCCGAATCGATCGCCGAGTCGGCCCGTGATGAGCAGGGGAACCGCGTAGGCGAGCAGGTAGGCGCTCGTCACCCAGATCACCGCGGTGAGGTCGGCCTCGAGGTCGGCCATGATCGCCGGGTTCGCGATCGAGACGATCGTCGTGTCCACGAGGATCATGAAGAACCCGATGACGAGCGCCCACAGCGCCGGCCAGGGCCTGGTGATCTGATTCATGAGGTCCGCTTCCGGGTGAGGGATGTCTCGGCTCAGCTCGCCGCGGACGACTCGGCGCCGGGCAGGCCGACGACCGGATCTCCGAGCAGCGGCGTCGAGACCGCGTAGATGCCGTGGTTCGAGAACAGCCAGATGAGGTTGCGATCCCACTCGACGAAGATGCCGTGCACGGGGGCCGCGAGGTCGTCGTCGTCCTTGAGCCCCATCGGCGGCACGAAGTACGCCCCGACCTTCGGGTCCTCGGGGTCGCGGACGTCGAAGATCTGCAGGCCCGCCGCGTAGAACGCGTAGGGGATCACGCCGCCGTGCGGGGTCCCGGTGTTCGTGAAGTACCCCGACCGCTTCGGGCCGAACGATCCGCGACGCTGTGCCCAGTCGGTGAACTTCGCCTCGGCGGGCGGCATGGGGCGGGGCATGGTGCGCACGACGCGCGGGTTCGTCGGGTCGCTCACGTCGACCTGGTAGATCTCCTTGGCGGGCTCGTAGCAGTCGGTGTTCATGGGGTAGCCGGAGACGTAGACGTAGCCGGTCTCCTCGACCTGGGTCGTGTCGACGTTGTCGCCCTCGGTGCCGGCGACGCTGGAGGGGAGCTCGCACCAGCCGACGTGGTGGATGTCCGACGGGTCGGAGACATCCAGCACGAAGAACCCCTGGCCGCCCTGGGCCGCGTAGGCGTAGCGGTAGCCCGACTCCACCGAACGCGGCATGAACACACCCATGCGGGAGCCGAACCAGGAGGTCTTGTTGTTCCAGCGGTCGTTGCCCGCGAGGTACTCGGAGGCGTCCTCTTCTCCGGCGCGCGAGCCCGGCACCCACCAGGTCGAGAGCAGCTCGGGCTTCTCCGGGTCGGTCATGTCGTAGGCCGCGTGGCCCGCGGTCCAGAGCGTCGTCCTGTAGGGCTGGTTGGTGAACGTGTTGTCGGGCGCGGTGGCGACGAAGAGGTACCTGTCGCCGTAGTAGACGGGCAGGTCGAGGACGCCGTTGCCCTCCTGGATCTCGTCGGGGCCGTGGTTCGGGTCGGTCGAGGTCTCGTTGATGAGGATCCAGTCGCGCGGGCTCGGGCCGTTCATCCGGAACGTGCGGAAGCCGCGCAGGCCCTCCCACTCGAGCAGCTGGCCCTCGACGGTGTCGTCGGTCCACTTGTTCGCGACGCGGCCCTTGAGGAAGTAGCGGGGCGTCTCGCTCGCCTGGACCGCGAGGTGCGTGCCGAGCTTCTCGTTCCACTGCACCGTCGTCGCGCCGAACTGCGGGCGGGGGTCGCCCCAGCCCCACTGCTCCTCGTCGACGACCTTCAGGTCGCGGGGGTCGGTGATGTCGTAGAGCTTCCAGTGGTTGCCTCCGCCGTAGTGCAGCATGTAGCGCGTGCCGTCCATGTCGTAGATGCACTGCCACGAGTGGCTCGTGTTCACGACGATCGGGTAGAACGCCTCGGCGGTCGCGTTCAGCGCGTAGGTCTCGGGGTCGCGGTAGTCGAGCTGGCCGGGCCAGTCGACGAAGACGTCACGCGGCACCGAGGGCGTGTGCGCCGGCGGCACGAAGGTGCCGTCGGGCTGCATCCCCCACGTCCCGGGCGCCGGGTCGGCAGGCTCGCCTGCGACTCGCTCGAAGTCCTCCGGGCGGTACTTCTTCGCATCGGGAACGTAGGGGGATCCGGCCATGACGCCTCCAGGGTCGGGAGAAGAATCGGGTTCGACGCCTCCACGCGTCGACCCCTTCAGCGTCATCGGCCGGATCGATGCTGTCCAATATCTATACGGCTCGTTGCCATGACCATATGGGCATATCAGTGGAATGGCGCGGCCTCTGCCGTGGCGTACTCGCGCTCGAGCGCCGCGAGCCGAGCCCCCTCCTCCCGGAGGTGCATGAGGAGGGCGGCGGCCGCGGGTGACGGCGCGCGATCCTTCGGGAGCGTGACCCCGACCGATCGGCGGATCGAGCTCAGCGGCGTCGGCAGGATCTTCACGTCCCGGTCGTCGACGGCGATGAACATGGGCAGCGCCGCGATGACATCCGTCGACACGAGCAGGCTCCGGAGGGTCAGCATCGACGTGCACTCCACCCGGTCCGCCGGCAGCGGGAGCCCCTCGTGGAAGAACACCGCCTCGAGTTCGGCCCGGAGCGCCGTCTGCGCGACCGGGAAGATCCACGGGAAGGCGAGCAGCGCGGCGAGCGAGGTCCCCCGCGTGCCGGTGTGGACCGGATGGCCCGCCCTGGCCACGAGTCGGATCGGCTCGTGGTGCAGGCGCTCCTGTTCGAGACGCACGGGCACCGTCGGCGAGAGGCGGCCGACGGTGAGGTCGAGGTCGCCCGAGAGCAGGAGCTGCTGCAGCGTGTCGGGCGTGCCCTCGCGGACGACGACGGTGAGGCGCGGGTGATCCGACTTCAGCGCGGCGATGGCTCGAGGCAGGAGCAGGTTCGAGCCCGCGAGGTGCGTACCGACCGTGACCGTGCCGAGCTGGCCCGTCTGCATGAGGCGGACCTCCTCGTCGGCCGCGCGGAGCTCGGCGAGCACAGACCGCGCGCGCTCGATGAACGGCCCGCCGTACTGCGTGGGAGCGACGCCCCGCGGCATCCGCTCGAACAGCTGCACTCCGAGGAGGTCCTCGACCTCGCGGAGGCCGCGCGTGACGACGGGCTGGGTGATGTGCAACGACTCGGCGGCGCGCACCAGCGTGCCCTCGTCGGCGATGGCGGTGATGAGCACGAGATGCCGGAGCTTGAGCCGGCCGTCCAGGAGTCGATCGGTGACCATGGCCCGGACTATAGCCGTATGGGCATGGCAGTGCATCACAAGAGCATTTGTCGGCATCGCTTCGCATTCCTAGCCTGAACGCATGCCCTCCCCGACGACGCCGGCACCGCTCACGGCCCCTCTCCCGACGCGGAGCTCGACCCCCCGCGAGCTCCGAAACGTGATCGGCGGCGAGTCCGTCGACGGGGTGGGCACCTTCGAGAAGATCGACCCGGTCGACGGCACGCCGATCGCCGTGGTGCACGAGGCCGGACCACGGGAGGTCGACCGCGCGGTCGCCGCCGCGCGGGCGGCGCTCGAGGGCCCGTGGGGTCGCATGCCCGTCGCCGAACGCGCCCGGCTGCTCCGGCGGGTCGCCGACGTCGTCGAACGTCGCAGCGAGGAACTCGTGGCCGCAGAGGTCGGCGACACCGGCAAGCCCGAGACGCTCGCCCGCGACCTCGACGTCGCGCGCGCCGCGGCGAACTTCCGCTCGTTCGCGGACACCGCCTCGGCGGCCGGCCTCGACTCCTACCTCACCGAACTGCACGACGGTCGCCGAGCGCTCAACTACGCGGTGCGCGCCCCGCTCGGCGTGGTCGCCGTGATCGTGCCGTGGAACCTCCCCCTGCTCCTGCTCACCTGGAAGCTCGCTCCGGCACTCGCGTCCGGCAACACCGTCGTGGTGAAGCCGTCCGAGGAGACCCCGTCATCGGCCACGCTGCTCGCCGAGATCATCGCCGAGGCCGGCGTCCCCGACGGCGTCGTGAACGTCGTGCACGGCTTCGGCCCGGGATCGGCCGGCGAGCACCTCACGACCCACCCCGGCATCGACGGCGTCACCTTCACCGGCGAGTCCAGCACGGGCTCGGCCATCATGCGAGCGGTCGCCCCGCGCGTCCGGCCCGTCTCGTTCGAGCTGGGCGGCAAGAACGCCGCCATCGTGTTCGCCGACGCCGACCTCGACGCGGCGGTCGCCGGCCTCGCGCGTTCGACCTACCTGAACACCGGTCAGGTCTGCCTCTGCACCGAGCGCATCTACGTCGAGCGCTCGGTCTTCGACGAGGTCGCGGCCGGCCTCGCCGACCACGCCCGGCGCCTCCGACTCGGTCGCCCCGAGGACCCCGCGACGACGACCGGTCCGCTCGTCTCGGCGGCGCATCGCGAGAAGGTCCTCTCCTACTACGACCTCGCGCTCCACGAGGGTGCCGAGCTCCTCGCGGGCGGCGGCATCCCGACCCTCGGCGACGGACTCGACGCGGGCTCGTGGATCGAGCCGACCCTCTGGACCGGCCTGGGGAACTCGAACCGGACCGTGCGCGAGGAGATCTTCGGACCTGCCGCGGTCGTCATGCCCTTCGACACCGAGGAGGAGGCGATCGCGCTCGCCAACGACACCGAGTACGGCCTCGCCGCGGTCACCTGGACGACCGACCTGGCGCGCGGCCACCGGGTCGCCCAGCGCATGCGGGTCGGCATGTCGTGGGTCAACACCTGGTACCTGCGCGACCTCCGCAGCCCGTTCGGCGGCGTCGGACTCTCCGGCATCGGTCGAGAGGGCGGAATGCACTCGCTCGAGTTCTACACCGAGCCCACCAACGTCTGCGTGCAACTGTGAGCTCCCCGCAGACCGCGACGACCGACGCGATCGGAACCCCGGAAGCGATCCACGCCGCCCAGGCGCGGCTCCATGCTGCATCGTGCGCCCGGGTCACCTGCGCGCCCGTGCGCGACCTGCTCGGCGAGGACACCCAGGAGGCGGCCTACGCCGTCCAGTCCCTCGGCATCGACCGTCGGGTGACGGCAGGCGCACGGATCGTCGGTCGCAAGGTCGGACTGACCTCGCCGGCCGTCCAGGCGCAGTTCGGCGTTTCCACGCCCGACTACGGCGTGCTCCTCGACGACATGATCGCCGACGACCGCGAGCCGCTCGACCTCGGCCGGTTCCTGCAACCGCGCGTCGAAGCCGAGGTGGCGTTCGTCCTCGGACGCGACCTCGATTCCCCGACCACCCATGTCGCCGACGTGATGCGCGCCACCGAGTTCGTCCTGCCCGCCATCGAGGTCGTCGACTCGCGGATCTCCGGCTGGGACATCCGCATCGCCGACACCATCGCCGACAACGCCTCGAGCGGCGCGGTCGTCCTCGGGACGACCCCCCACCGGCTCGACGGGCTCGACCTGGCCGGCGTCGGCATGCGGCTCGACCGCGACGGCGAACCGGCCTCGACCGGCGCAGGCTCCGCGTGCCTCGGGAGCCCCGTGATCGCCGTCGCCTGGCTGGCACGGGCGGTCGCCCGGCACGGACGACCCCTGCGTGCGGGCGAGGTCGTGCTCTCGGGAGCCCTCGGCCCCATGGTCGCCGCGACGCCCGGGCACTTCCACGCCCGGCTCGACGGCCTGGGCGAGGTGCGCACCGAGTTCACCGGACGCGCCGCGACGACACCGGCGGTGGATGCGCCCACCACGACCGACGGAGGAGCAGCATGACCACGGACGTCGCCATCATCGGCTCGGGCAACATCGGCACCGACCTGATGATCAAGGTGAAGCGGCTCTCGACGCACCTGAGGGTCGTCGCGATGGCCGGCATCGATCCCGACTCGGACGGACTCGCCCGCGCTCGCCGCCTGGGGGTCGCGACGACGCACGAAGGCGTCGACGGCCTGGTGCGGCTGCCGGAGTTCGCCGACGTCGAGCTCGTGTTCGACGCGACGTCGGCCGCGGCGCACGCACGCAACGACGCCGTCGTGCGGGACCTCGGGCGATTGGTGGTCGATCTCACGCCCGCCGCGATCGGCCCCTACGTCGTGCCGGTCGTGAACCTCGGCGACCACCTCGACGCGACCAACGTCAACATGGTCACCTGCGGCGGCCAGGCCACGGTCCCGATGGTCGCAGCGGTCTCGCGCGTGGCGCCGGTCGCCTACGCCGAGATCGTCGCCTCCATCGCGTCCCGGTCCGCCGGTCCGGGGACCAGGGCGAACATCGACGAGTTCACGCAGACGACGGCGCGTGCCATCGAGGTCATCGGCGGCGCGGAGCGCGGCAAGGCGATCATCGTGCTGAATCCCGCCGACCCCCCGCTCATCATGCGAGACACGGTGTACTGCCTCGTCTCGGGCGAGCTCGATCGGGGGGCCGTGCGGACGTCCGTCGCCGCCATGGCCGCCGACGTGCGGACGTACGTCGGCGGGTACGACCTCAAGCAGGACGTGCAGTTCGATCGGGTCGAGGAGGCCTTCGTGCCGGCTCTCGGGCGACCGTTCAGCGGAACCCGCGTCACGATCCTGCTCGAGGTCGCCGGCGCCGGCCACTACCTGCCGGAGTACGCGGGCAACCTCGACATCATGACCTCGGCGGCACTGCGCACCGCCGAGCACCTCATCGCCGACCGGACGGGAGTACCGGCATGACCGCGACGACGCCACGGGTCTACCTCCAGGACGTCACCCTCCGCGACGGCATGCACGCCATCGCCCACCGGTACGGCACCGATGAGGTCCGCGAGATCGCGTCGGCGCTGGAGGCGGCCGGCGTCGACGCGATCGAGGTCGCGCACGGCGACGGGCTCGGCGGGTCGAGCGTCGCCTACGGGCATGGAGCCAGGACCGACGAGCAGTGGATCGAGGCGGCCGCCTCCGTGCTGCGGCGAGCGCGGTTGACCACGCTGATCCTCCCCGGCATCGGCACGATCGACGACCTCGCCCGCGCGCGCGACCTGGGCGTCGGCAGCGTCCGGGTCGCGACCCACTGCACCGAGGCCGATGTCGCGGAGCAGCACATCGCCTGGGCGAAGGACCAGGGCATGGACGTCTCGGGGTTCCTCATGATGAGCCACCTGAACGACCCGCGCGGGCTCGCCGAGCAGGCTCGGCTCATGGAGTCCTTCGGCGCGGACTGCGTCTACGTCACCGACTCGGGCGGACGCCTGACGATGCGCGACGTCGCCGACCGCATCGACGCCTACCGCGACGTGCTCGACCCGGCGACCGAGATCGGCATCCACGCGCACGAGAACCTCTCCCTGAGCGTGGCGAACAGCATCACGGCGGTCGAGCACGGCGCCACCCGGGTCGACGCGTCCCTCGCCGGGCAGGGCGCGGGCGCCGGCAACTGCCCGATCGAGGCGTTCGTCGCGGTCGCCGACCTGCTCGGCTGGTCCCACGGCGCCGACCTCTTCGCCCTGCAGGATGCCGCGGAGGACCTGGTGCGCCCGCTGCAGCGCCGCCCGGTGCGCGTGGACCGCGAGACGCTCACGCTCGGCTACGCGGGCGTCTACTCGAGCTTCCTACTGCACGCCGAGCGCGCCGCCGAGCGCCATGGGCTGGACGCCCGCGACATCCTCGTCGAACTGGGGCGCCGCCGGATGATCGGCGGCCAGGAGGACATGATCGTGGACGTCGCGCTCGACCTCGCCGCGGCACGCGCGGGGGCCGCCGGGGGTGCGTCATGACCGAGGACCTCGCCGTCGAGGCATCCGCTCCACCAGCGCCCCGCACCGCACCCGGCCGGACCGCGCGCCTCGCCCACGCGCTCGACGAGGCGCAACGACGGGCGCTCCCGATCGCACGGCCCTCCGACGATCGACCGCTCGACCTCGACGCGGCGTACGAGGTCCAACGCGCGCTCGTGTCGCTCCGCACCGCACGCGGCGAGCGCGTCGTGGGCGTGAAGCTCGGCTTCACCAGCCGCGAGAAGGCGCGGCAGATGGGCGTCGACGACGTGATCATCGGGAGCCTGACCGACGCGATGCGCGTCGTCGACGGCGACGCCGTCCCCGCGGGCCGCGGAATCCATCCCCGGGTCGAGCCCGAGATCGCGTTCCTGCTGGGACCGGGGATCGCCGATCCCGACTCCGAGGCGTCCGCCGCGATCGCCGCGGTGGCGCCGGCACTCGAGGTCATCGACTCGAGGTACCGGGACTTCCGCTTCGACCTCGGCGACGTGATCGCCGACGACGCGTCGGCTTCGGCGTTCGCGATCGGTCCGTGGCGGGCCGCCGACGCCGCCGCGACCCTGGCGAACCGCGCGGTCGCCCTCGAGCTCGGCGGCCGTCAGGCGCAGGTGGGCTCGACCGCGGCGATCCTCGGCGACCCGCTCCGCGCCATCCCCGCCGCGCAGCGCCTCGCGCGCCGGCGCGGGCTCGAGCTCCGCGAGGGCATGGTGCTGCTCGCGGGCGCCGCGACCGCCGCCGTGCCGGCGCCCGCGCGGGGCTCCGTCGCGGCAGAGGTGGCCGGGCTCGGGCGGGTCTCGGTGCGCGTGGACGAGGAGGAGACGCGATGACCGCCGACGCCATCACCGTGGACGGGAAGGCGACGCCCCGCGGACGCTTCCCGCACGCCAGGCTCGCCGGCGGCTTCGTGTTCGTCTCCGGCACGAGCAGCCGCCGCCCCGACAACACGATCGAGGGCGCCGAGGCCGACGAGTTCGGCGCGACGAGGCTCGACGCGGCGACGCAGACCCGCGCGGTCCTCGAGAACATCCGAGGCATCCTCGCCGAGGCGGGGTGCGGGCTCGGCGACCTCGTGCAGGCGACGGCCTACCTCGTCGACATGAACGACTTCGCCGCGTACAACGCCGTCTGGGCGGAGTACTTCGACGAATCCGGACCGGCCCGGACCACGGTCGCGGTGCATGCGCTCCCGCATCCGCACCTGCGCATCGAGATCCAGGCCGTCGCCCGTCACCCGGTCGGCGACGAGGCCGAACGAACCACCACCACCACCACCGAGGAGGAACCGTGACCACCATCCCACCCGTCATCGACTTCGCCGCCTGGATCCGCGAGCACGAGCACCTGCTCAAGCCGCCGGTCAACAACAAGCAGGCATGGGAGCCGATGGGCGACTTCATCGTGCAGGTCGTCGGCGGTCCGAACCAGCGCACCGACTTCCACTTCGACCCGTACGAGGAGTGGTTCTACCAGTACCGCGGGAACATGCACGTCAACATCCAGACCGACGAGGGCCTGCAGCGGATCGACATCCGCGAGGGCGAGATGTGGCTGCTCCCCGGCAACGTGTACCACTCCCCCCAGCGTCCCGAGGCCGGCTCGATCGGCATCGTGATCGAGCGCATCCGCGAGGAGGGCACGCTCGAGAGGTTCGCCTGGTTCTGCCCGAACTGCGACACGAAGGTGCACGAGGTCGAGCTGCAGGTGCGAGACATCGTCGAGGACCTTCCGCCCGTCTTCCGCGACTTCTACGAGAGCGAGGAGGGCCGCACGTGCCCGAAGTGCGGCACCGTCCACCCGGGCAAGGGCTGACCGGGTGGGGTCGATCGACGTCCACACGCACTTCGTGCCGAACGGCTGGCCCGACCTGACCGCCCGCGTCGGGCCGGGCACCTGGCCGTCGTTGCGCGTGGACTCCGAGCGCGAGGCCATGATCCTCGTCGGCTCGAGCGAGTTCCGTCGGATCGAGGCGAACTGCTGGGACGCCGGGGCGCGCGTGGCGGACATGGATCGCGACGGCGTGGACATCCAGGTCATCTCGCCGACGCCCGTCTTCTTCTCGTACGACCAGCCGGGCGATCGCGCTGCCGCGGTGGCCCGGATCTTCAACGACCTCGCGCTCGAGGTCTGCGCACCGGCGCCCGAACGCCTGGTCCCGTTCGCGCAGGTGCCGCTGCAGGACCCGGACGCCGCGTGCGCCGAGATCGACCGCGCGATCGAGTCGGGGCACCGCGGCATCGAGATCGGGAACCACGTGGGCGATCGCGATCTCGACGACGAGGGCATCGTCACGGTCCTGCAGCACTGTGCGGCGCAGGGCGTGCCGGTGTTCGTGCACCCGTGGGACATGCCCGAGTCGCCCCGACTCGACCGATGGATGGCCCGCTGGCTGACGGGGATGCCGGCCGAGACCCACCTGTCGATCATCGCGATGATCCTCGGCGGCGTGTTCGATCGCGTCCCGCCGTCGTTGCGCATCGCCTTCGCGCACGGCGGAGGCTCCTTCGCGTTCTGGCTCGGTCGCTTCGAGAACGCGTGGCATCGCCGACCGGACCTCGTCGGCGTCAGCGACCTGCCGCCGTCCGCGTACCTCGAGCGCTTCAGCGTCGACTCCGTCGTCTTCGATCCGGCGGCGCTGCACCTGCTGGTCGAGACACTCGGCGCGTCGCAGGTGATGCTCGGCAGCGACTACCCCTACCCGCTGGGCGAGTCCCCCGTCGGCGACGTCGTCGCGCGCTCGGATCGCCTCGACGATGCCGAGCGGGCCGCGATCCTCCACGACAACGCGCGGCGCTTCCTCGCGCTGTGACCACGCAGACCGACCCGAGAGGCGGACCGATCATGCTGCACCCGGACTCGACGGCCCCCGGCCCGACGACGATCGACCGCGCGACGTGCGAGTCGCTCGACGCGGCCGACCCGCTGGCACCGTTCCGCGAGCGATTCGACCTCCCCGACGGGATCGTCTACCTCGACGGCAACTCGCTCGGCGCGCTGCCCCGCGCCACGCGGGCGCACGTCGACCGGGTCATCGCGGAGGAGTGGGGCATCGGCCTGATCCGGAGTTGGAACGACGCCGGATGGTTCGCCAAGCCGCAATCGGTCGGGGACCGCATCGCTCCGCTCATCGGCGCGGCGGAGGGCGAAGTCGTGCTCGGGGACTCGACCTCGGGGAGCCTGTTCCAGGTGGTCACGGCGGCCGCACGCCTCCGACCCGACCGGAACGTGATCGTGGCCGAGCACGGCAGCTTCCCCACCGACCTCTACGTGATCGAAGCCGTCCAGTCGATGGCGGGCGGCGCGACGCCGCTCGAGCGTCGGCTCGTGCGCGACGGGGGTCCGGCGCTCGACGAGCTGCTCGGCGACGACGTCGCCGTCGTCGTGCTCACGCACGTCGACTACCGGACCGGGCGGATGCACGATCTCGCCGAGGTCACGGCGCGCGTGCACGAGGCGGGCGCGATCATGGTCTGGGACCTCTGCCACAGCGTGGGCGCGGTGCCGATCGACCTCGGGGCGGCCGGCGCGGACTTCGCGGTCGGATGCACGTACAAGTACCTGAACGGAGGGCCCGGATCGCCGTCGTTCATGTGGGCCGCATCACGGCACCACGAGGCGGCGAGGCCCGCGGTGACGGGTTGGCACGGGCATGCCAGGCCGTTCGACTTCGAGATCGGATACGAGCCGATGAGCGGGATCGGCCGGTTCCGGGTGGGCACGCCGCAACTGCTCTCGCTCGCCGCGCTCGAGGCGAGCCTGGACATCTGGGCCGAGGTGGACATGTCGCTCGTGCGGGAGAAGAGCCTCAGGCTCACCGAGCTCTTCATGGCGCTCGTGGACCGCAGGCTCGGCGCGTGGCCGATCGAGGTGGTGACGCCACGGCGATCGACGCGGCGCGGGAGCCAGGTCGCCCTGCGCCATGAGGACGGCTACGCGGTCATGCAGGCGCTCATCGAGCGCGGCGTGATCGGTGATTTCCGGGCGCCGGACCTCATGCGGTTCGGGTTCACCCCGCTCTACGTCACGCATGCTGACGTGTGGGATGCGGTCGAGTCGCTCCACGACGTGCTGGAGAGCGAGGTCTGGCGCGAGCCACGGTTCGCGCACCGAAGCGCCGTCACCTGAGGGCGGGTCGAATCACCGGGCTGTACACTCGGCGCTGAGTGTTCGACTCGACGTACATTCTCGACCGAGGCGAGGATCACCGATGAAGCCCACCGTGCGCACCCTGCTCGGCCGAGACGACCTCGCGCTCACGCTGCTGACCGACGCGGCGTCGCTGCCGGCGCATGCCCTCGACGCCGCGGTGCCCTGGGTCCACAGCTCCGACCTCGCCGATCCGGCGCCGTTCATCGAGCCCGGGCAGGTCCTGCTCACGACCGGCACCCAGTTCGGCGCAGACAGCGGCAGCGACGACCCGGCCGGTTTCGACGCGTACGTCGCGCGTCTCGCGGGCGCCGGGGTCTCGGCCCTCGGCTTCGGCACGGAGGTCGTCCGCGACGGCACGCCCGCACTCCTCGTCGAGGCCTGCGCACGCCATGGCGTGCCCCTCTTCGAGGTGCCGTACCGCACCCCGTTCATCCGCGTCGCGCGCACGATCGCCGAGCTCAACGCGGCCGACGCGAACGCCCGCCAGGCCTGGGCGCTCCAGGCGCAGCGGGCGATCTCGCTCGCCGCACTCCGGCCCGACGGCCTGGGCGCGACGCTCAGCGAGCTGAGCAACCGCCTCGGCACGTGGGTCGGGCTGGTGGATGCCGCGGGCGCCCTCGACCGCGAGGCGCCCGTCGGCGGCCTCGGCCAGCCCGCACTCGGCGAGGTCGTCGGCGAGGCGCGGACGATGCTCCGACGCGGGCAGCGCGCGAGTCGCACGCTCGAGGCGGGCGCCTCGGTGGGCAGGGCGCAGCGGATGACCCTGCAGACGCTCGGCGCCGGCGGTGCGCTGCGCGGCGTGCTCGCCATCGGCGACTCCCCCGAGCTCGACCAGGCGGGCCGGGAGGTGGTGACCGCGGTCATCGCGCTCGCCGGGCTCGCGCTGGAGCAGAACCGCGACCTCGACCGGGCGCGCGGGCACCTCCGTTCGGGCCTGCTGCGGTCGATGCTCGCCGGTGACGTCGACCTCGCGGCCGAGGTCTCCGCGGAGATGTGGGGCCCGCTGCCCGCCGAACCCGTGCGCGTCGCCGTGGCCGACCTGCCGCCCGACCACGCCGATCGGCTCGCGGAGTTCCTCGAGCTCCGGGTCGACGACCGCGACGGCCGGCTCTTCTTCGGACGTGACGGCGAGTCGGTCGTCGTCGTCTGCCAGGACGACGACCGCGAGGTCGCCGACGAGCTCGCGAACGAGTTCGACGTGCCCGTCGGCGTCTCCGACGCGGCATCGCTCGCCGAACTCGCTCGCCTGCACGAGCAGGCGCTGCGCGCCGTCGAGCGCGCCCGCGAGACCGCACCCGGAGTGGTGTGGTTCGACGACATCAGCCGGCAGGGCGTCCTCGCGTTCCTCGCCCGCACCGACGCGCGTGCGGTCGCCCGCGCGACGCTCGAGCCGCTCATCGAGTACGACCGCGAGCAGGGCACGACGCTGCTCGAGACCACGCGGACCTGGCTCGAGCACGGCGGGCAGTTCGACGCGACCGCGCAGGAGCTCGGCGTGCACCGTCACACCGTGCGCAGCCGGATCGCGCTCGCGGAGAAGCTGCTCGGTCGCGACCTCTCGGGATTCCACGCCCGTGCCGACCTCTGGGCGGCGCTGCTCGCGACCGACTGACGCCGCCGTGCGGCCGGGGGCCGGAGGCCCTACCGGCCCCGGGCGCGTCGGCGTACCCTGACGGGAGGACGAGGAGGTTCGCGATGCAGGCGACGGTCGGCGACCGGCTGGTCATCCACGGCAAGCAGGTGGGCAGCGCGGAGAAGCACGGCGAGGTCCTCGAGGTGCGCGGCGCCGACGGCGGTCCGCCCTACCTCGTGCGCTTCGACGACGGACACGAGGCACTGCTCTATCCGGGCGCCGACTGCGAGCTCGAGCACGCCCACTGACCCCGGTCCGCCGGTGCGATGCCGGCGCCGGCGCGCGGTCGGGGCGGCGGATGCGTCGCGATAGCGTGGAGGCCATGTTCCACTCGTACGCGGCGATCGGCGACAGCTTCACGGAGGGCGTCGGCGACGAGTTGCCCGACGGCGTCTCCCGCGGCTGGGCCGACTTCGTCGCGCTCGGGCTCGCGAAGGCGGCCGCGCCCGAGCCGGTCCGCTACGCCAACCTGGCGATCCGGGGCCGCAAGCTCGGCCCGATCATCGACGAGCAGCTCGATGCGGCGATCGCGCTCGGCCCCGAGGTCATCAGCTTCAACGGCGGCGGCAACGACATGCTCCGCCCGCGCATGCCCGAGGAGGTGGTCGCGGACCGCTTCCGGCTGGCGATCCACCGCATCCGCGACGCCGGGATCCACGTGCTCATGCTGAGCGGCGCGAACCCGACCGACCACCTCCCGCTCGGCCGCGTGTTCGACGCGCGCGGCGCGCGCCTCACGGTCGCGCTGCAGGACCTGGCGCAGCTCGACGGCGTCACGTTCGTCGACAACTTCGGCGACCGGTCGCTCCGCGACATCCGCTACTGGTCGGCAGACAAGCTGCACCTCAACTCGCTGGGGCACGCGAAGGTCGCCTCGAACGTGCTCACCGCGCTCGGCGTGCCCGTGCCCGACGAGTGGGGCGTCGCCGAGGTGGCGGCAGCGCCCGCCGGCCAGAAGAGCCGCAACACCGCCACGTACTACCGCGAGTACGTCCTGCCCTGGATCGGCCGCCGCCTCACCGGGCGGTCCTCGGGCGATGGTCGCACGGCCAAGCGTCCGACGCTCGAGCCCGTCGCGCTCGACGCCTGACGGATACCGCGCGCCGCACGCCGGCGGGCTCAGTCGGCGAGGACGCCCTGGACGAACGCCCGCGTGCGGCGCGCGAGCCCGTCGATGCGCGACCACGCGTGCGAGCCGCTCCGCACCTCTGCCGGCGCGAGCGGCGCGTGCAGGCGCACGTTCTCCTGGCAGGAGAGGTCGCTGCAGGCGTACGTGCCCACCGTGCTGCCGTTCCGACCGGCCTCGCCCGCGCGTCGCGCGGAGAACATGGTGACCTGGTTCGCGGGCTGCTGCGTGTGGCAGAGGTTGCACATCCCGGCGCGGAACCGCGACGAAGGCGGGTCCGCAGCCCGGAGCACGATCCCGACGGGCTCGTCGTCGATCAGCGTGACGAGGTAGCCGCGTCGTCCGGCCTTGCGGTCGCGCCAGGCGAGCGCGTCGACGTGCTCCCAGTCGACCAGCAGGTACTCCAGCGGCAGCTCGAGCTCCTCGATCTCCCGGTCGGTCGCGTTCACGAACGACGACCGGAGTTCGTCCTCGCTGAGCGGACGCATCCGACCCCCCTTCGACCCGAACCAGTGTAGGCGCGTCGCCGCGAGCACCGGGCGCACGCCGTCAGGCGAAGCTCGGGCGCGGCCGATCGTCCGTCCGCGGGCACCACCCGGCCGGCGTTCGGTCGTAGGCGAACGCCGGGCCGTCGGCGACCAGCCGGGCGAGGCCATCGAGGAAGCGGTCGACGTCGTCGGCCGACGATCCCGCGCCGAGGCTGACCCGCAGGCCGTTCGCCCGGGTCGCGAGGCGGTCGAAGAACGGGTGCGCGCAGAAGCGCCCGGCTCGCACCGAGATGCCGTGCTCGGCCGCGAGCGCGGCGGCCACGAGCCCGACCGATCCGCGCTCGAGTTCGATGGTCGCGATCCCGAGCCGGTCGTCGAGGTCGTCGAACCCGCGCAGCACGCGCACGCCGTGCCGGGCCGCGAGCCCGTGGTGCAGCCGAGCTGCGAGCGCGTCCTCGTGGGCGCCTCGCGCGTCGTCGCCGAGCCGCTCGAGCTCGACGAGGGCGCGCGCGAGGGCCGCCGCGCCGACGACGTTCGGCGTCCCCGCCTCGTGCCGCTCCGGTCCGGTCTTCCACTCGGCGGACTCGATCGACACCGACTCGACGGCGCCGCCGCCGGCGAGGTGCGGGGCCGCGGCATCGAGCCAGTCGGCGCGGCCGACGAGTGCGCCCGCCCCGAACGGCGCGTACGCCTTGTGGCCCGAGAAGGCCAGGTAGTCGATGCCGGATGCCGCGAGGTCGACGCGTCGGTGCGGCAGCAGTTGCGCGGCGTCGACGGCGAGCCGCGCACCGTGGGCGTGCGCGAGGTCGGCCAGCGCCTCGAGCGGGAGCACCTCGCCCGTGAGGTTCGACGCGCCGGTGACGGACAGCAGTGCGGCCGGGCGGCGGGCGAGCTCGGCGGCGAGCTCGTCGAGCGTCGCCGCGAACGTGGGGCGCGCCGCGACGACGCGTCGCCCGCGCCGCTCCCACGGCAGCAGGTTGGCGTGGTGCTCGATGTCGAGGACCACGGTCTCGCCGGGCACGGCGCCGGCGAGCAGGTTGAGCGCATCGGTCGTGTTGCGCGTGACGACCACGAGGTCGTCGAGGCGGGCGCCGACGTGCCGCGCCACCGCGATGCGGGCGTCCTCGAGCAGCGCGGTCGACGCCTGCGACGCGTAGCCCGTGCCGCGGTGCACGCTCGCGTAGTAGGGCAGCACGGCGGCGACGTGCGCCGCGACCGCGGAGAGGGCAGGGGCGGATGCCGCGATGTCGAGGTTCACGTGCCGCACCCTGCCCCCGCCGAGCACCGGCACCTCGAGGCCGACGTCGACGAGCTCGGCGAGCGGGCCGGGCGCGACGCGCATCGCGCGGGCGTCGGCGGGCGCGCCCGACGCGGCGGGTGCGGCAGCGGGCACGGTGGTCGCGGTGCTGGTCATGACGCCTCCTGGATGGCGGGTCCGTCGAGGCTACGGAAGCCCGGGCGGGCGCCTCAACGGCAGCCCGTCACCGCGCGTCACCGCGCGACACGCGGCGCAATACGGCGGCGCCGTCGAGCGCCGCGAGCGCGCTCCCCCGCGGACGTACGATTGACCCATCCGGCGCACTCGCGCCATCCGCCCACCGGAACCGGAGCACCCCACGACGTGACGACGAACGAGCCCGACCAGCCCCGCGACGAACGCACCCCGATCGAGGGCGACGCCTTCCACCGGCGCACCCCCGACGATCGCGGACTGCAGCTGAGCGGGGTCCCCGAGCTCGTCCTCGTCGCCCCCGATGCCGAGCACGCGCGATTCCGTCGCGACGACCTCGTGGTGCGCCGCGGCCAGTTCGCGCTGCGGAACGGACATGCGACCCCGCACGAGTCGATGGTCGAGGACCTCCTCGCCGTGGCATCCGCCCTCGACGCCGGCCGGATCGACTACCTGCTCGTGCGCCGCGACGGCGGCCGGCCGGTGATCACGGTCGACCGCCGCGACCGCAAGCGCGTCGTCCGCGCCCTCTCGACCGCGTTCGCGAACGAGCCGTTCTACTCGGCGACGCTCGTGCCCGCCAAGGCGACGGACGCCCCCGACGTGCTCGTCGCCGACGGCACGCTCTCCACCGTGCGCAAGCCGCACGCCGTGCGCCTCTACCGGCCGCGCATCGAACCCGTCGGCCGGCTGCGCTACGGCGCGGAGTCCGCGGTCCAGCTGGAGTTCTGGCGCTTCGGCGACGACGTGATCGAAGCCCCGATCGAGAACGCGCTGATGCGCCGCACGCTCCCGCGCGGCGAGGCGGTCGAGGAGACCGTGCACCTGCACGGCCGCGACTGGCGGACGCTCGAGCACATGTGGCAGCCGCTCGCGAGCGACGTCGACTTCGAGATCGACATAGTGTTCTCGTGGGTCGACGGGTCCGACGTCGAGTTCCTCCGCGAGCGCGCCCGGCGCATGCAGACCTACGTCGTGGGCGAGGGCGACGACTCCGAGGCCCGCTACCGGCAGATCGACGAGCTGAAGTACGCGCTCCGTTCGGTGTACCTCTTCGCGCCGTGGGTGCGCCGCATCTTCATCTGCACCGACTCGCGCCCGCCGGCATGGCTCGCGAGGCACCCGAAGGTCACGGTCGTGCGCGCCGAGGACATGTTCGCCGATACGTCCGTGCTCCCGACGTACAACTCGCACGCGGTCGAGAGCCAGCTGCACCGCATCCCCGGCATCGCCGAGCACTTCCTCTACTCGAACGACGACATGTTCTTCGGCCGGCCGGTCTCACCCGACCTCTTCTTCTCGCCCGGCGGCGTGACGAAGTTCGTGGAGGCCGGGACGCGGATCGGCCTGGGCGACTCCGACCCGAGTCGGTCGGGCTTCGAGAACGCCGCGCGCGTGAACCGCGCCCTGCTCCACGAGCGGTTCGGCAAGGTCACCACGCGTCACCTCGAGCACTGCGCGGCACCGCTCCGCCGGAGCGTCATGGCCGACCTCGAGGCGACCTTCCCCGAGGAGTTCCGCCGCACCGCGGCGAGCCGATTCCGCTCGGCGACCGACATCTCCGTCACCAACTCGCTGTACCACTACTTCGCACTGCTCACCGGACGAGCGGTCGTGCAGACCGACGCGAAGGTCAAGTACATCGAGACGACGCTGCAGCGCGCCCTGCCCGGGATGAAGCGGCTGCTGAAGCGTCGCGACATGGACATGTTCTGCCTGAACGACGGGAGCTTCCCCGAGATCTCGGTCGAGGAACGCACCGAGGCGGTCATCGACTTCCTCGAGCGCTACTTCCCGTTCGCGGCACCCTGGGAGAAGCCCCGGCCGGATGCCTCGGCGCCGGCCGCGACGGACGAGCGGCCGAGCCTGACCGCCTGACGACGTGGGCGCCCGGCGTTCGCCTACGGACGCAGCGAGAGGGTCGACGGCGGTGCGACGAGCGGCGGCAGTCCGGCGACGGACGACGCGGCGTCGGGTGCCGGTGCAGGCGTCGCGGCAGCATCCGGGATCACGATGCCGTCGGCGGAGAGGCGACGCGCCGACTCGTCGGCGTCGATGAAGTCGAGCGGCGCGTGGTCGCCGAGCGGCACGACCGAGTGCAGCACGGTCGTCGGGTACACGTGCACGAGGTTGAAGGCGCGAGCCCCGTCCCACCCGCGCGTGCCGCCGGCGGGCACCGTGAGGTCCTGCGTGTAGCAGCTCGCCGAGGCGACCGAGACCGGGACGCCCGCGAACGTCGCCGTCGAGGAGTAGTGCAGGTGCCCGGCGATGATCGCGCGGATGTCGCTGCCCGCGACCACCTCGGCGAGCGCGGACTGGTCGCGGAGCTCGACGGAGACTGCGAGGTCGAGCACGCTCGGCACGGGCGGGTGATGCATCGCGAGGATCGTGCCGTGCGGCGCGGGGATGGCGAGTTCCTCGGCGAGCCAGTCGAGCTGGTCGCCCGAGACCTCGCCGTGGTGGTGGCCGGGCACCGTCGAGTCGAGCGCGATCACGCGCAGCCCGTCGACGTCGTCGACGCGGTCGACGGGACGTTGCCCGCCGATGCCGTCGCCGAGGAGGCCGCGCCGGAACGCGTCGCGCTCGTCGTGGTTGCCCATGACCCAGATGACGCGCGTGCCGAGCCTCGCGGCGACGGGGTCGACGATCCGCCGGATCAGCTCGTACGCCTCGGGTTCGCCGCGGTCGGCGAGGTCGCCGGTGAACACGATGGCGTCGGGACGCCCGCCGGATGCCTCGAACTGCTCGAAGAGCTCCTGCAGGTGCCGGTCGGCCGCGACGCGGTCGTAGAGCCGCCCGCCTCCGGCGAGCAGGTGCGTGTCGCTGACGTGCAGGAGGAAGTGCGACGGCCGAGGGTGCTCGGCCTGCCGGGTGCTCACGTGGGCTCCGATCGTTGCGGGGTGCGTCCGGGTGGACACGACGCTAGCGCACCACGCCGATCCGAACGACAGGTGACTGCGGAGTGTGACGCAGCTGAACGGGACTGGCGCCGCGACGGAGCTCCGGCGGTCAGTCCTTCGTCTTGTCGGGGCGGTTCTCGGCGCCGGGCGGATCCGGCCGGCCGTTGCCGTTCGACTCCTCGGTCGGCTCCGGGGCGGTCGTCGGCTCGACGCCCGTCGTCGGCTCCGACTCGATCGGCGCATCGTCGGCCGGAACGGTCGGCGCGGGCGTGGTCGGGGTCGCGGGCGTGGTCGGCGGTGCGGTCGTCGCCGTCGGACGGTCGGTCACGGGGCTCGGCATCACGAACCCCGAGCTCGGTCGCGGCGTGGCCTCGTCGTCGACCGTTCCGCCGCCCTCCGCGACCGGAGGCATGGAGATCACCGCGGCGGTCGTGGCGAACGCCGTGCCGGAGACGAGGAGCGCGCCGGCGATGAGCACGAGCAGGCGATGCGCGGAGATCCACGGGAGGACCGGGCCGGCCCGGAACCGTGCGACCGCGTCGCCCACAGCTGCGAGTGCGGCCGCCGCGGCGGCGCCCACCGCGGCGACGGCCCGGCTCAGCGGACCGGTCGCTCCGACGGGTGGGGCCGCGTGACGGCCTCGCCGCCCTGCACCTTGGCCCGCCCCCGGGTCTTCCATGCCGTCCATCGCCTCGTCCGTCGTACTGTCGCAGTGCAGCAGCATACCTGCGGAACGGCGTCGGCACCTCCCGAACGGGGGGTCTCGACCTGCGCTGCCGGATGCGGCATCCGCTGATCGACGAACCGGTCAGGCGACCGCCCAGCCGACGAGGTACGCCTCGACCGCCACCTGGGGCACGACGACGACGGGCCCGGCGAGGTTCATGAGCAGGTCGGCGTTCGTGCGGCCGAGCGGCAGGAACCCCCGGCTCGCGACGCGGCGCCCGGTCACGGTGAGCACCGCCCTGCGGGACACCGCGATGAGCGCCTCGGCGGCGTCCCCGCCCGTGCTGCGGACATCGACCTGGACGTCGGGCGCACGCTCCGCGACGATCTCCGCCGCCCGCTCGAGCGCCCGCTCGTCGACCTCGTCGCCGTCCGCCGCGCGCAGCAGCACGATCGGCTCCCCCAGCCGGCCGGCCTCCTCCGCCGCGAAGCGGACGGCGTCGTCGCTGTCGGGCCCCTCCGACACCCCGACGGCGACGCCCGAACGGCCGCGCCACGACGTGACCGGGACCACCGCACTCGGCGACGCGGCGACCGCGGCGAGCTGCAGGCTCCGCGAGCCCATCGCACGGCCGTGGAAGTACCCGACCTTGTGCGTGCCGACCACGACGAGGTCGGCGTCGCGGGATGCCTCGGCGAGGGTCAGGATCGGGCTCCCGACCGCGACGACGCCGCGGACCTCGAGTTCGGGCGCGGTCCGCCGCGCGACGTCCACCTCGCGCTCGGCTCGATCCTCCGCGGTCGCCCGGAGCTCGACGAGGGCCGACCCCCCGAGGCTGCCCCAGCCGTCGTCGACGACGGTGACGAGGACGAGCGCGTCACGGGTGCGCTGCGCACGCCGGGCCGCCCATTCGACGGCGGCACGGCTCGCGACACTCCCGTCGGCGCCGACCACGATCGTCATGGGTCCAGCATCCGCGCCGGTGGCCCCCGTACCGGGGCCTTTGGTCCCTCGCCCGACCGCGACACGCCGGGTGGTAGATTCGCACCATCCGCCTGATGGAGGTGGCATGCCGCACCCCGCGCCGCTGTCGTTCCCCGAGGGACCGCGATCCGAGTTGGACCGCGCCCTCAGCGACCTCGTGGAGCGCGCGGGCGAGGTCATGCGCACGCAGGGCAGGCTGCGCGCGCTCCTGAATGCGACGCGGTCGGTGATCGGCGAGATCGAGCTCGACGAGGTGCTGCGGAGCATCGTCACGTCGGCCGTGGAACTCGTCGACGCGGAGTACGGCGCGCTCGGGGTGCTCGCCCCGCAGGGCGGGCTCGAGGAGTTCGTCCACGTCGGGATGCCCGAGGACACGGTCCAGCGGATCGGGCACCTGCCCGAGGGGCGCGGGCTGCTCGGCGCGCTCATCGACCACCCCGACCCCATCCGCCTCGACACGATCGCCGACGACCCGCGATCGGTCGGATTCCCCGAGGGCCACCCGCCGATGGCCGACTTCATCGGCGTCCCCGTGCGGGTCCGCGACGAGGTCTTCGGCAACCTCTACCTGACGAATCGCCGCGGCGGCACGTTCAGCGACGAGGACGTCGAGCTCATCTCCGCACTGGCGACCGCGGCCGGCCTCGCGATCGACAACGCCCGTCGATACGCGGAGGCCCGGACCCGCGAGGCGTGGGCCGCGGCATCCGCCCAGGTCGTCTCGGCCCTGCTGACCTCCTCCGTCGAGGGGTCGGCGGCACTCCTCGCCGACGAGCTCGTCGACCGCGGCGCCGCAGATCGCGTCGCCATCCTCGTCGGCGACGACCGCACGTCGGTGCGCGTCCTCGAGGTGCGCGGCGAGGACGCGGACGACTGCCTCGCCGGGACCGTGATCGACGCGGATCGGACGCTCGGCGCCGTGGTGCTCGAGGGCGGTGAGACACGCGCGACCCCGGGCGGGCGCGTCGAGCCGCCCGACGCCCTCGCGCTCAGCCACGACGGGTCCTGCGGCCCGGTCCTGTTCGCGGCGCTCCGGTCGGCCGGGACTCCGCGCGCCGTGATCGCCGCCGCCCGCCAGCCCGGGGCGCCGCACTTCACCACCGCCGAGATGCGCATCGCGGAAGACCTCGCCGACCGCGTCTCCCTCGCCCGCGAGCTCGCCACGGCCCGTGAGGCCCAGCAGCGCGGCCTCCTGCTCGAGGACCGGGCGCGCATCGCGCGCGACCTGCACGACCACGTGGTGCAGCAGCTCTACGGCGCCGGGCTCGACCTCGAGGCCGCAGCGGCGGACCATCCCGGCGCCGTCGCCGAACGACTCGGATCGGCCGTGGAGGCGATCGACGAGGCCATCGCCCAGGTGCGCACGATCGTGTTCGCGCTGACGCCCCAGGACGGCGGAGCGCCGACGCTGCGACACCGCGTGCTCGACCTCGCGGGCGGCGCCTCACGGCACCTCCCCCAGCCCGTCGCGGTCTCGTTCGCGGGCCCGGTCGACCTCCTCTCCGAGGGGGCGCTCGCCGACGAGCTCACGGCGTCGGTCCGCGAACTGCTCTCGAACGCCGTGAAGCACTCGGGTGCGGCATCCGTCACCCTCTCCATCACCGCGGCCGACGCACGCGTCACCGCCGAGGTGTCCGACGACGGACGCGGCATCGGCGATGCGGCCAGGCGCAGCGGCCTCGAGAACCTCCGGGTCCGGGCCGAGCGGCTCGGGGGCGCATTCGACCTCGACAGCAGCCCGGCCGGGACCCGAGCCCGGTGGACGGCCCCCATCATCACCCCGGAAGGAGACCCGACGACATGACCCGTGTGTTCCTCGTCGACGACCACGAGATCGTCCGGCGCGGCGTCGCGCAGCTCCTCGACCGCGAGCACGACCTCGAGGTCGTGGGCGAGGCCGGCACCGTGGCCCAGGCGCTCGCCCGGATCGAGGCGACCGGTCCGGACGTGGCGGTGCTCGACATGCGACTCCCCGACGGCGACGGCATCGACCTCTGTCGGGAACTCCGGTCGCGGCATCCCGAGCTCGCCTGCCTGATCCTCACGGCCTACGACGACGACCAGGCCGCGATGTCGGCCGTGCTGGCCGGCGCCGCCGGGTACGTGCTGAAGAACGTCCGCGGCACGACCATCGTGGAGGACGTGCGGAAGGTCGCGTCCGGCCGCTCGCTCATCGACCGGTCCATCGCGGCCCGCGTGTCGCAGCAGGCGAAGGCCGACGAGCACGACGACCCGCGCTTCAGCGCGCTGAACCTCCGTGAGCGGCAGGTGCTCGCGCTCATCGCCGACGGCCTGACGAACCGCCAGATCGGCGAACAGCTCGGCCTCGCGGAGAAGACCGTGAAGAACTACGTGTCGGGCCTGCTCTCGAAGCTCGGCTTCGAGCGGCGCACGCAGGCCGCGATCTACCAGATGGAGCGGCGTTCGCACGGCGACGCCTGAACCGCCGCGCGCGGAACGGGCCCGGGGCGGACGCCCCGGGCCCGTTCGCGTCCAGGCGATGGCCCCTGACGCGGTGACTCCCTAGAAGTCGAAGTCGCCGATGTTGTCGGCGTCGAAGACGTAGGGGTCGCCGAGCAGGACGGTGCCGTCGGCGCCGACCTCGTACGAGCCGAGCTTGCCGGCCTCGAACGTGTCGCCCTCCTCACCGGTGATCTCGCCCGTGATCAGCGCCTGCGCCGCGTACGCGGCCAGGTAGCCCAGGTCGGCCGGGTTCCACAGCGCGAACGCGGTCACGGTGCCGTCCTCGACGTACTCCCGCATCTGGTTCGGGGTGCCCAGGCCGGTCAGCGCGACCTGGCCCTGGTACTCCGAGGTCGACAGGTAGCGTGCCGCGGCCGCGATGCCGACCGTGGTCGGCGAGATGATGCCCTTCAGCTCCGGGTAGGTCTGCAGCAGCGCCGCGGTCTTGTCGAACGAGGTCTGGTCGTCGTCGTCACCGTAGACGACCTCGACCAGCTCGATGTCGGGGTGGCTGGCGGCCAGCTCCTCCTCCATCATCTCGATCCACGCGTTCTGGTTCGTCGCGTTCGCCGACGCGGACAGCACCGCGACCTGGCCCTCGTCGCCGATCTGCTCCGCGATCAGGTCGACCTGGACCTTCGCGATGCCCTCGGCGGTGGCCTGGTTGATGAACAGGTCGCGGCACTCCGGGTTCGTGTCCGAGTCGAACGTGACGACCTTCACCCCGGCACCGGATGCCTCGTCCAGGGCATCGCAGATCGCCTCCGGGTCGTTCGCGGACACCACCAGGGCGCCCACGCCCTGCTGCGCCGCGGTCTGGATGAACGAGACCTGCGACGTCGGCGACGCCTCGGTCGGGCCGACCTCGGCGAACTCGCCGCCGAACTCCTCGACCGCCTCCTGCCCACCCGCGGACGAGGTGTCGAAGTACGGGTTGCCCAGGTTCTTCGGCAGGAACGTCACCGACAGGTTCGCGTCACCGCCATCACCCCCGGAATCACCCCCGCCATCCCCGCTCGAGGCACAGCCCGTCAGGGCCAGGACCGTCGCGGCAGCCGCCGCGGTGATCGCCACGCCGAAACGGCGCGAACGCTGCTTGGTGAACATCGTTGTTTCCTTCCTTGGTGCCGGTGAGGCGACTGTGTGTGATTCCAGGTGGAGCGATCAGGACGACGATGCCGCCAGCTCTCGCTCCTTCTTCTTCCCGATCGCCGAGATCCGCCGACGGCGGAGCCAGGCGAGGAGGCTTGCGGACACCACGGAGAGCACGAGCAGCACGCCCGTGATGACGTTGATGATGTCGGAGGTCACCCCGGCGAGCCGGAGCGCGCTGCCGAGCACGCCGATGAGCAGGACGCCGGCGATCACCCCGTGCAGGGCGCCGCGACCGCCGAAGATCGAGACGCCGCCGAGCAGGACCGCCGCGATGACCTGCAGTTCGAGGCCGGTCGCGTTGTCGCCGCGGGCGTTGCTGTAGAGCAGCGTGAAGTAGACGCCGGCGAAGCCGGAGATGGCGCCGCTCATGACGAACAGCCAGAACTTCGTGCGCCCGACGTTGATGCCCGAGAACGACGCGGCCTCCTTGTTCAGGCCGATGGCGTAGAGCGATCGGCCGAACGGCGTGAAGTGCAGCAGGATCGCGAACGCGATCGCGAGCACGACGAACGGGATCATGATGCCCGGGATCGGGGTCCCCGGGATGTTGTCCTTCGCGAGGTCGGACCAGAACTCGGGGAAGTCGGTGACCGCGGTGGTGCCGAGCAGCCCGACGGCGATGCCGCGGAACAGCGCGAGCGTGCCGATCGTGACGGCGAGCGACGGCAGGCCGACGACGGTGACGAGGAACCCGTTGACCACGCCGGCGATCGTGCCGACGAGGATCGCGGTGATCGCGGCGAGGGCGAAGGGCCAGCCCGCCTGCGTGAGGATGCCGGTCATCACGCTGGAGAGGCCCACGACGCTCGCCACCGACAGGTCGATCTCCTCGGTGATGATGATGAGCGTCATCGGGAGGGCGATCAGCAGGATCGGCGCGATGTCGCGCAGCAGGTAGGTCACCGTGAGCGGGCTGTCGAAGTTCGGGACGACCGCGAGCGACACCGCGATGACCACGATGAGCAGCCCGATGATGGCGGACTCGCGTGTGAGGAGCACGCGGCGCCAGAGCGGCCGCGAGTACGCCGCGTAGGTGCGGGCGGAACGGGTGTCCGGAACGGATGCCGGTGCCGTGGCGGTCATCGCACGTCCTCCCTGGCCTCGATGAGCTTGCGGTGTTGTCGGAGCGCGAGCACCCGGTCGAGCACGATCGCCCCGATGATGAGCGCGCCGACCACGGCGCGCTGCCAGAAGTCCTGGATGCCGACGATGGGCAGCGCCCGGTTGATGGTGAGCAGCAGGTAGGCGCCGATCGCGGCGCCCCAGACCGTGCCGACGCCGCCCGAGATCGCCACGCCGCCGATGACGGCGGCGCCGATGGCCTGGAGTTCGAGGCCGGTGCCCGCACCCGAGCTCACGGTTCCGTAGCGCGCGGCGTAGAGCACGCCGGAGAGGCCGGCGAGCGCGCCGCTGAGCACGAACGCGGTGAGGATGCGTCGGGTCACGCGAAGGCCGTAGAGGTGCGCGGCGTCGGGGTCGGAGCCGATCGCGTAGAACTCGCGGCCGCTGCGCAGGTTGCGGAGCACCCATGCGGCCATGACGAGCACGATCACGGCGATGATCGTGAGGATCGGGATGAACAGGATCTGGCCGGTGCCGAGCCCGCGGAACGCCGCGGGGAGGTCGGACGCGTTGATCCGGTCGCTGCCCGTCCACGCGACGTTGATGCCGCGGTAGATGTACAGCGTGCCCAGCGTGATGACGAGCGCGGGCACCCGCGCGAATGCGACCAGCGCGCCGTTGATCAGGCCGAGGATCGCGCCGAAGGCGATGCCGGCGAGGAACACCGCGATGACCGGGATGCCGGGGATGTCGATGAAGAGCCGGCCGGTCAGGTAGGCGGTCAGCCCGAGGACCGAGCCGACCGAGAGGTCGACGTTGCGCGTGATGATCACGATCGCCTGGCCGACGGCGACGAGCAGCAGCAGCGACGGCGTCAGGAGCAGGTCGCGGAACCCGTCGGAGGAGAACAGGAAGTTCGGGTTGACGGCGGTCGCGACGACGATCACCGCGAGCAGGGCGATGAGGATGCCGGTCTCGCGGGCCTTGAAGATGTGCGAGACGATTCGCGTCGCGGCTGACGAGCCCGGCTGGGCGGGCTTGGCGGGCGGGGCGGTGGTCGCGGTCACTTCGCGTCCTCCTTGTCGGCGGTGGCGGCGAACATGACGGCCTCGGGCGTGGCCTCGGATCGGGGGAACTCCCCGGTGAGCGAACCCTCGCGCATCACCAGCACGCGATCCGCCATGCCGAGCACCTCGGGCAGCTCGGAGCTGATCATGAGGATCGCGATGCCCTGCTGGGCGAGCACGGAGAGCAGGCGGTGCACCTCGGACTTGGTGCCGACGTCGATGCCTCGGGTCGGCTCGTCGACGATGAGCACGGTCGGCTCCGTCGCGAGCCACTTGCCGAGCACGACCTTCTGCTGGTTGCCGCCCGACAGGGTGCCCGTCTCGGCGTCGAGTGCGGCCGTCTTGACCTCGAGCCGACTCGCCCACACCGCGGCCGCGGTGTTCTGGGCCCGGTCGGTCAGGAGCCCGCCCTTGGTGAGGGTCGAGCGGATGGCGAGGGTGATGTTGCGCGAGACGGACTCGTCGAGCACGAGGCCCTGCTTGCGCCGGTCCTCGGGCACGAGCGCGAGGCCCCTCGTCATCGCGGCGTTCGGGTTGCCCTTCGGCAGCGCCGTGCCGGAGACCCGGACCGAACCGGAGGAGTACGGGTCGACGCCGAAGATCGCGCGGGCGACCTCGCTGCGGCCCGCACCGACGAGCCCCGCGAGGCCGACGATCTCGCCGGCTCGGACCGTGAAGCTGATGTCGTGGAAGACGCCGGGCCGGGTGAGCCCCTCGACGACGAGCACGTCGTCGCCGATCTCGGCGGGCAGCTTCGGGAAGAGCTCGGCGACGTCGCGGCCGACCATCTGGCGGACGAGTTCGTCGACGCTCGTCTCGGCGATCGGCTCGGTGGCGATGTAGCTGCCGTCGCGCATGACCGTGACGGTGTCGCACAGTGCGAAGACCTCGTCGAACCGGTGCGAGATGAACATGAGCGCCCGGCCCTCGTCGCGGAGGCTCCGCGCGACGGCGAAGAGGCGCTCGACCTCGACGCCGGAGAGGGCGGCCGTCGGCTCGTCCATGATGAGCACTCGCGCGTCGAGCGAGATCGCCTTGGCGATCTCGATGATCTGCTGGTCGGCGATCGACAGGCCGTCGGTGATGCGGTCGGGGTCGATCGAGACGCCGAGCCGCGCGAAGATCTCCTCGGCCTCGGTGCGCATGGCCTTCCGGTCGATGCGGCCGAACCGGTTGGTGGGCTGGCGACCCATGAAGATGTTCTCGGTGACCGAGAGGTCGGGGAAGAGCGTCGGCTCCTGGTAGATGACGGCGATGCCCGCGGCCTTCGACTGCGCGGTCGAGTGGAAGTCGACCTCCTCACCGCGGAGCCGGAACGTGCCGGCATCGCGTCGGTAGAGGCCGGCGATGATCTTGACGAGGGTCGACTTGCCCGCGCCGTTCTCGCCGATCAGTGCGTGGATCGATCCCTGCTCGAGGGTGATGGTGCCCGATCGGAGGGCGACGACGGCGCCGAACGACTTCACGACCTTCGCGAGTTCGAGCGCCGGGGGCGCGGGGGTCGTGGTGGTCTGCTCCACGGTCACGTCCTCCTCCTTGAGGTGAAAACTTTATGAATCGATTCAGGCTCGATTCAGGCATACTCTATGGAGGACATCGGCGAGGGTCAAGTCCGACCCGGACGGATGACCTCGAAGTTCGATTGCGAAGGAGCAGGATGGCCGCGGTCAGCATTCGCGACGTCGCCCAGCACGCGGGCGTCTCGGTGGGCACGGTCTCCAACGTCCTCAACCGGCCCGGCGAGGTGTCCGCCGAGTCGGTGCGCCGCGTGCAGGAGGCGATCGAGGCCCTCGGCTACGTGCGCAACGACGCGGCGAGGAAGCTCCGCGCCGGGGTGAGCACGACGGTCGGCTTCGTGGTGCTCGACGGGCAGAACCCCTTCTTCGGCGACGTCGTGCGCGGAGCCGAGGACGAGGGGTCCAAGTCGGGCATCGCGATCCTCTACGGCAACACCGACGAGGACCCGAAGCGCGAGCGCACGTACCTCGACCTCTTCGAGGAGCAGCAGGTCCGCGGCGTGCTCATCTCCCCGTACGGCGACATCAACCCGCGACTCGAGCGGCTGCGCGCCCGAGGGATCGCGGCCGTGCTCGTCGACCGGTTCAGCGGCGACGGGCGGTTCAGCTCGGTCTCGGTCGACAGCGTCGCGGGCGGGCGTATGGCCGTGGAGCACCTGATCGCGACCGGTCGCCGCCGGATCGCGTTCGTGGGCGGGCCGTTCGAGATCCGCCAGGTCACGGACCGCCTCGCCGGGGCCCGGGCCGCAGCCGAGAACGCTCGGGAGCACGTCGACCTCGAGGTCGTCGCCACCGATGCGCTCACCGTCGCCGACGGGGCGGCCGCCGGCGCGCGGATCATCGCCCGTCCGCGCTCCGAGCGACCCGACGCGATCTTCGCGGCGAACGACCTGCTCGCGCTCGGGCTGCTGCAGGCGCTCATCGTCGACGGTCGGATGCTCGTCCCGCACGACATCGCCCTCATCGGGTTCGACGACATCTCGTTCGCCGCCGCGGCGGCCGTGCCGCTGTCGTCGATGCGCCAGCCGAGCCGGATGATCGGACGCACCGCACTCCGGATCCTCCTCGAGGAGACGGCCGACCCCGAGCTGATCCCGCGCCAGACGGTCTTCCAGCCCGAACTGGTCGTGCGAGCGAGCACGACGCCGCGGCGCTGAGCCGCGGGCGCGCGCCGGATCCCGCCTCCCCCGTCGAAGTACCGTTTCTGCGGTGGAGGTCGATCTCGAATCGCACTCCACCGCAGGAGTCGCACTCGGACGGCCTGTCGGACGGCCGGCGTAGCGTGCGACGCATGACGACGGATGCCGCGGCCTGCACGGCCGTCGACGAGCGCGGGCCGTGCGCCGCTCCCGCCGAACCCGGCGCGCCGCTCCGCCTGTGCACCATGCACCTGCTGGCGGCCCACGAGTGGGTCACGAGCTCGCACGGGGCGACCGACGTGCTTCCCGGAGCGTGCCTCGCCTGCGGCTCGCGGGTCGGCGTGCGGTATCCGTCGGGGTGGGTGTGCGCGATCTGCGAATGGCGGCTGGGCGACGTGCCGGATGCCGAGCTGCCGCCGCCGCGCGTCGACGTCGTGTACTACGTCCGCTGGCGCGAGCGCGTCAAGATCGGCACGTCATCGAACCCCAGGCGGCGGCTCGCGACGATCCCGCACGACGAGGTGCTCGCGTTCGAGCGCGGCGGGCGAGCCCTCGAGCAGCGCCGCCACGCGGAGTTCGCGGCATCCCGCTGGCCCGGACGTGAGTGGTTCCGCTTCGACGAGCCGCTCGTCCGGCACGTCGCCGAGCTCGCCGCAGGCGGCGAGGACCCGTGGAACCGCTACGACCGCTGGCGGAGCGAGGAACTCGCCCGCCGCTCGTGAGCGCTCAGGACTTGCCGTGCCGCGGCTTGCGCGGCTTGCGCCCGTCCCCCGCGTCGCTGCCGTGACCGCGGTCGTCGTACCCACGACCGCCGCCCGATCCGCGGTCGCGGTCGTACCCGCGGCCGCCGCCGTGCCCACGGTCGGAGCCGCGGTCGCGGTCGTACCCGCGCCCGCCGCCGCGACGGTCGTCGTACTGGCGGCGCGGCCGCCCACCGGTGTCGAGCCGGAGGTCGATGAGGCGCCCGGAGATCCGCGTGTCGGCGAGCCGATCGAACACGTCCTTCGGCAGGTTCGCGGGCAGCTCGACGAGCGAGAAGTCGGCCTGGATGCGGATGGCGCCGAAGTCGTCGCGCGCGAGTCCGCCCTCGTTGGCGAGCGCGCCGACGATCTGCCCGGGCATCACGCGATGACGCTTGCCGACGTCGAGGCGGTACATCGCCATGCCCGCGCGCGGCTGGCGGTCGGACCGGTCGCGGCCGCCGCGGTCGTCGCGGTCGAACCGGTCGCGGCCGCGGTCGTCGCGGTCGAACCGGTCGCGGCCGCGCTCGCGCGGCGCCGGCTCCGGCTCGGGCTCCATGAGCAGCGGCGAATCGCCCTGCGCGACGACGGCGAGGGCCGCGGCGACATCCGTCTCGGGCACGTCGTGGTGACGCACGTAGTGGGCGATGATGTCGCGGAACCCGCTGATGCGCTCCGCCTGCTCGAGCGCGGCCGAGATGCGGTCGTCGAAGCGGCTGAGCCGCGACTCGTTGATCTCGTCGACGCTCGGCAGGTCCATGGGCGTCATGCGCTGCTTGGTGGTCTTCTCGATGCGGGCCAGCAGGCCGCGCTCGCGCGGCGTCACGAAGCTGATCGCGTCACCGGTGCGCCCCGCACGACCCGTGCGGCCGATGCGGTGCACGTAGGGCTCGGGGTCGGTCGGGATGTCGTAGTTGACCACGTGCGTGATGCGCTCGACGTCGAGGCCGCGGGCCGCGACATCCGTCGCCACCAGGATGTCGAGCTTGCCGCTCTTCAACTGCTCGACGGTCCGCTCGCGCTGCACCTGGGCGATGTCGCCGTTGATCGCCGCCGCCTCGTACCCGCGCGCGCGGAGCTTCTCGGCGAGCTCCTCGGTCGCGTTCTTGGTGCGGACGAAGATGATGACGCCCCCGAAGTCCTCGACCTCGAGGATGCGGGTGAGCGCGTCGACCTTGCGGGCGTGCGCGACGACGAGCACGCGCTGGGTGATGTTCGCCGAGGTCTGCGTCTTCGTCTTGACCGTGATCTGCTCGGGGTCGGTGAGGTACTGCTCCGACATGCGCCGGATGGCGGCGGGCATGGTCGCCGAGAACAGCGCGACCTGCTTCTCCTCCGGGGTGTCGGCGAGGATCGTCTCGACGTCCTCGGCGAAGCCCATCTTGAGCATCTCGTCGGCCTCGTCGAGCACGAGGTACTTGAGGCCCGAGAGGTCGAGCGTGCCCTTGTCGAGGTGGTCGATCACGCGTCCGGGCGTGCCGACGACGATGTGGACGCCGCGGCGGAGCGCCGACAGCTGCACGCCGTAGCCCTGGCCGCCGTAGACGGGCAGGATGTGCAGGTCGGGCAGGTGCGCCGCGTACTTCTCGAACGCCTCGCAGACCTGGAGGGCGAGCTCGCGGGTCGGGGCGAGCACGAGCGCCTGCGGGCTGCGATCGGAGGTGTCGAGGCGGGCCAGGATCGGCAGCGCGAACGCGGCCGTCTTGCCGGTGCCGGTCTGCGCCAGGCCGACGACGTCGCGCCCCTCGAGAAGCGTCGGGATGGTCGCGGCCTGGATCGCCGAAGGCGTCTCGTAGCCGACGTCGTCGAGCGCCCGCAGCACCGCCCCCTCGAGTCCGAGGTCGGCGAAGGTGGGCGTCGTGGGCTCCTGGGGAGCCTCTGCCTCGATGGCGATGTCGTCGGAAGTCACGCTTCAGGGTAGACCTCGGCCCTGTGCAACCGCCCCATGCGGTGACGGATGGCGCGCCGGAGCGACTACGACCAGGCGCGCGCGCTCCGCGCGGCCCAGTACGCCGTGGGATCCTCGGCCAGCGAAGCGAGCGCCGCGGCATCGGACGCGGGAGCGCGGGAGGCGAGGTTCGCGTCGAGCTGCGCGGGCTCCACCGCCCCGGAGAGCACGACGTCGGCCCACGGCTGGGCGCGCGCGGCGCCGATCGCGAGCGCGTCGAGCGCCTGGCCGTCGGCCGCGGCGAGCGCGGCGGCATCCGCCTCATCGCCCGCGGCCGTCAGCCGGCCGTTCGCGACCGCCTCCTTCACGACGACGAACCAGCCGTCGGCGTGCGCCCGGGCGAGCGCGGGGCCGACCGAGGGTTCGAGCAGGTTCCACGTCGCCTGCACGGTGGCGAAGGGCGAGTCGGGCAGGACTCGGGCCGCGTCGAGCGCGTCGGCCTGGTGCGGTCCGCTCGTCGAGATGCCGACCGCGATGCCGGATGCCGCGAGCTCGCGCAGCCGGTCGAGGAGCGCGTCGTCGGCGAGCGCCGGGCTCTCCGGGGTCAGCGAGTGCACGAGGTACCGGTCGGGTGCGCCGCCCAGCGCGGCGAGGGACTCGGGCCACTGCGTGTCGAGCATGGCGAGCGAGTGCTCCTTGCGCTCGTGCACCTCGGCGTCCATGCGCCAACCGCCGACGTAGGCGTAGCCCCACTTCGACTCGATCGCGAGCTCGGCACGGCGCTCGGGATGCGCGGCGAGCCACGACCCGAGGAACTCCTCGGCGCGCCCGTACGACCGGGCGGCGTCGATGAAGCGGATGCCTCGGGCCCACGCCACGTCGAGCATCTCGTGCGCACGCCCCCGCATCGCGTCGATGCCGCGGTCGTCGCCGAACGAGGCGTCGCGGCCGGCCGTGATGTACGCGGGTCGGCCGAGCGCGGCGAGACCGAGGCCGAGCGGGGCCGGCGCCGTCGGCGCCGCCGGGTCGTGAGCCGAGGGTTCCTGCACGAACCGTGAGCCTACGCGGAGCCGCCGAGCGGCGCAGCAGCGGGGAGTACGCTCGTCGAGGATCGGGACGAGACGGAAGCGGAGGCCGGGCGTGAGCCGAGGGAGCGAGCAGCGTCAGGTGACCATCGACCGGCTGACGCGCGCGGCGCGCGTCGCGCTCGGATCGGGGCGGGCGCTCGACGACCGGCTGATCGCCGACATCTGCGAGCAGAACGGCGTGCACCCGACCGCGTTCCGCCGGTTCTTCGCCACCGACGACGCGCTGCTCGATGCGGTGAACGAGCAGCTGGTGCACGACTGCGTGAGCCGGCTCCGTTCGGCGGTCGACGCGTTCGACGCGATCGACCTCGCGGATGCCGGGGCCGACGCCGAGGCGGGCGGCGCCGACCCGGCGAGCCCCGACTCCGCCGATCCCGTCGGCATCGCCGCGCGGATGCTCGCCGACTCGTGGCCGCTCGATCGCGGCGGCCTGATCATCCGCGCCCAGCGCCGGCTGCGAGCGCTGACCTCGCAGGGCGGAGGCGGCGACGCCGCGGCGGCGGCCGAGCGGTCGTTCGTCGAGCGGCTCGTCCCCGTCTTCGAGGACCTCATGGCCAAGCTCGACCGGCGGTTCACCTGGTCGCCGACGCTCGCCGTGCGCGTCGTCGTCGACACCTACGAGCGGTCCTTCGAGAGCTGGCTGCTGATGGGCAACCGCGAGGAGGACTTCGACGCGTCCCCGTACGCGATGCGCACCCTGCCCGTGCTGCTCCGCGGCACGAGCGAGCCGCGGCCGTCGGCCTGAGGCGACGCGCGCGGGCGCGAGGGTACGCGACGAGCGAAACGCGCGTCTCGGGGTGGCGGTCCTCCGCCCGATCTGGAATCGTGGCCGACTCGCGATCAGAGGAGGACGACATGCTCACACTGACCGACACCGCGGCCACCGTCGTGAAGGAGATCGTCGCCGGCAACGGTGCGCCCGAGGGATCGGGGCTGCGCATCGAGGCCGAGGACAAGGACGCCACCCAGTTCGGCGTCTCGATCACGCCAGCCCCGGAATCGGGCGACGCCGTGGTCGAGCAGTCGGGCGCCCGGGTGTACCTCGGCGAGCGCGCGACCATCGCGCTCGACGACAAGACGCTCGACGCCAGCGTCGCGGAGGACGGACGCGTGTCCTTCGACATCCTGCCGCAGGCGCTCTGACGCCGCGCCCCCCGGGGCGCCGCAGACGACGGGTCGGTCCCGCCTTACTCCGGTTCGGCGGGACCGACCCGTCTTCGCCGTTCCGGGGTCCCCGCTCGACTCGCTCGCCGTGATCGTCGGTCGGATCGTGCGCCGCTACGACGGCGTGCGCGTCGTCGAGCCCTCCGAGCGGATGAGCGAGACCGCCACGATCGTGCCCACGACGCCGAGCGCCGCGTCGACGAGGAACGCGTTGCGGATGCCGACCGTGAACGCGGCGGCGGCGAGCACGATCGCCGTGTTCACGCCCAGTCCGAGGGACCCGCCCGCGACGTTGCCCATGTAGACGATGCCGCCGGCCAGGCTCGAGTCCTCCGGCCGCACGGCCGTGACGGCGGCGGTCGTGACCGCGGAGAAGTACAGGCCGACGCCGATCCCGCAGAGCACGAGCCCGGGCACGAGCGGCAGGTAACCGGTGCCGATGACCAGGGCGATCACGAGCACGCCGCCCGTGAGGCACGCCGCGCCGATGCCGACCACGAGGCGACTCCCGATGCGGTGGTAGAGCGGCCCTGCCGCGAACGAGACCGTCGCGAAGACGAGCATCATCGGCAGCAGGCCGGCGCCCGCCGCGAAGGCGCTCCAGCCCAGTTCCTTCTCGAGGTACTGGGGGACGTAGACGAGCACGCCGAAGAAGACCGAGCCGAGGAGCAGGATCGAGATCAGCGCGCCGCTGAACTGCCGGCTCGCGACCACGCGGCGCGGCACGAGCGCATCGTCGCCCTGCCCTCGCTGGATGAGCACGAAGACGGGGAGCAGCAGCACCCCCACCGCGATCATGCCCAGCACCCACGGGGAGGAGAACGTGTTCGCGCTGCCGATGTCGAGCGCGACGAGCACGAGGACCACGGCCGCCGACAGGCTGGCGATGCCGGCGTAGTCGACGCGGACGCCGCCGCCGCGCGTCGACTCCGGCACGTTGCGCATGACGACGAGCACCGCGAGCAGCGCGACGGGCACGTTGACGAAGAAGATCCACCGCCAGCCGAGGGTGTCGGTGAGGATCCCGCCGAGCAGCGGCCCGATCGAGTTGCCGAGCCCCGCGACGCCGATGATCAGGCCGCCCGCGAGCCCGCTCCGGGCTTTCGGGATGATGTCGTAGACCATGCCGAGCACCGATGGCCACATCATCGCCCCGCCGATGCCCATGAGCGCCCGCGCCGCGATGAGCAGTCCGATGTTCGGCGCGAGGCCGCCGAGGAGCGAGAACGCGCCGAAGACGAGCGCGCCGATCACGAACACGCGACGCCGCCCGAAGAGGTCCGCGAGCCGGCCGCCCGTGACGATGAGCACGCCGAACACGACGGTGTACCCGTTGATGACCCACTGCGCGCGGTTGAGGGTCGTATCGAGGTCGTGCTCGATGCTCGGCACCGCGACCGTGAGGGCGGTGAAGTCGTTCGCGACGACGAGGATCCCGAGGGACAGCGCGACGAGGGTGACGATGGCGCTCCGGTCGAGCCGGTCGGACGTGCTCGCCTCGGTCATGGCGTCAGTCCCCCGACCCGGCGTCCCCCGACTCGGCGCGCTTCGCCGGCGGATGGTGCACGCCGCGGTGGATCTCGACCACGCGGGTGCCGTCGGTCAGGGTCGGGTCGTCGATGATCGGGAGGTCGTCCATGAAGCGCCGGATGATGTGCGCGAGCGCGCGCGCGTGACTGAAGTTGATCGCGTGGGCGGCGCCCTCGATCGTCACGGCCAGCACGTGGTTGTCGATCTGCCCGGCCACCTCCTGGACGCGCGCGGGGCCGGGCATCAGCGGGTCGCGATCGCCGAGGACGACGAGCGACGGGAGCTGGAGCTCGAGCAGGCGGTCGAGCGACGGGTACTGCGTGAGCGCCCGGAAGAGCTTCAGCGTGCTCGGCACGCCGAACCGCGCGTAGTCCGGGACGGCGACGCGCGCCATCCGCGGCGGCTCGCGCGTGCCGTCCTGCGCGAGCTGCCGCATCGCCCGCGACAGGGGGCGGTTGAACACCCCGCCCGCGGGCGAGACGAGCACGGCGCGGTCGATGCGGTCCGGGAAGCTGGTGGCGAACTCGAGGATCACGGGGCATCCCATCGAGTTCCCGACGAGCGTCGCCTTCTCGACCCCTCGATCGTCGAGGAACCGGGCGGCCGCTCGGGCGAGGTCCGGGATGTCGAGCCCCTGGGGATGCCGGCCGCTTCTGCCGAACCCCGGAAGGTCGGGCACGAGGGTGTGGAACTCGTCGGCGAGCAGTTCGGCGGTCGGGACGAGGTACCGGCCCGACATGCCGAACCCGTGCACGTGCAACATGACCCGGGCGTCGGGCGGAGGGTCCGGCGATTCCCGGTAGAACACGTCGACGCCGTCGACCACGGTCCACCGCTCCAGGAGGCGGGAGACCGGGCGGCGCGGTGTCCGGCGTTCACGCCACCGCTCCGCGGCAGCCGCGCTCGTCTTGGCCATCGACGCACCCCCTCGTCGGGCGTATCAGACCACGAACGGGGTCGGGCCGGTCGGGACCTCCGGCCCACGGCGTGTCGGGACCCGGGTCAGGCCGCCGTCGTGGGCTCCACGACCTCCGCGGCCTCGGCCGGTCGGTGCTCGATGTCGTCGACGTGGGCGCGCGGCATTGCCACGGCGCCGGCGATCGTCGCGACGGCGGCGATCACCACCCCGATGAACACGGCCGCCGACGCCGCCCGGATCGCGTCGGCCGAATGGGCGCCGAGCCCCGAGTCGGCGATCACGCCGTTGGCCACCGCGCCGAAGATCGCGACGCCGACGGCGCTGCCCATCGAGCGCAGGAACATGTTGGCGCCGGTCACGACCCCTCGCTCCGACCACGGCACCGAGGACTGCGCGGCGATGAGCGTCGGCGACGCCACGAGGCCGAGCCCGAGCCCGACCACGAAGCAGGCCAGGGCGGTCGTGACGGGGTTGGGAACGAACGTGGCGGCGACGAGCCCGGCCGCCCCGAGCACGGTGATGCCGAGCCCGAGGAATGCAGTGTTCCTGAATCCGACGCGCAGGTAGAGGCGGCCGGACTGGGAGGCCGAGATGGGCCAGCCGAGCGTGAGGGCCGCGACCGCGAGTCCCGAGACGATCGGGGTCGCTCCCGCCGAGACCTCGAGGAAGGTCGGCACGTACGACGTCAGCCCGATGAGCACCGCGCCGACGCCGAGCGAGATCAGCGACGTCGTGACGATGAGTCGCCGCGAGAAGACCCAGAGCGGGAGGATCGGCTCGGCAGCCCGCCGCTCGATGAGGACGAACACCACGATGAGCAGTGCGGCGATGCCGAACGCGCCGATGCTCTGCCACGAGTTCCACGCCCAGGCCTGGCCGCCCTCGAGCACCGCGAGGATGAGGAGCGTGAGCCCGACCGTGAGCACCGCGGCCCCGGCGACGTCGATGCGGTGCTTCTTCCGCTCGACGGTCTCGTGGTAGTTGCGGATCAGCATCCACGCCGCGATGAGGCTCAGCGGGATGTTCACGAAGAAGATCCATCGCCACGAGAGGAACTCGGCGAACAGGCCGCCGAGCGAGGGTCCGATGACGGATGACGCGGCCCACACGCTCGCGATGTACCCCTGCACGCGCGCGCGTTCCCGCACGCTGTAGATGTCGCCCGTGATCGTGATCGAGACGGGCAGCACCGCGCCCGCACCGAGGCCCTGGATCGCCCGGAAGACGATGAGCGAGGTCATGTCCCACGCGAAGCCGGCGAGGATCGAGCCGACGAGGAAGGCGCCGATGCCCACGAGCATGATGGGCTTCCGCCCGACGGTGTCGGCGAGCTTGGCGTAGACCGGCACGGAGACGGCCTGGGCGAGCAGGTAGATCGAGAACAGCCACGGGAACTGGGCGAACCCCCCGATGTCCGCCACGATCGACGGCACCGCCGTGGCGAGGATGGTCGCCTCGATCGCCACGAGCCCGGTGCACAGCATCAGGGCGGCCAGCACGGGCCCGCGCTCGGAGCGCAGTCCGACGGCGGTCTGTTCGGTCACGCGCTCCTCCTCACGGGCCCGGCGCAGGCGCGACCGATCCCACTGAGGCCCAACGCGATGGAGCGCTGCGCATTCCCGCCGGGAGGGACTCCGTCAGTCCTTCATGCGGACGAGGATGCCGCCGGCGTAGGCGAGCGCGGCTCCGATCCAGACGAAGGGCAACCCGATGTCGAGCGCGGAGAGCGTCATCTCCGGCGTGGCGGCGAGGAAGACGAGGTACCCGGCAGCGAGGAGCACGATGAGCACGGCGGTCTTGCGCGACAGTCCCCCGTCCTTGCCCGCGATGCCGAAGAGCATGAGCACGGCGAGCACGACGAGGAGGATGCGCAGCGGCCCCTCGACGAACTCGGACTGGAGTCCGGTCGACGTGAGGATGTCCTGCGCGATCGCGATCGGGTTGAGCTCGGGCCTGGGGAGGTCGATGAACCAGGGCAGCAGCAGGGCTCCGACGATGACGAGCGCGGCCCCGAGGGCGATCAGCCATCTGCCGACGGTCGGACGGCGATTGGGCCGCACCTGCGCGATCTCGACGCTCGTCTCGAGATCCTGGCTTCCATCGGACGCGGTCACGTGCAACCTCCGGGTGGCCTGCTGCCCGGACGGCGGATGCGGGCTCGTCAGGGACACCCTCGAATACCCGATCGCACCCGGAGCGACGACGACCGAGGCCGGGGCGAACATCGCACGCACCGCACCGTCGTCCGATCGTCCGGAGATCGCCACGTTGAGCGGCCGAACGCCGCGGCGGTTGTCGATCTCGACCGTGAACTGCCCCTGACGGTGATGCCCGAGGTCGAGGCGTTCGGGGTTCGCTCGCAGTTCCGCGGTCGCGATCGCCGCCGCGGAACTCGTCATCTCGAGCATCGCGTCGCCGGAGGCATCCGAGGCGCCGTCGGTGGCCACGACGGTGAACGGGTGGGTCGCCTGCGATCCGGGCGGCGGCGGTTCCGCGCGGACCAGGCCCCTGGCCTTCGTCACCTTCCCGGGCGCGGCGACGAACCGCGCGGGGATGAAGGCGAACGAGAGCCGCTGTTCCGGGTCGACCCCGGTCAGCGCGACCGTCACGCCCGAGTGCCCGCCGCGGTTGTCGACGAGGACGTCGAACTCGGCATCCTGAGCATCGTCCAGTCGGATGGTGCTCGGCTGGATCCGCAGCGTGATCGGTGCATCGACCGGCGCCGCCGCGGTGCTCTGGACGAGGGTGATCGTCGCCGGGATCGGCCCCTCGTCGTCCGTGGCCGCCACGGCGAGTTGCCGGTTCCGCTGCTGTCCGGGCGGAGGTTGGGGCGCCGAGAACTCGACGCGCACGTCGGCGGTCGAACCCGGCCCGACCTCGATCGTCGACGTGGAGAAGCGGAAGTCGACGACGTCCTCGGGATCCTTCCCGGCCAGGGTGAGGCGCTGCGGATGGTTCGCGGACCGATTGTCCAGCGTCAGCGTGAACGAGCCGTCGCCGGCGTCCTCGAGCCTGATGAGCGCCGGGCTCGCCGTGATGCCGACCCGCGGCCCGTACGCCGGAACGTGGACCACGAGGTCGGCGACCGCGTATCGCCTCGCGTCCTCCTGCGAGCTGATCCGCAGGGTCAGCTCGGCCCGCTGCGCCACGACCATCGGTCCAGGTCGCATGACGAGCGACAGCTCGACGTCGTCCGATGCGCCCGGCATGAGGTGGACCTCCGGGCCGACCAGTTCGAGCCAGTCCGGCGGATCGACCATCTCGACGTCGTAGCCGTCGACGACCTTGGTCGGGTTCTCGATCGCGAGCTCGACCCGCGCGGGCCCGTCCGGCCTGAGCGTGACCTCGGGCGTCGCGACGGTCACGTCGGGCGAGCCGGGCGCGGGTGCGGTCCCGATCGCGGCGGCCTCCCCGGCGGACCCGCCGGCATCGTCGTCGCCGCCCGCATCCCCGCTGCGGTCGTCGCCCCCAACGTGAACGTCGGGCACACCCTCGGTCGCGGTCGAGCCCGACCCGACTCCCGCGCCGGCCGCTTCGCCGCCGGGCCTGGTATCGCTCCCCGTCGCCGTCTTCGCCTCGTCGCCCGCGCCGCCGCCGGAATCGCCGCCGGAGTCCCCGGAGCCCGTGTCCCAACCGAGGTAGGACTGGCAGTTGGTGCAGAAGCGCGCATCCGGCGCGTTCTTCGCACCGCAGTTCCAGCAGATGCGATCGGCCATCCCGTCCCCCCGCTCACGACGTCGCGGCGGCGCACCGCACACGATGCCTGAGACCGATGTTAGGGAACCTCGAGCCCGCGTGGCCAGTGCCATGCCCCAATGGGCAGGCATCCATGCCTCGCGCGGCAGAAGCCGACGACGTCGGGTGGACGCGTCCGATTGCCGGGTGCCACAAGTGCGGCGCCGCTTCGACCGACCTGCTTCGTCGATGGCGACAGATTCGGCCCGTACGCGGAGTCCCGCGCCTACAGTCCGAAGATGACTGATTTCCGTCCGCCCGTCGCCGACCTGGCGTACGCGCTCACGCACGTCGTGGGCTACGACCGGGTCGCCGAGCTTCCGGGCTTCGAACACGCAGACCTCGACATGGTCACCGAGATCCTCGAGGAGGTCGGCGGCTTCATGGCCGAGGTCGTCGCCCCCACCAACCGCGCCGGCGACGTGGAGGGTGCCCGCCTGAACCCCGACGGCACGGTGACGACGCCGACCGGGTTCCGGGAGGCCTACGCCGCCTACGTCGAGGCCGGCTGGGGCTCGGTCCCGCTGCCCGAGGCGTACGGCGGCGGCGACTTCCCGCGCTCGATCGGACTCGCCATCCAGGAGCTGACGATGGAGGCCAACATGGCCTTCTCGCTCGCGCCCCTGCTCACGCAGGGCGCGATCGAGGCCCTCCTGCACTACGGCAGCGACGAGCAGAAGCAGGCCTGGCTGCCCAAGATGGTCAGCGGCGAGTGGGCCGGCACGATGAACCTCACGGAGCCGCACGCCGGCTCCGACGTGGGCGCCCTCACCACGAAGGCCGTCAGACGTCCCGACGGCACGTACGGCATCACCGGCCAGAAGATCTACATCACGTTCGGCGACCACGACCTGAGCGAGCAGATCGTGCACCTGGTGCTGGCCCGCACGCCCGACGCGCCCGCCGGCACCAAGGGCATCTCGTGCTTCATCGTGCCGAAGTTCCTCGTGAACGACGACGGCTCGCTCGGCGAGCGCAACGGCGTGCACACGCTCGGCGTCGAGCACAAGATGGGCATCCACGGCTCGCCCACCTGCGTGCTGTCGTACGAGGACGCCACGGGGTACCTCATCGGCGACGAGAACCTCGGCATGCGCATCATGTTCGTGATGATGAACAGCGCTCGCCTCTCGGTGGGCACGCAGGGACTCGCCGTGGCCGAGCGCGCGTACCAGCAGTCGCTCGACTACGCGAAGGAGCGCATCCAGGGCCGCGCGATCGGCGCGACGCAGGACTCGCCGATCATCGACTTCCCCGACGTGCGCCGCATGCTCATGACGCAGAAGTCGTACATCGCCGCGCTCCGCCGCATGATGCTGCTGAACGCCGTGTACGTGGACATCTCCACCCACCACCCGGATGACGCGACCCGAGCCCGCGCCGACGAGATCGTGGGCCTGCTCACCCCCATCTGCAAGTCGTTCGGAACCGACCTCGGCAACGAGCTCACGTCGCTCGCGCTGCAGGTCCACGGCGGCATGGGCTTCATCGAGGAGACCGGCGCCGCCCAGCACTACCGCGACGTGCGCATCGCCGCGATCTACGAGGGCACGAACGGCATCCAGGCCGCCGACCTCGTGGGGCGCAAGCTCGGCGTCCGCGGCGGGGCATCCGCCCTCGAGTTCATCGCGACCATGCGCGAGCTCGACGGCGAGCTGGCGGCCGCCGGCGACGAGTTCTCGTCCATCCGTGCGCAGCTGAACACGGGTCTCGACGAACTCGAGCAGACGACCGCGTGGATGCTGAGCACCGGCGCCTCCGACCCGAACTCGGTGCTCGCGGGCTCCAGCCCGTACCTGCGCATCTGGGGGCTGGTGGTCGGCGGATGGCTCCTCGCGAAGTCCGCGCTCGCCGCGCGCGAGCTCGACGGCGACGCCATCGCCGCGACGCAGCTGCCGCTGGCCCGCTTCTACGCCGAGCAGCTGCTCCCGGCGGCCTCCGGCCTCGTCGGCCCGGCGACGGCCGGGTCTCGCGACCTGTTCGCGCTCGACGCCGACGCGCTCGGCGACGTGGTGCGGCGCACGGCGCGCGTCTGACGCATCGCCCGACGATGCCGCGGGGGTCGTGCCGATGGGCGCGGCCCCCGCGGTCGTGCGGTCAACCTCGCGGGACCGGGCGCCGCGGTCTGCGTCATCGTCGCGCCCGGCGCGTCGAAGATTGCAGCCGACCGGATACGCGAAACCCCCGGCGAACCGAGGGTTTCAGTAGCGAGGGCGGGACTCGAACCAGCGACACCACGATGGTGACGCGGACGTCCTCGACGTCTTTCCTCGCGATGCGGAAATCTCGAATGATCTCGGACTGACCCGGGATTCCTTGAGAGAACGGATGCTGCGGGAGTGATGCTACTCGGATGAGCTGGGAACATATCGGGTGAGCTCGCGTGCATATTCGTTGAATAAGCGTGTGCGCATCAAGTCTCCGCGGTCTCGCCCGCCTGCCCAATCGGTACCCCAGCTAGGCTCAGTCTCGCCCCGCTCCGCCATGTCTGGCAGGTCGAGCGGCGATGGGATTTTCTCAGCGGTCTCGACATCACGGATGAGGTGTCACCGATCGGTGCAGCGGCCCCATCCGTTGAATGTCGAAGGCTGACGCTAACGTGATTGGCGATCGTGACTCGGAGGTTTCGTGACCCGAACAAGCCAGGCAGGCCGACGCGCCCCTCGTCCGTCCGCAAGCAAGGGACCCGAGCAACAGCCGGGCAATACGTTCAGGTACCTGTATTGGCGGCTTTCGGAGAAGGACTTTCAGCGCCTGTGCGCGGCCCTGCTCCGGAAGAAGTTCGACCCGGTGCAGTGCTTCCCTGTTGGTATGTCCGATGGCGGCATAGACATCGCCCAGGGCAGCATCATCTATCAGGTCAAGTGGACGAGTAAGTTCGAGCGCGATCCCGTCACCTGGCTGAAGCAGACCATCGAAGGTGAACGGGCGAATATCAAGAAGCTCATCGAGGAAGGACGTGCGAGCCGTTACATCTTGATGACTTCGGTCGCTAGTACCTCGAGTTCCACAGGGGCCGGAACGCTTGAGAAGCTCCAGCAGGAGCTCGATGCGTATGGCGAGGAGTTTGGCATCCCTGTCGAGTGCTGGTGGCAGGCCGAGATCGATGCGGAAGTCGACGACGCGGGTGACAACATCAAGTGGTCATACCAGGCCATGCTCGCCGGGACCGATGCGATTCGATATCTCATCTTCGGCGCGGACGTGGAAGCAGTTGCTGCCGCCACCCGGGAGACCATGCTGCGCGTCCTGGCGACGCAATGGGAGGAGGATGCGCGCGTGCGCTTCTCCCAGGTCGAGCTCGATGGGGTCAGTCTCGCTGAACTCTTCGTCGACGTCCAGGCCGGGCTAATCGCGCCCCCGCGCAACGCGGCGGAGGCGCTGCGCCAGACGCCCAAGCTGCTGACCGGGCCGCCGCGAGGCGCCGTGGAGACGCTCTTAGGGACGCCGGCGCCGCTCACGTTCCTCGTCGGGGTCCCCGGCCAAGGGAAGTCGACGCTGACCCAGTACCTTTGCCAGGTGCATCGCGCGGTGATTTTGCCGGAGGCGGCGCAGGACACGGCGTGGCCCAGGATTCCGATCGGTGAGCCCAAGCTTCCGTTGCGCATCGATGTCAAGGAGTACGCGGCATGGGTCGACGGATTCGACACCTTCGACGACTTGCGACCGAAGGTCCAAGGTCGCCGCAAGCAGGGTGCCCGAAGCGCCGAGGCTTACATCGCCGAACTCTGCGAGGCTGCGAGCGGCGGCCGAGCCGTCAGTGTCGAGGACGTTCAGAGTCTGCTCGAGCGGTACCCGTGTCTCATCGTGTTTGACGGCCTCGACGAGGTCGCGGACCCGTCGTTGCGCCGGATCGTGGTCGACGAGATCGAGCTCTTGGCGGTGCGGATGGGGCGCACGCAGCGGCGGCTCAGGTCGTTCCAGATCGTCGTGACGGCCCGACCCAACGCCACGAACCTTCCGGAGCCCAGCTCCGAGCGGTTCCAGCGGATGCGGCTGGAACCGATGAACGACGCCCTGCAATCGGAATTTGTCGTGAAATGGTGCGACGCACGGCACATCGACGGGGCGCAGCGGCATGAGCTTCGGCGCATCTTCCGCGACCGAACGACCCTCGACCACGTGTCGAAGCTTGCTGACAACCCGATGCAGCTGGCGATCCTTCTGTACCTCATCAGCAAGAAAGGCGACGCTGTTCCAGTTTCGAGGACGCCGCTGTACAGCGACTACATGTCGACCCTGCTGGACCGGGAGGTTGCGCGAGGCCAGATCGATCGCAACGCCGTTCCCCAGGTTCAGGAAGTCACCGCGTTCATCGGGTGGCACATGCAGTCGGGCGTGGAAACGAAGCCGACCGCCGGAGCGTTGGCGCGGAAAGACCTCGAAACCACCCTTCTGCTCTACCTGCGCGAGATCGAAGCGGACCACGAACGCGCTCCGGAGATCTTCCGCCTGGCCTCCGACCGGTTCTGGGCATTGACCAGCGAGACGGAAGGACTCTTCCGATTCGCTGTGCAACCAGTCCGCGAGTACTTCGCGGCGCGGTTTCTCGCGGAATGGGGCGGTCGCACCATGATCCAGCCGCTTTCCAAGCAGGCTGTGCTTCGTGAGTTGCTCGGGCGACCATATTGGCTCAACACCGCTCGGTTCTATGCCGGATTCGCGTCGCCCAACGAACTCGCCGGGATGCGCTACGGGGTAGAAGACGCCCTGCGGTCTCCGGGGAGTGCGACTGAGAATCGCGTCGCTGCATGGGCGCTGCTCATGGACGCGGTCTTCATGGGGAACACGCCAGTCCAGCGCGACGTCGTCCGCCTTCTCACTGACGACGTGACCCTACATCTTGCACGCGACTACCAGTACAAGCCGGACTTCGCCAAGCTGACGCCGGATGCGGGGGGCACGCAATTGAGCCAAGTGCTGCGAACGGATATCGCAAGCGCGCCGGCGGAACCCATGACTACCGCTCGAGTCGACATGCTCCGAGATCAGAGCACCCTGACCAAAGCGGAGTTCACCGCATGGTGGACCGAACAGCTCGAGGATGCGCTCGGCTCGCCGAACGAGGCCGCGTGGCTCGCCATCGGTGCACGTTTCGGCATCCAAAAGCTGAAGGCTGACCTCGGGCAACGACTCAATTGTGCATCTAGCAGGGTCAGGGTGGCGGCCTTGACCGTGGGTGCGGAAGCCGGTGAGTCGCCTGTCGCGCGTGCGCTCCTGCGAAGCGTTCTGGACGGAGAAGCCTCCGATGTGCGGGGTCGCGCGACGAGCGAGGCTGGGGCCCTTCTCGTCGCGATGCAGCCACAGTGGTTCCATCGCGGTTTGCCCGCCTACAACGATCAGCGAAATTACGAAGAAACCCACGTGGTGTTCCGTGAAGCGGACCAAGGTGCGCGGAACTCGGCCTGGGACAAGTTGATCGGGATAAACCCCGCGTACGCCGAACTGCGATCCGCAGTGCGTCGGCGACAGCAGTCGCAGGTTGGCACGACCGAACCGTGGCAGCAGCCCGCTCGCGTGCTGACGCAGATCCACGAGCCGTCATGGCTCGCTGCCGAGATCGCGCTGACAGGAGCCGCAGCGGTCGGACTCCGCGGCTCGGGCACCATCGACCCTGACGGGCAAGCGCTGGGTGCGAACGTCGACTACGGCACGCTCGTTGCCAAGCTCCGTAGACGGCCTGGCACGGAGTGGTGGGGAGAGACCTTCGACGCATACCTCGATGCCTTGTCCCGCCGCACTTGGGCGGTCGCGCTGCTTGCAACGGCGAGCATTGAGGTTCTCGAGTCCAACCTCGACCGGCTGGAGCAGGTCGTATCGGAGCTGTCGAACGACGAGTTCTGGGAGATGGCAGGGAGTTCGAGTCGCATCGCGCTGAACGGCTCCGCCCGCAAACTGCCTTCGTCGTGGAACCTCGAACAAACGGGACTCGACACGCGGGTGAGACTCCTGCTCGCGCATTGGCAGCACCAGAGGCACCGGTTAGACGATCTCGGCGGCGTGCCGGACGTCGATCTCGTCGAGATAGCCTGCCCGGAACCCGCCGCCTGGCCAGTCGCCGAAGCTCTGGCTTCTCGCCTCCTCGGCAGGCTCGATACTGTTCTGTTAGAGGGACTTGCAAAGCTTGGAACCGACTCGTTGGTCGGGCTCTCGGGCAACGCACGTCGTCTCGATCAGGCAACGGCGGAAGCCCTCCTGCAGGAACCGGGACGGTATCCGACGGAGTGGATTCTTCATGCGGAGACGACGATGGTGCGAGAGGCCCCGTCTCCGCTTGCCGCAGTCGCGCTGGAGCGAAACTGGGTGCCGCGAGTTCCACAGCTGTGACGTGACCCGCTTCGCCACACGGCAACTCGAGCCTTAGAACGCGGCGTGCGATGGCTGTCGAGCAACAAAGATTCGCTCGTCGGATCCCGTTCCGGACCCTACAGGATCGCGGCGCTCTGCATCGCTTAGCTTTGGTCGGATCGAGTTGGATAATCACGGCGCCAACGGGCAACGACGGCGCGGAACTCGAGCTCACGCGACGAGTCGCCCCAGGCGTCGGCAACCATCACCGCGACATTTGCCGCGTCGTCCAGGATCTCGAGCAAGTAGGTTTCGCCCAGAAGCACAGCCGCCCGAAGTTCCTCGCGCTGGGCTCCCGCGGTGAAGATCGCCGAGGCGTCTTCCGGTGTCACGGCGAGCAGCAGCCTGTAGAGGTCGGCGAAGTCCTTCGCGCGGAGCCGGTCCGGATTGCGTTGGAGTTGGTTCGGGTCCATTCGGTCATGCAGCTTGTAGGCCTTGGCGCACAGCAGCGCGGTCGGGCCGGCAATGTAGACGTCAACTTCTGGCCCGTCGTCGAATGCGCGGAGCGTGCGGAGATGGCGGTCGACGAGGCTGAGCTCGGTGCCTTCCGTCGCCGAGACCACTCGGTCGCCGTGCGGGCCGACTCGTGCTGCGCGGATCGTCCGCGTGGACTCGAGCTCGCCGCGGGAGAGGCTCATCGGCGCGATCAGGTCCACGCTGTCACGATCGTGGATGTCGCGATCTCGTTGTGAGAGGGGCGACCAGACTCCCGGACGCTCCACTCGTGCCGTCTCATAGCCGAGCTCAATCATTCGCTGCTCGAGGATCGGGTCATCTCCGAGGAGCTGCGGGATGATACCGAGGTCACCGTCACGGGTCGTGTCGTCCGGCGGAAGCGCGGGTAGGTGCTGGGTGACCTCGATGACCGCATGGCCGCCGAGCACGGTCAGGGCCTCGCGGTGATCCGAAAGACCGATGATCACCTCGATCAGGGCGCGACGCGAGGTGACGATCTCGGGTTCGAGCGGCGCGCGATCCGGGTCGATCTGGTTGTGAAACAGGCCACTCATGCCGTGGCCAGAAGCTTTCGGAGTTCGTTCTCTGCCTTGTCCGGCTCGCGCCCGGAGCCAGCGAACGCATCGAGGATCGCCTGGGCACGCGACACGAACCGGATCCCGTCCTCGGTCTCAACATCGTCGAGCTCACCATTGCTAGCTTCCACCAGCAGAACACCATGACCTGGAGGAGCGGGTGCAAGCGCGAATCTATTCGCGATGCCGATCGGGTCGTCAACGTAGAACACGGGCATGTTCGCATCCGCCACGGGGCGATCCTCGCGAGCGGCCACTAGGCCGGACACGGCATAGTCGACGTTTGCTTCGCCAAGTCGGCGAGCGAGCGCCTGCCATCCTTCCGGGGCTCCGACCGAGCGTTGGACGCTGTTTCGCCGGCTGATCTTGGCGGCGTTGCCGGCCGAGATCGCGAGCGTCACCAGGTCTTCAATGTCGGCCTGATCGTCGAGCCAGCCCGCGCGCTGCCAGCGCCCCCACCACTCGCTCGTCACCGCCGACAACGGGTTGAGCGGGAACATGAGATTCTGCAGCGTTGAACTCCAGACATCGGACCAACTCTTCCCACTGTCCCTGATCGCAGCGACAGCAAGATCTGTCGCCGAACCCACCAACCCGGGCGTGAGCGTGCGGGAGGTCGACTCCAGCGCCGTCAGAACCGCATCGATCCAGGGGCGTGCGGCCGCGACGGCGGAGGGGTCACCCGCCGAGACGATGGTGTCGCCGCTGATCCGGTAGCCGGTTGCTGACAGGATGCGGGAGAGCGTTCCCCAGGTGGGGTCCATCTCGCCGCGTTCGATCCGGCCCACGGACGACGGCGAAAGGTCAGCAAGCTCCGCGAGCTCCTTCCGGCTGATGCCGCTCAGTGCGCGAATGCGCTTGACGATGGTCGCCGCATCCATAGCGCCCCTCCTAACCGATTGCGGATACGCAATTCTACTGGGAGTTCGCGCGAGAGTCATCCGTGCGCTCAGAGGCCTCCATGGCCATGAGCGCTCACGCTCCGCGGCCAGAAGTTCGGGTGTCACAACAGGGCACACAACCGTCGCGAATCAGTTACCCGAGGACCGAAGATCGGCCTGAGCAGGCCATTTCAAGCCGCCATCGACCGATGCGACCAGGCGGCCGTCGCGTTTGCGTTTCATAGCGACCTGACCACGGGCCAGGCCACGGGTCCACGCCGCGACAAACTAAGCTCGGGAAATCCTCGGTCGACATTCGAATAAGCGTTGAATAAAGCGTGACCCCCAGACATCGCCCCACACGAGAGAATCTCCAGATCAGCGAGCAATTCTGGGAGCACGCACGACACTCGACCCCACGACACCGCCGAGACGACAATCAAGACTCGGCGCATCAAGAAACGACAAAACCCCCGGCCGACCGGGGGTTTCATTGTAGCGAGGGCGGGACTCGAACCCGCGACACCACGATTATGAGCCGTGTGCTCTAACCACCTGAGCTACCCCGCCGCGAGGCTTCTCCGGCGAAACCGGAGGAACCAGAGCCCCGAGTCAGGATTGAACTGACGACCCCTTCCTTACCATGGAAGTGCTCTACCACTGAGCTATCGGGGCGCGTGCCGCTGTCGCGGCAACCACACGAGAATATCACCTCGGCGCGCGTGCGTTAAATCGTAGGCCGGGTGCGCGGTCAGAGGCTCGTCGGGACGCCGGAGGAGTACGCCGTGCCGGCGAAGATCGTCACGATGAGCAGCACGTAGAGCACGATCGCGAGGCCCATTCCGATGGTCAGGACGTAGCCGAAGATCAGTCCGGTGAGCGCCGCGCCGGCGCCCTGCTCGCCCGTGCGGCGGATCTGCGCGCGGGCGATGTGCCCGCACACGATCGCGGCGATCGAGCTGATCGGACCGACCACCAGCGCACCGAGCCCCAGCCCGAACGCGACCCAGGCGAGCACGTTGTGCGGCGCCGTGACGGGCGGGGTCCAGGGAGCGGGCGCCGTGCCGTAGGCGGGAGGAGCGTACGCGGTGACGGCCGGGGCGGATGCCACGGGCCCGGGTGCCGCAGGCGCGGCGAGCGGCGCGCTCCCGTACGGCAGCGTCGCGGCGTCCGACGCCGCCGCGGGCGGGACCGGCGGTGCGGGCGGGACGGGCGGGGGCGTCTGGGCGCTCATGGCGGGGCTGCTCCGGTTCGGGTCGGGTCGGGCACGTGGGGGCAGGTCAGGCCTGAATGCTATCGCTCGGAGCCGCGGCAGGAGCGCCATGCGCGCGACTCCGGCCTCACCTCAGGGACTGCACGGATGCGAGCGATCGGGCCCCTCGGTAGGCAGGTACCGGAACATCGACGATGCGGTGATTGCGCACCCGGCATCGGGTGCGGGAGCATGGCGAGGGAACCGGCAGTGCACCATGGCGATCTGGGGACGCGAAGCACGGCCGCCCGGGGGGACGATCCCGGGTCGGTTGGTCACGCGTCTGCAGGCGCGGCTCGTGTTCGTCGTCGCACCCGCCGGTGCCGGCAAGTCGACGCTGATCGGCCGCCTCGAATCCGCCCTCGGAAGGACGTCCGTCGTCTCCGCAACCACGGCGCAGGAAGACCCCGACCGGCTTCGATCGGCGATCGAGGGCGCGGCCGCCGACGGGGTGGAGACCGTCGCGGTCGACGATGCCGGGTGCGTGGCCGGGACGCCCGCCGAGGCCGCCCTCGAGCGCGTGCTCGGCAGTGCGCAGCGGATGCCACGGCTCGTGCTCGCTTCCCGCCTCCCCTTGCCCTCGTCGATCGTCCACGCCGCCGCCGAACGGTCCACGACGATCACCGCACCCGAACTCGGCCTCCGCATCGACGAGATCTCCCTCCTCTTCGGCGAGGTCGCCGGCCGGCCGCTCGGCCTCGGCTGCGCGTCGCGCGTCGCGCAGGAGACCGCGGGATGGCCGGCGCTCATCGAGCTGCTCGCTCGGCGCGCGCGACGGGTCGACCCGGACGCCGTCGAGTCGATGGTGGAGGCCGACCTGGCATCCGACTTCGCCGCCGGCTGCCTGGAGACGGCACTCGAGGCACTGCCGTCCGAGGTCCGCCACGCGCTCGAGCGGACGAGCGAACTGCCGCGCCTCGACTTCACCGCCTGCGCCCGTGTGCTCGGAGCGACGGGCGCGGGCCGCCTGCTCGGCGCGGTCGATTCCGGATCGGTGATGCACGAGGTCGTGCTCGGGCATCGGGTCGTGCCGCCGGTGCTCCGGCGGCACCTCGGCGAGTGCCGGACGCTCGAGGGCGCGACCTCCGGATCGGCCGCAGCGAGCTCGCCCCCCGTGATGTCCCCGACGCCGTCGCCGGCCGACGTCGCGAACGCACCCGACCGCGCTCCGGCACCCGTCGGCGACCCGGTCGGCGCGGCCATCGCGCGGCTGCGCCGCGGCGACATCGTGGGCGCGATCCCGCTCCTCCGCCGCATCGTCGACGGCGGCACGCCCGCGCAGGCCAGGTCGGCACGTCTGGCCCTGCTCGTGATCCGCGAACCGCTGACCCCTCGCGATACGACGCTGGACGCGCTCGCGGCCCTCGAACGCGAGTGCGTCGAGGCGGCGGACGCCCTGCCCGCACGGGTCTGCCAGGGTGCGATCGCAGCGATCGCGGGCCTTCCGTCCTCCGCGGTGCGCGGCATCGTCGACTCGTGCGACACGGAGCAGCAGGCACTGGCCGCGGCGTCGGTCGCCGGCGTGGACCTCGTCGTCCGGCTTCGGCGCGGGCAGGTCACCAGCGCTCGGGCGGCGGCCGTCGCCGACCGCTTCGACCGCATCGGATACGCCGACGTCGCGGCCTGGGCCCGGTCGTGCGGGGCGCTCGCCGCGGCGGCATCCGGGTCGGAGCAGGCCCGCGAACTCATCGTCCGGGCGGACGGGTCCGTCCGGTCCTCGGGTGCGGACGGGGCGCGAGCGGTGCTCGAGGTCGCGCAGTCGCTGGCGCCCGACCGCCCCGGAGCCGGGTCGGGCACGCGCACCACCTGGCGGCGACGCGCCCTCGAGACCGGGCTGCCCCGGCTGCCGTCGCTCGTCACCGATGCCTTCGCGCGGCAGCCTCACGGGACGCCGTCGGACTGGCCGGGGACCACCGCGTCGCGTCTGCCGCGGCTCACGGTGGAGTGCTTCGGCGGGTTCCACCTGCGCGCCGACGGCACCGAGATCGACCTCCGCACGGTGCGGCCGCAGGCCCGTGCCCTCCTGCGGATGCTGGCACTGAACTCGGGCGCCCCGGTCCATCGCGAGCTCATCGCGGGGATCCTCTGGGGCGACCTCGGCACGGAGTCCGCGGTGCACGCGCTGCACGTGAGCGTGTCGAGCCTCCGGCGCGCGCTCCCCCGCCCCCGCGCCGACGACGACAGCTCGATCGTCGAGCGCGTCGGCGAGGCCTACCGTCTCGGGGTCCTCGATCGACGCGACTGCGACCTCGCCGACTTCGACGACCACCTCGCCGATGCGGCGGCGGCCAAGCGCCGAGGCGATGCGGAGTCGACGGCGCACGGCCTTCGCTCCGCCCTCGACCGCTACACCGGCGAGGTGCTCCCCGAGGACGGGCCGGCCGAGTGGGTGACGGGTGCCCGCGAGCGGTATCGGTTGCGCGCCTCTGAGGCCGCGGCGTCCCTCGCGCACCTCGAACTGCGCCTCGGCTCGGCTCGCACCGCGGTCGCGACCGCGACCCGCGCCGTGGACATCAACCCATGGCTGGACGAAGCCTGGCGCACGCTCGTCGAGGTGCAGCGCCGCTCGGGCGACGTGCTGGCGGCCGAGCGCGCCGCGGAGGGCTACCGGCGCATGCGCGTCGAGCTCGGCGTCGACTGAGGAGGACGGCGGTGGACCCGGCGCAGGCACCGCGCCGAGACCGGCACGCCGTTCCGTTCAGCCCGCGACCACGACCGTCACGCCCACCGGCAGGTGCGCGGGGACCACGGCTGCGGCGACGCGCTCGAATCGACGTTCGAGTTCGGCCCGGTCGCCCTTCGGCACGGTGACGGTGATCTCCAGCCGCGCCTCGGCCGATCCGGGCAGCGGCGCACCCGACGTCGGCGACCACGCGCACGCCCCGGAGTCCTCGACGTCGACCTCGGCGTCCGGCCCGGCAGCGAGTCGCACCGCATCGCGGATGCCGCCCGGCGTGCCGGCGCGCCGGTGCAACGCCGCGGCGCCCGCGACGATCGAGCGTCGCTGCTCCTCCGACCAGGCGTCGTCGAGCGCGACGTCGACCCAGCCGGCGAGCCACTCGAGGAAGTCGGCCGGGGCGGAGGCCGGTCGGACGTAGGCCTCGAGGTTGTCGAGCACTGCGTAGACGGGCGCGATGGAGTCGTCGAATGCGCTGGTCCACCGCATGAGGAACCCGTCCTCCTGGAGGATCCCGGGCAGCCGCATGCCGAGCGGCACCGGGTTGGCGAGCGGCTGCCGGTTGATCCGCTCGTGCACGATCCCGCGCATGGTCACACCCCCGAGGTCACGCGGACGCTGTGCGCGAAGCTGTACACGAGCGCGGACGGCGCGAGCCCGATCCGCTGCACCGGTTCGCCGCGTTCGCCCGTGGCCGGATCGGCCTCGAACAGCAGGACGTCGTCGACCAGCTCGGCGCCGGGCAGCGACTGGAGCACCGCGTAGACCTCGCCGGCGAGCACCGGGCGTCCGAAGGGCCATCCGTTGCCGTCGTTGCCGCCCCGGATCGGGTCGAAGTGCCGGTAGAGCGTGGCGAGCGCCTCATCCTGCAGGCGCTTGACCGCCACGCGCGGGCCCGCGACCAATCGCGCCACCACGGTGACACCGCGGTACTCGGGCGGCTCGATGAGGAGCCGGGTGCCCGCGATCCGTCGCGTCTCGAGGTCGTCGGAGATCGCCTCCAGCAGCTCCGGACCGGGCTGCAGGTCGGCGTACTCGATCCGCCCGCCCGGGCCGACGGAGACGGTCGGCACCACGAGCAGCCGGACCCCCGCACCGCCGCCGTCGTCGACCGCGAGCGCGCGGGTCCTGCCGACGCCTGGCGCGGCGCGCTTGGCGAGCTGCTCGAAGTCCCCGAGCGTCACCGCACGATCCCGCGTGCGGAGCGCGAGCGGACCGCGCACCTTCGCCTCCTCGACCGTCTCGCCGTCGGTGCCGTCGTGGGCCGCCTTGCGATTGATCGCGCCGCTGACGAACGGCACGGTGGAACGGAGCACCGAGAGGCTGCCGGCCGAGACGTTCCCGTGCAGTCCGCCTCCGACCCGGTACCGCGGCACGCGCAGGGGCGCGCCCTTCGGTGGGACCGCGCCGTAGCGACGGAGGCTCCCGTCCTGCTCCCGGACGGCGGGCGGGAACGCCACCGTGCCGGTCGCGCGGTCGACGACGACGTGCCGGTCGTCCTCCGCCGACCCGGCGAACGAGTCGACCTCGGACCACTCGTGCCATCCGCTCCCAGAGCCGACCTCGACGACGAACGCCTCGCCGTCGTCCACGACCGGCCGCTCCTGGAGCGCGAACGACTGCCCGGGCACGCCCTCGGAGAGCCCCAGGACCTCCTCGTCGACGGTCCGCGCGTGCATCGCGACGGCGACGCCGCCCACCGTGTCGGCCGACGCCTCGCGCACGAGCGGCGGCTGCTTGTAGGTCGGCACCCCCTCCTCGCGCTCGACGATGCGGCACCGGATCCACCCGGCGCGCTCGTCGCCGATGACGGATGCCACGTGGTCGCGCGCCACGATGAGTCGGACCTCGCCGGGCTGGTTGAGCCCGCCGGTGCGGTCGGAGACGAGGTCGCACGGGGTCCACCCCGAGCCGTTCCAGGACTCCCACACGGTGGGCGGGTCGAGCGGGTCGACGCCCACGCCGCGGACGGTGCAGTCGAGGCGGATGCCGATCGCGAGCCCGGGCGCCGGCTGGTCGAGGCCGACGAGGAGTTCGTCGCCCACCTTCGGGGGCGTCGAGAACGCCTCGATCGGGTCGGCGCCGAGTCGCGCACCCCGGACCGTCGTCGCGTTCCCCGACCGGCTGCCGACGTGGGCGAGCGAGCGCGGCGGGATCTGCAGTTCGACGGTGGTCTGGAACACCACCGACTCGGCCTGCTCGTTCCGCGGCGTCCCGACCTCCGTGCGGGCTGGGACGACGACGACGTCCGTGCGCGGCGCAGCGAGCCACATCACGACATCGGCGGTCGCCGCCGTCGGCGGGTAGAGCGTGATCCCGATGAGGTCGAGGAAGGCGACGTACAGCTTGTCGGGCACGCGGTTCAGCCGGTAGAAGAGCTCGTCGGCCATGAACGCGAACGCCTCGATGAGCGTGACTCCGGGGTCGGAGACGTTGTGGTCCGTCCACTCCGGGCAGCGCAGCGCGACGAGCCGCTTCGCGTCGTCGACGAGGTCCTGGAATCGGCGGTCGTCGAGGTTCGGTGCTGGCAGGCTCATGGCGTCGCCTCCGATGCGCGCTCCGGGATCACGTAGAACGGGAAGACGAGGTTGCGCGGGTCGTTCGAGCCGCGGATGGCGTAGCCGATGTCGATCAGGAGCAGCCCCTCGTCGGCGCGACCGTACGAGACGGCCACCCGGGTGACGTCGATCCGCGGCTCCCACTGGCGGAGCGCGGTGCGCACCGCGTCGCCCACGGCTCCCGCGGTCGCCGCATCCGCCGGCGCGAAGACGTAGTCGTGCACGGCGCACCCGAACTCGGGGCGCATGGGTCGCTCACCGGGCGCCGTCGCGAGGATCAACCGGATGCTCTCCTCGATCTCGTGGTCGTCCGAGGACAGTGCGATCCGGCCGCCCGTGTCTGCGCGGACGGGGAACGACCAGCCCCGTCCGACGAACTCCTGCGACATCTCCGGCCCTCCGATCCCGTCTCGACCTCAGTTGATCTTCACGAGGCTGCCGGACACGACGGTCGAGCCGGACGACGACAGCTCGGCCGAGGCCTTGCCCTTCAGGGAGACCTTCGCGCCGCTCAGGTCGAGCGACGTCGCGCCCTCGATCGCGACCTTCGGGGCCGAGAGCGTCAGCTCGGACCTCGCCGCGACCTCCACCTTCGTGCCGGAGACGGAGGCGTCGCCGCCCGCGGTGACGGTGGCGTCGCCCTCGGCCGTGACCTCGACCGGGCCCGCCGCGACGATCCGGATCCCCTTCTCCGCGGTCTGCGTGAGCGTCACGTGCTGGCTGCCCTCGTTCGTCGAGATGCGGACGGACTCCTCACCGGGACGCTCGAGGAACTCCACCACCATGCCCGTGCGGGACGCGAAGCTCCGGCGGACGACCGAGCCCGACTCGACGGCCGACGCCCACCCGCCACTCGGCTGGTCGAGGCCGTTGTACAGCCCGCCGAGCACCACCGGACGATCGAACGACCCCGCCTCGAAGGCCACGAGCACCTCGTCGCCCACCTCCGGCATGATCATCGACCCCCGGTCGCCGCCGGCGCCCGCCTGCACGACCCGAGCCCATCCGCTCACGTACTCGTCGGAGAGGATCGGGAAGGTGAGCCGGACCCGGCCCTCCTCCTCCGCCCCGCCGCTGCCGTGGACGTCGCTGACGAGCGCGGTGACGACCCCCTGCATCGCCGAGGCGCCGCCGCGGTCGGGCCTGGTCCCGGCGCCGAGCAGGGACCGGTCGGACGCATCGCTCACGGTGAACGACGTCGTGTACCCCTGCTCCGGGGTGAACTCGTGTCGCGACTCCGTGACGACGTAGCGGCCGTCGAACGGTGCGCCGAAGCCCTGCAGCCGCACCGCGGTGCCCGACCGGATCCCGGGATTGCCGAGGATCTGCGCCTCGATCTCCGCGAATCCGCCGGCGATCCGTGCCGAGAGCGACTGGGCGAGTCGATCCTGGGGCTGCTGGGAGCCCGTTCCCGCACCGCTCACGTACCGGGGGCTGGAGAACACGTTCGCGACCTTCACCGGGTCGACGGTGGGCAGGTCGGCCGACTCCGTCTTCGCGGGCGCCGTCGACACGACCTTCTGCTTCGCCGCGACGTCCCAGCCGCGGACCTCGACCTCGGGCACCTGCTCGGCGCTCGTGATCGTGGATCGGAGGTAGATCGTGTTGCGCCCGTGCTCGATGACGATCGGATCGTCGACCGCCGTGGCCGAGTCGTCCGACGCGGTGGATGCGGCCGTCGGGGGCCCGAAGTCGAGCCGGCCCTCCGTGACGGCGAACACGCAGCCCGAGTCATCCGCGAGTCGCTTGAGGAAGACCCAGTCGCTCACGTTGTCCTGCGTGGTGTGCGGCCGCACCGTGGGCGGTCCCGAGATCGTGCCCGTGCGCAGCCCGGCGCGTTCGGCGACCTTGCGCACGATGTCGGCAGTCGACATGTCGACGTACGCGGCGATCCGGCGGCCCCGGAACAGTCGGTGGGAGGCGTCCAGTCCGCGGACCCTCGTGCGGAGCTCCCCGCCGATGTCCTCGCGATCGAGCGCGGTGACCTCGCCCTCGAGGAGCTTCCGCTGCCCCTCGGCGCCGTTCTGCGAGACGCTGATCACGACCGCCGCCCCGATCTCGAATCCGCCCTGCGCGAGGGCCGTGCCGGCGGTGTCGAGGAACTCGAGCTCGAACGAGTCGGGCAGGTTCGCGGCATCCGTCACCCGACTGCTCGCGAGCAGGGCGGAGACCTCGGGCGGCAGCGTCGAGCCGCCGACCGAGACGAGCACGAGGCTCGTGTAGGCGTCAACGGACGAGGGCACGGGCGATCTCCCTCCTGGCGATGACGCGACCGTCCGCGCGCGAGAGCTCCTCGAGCGTCGGGATCAGCACCGTGGCGCCCGGGCGCAGTCGCAGGGGGTCGTCGATGCCGTTGACGTCCGCGAGGTCGCGCCAACGGGCGGGATCGCCGTATTCCGCGTACGCGATGGCCGCGAGCGAGTCGCCCTCGCGCACCACGTGCGAGTGCCGCGGCTGCAGCCCGCCGGAGGTGGGGTTCTGCTTCGACGGCTCGTTCGCGAGCTCCTCGAGCGCGACCGTGCACACGGCGCGCAGGGGCGTGCCGTCGGGCGAGAACAGCGTGTACTTCGCGGCGACGCTCTTGATGTATCCGACGAAGCCCGTGAGCACGCCCCAGCGGAACTTGACCCACGGCGCCGAGGGACGGTTGCCGTCGACCGATGCGCTGGTCGGGGTGCACGCCTCGAAGAGCGCCTCGACCCGCTTGACGACGCTCCCGTCGCGCTGCCGGGTCTCGTCGAAGTACATCTCGACGCTCATCTTCTGCGGGTCGGGTCCCTGGTACGTCGTCGGCGGCGCGGAGGCGGACTTCTTCTGGCTCTTGCTCTCCCACTTCGCCGACTTGGTGACGGTCAGCTCCTTGGGGTTGAGCTGGAAGTCGATCGTCGTGATGAGGGCGCCGACCTTGCCGGGCTTCTGCCCCGGCTCGTGCACGTCGATGGCGGCGTGCACGAGGCTCGTCGTGTCGGAGGCGGTCGTCGTGATCGGCATGTCGTCCGCCTCAGTACGTCGAGCCGGTGCGAACGAAGCCGTTGTGGGCGATCTCGAGCGTCTCGACGAGCACCTTGGGCTGGTCCGGGCTCAGCGCCGGACCCGACCACCGCACCGGGATGACGTCGTGCAGGTCGTAGGCCGCGACGGGCTTGTTGTCGGCGCTGCGGATCTCGATTCGCCCCGTGCCGCGGGACGGGCCGGTCACCGCCGCGACGACCCAGTTCACGATGGTGTCGGCGGTGTCCTTGCTCACCGGCCGCGAGAGCTTGATGTTCGGGTACTTGAGGCGCGTCGGGAACTGCCAGACGAAGCCGTTGTTGCCGCCTTCCTCCCTGGACTCGAGCACCACCTCGACCCCGAGGCCGTCGCAGGTCGCGAAGTCGCCCAGGTCGTGCTCGTCGAGATGCACGAGGTAGTGCACGCCGACGGCGATCTCGGTGTCGGTGAGCATGTCGCCTCCTTCGTTCAGGTCCCGTCGACGGCGCGGTGGCGTCGACGGTCAGATCCCATCGATGCGGATGCCCCGGCGCTCGCGATCGAGCAGGAGTTCCGCCTTGATTCGCCGGACGAGCGGCCCGTAGAGCCGCCGCACGAGCTGTTCCACGTCGCCGGCGCCCGCTGCACCCCCGCCGAGCGCCGCGCCGGCCGCGGCAGCGGCGTCGCCCACGGCGGCGGCGGCCGCGGCGGCCGCGCCGCCGGCCGAGCCGGCCGCCTGCTCGGCGCGGTCGCGGAGTTCCGACGCGCTCGGCACGGCATCGCGCGCCGTCGCGATCGCGCCGGACGCCGCGTCCTCGGCTCGCGACCTCGCGTCGCCGGCGGCCTCGGCCAGGTCGGGCACGTCGGGCATGCCGGGCACGCGTCGGCGGAGCGTCGAGAGGTCGGGCAGGTCGGGCAGGTCGCCCGCGCCGGGCACCGACGGAAGCGACGGCAGGCCGAAGCGCTGCACCGCGAGCGACCCGCCGGGCGCCGGCGTCGCGGGCGCGGACTCGGCGGCGCCACGCCCGACGCCCGCGGCGGATCGCTGCGCCGTCGTGTGCGCCGCCGGGTCCGCCGCCGAGGTCCAGGCGACGGATGCCTCGGCATGCGGGGAGCCGAACGACTCGGTCGCCAGGGACGGCAGCGACGGACCCGCACGGCCCGGACCGGCCGCGTCCGAGCGGTGCGTCGATCGCGCTCCGCCGAACCCGACGGAGCCGGGCGCGCGGTCCGCGCCTGCGCCCGGCGCGTCGCCGGGCTGGAGGTCGCGCTGCGCGTGCACGGACGGTGACGCGTCCGGCGCGATCACCCGCGCCACGACGACGCGGCGTCCGGCGGCGCCGGTACCGTGCGACGACGGCGACGATGCTCCCAGCGACGGCACGATGCGCCGGGACGGAGTGAGCGAGGTCATCGCGAGCGCCGCCGACCGTGCTCCGTCTTCGGCGGAGTCGAGCGGGACGCGTCGCTGGACGGAGACGGCGGCGCCCGCCCCCGACCCGCCGGCGGCCCGACGTCCCGGAGCCTCCGTCGTCCGCGAGATGCTCGGCGCATCCGAGGGTGCGCCGGGTGTCGGAGCGGCCGTGTCGGCCGACTGCGGTCCGGTCGCGATCGTCAGCTCCGCCCCGTGGGATGGAGCCGTCGACGCGACCTCCGGCGTCGGCGTGAACCCGCCCGGCGCGGCGAGGTCCCGGTCGGCGAGGATCGGCGCGTCCGTGCTCGTCTCGTCGCCGAGGAACGGCACCCCCTCGCCTGGGGCGTGGCCGAGTGCCGACGTGCCGGCCCCGGCGTCGGGCGCCGCCGCGAAGACATCGTCCGAATCGTGCGGATGCTCCGGCGCGGCGAGGCCCTCGATCGTCCCAGCCGATGCGCCCGCAACGACGGGGCCGACTCCGGCGCCGGTTCCGAACGCGTCCTCCGCGGCGCGGATGTCGCTCGACCCGGCGATGCGCTGCACGGCAGCCGGTGCGAGCGGCGGCCCGAGGCCGGGCCGGCGTGCCTCCGATGGGAGGACCGACGGTGCGGTCGGCGCCGAGGTCGGCGGCGGCGCGGGGCGATCGATGGACCGCGCCGCGATCGTCGGGGCCGAGTGCTCCCCCGACCCCGCGCCGGACACGGTCCCCCGCTCACCATGGCCGGCCTGCCGATCATCTGCGGAGCGCTCGTGGGCGGCGGGTTCGCGGCCCGGAGCGATCGTGCGTTGCACGGGGAGGTCAGCTGCGCCGGGACCGCGCGAGGCGTCTCGGGTCACCGGCAGCCCGTCGCCGCGACCGGCGCCGTCGAGGCCTCCCGCCGCCACCGCACCGGTCTCGACGTCGGCCGCCTCCCCCGCTGCGCCGAGCGTCGGGACATCCGTCGCCGGTGCCTCGCTGCTCGGGGAGCCCGGCTCGGCGGACGGGACCGGAGGATGCGTCGCGAGCTGATCCGGCCGGGCGGCGATGGGCGCCGCGGAGCTCGTCGCCTCCTCGGCATCCGTCACGTCCGCGACCCCCGTCACGTCCGCGGCATCCTCCACCGGCACCTGGCTCACGGCGGCGCGCTGGACCGAGACCGCCGGGCCCGACCGATGACCGGACCCCGCACCGCCCTCCGGGCGCGCCGGACGCAACGGCAGGTCGACCGCCGTCGCACGCTGGATCGGCGCGCCGAGCGCCGCATCGTCGACGGCGACCGTTCCGGCGGGCGCGCGGGCGTCGACCAGGTGCCCCATCGTCCCGAGCGACGCCGGCACGACCCGGGTCGGAAGGGCATCGACGAAGCCCGGGCGCAGGGCGGCCGGCGGCGTGCGGTCGACCTCCCGCTGCAACGCCGGGAGGAAGGCCCAGCCGGCGGGCGCGACCGGCCCGGGATCCGGCTGCGTCGACCCGGCCGCGGCGCTCGCGGCATCCGTCGGAACGGGGCCGGCCGCAGCCGTGCCCGTCCGTTCGGTTCGCTGCCACGGCCACCGCACCGCTCAACCGCCCTCGTTCAGTCGCGTGTTGATCGCCGCGATCTCCTGCACGTAGCGCCGACGCGCCGTGTGCTCCATGTCGAGGATGTCGTCGAGCGACCAGTGGAAGTGATAGGCGACGTACGCGACCTCCTCATGGATGCGGTCGGCCGGGTACGTCATGATTCCCCCAGGCGCCCACCAGCGAGGTCGGCCGTGAAGCGGTGCGAGCACTCGGGGCACGTCACGGCGATTCGGGTGTGGCCCTCGGCGTTGATCCGACGGTAGAAGTCCTGCAGGAACGCGACATCCGATGCGAACATGTTCTCGATCACCGAACCGTCGACCGACGGCAGGGTGCCGAGCGAGGTGATCACCCGTCCGAGCAGGACGACCGTCGTGTACGCCGCGTTCTCCTGCACGCGCGCGTCGTACAGCGGCAGCAGTTCGTCGCGCGCCGTCGCGAGGCGCATGACGCCGCGCCGGTGCACGGTCCCGTCGGGACCCACGTAGCCGCGCGGCAGCTCGAACGCGAACTCGGTGCGCATGACCCCGTCGTCCCCCGCCCCGGGGCCCGCAGCGCCGGCCGGCCCCTGCGCCTCCTCGGCGCCGGATGCCGCCGTGCTCGGCATCGTCGCGATGACCCGCTGCATCAGGTCACCTCGGACTCGTCGAAGCAGACGGTGAACTTCTCGGTCGCCTGCTCGGTCGCGCCCGCCTTCAACGAGTTGATCTCCACCGAGCGGACCCAGCAGTTGCGGAACTCGTACTTCTTGAGGGTGCTGCCCTCGTAGTCGAGCAGTTCGACCGAGGCGTTCTTGCGCGCCCCGGCGACGTCGCCGTTCATCACGACCTTCAGCCAGTCGCTGATCGTCTTGGACTCGGTGAGGCCACGGGTGACCGTGAACTCGCCCGTCTTCGCGCGACCGATCAGCTGGCGGGCGACGTACTTGCCGTCGGCGAGCTGCTGCTTGAGCTCGATCTTGTCGACCTCGTTCTTGAGGCCGGTGACCTCGGTGACCTTCGGGATCTCGATGCCGTCGATCGTGACCTTGAAGGCATAGGCCGGTGAGGAGTCGAAGGAATCGGCGAGTGCCATGGCGTGCTCCTGGGTTCGGTTCGGTCGGATGGTGGTCCGGGTGGGGTGGTGGTCCTGGTCGCTCCGGCGGTCACTCGGTCACGAGGCTCGTGCCGCCCGAGAACTGCGAGAGCTGGAAGACGACGAACTCGGCGGGCTTCACCGGCGCGACGCCGATCTGGCACACCACCTGGCCCGAGTCGATGACGTCGGCGGGGTTGGTCTCGTCGTCGCACTTGACGAAGAACGCCTCGTCCGGCGTGCGCCCGAACAGGGCTCCCTTGCGCCATTCGCCGATCAGGAACGCCGAGATCGAGCGGGTGAGCTTGCCCCACAGCGCCGGGTCGTTCGGCTCGAACACCGCGAACTGGGTGGCGTTGAGGATCGACTTCTCGAGGTAGTTGAACAGGCGGCGGATGTTGACGTACCGCCAGGCCGAGTCGCTCGACAGGGTTCGCGCGCCCCAGACCCGGATTCCCCGGCCCGGGAAGCTGCGGATCGCGTTCACGCCGATCGGGTTGAGCAGCTCCTGCTCGGTGCGGGTGAGCTGGGTCTGCAGCTCGACGGCGCCGCGGACGACCTCGTTCGCCGGCGCCTTGTGCACCCCTCGCTCGCTGTCGCTGCGCGCCCAGAGGCCCGCGATGTGGCCCGAGGGCGGAACGTAGCGGTTCGCCCCGGTCGCCGGGTCGAGCACCGTGAACCACGGGTAGTACAGCGCGGCGAACTTCGAGTCGTATCCGGCGTCGTTCCGTCGCCACCCGACGACCTCCTGCGCCGACAGGTCCGGCGGGGGGTCGAGGATCGCCATCCGGTCGCCCATCAGCTCACAATGGGCGATCACGGCGAGTTGCACCGCCTTGACCGTCTTGAGGTCGACGGCGCCCTGCTGGAAGGCCGCCATCAGGTCGGGGATCGCGACCATCGTGACCTCCTCGACCTCCTCGAGGCCGCTGAAGCCGGTGCGGTCGGCAGAGTCGCCGATGTAGTCCGAGGCGGCGAGGCCCTCGTGCACGACGGGCTGTTCCTCCGGTTCGGGCACTTCCAGGTCGAACGTGCCGTTCTGCGGGCGGATGGCGCCTGCCGCGGCGTCCGCCTCCTCGACGACGACCGCCTTCGACTCCGCGAGCTTCGTCACGACGAAGTTCGGGCTCGCGGGACTCGCCGACACGCCGTCGTACACCTCGGGCGAGCGACCCTCGACGGTCACGGCGATCTTGAAGCTGCCCTCCTCGGCGCCCTCGGCCTCGGCGTCGCTCACCTCGACCTTGACCGGCTTCGCGTTCGGGGACGCGTTCTTCGCGGTGAAGACGTAGTTGCCGATCTTGGCGGTCTGCGGGCCCGCGGGGAGCTGCTTCTGGGACCCCTTGCGGCCCTTGCTCGAATGCCCGTCGCCGGAGCCTGCGCCGATCCGCACGACGTAGCAGTTCCCGCCGCCGTTGAGGAAGTAGCCGTAGACGGCGTAGGCGAGGTATGCGCCCTCGACGAGGCCGCCGAACTTCTCGACGTACTGGGTCCAGTTCGACACGAGCGTGGGCTCGTTCTCTGGACCCTTCGGCGCCAGGCCGATGAACGCGGCGACCGCGGTGCCGACACCCTCGATCGGCCGGGTGCCGGCCTCGATCTCCTGCACGTACACACCGGGAGAGAGGTAGGTGGGCATCGGAGGCTCCTTCGCTGGATCACGTGGTTCCAGCGTCCGCGCGCGCGTGCCTCGAGGTGCAGTCTGTGCGTGCGTGCGGGTGGGTAGTCGTGGCTGCGCGATCGGGCAGTGGCTCAGTTGAGGTCAGGGTCCGATGACGGAGTACTTGCGACGCAGCGCGCCTATGGACTGACCGGTCGTCGGATACGGCCCCTCGTAGCGCTTACCCCACTGCACGATCGCCAACCTCAGGGTCGGGCTCTCCAAGATCTCGTGGAGCGCGATGAGGCGCTCCGAGCAATTGGGGCACGGACTGTGCGAGACGTGGATCTCGACGGTCCGAACCCGCCGCTTCCAGTCCGGGTCCACTGCGACCATGCGCTCCACCTGCGCGAGCAGTCGAGCTTCGGCATGGGTCGACGGCGATTCGTCTCCGGTGGCTCGGGTGATGAACTCCGCCCGCTGCTCGATGTGCCTCGCGGCCTGGGCACTCTCGACCGCGTAGCCGCCTATCTGACCGGTGAGGCCGCTCTCGGGGGATTCGAGGCCGTGAAACGTCCGGCCGCCCTTCTTCCTTCCAGGTGCGCCGCGGGATCCCACCGGCGCGGCGCCTCCTCGGGTCGGGTACGCCCGCTCGCCAGGTGCGCAGTCCACGAGGAACCGCGCGACGCATTGGACGGATCCGGCCGACGCCTTGCCGCCCGGTGTCGTGTACTTCGGCGCGTCCTTCGCGAGCTTCATGCGTTGCCTGTGCACGGCGTCGAACAGCTGGATGAGGCTCTCCGCGAACCGTCGTTGCCTGCTCGTGAGGCGGTTCCGTTCGGCGACCATGTCACGCACGTTCTGCAGGAGCGCGACCTCCCCCCGGACTGCGTCGTGTCGATTGCGCGCGATGACGACACGGCCGCTGAGAGCCGCCTTGTCCCTCTGCCGCTTCGGGGTGTTGTCGGGGAACTCGGCCACCTGTGCCGCGTAGTGGTCGAGCAGCACGCTTGCTTCGGTCGGCGCGCTCGCGACCATGATCCGATGTCCTGCGGCGTGCTCGATCCAGACTCGGTGCGGCTTGCCGCCGGCAGAGAAGCCGAACGCCGACGGGATCACCGCTGCGAGGTCCCGAATCCGCTGCTTGCCGGCCTCGACCTTCCCCTTCGCCCACGCCTTGCCCGCCGCGACCTTCGCCTTCACCTTCGTGCTGATGCCCTTGATGCCGCGGATGATGGGACCGGCGACCTTCAGGCCGGTCTTGATGATGGCGTCGAGCGCCTTGTTGATGGGGCGCTGGATGGCCTTCATGATCGACCGGATCTTCTCGCCGATGCCGCCGATGCCGAGGACGCTGGCGATGAAGCCGATGAGGATCGGCACCATCTGGCTCAGCGCGCTCTCGATCTTGTCGACGACCACGCCGACGCGGCCCTTCGCGATGTCGATCACGCCGTCGATGACGGTGTTGACGAACTGCGCGATGCGGGCGGCGTTGTTCACGAAGAACATCACCACGTCGTAGATGAGCTTGCACGCCTTGATGAACGCGGCGGCCGGGTTGAGCAGGCTGATCAACCACGTGATCCCCGCGGTGATGATCCTGGTGATCACGAAGTCCTGGAGCTGGTCCACGATCATCGCCTTGACGTCGCCGATCTTCTCGACGAGCTTGTCCCAGAGCCCGGCGACGCCCTGGTCCTTGATGACCTGGAAGACCTCGACGCCGCGCTCGACGGCCGCCATGGCCGTCTCGCCGATCTGCCGGACGAGGCGGTTGCGGATGTTCGCCCAGGTGAGGCCGAACACCGATGCGAGCAGCTTCACCACGCCCTTGAGGTCGAAGGTGTCGGGGATCTCGATGCCCGCCTCGCCGAGCTGTCCGAAGAGCCATCCCATGAGGCCCTTCTTGAGGTGGGTGGTGATGTTGGCGAAGAACTTGTCGATGCCGCCCTTGATGCCGCTGATGAGGTTGCCCAGGAACCCGACGGGGTCGCCGACGATGTCGCCCACGACGCTCGCGGCCCGGGCGAGGGCGTTCCGGAGCATCGCGGCGAGCTCGCGGATGGTGTTGATGACGGCCTTGATCGCACCGATCGCCTTGTCGACGAGCCCCCGGTTCTCCGCCTGCAGGGCTTCGATCCGCTCGTCGAGTCCCTTCCGCGCCTCGACGTACCTGGTCGCGATGGTCTGGACGACGTCGTTCTCCTTGTCCTTGACCTCGCTCTCGAGCTGATCGAAGCGGTCGGCGATCTCCTCGGCGGCCTCCGACCCCACCCGCTTCAGGTCCTTCGGCAGCGACTTCACGTAGGAGGCGATCTCGCCGCGACCCTTCGCGATGCGCTGCTTCGCGGAGGTCAGGGCTCCGCCCACGATGTTCGCGACGCGGTCGATCACGCCGTCCATCTGCGCGAGGTAGAGCTCGCGCCCGGCGACGTAGAACTCGTTGACCTTGTCGGGCATGCCGAACAACTTGTCCTTGGCCCAGCGGAGGCCGCCGAGCCATCCGCCGTACCGGTCTCGCTTGTAGGCCGACATCTTCGCCGCGACGTACGTCTCGAAGCGCGCCCTCGCAGCGGCCTCGCCCCGTTCGAACTCCGCCTCGACCTTCGGGTCGATGCCGTTGAGGATCTTCTTCACGTCGGTCTCGGTGGCGGTGAAGATGCCCTGGATCTTCGCGGTGACTTCGGCCCGGCGCTGCTCGTCCTTCGTCTTCGTCCGCCCCTTGTCGGCGACGAGCTTGGCGAGCGCCGCCGCCTTGGTCCCCTGCATGCCCTGCACGCCGGCCGCAGTGGCCGCGCCGGCCTGGGCCCTGCCCTGCGCGATGGTCGACTGCTCCACGGCCCGGTACTCGCCCGGCGCCGAGTCCGCGTGCGCCGCTGCCGTCCGCTTGTCGGCGAGCGCACCCTCGAACTCGGGCTCGCCCGACTTCGCGAGCTGCTCGTCCGTGACGTCGGCGTCGACCATCTCCTGGTCGACCTCGTGCTTGCCCGCCTCGAGGTTGAGCTGCTCCGCCGGCGCGGGCTTCGGCGCGGCTCCCGCGGCGGGGATCTGCGCGACCTGGCCCGGGTTCTCGGTCGCCATCGGCGTGACGGGCTTCGGCACGGCCTTCGACTGGTCGGGCGGCGCCGCCGTGGCCGCCTCGATGTCGTGCGCCGCGCCTTCCTTTCCCTGCCCGACGAGCCCCTTGACCTCGCCCTTGACCTCGCCGGCCTTCCCCGACTTCGCGTAGTCGTCGGCCTCCTTCAGGGTCTTCGGCGACTTCGCCTCGATCGCCGACTTGACGGCCGCGATGAACGCCTTCTTGTCGAAGGTGCCCGGCTGCTGGGCGTCCATCGAATCGGCCTTGGCGGCCTTGGCCTGGCCCGCGAGGTCGTCGCTCGGGGCGACGGCGGCGTCCTGCGCCTCCTTCGCCTTCGACGCTGCGGGCGGGTGGGCGCGCTTCGCCGCCCCGAACGACTTCACACCGCCCGCAACCCGCGCGAAGGCCGGGTCCCTGGTCGGCGCGACGCCGGTGGGCGGCACCGGCGGAAGGAGCAGCTTGTCGGCCGTCAGCGGCTTCGGTCCCGCTGCGGGCGCCGGCCCGCCGCCTCCCGCAGCGCGTGGACCCGCGGCCGTCGCCCTGTGCTTGACCTTCGAGCGCTTGGCCACGGCCTTCCCGAGCGGCGACGTGGCCGGCACGGGCTTCGGCGGCGGGACGGGCTTCTTCGCCGGCACCGAGCCCGGGCCGAAGCCGGTGATCCGCACCGCGAGCGCCGAGGCCGGCGGCTTCATGCCCTCGAGGTCGACCGGGATCCCGGCCGCCTTCGCCTGCTTGAGCCCGCGTTCCACGCGATCGATGTCGGGTTCGTCGCGACGCAGCTCGACGAGGGCTCCGTCGATCTCGGCGATCGCGTCGCCGCCAGGTCGCCGCCACTTCGCGGCCACGAGGGCGCTGACCGCGGCGTTGCCGGCAGCACGCTGCAGCGCGAGGATCGACTCGACGCCGGGCGGCGGTGCCGGGCGTGCGTCGAGGCTCCGGCGGGCTGCGGCGAGCGCGGTGGTCGACGCCGAGCGGATGCCGCCCGGCGGGCGTCGACCGGCGGGCGGTCGATCGCGTTTCGTCTCCGCGGCGAGCGTCATCGGCGTCGGCTCCGGTCAGGGGGCGGGCGTCGGTCGGGGAGGTGCGGAGGTCCGAACCATGGCCGGTCGCAACTCAGGTCGCCGCTTCCTCCTCCGGCTCCTCGGATTCCTGGCGCTGCACGAAGAGGCCCTGCACGGACTCCTCCTCGTCCTCTTCGCCCTGGCGTTGCACGGTCGGGGTCGCGCCCGAGTCATCCGCCTGACGTTGCACCGGCGCAGGATCGCTCATCGCCCGCGCAGCATTGTCTGCCGCGGCCCGCTCGAACCGGTCGCCCGGGTCGCTCACGCTGATGCCGCCGCCGGCGGGAGACCCGTCGACGGGCCCCGAACGCTGCTGCACCACGTGCGTGAGCTCGTGCGCGATCGTGGTCCGACCCGCGGTGGTCGAGGGATCGTACGCGTCCCGCTGGAACACGACGTGCGACCCGACGGTGTACGCGTGCGCGTTCACGGAGCGCGCGGACTCGTGCGCCGGAGCATCCGTGTGCACCTTGACGTCGCCGAAGTCGGCACCCAATCGCTGTTCCATGTCGGTCCGCAGTCCGGGCTCCAGCGCGGCGCCGCCCGACGAGATCACGTCGTGTACAGGCGACCGCCCCTCCTCCACGAGGTCGCTGACCGCGCCGTTGCCCGCCTCGCGCTGCAGGCGGAGCATCCCGGCCGGTCCGATCGCCTCAGGCCGTCGAGCGGCCAGGCCCGCCGCAGCGGCGGACGCCGATGCCTCGCGAGCGGTCTCCGCCTTCCGGACCGTCGCCGGTTCGGCGGGATCCCAGTCGTGTGCGTGCATGGTCCACCTCCACGGTCGCCCGATTCCATTGGACCGCCGCAGCGGCCGTCACGGGCGAGGTCTGCCCTTTCGGGCACGTCGAACCGCCCGTGCGGCCGCACGGCGGCTCCTGACGCGAGTTCCGTCATCCGCTCGCCACCTCGGCCCAGTAGCGACCGAACTCGCGCTCGACGACGAGCCGGCCCAGCTTGCGGTACTCGCGGTGCACCGCGACGATCAGGTGCTTCATCCGCACGGTGCCGTGCTCGGCCGCCGCGAGGTACGCGGCGGTGATGGCGGCCGAGCGGATGGCTCCCCCGGCCAGCTCGAACGACTGCCCGAGGAACTCCAGGTCGATGTCGTCGTCGCGGCCCAACCGGCTGCCGAGGCTGCGGTCCCAGAGCCTCGAGCGGTGCGCGGCATCCGGCATCGGGAAGTCGACGATGACGTCGAGACGCCGCGTGAAGGCCTCGTCGATGTTCGCCCGGAGGTTCGTGGCGAGGATCGCGAGGCCGTCGAACGTCTCCATGCGCTGCAGGAGGTAGGCGCTCTCGACGTTGGCGTAGCGGTCGTGCGCGTCCTTCACGTCGCTGCGCTTGCCGAACACCGCGTCGGCCTCATCGAACAGCAGCACCGCGTTCGTGCCGGTCGCGGCGCGGAAGATCCGCTCGAGGTTCTTCTCGGTCTCTCCGATGTACTTGTCGATGACCGTCGACAGGTCGATGACGTAGAGGTCCAGCCCGAGCCCGCCCGCGACCACCTCGGCCGACATCGTCTTGCCCGTGCCGGAGTCGCCGGCGAAGAGCGCGACGACGCCGTGGCCGCGGCCGCCGCCCGGTCGCATCCCCCAGTCGCCGAGCACCTGCTCCCGGTGCCGAGCCCGCAGCTCGATCTCATGGAGGGCGTTCATGGGCGCCGCCGGCAGGACGAGGTCGTCCCAGCCGACCCTCGGGTCGACGCGACGCGCGAGCCGGTCGAGCGCCGACGCGTTCTCGGCCCGGGCCCCGGCCGCGAGGTCGTCGGCCGTGAGCTCCCCGGTCCTCGACACCGTCGCCTGGGTGCGCGCGGTGCGCGCGGCGCGCTGCACCTGTTCGGGTCGGAGCCGGAACTGGCCGGTGACCTCGGCGACGTCGATGGACTCGGCGACCGGCCCGAGCAGGTCGCGCCACAGTCGGGCGCGGTCGTCGACCGTCGACGGTTCGACGTCGATCATCGCCGGCAGCTCGCGCCACCATGTCGGGTTCCAGGTCGTGTCGCCGACGAAGACCGTCGGCTGCGGCGAGTCGGCGAGCACCTCGACGAGGCCTGCAGGGGTCTGGTCGGTGAGCGGCCCGACGATGAGGCCGCAGCCGCGCAGCCGCGCCTCCCGGACGGCGGCACGCGCGAGCGGGATCGCCTCGTGCTCGGCGCCGAGGCGCGACAGGTCGAGGAAGAGTGCGCCGAGGCCTCGGGACCGGAGGCCTCGATGCGCGACGGCCTCGCCCGACCCGGTCGCCGGCTCGCGGAGGTGGATGAGACGGATGCCCGCCGCGAGCGCGGCCGACACCCGGCTCGGGTCGCCCCATTCGACCGACGACGGATCGCGCAGCACCCCTTCGAGTGCGCGATCGGGTCCGTCGTCGCCGAGCAGGTGCCCGACCACGCGATCCGGCACCCGCACCGCCCGACCCGGCAATGGACGGTCGTCGTCCTCGACCACGACCAGCCCGCCCGACACGAGCGGCCCGGAGATGAGGCGGGCCCGGTCGGCCGCAGACGTGAGCGGCACGCCGCAGAGCTCGAGTGCGAGCGCGAACGACGGCCGGCGGCGCCCGACATCGTCGTTGAGGTAGCCGAAGAACCGCTCGAACCTCGGATCCAGGTCGGCCGCCAACGCGATCACGAGCAGGTCCTCGTCGATCGGGCCCAGTCCGAACGCCTGCGACAGGCGCCTGAGGCGAAGCGCATGCCCCGCGGCCTCGGCGAGGTCGGCGGCCTGTTCGGTCTCGGCGAGTCGCGCCGAGGCATCCGACCAGTCGGGCACCCCCGGTGCGCCCGCCAGCAGCCGATCGACCATCTCGTCGCTCAGGTAGAGCCCGCGGAACGGGTCGTCCGGCTGCGGGTCGACCGCGCGCCGCGCGGCCACCAGTCGTCGGATCCGGTCCTCGATGACGCCGACCCGACCCAGCAGGTGCACGATGCCGGGGTCGGAGATCATGTCACCTCCTCGGGCGCGCACGGTCTGGGCCGACACGCGGCAGGTTCCGGACCTCGTCGGTCACGCCGAGCGAGGCGGCGCTGAGACGCGTCTCGACGCGATCGACCGGCGGGCCGACGGGGTACGAGATCCCGCGCGTCATCGGCGCGGTGATGACGACGTCCAGCGACGGCTTCAGCTCGCCGCCGAGCGACGACCAGACGTCGGCGAACGCCCGGTCCTCCGGCGGGGGCAGCGCCACGTTGATCGAGCACGGAAGGCCCGTCTCGGCCAGCGTGTCGACGACGAACGAATCCGGTACCGCGTCGTACTGGAGGAAGCACCGCAGCAGCGCGTCGAGCAGGCGATGCTCGTCGTCGGGTCGTTGCGTCCACGCCGTCACCAGGTACGAGAGCTTGAAGAACCGAGGTGCGGGCACGCGGTTCGTGACGACGCCGTGCTCGTCCCGGACCTCGGTGAAGCCGTGTTCACGACGACGCATGTCCTCGCGGATGTCGTACAGGAACAGGTCGACCGTCGGCGCGTTGCGGCGTGCCGCCCACTCCTTCGTGGGCGCGTCCAGGGCGACCTCGATGTCCGCGGCGATCCCCTCGGACCGCCGCACGAGGGCACGGATCGCGTCGTCGATCTCGCCGATCATGCGTCAAGTGTGGTCCGGCGCCGTGCACCGGTCGGCGGAGCCGGGGCATCCACGGGGGCAGCGTCGGATTCCTCCTCGGGCAAGCCGCAGGGACGCCGGAGCGTCAGATCAGGCCCTCGCGCATGGCGTACGCGACGGCGTGCGAGCGGTTCCTGAGCTGCAGGCGGGTCGTGACGTCGTGCAGCACGTTCTTCACGGTGCGCTCCGAGTAGCAGAGCTCGGCCGCGATGTGGGCCGTGTCCCATCCGTCTGCCACGAGCCGGAGCACCTCGATCTCCCTGGACGCGAGACCGGTGAAGGCGATGCCGCGCGGGTCCAGCACCGTGCGCTGGAGCCGGCCGACCTGGTCGAGCAGCCGCCCGAGCAGGTCGGGCGGGACGGTGCCCTCCCCCGCCGCCGCCGCGACGATGCACGACACGAGACGGTCGGTCGTCGCCTCGGATCGGCGGACGAACCCGACCGCGCCGCTCTCGACGGCGCGGACCAGGTCCTGGTCGTCGAGCTCCGCGGCGATCAGGATGACCCTGGCCTCGCCGTTGCGGCGGACGAAGCGCAGCGTGTTGAGCGACTCGTCGTCGACCGCGTCGACGATCACGAGCACGACGTCCGGGGCGTCCTGTTCCTCGGCTGAGACGACCCGGACCTCGGGTCGAGGTCGGAGCGCACTCGTCACTCCGGCCTCGGAGATCGGATCCCGCGCGTACACGCGGACGGCGATGCGGGACATGGCTTCCTCCTCGGCGCTGTCGGACGGCATGATCGGGTGCCGTCGCGAGCATCATCGCGGCGACCGCTCTCCGCGCACTCAACGTGTCCTCAACGGGCGGCGACGTTGCCCCTTCGCCCGCCCCCGAGCCCGGCGGCGCGCCGGCGCGATCGGTAGCGTTCGTGCATGCCCGTCGGTCCCGCGCTCCGAGTCGGCGACATGGCCGTGTGCCCGCTCGTCGACGGCGTCACCCCGCACGTGGGCGGACCGATCACGCCCGTCGCGTCGATCGCGACCGTGCTGATCGCAGGCATGCCCGCGGCGGTGGCGAACGGCATTCCCGGCGGGATCGTCTGCGCCTCACCGGCGCCGAACGGCATCGTGATGGGCAGCACGACGGTGCTGATCGGCGGGTTCCCGGCCGCGAGGGTCGGCGACACGTCAATGCACGGCGTCCCCATCGTCCCCGGCCCCGGCGCCGCGACGGTGATCATCGGCGGATGACCGAAAGGGCACGTCTCGTGCCCGGAAGGCGGGTCGGAGGGCCGACACGTGCGGCGCGCCCGTTCGTAGCGTCGGATGCATGGCCACGGTCGCCGACATCGAGCCTGCCTCGCTCACGATCACTCCAGGCACGGCGGAGCAGTTCACGCTGACGCTCCGCAACGAGGGCGACGACGTCGAGGCGTACCGGCTCACCGCGATCGACGACGCGGCCGACCTCATCGTCATCGAGCCGGACACGGTGCTCGTCCACCCCGGCGACACCGGAACCGCGGTCGCCACCATGCAGCTGGCGCACAGCGGGAACTGGGCCGTGGGCGAGATGGTCGTGCGCTTCCGGGTCGTCCCCGCGGGCAACCCCGACGACTTCCTCGTGCTCGAGGCGATCGCGACGATCCAGTCGTTCAGCGACGTCGCGGCCGTGCTGTCGCCGCCTGCGCTCGAGGGGCGCCGCGGCGCATCCACCCGCATCTCGGTGACGAACGCCGGAAACGCCCACGCCGATGCCGACCTCGCCGTCTCGGCGGGCAACCTCGAGCTGACCATCGACCGGCCGCGCGTGGCGCTCCCGGCCGGGTCCACCCAGGAGGTCGGGCTCCGGGTGCACGCCCGCGGCGTGCTGTGGCGGGGCGACCCCGAGCAGCACGACTTCACGGTCACGGTGACGCCGGAGGGTCAACCGTCGGCGACGCTCGAGGGCACGTTCCGACAGCTCCCGCTCCTGCCCGGCTGGACGTTCATCGCGGCGATCGTCGCGGCCGCCGTGATCGGGCTGGGCGTGTTCATCGGGATGGCGGTCCTCCTGTGGAACGGCCTCACCGGCATCGCGCGGCCGGTCGCCACGACCGAGGCCGCGACCGGGACGCCGACGCCCACGCCGACCGCGGAGCCGGTGAGCGTCGTCACGGAGTTGACCGCGCCGGCGGAGCCCGACACCGCCGCCGGCAGCGTCGTCGCCACCGTCGCGGTCGATGCAGCGGATGCTCCGCAGGACGCGCTCGTCGCCGTCGCAGTGACCTGGCCCGACCAGCTCGCCCTCGCGGGCGATTCGTGTCTCGGATGGCTCGATGCCTCGACCGACGAGCTCCAGCCGCCCGGCTCACCCGGGCTCGTACGACCCGGCGACCAGTGCCTCATCGACCCGGGTGCGCTCCGTTCGGAGGCGGACCTGGAGTTCACGGTGCCTCCCGAGGGGTTCTCGGGCACCGTGAGCGCCAAGCCGACCCGACTCGTGAGCGTCGACGACAGCCGCGTCTCCGAGGTCGATCCCGGCATCAGCCCGAGCTTCGCGGAGCGGGTCGAGATCGCGACCGACGCGCCGCCGTACTGGATGCAGGTCGAGGCGTACCGGCCCGACCCGGAGTCGACCACGCGCCAGTACGTCATGGCGGTGCATCGCTCGCTCGATGCGAACTCCGACGACGCACGGTTCGCGTTCCGGATCTCCGCGCCGGACTTCGTCGAGCCGCCCAACCTCTTCGGCGCCTTCCTCCAGAACGGCGCAGGCGCGTGCGTATCGGTCGAGGACGACGTCTGCGTCGTCGACTTCCCGGTCGATGTCCCGCCGGGCGAGCAGGGAAGCGGCCGGTGGGTGGGCGGCGCGCTCGAGACGCAGTGGATCTTCGTTCCGATCCGCGTTCCGACCGGCGAATCGGTCGCAGGACTCATCTCGCTCGAAGCGGTGGGCATCACCGAGGGTGACGAGGAGCTGGACGAAGGACTCGTCCCGCCGGCGACGGGCCCCCTCGTGCTGGGTGCCGACGTCTTCCCGGTCGACGTCGAGTTCGATCCCGCCTCCGCCGCGGCCGGCGACGAGGTGCAGGCGACGGTGGAGCTGACGGCCGCGATCTTCGACGACCGGAGCGCCGCCGAGGACGGCTCCCGTCTGATCGAGGTGAAGTTCGACTGGTCGGATCGGATCGACCTGACCGACGACCCGATCGGATGTGCGACCTACGACGCGCGCGAGCGCGTGTGCACCCTCGACGCACCGGCGGACGGCGAACTCCCCGACATCGAGCTGACGTTCTCGGTCGACGACGATGCGACGTTCGATGGGACGGACCACGCCGACCTGCTCGCGAAGGCGAGCGTGCTCACCTACCCGCCGGAGGACGAGCGGGACCTCACCGGCGGGGCGGACGTGCCCGGTGGATGGCCGATCCGCTGGGATGCGACCGAGATCCAGCCCCTCGACTTCGTGTTCGGGTGAGCCGATGACGACGGATGCCGCGACGCGGGGCCTCGGCGCGCGGCATCCGTCGTCGCCCTGAGCCCCGCCTACTTGACGGCACCGGCGGAGAGCCCGCCCACGATGTACTTCTGCAGGTACAGGAACAGCAGCACGACCGGCAGCGCCGCGATGACCGCTCCCGCCGAGAACGCCGCCCAGTCCGCGTAGCGCGGGTTCGAGACGAGCTTCGTGAGGCCCACCGCGAGCGTCTGGTTCTCGGTGTCGATCAGGATCACGGATGCCACGACGTACTCGTTGACCGAGAAGATGAAGGACAGCAGTGCGACGACCGCGAGGATCGGGGCGACCAGGCGCAGGATGATCGTGAAGAAGATGCGCGCGTGGCCGGCGCCGTCGATCTTCGCCGCCTCGTCGATCGACGCCGGGATCGTGTTGAAGTACCCGTACATGAGGTACGTGTTCACGCCGAGCGCGCCGCCGAGGTAGACCATGATCAGGCCGATGTGGGTGTTCAGGCCGATCGCGGGGAACCAGTCGCTGATCGCGCTCATCACGAGGAAGATCGCGACGACGGCGAGCATCTGCGGGAACATCTGCACGACGACGATCGTGATGAGGCCGAACCGGCGTCCCGTGAAGCGCATGCGCGAGAACGCGTATGCGGCGAGCGCGCCGAGGAACACCGTGAGGATCGCCGTGACGCCCGCGATGATGAGCGTGTTCGCGAACCAGGTCGTGAACGGCACCTGCGGGTTCGTCAGGATCCGCGCGTAGGCGTCGAACCCGATCTGCGAGAACAACGCGTTCGAGCCGGTCAGGGTGCCGTTCGGGTTCAGCGACGACGAGATCACGAACACGACCGGGAAGAGCGCGAACGCCACGACGACGAGGCCGACGAGGTGGCGCCATCCGGTCGCCGCGAACCACTTGCCGAAGCGGAAGGGGCGCTTCGGGCCTGCGGCCCGGCGTGCGAGGGCGGGGTCGCCGCCGGCGCGGACGGCGTCCCGCTCCTCGCCCAGTTCTCCCTCGAGGAGGCCGGTCTCCGACCCGGGGATCGGCTGCTGGTTCGACATCAGTTGATCTCCTCGAGCGACTTGGTGCGGCGGAACGCGATGATCGAGATCACCGCGACCACGATGAAGATGATGATCGAGTAGGCCGCGGCGAGGCCGTAGTCGCGGTTCTGGCCGGTGAAGGCCACCTTGTAGACCATCGAGATGAGGATGTCGGTGAAGCCGACCGGGATCGGCGCGCCGGTGTCGCGCGGCCCGCCGTTCGTCAACATGTAGATGACGTTGAAGTTGTTGAAGTTGAACGCGAACGACGCGATGAGCAGCGGCGCGACGGAGACGAGCAGCAGCGGCAGCTTGATGTGCCGGAACGTCTGCCACGCCGAGGCGCCGTCGATGCTGGAGGCCTCGTTCACGTCGTCCGGGATCGACTGCAGGGCGCCCGTGCAGATGAGGAACATGTACGGGAAGCCGAGCCACAGGTTCACGATGATCACGGAGAGCTTGGCCATCCATGGATCGGTGAGCCATGGGATCGAGGCCCCGCCGAAGATCACCTGGTTGATGAAGCCGAAGCTCTCGTTCATCATTCCCGCCCAGACGAGGGCCGAGAGGAACGACGGGATCGCGTACGGGATGATCATGGCGACGCGGTAGTAGCGCCGGCCCTTCATGCGCATGTCGTTGAAGACGATCGCCAGGAACAGGCCGAGGAAGAACGTCGTGGCGACCGAGATGAGCGCGAACGCGAAGGTCCAGAGCGTGACGTACACGAGCGGCCCCGCGAGGCGGGTGTCGGTGACGGCGCGGACGAAGTTGTCGAAGCCGACGGTGATCTGCCAGCCGGGCAGGATCTCGGAGCCGTCCTCGGCCGTGAAGGCGCCCGTGCCGATGTCGGAGTAGACCGTGCCCGTCGAGAGGTCGGTCATGGTGCCCGCGGCCTCGTCGTACTCGAGGTTCGACGTGTAGAGGTAGCCGCTCGAGCCGTCGGGGGTCCGGATGGCCCCGTCGTTCGGGTCATCGGAGAACGGCACTGCGAGCTCGGTGATCTCGTTCGTGCGCGCGATGACGTCGCTGAACTGGAGCGTGGTCCAGCCGTCGACGGCGACCGCCTTGCCGCCGTCGACCTCGCTCGGGTCGACGGGCTGCAGCGGCTGCTCCGTGGTGCCGAGGCTCGCGTCGCCGTTCGGGTCGGTGACGAGCAGGCCGAGCGTGCCGAGCTGGTCGACGACCGTGACCCGGTAGGTGGGCGAGTCGGGGACGCGCTCGAGCGAGGCGGCCATGAGCGAGCTGACCGCCTGCTCCTTGGAGCCGTTGTGTCCCGTGCCGTAGTTCGTGAAGGCGATGTAGCCGGTGTAGACCAGCACGAACACCTGGAACAGCACCAGGAAGATCACGCCCGGCGTCAGGTACTTCGCGGGCAGGGTCCGCCTCGAGAAGTAGATCCAGTTGACGAGGACGGTGACGCCGGCGACGATCGCCAGCACGAGCCAGTCCTGCGAGAGCGCGAGGACGAGGATCGCGTAGACCGCGATCGCGTCGACGATGCCGAGCAGCAGGAGCTTGACCAGGATGGAGCGGATGCCGCCTGACGCGGCGTCCGCGATGCGTGCGGCACGCTTCTGCCGCTTCGTGGGCGGAGTCGCCGACCCGGTGGCGACGTCCTCGTCGATCGTGGTGCTCATCTGCTGCTCTCTCGTTGAACGCTCGGGATGCGAGTGGCTCCGGGCCGGATGCGTCGCGGCATCCGGCCCGGAGCCCCAGGCGTTACTTGGCGTCGATCGCAGCCTGGACGTCGGCGGCGAGCTTCTCCCAGGTCGCCGTCGGGTCCTCGCCGTTGATGATCGAGGCCTCGGCGATGCCCCAGTACTGCCACACCGAACCCATCGCGGGGATGGCCGGCATCGGGACGGCCTCCTGGCCGACGGCCGCGAAGCCCTCGATGATCGGGTCGCTCGAGGCGCTCTCAGCGGCGGCCGAGAGCGCGGGCAGGATGTTGCCCGCCTCGAACAGCTCGAGCTGGACGTCCTCGGTGCCGATGTAGTTCACGAGGAAGTCGTTCGCGGCGACCTTGTTCTCCGACTCCGAGGAGACGAAGAAGCCCTTGACGCCGGCGAACGGCGAGGCCGCGTCGCCGGTCGGGCTGGGCACGGTGTCGATCGCGACGTTCAGGCCGGCGTCGATGGCCGAGCCGACGTTCCACGGCCCGGTCAGCCAGAATGCGGCGGTGCCGTCGAGGAAGGACTGCTTGGCGATGTCGCCGTCGATGTCGGTGTTGAAGACGCCGGTGCCGTTCTTGCCCTGGCCGGCGAGCCAGTTCGCGAACTCCATGCCGCCCTCGTTGCCGAGCTGCAGGTCGGTGGGGTCGTAGCCCTCTGCGCCGCTGCCGAAGACCGGTGCGCCGAACGCCGTCTGGAACGGGTAGAGGTGGTAGGGGTTGCCCTCGGCGCCCTGCTCGACGACGAACGGCTGGTCGAGGCCGGCGGCCTCGCCCTTGGCGATCATGTCGTCGAAGCTCGTCGCGGCCTCGGCGACGAGGTCGGCGTTGCGCAGCACGGCGATGTTCTCGACCGCGTAGGGGAGCATGTAGACGGTGCCCTCGTAGGTCGCCGCGTCGATCGCGACGGGGAGGTAGTCGGCGGCCGAGTCGCCGAGCTCGAGCGGAGCCACGACGCCGTTGGTCGACAGCTCGCCGAGCCAGTCGTGCGCACCCATGGTGATGTCGGGGCCCTCGCCCGTCGGCACCTGCTGGATGAAGTCGTCCTTGATGGTCGCGTTGTCCTTGCCGACGAGGTCGACCTCGACGCCGGTCTCCTCGGTGTAGGCCTCGGCCGCGCCCTTCAGTGCGTCGACGCGCTCGGCGTCGACCCAGACGGTCAGCGTGCCGCCGGCCGATGCGCCGTTGTCGCCCTCGCCGGAGTCGCCGCCGGCGCAGCCAGCGAGACCCAGGGTCGCGACGACGGCGACAGCGCCGGCCGCGAGGAGGCTCTTCTTGTTCACCCGCATTGGTGTGCCCTTCTCAGTGTGCGTGAGATCGGCGCCTTCGCCTGGTGGGGAGTTCCGCGCACCGTGCTCGAAAGGCCGTTCTTCCGTATGTGATTGCCCGCGATGTGATTGCAAGCGGTTTCAGGTATACCTGCTTCGCGTCACATTGACAACTCGGCGTTACATGATCGATACCGGCTTGGTAGGCTCCTGCGGGGCGCCTGAACGTGCAAGCGCTTCCAGATAACTGAGATTGGCTTAAGGTTTTCTCCATGACTTCCGAATGGTGGCGCACCGCCGCGATCTACCAGATCTACCCCCGGTCCTTCGCCGACGCGAACGGCGACGGCATGGGCGACCTGGCCGGCATCCGCTCGCGCCTGCCCGAACTCGCCGACCTCGGCGTCGACGCGATCTGGCTGTCGCCGTTCTACACGTCGCCCCAGAAGGACGCCGGCTACGACGTGGCGGACTACTGCGACGTCGACCCGCTCTTCGGCACGCTCGCCGACTTCGACGACATGCTCGCCGAAGCGCACCGGCTCGGACTGAAGGTCATCGTCGACCTCGTCCCGAACCACTCCAGCGACCGCCACGTGTGGTTCCAGGAGGCGCTCGCCGCCGCCCCCGGCAGCCCCGAGCGGGCCCGCTACATCTTCCGCGACGGGAAGGGCGAGCACGGCGAGCTCCCGCCCAACAACTGGGAGTCCGTGTTCGGCGGGTCGATGTGGACCCGCACGACCGACCCCGACGGCACCCCCGGCCAGTGGTACCTGCACATCTTCGACAGCTCGCAGCCCGACTTCGACTGGGAGCGGGAGGAGGTCCGCGAGGAGTTCCGCCGCATCCTGCGCTTCTGGCTCGATCGCGGCGTCGACGGGTTCCGCGTCGACGTGGCGCACGGGCTCATCAAGGCCGAGGGCCTCCCCGACTACACCCCGCCGGCCGACGCCGGATCGATGGGCGGCAACCAGCACGGTCTCGAGGCCGGCGTTCCGCTGGAGCCCGAGATCCACGACGAGAACGTCGGCGCGCCGTACTGGGGCCAGGAGCCCGTCCACGAGGTCTACCGCGACTGGCGGAAGGTGCTCGAGGAGTACGACGGTGAGCGGATCCTCGCCGCGGAGGCATGGGTCGACCCGCTCTCTCGCGTCGCGAAGTGGGTCCGCCCCGACGAGATGCACCAGGCGTTCAACTTCGCCTACCTCGAGACGCCGTTCGAGGCCGCCCCGCTCCGCGCCGTGATCGACCACTCGATCGAGACGTTCGGCGCCGTCGGCGCACCGTCGACGTGGGTGCTCTCGAACCACGACGTCATCCGCCACGCCTCGCGCCTCGCGCTCACCGCCGACAGCCTCCAGGGCCACGGCATCGGGCCGAGGAGTCCCGGCCTGCCCGACCCCGTCGTCGGCCTCCGTCGCGCCCGCGCTGCAACGACGCTCATGCTCGCGCTGCCCGGCTCCGCCTACCTCTACCAGGGCGAGGAGCTCGGCCTGCCCGAGGCCATCGACCTGCCCGATGAGGCGCGCCAGGACCCGACCTGGTTCCGCACCGGCGGCGAGCGGTACGGCCGAGACGGATGCCGCGTGCCGCTGCCGTGGGAGGCCGACGCGCCGTCCTACGGCTTCGGCCCGACCGACACGACGTGGCTCCCGCAGCCCGGCCAGTGGGCGGAGTTCGCCCGCGACCGCCAACGGGGCGTCGCCGGTTCGACGCTCGAGCTGTACCGGTCGCTGCTCGCCGAGCGTCGCGCGCGCTCGCTCGCGACCGGCGAGCTCGAGTGGATCGAAGGCCTCGGCGACGGCGTCCTCGCCGTCCGCAACGGCAGCGTGCTCGTCGTGGCGAACACGGGAAGCGACCCCGTCGAACTCCCCGCCGGCGACGTGATCCTCGCGAGCGCCGACCTCGACGGCCGCACGCTCCCCGGCGACACCACCGCCTGGCTCGCCGCGTAGCCGCGCGCCGGGCGAGTCGAGCTTGCGAGTTCGCAGGATGACACACCCCATGCCCGCCATGGGAAGCGCTCGATGCCCGTCATCCTGCGAACTCGGCCCTCGCGTACAGCGGCCCACTCGTGCATCACCATCGAGTAGCTCAGCCTGAAGACCAGGTACCCCCGCATGGTCAGTTCGAAGTCACGACGCCGATCACGCTCGAATTCGGACCCGGTGTGGAATCCCTCGCCGTCGATCTCGATCACCAGCCGGTCCCCGACGAGCACATCGACGTAGCCGACGCCCGGGATCCATGCCTGCGTGCGATGCGGCAGCCTCCGTCCACGCAGGAGCAGTCGCACGATCGTCTCGGTCCCGGACTGGCACCCGGCGTCGGCCTCGTCCGCGATCCGCCGACGACTCGCACCGAGCATGCCGCGGAGCACCCAGAGGTCGTCGCTCGTGATCCTGCCGAGCGATAATGCGGAGTCGACCGCGATCTGTGCGTCGAGCCGCGGCGCGCACGCCGCCATCTCGGCCAAGGCGAGCACCACCCCGTCACGTGCGGTCGCGCGGCCGGGAACCGTCCGGTAGTGCACGCAGACGCCGTGAGCCGCGCGGTCGAGCGGCGTGCGGCCGGCTGGCGGGGGCAGCGGAGGGCGGGTCGGGCACGCCCTGGAGCCTGGCCGACCGGGTTCGAGGCCGACCCGGACTGTGCACGACTCCACACACGGGCCCGCGAGATGTCACCGGAGCGGAGTTCGCAGGACGACACGCGTCACGGTCGACCGGAGAGCACGACGTTCCGTCCAAATCCTGCGAATGCGGCACGGATGGGCGAAACGCAGAGACGACGGATGCCGCGTCAGTTCGTGTTCGCGTACAGCCACTCGAGCGGGTCGACCCAGTAGCCGTCGATCCCGCCGATGCGGATCTCGAAGTGCAGGTGCGGCCCCGTGGACATGCCCGTGTTGCCGGTCGTGCCGAGGACGTCGCCGACCTCGACCGTGTCGCCGACCTCGAAGCGGCGCGAGCCGTACTCCATGTGCGCGTACACGCTCGTGACGACCTGGCCGTCGATGACGTGGTCGACCATGGTCACGACGCCGAGCGAACCGCCCGAATCCGTCGAGTTGGACACCACGCCGTCGGCGATGGACTGGATCTGCGCACCCAGGCCGGGGTTGAAGTCCTGGCCGTGGTGGTCGGACGAGCAGCCGTAGCAGTTGCGGTAGCCGAACCGGTCGCCGATGTGCACGCCGACCGCGAAGGGCCACTGGATCGTGCCGAGCGGATTGTTCGTGAAGGTCGCCTCGGCGCGGATGCCCGCGGCCTGCGCGTACTCCTCGATGGTCTGCGCCTGGTAGTCCTCGCGCCCGACGCCCGCGGCGAGCGCGCCGCCGGAGATGTCGACGCGCTGGCCGTCGAGCGTCGTGCCCGTGGTCTGCGAGAGCGCCATCGCCTGCACCTCCGCCGGAGTGAGCAGCGAGAGCGAGGGGACGGATGTCGCGACGGCGAGCATCGCGACGAACCCCATGGCGACGACGCTCGCGAAACGCGTGGTCAGCGCTCGCTTCCGGGATCGGCGCGGGGCCGCCTTCGATGCGAAGGGCCCCTCCTCGGGGCGCCCCTCGGGTCGCTGCGGCGCCCGCCGGTCGGCGGGGGTCCGTCGGCCGACGGGCGTGCGGTGGGCGGATGCCGCGGGCTTGCCGCCACGGGCCTCGATGCCGGCGTCGATGTCCCGGTCCTCGCGGTGGCCGAGGCCGAACAGGTCGCTCACGTCGTTCGCGGTGATGACGGCGGGGTCGGATGCCGCGGAGCGGCGCGTGTCGGCGGGGAGCGAGTCGAGCGGGGACGCCGGTCGGCCGGCGGGGCGATCCACGGCCCGGTCGCCGGAGCGCTCGACGTCGCCGGGACGCCGCGCACGCTGCTGGGCGTCCTCCCGTCCGGCGAGGCGGGGATCGCGGGGTCCGGCGGGCGCGTGCGGCGCGGAGCGCGGGGCACCGTGACGCTGGGGCGCGCCCGGAGCCTGCTCGGGGCGGACGGCTCTCGGGCCGACGCGCGGGTCGGCCCGGGGATGACCCGGCGCGCGGTCCTCGGTGCGACCCGGCGACGGCGGGGCCGGCGTGCGCCCGGGGATCGGACCGCGGGACGGGTCAGCGGCCGCGTTCGGCCGCGCACGATCCGACGGCTCCGTGCCGGCAGGGCCGTTCGAGGCCGGACGCGAGGTCGGAGCCGGGCGAGGGCCCGGCGCACCCGTCGACCCCTGCTGGGACGATCGCGGCGCGCCCTGGGGCTGCGGCCCGACACGCGGGTCGTCGGAGCGGCGGCCGGCCGGAGCGACGGCCTGCTGGGGTCCGGGCTGTGCGCGCTCGGGGCGCGGCGCGGGCGCGGTGCGCGGAGCCGGGCCCCGCTGGTCGGCATCGCGGGTGCGGGCGGGGTCGGGGCGACGCTGCGGGGTCCACTCGGGTGCCGGCGCGCCCGGTTCGGTGCGCCGCGGCCGGTCGGCAGGCGCCGGCGCCGGCGCCGACCGAGTCGGAGCCGATGGAGCCGCGGGAGCGGGAGCAGGAGCGGCTGAGGCCCGCGGTGCGGACCCGGGCCGGTCGGCGCGAAGCCCCGAACCCGGGACGTCGATCGGTCCGGCGGCCGCGCGGCGGCCCGTCCGGGGTGCGGGGTTCGCGGGTGCCGCCGGGGCGGTGGTCGGAGCGGGAGCAGCCCGCCTGGCCGGGCTCGCCGGCGTCGCGGCGGAGTCGGGTCGGGTGGGGGCCGGTTCCTGCGGGGGCAGGGGGTCGCGGCGCATTCGGCGCGACGCCGTCGGGGCGGCGGGCGGCGTCGACGGACGGGGCGCGCCCGACTGCCCGTGGGCCGGGCCGGCGTCGGCCGCCGCCTCGCGGCGATCGCGCGGACGCAGCGGCCCCGTGGCATCCGCCCGCCGTCTGGGTTCGCTCGCAGGACCCGCCACCGATGCCGACGGGCCGTGCGACGGCAGGTACGACTCGAACGAGACGCCTCCGGATACGCCGACGGCCGAGTCGCCGACCCGGCGGTCGGCCGGCTCGGCCGGTGAGGAGGATGAGGAGCGGTCCCGCAGTTCGCGGCGCGTCGGTGTGCGCTCGGACCGCAAGCGGTCTCTGGTGCCTGGCGCTGAATGGTCGGGCACGAGGGGGGACTCGGGCACGTGGGGGACTTTCGCTCGTTCGGGGGCTGACGGGGGGCTCGTCATCTCCGGGCGGGCCGAGATCACGGATCGATAAAGCGTAACCGGTCGATCGCCGGATCGCCATGTCGGGCGGCATGCGGAGAGGGTCGTCCGGATAGGGCCGTGCAGGACCCCGCGCGAGCGCGACCGGATGACGCCGGGCCGACGCCGGGCATTCGCGCCCGGGCCCGCGGAACGTCAGGCCCCGGCCTGCTCGAGCAGCGCGGTCAGGTCCTCGAACAGGGACGGCGCCGCCGCGACGAGCATCCGATCGCTCTCGGCCGCCCCTCCGAGCCCGCCGACCCGTCCGCCCGCCTCGCGCACGATGAGCGCGCCCGCCGCATGGTCCCACGGGTTCAGGCCGAGCTCGTAGAACGCGTCGAGGCGGCCCGCGGCGACCGCGCCCAGGTCCAGCGCGGCCGACCCGATCCGACGGATGTCGCGGATGCGCGGCAGCACGTCGACGAGCACCGCCGCCTGGTCGGCGCGCCGGTCCGCTGCGTACCCGAATCCCGTCGCGACAAGCGCCCGCGACAGGTGCACGTCGTCGTTCACCCGGAGCTCGCGCTCCCCGAGCCCGTCGACGAGCCGGGCCCCGCCGCCGACGCTCGCCTCGAACACCTCACCCGTCACTGGGTTGACGACGACCCCGGCGAGCCCGTGCCAGTGCGCGGGGTCGGGCGGTCCGTCGACGACCGCGATGCTCACCGACCACGCCGGGATGTCGTAGAGCAGGTTGACCGTGCCGTCGATCGGGTCGACCACCCAGTTCAGGCCGCTCGAACCGACGTGCGTGTCGTCCTCCTCGCCGAAGATCCCGTCGTCGGGGCGCGCGTCGAGGATCATCGCACGGATGCGCTCCTCGGTGTCGCGATCGACGGCGGTCACGACGTCGGTCGGCGTCGACTTCGTCGCCGCGACGCTGATGCCCTTCCGGCGTTCCTCGAGGGCCGCGTCGGCGGCCGCGAGGGCGATCCGGCGGGCGATGGCGAGCAGGTCGACGGATGCCGCAGCGGCGGCGTTCTCGGTCATGCCCCCACGCTACTGCGGGAGCACCGCCTCGCTCACCCGCAGCGGCACGCCCTCGCGCTCCTCCGACTCGTAGGCCGCCTCGACGACCGCCATGGTGTGCAGCACGTCGTCGACGGAGGTGGGAAGGGTCGGCACCGACCCCTCTGCGTACCGCTGCACGGCACCCATCGAGCCGATGAAGGCGTCCGGGAACCACGAGCCCTCGAACGGCACGGCGACCCAGCCCCGCTCCTTCTCGGCGAGCAGGGCCAGCTCGAGCGCGTCGGGCCCGCCGACGGGGTAGTCGAGCAGGAGGCCCATCTGGGCGCGGATGGCGCCCTTGGTGCCCTCCCACTTGATGAAGCTCTCCTCGTGGGCCGGCCCGTACGCGTGGTCGTGGTTCGTGCTCACGGTCACCCGGATCGGACGGTCGCGGTAGCGCATGACGATGAGCGAGCGCGTGTTCGCGACATCCGCCTTCTCCGGATGGCGCGACGTGACCGCGCTCACCGAGTCGGGGTCGCCGAGGAACGAGCGGATGAGGTCGACGTAGTGCACCGAGTGCATGTTGATCTCGAGCCGCTCGAGCCCGAACACGTGCGGGAACAGGTGCCACGGCGTGTCCACCGACACGCGGATCTCGAGGTCGTACAGCTCTCCGATGACGCCCTCGGCGATGAGCCGGCGGGCCGCGGCCACGTACGGCGCGAACCGCAGCTGCGCGTTCACGGCGGCGACGAGGCCCTTGCTGCGGCAGAGGTCGCGCAGCTCGACCCCCTGCTCGTAGGTCTGGCCGAGCGGCTTCTGGATCAGGACGGGGGCGCCGTCGGGCAGCTGCTCGAGCGTCTCGAGGTACTGCTCGGGCATGAGCGCGATGTCGTACACGGCGTCGGCCGGAGCCGCGGCGACGGCCTCGGCGACCGTGCCGAACACGTGCTCGATGCCGTACTCGTCGGCGAGCGCCCGGGCGCGCGCGACGGTGCGGTTCACGAGCCCCCACACCGGGTAGCCGGCCTTCCGGTACGCGGGAAGGTGCGCGTCCTTGACGATGCCGCCGGTGCCGATGATGACGATCGGGCGCGGATGCCGCGGCAGCTCGAGCGTGTACGCCTCGGCCGGATGGAACTCGGGCAGGTCGGACATCGCGCTCATCCCTTCACCGCTCCGACGGTCTGTCCACGGATCAGGAAGCGCTGCGCACCGAGGAACACCACCAGGAGCGGAATCATGGAGATCACGGTCGCCAGCGCGAGCTGCGGCATGTAGAGCTTCACGTCGAGGCCCGCCGCGACGGTCGCGTTGAACAGCGGGCTGGCGCCGATGAGCTCCTGGATGCCGATCGAGATCGTCTTGTTGTCCTGGTTCGACGTGAGCAGCGCGAGCGGCAGGAAGAAGTTCGTCCAGTTCGCGACGAACGAGAAGAACGCGATGAGCGCCACGACCTGCTTGGCGATCGGCAGCGCGACCTGGAAGAAGATCGCGACCTCGCCGAGCCCGTCGATGCGGGCGGCCTCGACGAGTTCGGGCGGCATGGTCGTCATGAAGTGGATGTAGCTGAGGTACACGCCGAACGGGAAGAAGCCCATGATGACGGCCACGGGCCACAGCTGGCCGACGGCGCCGATGGCGTTCACCTCGAGGAACAGCGGGATGACGAGCACGGTGTTCGGCATGACCATCGCGAGCAGCGTGGCGAACAGCCAGAACCGCCGCGAACCGAAGCGCAGGCGCGCGAGGGCGTAGCCCGCGGGCAGGGCGGCGATGAGCGCGAGCACCCCGCCGACGACGGCGACGATGAGCGAGTTCATGATCCAGCGCAGGAACACTCCGCCGCCGCCCGGACCGAAGCCCATGAGCTGGCCCCAGCTGTAGACGACGTTCTCCCAGGACATCCCGCCGAGTCCGAGGAAGCCGTCGCCGCCGGCCTCGATCCCCTCCTGGCTCCGGAAGGCCATGGCGATGAAGCCGAGGATCGGCAGCACGAACAGGCCGGCGACCACGAGCATGACGACGATCCGCGAGACGCGCCCGACGCCCCAGCGGCGCGAGCCGACGATCTCGTGGGTCTCGTGCGACATGGTGGTCATCGGGCCTTCTCCTCTGACTCGCCGAAGAGCCCGCTCCGGAAGACGATCACGATGCCGATCGCGAGGGTGATGACGAGCAGGATGATCGACATCGCCGCGGCGGCGGGGAAGTTGCGGTTGGTGAAGGCGAATGCGTAGCCGAGCTGGGTCGGCGCCCATTCGCTGTCGATCGAGCCGGAGGAGATCTGCCGCAGCAGGTACGGCTCGAGGAAGAGCTGGAACCCGTACGCGAGGTTCATCAGTGCGGCGTATCCGATCCACGGGCGGATCAGGGGCAGCTTCACGCGCCAGGCCAGCTGCCACGCGTTGGCTCCGTCGAGCGCCGCGGCCTCGAAGATCTCGTCGGGGATGCCGTTCAGGCCGCCGTTCACGATGACGATCCAGGTCCCGAGGCCCTGGAAGAACAGCATCGCGGTCAGGATGAGCGGCAGGTTCTCGGTGGTGACGACCTCCTTGAGCGTGGTCATCCCGAGGTCCTGCCAGAGGAATGCGATGGGCGACTGCGAGGGGTTCAGCAGGTACACCCAGAGCACGAAGTTCGCGATTCCGGCGAGGGCGCCGGGGATGTAGTAGACGAAGCGCATGGCGCCCCCGAAGCGCCCGGGGCTCGCGTGGATGAGCAGCGCCATCGCGACGATGCCGAGGATCATGATCGGCAGCCAGATGATCATGACCGTGAAGATGTTCACGAAGGTGCCGAAGAACCGGTAGTCGGTGACCACCGTCACGAAGGACTCGATCCCCCCGAATCCGGTCTGCGGATTCACGAGGGTCGGCGCCTTCTGCAGGCTGATCCAGAAGGCGTACCCGATCGGGATCGCCGCGGCGACGATGAACAACAGCAGGTACGGCGCCATGAGGATGAAGGCGCCGCGCCGTTCGACGCGGTGCGGCGCCCGGCGCTTCGCCGCCCGGCGCTTCGCGGCGGGTGCGGCCGCGCGCGACCGCTCCGCCGTTCGAGGCCGCTCGGCCTGGGTGGTCGCTGTCGTCATGTCGTCATCCTCTGTGATGCGGAACGAGTGGGGTGCCCCCCGGGGCGTCCTCCGACGCCCCGGGGAGCAGTGTCGTCACTGGACGGTATAGCCCACCGACTGGGCCTGGTTGACCAGTTCCTCGCCGAACGCGTCGATCGCGTCGGGCACGGTGCCGCCGGAGATGAGCGTGGGGCTCACCTTCTCGGTCCACACCGACCCGGTGTCGTAGAGCATGTACGCGTAGGGCTGCACGGCGCCCGCGGCATCCTTGAACGCCTGCTGCACCGAGGGGATGTCGGCGAAGTAGGCGTCCGCCTCGATCTTGGCGAGCCAGGCGTCCTGCACGGGGCCGTAGCCGGGCAGGCCGGTCGAGAGGTCGACCTGCCAGCGCGGGTCGGTGGCGACGAACGTGGCGAAGGTGAGCGTGTTCTCGAGCTGCTTGCCCGTGATGTGGGACGAGACGCCCCACAGGCCGCCGCCCTCGTTGCCGGTCGACGGCGACGACTCGCCCTCCCAGGCCAGCGGCGCGACGGCGCTCATCTCGCCTGCCGGGATCTTCCACGTGTCGCGGAAGAGGTAGTTGCCCCACCAGACGGCACCCGGGCTCATCACGAGGTTGACGCCGGCCTCGGCGGCATCGCCGTCGAAGATGCCCTGGGTCGAGAGCGCTCCGCCGTCGTACATCTCGGTCAGCAGCTCGGTGGCACGCTCGCAGTTCGGGTCGGAGAGGTCGATGTGCGCTTCCGTCTCCGACACGCGGTCGTTGGTCGGGCAGTTCGCGCCCTGGAGGTAGCGGTTGATCGCATAGGCGTCGCCGAGGAACCCGCTGATCTTGCCGGGGTGCTCCTCGGCGATGGTGACGGCGAGTTCGCCGTACTCCTCCCACGTGGTGGGCAGCGTGTAGCCGTTCTCATCGAAGAACGCCTTGTTGTACCAGAACACGTCCGGGGCGGCGTCGTTGCGCAGGCATCGGATCTGGCCGTCGATGTCGCAGAACGAGAGGACGGCCGGGTCGTACCCCTCGATGACGTCCGGCAGCAGGTCCGTCAGGTCGGCGGCGTAGTTGCTCGAGGAGCTGGTCGCCCATGCGATGTCGTCGTTCGACGGGAAGAAGATGGCATCGGGCCAGCCGGAGCCGGCCGAGTCGAAGTTGGCGAAGGACTGCTTGACCGTCTTGCCTCCGACGGTGCCGTCGATCTGGACGACGTCGATCTCGATGTCGGGGTAGGCCTCCTGGAAGGCCTCGGCCGCGGGCACGCGGGGCGGGTCGACCCAGACGGTGATCTTGCCACCGGAGTCGGTCTGGGTCGACGACTCGGCGGCATCGCCGGCGGCGCACCCGGACAGGACGAGCGCAGCCGCGGCGATCGCCGCAACCCCCGCGCTCGCCGAGAGGAACCTCGTGGTCTTCATTGACACTCCTTGGATGAGGTGGCGCGGACATCACGCCGTCGTGGTTGTCGTGGTCGGTCGGTGCTTGCGGGCCACCGGCCTGGGGTGCTCAAACGTTATACCAGTCGTCACCTCGAAAGCAAACGTTTGAGCAACTTCAGTGCCGAGTCTGGGGTCCCGGCGCGGTCGATGGTACTAGAGATCAGATGAATATGGGAGAGAGAATCCGAGAACGCTCCGAAACCCGGCGAATTGTCCGAAGAGATTGGATAAATCGGATCGGAACGGCCCCTGCGGTGAAGCATCGCCGCACTCAGAGCACGCGGTGCCGCTCCCAGACCGCCCGGAGCGACTCCCCGGCGAGGAGCTCCGCGAGCACCGTCGACTCGCGCGCCGCACGCTCGCGGGCCAGGGCGAGAACGGATGCCTCGTGCTCGCGCGGCACGACCACCACGCCGTCGTCGTCCGCCATGAGCAGGTCGCCGGGCGCGATGCGGACGCCGCCGAGCACGACGGCGACGTCGTGGGCGATCACGCGCATGCGCGCGCGGTAGTCGATCGGTCGACGGGAGGCGGAGAACGCCGGGAACCCGAGCGCGGCGATCCGGTCGGTGTCGCGCAGGTTCCCGTCCGTGACGACGCCCGACGCGCCGGATCCCAGCGCCGCGGCGCTGAACAGCTCGCCCCAGAACGCGGAATCGTTGCTGCGATCGGTCGCGACCACGACGAACTGCCCCGGGCCGATTCCGTCGATGAACTCGATGGCATCCCGGTACGGGTCGTCGGGGTCGTCCTCCAGCGCCGGTGCGAAGCGAACGGTGCGGGCCCGTCCGATGGCACGCGAGCCGGGCACGATCGGCGCGAGTCGATGCCGGAGCACCTGGTGACGGAGGCCGGCCGCGTCGCACGAGTCGCTGAGGATCGCCGTCGAGAGTCGATCGTCGCCGGGCAGCGGCGTGAAGCCGAGGTCAGCGGATGACATGTCCACCTCCGGGGCGGAACGCGAACCGTCGCTCGATGTCCTCGGTCAACCGCACGCCGAGGCCGGGCGCCGTCGGAGCCCCGATGCTCCCGCCGGCGAAGTCGACCGGCGCGACCTGGAGCGCATCGCGCAGCGGGTTGGGCAGCGTGCAGTACTCGAACAGCTCCACGGACGGCTCGGCGAGCACCGTGTGCAGGTTCGCAGCGAAGGTCACGCCGCTCCCCCACACGTGGGGCACGCAGTCGATCGACGCCTCGCTCGCGAGCGCGGCGACCCGGGAGAACGCGCGCGGCCCGCCGACGAAGGTGACGTCGGGCTGCACGATGTCGACCGCGTCCCGCGCGATGAGCTCGGCGAACTCGCGAACGGTGCCGTTGGATTCGACCCCCGAGATCGGGACGTCGACCGCCCGGCGGACCTGCGCGAACCCGGCGACGTCGTCGGCCTGGCAGGGCTCCTCGTACCAGCGCGCCCCGAGCGCCGCGGCATGCCGGCCGACGCGGATCGCGTCCTCGGGCGCCCAGGGCGACGATGCGCACGCCTGCACGGCGTCGATGATGAATCGCGCTCCCGACGGCAGGCCGCCGACGACGTGATCGAGCAGCTCGATCGTGGTGTCGGGGTCGGACATCGCCCGGAACTTCACGGTTCCGAATCCGGCGTCGAACTGGGACGCGGCCCAGCCGGCGACCTCCTCGAACGTGGTGCCGAGACCGCCGCTCGCGTACGCCTCGATGCGCTCGCGCGCGGCACCGCCGAGGACCTCGTACGCCGGCACGCCCTCGCGCAGTGCGACCGCGTCCAGCACGGCGGTCTCGATGGCGCCGGCGACGCCGCTCAGGATGCCCCCGCGCGACCAGAACGCGGTGTAGGCGCGGAGGTGGTCGCCCACGTCGAGCGGCGACGCGAACGGGACGTCGAGGAGGTAGGGGCGGAACGCGTCCAGGATGCCGGGCACGGCCGTCGCGGCCATGATGCCCGCGCCGGCCTCGCCGATGCCGCGCGTGCCGTCGGCGAGCTCGACCTCGACGAGCGCGGCGTCCCACGAACGGATCGTGCCGCCGACCCAGACGAGCTCGTCGCCGGGGTCGTAGCGGTGCGAGAGCAGCACGGCTCTGACATGTCGGACGGATGCGGAATGGTCGCTCATCGTCGAGGCGCTCCTAGGGATCAGATCGGACGTTTCGCTGCGACGATAGTTGCTCAAACGTTTGATCGCAAGAATTGATCGGATGAAACGCCCCGCGCACCTAGGATGGCGCCATGTCCGACGTGCCCGTGCCCACTCGTTCGCAGACCGATGTCGTCATCCAGGGCATCAAGGACATGCTCACGCGGGGCGACCTGAAGCCCGGGTCCCGGCTGCCCATCGAGAAGGACCTCGCCGCCCAGCTCAGCGTGTCCCGCGGGTCGCTCCGAGAGGGCGTCCGCGCACTCGCGACGCTCGGCGTCCTCGAGACCCGGCAGGGCGACGGCACCTACGTCACGGCGCTCGATCCTGCGGCGCTCCTCAGCCCGCTCGGCTTCCTCGCGGACCTGCAGCAGCCCGCGCATGCCGCAGACCTCCTCGCCGTGCGGCGCGTGCTCGAGGCGGAGAGCGTCTCCCTGGCCGCGACCCGGATCACCGACGACCAGCTCGCCGACCTCGAGGCGATCCTCGCGCGCGTCGACCGCGCGCTCGAGGACGAGGACCGGATGGACCTCGAGGAATTCATCAACACGGACACCGAGTTCCATCGGACCATCGCTGCGGCGAGCGGGAACCCGCCCCTCGCGGCGCTCGTCGACGCCCTCGTCGGACGGACGTTCCGCGCTCGCCTCTGGCGCGCGATCAGCAACCGCGGCTCGGTGCGCGAGGCCCAGCGCGAGCATCGGGCCATCCTCCACGAGCTCGCGAGGCGCGACCCCGGCAGGGCGAGCATCCGGATGTCGACGCACCTGCTCGGCGTCGAGCAGTTCAGCGCCGAGCACGCCGACGAGGATCCCGAGGCCGGCTGAGCCGATCGCGACGCCCGCCCCGGACGCGCCCTCCGACCCGCACGGTCGGGGCCCGGTCGGGGAGCTAGGCGACGGCCTCCGCCCAGTAGCCGCCCGTCGGGAACGCGAACCGCGCGACGGACGCCTCGTGCATCTCGGCGCTGTACCCCGGCTGCGACGGCATCGCGTAGTGGCCGTTCTCGACGATGCACGGGTCGACGAAGTGCTCATGGAGGTGGTCGACGAACTCGGTCACCCGGTTCTCGAGCGTGCCCGACACGCACACGTAGTCGAAGATCGACAGGTGCTGCACGAGCTCGCACAGCCCGACGCCGCCGGCGTGCGGGCACACGGGCACCCCGAACTTCTGCGCCATGAGGTAGACCGCGAGGATCTCGTTGATGCTCGCGAGCCGCGCGGAGTCGAGCTGGCAGTAGTCGATCGCCTCCGCCTGGAACATCTGCTTGAAGAGCACGCGGTTCATACCGTGCTCGCCCGTGGCGACGCCGATCGGCGCGACCGCGCGCCGCACGGCCGCGTGCCCGAGCACGTCGTCGGGGCTGGTCGGCTCCTCGATCCACATCGGCCGGAACTCCGCGAGCCGGCCCACCCACTCGATCGCCTCGGGCACGTCCCACACCTGGTTCGCGTCGATCATCAGGTTCGCGTCCCAGCCGATCACCTCGCGGGCGATGCGAAGTCGACGGATGTCGTCCTCGACGTCGGAGCCCACCTTCAGCTTCACGTGGCGGTAGCCCTCGTCGACCGCCTCCTGGAGCAGACGACGCAGCTTCTCGTCGGAGTAGCCGAGCCAGCCGGCGCTGGTCGTGTAGCAGGGGTAGCCGCCGCGCGCCTCGAGGTCGGCGATGCGGGCGGCACGGGTCGGCGCCTTCTCGGCGAGGATCGCGATCGCCTCCTCGCGCGTGAGCGCGTCGGAGAGGTAGCGGAGGTCGGCGGCGTCGACGAGCTGCTCGGGCGTCATCTCGGCGAGCAGCCGCCAGAGCGGCTTCTTCGCGACGCGTGCCGCGAGGTCCCACATCGCGTTCATGACCGCGGCCATCGCGAGGTGCACGACGCCCTTCTCGGGACCGAGCCAGCGCAGCTGCGAGTCCGACGAGAGCTCCCGGTAGACGGAGCCGAGGTCCGCGACGGCCTCGTCGACGGAACGGCCGACGAGGGGCAGACCGCGCTGGCGCGCGGCCTCGACGCACAGGTCGTTGCCGCGGCCGATCGTGAACGTGAAGCCGTAGCCGCGCACCTCGGGGTCGTCGGTGTGGATGACCACGTACGCGGCGGAGTAGTCGCCGTCCTTGTTCATGGCGTCGGACCCGTCCATGCTCAGCGAGGTGGGGAACCTGACGTCGTGGGCGGTCACGGCGGTGATCGTGGTCATGTCGTGGACTTCCTGGATCTGGCCCGGGGCGGCGGGGTCGCTGCACTGCGAGTCGGGGTGGGCGATTGGGGTCATGCGGGATGCCGACGGGCCGCGCGACCGCGCCTCTTCGCGGGGTCACGCATCGTGCGGCGTTCGGCAGTGCGTTCACTCTAGCGGATTCATTGGATGAATTCGCGGATTTTTCGGGCAGCAGACCACACGACGACCCGCCAGGTCGCAAATAGATCGGCTCTATCGGCGCGGAGCCGCGGTCGACTCGCGGATGACGAGCTCGGGCGCGGGCTCGCGCACGACGTGGTCGGCGAGGACGCCGGTCTCGATCCGCTGCAGGAGGTCCTCGACCGCGCGACGTCCGAGTTCCGCGAGCGGCATCCGCACCGTCGTCAGGGGCGGCCACGCGTTCGCGGCCGTCCAGGCGTCGTGCATCGCCACGATCGACAGGTCCTGCGGGACGCCGAGACCGAGGCGCCGGGCCTCCAGCAGCGCCCCGTGGGCCGCGTTGACGTTCGCGACCACGATGGCGGTCGGCGGCTCCTCGAGCGCGGCGAGGGCCGCCATGGCGGCTCCGCCCTGCTTCGGCTCGTACCCGAGGCGCGTGACGAGTTCGCCGGCGACCTCGAGGCCGGCATCCGCCATCGCCGCCCGGAATCCCGCCTCGCGCCGCTGCCCCGAGTCGGAGCGCGGGAGCCCGCCCACGAACCCGATGCGCCGGTGCCCCAGCCCGATCAGGTGCTCGGTCGCGATCCTGATGCCCCGGGCGTCCTCGAGCGTCACCGACCCGACGTGATCGGGATGGATCGAGTTGATGAAGACGAGCGGCAGCGGCGCCTCGACGAGGGCGCGCATGTCCTCCGCGCGCATCGCGTCTCCGACCTGCAGCAGCACGCCGTCGACGCGCCCCTCGCCGATGAGCCGTGGGATCGTGTCCTCGCCGTCGGGCATGCCCTCGGTCCGGGCGATCAGCACCATGTTCCCACGGCGCAGCGCCTCCTCCTCCACGCCGCGCATCAGCTCGGCGAAGATCGCGTTCGTGACGTCCGGCACGACGAGTCCGATCACGTTCGTCCGCGCCGACTTCAACGCGCGGGCCGCGAAGTTCGGGCGGTAGCCGAGCTCGCGCGCGGCCTCGTGGATCCGCTGCCTCGTGGCGGCGCTCACCCGTGCGCTCGGCGCATCGCTCAGGACGCGGGAGACGGCTGAGACCGAGACTCCCGCCCGGGCAGCGACATCGCTCAGGGTGGCCATGCGCTCAGTGTAGGGACTCGACCCCGACACGACGGTTGACGAGGTACAGGTGCGTGAGCACCAGTACCGTCTCGCCGCGCTGGTTCACGACCGACACGAGTTCGTGCACGTACCCGAACTCGTCCGGCCGCTTCGCATGGTCCGACTTGTCCGTGATCTCCGCGGTGACGGTGATGGTGTCGCCGATGAACACCGGGCGGATGAATCGGATCCGTTCGTACCCGTAGCTCATCGCCTGGGGGTTGATGTCGCCCGCCGTCATGCCGACCGCGACCGACAGGATCAGCGTGCCGTGGGCGATCCGCTGCCCGGCCGGCTGCGTCGCCATCCATTCCGCGTCCATGTGGTGCGGGAAGAAGTCGCCGGTCTGCCCGGCGTGCAGGACGATGTCCGCCTCGGTGATCGTCCGCCCGACGCTCTCCCGGCGTTCCCCGAGCTCGATGTCCTCGAACCAGCGGTCGATGGTCTGCATGTCAGCCCTCCAGGTGGCGCTCGGTCGCCTCGTCGAGGCGTGCGATGAGGTCGTCGTCGGTCAGCCGCCCGGCGAGGGCGGCAGTGATGAGCGGCCCGATCTCGTTCTGCAGTTCGGGATAGTCGGGGTGCCGCGGTCGCACGTACGCCGATTCGAGGGTCGCCCGCGTCCCGCGGAAGAAGTCGAGGGTCGCCTCGTTCGCCCGGTCGGAGTCCCACGCGACGGCGTTGCCGGGCTGCCCGCCGCCGTCGAAGTAGACGCCCTCCTGCACGGCTGCGGAGTCGAGCCAGAACGCGTGCGAGATCGCCGCCTCCGGATGCCGCGTGCGCGCCGACACCGCGATGCCGGCGCCGCCGAGCAGCGACCCGCGGACCCCGGCCGATCCCGCAGGGATGTCGACGTAGGCGAGGCGATGCTCGCGGAAGCCGGCGCGCGAGTAGTTGGTGTAGCCGAACAGGAGCGGGCTGTAGGCGTACCGATCCCCCTCGGCGAGCCGGTCGGCGACGTCGATCGGATTGAGGCCGAGGTTGTCCTCGGGCGTCAGCTCGGCGAGGCGCCGCATGAGCGCGAGCGATTCCAGTGCCGCCTCGCGCGGCAGGAAGACGCCGGGCTGCCGCATCGGCTCGGTGCCGTGGCTCGCCGCGATCGTGACGAGGCTCGAGAAGGCGTCGACGGGCTTGGCCGGCCAGAGCACGCGACCCTCGGCCGCGAGCGCCAGCACCTCCTCCCAGGTCGTCGGCGGTGCGTCGAGGAGGTCGGGCCGCCATGCCGCGACCTGGGCCGCGGCATCCGTCGCCAGACCCCACTGCCGCCCCTCATGCCGGTACGACGCGTGCGAGGCACCCACCGACTGCCCGGCGAGCACGGCGAGCTCGTCGTCGTGGCCCTGGCCGTCGAGCGGGAGCAGCAGCCCGCGCTCCGCCGCGAACGGGATGTGCGGGTGGTCGATGACGAGCAGGTCGTGGCCCTCGACGAGCTCGTCGAGCCCCTGGTCTCCGAAGGCGAGGAGCGAGCGGTACTCCCAGGTCACCTCGACCTCGGGGGCCACTGCCCGGTACGCCGCGGCTGCCGCGGCGACGCTGCCGTATCCGCGCTCGTGCTCCCAGGTGATGCCGCGGAGCACCGTGGTCATGCGGTCACCTCGACGGGCGGGAACTCGGCGCGGATCCTCGCGTCGTCCTCTCCGAGGCGCGGCGCCGCCTTCGCGCTCGTGAGCACCTGTCCGTCGATGCGGATCGGCCCGCGCGTCGTGGCGAGCGTGGTCTCTCCGCGTCGCACCTGCTGCGTCATCCGGATGGCGGCGAAGCCGTCCGACTCGAGGAGCTCGTCGAGCGTCAGCACGGGCGCGCACCACACGTCGGCGGCATCGAGGATGTCGAGCCACGACTGCGTCGTGCCGGTCGCGAAGCGGGCCGCGAGCACGGCCTCGATCTCCTCCTGGCGGTCCCACGCCTCCTGCGGGTCGACCATGGCCGCGAGCTCGGGCAGGCCGAGGAGCTCGCCGATCCTCGGGATCGGGTTCATCGCGAGCGCGAGGTATCCGTCGGAGGTCGGGTAGGTCCCGTACGGAGCGGCGAGGAACGCATGTGCGGAGTGCGGGCCGCCGCGCCGCACGTGGATGCTGTCGTCGTTGAGCCTCGTGCTGAGCAGCTCGAACTGCAGGTCGAGCATCGCCTCGAGGAGGCTCGACTCGGCGTGACCGCCCTCACCGGTGCGGAATCGCCGGACGAGGAGCGCCGTGACGCCCTGCGCGATGTGGCAGCTGAGCAGGTGGTCGGCGATCGAGAGGCCGACCGGCACCGGGCCGTCCTCATGGCCGCCGCTCAGCCACGGCAGGCCGGAGACGGACTGCGCGAGCAGGTCCTGTCCCGGGCGGTCCTTCCACGGACCCTCGGTGCCGTATCCGGTGGCGCTCGCGTACACGATCGACGGGTTGATCTCGCGCACCGACTCGTAATCGAGCCCGATGCGCTCCATCACGCCCGGGCGGAAGTTCTGGATGACGACATCCGCCCGCGCGACGAGCTGCTTCACGTAGGCGAGGTCGACGGGCGACTTGAGGTCGGCGGTGATCGACTCCTTGTTCCGGTTCATGGCGTGGAACGAGACGGTGTCGCCGTCGGCCGTGCGGCCCGCGAAGGCGAGGGTCCGACCGATGTCGCCGGTACCGGGTCGCTCGATCTTGATCACCCTCGCGCCGAGGTCGGCGAGCCGCATCGCCGCGACCGGCCCGGCCAGGAACTGGCTGAAGTCGAGCACGAGGATGCCGTCGAGCGGCAGGGGCTGCGGTGCGTTCATGCAAGGGCCTTCGGGTGTCTTCGACCGCCCGGCTCGGTCGCGGCAGTGCGTCGGCCGTGGAGGTCGGATGGATGGTCAATCGGTTGATCAGATCAATCGTTTGATCAGCGTAGACGATCGGTGGACGACATCGCAACAGGCGCGTCGCGGCGCGGCGCGGCGACGCGCGGGCCGAGGCGCCGCGAGCCGGCGGCGAGACGAGGGCCCGGGCGCGGGCGGGCGCGGGCGCCGGCGAAGCGACGTCAGCAGCCCGCCAACGGAAGAAGCCCCGGCGAACCGGGGCTTCGACATGGTGGCGAGTGAGGGATTCGAACCCCCGAAGTCGTAGACAGCTGATTTACAGTCAGATCCCTTTGGCCGCTTGGGTAACTCGCCGAACGCCCGACCACGTTGTTCACATGACCGGGGGCCACACAAGGATACCCGCGGTCGGCCGATGCGAGAAATCGAGCCCGGCGCGGCCCCGCGAGCGTCAGATCCGCTCGATCGGGACCGTGTCGTTGGGGCCGAGTCCGTCGGCGCGCTCGCTCGTCGCCGGGGCGACCCTGGGCGCCGATCCGGTCGCCGACGACGCCTGCGACCCGCCGCCCGCCGCGCCGGGCCCGCCGCCCAGCGGCACCCCCGTCGCCCGGTTGACCGGCCCGCGCAGGCCGGCCCGGGCGATGACGCGCTGGATCGTGAGGTCGCGCTCGTTCGGCGAGCCTACATATCGGATCTCGTTCAGCCCCTGCCGCTGCGCGGCCGACTCGAACACGATGTGGCCGAACCCGAAGATGCGGCCGAGGACGGGCCGGTGGACCGAGATGTCGAGGATCCGCGAGAGGGGCATCGTGGCGATGTTCTGGGTCAGGATCCCGTGCACCCGGAACACCCTCATGTTGGTGATGACGAACCGGTCCATCTGCGCCTGGAGGATGCGCCACAGGCAGTAGCAGGCGAGGCCGATCGCGAGCACCGCCGGCAGCCACCACGCCTGCGGCGGCACCACGAACGCGAGCAGCAGCAGCGGCACGGATGCCACGAGCCCGAGCACGGGCTTGACGATCGCCGCCCAGTGCTTCGCGACCTCGTCCACGACGACCTCGCCCTCGTCGGCGATGAGGAACCGCTCGACGCGGGGGTCGAAGATGCTGCGGGCGTCGGCGGTCACGTGCGCTCCGTCAGGATGCGAGCGAGGTGAAGAACCGGCCGACCGCCTCGGCGGCGCCCCAGACGGCGGCGAAGGCGCCCTGGACCGCGTTCGCGGCATCCTCGGGCCTCGTGATCGTGTAGAACAGGGCGAACCCGATGACGAGCCCGATGGCGATGCGCTTGACCCACTTCACGGCGGTGGTCCCTTCGAGTAGAGGTGGGTGTGGGCAAGCCAGGCCCCCCGAAGGCCCGCCCCGGACCCGCTCTTTTCTACCGCACGCCGGGGCGGCCCTCAACGCGCCACTCCGCTCGGCGATAGGATCGGCTGTCCCGGTCCGCGCTCCAGGCGGACGGCGTCAGGCGAGGAATCCATGGTCGGCATCGAAGAGGTGGCCAAGCTCGCGGGGGTCTCCACCGCGACGGTCTCGCGCGCCCTGAGCGGTCGTGGCCACGTCTCGCCCGCGTCGAAGGCCAAGGTCGTGGATGCCGCGGCGCAGCTCGGCTACGTCGTCTCGTCCAACGCGTCGAGCCTCGCGTCGGGTCGCACGCGCAACGTGGGCGTCGTGATCCCGTTCCTCAACCGGTGGTTCTTCGCATCGGTGCTGGAGGGCGCGCAGCAGGCGCTGCTCCGGCACGGCTACGACGTCACGCTGTACAACCTCTCGGGCGACGGCCGCGAGCGCTCGAGCGTGTTCGAGCACTTCCTGCTCCGCCAGCGCGTCGATGCGGTCGTCGCGGTCTCGCTCGAGCTCACCGAGCACGAGGTCCAGCGGCTGCACGACCTCGGCAAGCCCCTGGTCGGCGTCGGCGGCCCGATCCCGGGCGTCCGCACGCTCACGATCGACGACGCCGCGGTCGCCCGGCTCGCGACCGAGCACCTCATCGCCCTCGGGCACCGCCGCATCGCCCATATCGGCGGCGACCTCGAGTTCGACCTCGACTTCCACCTGCCGACGAACCGGCGGCTCGGATACGAGGCCGCGCTGCGCGACGCGGGCGTCGAGCCCGACCCCCGCATCTTCGCCCCGGCGGACTTCACGATCCAGGGCGGCTACCACGCCGCCAAGCAGCTGCTCGGCGTCCCGCACGACCGGCCCACCGCGATCTTCGCCGCGTCCGACGAGATGGCGATCGGCTCGATCCTCGCCGCTCGCGACCTCGGCATGGTCGTGCCGCGCGACGTCTCGGTGATCGGCATCGACGACTACGACCTGTCGGAGTTCTTCGGCCTCTCCACAGTGGCCCAGTTCCCGCGCGGCCAGGGCGAGAAGGCGGTCGAGATCCTCATGGAGCAGCTCGAGCCCGGTCCGGATGCCGCGCCGCCGGCCGCCACGCCCCTCCCGTTCGAGCTCCGCGTGCGCTCCTCCACGGCGGTCCCGCCCGAGCGCTGACGGCTCGGGTCGCACACATTCACGGGCGGTTTCCGGGCTGGAGTACGCCCGGAGCCCGAACTCCACCCGAGAATCGGGACTCGAATCGCGAGCACGCGCGGGCGGGGCGGGTGAACGCGGGGCGCCGGGCGACGGACGCGTCAGGCGGAGAGACGGAGCCGGCCGAGCGAGCCCTGGATGGCGACCGCGGCTGCGCCGCGGGCCCACGACCCGAACCCGGCCGAATCCACGTGGACCTCGACCGGGGTCGCCTCGGGGTCGCGGTCTGCGGCGAGCGCGGCGAGCGCCGTCTCCCCGGCGACCCGCCAGAGCCCGACACCCTCGCCCGAGAGCACGATCGCCTCGACCATCGTGAGATTCGCGATGTACCCCATCATGCGGCCGAGGGCGCGGCCTGCGGCATCCGTCACCGATCGGGCCGCCGGGTGGCCCGCCGCGGCCAGGTCGAGCACCTCGTCGTAGGCGACCTCGCGCCCGAGCGCGATGCCGACCTGCGCGCAGATGCTCGGGATCGACAGCATCGCCGTCGAGCAGCCGCGATGTCCGTCGAGGCAGAGCGGACCGTTCGGGTCGAGCGGCAGGTGCCCGCCGAGGCCGAGGCCGGTGTCGGGGGTGGTGACGACGCGGTCGTGCATCACGAGGCCGTAGCCGACGCCGGCGCCGACGGTGACGACCGCGAACGCGTCGTGCGCGCGGGCGGGTCCGAACCACTGCTCGGCGGTCGTCAGCGCGGTCACGTCGTTCTCGATGTCGATCGGCAGGCCGAGCCTCGCCTCGAGCAGGTCGGCGAGGGCGACGTCGCGCCAGCCGAGGAACGGCGCACGGGTCACGACGCGCTGACCGGCGACGTTGCCGCCGACGCTGAGTCCGACACCGCCGACGGCTCCGGCTCCGGCGACACCGCGCAGCCCGTCGACGAGTCGCGAGATCGCCTCGACCACCCGGTCGACGTCGTGGCCGTCGAGCGGCTGCTCGGCCTGCGCGAGCGAGCTCGCGCGGAGGTCGGTGAGCACGCCGTGCGCCGCCTCGCCCGTGAGCTTGATCCCGATGAACCGCTGGGCATCGACCCGTACGTCGAGCGGCCTGGCGGGCCTGCCCGTGGCGCCCTGCACGGCCTCGGCGGCCTCGACGAACAGCCCGCGGTCGAGGAACGGCTTCGACAGCCGGGTGAGGCTCGCCGGCGAGAGTCCGAGCCGGCGGCCGAGGTCGGCGCGGGAGATCGGGCCGTGGATGAGCACCTCGCGGGCGAGTTCGCGGGCGGAATCGCCGAGTTCCAGTTGGGTCACGCCGCCTCCTCACCGCGTTTCCTTCCATCATGGCATGAACCGACGTGTTCCACGGAGCGAAAAGCCAGAACGAAGTGAGTATTGACACTCCGTTATTTCTGTCGTAGAAATAACGCATGCTCCGATCAGCGCCGATCCACCTCCGCAACGGCGGCACCAGCGTGGTGCTCGACCCAGCCCGTTCGGCGCTGCCCACGATCGTGCACTGGGGTGCCGACCTCGGCGCCGCCTCGACCGACGACCTCGCCGCGATGGCGCTCGCGGCGTTGCCCCAGCGCGTCTCCGGCGGACTCGACCACCCCGCCCCGCTCACCGTGATCCCCCAGGAATCCTCGGGCTGGCTCGGCACCCCCGGGCTCGCCGGCCACCGAGGCGGCCGCGTGTTCTCGACGAAGCTGGTCACCGAGGCCATCGAGGTCGACGGTGCGTCAGCCGAGATCCGAGCGACGGATGCCTCGGCCGGCCTCGCCGCGACGGTCGAGATGCACGTGACCGACGCCGGACTCCTCCGCCAGCGCATCACGCTCGAGAACCTCGCACCCGAGGCCTACGCGCTCACCGCGCTCACTCCGACCTTCCCCGTCCCGCTCGACGCGGACGAACTCCTCGACACGACCGGCAGGCACCTCCGCGAGCGCAGCCCGCAGCGTCACGCCTTCACCATCGGCACGCACCTCCGCGAGAGCCGGCGCGGCCGACCCGGAGCGGACGCCAGCCTCCTGCTCGCCGCCGGTCGCACCGGCTTCGGCTTCGAGCGCGGCCTCGTGTTCGCCGTGCACACGGCCTGGAGCGGCAACCACCGCCTGCTCGCCGAGCGCACGCCGACCGGCGAGGCGTTCCTCGCCGCGGGCGAGTTGCTCGTGCCGGGCGAGATCGAACTCGCCGAGGGCGAGTCCTACACGACGCCGTGGGCGATCGGCTCGTGGGGCGACGGCCTCAACGAGCTGTCGAAGCGATTCCACGACGAGCTCCGCGCCCGGCCGCAGCATCCGCGCCGCCCCCGCCCGGTCACGCTCAACACGTGGGAGGCCGTCTACTTCGACCACGACCTCGACACGCTGAGCGCCCTCGCCGACCGGGCGGCGAGGGTCGGCGTCGAGCGGTTCGTGCTCGACGACGGCTGGTTCCGGGGGCGCCGCGACGACACCGCGGGGCTCGGCGACTGGTGCGTCGACGCCGACGTCTGGCCCGACGGGCTCGGGCCGCTCATCGACCGCGTCCGCGGGCTCGGCATGGAGTTCGGCCTCTGGGTCGAGCCCGAGATGGTCAACCTCGACAGCGACCTGGCCCGCGAGCACCCCGACTGGATCCTCCGCGGCCGCGACGAGCTCCCCGTGCCCGCGCGGCAGCAGCACGTCCTCGACCTCGCCAACCCCGAGGCATGGCAGTACCTCCTCGATCGGCTCGACGCGCTGCTCGCCGAGTACGACATCGCCTACCTCAAGTGGGACCACAACCGCGACCTGCTCGAGGCCGGCGCCGCCGACACCGGCCGCCCGCGCGTGCACGAGAACGTGCTCGCGCTCTACCGCCTGCTCGCGGCCCTCAAGCGCCGCCACCCGGGGCTCGAGATCGAGTCGTGCGCGTCGGGCGGCGCGCGCGTCGACCTCGGGATCCTCGAGCACACCGACCGGATCTGGACCTCCGACACGCTCGACCCGATCGAGCGCCTGCAGATCCAGAAGTACACCGGGCTGCTCGTGCCCGCCGAGATGATGGGCGCGCACCTCACGAGCCCCGACGTCCACTCGACCGGGCGCTCGGTGAGCCTCGGCCTCAGCGCGGGCGTCGCACTGCTCGGGCACCTCGGCATCGAGTGGAACCTCACCGACCTCGACGACGACGGCCTCGACGCCGTCGCGGCGTGGGTCGCGCACCACACGCGCCACCGCGACCTGATCCACTCCGGTGCGCTCGTCCACGGCGACACGACGGATGCCGCGACCGACGTCCGCGGCGTGGTCGCGCGCGACGGAGCATCCGCCATCTTCACGTTCACGCAGGTGACCACCGGCGTGACCCACCCGCCCGGCCGCTTCACGCTGCCCGGCCTCGACCCCGACCGCCGCTACACCGTGCGCGTCGCCGCCGGCAGCCCGGACGACGGTCCCGGCCAGTCCCCGCTGCCCTGGGCCGAGCATCCGACCACGCTGACCGGTCGCCAGCTCGGCACCGTGGGCCTCCAGGCCCCGGTGCTCTTCCCCGCGCAGCTCGTGCTGCTCGAACTCACCCCGCCCGACCGCACCGACCCGACACCCGCACCGCACGGACCGACCGAACCGACCACCTCGCGCAAGGAGGCGCTGACATGACCGACCACCCCACCCGCCGGCAGCCGCATCGGAGACGACGCCCACGCCGACGCGCAGCGCTCGCCGCGGCATCCGTCGTCGCGACCGTCGCCGTGAGCCTCGGGCTCGTCGGATGCGCGAGCCCCGGCGACGACCGCGTGAAGCTCGACTTCTTCCAGTTCAAGGGCGAGGCCCTCGAGGACTTCGAGCAGATCATCGCCGACTTCGAGGCCGAGAACCCCGACATCGACGTCGTGCAGAACCAGGTCGCCGACGCCGACACGCTGATCCGCACCCTGCTCGTGAAGGACCGCACCCCCGACGTCATCACCCTCAACGCGAACGGCAACTTCGGCCGACTCGCGCAGGCGGGCGTGTTCCACGACTTCACCGGCGACCCGTTGCTCGACACGATCAACCCGGCGGTGCAGCAGATCCTCGCCGACCTCGGCACGTACGACGACGAGGTGAACGGGCTCGGCTACGTGAACAACGCCAACGGCATCATCTACAACCGCGACATCTTCGAGGAGCAGGGCCTCGAGGTGCCCGAGACGTTCGACGAGCTCATCGCGGTGTGCGACCAGCTGCAGGACGCCGGCATCACGCCGTTCTACGGCACGCTCGCCGACTCGTGGACCGTGCTGCCGTCGTGGAACGCGCTCGGCGCGTACCCCGCGCAGGGCGGGTTCTTCGACGAGATGCGCGCCGAGGGCGAGGACGTCGGTCCCGACTCGCCGGTGTCGTTCGAGAAGGACTTCCCGACCGCGATGGAGCAGCAGGCCGAGCTCTACTCCTACGCCCAGGAGGGATACCGCGGCCGCACGTACGACGACGGCAACGCCGCGTTCGCGAACGGCGATGCGGCGATGCTCATGCAGGGCATCTGGGCCGTCAACCCGATCCAGGGGATCAACCCCGACGTGAACCTCGGCATCTTCCCGTACCCGGGCACCGACGACCCCGACGACCGCCTTCTCGTCTCCGGCGTCGACGTCGTCGTGACGATGGGCAAGGACGGACCGCACCAGGCGGAGGCCCAACGCTTCATCGACTACCTCTTCCGGCCCGACGTCATCGAGGCGTTCGCGGCATCGCAGAACATGGTCCCCTCCGTCGAGGGCGCCGAGCTCAGCGACTCCGCCGCGATCCAGTCGGTCGCGCCGTGGTTCGAGGACGGCCGCATCACGGGCTTCATCGACCACCAGGTCCCGCCCGGCATCCCGCTCGATGCCACGGTGCAGGAGGCCCTCTTCACCGGCGACCCGCAGTCCGCGCTCGCCACCCTCGACCGCGAGTGGGCGAAGGTCGCCGCTCGCACGATCCCCGTGACGGGAGAGTGACCATGTCCACGCTGACCCAAGCGGTGCGCACGTCCTCGACGGGCGGCACCAAGCGACGGCGGGCCACGCGCACGCGCGTCGAGACCCGCCGCGCGATGCCCGCGTTCTACTGGATGGTGTGGCCCGCCGTGATCGCGTTCGCCGCGTTCCACACCCTGCCGGTGCTGATCGGGATCTTCTTCAGCTTCACGAACTACGCGGGCTACGGCGCGTGGAACTTCGTGGGCCTGTCGAACTACGCCAACCTGTTCCGCGACGACCGCGTGCTCGCGGCGTACGGGTTCTCGTTCCTGTTCGCGATCGTCGCGACGATCCTCACGAACGTGATCTCGCTCGCGATCGCGCTCGGCTTGAACTCGAAGATCATCGGGCGGAACTTCTTCCGCGGCGTGTACTTCGTGCCCTACGTGCTCGCGATCCTGGTGATCGGCTACGTGTTCCAGTTCTTCTTCTCGAACTCGCTGCCGAAGATCCTCTCGGGCATCCCGCTGTTCCGCGACAACATCCTCACGAGCCCCGACTGGGCCTGGACCGCGATCGTCGTGCTCGCCGTGTGGCAGGCCTGCGCGTTCGCGATCATCATCTACCTCTCGGGGCTCCAGACCATCCCCGGCGAGCTCTACGAGGCCGCGTCGCTCGACGGCGCGGGCGCATGGCGCCAGTTCCGGTCGATCACGTTCCCGCTCATCGGGGCGTTCTTCACGATCAACGTCGTGCTGAGCCTCAAGGGCTTCCTCCAGGTGTTCGACCCGATCGTCTCGCTCACCAACGGCGGGCCGGGCACGTCCACCGAGTCGGTGACGCTGCTCATCTTCCGGGGCGGCTTCTCGGGCGGCGAGTTCGCCTACCAGACGGCGAACGCGGTGATCTTCTTCATCGTGATCACGGTCGTCTCGCTCTTCCAATTCCGGGTCCTTCAGCGCAGAGAGGCCGATTTCTGATGACCACCGCAACCACCACGCTCGCCCAGGCCGAGGAGGCCCTGCCCACGGGCAGCACCGACGCCGTCGGCGGCGGGCGTCGCCCCCGGCGACGTCGCGCCGGCGAGGACGACGACACGCGCCGCATCAACTGGTGGGCCACCGCGCTCATCGCGGTCTGCTCGCTCACCGTGCTCGTCCCGCTCTACCTCGCGGTCGTCGTGGCCCTGAAGACACCCGACCAGCTGGTGTCGGGCACGGGCTTCGAGTGGCCGAACCCGGTGAACTGGGGCAACTTCGCGGAGGCGTGGGAGCGCACGAGCTTCCCGCAGGCGCTCGCGAACACCGCGCTCATCACGGTCGGCTCGGTCGTGTTCACGTTGCTGACGAGCTCGATCGTCGCGTACGCACTGGCCCGCAACATCCATCGGCCCTTCTTCAAGGGCGTGTTCTTCTACCTGCTCGCCGCGCTGTTCATTCCGTTCCCGATCATCATGCTTCCGCTCGTGAAGCAGACCGCGATCCTCGGCCTCGACAACCAGGCCGGCATGATCGTGCTCTACACGATCTACGGGCTCTCGCTGAACGTCTTCATCTACACCGCCTACATCCGCTCGATCCCGATCGAGCTCGAGGAGGCGGCGCGCGTCGACGGCGCCTCGACGTGGCGGGTGTTCTGGCAGGTGATCTTCCCGCTGCTGACGCCCATGAACGCGACGGTCGGCATCCTCACGTGCGTCTGGGCGTGGAACGACTTCATCATGCCGCTGGTCGTGCTGACCGACCCCGCCGCGCGGACGCTGCCGCTCGCGCAGTACGTGTTCCAGGGGCAGTTCAACACCGACTACACGGTGGCATTCGCGTCGTACCTCATGGCGATGGCGCCGCTGCTGATCGTGTACGTCTTCAGCCAGCGTTGGGTGATCTCGGGCGTGACCCGAGGCTCCATCAAGTAACCTGCGCGGATGCCGCGGGGCGGGCCTCTCGTGCAGGCCCCGCCCCGCGGCATCCGTTCGACCGCATCGAAAGGAACCATCCCGATGACCGACGCCCGCCCGTCGGGGCTCGACGCGCACGCCGCGCTCGCCGCGCACGCCACGACCTCCTCGCTCGCCGACGCCACCGTGCTCGCCGCCGACCCCGACTGGTGGCGCCAGGCCGCCGTCTACCAGATCTACCCGCGCAGCTTCGCCGACGCGAACGGCGACGGCATCGGCGACCTCCGCGGGATCACGTCGCGCATCCCCTACCTCATCGAGCTCGGCGTCGACGCGGTATGGCTCTCGCCGTTCTACCCGTCGGCGCTGGCCGACGGCGGGTACGACGTCGACGACTACCGCGACGTCGACCCCAGGATCGGCACGCTCGCCGAGTTCGACGAGATGATCGCGGCACTGCACGCGGCGGGCATCCGCCTCATCGCCGACATCGTGCCGAACCACTCGTCGAACCGGCACGAGTGGTTCCGCGAGGCGCTCGCGTCGCCGCGCGGCTCGGCGGCGCGCGAGCGCTACCTCTTCCGCGACGGCGAGGGCCCCGACGGCACGGAGCCGCCGAGCGACTGGCAGTCGATCTTCGGCGGCTCGGCGTGGGAGCCCGTCGGCGACGGGCAGTTCTACCTGCACCTGTTCGCGCCCGAGCAACCCGACCTCAACTGGGCGAACCGCGAGGTGCGCGACGACTTCCTGCGCACCCTGCGCTTCTGGTCGGACCGGGGCGTCGACGGCTTCCGCGTGGACGTCGCGCACGCCCTCGCGAAGGACCTCACCTACCCGCTCCGCTCGCACGCCGAGCTCGAGGCGACGAAGCTCGCGACCGACGGCTCGCACCCGCTCTGGGATCGCGAGGAACTCGACGAGATCTACGCCGAGTGGCGCGCGGTGTTCGACGAGTACGACCCGCCGCGCATCGCGGTCGCCGAGGCATGGGTCGAGCCCACCCGCCGGCACCGCTACGCGGCGCCGACGAGCCTCGGACAGGCGTTCAACTTCGACCTGCTGCGGGCGAACTTCGACGCCGCCGAGTTCCACGACATCGTCGACCGGAACATGGTCTTCTCCGCCGAGACGGGCTCGTCGAACACGTGGGTGTTCTCCAACCACGACGTCGTGCGGCATGCGACGCGGTACGGGCTGCCCGCCGACCCCGACGGTGACGGTTCGGTCGGCAGGGAGTGGCTGCTGCGCGGCGGATCGCCGGCGGAGGTCGATGCGGCCCTCGGCCTGCGGCGAGCGCGCGCCGCGACGCTGTTCCTGCTGGCCCTGCCCGGCAGCGCCTACCTCTACCAGGGCGAGGAACTCGGGCTGCCCGAGGTCGGCGAGATCGCTCCGGACGACCGACAGGACCCGTCCTTCTTCCGCAACGCCGGCGTCGAGGTCGGGCGTGACGGATGCCGCGTGCCGCTGCCCTGGATCGCCGACGCGCCGTCGTTCGGCTTCGGGCCGGCCGGGTCGGACGCCTCGCACCTGCCGCAGCCGTCGTGGTTCGCGTCGTACGCGGTCTCCTCGCAGGAGGCGGACCCCTCGTCGACGCTCTCGATGTACCGCCGGGCGCTCGCGCTTCGGCACGAGCTGCAGGGTGCCGAGAAGCTCGCGTGGATCTCGCTCGACGCGGGCGCCGACGCGGACGACGCCGCCTCCGCGGGGGCGGCCGGCACGGCCTCCGCGGCCGACGTGCTCGCCTTCCAGCGCCCGACCGGATGGACCGTGGTGACGAACTTCGGCACGACGCCGTTCGCGCTGCCCGCGGAACTCGCCGGCCTCGAGGTGCTCCTCTCGAGCGCCCCTCGCCCCGCCGGCGCCCCGTCCGTCGTCCCCGCCGAGGCCACCCTCTGGCTCCGCTGACCCGCGGGGCGCGCGCCCCGCGCCTCGCGCCCCGCGCCTCGCGCCCCGCGCCTCGCGCCTCGCGCCCCGCACACCGTTCGCGCACGATTTCTGGGGTGGAGTACGCATTGGCCTCGCACTCCACCCCACAAATCGCACTCCATTGCGAGCCACGGCCTACACGACGATGAGGCGCACCGGCTTCCGCACGATCGGGAGCCCCGCCGCGACCAGTCGATCGCGGATCGGGGCGCGCCGCCACATGTCGCTCCAGTCCCACCGCACGAAGCCGACGACCGATGCGCGAATGGCGTCCTCGCGCGCCTTCTCGGCGAGCACCGCGGCGACCGCCGTGCCGGCATCGCCGCTCAGGTACTTGCCACGCCCGTCGGCTTCCCCCACGATTCCGTGGTCGGGCCACCAGAAATCGAGGTACGCGTCGCGATCGAGGTCGGCCAGGCGCATCCGGTGCTGGAGCACGGGGTCCGGAAGGCCGCACTCCTCGACGACGAGCCGGCTCATCGTCTCGAGCGGACTGTCGGCGTCGGTCGTCGCACGCGACAGCACTTCTCCCACTCGCCGGCTCCCGTGGTACGGGAGGAGTCGTTCGTGCTCCGCCCGGAGCGCCGCGAGCGTGATGAGCGGCGGCGGTGCGGCGGCCGACCGCGACACGTGCAGCGCGGCATCCGTCGCCACCAGCGCCGCTGCGAGCGAAGCGTGACGCGCCAACTGGATGAGACTGAACTCGATCGATGTGGCCGTCAGCCCGTCGCTCGGAACGGTCTGGATCTCGGCGGTGCGCGCGACCCTGACGATGTCGCCGCGGCGACTTCCATGCTCGTCCCGCGACATGACGTGGACGACGCACGGCCAGGCGCCCACGATGGGCAGGCCCGCGAGTGCGACCGCCGCGTACGAGGTGAAGACCGGCGCGGCGAGCGAGATGCCCGCGGCTCGGACGAGGTCGCGATAGCGTGCCGCGTCGCGTTCGGGCCCGGATGCCGCCACCTCGCCCTCCACCTCACGGAACACGCCGACCCGGACGCGACTGAGTCGCCCCGCCTCTGCAGCGGCGTACAGTTCGGCCTCGCGACCGGCCGCGCGCGCGTCGCGCGCCAGCACGAACCCGTGCGCGGTCATCGGAAACGTCTCGGCCACGCACCGATCGTGAACCGTCCGCGGCAGATGGCGCCGGGGCGGTGTCCGGGGTGGGATCGCGCGGCGCACCATCCACGTGTGCAGGCCGAGTCCCCCGCCGCCTCCCGGGCCCCACCCGGGCACGGGACCTGCCTGCGGTGGCGCGCATCGGAGTGCAGCTTCTCGGTTCGAGTGCGATTCGAAACGGACCTCGAACCCAGAATCCGCACTCCAACGGCCCAGCACCCCCTCGCTAGACTGACGCGCATGGCTGATTCGACGTTCGACATCGTGAGCAAGGTCGACAAGATGGAGGCGGAGAACGCCGTCAACCAGGCCCGCAAGGAGGTCGAGCAGCGCTACGACTTCAAGGGCGTGGGGGCGTCGGTCGAGTGGTCGGGCGAGAAGATCCTGCTGAAGGCCTCGACCGACGAGCGCGTGAAGGCCGTGCTCGACGTGGTGCAGTCGAAGTTCATCAAGCGCGGCATCTCGCTGAAGTCGCTCGACTCGGGTGAGCCCTACCCGTCGGGCAAGGAGTTCCGCATCGAGATCGGCCTGAAGAACGGCATCGACCAGGAGCACGCGAAGAAGATCAACAAGCTGATCCGCGACGAGGCGCCCAAGTCGGTCAAGTCGCAGATCCAGGGCGACGAGCTGCGCGTCTCGTCGAAGAGCCGCGACGACCTGCAGGAGACCATCCGCGTGCTGAAGGCCGCCGACCTCGACGTCGACCTCCAGTTCGTCAACTTCCGCTGACGCGCGACGCGCAGACGCACTGACGCACCGACCCACCGACCCACCGACCCACCGACCCACCGACCCACCGACCCGACCACCACCTCATGACGAGCGAGAGCGAGCGGATGCCGCGAGCCGGCGTCGCAGCGGAGACGCCCGCGCCGCAGCCCGGCGTCGACGTGCCCGATCGTCGCGGGCGCACCGGCCTCGACCGGGTCGGCCGCGACCTCGACCGGAACCCGCGCGTGCGGGTCCGCGACGTGCGGGTGCTCACCTCCAACTGGTACGTGACGCGTGCCACGACGTTCGACTTCCAGCACGCCGACGGCTCGTGGACGAGCGAGGAGCGGGAGACCTACGACCGTGGTGACGGCGCCACCATCCTGCTCTACGACCGCGAGGCGCGGACGGTGCTGCTCACGCGGCAGTTCCGCTTCCCGGCCTACGTCAACGAGCACCCCGACGGCATGCTCATCGAGACGGCCGCGGGCCTGCTCGACGACGACGATCCCGAGACCGCGATCCGCCGCGAGGCGGAGGAGGAGACCGGGCACGTCGTGGGCGACGTGGAGCACGTCTTCGACGTCTACATGAGCCCCGGCTCGGTGACCGAGCGCCTGCACTTCTTCGCGGCGCCGTACGTGCGCGGTTCGGTCGCGCCCGGCTCTCGGCGCGGCCTCGCCGATGAGGGCGAGGACATCGAGGTGCTCGAGCTCGACGTCGACGACGCCCTCGACCGCATCGGCGTCGACATCGTCGATGCGAAGACGATCATGCTCCTGCAGTGGGCGGCGCTTCGCGGTCCGTTCGCGGCAGGGAGCGCCTGAGCGTCTCGCACGCCATCTGCCTGATCGCAGCGCCGTCCGCGGCGCGCGTCGGCGCACCGGCCGGACGAGGCATCCGCCAGGGCCCGGTGGTTGCGCTCCGCACACGGCGAGCCGCATCCTGACGTCATGAACGCGCTCGATGACTTCCTCGGCTGGCTCCGAGGCCCGCTCACCGAGGCGGAACGTGCCCTGCACGGCGGTGATGCGGCCCCGCGCCGAGCCGTGTGGTCGCGCGTCGAGCCGGTGAGCGTGCTCGGGGCGTGGCGCAACGCCATCGGGCTGAAGGAGGTCGACGAGCTCTTCGACTTCCTCGAAAGCAGCTTCTCGGACTGCGCGAGGTTCGAGATCGAGCTGCTCGCCGCCGACGTCGTCGGCGACGCGGCGTACTCGGTCGCGCTGGAACACACCGAGGTCGCCGTGGACGGCGCCCCGCGCGCCTACACGCTGCGGGTCACCCAGGTGTACCGGCGCGAGCAGGGAGCGTGGCGGGTCGCCCATCGCCACGGCGACACCGTCGTCGAGTGAGGCCGCGCGCGGTGCGCCTCGCTCGCGGCGCCGAACCGCGCCCCTGGCCCCATCAGCCCCGCGGCCCGTACCCCTCCAGCCACCGCGTGACCGCCGCATAGGCCGCCGCCCTCGCGGGCTCGCGCGACAGGAACACGTCGTGCAGCGCCCCGTCGATGCGCGCGACGGTCACGTCCGGTCCGAGCTTCAGCGACTGGCGGGCGATCTCGTCGACGACGAGCACGATGTCCGACGTGAGCATCGCGTCATCCCACGTGCCCTGCAGCACGGACCGCGTCGACAGCAGCGTCAGGACGGGAGCGCCCACGTCGATCCCGGCCGCGACGGTCGCGTGGCCCGCGAGGATCGCGGTGAGCCAGGCCGGATGCGTGCGGAAGCCACGGTCGGGCCGCCACGCGTGGTCGTAGTCCCACTCGCCGTCGAGTTCCTTCGCGACCGACCGCGTGTAGAACCCGAGGTCGACGTTCGGCAGCGGCCCCATCGGGTCGAGCCGCGCCCGGAACCCGATCACCGGCTGGATCGCCTGCCTCCCGATCCCGCTCAGCTGGAACTCCAGCCACGGGCTGTTCAGTACGAGCGCGGCCGCCCGCCCGGGGTTGCGCGCCGCCCACAGGCTGAGCGTGAGCCCTCCGGTCGAGTGCCCGACGAGAATCAACGGCCGAGCGGATGCCTCCGGCCCGCCCTCGCGCGCGATGGCGCCGAGCGCCGCCTCGATGTCCTCGTCGTACACGGCGAGATCGGTCGTGTACCCGGGCGTCTGCCACTCCCGCAGGCTGCGGCCGTACTTCCGCAGGTCGAGCGCGTGGAAGCGCGCGCCGGCGTCGCTCCAGAACCGCGCGAGCTCGGGGTTGAAGAAGTAGTCGCTCCACCCGTGCACGTAGAGCACGTCGCATCCGGATGCCGCCGGCCGCGGCTGCGGCGAGGCCTCGCGTTCCCACGGCCAGCGCCAGCGGAGCTTGGGCGGCTGCACCGCCTCGGCCGGCGGTCGGCCGGCGTGGCGGACCAGCGTCGCGACGACGTCGCCCTCGTCGTCGGGCTGGAGCGGCAGGGTGAGCTGCTCGAACCCGCTCCCGAGCACGTCGGCCACCCAGCCCGCCCCCGCATCGGGCCGGGCCCGGGTCCCCTCCGTCGTCGCCGGGTCCATGCGGCCAAGCCTAGGCGTCGGTCACCGCGGGGCACTGGCGGCGCCCGCGGCGATCGGAGTGGTGAGATCGATGACGGGACGAATCCCGATCGGGCCATCGATCGCGACGGCGGTGCCGGATAGGATCGACCCCACGTCGCCGAAACTCGCCGCCACGGCTCCGGCGCGTTCACCTGATGCACCGGAGGGGCCATGCGGCTACGCGAGCAACTGAGAACGATGGACGTCGAGCGCTTGGTCCTCGTTCCCGCAATGGTGTTCCTGCTGTGCCTGACGTTCTTCGCGCTCTTCTCCAGTGCCCAGCGCGAAGCCGCATCCGGGATCGTGGACTACCTGCACATCCTCTACCTGGTCCTCTTGGCCTCGTTCTACCTGGTGGCCGTGCTGCTGTTGATCATCAGGAGGCCCGCCAAGGCCCGGAGGGCGGGAGTCCTGCCGACCGCCGCGGCATACGTCGGGACGTTCCTCCCTCTGACGTTCGCGTTCCTCGGGGGCTCCGAGGTCCCCGCCGGCGTCGAACTCTTCGCAGTGGTCATCATGACGCTGGGCATGATCTTCACCGTCTACTCGCTCATCACCCTCGGCCGAAGCTTCGGCGTGGAGGCCAAGGTCAGGACACTCGTCCAACACGGCCCGTACCGGCACATCCGAAACCCGCTCTACGTCGGGGAGATGGTCACCCTCGCCGGCGCCGTCTGCTTCTCACCGAGTCCGGCCAAGGTCGGGATCCTCATCCTGATCGGCGCCATCCAGGTGTACCGCGCGATCCAGGAAGAGCGCCTGCTGGAGGAGCACGTCCCCGAGTACGCGGCGTACAAGCTGCGAACGAAGCGCTTCGTGCCCGGGCTGTTCTGATCGGTCCGGCGAGTCCGGTCAGCCGAATGCCGCCATCATGCCGATCACGGCCGGCGTGAGGATCACGATGAAGAGCACGGGGAGGATGCAGAAGACCAGCGGGAAGACGATCTTCACCGGGATCTTCATCGCCTGTTCCTCCGCGCGCTGACGACGCTTGACGCGCATCTCTCCGGCCTGCACGCGAAGCACGTCGGCGATCGCCACGCCGTACGCGTCGGCCTGCTGCACGGCCCGGACGAACCGACGGAGGTCCTCGCTGTTCGTGCGCTGCTCGAGCGCAGCGTACGCGTCACGGCGCGTGCGCCCGATGCTCATGTCCTGGAGCGTCCGGATGAGCTCCTCGGCCATCGGCCCGCGGCCGTTCCGGCCGGCCTTCGCCATCGCCGCGTCGAACCCGAGCCCGGCCTCGACGGCGATGGTCATCTGGTCGAGCGTGTCGGGGAGCGCACGCTGGATCGCGGTCTGCCGGTCGTGGGCCCGGCTGTTGATCAGCACGTCGGGCAGGAAGAAGCCGAGGACGAGCGCCGCGATCACGAGGATCACCCGGATCGGAGCGGGGTCGGCCGCGATGAACAGCCATCCCAGGAGGAAGACGGTACACACGAGGATGGTCTTCCAGACGAAGATCCGGGTCACCGACCAGCCCGCGGGTCGGGCGGCGAAGGTGATCTGGCGTTCCAGCCAGCCGATGTATCCCTTCGGCGCCGCCTTGACCAGGCTCTCCGAGAACGAGGTTCGCTGGACGGCGGTCGCGGCCGATTCCACGACGCCAGTCTCGGCAGTCCGTGCCCTGCCCGCGCCGATGAGGAACCAGGCGACGAGGCCGATGGAGATGCCGACGGTGAGGGCGGCCACGAGTCCGATGGCGTTCATGAGCTCTCCTAGAACTTCACGCGAACGGTGAAGAACATCCAGATGGTTCCGCCGACCAGGAGCAGGAACGCGATGAACAGCGCGATCCACCCGATGAGGCTGGTGAACATGGGAACGAAGTAGCCGGGTTGGACCCAGAGCAGGAAGAGGAAGACCGCGACCGGGAGCACGACCAGGATGATTCCCGAGAGCCGCCCCTCTGCGCTCAGTGCACGCACCTGCCGTCGGATCTGATTGCGCTCGCGAATCGTGTGGGCGACCTGGTCGAGCACCTCGGAGAGGTTGCCCCCGGCCTCGCGGTTGATCGCGATCGCCTGTGCCACCCACGAGAAGTCGTCGCTCTGCATGCGCTCGGCCGTCACGCCGAGGGCGTCACCGAGGTCTCGTCCGAGCCGGGTCTCGTTCACCACGCGTGCGAGTTCCTCGGACGTCGGAGCATCGGCTTCGCGCGACACGGAGTCGATGGCTCGGAGCAGGCTGTGCCCGGCGCGCAAGCCGCCGGAGAGGAGTTGCAGGGTGTCGTCCAGTTGGTATTCGAACTTCGCGCGTCGACGACTCGTCCGCACGGCGACGACCACCCGCGACCCCACGAACGCGAGCGCGCCGAACACCAGGGCGAGCGGAATCGACCAGAACGTGCCCCACCCGAGGACGAACCCGAGCATCGCGAGCACCACGGCGGCAGAGATGGTCAGCACGGTGAACCCGGCCGGCTCCATCTTGATGCCGGCCTGCTCGAGCCGGTAGCGCCGCATGCTGTCGTCGCGCCCGCGAGTCGCCGTCTCCACCGCGGAAACCGTCCGCCCGGCGATCCGGCTGAGGGCGGTGTCGATCTCCTCCCCCGGCGCGACGCGGCGGCTCTTGCTGATGCGAGGCGGAGCGGGGAAGAACACGAAGAGCACCAGCACCAGGAGCGCGAGCAGCGTGATGGAGACGCCGAGGATCAGCGTGAGCGGGCTCATCAGAACTCCCGAGTGACCTGGAATTCGGGCTGGAAGACCGACATGGGCAGCGGGATCCCGACGTCGGCGAGGTGCTCGGCGAACCTGGGCCGCACACCCGTGGCGGCGGCGTGACCACGGAAGCGCCCGTGCTCGTCGATGCCGGCCGAGTAGTCGAAGGTGAACGCATCCTGGAGCGTCACGATGTCGCCCTCCATGCCCTGCACCTCGGTGACGTGCGTGATCCGCCTGGTCCCGTCCTTCAGACGACCGATCTGGATGATGATGTCGAGCGCGGAGGCGATCTGCTCGCGGATGGCCCGCAGGGGCAGGTCCATGCCCGCCATCAGGACGAGCGTCTCCATTCGCGAGATGGCGTCTCGAGGCGAGTTCGCGTGGATGGTCGAGATGGAGCCCTCGTGGCCCGTATTCATGGCCTGGAGCATGTCGAGGCTCTCGCCGCCTCGAACCTCGCCGATGACGATGCGGTCGGGTCGCATGCGGAGGGAGTTGCGGACGAGGTCGCGGATCGTGACCTCGCCCCGCCCCTCGATGTTGGACGGTCGCGATTCGAGCCGGACGACGTGGTCCTGCTGCAGCTGCAGTTCGACGGCGTCCTCGATCGTGATGATGCGCTCGCTCGTGGGGATGAATGCCGAGAGCACGTTGAGCAGCGTGGTCTTGCCTGTTCCGGTACCGCCCGAGACGAGGATGTTGAGTCGTCCGCGCACGGCGGCGTCGAGGACGGTCGCCATCTCGCGACTCATCGTGCCGAACGAGACCAGGTCCTCGACGGTGTACGGGGTCTGCGCGAACTTCCGGACGGTGAGGGAGGGCCCGTTGACCGCGAGGGGAGGGATGATCGCGTTGACGCGCGACCCGTCCTCGAGCCGAGCATCGACCAGGGGAGACGACTCGTCGATGCGGCGTCCGACACGCGACACGATGCGGTCGATCACGCGGCGGAGCTGCGCCTCGCTCGTGAATCGCAGCGAGGACTCCTGGAGGCGTCCGCTGCGCTCGACGTAGATCTGGTCATGCCGGTTGACCATGACCTCGGTGATGGTCGGGTCGTCGAGCAGTGGCTCGAGCGGCCCGTATCCGAGCACGTCCGCCGAGATCTCGTCGATGAGGCGATTGCGCTCGGCACTGGTGAGCGCGGTCTGCTCGGTGGCGACGATCTGGCCGAGTTCGGCGCGGGCGAGCGCATGCAGCTTCTCCTCGGTCATCGAGGAGTCGTTGAGGCGGTTCCCGATCCGCGAGAACAGTTCTTGGGCGGCCGACTCCTTGAATGCGGCCAACGGGTCGGCCGTCGGTTCGACGTGCGCCGTCGGGACCACGACGATCTCCGGCTGGACGTCATCGTTCCGAGCCTCGGACGGCTCGAGCTCGTCGACCTCTTCGTCGACCACGGGGCTCTCGGGCGCGGGCGCGGCATCCGGAGTGCGTCGGATGCCGCGCGCGGCGTCGAGTCGTTCGTTCAACCTCATTCTGCGGCCGCCCTTCTCATGGTGCGTCGGCGTCGGGCATGGGCTTCGGGGTCGATGCGGAGTGCGAGGTCTCGCAACGCGATTGCGGCGTGATCCCTCGGGTCACTCAGGACCAGCGGGACCCCGCGGTTGCTCGCGAGGAGCACGGCGCTCGACCGGGGCATGAGCACGTTCATCTGCACGCCCGCGATGCGCTCGGCGTCGCGGACCGTGAGGCCGCTGTGCCGATCCGTGAAGTTCAGCACGATGTGGCGATTCGAGGGCAGGAGTCCGACCTGCTGCAGGAGTTCGAGCTCCGTCCTCATTGCGCGGAGGCTCGGAACCCCCATGTTGGTGACGAAGACCCCGTCCGTGGCGTTCTCGAGCACGGCGAGCGTGTGCTCGCCGAGCCCCGGCGTGGTGTCGACGATCACGTACCGGAAGATTCCGGCGAGCCGGCGCAGGAGCGCTCCGAGTTGCTCTGCCGAGACCTCGTCCCCGGCTTCAGGCGACGCGGCCCCCGGGATGACGTAGAACCCCTCCGGATGACGGAGGAGGTAGGTCTTCAGCGCCAGCTCGTCGCCGCTCGCGGCGACCTGCACGGAATCGACCAGCGTGTGGGTCGGCTCGAGGTCGAGCGCTGTCGCGATGTCGCCGAACTGGACGTCGGCATCGACGAGCACCACCGAGTTGGGCGCTGCAGCGGCGAGCGCCGCGGCGAGGTTCACCGAGACGGTCGTCTTGCCCTGCCCGCCCTTCGGGGCGACGACGGCGAGCACGTCGGTTCTGGCCCCTTCGGGCAGTTCCGCGGGGAACAGCCACTCGGGTTCCGGTTCCGGTTCCGGCTCCGGCTCCGGCTCCGGCTCGGGTTCCGGCTCCGGCTCGGGTTCATCGACGGCCTGCGGCTCGGCCACAGCCTCGGCCTGCGCCAGGGTGGATCCGGCGAGGAGCCGACGCAGGAGGTCGTCGTCTCCAACCGGACCGGCAGCCTCCTGAGGCGGCTCCTGGACCGGCACATAGGCGCGATCGCCCCAATCGCCGAGGGTGGTGTCGATGTCGTGCGCCTGTGCGAGCCAGTCGCGCAGCCGGGCGAAGAGCGCCAGCGTGACCGCCTCGCTCGCGTCGGGAGCGAGCACGGCATGCAGGCGCATCCCGTCGACCCAGTCCTCGAGGTCCGCCCGCTGTTCGCGAACCACGATGATGCCGACGTGCGGATACTGCTCGAGGAAGGACTCGACGAGCTGCCGCGACTCCTCGTAGTTGACCACCGGGCCGAGCAGCACGATATGCGGCGCCTGGCCCGGAACCTGGGCGAGGACCTGGTCGATGCCGAAGCTCAGGTACTCGCCGGCGACGCTCGCGAGCTCACTGCCGAGCATCGAGCCGAGGCGGGACTCGTACTCGACGCTGCGACTGATGAGCAGGTATCGGGTCACGGCAGGATGTTGGCTGGTCCGATGAGCTGCGAGCCGTCGGTGCTCGTGTCCTCGTTCTGCAGGGTGAGCCAGACTCCGGCGAGGTCGTCCTCCTGCATCTCACGCGCCCAGACGAGCTTCTCGATCTGCGGTGCGGTCATCGCCATCGTGACCATGATGTTCTGCACGGCGTTCGTCGTCTCTTCTCCGTCCGCCGGGGTGAACGTCGAGCCGGCCTTGACCCGCGTGACGAGCACCTGGTTGTCGATGAACCGCGTCGCGGGCGAGGTCGTCACCGTGCCCTCCGCGTTCGGTTCGCCGGGATAGATCTTGTTGGTGACCACGATGCCGATCCGGCTCCCGGGCTGGATCGCGCCGCCGACGACCCGCTGCACCTCGAGCGCCACGGTGACCTCCTGCATGCCCTCGGGCACCGGTACGTCGCCCTGAGCCGCGAGGACGGCCGGGTCCACGAACCGGTCCTCGCGCAGCTGGTCGCCTGGGAGCAACTCGGCTGCCGCGACCAGGCCCTCGAGATCGGCGAGGTCGGTCACGCGATCCTCTGCGACGGAGATCGCCGGCAGTTCGGTGAGCGAGATGAACTCCTCGATCTGAGACGCCGACGTGCCCTCCGGGATCGACTCGTCGACGATGTACACGTCGACGAACTCGGCCCCTTCGGCGGCCCGCTGGTCGGCGCCTCGGACGTATCCGACGAGCACGACGGTGCCGACGATTGCGAGGACCAGGGCGACGACGGCTCCGATGATGCGAGTCTTCATGTTGGGATGCTTTCGGGTCGGGCGGCGGGGGTTCCCGGGTCGTCGGGATCAGTCGAGCAGGTCTGCGAGTTGGCTGTCGGTGATGACGAGTCGGACCACGTCGACTCCGAAGTCGGGGCCTCCGACCTCCCAGTCGGCTCCGAGGTCGACCCACTCGGTGAAGTATCCCTGGATGCCGCGGCAGGCGCCGACGCAGGCAGGCGAGAGCGGATCGGGGTTGTTGAACACGCCCGGCCCGCCACCGGTGAGCTTCCAGCCGGTGACGACGAAGGCGGCGAAGGCCATGATGTGGAACTCGCCGTTCTGGCCGTTGATGTCGTTGCCTCCGTCGTAGACCGGCACGAGCACGGTCTCTCCCTCGAGGTCGTTGAAGAGGTAGGCGCACTCGGCTGCCGGGTCGATGCCGGGGTCGCTCCCCACGAAGCCGGTGTCGAGGTCGATGAACGTCTCGCACTGGCCGCCCTCGAGGTCGAGCCAGCCGAACCCGCCCTCGACGGGCTGGCCATCGGCGCGGGTGCAGTCGTTCTCACTGGTCTGGTGGTACTCGATGAGCACGCGGATCTCGAGCGTCGGGTCCTGGAACTCGCAGAGCGACAGGGCGAGCGGGAGCACGATGCCCGAGTTCGGGCTGCCCCACTCGGCCGAGCTCACGGCCTGGACGACCGTGGAGTCCATGCCCGTGAGGACCGACGCGAGCGGATGACTGACGGAATTGTCGGTCGTGACGGTCACCCGGTTGGCGTCGTAGTCGATCTGCGGTGCGAGCGCCGTCGGGCTCGAGATGAACGAGTTCTGCAGGACGAACTCGCTCGCGATGCCGCCGGCGCTCGCGCCGCAGGCGGATTCATCGGCAGCGCATGCGGTCGCGACGGCCATCGCGGCGCCGTCGGCGCCGTTCTGCTGGGCGGCGCGCTCCGCGTACAGCGCGCCGACGTCGACGGCGATGGCTGCGGCGCCGATCAGGGGGACGATCATGAGCCCGACGAGCACGGCGCTCGCGCCATGCTCGCCGCCCCGGAGCCGTTCGATCATCCGCCGCATACCATCTGCCCTTCCGCCTGGAGCTCGAATGTATCGCCGGTCGCCCACTCCCAGAACCCGGGGATGATGAGGTCGACCGTGTACGTGATGTTCGCGTGAACCGGAGTGCCTTCGTCGAGGTCCTCGCAGGTGCCGACGCTGAGGAGCACTTGACCGGGGTCGATGGCCGGATTCAAGGCCGGCGCCGTGGCGACCGCGGCGGACTGGGCCTCGCCCACGTTGTCGCGGATCGCCATCACCCGTGCGGCCTCGCGCGCGGCGTTCGACAGCTGGATCTGGATGTTGAACAGTCGTCCGAATTCGAAGATGCCGAGGATCAGGAGGAGCAGGATGGGCAGCACGAGGGCGAACTCGACTGCGGCAGCACCTCTCTCCTTGCGCAGCGACACGATCCTCACCTGTTCAGACACCCCTCAGGAAATGTCCATGCACTGGAGGCCGTCATGAGACGACCTCCAGTGCATGGAGACGCGACGTAGACTCGCGCGCCGATGGATCAGAGCGCGGCCGCGACCGCCTGGAAGATGGCGTCGAGGTTCGTACCGATGAGGGTGACCGCGGCGATGATCACGACGGCGATTAAAGCGACCATGAGGCCGTACTCGACGGCGGTCGCCCCCTCCTCCTTGGCGCGGATCTCGGCGATGCGGCTGACGGCCTTGGCCTGAGCCTTGGCGAGAAGCTTGGACATGAGAGACACCCTTCGGGTCGAACAGATTTTGGGTGCCGCCCACCTGGGTAAGCGGCCAGTGAACCGTATCGATGCGAACGAATCGGCCGCTATGCCCCATTTCGGGGCACCCCCCGACTGGGTACAGCCAGGGGGACAAACGTGATCCCCGCGTAACCGAAGATCAGTCAATTCAGTGCTAAAGTCCGCGATTCGGGGTACAGCACGCGAGTCGTCAGGGGACACGGGGCACCGATCCGGAGTCATGGACCCGATTCACGCCCCGAAGGCGACCACCGCCAGCATCGCCCCCGCCACCATCGACGGCCCGAACGGCACCGACCCCTTGAGCGTCACCCGCCGCATCGCGAGCGCCACGATCGCCACGACGCCGCCGACGAGGAACGCCCCCATCAGCCCGGCCACCCACATGAGCCAGCCGAACCATCCGAGCGCCAACCCCAGCGGCAGCGCGAACTTCACGTCTCCCATGCCCATCGCCTTCGGCGAGACGAGGGCGAGCACGAAGTAGAAGAGGAACATGCCGGCGGAGCCGGCGGCCGCCCAGGCCAGGCGGACCCACTCCCCCGTGAGCACGGCCCCCACCACGAGCAGCACCGCGACCACGAGCAGGGTCGGGAACACCATGGCGTTCGGGAGCCGCTTCTCGGTGAGGTCGACGATCGACAGCGCGACGCCGGCGGCGGCGAGCGCCAGGAGCGCCGGCAGCACAGGGTCGAGGCCGAACCGCCACGCCAGCGCCCCGAACAGCAGTGCGGTCGTACCCGCCGACGAGGCGCGGAGGGCGCGCAGCGGCATCCGCCCCGCTGCGTCGCGACGGATGTTGCGGTCGGCCCACGCCGCGAGCGGCCACCAGCCGAGCACGACGCCGATGAGGGCGGCCCCGACGACGAGGGCGACGGGGGCGAGCGGCATGATGTGCAGCGTAGCGCGGCGCGCGATGCGCGCGCGGCGTAGGCTCCCCCACGACGGCATCGATGAGGGGGATGACATGGACGAGGCCCAGGCGACCTTCGACGCGGTCACCGACGAACTGCTCGAGGACACCGACTACGACGTGGATGCCACGCCCGACGGGCTGCTCGTGAAAGGCCACCTCTTCGCGTTCCTCGAGGACGGCGACCTCGTCGTCGAGCTGCCCGAGGCGCGGTCCGCCGACTTGCGGGCGCGAAGCATCGCGACGCCGTTCCACTCGACGCGCGGCGGCGACAGCCGCACCTGGGTGCGCGTCGCCGACCGCGAGCTCTGGTCCGAACTCGCGCGCGAGGCGCACGCCTACGTCGGCGAGCCGCCGGTCGGCCGGCAGTCGTGACCGCAGCGATCTGACGGCCATCCGGCATCGACCACCCGAACGGGGGTCACGGACGGCGCTGCGGTCCCCTATCGTCCGTCCCATCGGCGGAGGCCGAACGCCGCCGGAAGGAAGGCCACGATGCGCATCCTGTCCCGCACCACCCTCGCCCTCACCGTCGTCGCCGCGATCGCGATGTTCGGGATCGCCGCCCCGGCGCAGGCCGCGCCACCGGCGCACAGCAACGCGCCGGCCGCATCCGCAACGGCGGGCGCGCCGACCGGGCAGGACGTCACCATCACCTACGACCTCAACCGCGGGGCCCAGGCGATCGCCGGCCAGGCCTGCGAACTCGACGGCGGCGACATCCCGTGCGACGACGTCGCCGACTCGACCACCAAGAAGGCGTCGACCTACTCCGTCGACCTGACCGGCCTGTCCGTCGGCGACCACGTCTTCACGGTCACGTTCGTGCTGACCGACGGCGGCACGGCCGCCGCGTCGGCCGAGTTCACCATCGAGCAGACGCTCGAGGAGGCGTGCGCCTCACTGACCGGGATCCTGACCACGTCGGAGACCGAGACCTGGGTGTGGAAGTGCATCGCTGACCCGTACACGGGCAGCATCCCGACCCCGATCGAGCTGGTCGAGACGGGCATCGAGGTGCTCACGCCGTACTGCGAGTCGGGTGACTTCGGCGGCTCGTTCGCCTCCGCGCCGCCGCTGCTCGGAGAGTGGTACTGCAACGCCTGAGCGGCCGCGGGCAGCGGCGCCCGAGACCGCGCCGCGGAGCTAGACCTCGCCCCGCGAGATCCCCACCATCTCGTCGCGCGGCACGACCTTGATGCGCGTGCGCTCCTCGGCGGCGCCGAGCGACTGCTCGTGCTCGTCGAGGCGGTGCCATCCGTCGAGGTCGGTCCACTGGATGCCGCGGGACTCGAGCAACTCGATCACCGACTCCTCCGACGGCGACTCGGGCCGCCACCAGTTGCCGAGGTCGTTGATGAGGTGCTTGATCGTCTCCATGGCGTCGGACTTGGTGTGCCCGATGAGGCCGACGGGGCCGCGCTTGATCCAGCCGGTCGCGTAGACGCCGTACATCTGGCGCGACTGTCCGGTCTCCTTGTCGCGCATGAGCACCTGGCCTTCGTGGTTCGGGATGACGCCGAACTTCTTGTCGAAGGGGATGCCGGGCAGCGGCGAACCGAAGTAGCCGACGGCGCGGTAGAGCGCCTGGATCGGGATCTCGCGGATCTCGCCGGTGCCGACGACGCCGCCCTCGCCGTCGGGCGCGGTGCGCTCGTAGCGCAGTGCGGCGACGCGGCCGTTGCCGTCGTCGACGACCTCGAGGGGCTTGGCGAAGAAGTGCAGGTGCAGGCGACGCGACGCCTGTCCGGTCTCGCGCTGCCGCCACTGCTGCAGCACCTTGTCGATCACGAAGACCTGCTTGTTGCCGGCGACGGCCGCGCGCGCGGCATCGTCGTAGTCGAAGTCCTCGTCGTAGACGATCATGTCGACATCGCGCAGCTCGCCGAGCTCGCGCAGCTCGAGCGGCGTGAACTTCACCGAGGTCGGGCCGCGACGGCCGAACACGTGCACGTCCGTCACGGGCGACGCCTTCAGCCCCTCGTAGACGTTCGCGGGGATCTCGGTCGGCAGCAGGTCCTCCGCGTGCTTCGCGAGCATGCGCGCGGCATCCAGCGCGACGTTCCCGTTGCCGATGACGCCGACCGACTTCGCGTCGAGCGGCCACTCGCGCGGGTAGTCGGGGTGCCCGTCGTACCAGCTGACGAAGTCGGCCGCCCCGTACGAGCCCTCGAGCTCGACGCCCGGGATGTGCAGGTCGGCGTCCTTCACGGCGCCGGTGGCGAAGATGACGGCGTTGTAGTGCTTCTTGAGGTCGGCGAGCGTGATGTCCTCGCCGAAGCGCACGTTGCCGAAGATGCGGATGTCACCGCGGTCGAGCACCTCGCGGAGCGCCGTGATGATGCCCTTGATGCGCGGGTGGTCGGGGGCGACGCCGTAGCGCACCAGCCCGTACGGCGCGGGCAGGTGGTCGAACAGGTCGATCGACACGTCGAAGTTCCGCTCGGACTTGAGCAGGATGTCGGCGGCGTAGATGCCGGCCGGGCCCGCGCCAACGATGGCCAGGCGCAACTTGTTCCTCGTCACCGGCGGTGACCTCCTGTCGTCGATGCGGGAGCGGAGCTCAACTCGAGCGCTCCACGATGGTGTCGGCGAAGCGCGTCAGCGCCTTCTTCACGCTGCCCTCGGGCACGGGCGCGAGCGCCGCGACGGCCTCGTGCGCCCACCGATGGGCCTCCGCGAGCGTCGAACGCGTGGCCTCGTGCTCGCGGAGCTCGTCGACGATCGCATCGACGGTCGCCCGCGAGGGCACGATGCGGGCGGCGAGCGTGTTGGTGTCGAACGGATCGCCCGCCTCCTCGGCCGGAGCGGGGAGCACGTCGCGACGGATGCGGTCGAGCAGGTCGGCCGACGAGGCATCCGCCTTCGCCAGCTCTTCGAGCCGCAGCAGCGGGAGCGTCACGACGCCGGCGCGAAGGTCGGTGCCGGGGACCTTGCCCGTCTCCTCCGGCTGGGGCGACAGGTCGATGACGTCGTCGATGAGCTGGAACGCGACGCCGATCTTCTCGCCGAACTCGATGATCGGCGCCTCGAGCGCCGGGTCGGCGTTGCCGAAGATGATGCCCGACTGCGCGGCCGCCGCGATCAGCGACCCCGTCTTGTCGGCGAGCACCTGGATGTAGTGCTCGATCGGGTCCTCGTCGGGGTCGGGCCCCACGGTCTCGTTGAGCTGGCCCAGCACGAGGCGCTCGAACGTGTCGGCCTGCATGCGGATGGCGCGCTCCCCGAGCTTCGCCATGAGCTGGCTCGCCCGTGCGAAGAGCAGGTCGCCCGTGAGGATCGCGACCGAGTTGCCCCACACCGTCTGCGCGCTCGGCACCCCGCGGCGGCGCTCCGACTCGTCCATGACGTCGTCGTGGTAGAGCGAGCCCAGGTGCGTGATCTCGATCGCCATCGCCGCCGTGACGACGTCGTCGACGCTGCCGTCGCCGAGCTGCGCCGTGAGCAGGGTCAGCATCGGGCGCACGCGCTTGCCGCCCGCCTCGAGCAGGTAGCGGCTCGTGACATCCGCCACCGTGTCGGCGAAGCGGACCTGCTCGGCGAGCCCCACCTCGACGCGCTCGAGCCCGTCGTCGATGGCCCGGGCCATGGCACGATCGGCCGCGGAGGCGAACACCCGCTCGCTGAGGCCGAGATTGGCCGCGAGCGAGGAGGCGCGACGGACCGTGTGGCTCGGATTCACGTGCCCCAGCCTATCGAGAGCGGGCCGAGCGGATGCTGCGAGCATGTCGAACGCGCCGCGCTCACCTCTCCGCGGCGGCGATCGGCTTGCGCGCCCGGTGCAACGCGACGATGCCCGCCGTCAGGTTGCGCCACGCGACCTCGGACCACCCCGCTTCGCGGATCCAGCCCGCGAGCGTCGGCTGGTCGGGCCACGCGTTGATCGACTCGTTGAGGTACTCGTAGGCGTCGTCGTTCGAGCTCGACAGCTTGACGAGCGGCGGCATGACGACCTTCTGGTAGAAGTCGTAGCCCGCGCGCACGACGCCGACCGGCGGGTGCGAGAACTCGCACACCACGAGGCGTCCGCCGGGCTTGGTCACCCGCAGGAACTCGGCGAGCGCGACCTTCGGCTCCTTCACGTTGCGCAGGCCGAACGAGATCGTGACGGCGTCGAACTCGGCGTCGCCGAACGGCAGCGCCATCGCGTCGGCCTCGACGAACACGAGGTTCGGCACGTGCGCCTGCCGGCGGCGGCCGACCTCGATCATGCCCGGCGAGAAGTCGGCGGCGACGACGCTCGCGCCCGACTTCGCGAGGCTCGCGCTCGAGGTGCCGGTGCCCGCGGCGACGTCGAGGATCCGCTCGCCCGGCTTCGGCGCGACCGCCTTGGTCGTCGCGACGCGCCACAGCGCGGCGTTGCCGACGGAGAGCACCGCGTTGGTGCGGTCGTAGCGCGCCGCGACCCGGTCGAACATCGCCGAGACGTCCCGTGGGTCCTTGCCGAGGTCTGCGCGCGTCATGCCTGCGAGTCTACGGTCGCCGGGCTGGGCGGGCGCGGTGAGGGCGAGCGGATGCCGCGTGGCCGGCGCGGCCCGCTCCATCCGCCCGCCGCACCCCGAGGTCACGCGAGTTCGCAGGACCACGTGCGTCGTCCTCCCGCCTGCGGCGCCACCGCGTCCCTCATCCTGCGAACCCGCTCCGCGAACCTGAGAGTTTCCATGCATCGGGATGGAAACCCGGCTCGATGACGTTGGATCGTGGTGGACGGCGCGGCTGCGCCATCCGATCGGAGGAAGGGAACGGCATGAAGGCGATCTGGAACGGCACGGTCATCGCGGAGTCCGACGACACCGTCGTGGTGGAGGGCAACCACTACTTCCCGCGTGAGGCGATCCGCCCGGAGTTCTTCGTGGCCAGCGACAACCGCAGCGTGTGCCACTGGAAGGGCACCGCGAACTACTTCCACGTCGAGGTCGACGGCCAGCGCAACCCGAACGCCGCCTGGACCTACGAGACGCCCTCCGACGCGGCCGCCGAGATCCGCGAGCACGTCGCGTTCTGGCGCGGCGTCGACGTCGTCGCGGCCTGAGCCGGCAGACGCTCCGGCGTAGGCTGGTCCGGTGACGCGAACGGATGCCGCGGCCCCTCCCGCCGCCGACACGAGGTTGCGCGTCCGCACCGTCGCGGTCGACGAGACCGCCCCGCTCGTGCCGCGCCTCGACCCGAGGCATCCGCTGCTCTGGATGCGTCGCGGCGAGGGCATCATCGGCCTCGGCGAGGTGCTCCGCATCGAGACGCACGGCCCGAGCCGCGTCGCCGACGCCGCCCGTGAGTGGCGGCGCGTGACCGGACTCGCCGACATCGACGACCGGGTCGGGCTTCCCGGCAGCGGCCTCGTCGCGTTCGGCGCGATCGCCTTCGCCGACGAGTCCGCGGCGACGAGCGTGCTCGTGGTGCCCGAGATCGTGCTCGGGCGTCGCGACGGGAGGGCGTGGGTCACCCGGATCGAGCTCGTCGACGGGTCATCCGCTGCGCCGACCGCCCCGGTCGAGCTGCCCGCGCCCGCGCCGAAGCGCGACGTGCCGCGGGTGCGCTTCGCGCCGGGCGCGCTGCCACCCGAGTCGTACACCGACGCCGTCGCCGAGGCCGTGCGCCGCATCGACGACGGACGGTTCGAGAAGGTGGTGCTCGCGCGCGAGATCGTCGGCACGCTGCACGAGGACGCCGGGCTGCGCGCCGCGCTCGCCAAGCTCGCCGACGACTACCCCGACACGTGGGTGTTCGCCGTCGACGGCCTCATCGGCGCGAGCCCCGAGACGCTTGTCCGGGTCGACCACGGCACCGTCTCGGCGCGCGTGCTCGCAGGCACGGCGTCGCGCGGGCGGGATGCGGCATCCGACCGCGACCGGGCCGCGCGCCTCGCCGCCTCGCACAAGGACCTTGCGGAGCACGCCCTCGCCGTCGAGAGCGCGGTCGCCACGCTCGCGCCGCACACCGCCAGGCTCGACGCGAGCCCCGAGCCGTTCACCCTGCAGCTGCCGAACCTGTGGCACCTCGCGACCGACCTCAAGGGCACGCTGGGCGACGGGTCGAGCGCGCTCGACCTCGTGCGCGCGGTGCACCCGACGGCGGCGGTCGCGGGCACGCCCCGGAACGTCGCGCTCGCCGCGATCACCGAGCTCGAGGGCTTCGACCGCGGGCGCTACGCCGGCCCGGTGGGCTGGGTCGACGCCGACGGCGACGGCGAGTGGGCGATCGCACTGCGCTGCGCGCAGGTGTCGACGGATGGCACGGTGCGCGCATATGCCGGGTGCGGCATCGTCCACGACTCGGTGCCGTTCGACGAACTCGCCGAGACCGACATGAAGTTCCGGCCGATCGTCGAGGCATTCGGCGCACCGCCGCCGTCGCCGCCCGTGCCGTAGCCGGCCGCGATCGCGGCGCGCCGCGGGCGACGCGGCCGCGCCCCCGCCCGGTCAGCCCGTCGCGAGCCGTGCCTTCTGCTCCTCGATGTCGTAGTCGGCGAGCGGCCAGTCGAGCTTCATCGACTCGAGGGCGTCGATCAGCAGGTGCTGCACGGCGAGGCGCGCGTACCACTTGCGGTCGGCCGGGATCACGTACCAGGGCGCGTACGGCGTCGTGGTCCGGTCGAAGACGAGCTGGTACGACTCGCGGTACTTGGGCGCCAGCATCCGCTCGTCGATGTCGCCCGGGTTGAACTTCCAGTGCTTGTCGCGTCGGTCGAGCCGCTTCAGCAGGCGCTCGCGCTGCTCGTCCATCGAGATGTGCAGCATGACCTTGATGATCACGGTGCCGGATGCCGCGAGCTCGGCCTCGAACTCGTTGATCGCGTCGTAGCGCCGCTCGATCTCCTCCGGCGGCGCCAGCTCGCGAACGCGCGCGATGAGCACGTCCTCGTAGTGCGAGCGGTCGAACACGCCGATCATGCCGGGCTCGGGGACCTCCTTGCGGATGCGCCAGAGGAAGTCGTGCGCGAGCTCCTCCTTCGTCGGCTTCTTGAAGGTCGCGAGCTGCACGCCCTGCGGGTCGACCGCGCTCATGACGTGCTTGACGATGCCGCCCTTGCCTGCGGTGTCCATCGCCTGCAGCACGAGCAGGACGCGTCGCGGATCGTCGCCCATCTGGTGGCCCGCGAACAGCTGCTCCTGCAGGTCGGCCAGGATCTCGGCGCCGATCTCGAGCGACTTCCTGCCCTCCGTCTTGCCGCCCTCGAACCCGGGCTTGCCGTGGGGGTCGAGGTCCGCCAGCAGGAAGTCCTGCCGCACGCGCAGCACGTCCATCGGATCACTCGCCCAGTACTTCTCCAGCCCCACGGTGCTCCCCTCATGACCGCGTCCGCCGCGGCGCTCCCCCATCTTCGAGGCCCGACGGATGCCACGGCAAGGGGTGGCGCGCTTGCGCCGCGAGCACCGCGCGCGACGCGACGACGTCCGACTCGGTCTGCCGGATGAGTTCCTCCAAGGAGGTGAAGCGGACCATGCCCCGGAGTCGTACGGCCACCTCGAGGCGGATGTCCGAGCCGTACAGGTCGCGGTCGAGGTCATGGACGTACACCTCGACACGCCGGTCGTGCACATCGCCGAAGGTCGGATTGTCGCCGATGCTGATCGTCGCGCCGAGCTGCTCGGGTTCGGTCCCGATCCAGAGCCGGCACGCGTACACGCCGTCCTCAGGCACCGGTTCGCCGGGCTCGACGGCAAGGTTCGCTGTCGGAAACCCGAGAATGCGGCCCCGGCCGTGCCCGTGGACGACGCGTCCGCCGAATCCGCGCTCGCGCTCATCCATCGACGAGGTCCCGGAATCGGCTCTCGTGGAAGACGAGCGGCGCGACATCCGGGAAGGTGGTGACGTCGTGGATCTCGAGCAGCACGATCTCGTGATCGCCGCCGTCGAAGCGATCGGCGACTGAGCACTGGAGCCACAGTGCGGAATCCCGCACGTAGACCGCGCGCTGCTGGTCCGCATGCCAGTCGACGCCCGCGAAGCGGTCGCCATCCCGCGACGAGAGCCGACGGCACACGGCACCGTGGGCGCTGCTCAGGATGCTGAGTCCGAGCCGCGCCCTCGTCGAGAGCGCCGGCCAGGTCGTCGACGTCCGAGCGACGCTGATGGCTGCAAGCGGCGGGTCGAGCGAGATCGACGTGAACGAGTTCACGGCCATGCCCATGGGCCCTTCGTCGTCGAGCGCGCAGACCGCGACGACGCCGGTCGGAAAGGTCGCGAACGCCCGCCGGAGCTGCACCTGCGGCTCGGGCGTCGACGTCTGCTGAACGGTCATGTCTGCTCCTCCTCGAGTGTGACCATATATTCAATTTTGACTATTCACCACCCAGGCGCGAAAGTCAATCTTGACCATACAAATCGTGTGGTATCACGGCCGGCAGCCCTACGATGGACCCATGTCCACCACTCGACTCGTCGTCTTGGGAGCCGTCCACCAGTTCCAGCCGACGCACGGTTACTTCCTCCGACGGGAGCTCATGACCTGGCACGTCGACGAGTGGGCGAACATCCAATCCGGTTCGATCTACAACGCGCTCCGATCACTCGAGCAGGAGGGCTACGTCGTCGAGGCCGGGACCGAGACGAGCGGCAAGCGCCCCGCCCGGACGACGTACCGCACGACGCCGCAGGGCGAGGTCGAACTCCTGAGGATGCTCCGCGAGACGCTGTGGAACGTGGAACCGTTCGACACGACCGCTGCGATGGCGATCGCGTCGTTCATGTTCATCCTCAGTCGGCAGGAAGTGATCGCCGGACTCGAGCACAGGGTCAACAAGATCGACGCGCTGGTCGTCGAGAACGGCTTCAACATCGAGGACACCGCCCGATCCGAGACCACGCCGAAGTACGTGCGCGAGATCTTCGAACTGTCCTCTGCACGCCTGCGCGGGGAACAGGAATGGGCGCGCGAGCTCGTCGCTCGGATCCGCGGAGGCGCGTACTCGTTCACCGGGGACCGGATCGAGCCGGGCGCCGCCCCGGTCTGATCGTTCCTCGATCAGGCAGGGGCGGCGGCGATCCCGACCCGAGCATCGATCGCCGCTCGGGTCAGTACGTCGGTCTGCGCCCCGAGCTCGCCCGCCGTGATCGAACCCGCCGCCGAGCCACGGAGCGCCGCCTCCGGAAGGCTCGCGCCATCAGCCAGCGCGGCAGCCAGTGCGCCGCAGAACGCGTCACCGGCCCCCGTCGTGTCGACGACGTCCACTGGGAAGGCGGGCACCTCGACGTCCAGGCCGTCGCTTCCCACGATCCGGCTCCCCGCCGCGCCCATCGTGACGACGACCGCGCGGGCGCCGGCGGCCAGGATCGCCGCATGCCCGCCCAGCGCCCTCGCCTCCACCTCGTTCACGACGACGACATCGGCATGGCGAAGCAGGTGCGATGCATCGTCGCGGGCGGGCGCCGCATTGAGGATGGTCAGGGCGCCGTGCCGACGCCCCGCCGCGAGCACCGCTTCGACGGCGGGGAGCGGGATCTCGAGCTGGGCCAGTACGACCGCGACGCCCCTCCTGCCATCGGCGACCTTGTCGCCGGACAACGCGAGGTTCGCCCCGGGGGCGACCACGATGCAGTTCTCGCCGCCGGGAAGCAGAAAGACCTCCGCCAGGCCCGTCGGCGACGGGCTCCGTTCGAGCCCGCACAGGTCGATGCCCAGCGATGCTCCCATCCGGGCGATCGCATCCCCGTCGGCGTCGTCGCCGACAGCCCCCGAGAATGACGTGGCTGCGCCCACCCGGCGCGCGGCGACCGCCTGGTTGAACCCCTTGCCGCCTGGTCGGCGACCCCTCGGCGCGCCGAGGAGCGTCTCGCCCGGCCGGGGCACGCGCTCGATCGCCACCACGATATCGACGTTCGCACTGCCGACGACGTGGACGCCTCCCCGGCCGGACGCGATGCTCATGCGGCGCTGACGGCCGGTCGGGCAGCTGCTGCGGGATGGCGGTCGCCCAGCGTCGGCGATCCCTTCCCCATGAGGCGCTCGCGAAGGGTGCCCTCGTCGCCACCGGGACTCGCCACTCCACGCTCGCGGAGGATCGGCAGCACGTGCTCGATGAAATCGAGCGTCGACCCCGGCTGGATGACCGGCGACAGGAGGAAGCCGTCGAGATCCGCGCGGTCGGCGAGGTCGCAGATGACGTCGGCTACGTCTTCCGGCGTGCCGATGACCGGCCTCGCGCCCACACCGTGTGCATGCCAGTCCTTGAGGACATCGCCGACGGTCTGTCCCGCGAACCTCGCGACCTGGGTCTGCGACAGCTCGGTGTGCAGCTCGGTCATGGGCGTCTCGGGCGCGTACGACGAGAGATCGAGGCCGGTGAACCACGCGTACGACGCGACGGCCACGCCCGGGTCCTGCGAGTCGAGCACGCGCTCGTACTTGCGACGCGCGTCCTCAATGGTGCGACCGACGACGCACGCGAACGCCGACATGACCTTGACGTCATCGGCGCTGCGCCCCGAGGCGGCTGCCTCGGCACGGATCGCCCGGCTGTGCTCGCCGAGCTGCTCGGCCGAGCCGCTGCCGACGAACATGCACTCGCCGTGGCGTCCGCCGAATGCACGGCCGGCCGGCGATGCACCGGCTTGGAAGAGCACGGGTGTGCCCTGCGGCGTGTAGGCGGTGTTGCCGTAACCGTGCGAGCGGAAGTACGGCCCGTCGTGCGCGATGCGGTGCACCTTCGTCGGGTCGGCGAATCGACCCTGCTTGTCCCGCTCCAGCGCCCCCGGTTCCCAGGCTCCCTCCCACAGCTTGTAGACGACCTGCATGAAGTCGTCGGCCATGCGGTACCGCTCGTCGTGCGGAACCATGGGCACGCCGAACGCCTGCACAGCGGTCTCGGCCGTGCCGGTCGTGACGACGTTCCAGCCGATTCGCCCGCCCGAGAGCTGGTCGAGGCTCGCCATCCGACGGGCGAACGCGTATGGCTGCTCCAGCAGGATCGAACCGGTCATCACGACGCCGAGGCGGTCGGTCTCGGCGACCATGGCCGCACCGACGATGGTCGGGTCGAGACGGGGCAGGTCGAGTCCCTCGACCGAACAGATCTCGGGTCGCTGCCCGTTCACGTCCGCCCAACCCCACGCGTCGGCGAGGAAGACGAAGTCGAAGTCCGCCTCCTCGGACATCCGGGCGATGTCGCGCCAGTACGCGAGCGTGTCGAACTGGTCGCGCCGGTTGTCGGGATGACGCCAGGTCGCGGTTCCCGAGTCGTTCGCCTGGGCGTTCTCGAAGAGCCCGAATCGGAGTTGCTTCATCGATGGTTTCCTTTCGTTTCGCGCGCCGGGCGGCGCGCCCTCACGGTCGGGGTCGCGCTATCTCGCGACGGGCTCGCCGTCGCTCCACCAGAGCACGCGCTTGCGGACGAGCGCGAGCAGGCTCACGAGCAGCACGCCGAGCAGGCAGAGGAGGGCGATGCTCGCCCACGTGACCGGCAGGTTCGCCTGCGCCGCCGACGTGGTCACGAGCGAGCCGAGGCCCGCCTGCTGGCCGGCCGCGACGAATTCGGCGACCGCGGCCCCGACGACCGCGAGCGGCAGCGCGATGCGCAGGCCAGCGAAGACGTACGGCATGCAACCCGGAAAGCGCAGGTCGCGGAAGATCTCCCACCGCGACGCATGGAGCGTGCGCAGCACGTCGAGCGCCTTCGGGTCGGCGTCACGCAAGCCCGCGAGCGAGTTCACGAGCATCGGGAAGAACACGACGAGCGCGGTCACGATGTACTTCGGCATCATGCCGAAGCCGAAGGCGACAACGAGCGCCGGCGCGATCGCGACGATGGGCGTGACCATCACGACGACCACGAGCGGCATGACCGCGCGCTCCACGATGCGGAACTCGGCCATGACCACGGCGAGCGCGAACCCGGCGAGGATGCCGCTCGCGGCCCCGACCAGGACCTCCTGGAGCGTGACGAGGAAGTTCACCCAGTACATGGCGGGGTTCGCCACGAGGTTCGCCCAGATCGCGTCGAGCGTCGGGATCACGTACGGGTTCGACCAGGCCACGAGCTGCCAGAGCAACGCGGCGACGGCGAAGGTGATCGCCGTCGGCACCCAGTTGCGCCAGTCGAGCCGGGTGCGTCGGGCGCGTCCGCCCGCCGCCCGCGTCTCGGCGATGTCGACGGCGGCGACCGCGGCGGTCGCGTCGATCGTCTCGGTGTCACGCATGTGCGGCCTCCATCACCCGGTGCAGCTCTCCTCGCACGACGGCCTCGAGGTCGCGGAACGCGTCGGTGGCGTAGTCGGCCTCGGCCCGCGGGCGCGGGAGGTCGACGTCGATGACGGTCGCGATGCGGCCGGGGTGGGCCGACATCACGACGATCCGGTCGGAGAGCATGATCGCCTCGGGCACGGAGTGCGTGACGAACATCACGGCCTTGCGGTTGGACTGCCAGAAGTCGAGCAGGCCCAGTCGCTGCTGGTCGCGGTTCATCTCGTCGAGGGCCGAGAACGGCTCGTCCATGAGCATGATCGCGGGATCGAACACGAACGCGCGGGCGATCGCGGCGCGCTGCTGCATGCCGCCCGAGAGCTGGCCCGGGTACTTCCGCATGGCGTGACCGAGGCCGAACGACGTGAGCAGCTCGCTCGGGTCACGGAGCGCTCGGCCCGCGTTCGCCCGCCGGTTGACCTGCAGCGGCAGCCGCACGTTGTCGAGCACGGTGCGCCATGGCAGCAGCGCGGGCGCCTGCGGCACGAGGCCGATGGCCTTGTCGCGAGCAGCGGCGGCGACGGGCTCGCCGCCGATGGTCACGGTGCCGGAATCGGCTTCGATGAGGCCCGCGACGACCTTGAGCAGCGTCGACTTGCCGCATCCGCTCGGGCCGATGACCGAGACGAACTCGCCCATGCCGATGGTGAGGCTGACGTCGTCGAGCACGGTCACCCGGGCGTCGGGCGGACCGAACGACTTCGAGACGTGCTCGACGCGCACGCCGCCGTCGGGCGCGATGAACGCGGTGCCGGTCATGACCGTCACTCCCCCGGCCAGATGAGCACGCCGGACTCGTCGTAGAGATCGGCCACGAGCGAGGTGTCCATCATGTCAGCGAGGGGCGGCAGGTCTGCGATGCCGCCGTACTGCTGCACGATCTCGTATTCGGGCTGCCAGGTCTCCTCGGTCTGGACGCCGGGCGCTCCGGCCTCGCTCGTGCGCACCCACTCGGACTCGACGGCCCACGTGCGCGCCTGCTGGTCGGCCGGGAACGCCGCGCCCTGGTTGTTCGCCTCGGCGAGGTCGCTGATGCGCTGCACGCAATCGGCCTCGTCGGCGAGGCAGTGCTCGAGCGCCTTGAGGCTCGCGCGCATGAAGTCGGCGGCGACCTCGCGGTGCTCGGCGAGGAAGCGGCTGTTCACCTCCATGACGTTGTAGGTTCCCTGTACGCCGAGGTCCTCGGGAAGGAACTCGGTGAACGGCTCGCCCATGGCGCGAAGCGATTCGGGCTGGTTCGAGGCGTATCCGACGATCGCATCGACCTGACCGCGCGTGACGACGGTCGGGTCGTAGTTGGTCATCTTGACGAGCTCGACCTTCGACACGTCGACCCCGGCTTCGTCGAGCGCGGCCGATGCGATGGGCGTGAGGTTGATGAAGTAGCCGAGCGAGCCGCCCTCGAGGTCGGTGAGGTCGCCGATCCTCTCGTTGGCGAAGATCGAGAACGGCGAGGTCGTGCCATAGGTCGCGACGGCCGTGATGTTGCGGCTGTTGGCGGCGGCGAGCATGACGTCGGACGCCGAGCCGAGCGCGGTGAACTGGGCCTGACCGGATGCCACGAGCTGCTGCCCGTTCGCACCCGACGCGTTGATCTCGACGTCGAGGCAGAGGTCGTCGAAGTATCCGAGCTCCTCGGCGAGGAACACGTCGAGCTGTCCGGCGCTCGCGGAGTAGCCATAGCCGGAGATGTAGGTGATCGTGCCCGCGTCACGGTTCCGCTGGCATGCCGCGTCGTCGATGACCGCGTCCGCGCCCGCGGGAATGTCGGCGTTCGCGCCGCTGGCGCAGCCGCTGAGCATGAGGATCGCCACGATCGGGGCCGCCGCTCCGGTGATGCGGCGTCGTGAAGTGCTGTGCAGGACGTCCATGTCGATGCTGTTCCCTTCTCGCCGTCGTCGTCGACGGCTGATGGGCAAAGTAGCATGGTCAAACTTGACTGTGCAAATGCGACATAGCCGCGAGCTTGATGCCGTGCACACGCCCTGGCGCGCGCTCCCGCCGAGTCGATGAGAAGTGGGGAGCGCCGAGGCAGGCTGGGAAGCGCCCGGGCTCGACGCCCCTGATCGGCCCAGAGGGCGCGCTCAGCGCGGAAGCGGCACCTCGAGCAGCGTCGGTCCGGTCACGGCGGTGCCGAGCGCCTCGTCGAGCTCGCCGCGCGTCGCGGCACGTCGGTACTCCCAGCCGTAGGCGGTCGCGAGCGCCGAGAGGTCGACCGACTGCGGCGTGTACTGCACGCGGTCGAACGCCTCGGCCGGGGCGGATGCCGCGACCTCGAGCGCGTCGAAGATCGTGCCGCCGCCGTCGTTACCCACGACGACGAGCACGCGCGGGCGCACCTCGCCGGCGCCGATCAGGAGTGACCCGACGTCGTGCAGCAGCGTCAGGTCGCCGATCAGCGCACGCGTGACGCCGGTCGCGCCCGTGCGGGCGGGCACGGCCTCGGCGACGCCTGCGGCGGCGGCATCCGCCTCGCCCGGCGCCTGAGCGGCCCCCGGCGCCGCCGACTGGCTCGCGATCGCGATGCCGATCGCCGTCGCGACCGTGCCGTCGATGCCCGCGAGGCCGCGGTTCGCGTGCGTCGGGATGCGGCGCCCCGGCACGTTGCGGTCGGCGTCGCGGATGAGCCGGGAGGCGCCGAACACGAGCCGGTCGTGCGGCCAGGTCGCCGCCCAGAGCGCCTCGACGAGCATGCGTCGGTCGACGGGCTGCCGGATGCGCGCGAGCTGGTCCTTCAGGTACGCGCGCTGCGCGGCGTAGTCGCTGACGTGCCCGGTCTCGTCGACCCCGCTGCGCAGCCCGCCCGAGCCGGCCGCGTCACCGCCGGCCTCGTCGTCGCCGGCCCCGTGGCGCCGGTCCCGAAGGATCCGGCTCGCCCGCACCCACCGCCCGGTCCACGCGCGCTCCTCGGCCGTCGGCTCGTGCGGCTCGACCGACACGGCGCGCTCGAACCGGTCGACGGCGTGCCCCGGGTCGAACCACTCGATGCCCCACGGCGCGACCGCGATCGTCTCGACGCCGTCGCGCCTGGCGAGCGCGAGCACCTCCCGGGAGAGCGTCGGGTGCCCGAACACGATCGCCCGCTCGACCTCGTCGCCGAAGCCGGGCTCGCGCAGCAGCTCGCGGTACGCGACGACGAGGTTCGGGCCGAATCGCGCGCCGCTCGTCACCTCCGCGATGAGCGGCCAACCACCCGCACGCGCGAGTTCCTCGGCCCCCTGGCCGGCGCCGGCGCCGGCGATCACGACCGTGCGCGGCCCGTGCCCGAGCTCGGCGACCCGTGCGTCGCCGCGGGCGGCGGCGGCGATCGCGTCGACGGATGCCGCGGCATCCGTCCCGCGCACCGGCGGCGCATCGAGCGACACCGCCGACGAGAGCGGCTCGCGGTACTGGAGGTTCAGGTGCACCGGGCCCGGCCCCGGGTGCGGCACGAGCACGCCGTCGGCGTCGACGCCGAGCGCGGCGCGCACCGCGTCGCGAGCGAGGCCCGCCGCGGCATCCGCCTCGCCCGCACGACCCTCGGGCGGGGCGACGTCGCGCTCGAGGCGCACCGCGCCCGCGAAGATGCCGGGCTGCATCGTCGTCTGGTTCGAGCGGATGCCGCGCAGCTCCGCCGGTCGGTCGGCGGTCGCGACGATCAGCGGCACGCCCGCATGGTGCGCCTCGAGCACGGCGGGATGCAGGTTCGCGACCGCGGTTCCGGAGGTCGTCACGACCACCGCGGGCCGGCCGGTCTCGGCGGCGAGCCCGAGCGCGAGGAAGCCGGCGCCGCGCTCGTCGATGCGCACGTGCAGGCGGATGCCGCCGACCCGCTCGAGTTCCGACGCGGCGAGCGCAAGCGCCTGCGATCGCGACCCCGGCGCCACGACGACGTCGGTCACGCCCGCGCGCACCAGGTGCGTGAGCAGCGCGAGCGCTGCAGCGGTGGCGGGACTCGCGACCGACCGGCCCTCAGCCATTCGGCAGACCCGAGGGTCCGGGTTCGCCGGGGCCGTCGGTTCCGTCGTTGCGCCGACGGTCGGTGCCGAGCGCGTCATCGCCGCGCGGCCTCGCGGCCCCGTCTTCGCCGTCGGCGTCGGCGTCGAGTTCGTGGTCGAGCTGCTCGAGCTCCTGCTCCAGGCGGCGGATCCGCTCCTGGTGCTCGGCGTCGGCGCGCAGGCGCCGCAGGAACTCGGGGTCGTCGTCGGGCGCGTTGCTGTGCGGGTTCACGCGACCGACGCGAATGGCACGACCCCGGCCGACGATGAACCAGAGCGCGGCGCCGATGACGGGCACGAGCAGGATCACGACGATCCACCACGCGCGCGGGAGACCACGGATGCGGGTGCGATCGAAGAGCGCGCAGTCCACCGCCGCGTAGATCGTGAAGACCACGGCGGCGACACCGGCGATCAACCAGAGGCGGACCATGCACCGATTCTAGGCGCGTCGCATCACGTTCGGCTGGGAGCGGGCACCCAGACTGCGCTGCCTACACTGAACGGGTGAACGCCCTCCCCGTCTGGCTCCGCTACACGCTGCTGCGCGTGCTCCTCTTCGCCGCACCACTGGTGGTCCTGCTGGTCGCAGGCGTCACGCCCTGGATCTCGGTGATCGTGGCGGCGCTGTTCGGATTCAGTGCGTCGCTCATCTTCCTCCGCAGGCAGCGCGAGGCGCTGGCGCAGGATCTCTACGCGGCACGGCACCGCGAGCAGCCGGTCGTCACGGCCGACGACGAGGCCGAGGACTCGGCGGTCGACGAGGCCGAGCAGCGCAGGTCCGAATAGCGGCGGGCTGCGGCATCCGTCGCCCCGCGGCGTCGCGGCATCCGCAGCTCAGTACGCGAACGCCAGGCCCATGCCGACGCCGTAGGCGAGTGCCGTGACGCTCGCGAGCTGCAGGCCGATGATGAGCTCGCGCGGCGTGCGCGCCCAGCCCACGATGACGCACGCCGGCAGCGCGGCGAGCAGCGCGAACAGCACCAGCCATGCCGGCGGGTAGAGCAGCGCCCAGAACACCGTGACGGCGAACGGCGCGAGCATGAAGACGGCGAACAGGATGCGTCCGACGAGCGGGCCGACGAGCACGGCGAGCGTGCGCTTGCCGGCGATGCGGTCCTGCTCGACGTCGCGGAGGTTGTTCGCCATGAGCACGGCGCACGCGATGAGGCCGACTCCGACGCCGCCCGTCCACGACTCGAGGTTCACGCCGAGCGCCTGCACGTACGTCGAGCCGGCCGTCGCGACGAGGCCGAAGAACACGAACACGAACAGCTCGCCGAGCCCGAAGTAGCCGTAGGGACGCTTGCCGCCCGTGTAGAACCACGCGGCGACGATCGCCGCGGCGCCGACCGCGAGCAGCCACCACTGCTGCGTGAGGACGACGAGCGCGAGCCCCGCGACGGCGGCCAGGCCGAAGAACGCCAGCGCGACCGTGAGCACCTGCCTCGGCGTCGCGGCGCCCGAGCCCACGAGCCGCGCCGGGCCGACCCGGTGCTCGTCGGTGCCGCGCACCCCGTCGGAGTAGTCGTTGGCGTAGTTCACGCCGATCTGCAGCGCGAGCGCGACGGCGAGCGCGAGCACCGCACGCCACGGATGGAACGCCTCGTCGAGGTAGCCGAGCATCACCACCCCGGCCCCCGTGCCCAGTGCGACCGGCGCGATCGCGAGCGGCAGCGTGCGCAGGCGCGCACCGCCGACCCAGTCGCGGAACGTCGCCGGGCCGCGCTGCGCGCGAGGCGCGGCGGCGGCCGCCTTGGCCGGGTTGCCGGAGCGTCCGTTCGTGCGGGGCTTCGACGGCTGATCGGCCTGGGCCGGTCGGGCGGACGGGGTGCGCGGGGTCTTCGGGCGTGCCACCCCGACATGCTATGCCGAGCACCTCGTCGTCGGCTCCGCCATTCCGCCGGCAGTCCGCGCGCGAATTCGCAGGATCAGCCGCGTCATGGCTCCCGTAGAGCGGCCATCGCCCGGCTCCTCCTCCGAACTTCACGACGGATGCCGCAGCATCCGCCCGCCGGTCGACCGGCGCACTCGTCGCTCCCGAGCCCACTCGAGCGAATACGCATGATGAGACGGGCGATGCACCCCGGTCGCGCCACGTCGGCCCGATGATCCTGCGAACGCGGCGCGGAGCCCGCACGCCATCGATCGCGTCAGGCGGCGCCGGCGTCCCGGGCGATGGCGGATGCCGCGACGCGGTCGGGCTTGCCCGAGGCGAGTCGCGGCAGGTCGTCGACCAGGACGACGCGAGCGGGGCGCCCGGCCGGGGGCAGCCCCGCGGCATCCGTCGCCGCACGCAGTGCCTCGAGCGCGCCCGCGGCGCGCGCCCCGGCCCCGGCAGCGACGACCGCGGCCCGCTCGCCCCACTCGGGATCGGGAACGGCGACCACGACCGCATCGGCGAACCCGTCGACGGCGTGCACCGCACGCTCGACCTCGCCGAGCACGACCTTGACCCCGCCGGAGATCATCACGTCGTCGGCGCGACCGGTCACCCGCAGGCGGCCGTCGTCGCCGACCGAACCGAGGTCGCCCGTGCGGTACCAGCGCCGCCCGTCGCCGTCGACCGCGAAGGCGCGCCGCGTGCGCTCGGGGTCGTCGAGGTAGCCCTCCGCGAGCATCCGCCCGGCCAGCTGCACCTCGCCGTCGACGATCCGCACCTCGACGCCGTTGAGCGGCCGGCCGTCGTAGACGCATCCGCCGGAGGTCTCGCTGGACCCGTAGGTGCGGTGCACGCGGGCGCCGACGGCGCTCGCCCGCTCGACGAGGCCGGCCGGCGCGGCTTGCCCCCCGAGCAGGATCGCCTCGAACGATCCGAGCGCCGCGCGCACCGAGCGATCGGCGGCTGCCGCGTCGACGAGACGGGCGAGCTGCACGGGCACGAGCGACGTGAACCAGGGCCGGTCCGGGTCGAGGCTCCGGGCGGCCTCCACGAACGCCTCGGGCGTGAAGCCGCCCGCGGGCATGACCGCCGGTTCGGTGCCGGCGACGAGCGACCGCACGAGCACCTGCACCCCGGCGATGTACGTCGCGGGCAGCGCGAGCAGCCACTGTCCGTGCACGCCGCCGAACCACTGCGAAGTGGCACCCGCACTCGCGCGGAGCGCCGCGCCCGAGAGGGCGACGCGCTTCGGGGCATCCGTCGATCCGCTCGTCTCGATGACGAGCGCGACCTCGTCGGGGACGAGCGCCTCGATCGGGTCGTCCGGCTCGTTGTCGCCCGGGATCGGCAGCACCGCGAGTCCGTCGAGGAGCACCGCCTCGCGCAACTGCGCGATCATCCGCGGGACGTCGCCCGCCGGAACCCGGATGAGGGGTTTCATCGCACCCCTCGACACCGGCATGTCAGGTGTCGCCGGCCGGCGCCCCGCGACCGGGCGCTCAGTAGTGCCACGGGTACGGACCCCAATCGGCCTCGCGCTTCTCGAGGAACGAGTCGCGACCCTCGACGGCCTCGTCCGTCCCGTACGCTAGCCGCGTCGCCTCGCCGGCGAACACCTGCTGGCCCACGAGTCCGTCGTCGACGGCGTTGAACGCGAACTTCAGCATGCGGATCGCCGTCGGCGACTTGGTGAGGATCGTGCGCGCCATCGCGATCGCCTCGCGCTCGAGGTCGGCGTGGGGCACGACGCGATTCACGGCGCCCATCTCGTACGCGCGTTCGGCCGAGTACTCCTCGGCGAGGAAGAACACCTCGCGCGCGAACTTCTGCCCGACCTGGCGGGCCATGTACGCCGACCCGTACCCGGCGTCGAAGCTGCCGACGTCGGCATCCGTCTGCTTGAACCGGCCGTGCTCGCGGCTCGCGATCGTGAGGTCGCAGACGACGTGCAGCGAGTGCCCGCCACCGGCCGCCCACCCGGGCACGACCGCGATCACCACCTTCGGCATGAAGCGGATGAGCCGCTGCACCTCGAGGATGTGCAGGCGTCCCGTCGCGGCCGCGGCCGCCGGGTCGCGCACGACCTCGCCCTCGGCCGCCGAGTACTGGTAGCCGTCGCGACCGCGGATGCGCTGGTCGCCACCGGAGCAGAACGCCCACCCGCCGTCCTTCGGACTCGGCCCGTTGCCGGTGAGCAGCACGACGCCGATGCGGGGATTCGTGCGGGCGTCCTCGAGCGCTCGGGAGAGCTCGTCGACGGAGTGCGGGCGGAACGCGTTGCGCACCTCGGGACGGTCGAACGCGATGCGCGCGATGCGGCCGTCGGTCGAGTGGTGGTAGGTGATGTCGGTGAAACCGCCTCGGCCGGTGACGGATGCCGCGGCATCCACCCACATGCTCGGATCGAACAGTTCCGACACCTCGACTGCCATGGCCACCAGCCTAGTTCGGCGCCCGACGCGGCCTGCCCCGTTGCCGAGATGACGCGAACTGCTCGCCTTCTCACGTGCCGCAGCGGTTCGCGTCACCTCGCGGCACGGCCGAGCGGCGGCAGGGGTGGCAGACTCGACGCATGAGCGCCGTCGCCCTGCCGCCCCTGCACGACCTGCTCGCGACCGCGAGGGTGGTCGCGCTCCCGCTCGTCACGCGCTTCCGCGGCATCGACGTGCGCGAGGCCCTGCTGCTCGAGGGCCCCGAGGGCTGGACCGAGTTCTCCCCGTTCGCCGAATACGACGACGCGGAGGCGGCGACCTGGCTCGGCGCCGCGATCGACTTCGGCTGGAACCCGGCGCCCGCCGCGCATCGGGACCGCATCCCCGTGAACGCGACCGTGCCCGCCGTCGACGCGGATGCCGTACCCGCCGTACTCGAGCGGTTCCCGGGCTGCCGGACCGCGAAGGTCAAGGTCGCGGCATCCGACCAGACCCTCGACCAGGATGTCGCGCGCGTGCGCGCCGTGCGCGAGGCGATGGGCCCCGAGGGGCGCATCCGGGTCGACGCGAACGGCGGGTGGAACATCGACGAGGCCGAGCACGCCATCCACGCGCTCGCGCCGTTCGACCTCGAGTACGTCGAGCAACCCTGCCCGAGCGTGAGCGAGCTCGCCGAGATCCGCACGCGCACGAAGTACATGGGCATCCCGATCGCCGCCGACGAGAGCGTCCGCCGGGCGGAGGACCCGCTCGCGGTCGCCGCGGCGGGCGCCGCAGACCTGCTCGTCGTGAAGGCCGCTCCGCTCGGAGGCATCCGCCGCGCCCTCGACGTCGCCGAGCGCGCCGCGCTGCCGATCGTGGTGTCGAGCGCGCTCGACACGAGCGTCGGGCTCGCGATGGGCGCACACCTCGCCGCGGCGCTCCCGACGCTCGAGTACGACTGCGGGCTCGGCACGGCCTCGCTGCTGGCGGCGGATGTCTCGCGCGACCCGCTCCTCCCCAGCGGCGGCGCGATCGACGTCCGTCGCATCGATCCCGACCCGAGCCTGCTCGAGCGGTACGCCGCCGACGGCGACCGCGCGGCCTGGTGGCTCGCACGTCTCGAGCGCTGCTTCGCGATCCTGACCGCTGAGACGGTCGGAATCCCCTGATCACGACCTAGTTCTGGAGCACATCCGAGAGCCGGTGGATACCCCCGCTTCTGGGGGTTCCGGCGGAAGATACCGGGGAGCACCCTGAGTCCATCAACGCCGATCGAGTGCATCGTCGGATGCGACGACCCGATCGACGGTCGTTTCTACCCGAATCGAAGTGGAGCAAGGATGTTCTCGAGAACGATGACCAACATCGGCGCCGGGGTGGGCCTGGCCGCCGCGCTCACGCTGGGCAGCGGCATGGCCGCCTACGCCCACGAGTGTTTCAACCCCAATCGATCCGACAAGGGCAATGCGGGCGCGTCCAACTCGCAGGCGTGGTTCACGGTGTACTTCGAGGAGCTCACCATGGGCCTGGAGCCGGCGGACGCGGAGTGCGTGACCGACGCGTACGCCTCCACCGGAGCGCCGATGTCGTTCACCATCCACGTGAAGGGCGTGAACGGCCAGGACGGCGTCATCGCTGCGAACAACCCGCACGAGGAGAAGGCCGCCGACGGCAAGGGGATCGACGAGATCTTCGCCGCGCACGGCGCCGACCTCGTCTACGCCTTCGACACCTGCGGGGTCCCCCTTCCGCTCTAGCGGGTGGTCGAACCGCGATCCACGACGGTGCCCGGCGCCGGGGGAGGCGCCGGGCATCGTGCCGCGCACGCGTCGGTGCCCGGGACGAACGCCCGGGCGTCGACGCGCGCAGTCCGGGCGAGGCGGCGCACACCCGCCTCGCCCGGCGGCCTCAGGCCCTGACCCGCGCGCGCCGCAGGCGCGGTGCCACCACGATGAGGGCTGCGGCGAGCGCCGCGAACCCGAGCAGCGCGGCGAGCGCACCCTGCGTCGCGGTGAGCCCGAGCGGACCGACCACGGTGAGCTCGGCGACCGCCTCGGCACCGGATGCCACGCCGACCAGTCGCACGTGATGCCCGTCGATCTCGGTCCCCTCGGGGATCGTGACCTCGAACGCCACCGTGCCGTCGGCGCCGGCCGACTGCGCCTCGAGGAGACGCGGAGTCGACTCGAGCCACACCTGGACGAGTTCGCCCGAGTCGAAGCCGGAACCCGCCACCGCGAGGGCCGAGCCGACCTGCACCGAGCCGGCGCCGACCCGCACGACCGGGGCGTCGGACGTCGGCGCGGTGGTGGCCGCCGCCGATCCCTCGGCCGTCCGAGGCGCGGGCACCGCAGCCCCGCCCTTGGCAGGACCAGTGGCCTTCTGGTCGTCGACGAGCACCGCGGCCGTGCGCGCCGGGATCGTCAGCGTCCCGGTCTTCGCCTTCCACTTCGTCTCCTTGACGACCTCGTCGATGCCGTTCTGCAGCGGCTTCGCGAGCTTGAAGTCGCGGCCCGCGAGCCCGTCGACCTGCTCGGTGATCGCCTCGCCCGAGGCGTTGAACACCACCAGGGCGCCCTCGAGCTCGGGGTCGACGTCGTCACCGACGAGGTCGTCGATGAGCATGACGATCAGGCCGTCCGTGGCATCCGCCCCGCTGTTGGGGAACGAGACCTTCTGCTCGATGAGCTCGGCCGAGCCCAGCTTCAGCAGGTCGACGCTCGAGCGGACGCGCAGCAGGTCGAGGGCGGCCGCCTCCGCTGAGGCGATGTCCTCGGCCGTCGGCTTCAGCGCCGGGTCGTCCAGCAATTCGGCCATGACCGGCCAGTGGTCCTCGTTGTCGGACTTCATCGGCAGGCCCGACCCGAAGGTCGACTCCTGGCCGGTCCAGTCGATCCGGTTGAACCAGTCGCCCGAGTTGTAGCTGTTGCGGTCGAGCGACTTCGAGCGGAGCAGCTCGGTGCCGGCGTGCCAGAACGAGGGGCTCTGCGAGAACGTCACGGTCGCGAGCGACAGCGTGTTCATGCGGACCCGGTCCGCCATCGGCGTGTCGGCCGGCAGCTTGAGCACGCCGAGGTCGAACAGCGTCTCGTTGTCGTGCGCGTCGACGTAGTTGATGACCTCCTCCGGGTGATCGGCGTACCCAGCCGGCGAGCCGTTGTAGTCGACCTCGGCGCCCGACTTCACGACCCCATCGGAGCCGGTGAACTCGAAGTCGCGCAGGTTGCCCGCGAGGCCGACCTTCACCAGGTCGGTCTGCTGGCCGAGGTCGCGGATGCCGTCGCGCACGGGGCGTCCGTTCGACTCTCCCGCGAGACCGGTGCCGAAGCCCTGCTCGTACTTCGAGTCGCCGGCGACCGGGCTGCCGCCGTGCACGCCGTCGCGCAGTCGGTCGTTGAAGGTCGCGATGCCGGTGCCGCCGAGCTGGCCCTGCGAGGCCTGCTCGAATCGGGCGTTGTCCGCGACCTCGCCGAAGTTCCAGCCCTCGCCGTAGAGGAACACCTTCGACCCGTCGACGCCGTCCTCGGCGAGCGTGAGCTCGTCGAGCGCGTCGCGGATGGCGAGGAGGTTCGCCTTCGAGTGGTGGCCCATGAGGTCGAACCGGAAGCCGTCGACCTTGTACTCCTTCGCCCAGAGCACGGTCGAGTCGACCATGAGCTTCTCGGCGACGGCGTGCTCGGTCGCGACGTTCTGGCAGCACGTCGAGGTCTCGACGCCGCCGGTCGCGTTGAGGCGGTGGTAGTAGCCGGGCACGACCTTGTCGAGCACCGACTTCTCCCCCTGGCCCGACTGCGCGGTGTGGTTGTACACCTCGTCGAGCACGACCTGCAGGCCGGTGGCGTGCAGGGCGCCCACCATCTCGCGGAACTCCGCGACGCGCGCGCCGCCCTCGGGGTCGACCGCGTAGGAGCCCTCGGGCGCCTGGAAGTGGTACGGGTCGTAGCCCCAGTTGAACCCGTCGAGGTCGCGGATCGCCTCGATGCAGGCCTGCTGGTCCTCCGACGCCGGGCCGAAGGTCTCGAGGTCGCAGTCGGGGGTCGCCTGCTGGTCGCGGCGCTCCTCGATGGTCGCGATGTCGAACGTCGGCAGCAGGTGCACCGTGTTGATGCCGGCCGCGGCGAGCTCGCGCAGCTGCGCGGTGCCCGCGCTGTTGCGCGTGAACGCCCGGTAGGTGCCGCGCTCCGCCTCGGGCACGGTCTCATCCGTGATCGAGAAGTCGCGCACGTGCAGCTCGGTGATGGCGCGGTCGACCTGCCGGTCGACGAGCGGCGCGGGCGTGTCGGCCCACAGCTCGGGGGCGAGTACCGGGTCGTCGAGGTCGACCACCACGGTACGCGCCGAGTTCACGGTGAGCGCCGCCGAGTAGGGGTCGGTCACCGAGTTCTCCTCGACCTGCCCGGTCGAGGGAGCGTAGACCTCGACGAGCCAGCGGTACTCGTCACCGGCGTCGACGCCGTCGGCCACCGACCAGGCGCCGGATGCCGCGTCGAACGTCGCCGGCAGCACCTCGGGGTCGCCCGCCGATCCGGCGTCCCAGACCTGGGCCGAGACCGCCTTCGCGGTCGGCGCCCAGACCGAGAGGACGGGCTCGCCGTCGTCGAAGGAGGCACCGAGCGCAGCGGATGCCACGCCCTCGGCGTACAGGTCGTCGAGCACGCCCGGCAGCTGCACGCCGGTCATCGCGGTGAGGGCGTCGCCGCTGCGCTGCGCGACCTGCAGCTCGCCGGTGACGAGCTCGGTGATCGCGTCGCGGTCGAGGCCGACGGGGTGGAGCGCGACGTAGCCCGAGAGGTGCGGGAAGGCCGCCGCGAGCTGCTCGCCGATGCCGCCCGGGTCGAAGTCGAGCTCGACCGACTGGTCGGCGCCGGTCACGGCGCCGTCGGCGTTGCCGATGCCGCCGCCGGTCGCGTACTCCAGCGTGTACGCGAGGTCGGCCGCGTTCGCGCCGCCGAGGAGCGACGCGGGCCAGGCGAGCGTCCCGGCGTCGAGCCAGTAGGCGCGCTGCTGGCCGATGCCGGCGAGCGGCGGGTCGGCGACGACGACCTCGAGCACGTGGGTCTCGAGCGTGTACCGGAAGGTGACGAACTCGTTGTCCTTCGCGACGACGAACGAGATGTTGCCGCCGTTGCGGACGCCGTCGACGCCGTAGTTCTCATCCCACGAAAGGCCGTGCGCGACCTTCACCTCGTAGGAGCCGGCGGGCAGGCCGTCGGTCGAGAACTCGTAGACGCCGTCGGCGTCGCCGTCCTGGGCGAAGGTGACCATGCACTCGGGCTGCCAGTCGCCGGGGCAGCCGAGCTCCGACTGCAGGCTGCCGGGCAGCGTCACGATGGGGCCCTCGGCCGTCGACGAGAACACGTTCGTACGCGGGTCCCAGTAGAACGTGACCGGGCCGCCCTCGGTCGTGTACGTGACGTTCGGTCCGTCCTGCGCGCCGTTCGCGCCGTAGTTCAGCGCCCAGCTGCCGTTGATCGCGACCTTGTACTCGTAGGTGCCCGCCGGGATCTCGAACGTGCCGGCGTAGACGCCGTCGGCGCGCTTCGTCAGCTTCGCGGCCTCGCAGCCGGGCTGCCAGTCGCCCGGGCAGCCCATCTCGGAGTTGTGGTTGCCGGGGATCGTCACGAGGCCGATCTCGGGCTCGGGCTCCTCCTCGACGACGAGGTTCACGGCGTTGCCGACCGAGGCGTAGGTCGAGGCGGCGGCGCGATTGCCCGCGGCATCCGTCGACACGGCCCGGTATTCGATGAGCGTGCCGTTCGCGAGGCCCGCGGTGTCGTGGAACACGCGCGGCGTGGTGTCCTCGGCGGTGCCGAGGGGCGTCCACTCCGCGGAGCCGGCGACGCGCCAGGCGAAACTCGTCTCCTGCCAGGTGCTGTCGGCGACGTCGGCCGAGACCGGGGCGAGCCCGGTGACGCCGGCTCCTGCGACGGGCACGTCCACCGCGATGGCGGATGCCGCGTCGGGGGCGGTCACCTGGCGATCGGCCTTCCACACGACGGCGCCGAGCGCCGGCACCGTGACGGATGCCACGCCCGCGGCGTCCGCCGCGAGGGCCGTGCCGTCGCCGTACAGCACGTCGAACGCGCCGTCGGCGGTGAGCGTCGGGACGTCCACGGTCTTCGACTCGTTCGCGTTGTTCACGGCGACCAGGTACTCGACCTTCTCGTCGCGGTCGACGCGGCTGAAGGCGTAGACGCCCGCGCCGTCGGCGACGAAGCGCTCGACCTGGGCACCCTGCTCGAGCGCCGGGTGCGCCTCGCGCAGCTCGGCCAGTGCAGCGATGTGCGTGTAGAGCGGCGCGCCGGTGTCGTAGCGGTCGACACTGCCGGCGTTCTCGCCGGTGACGAGCGGCTGGTTCACGTACTCGTCGACCTGGCTGGCGAAGAGCGTCTGGCGGGCGTCCTTGTCGCCGCCGGTGCCCGCGAAGCCCTGCTCGTCGCCGTAGTAGACGACGGGCTGGCCACGCGTGAGGTACATCAGCTCGTGGGCCAGCTCGTCGCGCTGGACCGCGGTGTCGCCCGAGTTGGCGAGGAAGTACCCGATGCGGCCCATGTCGTGGTTGCCGAGGAAGGTCGGCAGGGCGGTCGCCGACGAGTCGGGCGTCGTGTAGTAGTCGTCGCCCGCGAACAGCGACTGCAGGTTCTTCGCCGAGTTGCCGGCGGCGAAGGAGACGGCCTGCGACTGGAAGGTGAAGTCGAGCACGGAGTTCATGTCGGTCTCGCGCACGTAGGGCGAGAGCTTGACCGGGTCGGCGTCGTAGACCTCGCCGAACATGAAGAAGTCGGGCTTGCCCTGCGCGTGCGCGTAGTCGAGCACCTCGGTCGACCAGGTCTCCCAGAACTCGAAGTTCACGTGCTTGGCGGTGTCGATGCGGAAGCCGTCGATGCCGAGGTCGACCCAGTCCTGGTAGACCTCCACGAACCCGTTCACGACGGTCGGGTCCTCGGTCATGAGGTCGTCGAGGCCGACGAAGTCGCCGAAGGTCACCGACTCGCCCGACCAGGTCGAGTCGCCGCGGTTGTGGTACACGGTCGGGTCGTTGAGCCACGCAGGCACCTTGACGTCGGCCTCCTCGGCCGCGATCGTCGGCGTGTAGGGGAAGCTCGTCGCCGGGTCGAGCTCGGGGAAGTCGGGACTGCCCGCGATCGCACTCGGGTCGAACACGTCGTCGGCGGCGTCGCGGTAGGGGCTCGTGGCCTTGTCGACGTACGAGTACTGCCCCTCCTCGTACGAGATCACGTCGGCCGTGTGGTTCGTGATGATGTCGAAGTAGATCTTGATGCCCTTGGCGTGCGCCTCGGCGATCAGCGCCTCGAGCTCGGCGTTCGTGCCGAGGTGGGGGTCGATCTGGGTGAAGTCGGTGATCCAGTAGCCGTGGTACCCGGCGCTCGCGTTGCCGCCCTCGCCCTGGACCGGCTTGTTCTTGAAGCTCGGCGTGAACCAGATCGCGCTCGTGCCGAGGCCCGCGATGTAGTCGAGGTTGTCGCGGATGCCCTGGATGTCGCCGCCGTGGTAGAAGCCCTTGTCGGTGGGGTCGAAGCCGTGGTCGAGGCGGTCGCCGGCGATGCCCGCGGTGTCGTTCGACGCGTCGCCGTTGGCGAAGCGGTCGGTCATGACGAAGTAGAAGTTCTCGGTGCTGCCGGGCTGACGCACGGGGGCCGCGACGAGCGTACCGTCCGCCTGCTCGTCGTAGGCGCCGGCGGTGCTCAGCAGTTCGAGGCCGACGCGCTTCTGCGCGTCGTCGAAGACCACGCGCACGTCGGTGTCGCCGGCGACGGTCAGCGGGATGTTGTCGCCACCGCCGTTCAGGCCCCAGCTCGCGTCCCAGGTGTCATTGGCCGCGACCTTGTACTCGTACGCACCCGCGGGCACGGTGAACTCGGCGGCGTAGACCCCGGCCGTGTCCGTGGGGAGCAGCTCGGTCGCCGCGCAGTCGGGCTGCCAGTCCTCCGAACACCCCAGCTCGTTCTGGAGCGAGCCGACGAGGGCGAACGTATCGCCCTCCTCGGCCGCGGCCCCCATGGGTACGACGGCGAGGACGGATGCCGCCACGGCACCCGTCACCCCCAAAGCCAGCAAGCTGCGAGCACGCGCCCGTTGCGTCATCCTTGACTCCCGATTCCGGCACGACGACGTGCCAACTGACATTGCCAGCGAACGTAGCAGCGCGCGCGAGGTCAATGCAAGCGTTTGCACTCAATGTTCACAACCGGCAGCCAGAGGTCCGCAGAACCGCGGCGGAGTAGGCCGTTCGACCCCCTTCGGGTGGCGTAATCGCTTGCACTCCGGTGGGGTTGGTCGATGCCTCTGGCCGGTCGTCCGCGATTCCTGGTCGTTAAATGCAGAAGAGCCACCCCGTTGGGGTGGCTCTTCTGGAATGGATGTCCGGCGGTGTCCTACTCTC